>JAWKWD010000017.1:0-119134 GCA_041397805.1 Hyphomicrobiaceae bacterium
CCCCGTGTCACGTCATCTTGCATGGGCTCTCTCCTGCACGGAAAGTCCCTGTCGATTTCGGCGCTTTTCAGGAAGGATCGTGGCCTGATTGCAACGGCACGCCCCAGTTCAGCCACGATTTCGCCAACTGAATCAACGTGCCCTAAGAGAAGTATACCGATCGATGAAGGCGCCTTGTGCTTCGGCGACGCTCATCGGTTCAAGGGCATCCAGCGCCCTGGCAAGTGCCTCGGGCAGGCATTCTACCGGCCCGAAATAGCGTTCACCTTCGCGTTCGCTGAAGCCCGCGAGGCGTGTCGCCTCGTAAAACGCCGCGATCCGATCCGCATGCTTGATCGCAGTGCGGAGCGTTAACGATATTGGGTGCGGCAAACTGAACCGAACATGAATGGCCGCCAACAATTTTTCCTCGAACGCCTTGTAGTCGAGGCCTATGGCCGCCTTGAACGGGCTGATCAGGTCTCCGATGACGTATTCCGGCGAATCATGCAGCAGCGCCGCAAGCTCGCCCTCGCGGCCGAGATCGGGGCCGAGCGCCGCCAGAATGTCGGTGACGATCACGCAGTGCTGAGCCACCGAGAGTGCGTGCGAACCCCGCGTCTGGCCATTCCAGCGCGCCACGCGGGCGAGGCCGTGCGCAATGTCCTCGATCTCGACGTCCTCGGGCTTCGGATCCAGGAGATCGAGCCGGCGCCCCGAGAGCATCCGTTGCCAGGCACGCGGGCGTTCGGTGTGCGTGCTGCGGGTCATGACGACGGGCCGATGAACGCGCGCTGCAAGGCCGCGCAAGGTGCATGCCTGTGGCAACTGACGAGATGGTCGTTGACGAACCCGGTCGACTGCATGAAGGCGTAGATGGTCGTCGGACCGACGAAGCGGAAGCCTTCTTTCTTCAGAGCTTTTGAGATCGCCTTTGAGAGAGCCGTTTCCGGGGGGACTTCGGCGATCGACAGGCGCTCGTGAACGATCGGTCGGCCGTCGAGAAAATCCCAGAGGAACGCGCCGAGTGAGGTGCGTTCCCTGAGCGCGAGATAGGCGCGGGCATTGTCTATCGTGGCCTCGATCTTGAGGCGGTTCCTCACGATGCCCGAGTCCGACATCAGCCGCGCCTTGTCCCTCTCCGTGAAGCGCGAGATCCGTTCCGCGTCGAAATCGTGGAACGCGGCGCGGAAGGCCGGCCGCTTCTTCAGGATCGTGAGCCACGAAAGGCCGGACTGGAACCCCTCCAGCACCAGCTTCTCGAACAGCCGCCGGTCGTCCGCATGCGGGACGCCCCATTCCTCGTCATGATAGCGCTGGTACTCGGCATCGGCGATGCCGACCCATGGGCAGCGCGTGGGAGACACATCGCGCTCCATCTCGCACCTCGCTGGCTTCAATTCGAGCGTGATCCGCCCGCTCCGAGTCCTAGGAACTCTGATGCCGTGGCGCAATTCGCACGTGCCGCCGTTGCGGAATGTCCACAGTCGCAAGCACTGACGATTGCACCGGACGTTCGGTAGCTCTTGCCAATCTACGGCTCAATGTGACACCTCGACATAAGATCTTCGGATTGCGGGCGTCCTTGCGAATGCGTTCCACATCAGCATTTTTCGGCGTTCTGATCGCTGTGTTCCTGGCGGCCTGCGGCGCGTCGCTGCGCCCCGATGCGAGCGACGTTGCCGCCTCCACGACGTTCGGCTCAATCCCGCTCTTCAATGCCGAAAGCAAACCGCTCGAGCCACCCCCCGGCGCAACGATCGCAGGACACCAGGTATCCCCCGCCTCCGAAACCAAAGACTTGAATGTCCTTGTGATTTCCGGTGGCGGCTCGGACGGTGCATTTGGCGCGGGCGTGCTGAAGGGTTGGAGCGAGAGCGGCCAGCGCCCCCTTTTCAATATCGTGACCGGGGTCTCGACCGGCGCCCTCATCGCCACTTTTGCCTTTCTGGGCTCCGGCTGGGATGCTGAGCTCGAGCGCTTCTACACGCGCGTCACGGCGGAGCAGATCTACGAGGCCAACGGCGTTCTCGGTCTTTTCCAGGATAGCCTCTACGACACGACGCCGTTCCGTCGCATGGTCGAGAAGGTGGTGACGCCCCGTCTGCTGGATGCCGTGGCAGCTGAGCACGAGCGCGGGCGCCGCCTCTACGTCGCGACGACGGATCTCGATTCGGGTCTTGTCGTGGTCTGGGACATGGGCGGTATCGCAGCCAGCCGACATCCGACCCGCACCGAGACATATCGCGACGTGCTCGTGGCATCCGCGGCCTTTCCCGGCTTCTTCAAGCCGGTTTACGTCCGCAATAGTGATCAGCGTGGCCGCCCGCGCATGCACGTCGACGGCGGCGTCAAGGCCCCGATCCTGCTCAGGTCGTTCATGGTGGAAGGAAAGCAGCGCAAGAAGATGGTCTACGTGCTCGTCAACGGCAAGCTGGCCCTCAAGACCGACGCCGTCGTGCCGGTTCCTGCCACCGTGATGGGCATCTCGCGCCGCTCGATCAATGAGCTGATGCGCGGGCTCACCTACAAGACCATCTATCAGGCCTACGTGACCACGCGTCAGGCGCAGAGCCAGTTCCGCATCCTGCACGTGCCGGACCACGCCAAGGACATCGACGATCCGCTGCGCTTCCGCCCCGCCGAGATGCGCCACTTGTTCGACGTCGGCCGCAAGATTGGCGCCAAGCCATCCAATTGGCTCCCCGAGCCGCCGCGCCTCGAGGCCTTGGAGCGCGTCGGCGAGCCAGCGGCGGCGAAGGCGCGCCGCTGACAGTTGGCGCGCCCGCTAGCCTTTTCGCATTGGCAGAATGCGGCGGCACGTCCTGCCGCCGCCTCGATCGCGTCCGCTCAGGAAAGCCTCACGTCCCCGGCTTCCTGTTCTGCCGGTGATCAACCAGATCCGTCACCACCGCCGGATCGGCGAGCGTCGACGTATCGCCGAGGTTTGAGAAATCGTCCTCCGCGATCTTTCTCAGGATGCGCCGCATGATCTTGCCGGAACGCGTCTTCGGCAGGCCCGGCGAGAACTGGATCCAGTCCGGCGAGGCCGTCGGACCGATATGTTTTCTGACCTCCGCGACGAGCTCCTTCTTGAGCTCGTCCGTGCCCTTCTCGCCCGCGTTGAGCGTCACGTAGCAGTAGATGCCCTGGCCCTTGAGGTCGTGCGGAGCCCCCACCACGGCCGCCTCGGCGACCTTCGGGTGCGCAACCAGCGCGCTCTCGACCTCGGCCGTACCCAGGCGATGCCCCGAGACGTTGATCACGTCGTCGACGCGGCCGGTGATCCAGTAGTAGCCGTCCTCGTCCCGCCGGCAGCCGTCGCCGGTGAAGTAGAGGTTCTTGTAGGCCGAGAAGTACGTCTCCATGAAGCGCTTGTGGTCGCCGTAGACCGTGCGCATCTGTCCCGGCCAGCTGTCGGTGATGACGAGGTTGCCCGTCGCAGCACCTTCGAGCGTGTTGCCCTTGTCGTCGACCAGGGCCGGCTTGATGCCGAAGAAGGGGCGGGTCGCCGAGCCAGGCTTGGTCTTGGTTGCGCCCGGCAACGGCGTGATCAGGATGCCGCCCGTCTCGGTCTGCCACCAGGTATCGACGATGGGGCAGCGCTCATCTCCGACGACGCGGTGGTACCACTCCCAGGCTTCCGGATTGATCGGCTCACCGACCGAGCCAAGCAGCCGCAGCGAGGCCCGGCTGGTCCGTTTCACGAAGTCGTCGCCAGCCCCCATCAGCGCGCGGATCGCGGTCGGCGCCGTGTAGAAGATATTGACCTTCCACTTGTCGACCACGTGCCAGAAGCGCGAGGCCGTGGGGTAGTTGGGCACGCCCTCGAACATGAGTGTCGTCGCGCCGTTCGAGAGCGGGCCGTACACGATGTAGCTGTGGCCCGTCACCCAGCCCACGTCCGCCGTGCACCAATAGATGTCGCCGTCGTGATAGTCGAACACGTACTGGTGCGTCATGGACGCATAGACGAGATATCCGCCCGACGTGTGCAACACGCCCTTCGGTTTGCCGGTGGAGCCCGACGTGTAGAGGATGAACAGCGGATCCTCGGCATTCATGGGCTCCGGCGGGCAGTCGCCCGAGACCTTGCCCAGCTCGTCGTGAAGCCAGATGTCGCGGCCCGCCGTCATCGGCACGTCGCTGCCTGTATGGCGCACCACCAGCACCTTGGCCGCAGGCTTGGCGCAAAGTCTCAGCGCCTCGTCCGTGTTCTTCTTGAGCGGAATGGGCCGGCCGCCCCGGATGCCTTCGTCCGATGTGATGACGAAGCTCGATTGCGCGTCGTCGATGCGGTTGGCGAGGCTTTCCGGCGAGAACCCCCCGAACACCACGGAATGCACGGCGCCGATGCGCGCGCACGCTAGCATGGCGTATGTCGCCTCGGGGATCATCGGCAGGTAGATGGTGACCCGGTCGCCCTTTTTGACTCCATTGGCCTTCAGGACGTTGGCGAGCCGCGAGACCTTATCGTGCAGTTGCTTGTAGGTGATCTGCTCGTCGCGGGTCGGGTCGTCGCCCTCCCAGATGATGGCCACCTGGTCGCCGCGCTTCGCGAGGTGGCGGTCGACGCAGTTCGCGCACACATTGAGCGTGCCGTCCTCATACCATCTGATCGAGACGGCGCCCGGCGCGTAGGTTGTGTTCTTCACTTTGGTATAGGGCTTGATCCAGTCGACCCTGCGGCCCATCTCGCCCCAGAAGCCTTCAGGGTCCTCGACCGAGCGCTTGTACATCGCCTGGTACTTCTGCTCGTCGACCCAGGCGCGTGCCGCCCACTCGGCTGGGACCGCATAGACTTTGTCGGACATGGTGAATCCTCCCGGAGGCTGGCTTTTGCTATTAATTAGCGGCCGGGGAGGGCCGCGCGCAATCGCCAGTTGACCGGACCGGAAGGTCTGTTGCGTGATAAGCTGGCCGGCTGGAGCGTACTTCTGCCGTCCTCCAGCGCCACCATTTTAAGACTTTTCAGCGATCGACGAACGCCCGCTCGATCACGAAGGCGCCGGGTTTCCCGCTGGAGCCTTCCGCAAAGCCGCGCTCGCCGAGCATGTCCTTGAGTTCGGTCAGCATGCCCGGGTTGCCGCAGATCATGACGCGGTCGTGCGCTGCGTCGAGGGCCGGCATCTCGAGGTCGCGCATCATCTGGCCCGAGCGAATGAGATCCGTGATGCGCCCGATGTGATGGTAGGCCTCGCGCGTCACCGTGGCATAGTAGAGGAGCTTCTCCGAGGCCATCTCGCCCAGATACTCGTGCTGCCTGACGTCGAGCACCGTATCGGTGGCAAAGGCGAGCTCGGCCGCCTCGCGGCATCCCTCGACAGCGATCACCGTCTCGAACCGCTCCCAGGTCTCCGGATCGCGCAGAATGCTGGCGAATGGCGCGAAACCCGTTCCAGTGGCCAGAAGATAGAGTCTCTTGCCCGGCAGCAGGTTGCCGAGCAGCAGCGTCCCGGTCGGTTTGCTTCCGACCAGCAACTCGTCGCCGGGCTGGATGTGCTGCAGCCGCGACGTCAATGGTCCGTCGGGCACCTTGATCGAGAAGAAGTCGAGATGCTCGTCGTAGTTGGCGCTCGCCATGGAGTAGGCACGCATCAGCGGCCGTCCATCGACCTCGAGCCCGATCATCACGAATTGCCCGCTTTCGAACCTGAAGGCGGGCGAGCGCGTGGTCCGGAAGCTGAAGAGTTTGTCCGTGAAGTGCCGGATGGCGAGAACGCGCTCGCGGTTGACGTTGCTTGTTGCGCGCTTCGCGGCAGGCTGACCCACAGGGGCCGTTTTCTCGTCTAGCATTGGCTCATGATCGCAGTCTGATTGTTGGCCCGACTTAGAGCCCATTCAGTGCGCGAGAGCGTTGACCGATATCAAGAATGTGCTGCGACAAGGCGTCGGTCTCTTGCGCTGTCGGCTCAGGCAATCGAGAGCCATCCCAGGATTGCCCCCTGGATCAGCATCACGCCGAGCCAGTGCCCGCTGTCGATCAGCGTGAGGGTCGTCTTTTGCATCTGGAACTGGTGATTGACGACGAGCGTCGTCGCAATGAAGCCGAGCCAGATGAAGAACCCGGAAATGAGACCGTGACGCACGTTTGCGGCGATGCCCGACCGGGCCAGATGCAGAATGACGCCTGCCAGCATCCAGGCCATGATGATCTGCGCCACGAAAGTAATCACGAATGGTTTGGGAGAAGGACCCGAAGGCCCTCTGACCTGGTCTTCCGTAAGCCCCGCAGCATCCATCCACGGTTTGGACAGGGCGCCGTACCAGATGCCTCCGAATATGAAGCTGGCAGCCGCGGCAAGAAGCACCGACCAGGGATTAAGTCCCGTAAAGAACTGCATGGCTTGTCCCCATCTCTGCCCGCCGAGCCAGCGCCCAGTTCGCCGGTCGCCCATCTAGCCAACTGGTGCGAGCCTCGAATCCTGCATGAGTGACGATCCTCTGTCGATCCGTTTCGTCGTGGCCGAGATGTGCTTTGCCCGCCGTCGACGAGAAGGCGGCCGGGATCCGAGGCCCAACATCCGCGGGCATGTCGCCTCCATAACTGCAGTCGAATCGCAGCGCTCCGCTTGGCTTGGCGCCCGCGCTCCCCTAAGTCAGTTACATGAAGACTCTGCAGCGAGACGACATTGTCGGCGTCATCCTGGCGGGCGGCCTTTCACGCCGCATGGGCGGTGGCGACAAAGCGCTGGCCGACCTGGGCGGCGCTACGATGATCGATCGCGTCGTCGCCTGCGTTGCACCCCAGGTCGGCGCGCTGGTCCTGAACGCCAATGGAGATCCGGTCCGCTTCGCCGCGCTTGGCCTGCCGGTCGTGGCGGACACGGTCGCGGGCTTTGTCGGTCCCCTCGCCGGTGTGCTGGCAGGCATGCGATGGGCGCGCGCCAACGCACCCACCGCCACGCATCTGTTGTCGGCATCCGCCGATGCGCCGTTCATCCCCGCCGATCTCGTCTCCACTCTCGCCGCAGCGCTTGCCGCCAGTCGCGGTCGTATCGCACTTGCCCGATCAGCAGGCGGGTTGCATCCCGTGATCGGCCTCTGGCCCGTCGATCTCGCTGATGATCTCGAGGCGGCACTGTCGGCCGGCACGCGCAAGGTTCTGGCCTGGACCGATCGCCACGGCACCGTGCCCGTCGATTTTCCCATGCGCACCGCGAATGGCGAGAGCATCGATCCCTTTTTCAACGCCAACACGCCGGCCGAGCTGGACGAGGCACAGCGGCTCTTGGAGCTGATGGGCCCATGAAGCGCATCACGGGCCGAGGCGGCACCCCTGTCATCGCCATTGTCGGCTGGAAGAACTCGGGCAAGACCACCCTCGTTGTCCGCCTCGTTGCCGAGCTGTCATCCCGCGGCCACCGCATAGCGACCGTTAAGCATGCGCATCATGCATTCCAGATCGATGATGGTGAAACCGATAGTGCCCGTCATCGCCGTGCTGGCGCGCGGCAGGTGGCTGTCGTATCAGCAGAGCGTGTCGCGATGATCAAGGAGCTCGGCGGCGAGCCGGAACCGTGCCTGGCCGACATTGCCGCGATGCTCGATCCCTGCGATCTGATCGTCGTCGAGGGCTACAAGGCCGCGTCCGTGCCGAAGATCGAGGCTCGACGGCTGCAGCCCGCGGCCCAGGCGCCGCTCGCCCTGACCGACCCTCACGTCATTGCCGTCGCCGCCGACCACGACGCCGATGCGGCCGGCCGGCCGCTTTACGCCCTCGACGATATCGGCGGCCTCGCCGACCTTATCGAGCGCGAGATCATGGGCGTGGGGCGCCCGGCGGACGACGGTCGGAGAATCGTGCCGTGAGCCGAGCCCCCGCCCGGATGGCCTTGCTCGTAGTTGTCCTGTTGGCCCTCACCACCGCTGCCCGCGCCGCTGATCCGCCGGTCCCTCCGGGCCGCGACCCGGGGGGCGTTGCGATCGCTGTCGTCGGTGCCGGCCTCGACTACAGACGGGGGAATTTCGCCGCGAGGCTCGCGCGCGACGGCGAAGGCGAGCTCATCGGCTGGGATTTCGTCGACAACGACCGCCGACCCTATGTCGCTGCAGGCGGTTTCGATCCGCTCGCGGCCCTGCTGCTCGCAGGCTCTCCCGCGCGGCTCTTGCCCATCCGCGTGCCGGCCGGGGCGCCAGGCATCATCGCTCGCGCGCTTCAGCTCCTGGACGAGATGCCTGCGCGCGTGGTGTTGCTCGCGGCCGACCCGGGCCAACCGCTCGAGGACGCTCATCTCGCCCAAGCGGCACGCCACTTGCCCCGGTTGCTGCTCGTTGTGCCGGCTCGCATCGTGGCCAGCCCGAGAAGAACAGTGCCCGCGGTGGATCCGACCGGACTGCTTGTCGTCGCTGCCGTCGCCAGCCGCACTCCAGCGGACGTCGCAATGGTCCGCGTGCAAGGAGAGGGGCCAGGCAGCCTCGCGCCTGCTTCCCAACCCGACGACGAGGCTGCTGCTCTTGTGGCAGCCCTCGCGGCACGCGTGCTCTCGGCCGAGCTGGACCTGTCGGGAGCCCGCCTGCGAGCCCGTATTCTGGCCCTTGCCGAGCCTGGTCCGGACGGCATTCCACAGTTGAACAACAGGGTCCGCGCACCATGACTGCGAATTGGGCAAGATGCCTGGAAAACTGGCTTGCTTGCAGCCCTCGTTTCCGGCCAGCTCGAGTTTCGGGCGTTCGTGTCGGTCGGAAGTGTCCGGTGCACCGGAGAAGCTGCAATGGGCGACAGGGTCGAGGTCAGCCGGCTCGTGAGGGGACCGCGTGCACCCTGGTTTCGCGGCCGGCGTCCGCCGGAGATTATTGCTTGGGGGCTGGCAGAGGCTCCCACCGCCGGGATCGGGCATAACAACGGCCCGCCGCTGGAGGAGCCTGTCAACGACGCCTTCGTGCGCTACCGCTGGCGCAAAGCGCACGCACAGGCGTGGAAGAACCCTTCGATGTCGATTTTGCGCTTCCGCGTCGCCCGCGCCGAGGCGGCCGGAGTCACGTACGAGGAGTATGTGAGCGAGCTTCTGGATACTGGCCGCCATCTCCAGAAGGGTGACAAGCCCCCATCCCCGTAGCCGACGAGTTGAGGCAGGTCCGCTGTTCGTCGGCAGCAGTCCCGCACCTACTCGGCCGCCGTGTCGGTCGAGCCGTCAGCGGCTGTCGAGACGCCGTTCGTGTCCCACGGAATCTCTTCCTCGCGCTTGTCGATCAGCTTTCTGTAGGGCAGTGCGAACTTGAGGCTGGTCTCGCCCATCTGGCGCTTGAACTGGATCGTCCGGATCATCTCCCGGATGCGCGGCTGGATCTCGGTGCGCCAGCGCGTGCCGTTGAAGACGCCGTAATGCCCGACCCCGGGCTGGACGTAATGATAACGCTCATCGATCGCGACGTTCGGGCAAAGGTCGTGCGCCGCATCCGTCTGGCCGAGACCGCAGATGTCGTCGCGCTCGCCCTCGATGGTGAGCAGTGCTGTCTTGCGGATCGCCGAGCAGTCGACGATTTCGCCGCGGTGGCGCATCCGCTTGTCAGGTAGGTCGTGCTTCTGGAAGACGGTCTCGACCGTCTGCAGATAGAACTCCGCAGTAAGGTCCATGACCGCGAGGTACTCGTCGTAGAAGCGAGAGTGAGCCTCCACCGAATCGCAGTCGCCCTTCACCAGGTTACGAAAGAGCTCGACGTGCGCGGTCGTGTGCCGGTCGAGGTTCATGGTCATGAACCCCGTCAGCTGGATGAACCCGGGGTACACTTTCCGCATCATGCCGGCATTCGGAAACGGCACGAAGTTGATGACGTTGCGCTGGAACCATTCGATGGGGCGCTTGCGCGCCAGCTCATTGACGGCAGTCGGATTGCGCCGCGTATCGATCGGGCCGCCCATCAATGTAAGCGAGGCGGGCTGGCATGGGCTGTCACGCTGGGCCATCACGGCGGTCGCGGCAAGCGCGGGCACCGAGGGCTGGCACACCGCGATGACGTGCGTGTTGGGGCCGAGGAACTCGACGAACTCGATGATGTAGTCGATGAAGTCGTCGAGATCGAAGCTGCCAAGCGCGAGCGGCACGTCGCGCGCGTCCTTCCAGTCCGTGATGTAGACGTTGTGTTCCTGGATCATGGCATCGACGGTGCCACGAAGCAGCGTCGCGTAATGGCCCGACATCGGCGCGATCAGAAGCACCTTGGGGTCGTACCGCTTGCCGATAACCTTCTCGTCCCGATTGAAATGCAGCAAATCGCAGAACGTCTTCTCGAGAACCACCTCTTCGGTCACCGGCACGGGGAAGCCGTGGACGCGCGTCTCGCTGATGCCGAACTCCGGCTTGCCGTAGCGCCGCGTGACCATGTCGAACAGTTCGCAGGCGGCCGAAATGTTCTTGCCGACGTATGTATGCCCGAACGGATTGAACGGCAGGTCCAGCGTCCGCTTCACGCTCTTGGCCGCTAAGCGCAGCGGCATCGCCATGGCATGTGCCGCTTCGTAGGCATAGTACTGCATGTCGACCCCGCGCGAGTCGGTTGTCATAAAGTTGCTGCATTGCAGCATGGCGCGGCCGAGTTAACAAGTCGGATTTCTATGCTTCCGCGATGTTCCCCTAAAAGCTGTATTGCCTGAAAAGCGCGCAGCTTCCGCTCTTTGCCATGCTGTCCTGGTCCCTTGCCGAGGATCAATGGAGCGCTCCGGCTCTTGTGGCACAGCAAGCCTGACGAGGCTCCAATGGCGTGGAGGCACACATGTCACGGATTGCGGTCATCGTAGGCCACCCTCGCCAAGGCACGTATTGCGATGCGCTGGCAGAGGCTTATGCAACCGGCGCCCGCTCGGCCGGCCATCAGGTCGAGGTCCTGAAGACCGCTCGGATGACGTTCGATCCCATCCTGCGAGAGGCCTATGTCAGGGCCCAGCCCCTGGAGCCCGACCTTGCCGATGCCCATCGTGCCATCATGGCGGCCGACCACCTCGTCATCGTCTTCCCGCTTTGGCTCGGCGCCATGCCGGCTCTCTTGAAGGGCTTCTTCGAGCGGCTTCTACAGCCGGATTTGATCGAGCCGCATCGCGCCGGCAAGTTCGTCCAGCTCCTGAGGGGAAAATCCGCGCGGGTGATCATGACGATGGGAATGCCCGGCATCGTCTATCGTTGGTGGTACGGTGCCCACGCGCTCCAGGCCCTGAAGCGCAACGTCCTCGAGTTCATGGGCGTCTCGCCTGTGCGCTCGTCGCTCTTCGGGATGATCGAGACCGTGAGCGCCGAGAAGCGCCGCGAGTGGCTCGACGAGGTCGAGGCGCTGGGCCGCGAGGCAGCTTGACGGGGAGTTTTCGGCTCGGGCGGAACGCTCTGCGAGAAGCGACTCCGCCCTTGGCTCCCCTCAGCGGCGCCGGAAGGTGAGTAGCCCGCCCACGTCCCTGTGGCGCTCGGCACTACCCGTCTCGAGCAGGTAATGCGCATGCGCCAGCGTCTCGGCGAACGCGTGGCGCCCCTGGCCCTCGGCAACGGGCTTCGGGAAGAGGCCGCGCGCCAGCGCCATGGTGGTCGATGGTGCCGCCATCAGGCCGAGCAGCGTCGTCAGCCGTACCTCGTGGTGATAGGCGAGTTCCTCGACGCGGACGCGCAATCCATGGAACGGCAATCCGTGCGAGGGGAGCACCAGCGCGTCGGCGGGAAGGTGGCGAAACCGATCGAGCGATGCGAGGTATTCCGCAAGCGGGTTGGCCTCCGGTTCCTGCGGGAACACGCCGATCATTGGCGAGATCTTCGACAGCACCTGATCCCCCGCGATGAGGATCTTTTCCTCCGCACACCAGAACGAGGCATGCGCTGCGGCATGGCCGCCGCAGATCATCACCTCCCATTTGCGCCCGCCGAACCGTACCGTGGCCCCGTCGCGCAATTGAATGAATTCCTCCGGCAGCGCCCCCATGTACGTCCGCGTGCGGATCCGCTCCTCGCCGAACGAGGCGATGGTGTCCGGGTCGCACCCGTGCTGTTCGAGAAACTGGATGGCGCACGGCCCGAGTGGCGACTTGGCCTCCTCGACGCGGAGCTGGGCGGAGAGCCATTCGGTGAGCGTGATGTGATAAGGCACGCCCCCGGAGCGGTCGAACAGCCATCCGGCGAGACCCACATGATCCGTGTGACCGTGCGTCGCTACGAGGCGTACGATCGGTGCCCCCGAAAGCGGCCCGGCGAGCAGTTGGTCCCAGACAGCCCGTGCCTGGTCGTCCGAAGTGCCCGTGTCGACGATCGTCCAGCCGTCGTGCTCACGCATCAGCCAGACATTGACGTGGTTCAGCCGAAAGGGGAGGGGGATCCGGGCCCAAAGGATGCCGGGCGCCACTTCGATGGTCTCGGCGCCGACTGGGTGTTGCTCGTAGAGATAGCGTATCGAGCGGGGATGGTCGCGCACCTCGAGGTCGGTCAAGGCGTCGCCGTTGCCCCTGAACTCGGCGTCGGTCGCGGCGTTACCCTGGCCCGTGTCTCGCGTGCTGTGCATCGGCCTCTCTCCTTGGCGCCCCTTGTCCGGACAGGCTCTTACCGCAGCGCACCAAGATTGGCTACCTCGCGCGGCCGTTAACGTGACGGGCGCCCTTGTCCGCGACCGGCACTTCGGCTATGAACGCCACTTTCCACATGGATGCCCGTCCGGCCGGTGGCGCCACCGCTCGTCGACGCGTCCGGCCGCGAGCCACCAGGAAAGGGCGAGCCCCATGAAGACCACTGAGGATTTTCATCCCGACTACCACATGGTCAAGGTCGTGATGACGGACGGCACCGAGTTCCAGACCTACTCGACCTTCGGCAAGGAAGGCGACGTCATCACCCTCGACATCGATCCCCGCACGCATCCCGCGTGGACCGGTGGCAACCAGCAGGTGATGGACCGCGGCGGTCGCGTCTCGCGCTTCAAGAAGAAGTTCGAAGGGCTCTTCTGATCCGTCGCCGCGCGACGCCCTCCGCAGACATGATGAAGGCCGCCCCGGGGTCCGGTGCGGCCTTCGCATTTATGTCACGGCTGGCGCCCGTCGACGGATGCCCAGCGAGCCTTGGCTCAGCCGCTGGCCACGCGCCTTGGAGCGGCAAAAGCCGCCGAAAGGCGATCCACCTGCTCGGCGACGGGGTTCGGCACGATGTCGCTGACCACCGGTTCCGGCCGCTCGAGAGCGCGGTCCAGAAGCACGATCCGGTCGTGCAGCGCGAAGCTCGCGGAGATCAGCTCCTTCAGCTTGTCTGGAAGGCTTGCGAATTCCCTCACGTGCTCGGGCCGACCGATGGCCGTGAGCTTGAGACGCCGCCGCTTGACCTGCGCCTCCTCGAGTGTGATCTCGCCGGCTTTGAGCGCCCGCCGGATCACCAGCCAGGAGGCCAGCTCCAGAAGCCGCGTCGTTAACCGCATGCTCTCCGAAGCGTAAAGCACGCTCGCCGTTGCTCCGACGGCCTTGGCATCGCGCCGACCCTGGCCTTCAAGATAGTTGGCGGTCGCCTCGACAAGCGACATGCCCTCGCGGAACACCTGATCGAACTGCTGCGAGGACGCAAATCTCTCCGCGAAGCAGATTGTCTCGCCAATCCCCGTTCCCACGCTACCCACTGCTCACCTCACACCTTGACCATGGCCCGAACGGGGCACCGATTGGATTACTCGTCCTCGACGCTCCTGTGAAGGGGAGGATCGCCGAGAGGGGTTAAGGAGCTGTCTCGAAATGAGCACTCCGAATACGGGATTTCTGAGGCATCGGAAAAAATAGAGCCGCCCGGAGGCGGCTCGTGAAGTCAAACAGGGAGGCGTCAAACAGAGTGGTCAGGAGCCACTCGAATCCAGGAAGTCTGGATGAGCACCACCCTACGCCTGCAAGGTAAACGCGCACTTAATGGCAAACGGATCGTTGCCAGCACCGGCTTAAGCTTTGCCAGCGCGGAACAGGGCTCGCGCCGGGCACCGGCGTGCTCATGAATTCTTGAACAGAGCGCTTGCCGCCGCCGTGTGCGCCTTCTTCGCGGCGATCTCGGCCTTGATGCGCACGATCTCCTGCTCGAGCGCCGCCACGCGGGCTTCGAGCTCTCCGACCGACAATCGCGCGAGCGGCTCGCCGACCGTGATCGCGCGCTGCTGTTTCGCCTGTGCTTCGTCCCAGTCCATCCGAGCCTCCGCGATCGGGTTGGCTGCCCGAGGAAAGCACGCCGCTCCGCTTGTCTCAAGCCGCGCCGCAGGGCACACAAGCAGAAACGCCGCCGCGCGCTCGGCCTCTGGCCTGCGCGCGCCCAAGCTGGAGCATGCCCATGACTGCGCTTCCAACGACCATGACCGCCGTCGCCATCGACGGAAAGGGCGGCCCGGAGGTGCTGGTACCGCGTGAGGTTCCGGTCCCCAGGCCCGGATCGGGCCAGATCCTGGTCAAGGTTGCGGCCGCCGGCGTCAACCGGCCGGATGTGCAACAGCGCATGGGCGCCTACCCGCCGCCCCCCGGACATTCCCCCTTGCCCGGCCTCGAGATTGCCGGAGAGGTCGCGGAAGTCGGAGACAAGGTCACGCGCTGGCGCCCTGGCGACAAGGTTTGTGCACTCGTCAATGGCGGCGGCTACGCCCCCTACTGCGTCGCGGAGGACGTCCAGGTCCTTCCCGTCCCTTCCGGGATCACCATGGTCGAGGCGGCAGGCTTGCCCGAAACGGTCTTCACGGTCTGGAACAATGTCTTCGAGCGCGGGCGGCTCGCTCCCGGCGAGTGGTTCCTCGTCCATGGCGGCACGAGCGGCATCGGCACCACCGCGATCCAGATGGCCAAGGGCTTCGGCGCCCGCGTCATTGCCACCGCCGGTAGCGCCGACAAGGTAGCCTTCTGCAAGAGCCTCGGTGCCGATGTCGCGATCGACTACCGCACCCAGGACTTCGTGAAGGAGGTCCGCGAGGCGACCGGTGGGCGCGGCGTCGACGTGGTTCTCGACATGGTCGGTGGCGACTACACGGAGAAGAACATCGTCGCTGCCGCCGAGGATGGCCGCATCGTCCAGATCGCGGCCCTTGGCGGCGCCGAGGCGAAGATCAATGTCGCCCGCCTGATGATGAAGCGCGTCACCTTGACCGGCTCGACCCTTCGCCCCCGCACGCGCGACGTGAAGGCCCGCTTCGCGCGCGACATCGAGGCCCGCGTCTGGCCATTGATCGACGCCGGCCGCCTCAAGGTCGTCGTCGATTCCGAGTTTCCGTTCGCCGCCGCGGCCGACGCCCACCGGCGCATGGAGACGAGCCAGCACATCGGCAAGATCGTTCTCGTCGTATGAGGCATCCGGAATTCCCGGGCAAAGCAAGTTGGGAGTGTCCGTCGGCGCAGGCCCGCTGCAGGCCGGGGGAGCGGTTATGAGATCGCCGTGGTCACAGGTGGCGGCGGATTGGATTTCGGCGCCTTCAGGCCGAACCGGGCTGGCATATCGCGGCTTCTGGGAGCCGCAACGCCCGCAGTTTCAGCGGCTTCGACGCGTTGCGGCCGACGCAGAGATCCTCCGCTTGCGAACGCCGCTCGAATCCAATGTGGACGTGCGAGGCTGAGTTGGTGATTGCGACGGTAGGCTCTATGCAGTGAGGTGAAATGTCTTTGCGGCCGGAGATACACGAGGAGATCGGCGTCGGTCGCCGCTATCTCATCTTGTTCTCGTGCGTGTTGACCGTTGCCCTCTACTTCACCTCGATCCTGGTTGCCTCCACGGTCCTGCCGCAGATGCAGGGCTCGTTCTCGGCGACCCCCGACGAGATCTCCTGGTCGGTGACCTTCAACATCCTCGCAACGGCCATCGCCATGCCGATGACCGGCTGGTTGGTCGCCCGATTCGGCCGCTCGACGGTGATGATCTGGTCGACAGCCATTTTCGCCGTCAGCATGATCCTATGTGGTCAGGCCTCCTCCACCGAGGAACTGGTGCTTTGGCGCATCGTGCAGGGGGCGGCAGGCGCGCCGAGCGTACCCCTCGTGCAAACGATCCTGCTTGATGTCTTTCCTCCGCGGCAGCACCGCATGGTGCTCGGCATGTACGGCATGGGTGTTACGCTTGGGCCGATCATCGGCCCCGCTCTCGGCGGTTACCTGGCCGAGCTGGCCACCTGGCGCTGGGCCTTTTACGTCCTTTTCCCGGTCGGTACCGTGGCCATGCTTGGCCTATCGGCCTCCCTTCCGCGCGACGGGAAGAAGGGCCCCCTTTATTTGAGCTGGACTGGTTTCCTGCTTCTCTCCGTATCGATCGGTGCCTTTCAGTGGATGCTGGCGCGGGGGCAGCGCCTCGACTGGTTCCAGTCTGTTGAGATCCAGCTGTCGTTGGCGGTCAGCCTGCTCACACTCTACCTGTTCATCGCCCACAGCCTGACGGTCTCGCGACCGTTCCTCGATCTGCGCCTGCTCCTCAATCGCAATTATCTCTTCGGCATCCTGCTGATCACCGCATTCGGCATGCTGAATTTCACGCCGATGGTGCTCTTGCCGACCTTGATGCGCGTTCACCTCGGTTTTCCCGATGCGCTCGTCGGGCAGGTGATCGGCTCGCGCGGTGTGGGCGGACTCGTCGGCTTCTTTGCGGTGATCTTCATGTCGCGCCTCGATCCGCGCGCCACGATTGCGATCGGATTTCTTCTGCAGGCGCTGGCGGGCTATGGCCTGATGCAGATGGACGTCAACGTATCGGCTTGGCAGCTCGAGCTGAACGGTATGGTGCAGGGCTTGTCGAGTGGCATTCTCGTCGTCGCGCTGACGCTGGTGTCCTTCGACGGCATCCCACGCGAGAAGATGCCCGAAGCCCTGTCGCTCTATCACCTGCTCCGTAACATTGGTGCCAGCTTCTTCATCTCTCTGTCGGTAGCCGAGGTCATCCGCCACACGGGCATCAACTACGCCCAACTGTCGGAGCACGTCAGCCCTTACAACCGATCCCTCGAGCTGCCGTGGGTCACCGGACTCTGGGAGGTCGGAACGGCGCCGAGCCTGCAGCGCCTGAGCCGCGAGATCACGCGCCAATCGGCCATGATCGCCTACATCAACACATTCGGCCTTTTCACGGTGGTGTCCGCGGCAGCAGTTCCGCTGGTCATCATGCTCAGGCGACCGCAGAAGGCGGCGTGAGCGATCAATGAGAACTGTGCGGTTCGCCCACCAAGCCCCGCCCAGGTCCGTTGCCGCGCCAGGAGTCCAAGGGCTCTAGAGAGGCCGGGCGAGCTCCTTCAAGCCCCGTCGGATCAGTTTCGCCGTATCGGCATCCTCGCCGAGCTCTCCGCCCGCGGTCGCGACGGCGGCAGCCGCCTGTTGCGGCGGATACCCGAGATTGACCAGTGCAGAGATCGCCTCGGCCGCGGCGCTGTGGGTCAGGCTCGCCGCTACCCCACTGTTCGCAGCGGGCTTGCTCGTGACGGGTACGTTGAGCCCCGCCATCGTGAGCGCCGGGGCCTTGTCCTTGAGTTCGAGCACGATGCGCTGAGCAAGCTTCTTTCCGACGCCAGGCGTCGCCTCCACCGCGCCCCAGTTGCCGAGCGCGATGGCCGAGGCGAGATCGTGCGGAGAGAGCGTGCCCAGCACGCTGAGCGCCACCTTCGAGCCGACTCCCTGGATCTGCTGCAAGATGCGGAACCAGGCGCGCTCCACCTCGCTGCGGAAGCCGAACAGTCTGATGGCATCCTCCCGCACGTGCGTATCGATCGTCAGTGAGATGTCTTGGCCAAGCTCCAGTCCGCGCAATGTTCGTGCGGAGCACTGCACCTCGTACCCGACGCCGTTGACGTCGATGATGGCGTGAGCCTCGCCGACCGCGTCCACCTTGCCTCTGAGTTTGCCGATCATGTGGACCTCCGTGAAAGGCCGAGCGGAGGAAGCTGAGGGCAGAGGAAGTAGGCAGCTTCGGCTGGGCCTCGAGAGAACATGACGCCGGTTTCCCTGCGCCGACCCGAGGAGGGATGCGATTGCCTATAGCCCAGCCTGAGTTGCCTACTTCCTCCGACCTAAGTTCTTCGCCCCGCTGTTGCCGTTTGTCCGCCGCCCCCGGCTGCCGCGAGACGTGCCGCCGGGCTCGATCTGTGGTTTGCGTGGCAGATTGCGATGGCCAATGCGTCGGCTTCGTCGGCGGATTCGAACTTCGCCTTCGGCAGCAGCATCGAGACCATCATCTGGATCTGGCGCTTCTCGGCATGTCCGGCCCCGACCACCGTCTTCTTGATCAGATTGGGCGGGTACTCGGCGATCCTGAGCCCTTTCATGGCAGGCGCGAGGAGGGCCATGCCGCGAGCCTGGCCGAGCTTGAGCGTGGCCCGGGCGTTTTCGTTGACGAACGTTTCCTCGACGGCTGCCTCCAGCGGTCGCCATGCCGCCAGCACTTCGGCAAGCCCTTCGTACAGCTCGCGCAGCCTGTAGGCGAGGTCGCTGTCGCTGCTCGACATGATATGCCCGCTCGCCACATAGACGAGCCGCACGCCGTCGGTCTCGATGACACCCCACCCGGTACGCCGGAGCCCGGGATCTATGCCGATGATGCGAATCGCTGCGCCCTTCATGCGCTCGCGGTAGCACGCCGCTCCGCCGTTCGCTGCTGCGTCGTGAACTGAGTCGGGGATAAACCGTGCGCGTTAGCGCGAGCGGATTGGAAGGCCGCCGCTTTTGGCCTGCAGCTGCTGGCAGCGGATGGTCTGAACTTCGCCACACGGGCGAATTCGTCAGAGCTGGCGCGCTCTGTGTCTTCGGAAGTGCGCTTCAGGCGCGCGTCGAATCGCGGCGTGCGGGATCCGAGGTCGGAAACCTACCGGCCCGAGCCTCCGACCGTCCCCGCCGCCCTGAACCTGCAGACGCCCATGTCCGCGATGGTTGCGGCGTAGGGATTTCGCACGAGGGTGCGCATGGGACGGGTATCCACGACGTTGCCCTTGAGTTGCGCTCCGACCGAGTATGTTTCGACCGCCTGGCGCAGATTGCGCACGTAGAACTCGAAGTCCTCCGTGCCTTTGCCGAGTTTCATTCCGAAAACCCTCCCGCAAGCTCCGAGACGAAGCCGAGTCAGGCTAGCGCAAGCTCATTAAGCCGGGCTTTCGGCGACTGCTCGGATTGGTTCGACTGCTTCCGGGTTTCGTTAACCGTTGCGACGCGTCGCACCTAGGCCGCGGTGAGTCGGGCCATAGTTGCCTCGTCCACCTCGAAGTTGGAGAACACTGCCTGCACGTCGTCATCGTCCTCGAGGGCTGCGATGAGCTTGAGGATCGTCTCGGCCCGCTCCTCGTCGACTTGGGTCGTGAGCGTCGGCTTCCACACGGCCTTGACCTGTTCCGGCTCGCCGAACTTGCTCTCAAGTGCGCCTGCAACCTGGCCGAGCGCTTCGAACGTCGTGACCACCAGGTGGCCGTCGTCGCCGCTCTCCACGTCGTCGGCTCCGGCTTCGATGGCCGCCTCGAGCATGGCGTCGGCAGTCGCCGCTTCGGGCTTGAAACGAATCTCGCCGATCCGGTTGAACATGTGGCCCACCGAGCCTGTCGCCCCCATGTTCCCGCTGTACTTCGTGAAGACCGCTCGCACAGCTCCGCCGGTCCGGTTCCGGTTGTCCGTCAGAGCCTCGACGATGACGGCGACGCCACCCGGACCGTAGCCTTCGTAGCGCACCTGCTCGTAAGTCTCGGCATCTCCGCCCGCGGCCTTCTTGATGGCCCTCTCGATGTTGTCCTTCGGCATGTTCTCGGCTCGCGCGTTCTGGATGGCCAGCCTGAGGCGAGGGTTCATGTCGGGATCGGCAATACCGGTCTTTGCAGCGACCGTGATTTCGCGCGCGAGCTTGGCGAAAAGCTTGGAGCGGACAGCATCCTGCTTGCCCTTGCGGTGCATGATGTTCTTGAATTGCGAATGTCCGGCCATGGCTCGTTCTCGGAGTGTTCGTCAGCGCTGAATGGGAAAGGGGGGCGGCCGCTTGCGCCGCTCCTTGCGCCCTTATAGGCGAAAGCTAGGCCGTTAATCCAGTTGCCGGCGATCCCGACCGATGGCGACCAGGAAGGCCCATTCGTGGGGCGCTGGCGGACGGGCGATCGAGGAGAGCGCGAGCACATGAACGACTGGGGTGAGGGCGCCATCGCGGAGAGGGCCGAGCGGCGCTCGTGGCATTTGGCCGCCATCGTCGTTGTTCTCTTCCTGCTCGCCTTTATGAACCTGTTTCTGAGGTCCAGCCTGGGCGTGATGGCTCCCGAGCTGGCACGCGAGATGACGCTCTCTCCCGCTGCGCTATCCACCGTTGCCAGCGCCTTCTTTCTCGCCTACGCCGTCATGCAGCTTCCGACCGGTATGCTGCTCGACCGTTTCGGCCCCCGCCTGACGCTTTCGGGCATGTTGCTCTTCACCACGGCCGGCGCGGCAACCTTTGCCTCCTCGGAGTCCGTCGCCATCCTCTCCCTCGGTCGTGTCCTCATGGGCATCGGCTGCGCGGGCATCTTCACCGGCGCCTACTACGTGCTCGCGCGCTGGCTCACTCAGGAGCGTGTCGTGACGCTGATGGGCACGCTCAACACCTTCGCCGCGTCCGGAACGCTCTCCGCCACAACCCCTCTGGCTGCCTTGATCGCGCTCATCGGCTGGCGCGAATGCTATTGGATCTTCACTGCCGCGGTTGCCGCCCTGCTTGTCGCCGTCGGCCTCGTCATCCGCGACGCTCCTCCGGGTGGAGGATCCGCGCCCTCTCGCTCGGAAAGCTTGGCCGGCGTCATCGGAGGCGTGGGTGAGGCGCTGCGGCAGCCCGGCATGGTGCGCTTGTTGCTGGCGGGCCTGCCCATCTCGGCGTCGACGACGGTCACCGGCGTGTGGGGTGCCCCCTACCTCCGCCAGGTGCACGGATTGGACGTCATCGCCAGTGGCAACGTCTTGCTCGCCATGGCGCTGTGCTCGATGGCCGGCCACACCGCCCTGGGCCTTGTCGCGAGGAGCATGAACTCGGTCAAGGCCGCCATGCTGGTTGGCATGTCTGGCGTGCTCTGCGCGATGACGGGCCTGGCCGCCCTCGATCATCCGCCGGTTGCTGTGGTCACGGCCCTGTTCTGCCTGCTCGGCCTTTCCGCGTCATTTCCCATGATCGTCTTTGCCCACGCCCGTGGCCTCGTTGCGCCGCATCTCATGGGGCGGGGCCTATCCGCTGCGAACATGGGCCTGATGGCCGCCATCGCGCTGATGCAACTCGCCTTCGGCTGGATCGTCGGCACCGTTTCGGGGCCTGGATCGGTGCCGACGGAGCTCGCCTATCGCACAGGCTTTGCCGTACAGGCTACCGCCGCGCTGCTCGCCCTGCTGGTCTACTTGCCCATCCGCGACGTGAGGCCGAACGGCTAGACGCAGGCAACGGACACGCCGCAAGCTGGCCGCACGAGGTTGGCAAGCCTTCCCTCCCGAGCCTAGGCTCTCGCCCAAATCAGAACGCAAGGAGACGCCGATGCCGTTGAACGCCAAGCCGCTCGAGTGCCTGAAAGGGCTTCGCGTGCTCGACCTTTCGCAATTCGAGGCGGGCCCGTCATGCACCGAGGCGCTCGCCTGGATGGGGGCCGAGGTCGTCAAGGTCGAGAACCCGAAGCTGGGCGATCCGGGACGCGCCGCCATCTTCGGCAGCCCTGAGAAGGACAGCACCTACTTCCTGATTTTCAACGCCAACAAGAAATCGATGACGGTCGATCTCAAGTCGCCCGAAGGCAAGAAGCTGGTTCTCGATCTCGCCGCGAAGGCGGACGTGATGGTCGAGAATTTCGCCCCTGGCGCAATCGAGCGCCTTGGCCTCGGCTGGGAAGTCGTCTCGAAGATCAACCCGGGCCTCATCTACGCGCAGGTCAAAGGCTTCGGCGAGGGGAGCCCCTACGAGAAGAATCTGGCCTTCGATATGATTGCGCAGGCGTGCGGCGGCGTCATGTCGATCACCGGGATGCCCGACGGCCCGCCGGTCAAGCCGGGTGCCACCATCGGCGACACCGGCACCGGCATGCTCCTCGCCATCTCGATCCTCTCCGCCTACGTCGAGAAGCAGCGGACGGGCAAAGGCCAGCGCCTGCAGGTCGCCATGCAAGACGCGATGCTGCACTACATCCGGATCGCCTTCGCGACCCAGGCCCGCACGGGAGTCGTCGCCGGACGCGCCGGTGCCAAGATGCTATCGGGCGTCACCTCGCCGGGAGGTATCTATCCCTGCAAGCCTGGAGGACCGAACGACTGGGTCTATATCTACACGAGCCGGGGCAACGAGGAGCACTGGAAGCGGCTCGCCCGCGTCATCGGCCGGCCCGAGCTTGCCGATGATCCACGCTTCGCGACGACGGCGGCCCGTGCCGAGCGCGAGGCCGAGGTCGACCAGATTGTCTCGACCTGGACCAGGACCCAGACCAAGCACGACGCCATGCGCATCGTGGGCGAAGCCGGAATTCCCGCCGGCGCCGTGCTCGACACCATGGAGCTGGTCGATGACACGAGCTTTGAAGAGCGCGGCATCATGCAGGTGATGGATCATCCCAAGGTTGGCCCCCTGAAGGTGCCGGCTTGGCCTGTTCGTCATGACGGCAAGCCAGCCGAGGTCAAGGCATCTCCCCTGCTGGGTGAGAACACGGCCGACGTCCTGAGGAGCTGGCTGGGGAAGAGCGAGGACGAGATCAGCGCCCTCAAGACAGCCCGCATCGCCGGCGCCTGATACGCAGGGTTGAGGCCGGGCCCGCTCGCCGGGGCCCGGCAACGGCCGGGGTGCGATGATCGCTGGCAGCCGGCCGTCCCCTTGCGCCGGACAAGGACCTCACCCGAGAGTTCCGCCGCCGTGCGGGTTCCGTAGCCGTGCCAGCGGAGCTTCATCCGCCAGTCGTGCGCGACGCTTTCTCACTCGTCTTGCAAGCTGCTGAGCGAATCGATGGCCCAGTTGATTCGATCGAGAAGCTCGCGGCGCTGCGCCTCGAGCGCCTCGATCCGTGCCTCCGCCGCAGCCAATTGCTCCCTGAGCCGCGCGCATTCCGCCGCCAGCCCGCCGCTTCCGGTCGCGGCGCGCGTCTCCCCCTTTGCCCGGGTTGAGCGGCTGGGCGCCTTCTTTGCCTGCTTTTTTGCCTTGCCGGCTGTCCGGTCCGCCATTCGCCGCTCCGCCAACCCTCGGACGCAGGGCCAATCAAGTCATAAACCAACAAGATTAAGACGACTGGTCGCAAACATCGCGCTGGTGCATCGCCTGTGCAACCATCTCGACCATCTCCCTTAAGAAAGCAAGTGCGTGACGCATTGACAGCGGACGCTTCACTGCACAATTTCCTGCCACCGAGACGCACGATCCACACTCACTCTGGCCATAAGGGATCGCGCTCGTTCGCTCCGGAACGGGATTCCGGGAGTCACGAACGCTTTTTATCATCCGACGCGAGAGGACATCCTATGACAGTGAAGGTCGCCATCAACGGCTTCGGCCGGATTGGCCGTAACGTGTTGCGCGCGATCATCGAATCCGGTCGTACCGACATCCAGGTCGTGGCCATCAACGACCTGGGGCCGGTCGAGACGAATGCCCATCTGCTGCGGTTTGACAGTGTTCACGGCCGCTTCCCGTACGAGGTCAAGGTGTCGGGCGATTCGATCGATGTCGGCCGCGGCCCGATCAAGGTGACGGCTGAGCGCGACCCTGCCAAACTGCCGCATAAGGAAATGGGTGTAGAGATTGCTCTCGAGTGCACTGGCATCTTTACCTCGAAGGAGAAGGCCTCCGCCCATTTGACGGCCGGCGCCAAGCGCGTTCTGGTCTCTGCGCCCGCCGATAATGCCGACCTGACCGTCGTTTACGGCGTCAACCACGACAAACTGACGAAGGAGCATTTGGTCGTCTCGAACGCTTCGTGCACGACCAACTGCCTGGCCCCGGTCGCCAAGGTGCTGAACGACAGCGTCGGCATCGAGAAGGGCTTCATGACGACCATTCATGCCTACACGGGCGACCAGCCGACACTCGACACGATGCACAAGGATCTCTACCGGGCGCGCGCTGCGGCGTTGTCGATGATTCCGACCTCGACCGGTGCCGCCAAGGCAGTGGGTCTGGTGCTGCCCGAGCTCAACGGCAAGCTCGACGGGACTGCCATTCGCGTGCCGACCCCCAACGTATCGGTGGTCGACTTCAAGTTCGTCGCCAAGAAGAAGACGTCGAAGGACGAGATCAACGAGGCGATCAAGCGCGCCTCCGGACAGGCACTGAAAGGCATCCTCGGCGTGACCGACCAGCCGAATGTGTCGACCGACTTCAACCACGACAGCCACTCGTCGGTATTCCATCTCGACCAGACCAAGGTCATGGACGGCACGCTCGTCCGCGTCCTTTCCTGGTACGACAACGAGTGGGGCTTCTCGAACCGCATGTCCGACACCGCGGTGGCCATGGGCAAACTGCTCTAAGGCTGGCCTTTTCCAGCTCAAGCACGTATCCGGAGGGCCTCACGTCGCGAAGACGGCGTGAGGCCCTTCGCACGTCCACCTGTGAGCGTGCTCTGACGAGCCGCTCGTTGCGGGCGCCCGAGGCTCCACGCGCAGCGATCGAGGCCCCACCACTCATGTCAGACGGCGGCAAGCCACGTACCCGGAAGCCCGCCGGTCCCCGCCCGGTGACGCCATCCTATCTTCGGAACGCCGCGCTGCATTACGTCTCCCAGAGGGCCGCGAGCAGAACCATGGTTCGCCGCCTCCTCGAGCGCAGGGCGATGCGGCGACTGGCCGTCCGTCGTCTCGACGAAGCGACGGAAAAGATGATCGCCGATGCCGTGTCCGAGCTTGCCGATCTCGGCCTCATCGATGATGCCCGCTTTGCCGAGGCCCGCGCCGCGAGCCTTGCCGGGAGAGGTCTGTCGGGTAGGCGCATCCGGATGGGTCTGCGCGAGAAGGGCATCGCGCCCGAGACGATCTCCGAGGCCGTGGGCGATGGGATCGACGAGCTGGCCCAGGCCCGGGTTTTCGTCGCCCGCAAGCGGCTCGGCCGTTGGAGGCGTGGCGGCATGACCCCGGAAACGCGACGCAAGGACCTCGCGGCGCTGGCCCGAGCCGGTTTCGCGTTCCGTATAGCGAGCCAGGCTCTCGACGACCCGGACGAGCCCTGACGGGAACCGCGGTGGTTGCAACGGGCGACCGGGCTGAGGCATGATTTGCGCGCCGGCGGCGGACTTGGCCCTGCCGGCATTTTTCTGCGCCCGGCAGACCCGAAGGAAGCACGCTATGACCGACGCCGCCGACCTCGCTGATCCAAATCCTTCGCGGCCGTCGGCCACGATCATGCTCGTTCGTGACGGCATGGAAGGCATCGAGATCTTCATGGTCGTGCGCGACCGTCCCATGGACGGTGCGATGGGCGCCGTCGTCTTCCCCGGTGGGAAGATCGACGAGGAGGATCGCCATCCCGAGAGCTGGGGTCACTTGTCGGCGCCGCAGTCTCATCCGGACCTGCCGTACTGGCTGGCCGGTATGCGCGAGACCTTCGAGGAGGCGGGCGTCGTCATCGCGCGGCCCAAGGGGGCGACCAGCGGCGATATCGCGCCCGAACGGGCTCGCGAGATGGTAGCAAAGCATCGCGACAACCTGCTCGACCGCAAGGTCACGTTCGCCGAGATCATCAAGTCGGAGGGGCTGGACCCGGCGCTCGACCACATGGTCCACTTCGCCCATTGGCAGACGCCGCTGGGCCTGCCGAAGCGTTTCGACACGCACTTTTTTCTCGTCTCTGCGCCTGATGGCCAGGAGCCCATCCACGACGGCCGGGAGATGGTCGACTGCTTCTGGATCTCGCCCGCCAAGATCGTCGCGGAGGCCGCATCCGGCAAGCGGACGCTCGTCCCGGCAACGCGCATGAACCTCGAGCTTCTCGCCGAGAGCCGCACCGTCGCCGAGGCCATGGAGCGTGCCCGCGGCCGCAAGGTCATGATGGTCCGGCCCGAGCGCTTCAAGACCGGAGACGGCAAGTGGGCGGTACGCATTCCGGCCGACGCCGGCTACCGGACCACGGAGATCGCCTCGTCGAGCCAGCGCAGCTAGGTCGAGGCGCAGCGCCGAGGTCAGGGTCGCCGGTTGGCGAGCACGGCTATACGAGCTGCACCAGGATGATGAAGAGCCCGAGGATCGACACGGCCCACACGCCGGTTCTCAGCCACGGGATGCCGATCGTGTAGACGACTGCGTAGACGAGCCGCGCCCAGAAGAAGATCGCAGCGCCGAGCGCCGTTTGCGCGTTCGCCCGCTGTGCCAGGTGGGCGACGAGGACCAGCACCGCGAAGAGGACGAGGCTCTCCAGCATGTTCCTGTGGGCACGCGCCGCCCTGCCAGCCCATCCCTCGATGGCCGGCAGGCCCTCGCGGTTGCCGGCAAGAGCCGGTAGCCCAACCGCACCGACGGCTCCGAGAACGGCGACCACCGCCTGAAGAAATGCAAGTACGGCCGCCCATACGAGATAGCTGAGATCCGGGGTCACGACTTTGCCTCCGCATGGAATATGATGCCGCCCGAAGCCCGGGCCGCGTTCAACCATTGAGTTGGAAGTAGACGTCCGCATTGCACGTGCGCAGCCGCCGACTGGGAAGGGTGCAGTAACCGGGTGCACAGCGTCAATCCGGCATCAGCAGGCAACGTATGGCCGATCTTCCAGATATCCCGAGAGCCGAGGCGGCCATCGTCGACCGCACCAACGTCTTCCGCCAGACCGAGGGTCTCGGTACAGTACGGCGAGACCCCGCGCTTGACCGGGCCGCGAAAGCCTTTGCTCGCTATCTGGCAAGGACGGGTCGCTTTTCACACGAGGCCGACGGACGCAAACCCGCTGACCGCGCTCAGGCGGCAGGTTACTGGTTCTGCACGATTGCCGAGAATCTGGCGCTCAATCTCGACAGCCGCGGTTTCACGGTCGAGAAGCTCGCGCGCGAGACCATGGAGGGCTGGAAAAACTCTCCTGGCCACCGCAGGAATCTCGAGCTCCCCTCCGTCACCGAGATCGGAGTCGGCATTGCCCAGGCCGAAGGTGAACCGAAATTCCTCAGTGTCCAGTTGCTCGGCCGCCCCCGACGCCTCGCTTACGAGTTCAAGGTCGTGAATACGAGCCGCGTCGCAGTCTCCTATTCGTTTGCCGGCCAGGACTATGATCTGCCTGCGCGCGCCACCGTCACGCACAAGGCGTGCGAGCCTGGCGGCATCCACTTCAAGAGCGCTGGCGGCTGGTTGGGTGGCAAGCGCATCGACGCGCGCTATCAGGCGGCCGACAAGGCCCGGTACGAGGTGCACGTCGACGCGGGCGGCAAGCTTCGTGTCGAGGCGAGCCGTTAGCGACTTCAGTTGGCCTTTTCACGCAGCAGCAGTGTCACCATCCGCGAACGTACTTCCGGCATCGCGATTCCGTGCGGAGCCAGCACACGCGTTTCGAGAAAATGGCCCGTTAAAGCGAACCCTGCGGCGAGCTCCGTGTTGGCCACCCCGCCGTGAACGCGTCCGGCCAGGAATCCGGGCAGCGCAAGCAATCGGTCCTTGTAGGGCTCGCCTGCCGAAGCCGAGACCGCGCGCCCCGTTCGCGGCGAGACATAGATCAGGTGGTCGTTGCTTCCCGTCGCGGCGCACTGCGCGAGGTCGAGCCCGTACCCGAGCTCCTCAAGGAGCGCCAGCTCCCACCGGACGATCAGCGCCGGCCACACCGTCGGATCGTCGAGGAACCCCAAGACGAACAGCGTCACCTCGAAGAGTGCGGGATGCGGGTCGCGCTCGGGAAGCAGCCTTGCCATCGTCGCGAGTGACGAGAGCGCGGCGAGGCGTGCAGGATCTGCGGCCGCCATCGCCTCCGCAGCAAACCCGCGCCTGAGCTCGATCGCGAAGTGCCCGAGTTGGTCGGCAAGCCGCCCCTTCCATTCGACGTCCACATGGTTGCCGGTCTGCAATGTCGGCCGCAGCCGGCGCGAACGCCCGCCGTGCACGAAGCCCAGATATCGCCCATGCTCGCGCGTCAACAGCTCTGCCACCGCCGCCGTCTCGCCGTGCGCGCGCACCGAGAGCACGATCGCCTCGTCGTTCCAGTTCATGGCAGGACTTGTACCACGTCGCGCGCCCCAGGCCCTCGCGCCTCGCGGCGCCGTTCTGCCACGTCGATAGCGCGGACCCGGTGTCCGTTGCCAACGGCTCGCGGCTGCGCTCTGATCGGCACGCCAGCTATGTGGAGGACGTCCATGATAATCGCCGTTGTTCAGATCCCGATGCCGAAGCGTCCTAAGGAGGCGGCCGTTGCGGCCCAGACAAAATCGGCACCCACGTATCGCGGCCTCGCCGAGAAGGGCCTTCTCCGCAAGGATTATCTGAATGGCGATGCGGGCGGCGGCGGCATCTACACCTGGGTGTCGCGCGAGGCGGCCGAGGCCTTCTACAACGCCGACTGGTTCGCGAAGGCCGAGGCCACGTTCGGTGCCCGCCCCTCGGTCACCTACTATGAAACGTACGTCACAGTGGACAACGTCAAGGGCGAGACGGTCGTTCGCGACTAGCGCATTGTGACGAGACGCGTGCAAGAGGCCTTGCTCGCGGCCTGATCATCGCATTGGAAACGCAACGCTGATCTCCTACATTCTGAGTCGCAGGGCTGCGGGGTGCGTCAGGGCATATTCGACCCGGGGGCCTATACTCTTCGCATGGGAGCTGTCCCTGACCGGGCTCGTGGGCTTGGTCACACGGCGCCCACCTACATAAGTAGGGACCACGCGGGGACGACCGCTCAACGGCCATCGCGGCTCTGCACTGCGACAAGGGGCCGGGCTAGGATGATCCCGCACCTGCGGAGGGCCCCATGACTGCGACCGACGCCGTCGTTCACGCCAAGCGCCAGCTTCGCGACGAGGCCAAGAAGCGCCGTGCAGAGCTGTCGCTGGCCGACCGCACCGCAGCAGCGGCAAGCCTCGCCGCCCAAGGGTTGGGGTTCCTCCCTCCGGACACGCCCGCAAAGGTCGTCTCCGCGTTCCTGGCCATCGGTGAGGAGATCAACCCGGTACCGCTGATGAGCCGTCTCCACCGTGAGGGCGCGACGCTTGGTCTACCGGTCATGGTGGGCAAGGGCCTGCCCCTCGCTTTTCGTGCCTGGTCGCCGGGTGCCCCATTGCGCACCGTCGTCTGGGGAATCCGCGAGCCTGAGGAGACCGCCCCGTTGGTCGAGCCGGACGTGCTTCTGATGCCTCTCCTGGCTTTCGATCGCAGCGGAATGCGCCTCGGCTACGGAGGCGGCTTCTACGACCGCACGTTGTGCGACTTGCGCGCCCGCAGGAGCGTGCTCGCCATCGGACTGGCCTTCGCCAGCCAGGAGGTCGACGAGGTCCCCCATCTCGATTATGACGAGCGGCTGGACTGGGTGCTCACGCCGGAGGGCCCCATACGTTGTAAGGATTGATGGAAAGCGGCCGCTGATGCGCATTCTTTTTCTTGGCGACGTCGTAGGGCGTGCCGGCCGCAAGGCAGTTGTCGAGAGACTGCCGAGATTGATCGCGCGCTACAAGCTCGATTTTGTCATCGTCAACGGGGAGAATGCCGCCGGCGGCTTCGGCATCACCGAGACGATCCTGCAGGAGTTCCTGGATGCGGGCGCGGACGCCGTGACGCTCGGCAATCACGCCTTCGACCAACGCGAGGCGCTCGTCTTCATCGAGCGCCATGACAGGCTGATCCGTCCCGTCAACTATCCTCGCGGAACCCCAGGTCGGGGTGTCGGGCTCTTCAAGGCCAGGAACGGCGCCGAGGTCCTCGTCGCCCAGGCCATGGGGCGCGTCTTCATGCCGGAACTGGATTGTCCGTTCCGGGCACTGGAGGCCGAGGTCGCCGCGTGCCCTCTGGGCGCAGGTGCCGACGCCATCGTCGTCGACTTTCATGCCGAGGCCACCAGCGAGAAGCAGGCCATGGGCGCCTTCCTCGATGGACGGGTGTCCTGCGTCGTCGGGACGCACACTCACGCCCCCACGGCCGACGAGCGCGTTCTGAAGAATGGAACGGCGTTCATGACTGATGCCGGCATGTGCGGCGACTACGAATCGATTGTCGGGATGGATGCTGATGAGCCTATCAATCGCTTCTTGACCCGCATCCCGCGGGGCCGCTTCGAGCCGGCCATCGGCGCTGCAACTCTTTCGGGTCTGGCGGTCGAGACGGACGATGCGACCGGCCTTGCACGGCACGCAAAAGCAGTACGGCTCGGTGGTGCGTTGGCACCGACCGAGCCGCTGTTCTGGGTCGAATGAGAGAAAGAGGCTGGCTCCTTCATTTTGGCCCCGACAGCGTGAGCCGTCGGGCAGCAGGTTGGAGCACCCAAACTCGCGGCGCTCGAATGGTCCCAGCCGTTGGGCGACGGCTGCAACCGGCGATGCGACTCGTGTCCACCAATGCTTCGAGCATCGCGCCACACTCGTAAACAAAGTCTTAAAGTTGCCGCGGCCTCCCGGAGCACGGTTGGCCGCCGGGTGGCTCTTCCCGCGCCTGCCGGCAGGCACGCGACATATCGCGCCGTCGCCCCGAAGACCCCGGCAATAGGGCTTCTGCGGGTTGCGCGGCGCGGGGCAGTGCGATAACTCAGAACGGCACAATCGCGCCGCTCTCGGCCGACCGCGTGGTCGCAGCGAGGTCGGCGACGCACGCACGCACGCCAAGCCTCGGATCGCGCATGACCCTGCTCATCAACGACTATTTGCCGATCGCGGTCTTCATTGCCGTTGCGCTCTTCATCGGTGGTGCGCTGATGGTTGCGCCCTGGCTCGTGGCGTATCGCAATCCGGATTCCGAAAAAGTGTCGGCCTACGAATGCGGCTTCAACGCGTTCGACGACGCGCGCATGAAGTTCGACATTCGCTTCTATCTCACGGCCATCCTGTTCATCATCTTCGATATCGAAGCGGCGTTCCTCTTTCCGTGGACCGTCGCCTTCAACTCGGCGGGCGAGGCAGGGTTCTGGGCCGTGATGGTCTTCATCGCCGAGCTTCTGCTCGGCTATGTCTACGTCTGGCGCAGGGGAGCGCTCGAATGGGATTGATCACATCGGGTGGGCCCGTCTTCGACAAGCCCGGCGAAGGCTCGGCCACGGCTCTGGCAAAGCCCGGCGATCGCGGCATGACCGAGATCAATAACGCGCTCGCTGACAAGGGCTTTCTCGTCACGACGACGGACGATCTCATAAACTGGGCTCGTACCGGCTCGTTGATGTGGATGACGTTCGGCCTTGCCTGCTGTGCCGTCGAGATGATGCAGGCCTCGATGCCTCGCTATGACGTGGAGCGTTTCGGCTTCGCGCCGCGGGCGAGCCCTCGCCAGTCCGACGTCATGATCGTCGCGGGCACGCTCACCAACAAGATGGCGCCGGCGCTCCGCAAGGTCTACGACCAGATGCCGGAGCCCCGCTACGTCATCTCTATGGGCTCGTGCGCCAATGGCGGTGGCTACTATCACTACAGCTATGCCGTCGTTCGGGGTTGCGATCGTATCGTTCCTGTCGACGTCTACGTTCCCGGCTGTCCGCCGACGGCCGAGGCGCTCGTCTACGGCATTCTGCTCCTCCAAAAGAAAATCCGGCGGACAGGGACCATCGAGCGGTAGGGCCTTGCCTGACGCCGGTTCGACAAGCAGGGGAACGGGACACGTGGAACACCTCGGCGCACAGGCAGAAGCGGCGGTCGGCAGCTCACTGGTGGCTTCCAGGATTGCCTACGGTGAAGTGACATTGACTGTCGCGCGCGAGCGGATCGTTGATGTGCTAACTAGGCTGCGCGACGATCCCGCGTTGCAGTTCGAGGTGCTGCTCGACATCACCGGCGTCGACTGGCCCGCGCGCGAGAACCGCTTCGACGTCGTCTATCACCTGCTCTCGATGCGCAAGAACCAGCGCATTCGGATAAAGCTCGAGACGGATGATGCGACACCCGTCCCGAGCGTCGTATCGGTCTTCCCGACCGCCAACTGGCTCGAGCGGGAAACCTACGACATGTACGGCATCTTGTTTTCGGAGCATCCGGATCTGCGCCGCATCCTCACGGACTATGGCTTCGAGGGCCACCCGCTCCGGAAGGACTTCCCGCTCACGGGCTTCAAGGAGGTCCGCTACGACGACGAGGCCAAGCGCGTCGTCTACGAGCCGGTCCGCCTGACGCAGGAGTTCCGTCAGTTCGACTTCGAAAGTCCTTGGGAAGGCGTCGACTACATTCTCCCCGGCGACGAGAAGGCGAAGGAGCCGCCGAAGTCGTGATGTACGGCCTTGCGCGATGAAGCCCACTCTCGTTCCCGGCCTGGCTGACACGCACAGCTACGCGGTCACCGCTGAGAACACCGTTCCGCACCTCGCCATGGACCGCTCGACCTTCGACGACATCCCGGAGGTGCTGGCCACCGCCTACATGGTTGTCATGATGGAGGGCGCCTGCACGAAGCTGCTGAGGCCCCACCTCGACGACGGCGAGGGCTCGCTCGGCATCGCCGTCAACGTCACCCACCTCGCCGCCACCATTCCCGGCCAGACGGTCACCGTGACGGCCACCATCGAAGAGGTGGAAGGCCGCAAGATCACGTTCCATGTCGTGGCCCACGACGGCCTCGACAAGATCGGCGAGGGGATGCACCAGCGCGCTATCGTCCCTTGGCAGCGCTTCAAGGCCGGCGTCGCAGCGAAGGCGGCCAAGGCTGCCCGCTAGCAGCATGGCCTCCGTCGCGAGCCATCTGTTCAGCCCCTCGAAGAGAAGGAGGGCCGTTGCCGTCCACCGGACGTGCGCGATGAAACGCCGGATTGCCCGAACGTCGCGCGCGGGGCGCGAGCCGGTACGGCTGCCCGAGTGAGACGCTCTGCTGGAGGAGAGGCGCCCGGTGGCGTTCCACTGCCCCCGCCGAGAAGGCGGCGAGCCAGTCTCCAGACGAGGCGGACGGCCCACAAGATGGCCACGCCCATCAAGGCGATGATGATCCACGCCACCGTGTTGGCGAAAATCTCGAGCCCGCCCATCGGCTCGCCATCCTTCGCTCGCTCGAACTTTGTTCGTGTGTCGCCGGCTCTCACCTTGGCGGCCTCGGCGCTTCTCTTTGCCACCGCCTTGGCCCCGTCATAGCGCCCTGCAGCCGTCAGTGCGAACGGATGGTCGGCGAGGCGTTGCACACGTCCGGGCTTTTCCGGATCGTACTGGATTGCAAGCGTCTGACCGAGCTGGAGATCGGCAACGGCTTCTTCCCGAACGTCGAACGAGGTCTTGTAGGGCGTGCCGTCGACGCTCTCGAACGCGACGCTCACGACCGCAACGCGCACGATTTCGCCCATGACGTGATCTATTCGCGCGGCTTCTGCTTCCGCCGTCGCGCAGTCGACCAAGCCCGTCACCTGCGCCGGACCGCGTTTGCTCAGCCGCTTGATCTGGTACTGACAGAGCGTGTCGATCGCTGTCACACGCGCCTGCACGGCAACGAACGTGTAATGCCGCCACGCATATGGCCCCACGAAGGCTCCCGCGGCACCGAATCCGATCACCAGGATGCAACCGAGCGCGATCCAGGCAACGCGTCGCTGCTGTTCGCGGGAGGCAATTCTCAGGCCGAGGGTGTCTTTAAGGCTCATCGAATATCATTCCTTGACGAGTCGGCTTCTCGCTCAGGGTACGCATGAAGAATTAACGAAGATTGCGCGCGGCGACCCGGCACGAGGCGGCTCGGGGAGAAAAGCGAGCTTCCCGGCTGCTACAGCTTTCCCGGACCCTGCAATTCGAAGCGCCAGGCTGACGCCGTCCGCCCGATGCGATCCGATGCGCGGGTTGTGAAAATCTCGCGTACGCGCTCGGGCCGCTTCTGGGGGGCGGGCTTCCTCCGCCTCGCCTGAGTTCAAGGAGCGATAGCGCAGTTGCTTTGGTGCCCTTGGCTTGAAGAGCTCGAGTTACTGGGCGACCGGCGATGGAAGCTCTCCCCTCGGATTGTGCCTCCCGCGTCATCGTGGGGGACTAGCATCCGCGCCCGGACCTCTCTATTGACTACTCGACGAATTGCTTCCCCGGCACGGCACCGCCGTCCGCGACGAGAACTGATCCATGGCCGAGACCGAGATCCGTCCCTTCACCATCAACTTCGGGCCCCAGCACCCGGCGGCGCACGGCGTGCTGCGCCTCGTCCTGGAGCTCGACGGCGAGGTCGTCGAGCGGGTCGACCCGCACATCGGGCTCCTGCACCGCGGCACCGAGAAGCTGATCGAGGCGAAGACCTACCTGCAGGCGATCGGCTACTTCGACCGCCTCGACTACGTCGCTCCGATGAACCAGGAGCATGCGTTCTGCCTGGCGGCCGAGAAGCTGCTCGGGCTCGAGGTGCCGAAGCGCGGCCAGCTCATCCGCGTGCTCTATTCCGAGATCGGCCGAATTCTGTCGCATCTCCTGAATGTCACGACGCAGGCCATGGACGTCGGCGCGCTCACGCCTCCGCTTTGGGGCTTCGAGGAGCGCGAGAAGCTGATGGTCTTCTACGAGCGTGCCTCGGGCAGCCGCATGCACGCCAAGTACTTCCGCATCGGCGGCGTGCACCAGGATCTGCCGCCCGAGCTCATTCAGGACATCCACGATTGGTGTGATCCGTTCCTGAAGGTCTGCGACGACATTGAGGGCCTTCTCAGCGGCAACCGCATCTTCAAGCAACGCAACGTCGATATCGGCGTGGTCAGCCTCGAGGACTGCATGCGGTGGGGGTTCTCCGGCGTCATGGTGCGCGGTTCCGGAGCCGCCTGGGATCTGCGCAAGGCCCAGCCCTACGAGTGCTATGAGGAGATGGAGTTCGACATTCCGGTCGGCAAGAACGGCGACTGCTACGACCGCTATTGCATCCGCATGTTCGAGATGCGCGAATCGGTCCGCATCATGAAGCGTTGTTGCGAGCTTCTGATGAGCACCGAGGGCCAGGGCCCTGTCTCCGCTCAGAACAAGAAGGTGGTGCCGCCGAAGCGTGGCGAGATGAAGCGCTCGATGGAAGCGCTCATCCATCACTTCAAGCTCTACACTGAAGGCTTCCACGTGCCCGAGGGCGAGGTCTACGCCTGCGTCGAGGCGCCGAAGGGCGAGTTCGGCGTCTATCTCGTCGCCGACGGCTCCAACAAGCCCTACAAGTGCAAGATCCGCGCGCCCGGCTACGCCCACCTCCAGGCCATGGATTTCATCTGCCGCGGCCACATGTTGGCCGACGTCTCCGCAATCCTCGGCTCCCTCGACATCGTGTTCGGGGAGATTGATAGGTAGGTCATGCTGATCACCAACGTCGCCTCGATCATCGGCGGCGTGTTGCTGATGGCGGCGGTCGCTGTCGCTGGTCGTTCAGGCAGGACCACAGGACGCGGCGTTCTTCTAGGGATTGCAGTCGGCCTGGTTGGGTCGTTCGTGCTCTTTGCGGTCGGTGGTGCGGCCCGCTACCTCCTGCCGGTGGGACAGATGGAATTCTACCTCTATCAACTGCTCGTCCGGCTCGGGCTGGCTGGGTAGCAGGCGCTGTAGGCTGGGTTAACTGGCCACGGCGCCCGCCGGAGGCTTTCGGTGTTCGAACCGGCGTAATTCAACAACGACGTGCCGGTGAGCGCTGGATTGCGCGCGGGGTCGCAAAAACGCTCTCGACGCGGTGCCTCGGCCGACGCTAATCCAGCCTACCGTCTTCGAGCGCAGTTCCTACAATGGAAGCAGAAAGCTGAGCGATGTCCGACCTTCCCCACTGCCCGAAATGCTCCTGTGAATACACCTACGAGGATCGGGGGCTTTGTGTGTGCCCGGAGTGCGCACACGAATGGGCGCCGGGCGGCGAGGCGGCAGCCGACGACGACGCCCCACGCATCATCAAGGACGCCAACGGGACGCCACTCGCTGACGGCGATAGCGTCACAGTCATCAAGGACCTCAGGGTCAAGGGCTCGTCCTCGGTGGTCAAGGTAGGAACCAAGGTGCGCAATATCCGCCTCGTCGACGGGGCTGGCGGGCACGACATCGACTGCCGCATCGACGGCATCGGCCAGATGGCGCTCAAGTCCGAGTTCGTTCGCAAGGCGTGAGCCGGGCTGCCCTGACAATCTCAGGACTGGCGCATTTCCTCGGAAGAAACCATAAAGGGCCTCGGGTTGGGATGCTGGCGCCCGCCGTCGGCGCCTGAAGGGAGCGTATCATGCCCGCAGATCCGATGTTCTGGCTCGCAATCGCAGCCTTCGCGTGGGGATTGTCTCTGGCCACCTACCGCTGGTTCGCCGTCTACAACGGCTGGCCCATGGGGGAATGGCAGGCGCATCGCCCCGGCTTGCCCATAGCGATCGGCCTTTTCTCGATACTTTTTGCCATGCTTTTCGCCATCGCCCGCGGCGGTCCGGCAATTGTGGTGGTCCCGCTGCTCGGCTTCGTCTTCGCCGTCGCCTGGATCATGATGATGCGCGTAGCGGCACAGGTCGCGCTCTTGCTGGCGCCCGCCTCGGTCGTCGCGCTGTTGATCATGTGGATGGCAGCCGCCTCTCACGTTCCGGTTGCCGACGCCTCCTTCTATCGCCCCGACGGCACCCTCGTCGCCGACCCGGCTACGGCTCCTGCGGCAACTGATCGCGAGGCTGACATTGCCGACCGCGATCGTGGTATTACCCGCACCGAGCCGGGGGGCGTCGTCGCGCCCCTCCCCCGCTGACGAGATTGCGCCCGAGAAGGACACCATGGCCGTCCGCCGCCTCTATCCTGAGCAGCCTGCAACGTTTGCCTTCACGCCCGAGAATATGGCCTGGGTGAAGGCCAAGATCGCCGAGTATCCTCCGGGCAAGCAGGCCTCGGCGGTCATTCCGGTGCTCTGGCGCGCTCAGGAGCAGGAAGGCTGGACGACCGAGCCGGCGATTCGCGCTGTCGCCGACCTGCTTGGCATGGCCTACATTCGCGTCTACGAGATCGCGACCTTCTACACCATGTTCCAGCTTTCGCCGGTGGGTAAGAAGGCCCATTTCCAGGTCTGCGGCACCACGCCGTGCATGCTACGCGGCTCTGAGGGGCTGATGGAGGTTTGCCGCGCCCGAATCCACCACGACCAGCACCACCTGTCGGCCGACGGCAGTTTCTCGTGGGAGGAGGTGGAATGCATCGGCGCGTGTGCCAACGCCCCTGTGGTCCAGGTCCTCAAGGACGTTTGGGAGGATCTGACACCCGAAAGCTTCGAGAAGGTGCTCGACGGCTTCGCGGCGGGTAATCCGCCGCCGCCGGGCAGCCAGACCGGCCGAAAGGCGTCCTCGCCGGTGGGCGGAGCTTCGACGCTGACCGATCCCAAGCTCTACGACGGATCGGCGATCGGCGGCTGGCAGCAGGCCTTCGCCGAGCGCGAGAAGGCAGCCGCAGAGGCGGCGGCCAAGGCCGCGGCCGAAGCCAAGGCGAAAGCCTAGTCCGAGGGCGGGACCCGAAGTGGGGAGGCGATCATTCGGGGGCAGGATCGAACGACGTCGAGTGATCCGGAATTCCGGCGTCGGCTCTTGCTCTTCGTGCTGTTCGATGCCGTGGCGGTCCTGCTGGTGCTGTTTCCCGCCCTCATCTATCTCTTCGTTATGGAGAACGGGTTGAGTGAACGGGATCTGTTGCTCTATGTCATAGGTCTCCTCGCCGTTCAGGCCGCCATCACCGGCCTTCTTCTTTGGAAATTCAGGATCCTTCGCGGACCGCAGGCGGAAAAACGAGATGCTCGCTGACAAAGACCGCATCTTCACCAATATCTACGGCTTCCACGACTGGAGCCTGGACGGCGCCAGGAAGCGCGGGCTTTGGGACGACACGAAGCGCCTCATCGACAAGGGGCACGACTGGATTATCAACGAGATCAAGGCGTCGGGCCTTCGTGGGCGCGGCGGCGCGGGCTTTCCGACGGGTCTCAAGTGGTCGTTCATGCCCAAGAACGATACGCGGCCGTCATATCTCGTCGTGAACGCTGACGAGTCGGAGCCGGGCTCCTGCAAGGACCGAGAGATCATGCGGCACGATCCGCATCATCTCGTGGAGGGGTGCCTCCTCGCTTCGTTCGCCATGCGCGCCCACACCTGCTTCATTTACGTACGCGGCGAGTTCATCCGCGAGCGCGAGCGGCTCGAGGCCGCCGTCAAGCAGGCCTACGATGCCAAGCTCATCGGCAAGAACAACGTCCACGGCTGGGACTTCGATATCGTCGTCCACCACGGCGCCGGCGCCTACATCTGCGGCGAGGAGACGGCCCTCCTGGAAAGCCTAGAAGGCAAGAAGGGCCAGCCGCGCCTCAAACCGCCGTTTCCGGCCAACACCGGTCTCTATGGCTCTCCGACGACCGTGAACAACGTCGAGTCCATCGCCGTGGTGCCGACCATCCTGCGTCGCGGCTCAGCCTGGTTCTCCGGCATAGGGTGCCCCAACAACACCGGCACCAAGCTGTTCCAGATCTCGGGGCACGTGAACAAGCCGTGTGTTGTCGAAGAGGCCATGTCGATCCCGCTGCGCGAGCTCTTGGAGAAGCACGCTGGCGGCGTGCGCGGCGGCTGGGACAACCTGCTCGCCGTGATTCCCGGCGGCTCGTCCATGCCGTGCATCGCGGCGCCGGACTGCCAGGAGCTGCTCATGGACTTCGATTCCATGGCGGCCCTGAAATCGGGCCTCGGCACCGCAGCCGTCATCGTCATGGACAAGTCGACGGACATCATCAAGGCGTTTGCCCGCATCGCCTACTTCTACAAGCACGAGAGCTGCGGCCAGTGCACGCCGTGCCGCGAGGGCGTCGCCTGGATCTGGCGTCTGATGGAGCGCATGGTTCGCGGTGATGCCACCAAGGACGAGATCGACCTGCTCTTCAGCGTAACGAAGCAGGTTGAAGGTCACACCATCTGTGCCTTCGGCGAGGGCGCCGTCTGGCCGATTCAGGGCTTCCTGCGCAATTTCCGCTCCGTCATCGAGCATCGTATCAACGACAGGATGGCGGCAGAGGCGCGCCACGCCGCCGAGTAGCAGGGCCTGGGCCTTAGGGCTGGGACGCTGGCCGCACGCTGGCAAGCCGTGCGAGACCACGCCGGATGGGCAGCGGCAGCGCCTCGATCATAGCCTTGAGGCGGCGGCGCAGCCTGAGATAGGCCTGCAGATAGAGCCATCCTTTGGTTGAGAGCGCCATTGCGAAGTCGTGCACGACCTCGCAGTCATCGGCGAAGTCGAGCTTGTAGGCGTGCCGGGGGGGAAGCAGATCCAGGACGCCCCTTCCTTCCTCGATCGTCCGTGCGACGGCATGCTCGAGCAGCAGGGCTCCCGCCCCACACCTCTCGAAGCGCGGCTCGAACACGGCGATGTGGAGGAAGGCTGCGTCTTTCGTTTCGATCAGCACCTTCAGGGCCGCGGGCGCACCTCCGCATGTGATGGCGAGCACAGTGACGCCAGCCGGCCGGCCACGCCCGTGCGCAGCGTCGGCGAAGAAGGCCTCGAATCGTGCGTCGGAAAGGGCCGGGGAAATCGAACCCTTGTCCGGAAGCAGGTCTCGCTTGAGGCGAATTGCGTGGGCAGCGAGGGCTGCCGCTTCCTCGCTTCCCGAAAGAGAGACAAAGGCGGTTTCGCCCAGGTCGGCGAGGCGGCGGGCTTGGCGGCGTCGGTTCTTGCGGGCCCGCGGCTGGCGCCGCGCCTCCCATCCTTCGAAGGTCTGATCGGCGCCCAAGGCCAGGAATGGCGCCTCCTCCGTTGCCGTGATCGTCGCTCCGATGCGATCGAGCAATGGCTTCACAACGGCGTCGGACCTGACGCGCCGCAGGTTTGCCACATCCGCACCGGTTTGGGTGACGGCGAACTGCCAGGCTGCCTCGAGTGCCTCGAGACCGGCAGCCTCGCGCGAGGCCAGCACATCTCCGTACTGCGATACGGGCTCTCCCAGCCAGGTAAGCTCGTTCAGCATCGCCCGTCTCTGGACGACGAAGGGCATGATGAGAACCAGCCTGCCGCCCTTGCGCGCAGCCACGATCGCGAGCCGCAGCCCCCCGTCTCGTGTTTCGAGATAGTGACGGCACCAGTGCCAGCACCAGTTGAAGGCTTGAAAGGCTTGCGTCGACTTGGCAGCCTCGGCGTAAAGGGCGTTCCAGCCGTCCTCGAGCGCCTCAAACCCCGCCAGAGTCGTAACGAGTTCGAAATCCAGCGTCCCGCGCCCTGAGTCCGCGTACCGGATCCCGCTGTCACGTTCGCTTCCTGCCGTGTCAGGAAGCGCTGCGATATCACCAAACGCGCGATCGCGAAGGAGGGGCTGGTTCATTCTGGGACGCGTCCGCTGCGGCTGCCGATAAGTGCAAGCCGAGCTGCAAACGCCGTGCCTCCACAGGCCCCACGAGTACGGTCCCTCTATGGGTTCACGGAAGCGGCCTCCCGAGGGTGTTCGGCCCGGCGCGGTCACGTGCGCGGGTGATGCAACTGTGACGGCTGTGAAAAGCCGTTCAAGCCCACGCAAGTTCGACCAGCGCGAGCACCGAGAGCGCCCCTGCAGCGAGCACGACGAATGCGCGCCCACGTCGCGTCGCCCCGGCCCGTCCCATGATCAGCAGCGCGACAAGCGTCATCGCTATTGCGAGATTGATCGCGACGTGGCCGGCAAGTCCCAACCCGTTCTTAGCTGCCAGGCGTCCCTCGAGGAATGTTGCGGCGGCGAGGCCTGCGAGCAAAGCCCCGACGAGCCGTGGCCAGAACGTCTCGACGACCGACGGCAGGCCGAGCAGTCGGGAGAGAGTGCGCGGAAAGCAGAGCACGATTATTCCGCTCAAGCCCTTGAGACCCATCTCGATCAGCAGGAGATCGTTGAGCATAGCTGGCCCCGTCCCACAGGTCAGGCCGACACGACCACCGGCTCGGGCGCGCTCTTGCCGAGGATCAGATCCGAGGCCTTGTCCGCGATCATCATCGTCGCTGCATTCAGGTTGGCGGACAGCATCGTCGGCATCACCGAGGCATCGATCACGCGAAGCCCCTGCACTCCGTGCACCCTGAGCTGATCGTCGACGACGGCCAGGCGGTCGCTTTCCGGGCCCATCCGGCAGGTGCCGTTGGGATGGAACGTGGTCGTGCCTCTCTCCTTGGCAGCGCCCAGAAGCTCGTCGTCGCTCTGCACTTTGGGACCCGGAAAATCCTCGTAGTCGAAATAGGGCTCGAGCGGTTTCGAGGCTAGCAGGCGCCGCGCGAGCCGCATGGCGGCGAGCAGGACGCGTCGATCGCTGTCTTCGGCTAGATAATTCGGCTGGATGATCGGCGCGTCGAACGGATCAGCGCTGCGAATCCGCACATAGCCTTTGCTGTCCGGCCGTTGCTGCCACGAGGCGACGGTCATGCCCGGTACCCTCTCGAGCTCGCCCTGTACCCCCTCGAGATAGCTCGCGGGCGTGAACGTCAACTGGATATCGGAATTCTCGATGTCGGGGTTGGAGCGCCAGAAGGCATAAACGAGGGTTGGCGAAAGCGACAGGACGCCCTTTCGCTGAAACATCCATTTTGCAACCTCCGAGGCAAGCTTCAGCCCGCGCACCCTCTCGTTGATCGTCTCGATGTTCTTCACCCGCGCGACGAAGCGTGGCGCGTAGTGATCCTTGAGGTGCTCCCCGACCCCTGGCAGGGCGTGGCGCACCTCGATCCCATGCTTGGCGAGGACGTCGGGCGAGCCGATTCCCGAAAGCTGCAGCAGCTGCGGCGAGTTATACGTTCCACCCGAGAGGATCACCTCGCGCGACGCTTTGAGCTCGACGACTGCGCCGCCTCGCCCTCCTTTGGCGTAGCGGACACCCCGCACCCGCTTGCCCTCCATGATGAGGCCGGTCGCGTGGGCCTCGGTAACGACGTGAAGGTTGTGGCGTTTGCGCGCCGGATACAGAAAAGCCCGAGCCGCCGACACGCGCCGGCCGTTCTGGATAGTGCGCTGGGCGTAGGCGACACCCTCTTGCTTGGCACCGTTGTAGTCGGGATTCCGAGGAATACCGGCCTCGACCGCACCTTGGATGAACGCCTCGCAGAGCGGATGCACCCAATCGATGTCAGACACCGTGAGGCTTCCGTCTCGGCCGCGGAACGTCTCGTCACCCTCTCCCGTCCGCGCTTCGAGCCGCTTGAAATAGGGCAGCACGTCGGCATAGCCCCATCCCCGGTTGCCCATCTGCGCCCAGGTGTCGAAATCGAGAGGTTGTCCGCGATTGTAGATATGGCCGTTGATCGACGACGAGCCGCCGAGCGTCTTGCCGCGGGGAGCATGGATCCGCCTGCCGCCAGTCCATTCGGAAGGCTCCATGCTGTAGAGCCAATTCACCGCCGGGTGATAGAATGTCTTGATGAAGCCGGCCGGGATGTGGATCCAGGGGAGCCAGTCGGGAGGACCCGCTTCGAGCACACACACGCGAGTGAGGCCATCCGCCGTCAGACGGTTGGCCAGCACGCAACCGGCCGAGCCGGCACCGACGATTACGTAGTCGAAGGTCTCCACAAACGCCCCCGGGTTCTCGAACTCGTTTCCCGAGGCGATGCCACACTAAGCTAAGTATCCGCAAGGAAAAGGTTCTGCTGCCGGTTCGCGCATCAAATCGCTTTGGCGCCCGTTCAGGATCCGACGTGGGCGCTCGCCAGGCGGATCAACGACGCATTGATTGACTCGATCCGGGCAAGCCATCCCTGCACCTCCGACCCGCTCCCATTGGCCTCCAGAGCCGCCGTCAAGCGGGCGACGCACTTGGCGCGCTCGTCGCGAAGGCTCTGCAGGGCGAGTTCGAACGCCGATCCTGAACGGTCGATGATGGTGGACATGGCCATGACGTTGCTGCTCGGGGGAGCCCCGCGGGGCGGACCCTTGCATAATTATCATCGACCCGCTTCCGTTCCCGAAAGTTCGTGCCGAGATTTTCGTTAAATTGCGTTGCATTGCTTCGCGCGACCGGCGCGCCCGAAATTTAGGCGTTGTCGGTGCTGTCCGGACATGTCAGCGTCCTGGGGATGCTTCGGATCAGCGGCGAACAGGATGAACCGCAATGAGAACCGTCAACGTCGGCGATGTGACCATCACCTCGATTGTGGAGCGCGAAGGCCCCTGGCGGCGCCCCGTTGACATGTTCCCCTCCTACGACCACGAAACCGCGAAGACGCACCTCGAAACGCTCGAGCCCGAGGTTTTCGATCCGGCGACGGGCCTCATGTGCATCACCTACCAGACCTTCGTCGTGCGTACGCCGAAGCATCTGGTCCTCGTCGATACCTGCACGGGGGCTGACAAGGGCCATCCCGCTCCGTTCGATTTCGACACGACGCCATGGCTCGACAATTTCAAGAGGGCGGGTCTTTCTTTCGAAGAGATCACCCACGTCTTCTGCACCCATCTCCATATCGACCATACGGGTTGGAATACGCGGCTGGTGAACGGCCGATGGGTCCCGACGTTCCCCAACGCCAAGTACATCTTCCACAAGGATGAGTACGCTTACTGGGAAGCGGCCACGAAAGAGGGACGCAATCCCCCCGGCAACGTTTGGACCTACAACTGTCGGCCGATCGTCGAGGCAGGGCAGGCGATCCTCGTCGACAACACGTACGAGCTGGACGACACCTTCTCTCTAACACCCACGCCCGGGCACTCGCCGCGCCACGTCTGCATCAACATCAAGTCGAAGGGCCAGCGCGCTGTCGTGACGGGTGACATGATGCATCACGCCCTGCAGTGCCGCGAGCCCGAGTGGTCCACGATTTTCGACGTTGATCGAGCCGAGGCTGCACAGTCTCGGCGCAGTTTTTTGACGCGCGTCTGTGACACGCCGACCTTGGTCCTGCCGATCCACTTTCCCAGCCCGACGGTGGGTGTGATCAAGCCACACGGAAAGAACGGATTCGACTATCGCTTCGTGCGCTAGCTCGTCAGGATGTTGCATCGGTGCCGGCGCGATGCGCGGCAACGATGGGCGCCGATCCCGGTGCTATGCGCCACTTTCGCATACGAGAACGCGCAGGACCCGGCGCCAGGCTGCCGCCGCGAGCCTTTCTCGTCGCCCGTAGATGTGGAATTGCTCCGCACGCCACACGCGCGATGGCCTTGCCTTCGAGTTCGATCCAGACCAGATGATGGCCGGACCGAGGCACGATGCCCGAGCCTCGAAAATTCTGGAAGTGGCGATGCCGAACCGGGTCGTAGATCAGCCAGCTCCTGCCAGACTAATCCCTGGGCCCCTCCATCAAGCGAAGCTCTTGCCTCAGCTCCGGCACGCCGCTACGGCTTCCTGTGCATGGATGCGCTGCTGGTAGAGTCCTTGCGAACCGCTCGAGCAGGCGTAACGCGCCCGCGGCGGCGAAATCGGTGAAGAACCGGTCGGGGCATCTGAGCGTAATCACAAGGGGAAACGCCTCTCGCTATAAAGGAAGCGCTCCGCGCATGGTCGCCAGAAGCCGCAATCGGATAGTCAAGTCGAGGCCAGGTCCTCAGGGTGCGCAGGAGATCCCGTGTGAATCATGTCCGCTCCGGCAGATGGAGACGTTCCGGAAATTCACCAAGGAGGAGCTGGCATTCATTTCGAACTTCAAGATCGGAGAGATGACGGTCCAGGCCGGATCGACGATTTTTCTCGAGGGGCATAACAGCCCGCACCTGTTCACCGTCCTCGACGGCTGGGCAATGCGGTTCAAGATCCTTCAGGATGGGAACCGGCAAGTCTTCAACTTCGCGTTCCGGGGCGACCTGCTCGGCTTGCAGAGTGCACTCTTCGACAAGATGCTTCATTCGGTGGAGGCATTGACCGATATGCGCCTCTGCGTGTTTCCGAGAGAGCGCATTTGGGAGCTTTACCATGAGCAGTCCAATCTGGCCTACGATATGACTTGGATGGCAGCTCGCGAGGAATCCATCCTGGCCCAGCATCTCGCAGCCGTCGGTCAGATGCCTGCGTTGGGACGAATAGCATACCTTATAGTTTTCTTGCTGCATCAGGTCCGTCGCGGGGGACGCGGAAACGAATCCGTCATCAGCGCCCCGATAACGCAAGAGCATATCGGCGATGCCATGGGCCTCTCACTCGTCCATACGAACAAGACGATTAGGAAGCTCCAGGCGATGGGCTGTATCGAATGGCAGCGTCAAGTGCTTCGGGTTCTGGATGAAAAGAGACTGATCGAGCTCTCCGGCTACGATCGTCAGGAACGCGAGGAACGCCCATTTCTCTGATCCCGGCGCCGCTGGGATTGTTGGCCCCGAAAGGCCTGCGTGCCACCGGTCCCGCTCAGGCGACCCATCCCGTTTGATCTTCGGTCCTGAATCCCCGCTTCCCTCTACGACGCCGTGGCTTCCGCCCCAAGGGTGCTCGTCTCGTTGCTTGCATCGACAGGCTTCTCGCCACTGAGTGCAGGATCGTCCTTCCGCGTGGCGACCGTGACCAGAGAAATGATCTCGCGCACCGTCTGCGTCTTTTGCTTGCGGTGGCGCGACGCGCTTGGGCGAAGATCGGCGACGAGCCCATCGGCCAGGCACATCACCCTTGTCGCCGGCAGGTCACGTTCGGCGCGCTCCGCCAGGATGGCAAGCTGCGCCGAAGTCACGCTGGCCTGTGCCACGATAATCAGGATCTCGAGGGGCAACTCGCGGTCGCTGGACAGCCCCGAAATCGCGGACATCCCCGAGAGGACATCTATGGCGCGAGCGGGCTTGCCTGAACGATCGGCGATGATGCGGGCAACGGTCTTCGCACACGCAGCGTCGATCTCCCCGCGGGCGCCCACAACAACGATCCGCGCGTTATCGGTGAGAGGCGCCTCGAGCTCATTGCGCCGGAGCCACTGAGCCGAAGCATCGTCGAGCGTCTGCGCGATCGAGGTCACCCGCTCGGCCTGGAGGCGACCGAACCTGATATCTCGAGCTGCCAACTGCAACGCAGGAAGTATGATCTCGTCCGCGGTCCTGGATGTCCCGATCGACCCCGACGCGTCCTCCAGCTCTTCGAGTGCCCCGAGCGAATCCTTTGCGAGCAAGCGCTGATAGAACGCCTGAGCAGGCGTCAGCGGCTCCTCGTTTCCCAGCAGGACGCTCACGATCTCGAGTGATGGAACGTACCGCCCGATCACTACGAGGGCCATCGCGATGGGGGCAGCCAGAAGTAAACCTATGGGACCCCAGACCAGTGTGCATAAGGCCGCCGCCGACACCATTGCGAAGGGCGTAAGGCCCACTTGGCGACCCAGGAAGTGCGGCTCGACGAAGTTCCCGATGACGAGCTCTCCCAAGACGAAGAAGATTGTCGTGATGGCAACCGGTGTCCATTCCGCCGAGACGCCAGCCGATAGGACGAGCGGCGGCAGGACAGCGATGAGGACGCCGATGAACGGGACAAATCGCATGCAAGCCGCCAATATGCCCCAGACCAGCGCGCCTGGAACGCCGACGCTCGCCAGAACGACCGTAACGATCGCGCCCCAGCTTGCGGCAATGATGCCCTGAGCAAGGAACAGTCTGGAAAGTCTCGCGCCGGCCTCGCTCATCGCACTCGTTGTTTCACTGAGATTGTCGACTCCGAGGACGCGGACAAGGCGGTCTCGCAAGTCTTCGAATTGAATGAGCAGGAACAGAACGAAAAGCAGCGTAAGGCCGGCCATGGTCAGTGGCTCGAGATAGGCTTCGATCAGCGCCGAAAATCCCTTGCTTTTCTCGTCGCTGACAACGACCGCCGGCTTCTCGGCCCCTGTCGCTGCGGATGAGGGCGCTCCCCACCCCTGTTCGCCGGTTTTCAATTCACGGCTTATCCCGTCGCCTATACGTTCGATCGACTTGGACGCGCGCTGGAAAAGGCCACCGTCCCGGCCCACGGAGGAAATGGAGCGCACTTTTACGAGGATATTCTCCCCGTACCGATCGAGCTGCGCTGTCATGGATAGCATTTCGGCGCTGATGAGCAGCGCCAAACCAGCAATTGCTGCGACCACTGCCGCTACGACCCCGCTTGCGGCCACGCCTCGGTGCAAGCCCCAAAGCTCCAGACGCCGGACGATCGGAGCCAGCATGAAAGCGATGATCACCGCAATGGCGAGAGGTATGAGCACTTCTCGCCCCAAGACGAGAGCGATCAGGACAAGGGCGATTACAGTCAGTCTGGCCGCGAGCTGCAGGGCGGTATCCGACACCAAAGACACGTTCTTGATCTCCCCCAGGCGTTGGGCGCAGGCATCCGAGAATTCATAGAGCCCGACCCAAGCAAACCAACCGGCGGCGATTCCGTTCCATGAGGGCCCGTGGTCGAAAGACCGCATCGGTGCGGAACCAGCATGCGCATTTCGAGTTATGGCTGCAGGATCGGCTGGACTTTAAGGAGTGTCCAAATGGGTAGCCTTCTGCACTACGCGATCGTTTTTTTGGTGGTTGCTCTGGTTGCTGCGTTTTTCGGTTTCGGTGGTGTGGCCGGCACGGCAATGGAAGGGGCGCGCATCCTCTTCTGGGTGGCCATCGTGCTCTTTGTCGTCTCACTCATCGTCGGATTTGTCAGGCGAGCCTAGCGACTACGCAGAGGGCTATCGAAATGAGCCGGTAGCGGAACTCCCGTACCGGCTCACCTTCATCGTTCGTGGCCGGAACCGGTCAGCCCATAGGCGGCTAGTGCAGCGGTGTTCAGAACCTTGGACAGACAGAGGTGTGACGAGGCGGAGAGCGCCAACAACGGCGGTGATAGATCGACCGTGATGAAGCCGTCCCAGTTTCTGAGTGTTGCGCTGGTGAAGGGGCGCGGTCTGCCGGCGATGACGCTGAGAACGAGTGTGCAGAAGCCGGCGCGCGATCAGCGTCTGGCGGCGTTGCCAGTTTAGTTGGGGAGGCCTTGGACCGTGTTGTCAAACATGCAACATCGCGTCGGCTTTCGTAGGTCGGAGAGAGCACTGAGATCATACAAGTCGACTTGCCGCCTTTGGTCCCGTCCTTACTGCCGGGAGACTTGAACGTGGAGGTTAGGTTGAGGCCTTTTGGATACAACCGCGCTGTTTTTGCGCGGGCGTTTGTGCGTCGACAGGCCCCTTGTCCGCACCCCTTGTCAACGTCCAGTATGAGGTGTCCAGATCTCGGGAAGGTTGATAATGTCATGCGAAGAAGACGGGAATAAGCCTGGAAGAGCTATGGCAGGCGATCGTAAATCCATCACTGGCTCTTCGCCGGAGACGCAAGAGACACGTCTGCCATCGGAGGCGCGGGATCGCATTGGTCAGGAACTCCGCAGACTCTACAATGGTATGATGGCTGAACCGATGCCCGAGCAATTCGCAAGGCTGCTGGCCGAACTTGCTGACTCTGAGAAGTCTGAAAAGATCAAAGGGTCCGAATGAAGCGTCCATGGGGCGGATGAGGCCCCCCCCGGCACGGCTGTGGTCGTACGCGCGCTTCGGCCTATCGAGCATCGCAGCAGCCTTATCGTGGTGGATGCGCGCCAAGGAGTGAAAAATGACCGCGTCGATTGCTGATCTCATTGCGCCTCAGCTACCGCCGTTGCGGATGTTCGCGCGAGCCCTGACGGGATCTCAAGATAGCGGTGATGGCTACGTAGTGGCGACGCTCGAGGCACTCCTGGCAGACGCAAGAATTTTTCGTCGCGATCTGCCCGCCAAAACGGCGGCATTCCGAGCCTTCATGAAGGTGTGGATGGCATCTCCGATCAATCACACCACGGAGAGCGTCGAGGAGGGAGGGGCTACGACTGCCGACCGCCGGATTGAGACATTGTCGGTTCAGCCGCGCCAAGCGTTTCTGCTGGCCGCGCTCGAGGACTTCGGACCTGCCGACATTGCGCAGATCATGGATATCGACGAGAACGCCGTGGCGCGCTTGATCGACCAGGCCGGCCGGGAGATTGCCGAGCAGATTGCGGCACGTGTCCTGATCATCGAGGACGAGGCGCTGATTGCGATGGATATTGAAGGCATCGTGACCGACATGGGACACGAGGTCATCGGCATCGCCCGGACCCGTGCAGATGCCGGGGCACTCGCTTCGCAGAAGAAACCGGGTCTCGTACTCGCCGATGTGCAACTGGCCGACGGCAGCTCCGGCATCGACGCGGTAAATGACATTCTTCAGTCGATCAATGTGCCCGTAATTTTCATTACGGCCTATCCTGAGCGCCTGCTGACTGGCGAGCGTGCGGAGCCGACGTTCCTCATCTCGAAGCCCTTCCGCTCGGAGATGGTGAAGGCCGTCATAAGCCAGGCATTGTTCTTCGACGTGAAAGCAGGTGGCCCCGATAGACGTCCAGCGAAGGGTAAGGTGTCCGGCTGACATGGTGACGGAGCGGGAGAGTTCCGCGAAGTTCGCCGGTCGATCAAGGCGCATTGGCGAGCGTCCCCGCTTTCGCGCGTTTTGGAGTGAAACAGAGTTCCGCATCTTCCCTTCGGCCTTCGGCTGCTGAGGCTCGGGCATGATGTCTCCTGCGGATCGGTCCGAGCCTTCCCACCGCCTGGTGCTGCCGGCGGAGGCCGGGTTTGCGCTCGCTGTCTCTTTCGCTTCAGCGTGGTTGCTTCCCTCGCTTGGGCGCGGTCTCGCTGACGGGCTGTTCTTCTCGTTTTCAGCGGGAGTGGTACTTGGGCTGCTCGCCGCAGCGAAAGGCAGTCGCCGGCCGGTTGTCGGCTTCGCGCTGTTCTTGGGGACTGCATTGGGCGCCGTCGCATCCGGCGATCATCTGCCCGGAGCGGCAGGCCTGGCGGCGGCACAGCTCGTAGAGGCGGTGCTCGTCCTCTGGCTACTCCGCCACTTTGACGTCGAACCCGCGCTCCTGGACCGGCTTGGTTCAGTAGCGGTGTTCGTGTTGGCGTGCTTCGCGGCGGCAATGGCCACGGGCGCCGCAATGGCTCTCCTCGCTCGCCTGGCCGCGCCGGGAGAGCCTTTGAGCATAGTCGCCGTCGCGTGGCGGTCGTGGCTGCTGTCTCAGCTCGTTGGCTCGGTCGCCATCGCACCGCTCACCGCGCAACTCCGGAGCAGGCTGGTCGAGCGCCCCGGCGTGAATTACACCCATCTTGCCAACGTATTGATAGTGGTCACGGGCGTTCTCGTACTGATCGGAACGATCGCGCCCGACGCTGATGTGCTCGTCCTGTACGCTTCCTTGTTCATCCTGCCACTGGTGGTCTGGGTGGGAGTTGCGAACGGTGTGCGCCGAGCGGCGGCCGCCACGGCGATCCTGGCGATCGTCACGTCGTCGCTTACGCTTGGCTCGGCAGGTCTCTTGGGAAGGAACGTGGTCGTAGGACAGGCTGTCACACTCGCAATGTCGGGCTTTCTGCTTGCGCTCGGGGCCATGGCGCAGCGACTTGTCGTCCCTGGTTCGCGTCGTGATGGAGAGAGGGAGCTTGGTAGCGCGAGAGCCTTGATGGTCCTCGTACCCGTGATGCTCTTCGCAGCCTTCGCTTGGTGGTCCTGGCGCGACGTCGCGGCTCAGCTCGATGAAAGGGTCGAGCGGGCCTCCGCAGCAATGGTCGAGCATGCCCGGCGGGTTTTCGATGTGCAGGAGTCGTTGTTGCAGGCGGCCATTGCGAGCCTCAAGGGGCGCGATGCCGAAACTCTTGCGAAAGATGCCAGCGTCCACAGCCTGCTCCGTCATCTGCAGCTGACGAGCCCTACGTCACGGCTGCTGGCCATTGTGCGGCTCGACACGCAGAGGCTCGTCGCCTCGTCTGCGGAGTTGCCGGCACCTCCAGTCGACCTGTCGCAGCGCGAGTACGTGCGGATGCATATCGAGAGGAACATTGAGACTGCCGTTGGCGGAACCATCGAGACGGCCTCGAGCGGCCTCACTGGATTCACATACAGCCGCCGGATCCCGGATACCGATCTCGTTGTCGTGTCGCTCGTGGCGAAGCCGGACTTCGAACGGCTCTACAGAGGGCAGATCGATTCCAGAGACGACGTCTTGTTGCTGCTCCGCAGTGATGGTGCGGTGCTCGCCGGCTATCCTGAAGCAAGGCAGGTCGAGCCGGCGTCGGCCATCAAGCAACTTCTGACCAGCCATCCTCGAGGCATCGTCGCGGCCCTGGATAGCGATGGAGTGCACCGTCATTTTGCGATCAAGGAACTCGGTGAGTACCCGGCGGCGATCGTTTATGGTCTTGCCACATCGGCAATTCGGTCCGCCTGGCTCAAGCGGTTGGCGCCGTTCGCCCTCTTCACATTGATTGCTGCAATCCTGCTTCAGAGGCTTGCGGCCCGGTTGCAGGCGCTCGCCTCCGAGGCGGAAGCGGCTCGGAGTGAGGCCGCTGCCCAACGCGCGATATCGGCCGCCGGCACAGCGGCGGAAACGGCCCGACGGGAATCGCTCGAGAGCGCCGCGAGGTTGGCGGCAATCGTGGATTCCTCGACGGACGCCATCGTCGGCAAGACGCTCGAAGGTGTCGTGACAAGTTGGAACGAGGGCGCCGAGAGGCTTTTTGGATATGCTGCAGCGGAGATGATCGGACAGCCGATTCATCGTCTGATTCCGTTTGAGCGGCGGAGCGAAGAGGACGACATCCTCGCGCGCTTGTCGCGGGGTGAGCGCATTGCCAGCTTCGAGACGCAACGCCTTCACAAGTCCGGCCGACGGCTTGAGGTCTCGCTCGCCATATCTCCCGTGCGGGACTCGTCGGGCCGGATCATCGGCGCGTCGAAGATTGCGCGGGACATCGGCGACCGGAAACGAGCCGAGGCACGCCTCCGCGGGAGCGAGGTGCGGTTCCGGAGCGTCTTTGAGAATGCAGCGACGGGCATCGCCATTACCGACGCGCGCGGCCAGATCGAGGACAGCAATCCCGCCCTAGGCGAGATGCTGGGATTTTCATCCGCTCAGCTCGTCGGCCGCTGCATGATCGAGTTCTTCCATCCCGACGAGCTGACCAGACGCAAGCCTGAGCTCGATCGCGTCTGGTCCGGCGAGGTGGACGAGTTCGTCGATCAGTGCAGATGGCAGCGTTCCGGTGGTGAGGACGTTTGGACACGGCTGCAGGTCGCACCTCTGGGCGATGGCGACAATGGGGCGACCCGCTTCGTCGTTCTCGCGAGCGATATGACAGAGCAGCGGCAAGCCGTAGAACGGCAAAAGCTCATGATGCGAGAGCTGGCCCATCGGGGAAAGAACCTGCTGGCGGTCATCCAATCGATCGCGACGCGCAGTATGTCGGGCAACATCCCCCTTGCTGACGCCAGAAAGGCATTTCAGGGACGCTTGCAGGCTTTGGCCCGCACCTACGGAACGCTGACGGACGAGGCGTTCGCCGGGGCCGATCTGGCACAGCTCATACGGTCGGAAGTCTTGATCTACTCGCCGCGCGCGCGAATAGAGGGCCCGCCGATCATGCTGTCCGCGCGTGCGGCTCAGACGATGTCACTGGTCATCCACGAGCTCGCGACCAATGCCGCGAAATACGGAGCTTTGTCCCATTATGGTGGCCGTTTGCAAATTACGTGGTTGACGCGTAGTGCCGACCCTGAGCCTCGCTTCGTACTCGAGTGGCGCGAATCCGGTAGCCGCGCGGGCTCGGAGCCGCGTGGACGTGGCTTTGGGGCAGTTCTGATATCTGAAGTGGCAGGTTCTGAATTTCAGTGTCAGCCAGAGCTGGAATTTACGCCCGACGGTCTGGTTTACCGGCTCGACGCACCGCTCGGTGCAATTGGCAGGGTGCGACCCTCCGATCTCGGCCAGCGGTTTGAGAGCGGGGCCCTGCGGCAGCTCTACGAGCTCTGGCAGGAAGACAAGAGGACGCCCGCCGGCGTCCCACCGTTCGAGAATTTTCGTCGAGAACGGCTTTCGAGCCCCGACAACCTGACAATAGTCGAGGTCCCTGCGAAGGGCGCTATGCGAGTTCTGGAGCTCGGTGAGATGCTCGTGCGCAATCTCGGTGATGCCGCTGAGATGGTTGGCGCGGGCACAGAGCATCCGGATGCTGTTGCAGAGGCCTATCGGAGATGCGCCGACGACCGCAGGCCCGTATTCGAGCACGCCCGCTTCGATTTCGGAGACGGCGCTCCCGTCACCTTCGAGCGGCTGCTCGTCCCCTACGAGAATGAGAGTGGACTGGTGGTCGTTGTCGGCGTAGCGGTGATTACGGGACATCCTGGGGGCCGCCGTCTGCCCGCCGCCGCCGGCGCGGCGTCTGCAATCTCGCCACTTCCAGAATAGCCAGTATGTCATTTATTATAGAGGCTGAAACTCCAACTCTGTAATCCATCTGCCGGATCAGTCGGGAACCTCGAGGACGTACAATGGTGGTCAGCCCACTCTTCGATCAGCCCGACCTCGGTCGGGTGTTGGATGGTTTTACGCCCGCGCAGCTGGACGAGATTCCGATCGGCGTGATTGGGCTAGCCGCCGACGGGCGCGTCCGCGCATTCAACAAAGCAGAAGCCGAAGGTTCTGGTTACGGCATGCGTCCCAGCCTCGGCCTCGATTTTTTTGGCGAGGTGGCTCCCTGCATGAACAATCCGTTGTTCAAGGGACGCATCGAGAGAGCCATCTCCGCCGGCACGCTGGATATCGTGTTCAATTACGTGGGCGATTTTGACGACGCTGAGCGCGAGCTGCGCTTCCGGGTCGTGTCGGCGAGCGACGGGGGGCTCTGGATCCTGACCGACCGGTCCACCGGCCGCTCGCCCGAGAGTGCACGAACCGCATCCTGAGGCTTCCCACGAGCCAACGAAGCGAGCCTGATGGTGCCGGTTCGGCGGGCTCGCTCCGGAGCGGTATGTCATTGCTGACGCAGAGAGCATGCATGGATGGTCGCGTCGCCGGCCTGTCGCGTCAGGTCCTCAAGAGGGACCTAACCCGAGCGAAGTGCTCGCGATCTCGAACCGGATGTACGATCCAGCATGGCCAAATATCCAGCAGAATGATGCCTCTCTTGCCGTAACTTCGGTCATCCCATTTCGCAAATGCGAGATAGTGTCGATCAGGAGACGTGACTGTCGCCGGGCCCAGCGAGCAGCACTGGCTCAGCTGACGATCACGCGATCACGATCATCTGGTCGCCACTGCAGGGAGAACCGCGTTTCATGAAGATCAGAGCGTTGCGCAACTATTTTGCTGCCGTCTCGTTGGCCGCGTTGGCCTGCTCCTCCGTTACGCCGGCACTCGCGCAAGGCACGCTGCGCATCGGCATGACGGCCAATGACGTGCCTTTGACATGGGGTCAGCCCGACAACGGGTTCGAAGGCTACCGTTTCGTCGGTCTCACGATCTATGACGCCTTGATCAACTGGGATTTGACCACATCCGACAAGCCGTCCGGCCTTATCCCCGGCCTTGCGGAAAGCTGGAGCGTTGACGAGGCGGACAAGACGAAGTGGACTTTCAAACTCCGGAAGGGCGTGAAGTTTCACGATGGGTCTGAATTCGACGCCGACGCCGTCGTGTTCAATTTCGAAAAGCTGTTCGATGCGAAGTCCCCCCAGTACAACGCCCGTCAGGGGTCGCTCGTCAACTTCCGCATGCCCGGCTATCAGGGCGTCAAGAAGATCGACAAATACACGGTCGAGTTTACGACCAAGGAGCCCGACAGCTTCTTTCCGTTCCAGATCTGCTATTTCCTGATTGCCTCCCCCGCTCAATGGGCAAAGACGAAGGACTGGAACAAGTTCGCCCAGGAGCCCTCCGGAACCGGACCCTTCAAGCTCGAGAAGCTTGCGGCACGCGAGCGGGCGGAGTTCGTCCCTTTCAAGGAGCATTGGGACAAGAGCCGTGTGCCAAAGCTCGACAAGCTCATCCTGCTACCGCTGCCTGACCCTAGTGCGCGGACGGCTGCGCTGTTGTCCGGTCAGGTGGATTGGATCGAGGCGCCAGCACCTGATGCTATCCCGCGCATCAAGAGCCAAGGTATGACGGTTGTTTCCAACGTCTATCCGCACGTTTGGCCATGGCACTTCAGTCGCGTCGAGGGCTCACCCTGGAATGACATCCGTGTGCGCAAGGCAGCCAACCTTGCGGTTGATCGCGCCGGCATCGTGCAGCTTCTCGGCGGGTTTGGCGTTCCCGCGACGGGACATGTCGTGAAGGGAAGCCCCTGGTACGGCACCCCCAAATTCGAGATCAAGACAGATGTGTCGGCCGCCAAGAAGCTCATGGCCGAAGCGGGATACGGTCCCGGCAAGCCGCTGAAAGTCAAAATGACGATCTCGGCCTCGGGCTCCGGCCAGATGTTGCCTCTGCAGATGAACGAGTACATTCAGCAGAACCTCAAGGAGGTCGGGATCGACGTCGAGTATAAGGTCGTGGAGTGGCAGGCGCTGCTCGACATCTGGCGCGCCGGCGCCAAGGCGCCGCAGGCCGAAGGCACCCATGGGGTCAATGTCTCGTACACGACGCAAGACCCCTTCAGCGCCTTCACGCGCTTCCTGCGCTCAGACGTGCACGCGCCTAAGGGCGTCAATTTCGGGTTCTATGCCGACCCCGCCATGGACGCCCTGTTGAAGGAAGCGCAGGTCACCTTCGATGCGAAGGGTCGCGACGCCGTCCTTGCCAAGGTCCACACCAAGGAGGTGGACGATGCGCTCTTCCTGTGGGTCGTGCACGATGTCGCGCCACGGGCGATGTCGCCGAAGGTGAAGGGCTTCGTTCAGTCCCAGAATTGGTTCCAGAGCCTGAGCGGCGTCTTCATCCAGTAGACCGGAGCTGGGGCGGGCGCGTCGACCGACCGGCTCGCCCCGAGCTCCGATGATCCGGCTAGAGGGGCCAACGCATCGTGTTCGGATATATTCTCCGGCGGCTGCTTTATGCAGTGCCGATCTCGCTCGGTGTAACGGTTCTGGTCTTCGCGCTCGTGCACATTGCGCCCGGTGACCCACTAAATGCCGTCGTGGGGGGCGACGCCCCGGCAGACGTGGTCGAGAAGCTGAAGGCCGATTACGGCTTCGACAAGCCGTTGCCAGTTCAGTACGCGCGCTGGCTCGGCCGGGCGGTGTCTGGGGATCTGGGCTTATCGGTAGTCAACAATCAACCTGTCGCGAACGCGCTCGCGAACGCGATCCCGAACACCTTGATGTTGGCAGTTGTGGCGACATCTTTTGGATTTGTGCTCGGTGCGCTGCTTGGTGGTCTCGCCGGCTACTATCAGGGAACATGGATAGATAAGCTCGCAACCGCATTCGGCGTGGCCGGGGTGTCAATTCCGCACTACTGGCTCGGCATCGTCCTCGTCATCATTTTCGCGGTTGAGCTGCAATGGCTGCCGGCGACTGGCATCGGGCCGGGTGGCTCGGAGGGCTGGGCATGGGATTGGTTGCACGTTCGCCATCTCGTATTGCCGGCGATCACACTCTCGGTCATCCCCTGCGGGATCATCACGCGCACGGTGCGCGCGACTGTAGCGGAAATTCTCAGTCTGGAGTTCGTGCAGGCGCTGAGCGCGAAAGGGCTGCTGCATCGAAGAATCATGATGCACATAGTAAAGAATGCAGCTCCCACGGTCCTGGCGGTCATGGGATTGCAGCTCGGCTATCTCCTAGGAGGCTCTATCCTGGTCGAGACCGTCTTCAACTGGCCGGGAACGGGCTATCTCCTTAACGATGCAATCTTCCGGCGGGACATCCCGATGCTGCAGGGGACAATCCTCGTTCTGGCGCTTTTCTTCGTCGGATTGAACCTGCTTGTCGACGTGGTGCAGACGCTCGTCGATCCGCGCATGCGCAGGAGCTGACCCCATGAATATCGTCACGCCTGCTGCTCCCGCCCAGATCGACGCCGGCCAGGTCGCGATGCACTCGCGGGGCTATTGGACAACGGTGCTCCAGAGGCTCGGTCGCGATCGAGTGACGCTGTTCTTTGCGAGCATCGTTTTGATAATCATTGCGAGCGCGCTCATGGCCGACGTGCTCGCGCCGCTGGATCCGCACAAGGCCAGCATGATCAAGCGCCTGAAACCCGTCGGTACCCCGGGTCACATCCTTGGAACGGACGAGACCGGACGAGACATGCTGAGCCGGCTTCTGTTCGGCGGGCGCTTGTCCCTCTTCATGGGAATTACGCCCGTCTTGGCAGCGCTTCTGATCGGTGGAGCCTTGGGAATCATCGCCGGTTTCGTTGGCGGTATCACCAACATGCTGATCATGAGAACGATGGACGTGTTCTATGCGTTTCCGTCCGTGCTCCTGGCGATTGCCATATCGGGTGCTCTCGGCGCGGGCATCTTCAACGCAATTCTGTCTTTGACGCTGGTATTCATACCGCCGCTTGCGCGCGTCGCGGAGAGCGTCACGACCCAGGTTCGCAATCTTGACTATGTTGAGGCCGCTCGCGCGTCAGGCGCCAAGGCCGGCACCATCATTCGCGTGCATGTGCTCGCCAATGTGCTCGGCGCTATATTCATCTATGCGACGAGCCTCATCAGCGTTTCGATTATCCTGGCGTCGGGTCTTTCGTTCCTCGGACTGGGCGTAAAGCCGCCAGAGCCGGAATGGGGACTGATGCTCAACACGTTGCGTCAGGCGATTTACGTAAATCCGGTGCTGGCGGCGCTGCCCGGTGTGATGATTTTCGTCACGTCGCTCAGCTTCAACCTGGTGAGCGATGGGCTGCGCTCGGCCATGGACATTCGGATGTGAGGGCAAGAACCATGGTCACGACCGCTGCTGCGGCGCCGCCGGGAGGTGCCGCGACGAGTGTCCTCAAAGTCAACGATTTGAAGAAGCATTTCCCGATCCGGGGCGGCCTCCTGAATCGCAGGATCGCTAGTGTCCAGGCGGTGGACGGCGTGAGCTTCGAGGTCCGCAAGGGAGAGACGCTCGGAATCGTGGGGGAGTCCGGATGCGGAAAGTCTACGACCGCGCGCTTGCTGATGCGTCTGATGGACCCGGACTGGGGCGACGTTCTCATCGACGGCGAGAAGGTCGGGCCTGCCGGCCTTTCGCTTCGCGACATGCGGCGGCGCATGCAGATGGTGTTCCAGGATTCGTATGCTTCGCTTAACCCTCGCTTGACGGTCGAGGACACGATTGCATTCGCGCCCATTGTTCACGGCGTACCCGCTGCCCAGGCACGGCAGCGCGCACGCGATCTTCTGGCCCGCGTCGGGCTCGAGCCGAACCTGTATATCCGCCGCTACCCGCACGAGCTGTCCGGTGGTCAGCGCCAGCGCATCAACATCGCGCGCGCCCTGGCACTCGAGCCCGAGATCGTCATTCTGGACGAGGCCGTTTCTGCGCTCGACAAATCGGTCGAGGCCCAGGTGCTCAACCTTTTGATGGATCTGAAGCGCGAGATGTCGCTCACCTACATTTTCATTAGCCACGACCTCAACGTTGTGAACTACGTGAGCGACCGTGTTCTGGTGATGTATCTGGGCAAGGTGGTGGAGATCGGGACGGTCGAGGCGATCTACGACGCACCGCGGCATCCCTATACGAAGGCTCTGCTGTCGGCGATGCCATCCATGGACCCGGATCGCCGCGCGACCGTGGCGCCGCTCAGCGGTGATCCGCCGAACCCGATCAATCCTCCCCCCGGATGCCGTTTCCACACGCGCTGCCCTTTGGCAGAGCCGATCTGCCGTTCGAAAGAGCCGCTTCTGTTTCACTCGACCGAGAGACCGGGCGCGATGGTCGCGTGTCACGCGGCCGACCCAACATCTTCCCACTCTTCCGCTCGCGCAAAGGCTCAGTCATGACGATAGACGAGCGTGCCTTGGTCGAGGTGCACGACCTTCACGTGGCGTTTCATGGGCAGGACGCCATTGCACACGCTGTCAACGGCGTGAGCTTCGATCTGCTACGTGGCGAGGTCCTTTGCATTCTCGGCGAGTCGGGTTCGGGCAAGTCTGTGACGATGAGGGCGCTCATGCGTCTTCTTCCAGCGCGAAAAACCCGCATCTCTGGCCGGATCCACGTCGATGGCCACGACATCCTCGCCCTCGATGACGCGGCCATTGCCGACTTGCGGGGACCGACAGTGGCCATGATCTTTCAGGAGCCGATGACTGCCTTCGATCCGGTTTTCACGATCGGCGACCAGATTGCGGAAACGATCCGACGCCATGAGCACGTCACGGATCAGGAGGCGCGCCGCCGGGCTCTTGAGTTGCTCGAGATGGTGCAGATACCGTCGGCCGCGCGTCGCCTCAACAATTATCCGTTCGAGATGTCGGGTGGGATGCGCCAGAGGGCGATGATTGCGCTGGCCCTCTCCTGTCGACCGAGCTTGCTGTTGGCCGACGAGCCGACGACGGCTCTCGATGCAACCGTGCAGATACAGATCCTTCTTCTGCTCAGACAGCTCCAGAAAGAGCTCGGCATGGCCGTGATATTCGTCACGCACGATATTGGCGTCGCGGTGGAGATTGCCGACCGCATTGCGGTCATGTACGCGGGTCGCTTCGTCGAGACAGGGGGGCTGCGCCCCGTTCTTCAGTCGCCGTCCCATCCTTATACCCGCGGCTTGATGGCCTCGACCGTGAAGCGCGGTATGCGGGGCTCTCGCCTGCAGGCGGTCGATGGCGCTCCGCCCGACTTGACGCGCTTGCCGCAGGGCTGTGCGTTCGCTGCCCGATGCGGTCAGGTCGCGCCGGTCTGTCTCGCCGATCAGCCTGGCCACACGGCGATTGCACCCGGTCATGTCGTCGCATGCGCGATGGCGGGTGCGAACAAGGTGCCTGGCTGCCAGACGAAAATCGGCGACTTGGCCAGGTGATTGGCACTACAGTCCGAATACACCCATCAGATCGCGATATTCGGACTCCTGGACAAAAGCATGAACCAGCTCCGCATCAAGGCCGGTCCCTTCACGTTCCTCGGCAGCTTCGAGGAAGAGGCTGCGCCGAAGACATGCCAAGCCTTCCGGAGGCACCTGCCGTTCACGGGCCGGCTCGTTCACGTCAGATGGAGCGGGGAGGGTGTCTGGGTCCCTCTCGGCGACCTCGACTTCGGCATCGGCTTCGAGAACAACACCTGCTACCCATCGCCGGGGCAATGCATCCTCTACCCCGGTGGCGTGAGCGAGACGGAGCTCCTGTTCGCCTACGGCAATGTCAACTTCGCCTCGAAGGCAGGCCAGCTTTCGGGCAATCACTTCCTGACCCTGCACACCGGTCTGGAAAATCTCGCGACGCTCGGCCGCAAGACGCTTTGGGAAGGCGCACAGGATTTGCTGATCGAACGGGCAGGAGTTTAGAGGTAGGCACGCTTGACCGGATCGGTGCCGAAAGTGCTGAGCATCCGGACGTCCACCGTCGCGCATCGCGACGATGCGGATATCTCAGGCGACCGTCACCTCTCGCACGATGATGGCCTCGAGAGGCGTCTTGCCGAGCACCATGTCCGAGCCCTTCTCGGCGATCATCATGGTCGCGGCGTTGAGATTGGCCGAGAGCATCGCTGGCATGATCGAGGCGTCGATCACGCGCAAGCCCTCCATGCCGCGCACGCGCAACTGATCGTCGACGACAGCCGTCGGGTCCGACGCCGGCCCCATGCGGCAGGTGCCCATGACGTGGAACGTGGAGTTGCCCCAAAAGCGGGCGGCCTCCAACATCTCATCGTCGGTCTGGACCTCATCCCCCGGATAGTTCTCGCTGACCACATAGCGCTGCATGGCGCGCGTGTGGATCAGTTGCCGGGCGAGCCGCATGGCGGCGATGGTCGTCCGTTGGTCAACCTCTTCGGCTAGGTAGTTGGGTTGGATGATGGGCCGGTCGAAGGGATCGGCCGAGCGCGCGCGCACCCACCCTTTGCTCTGGGGGCGGTGCTGCCAGGCGGCGATCGTGAAGCCCGGATGGTCGGAAAACTCCCGCAGCGGCCCGTTCGGCCCCTTCGCGTAGCTCGCTGGCACGAATAGGAACTGGATATCGTTGCTGTTCGCTGCCGGATCTGAATGCCAGAAGCCGTAGACGAAGCTCGGCGTGAGGCCGACGATGCTCTTCGCACCGATCAGATATTTGGCGATCTCGCCGGCCAGCTTCAGGCCTCGCGCGCGCTCGTTGATGCTCTCGACACCCTTCACGCGCACGCTGAAGCGCGGCGCATAATGGTCGCGCAGATTTTCGCCGACACCCGGCAGGTCGTGCACCACCTCGATCCCGAGAGACTGGAGCAGCGCGGGCGACCCGATGCCAGATTGCTGCAGGAGGATCGGCGAGTTGATGGTGCCGCCGGAAACGATTACCTCACGCCGCGCGCGTACCTCCACGGGCGCTCCGCCCCGCCCCCCCTTCAGATAGCGCACACCGACAGCGCGCTTGCCGTCGAGCAGCAGTCCGGTCGCGTGTGCGTTCGTACGCACGGCAAGGTTGGCGCGCTTCTTGGCCGGATTGAGAAAAGCACGCGCTGTAGAGACGCGGCGGCCGCGATAGGTCGTGCGCTGCACGTAGGAAACGCCCTCTTGGCGCTCACCGTTGTAATCGGCGTTGTGCGGAATGCCGATTTCCTGCGCCCCTTCGATGAAGGCGTCGGCCAGGGGATGGCGATAGTCGAAGTCGGTCACCTGCAGCTGCCCCGAGCGGCCGCGGAAAGTGTCGTCGCCGGGCCCGATCCGCTGCTCGCAGCGTTTGAAGTAAGGGAGCACGTCGGAATAGCCCCAGCCTCGATTACCCTGTTGCGCCCAGCTGTCGAAATCCATGCGCTGGCCGCGGTTGTAGATGTGGCCGTTGATGGAGCTAGAGCCCCCGAGTGTCTTGCCCCGCGGAACTGCGACGGCGCGCCCGCCGATGCCGGGGCCGGGTTCGGACTCGTAGAGCCAATTGATGGAGGGGTTGGTCAGTGTCTTCAGGAAACCCGCGGGGATGTGGATATAGGGGTGCCAGTCGGGCGGGCCCGCCTCCAGAAGGCACACGCTGTGACGTCCGTCTGCGGTGAGTCGGTTCGCCAGGATGCAGCCGGCCGAGCCCGCGCCGACAATGATGAAGTCGAAGATATCCGGCATGATCCGACGCCCGTGTCGTTTGCGCATCCCGCGAGGTTCGCTTGTGAAGACCATATGCTGGCTCAGACGAGGGCCGAAATCCAGCCAATCTGCTGGCGTGCAAGAGGCTGAGTAGATCGCGGAGCTGATACATCCCATCTTGTCGACGCGAAGCTTCGCTACGGTCTCCATGGTCAAGCCGCGTGGTCGGCAGGCCCGAGCGTGCTTGCCGAAGCTTGGACGGGCGCCCCCGCTGCGGACCGCGGCCCGAAGTCGACGATTTGACGAATTTGCCAATGTCGCCGGCCGGCGGCATCATCAGAAGTGCGCAGTTGGCCTCATTGATCGCCTGCATCGGGATGAATGTGTTTGCGCTATCGCCGACCGATGCGTGACCTCTAGACCTCCGGGCACGGCTCAGGAAGGGGCAAGAGGGATGGCATCGCCGGAAGGAAAAAGAGCCATAAGGGAAAAGAGCATGAGATACGCGTTGGCAACGGTATCGCGGGATGGGTGCTCCGTTCCGGTCATGGAGGTCGGTGGGTCGTACTACAGGCTCGAGCAGGTTGCCTCCGAGTTGCTCGACGCAAACCCGGGTCGAGGCCTCTTGGCGCTTTTCGTTGATTGGGAGGACGCGGACCGCAAGCTCGGCGCGATTGCCGAGAGGCTCACAGCTGCGAGCCCCGCTAGGCTCGATCCTGCACCGAGAGACGACGAGTTCCAGACGCCGTTGCAGTATCCAAGTAAGCTGCTTCTGGGAGGCGCGAACTACTACGAGCACATGCGCAAAGAGGCGAATAAGCCGGATTTTCGCAAGCAGGATGGCACGCCTGTCTTCTTTTTGAAGCCGCCGACGACGAGCCTGGTAGGCTGCGGCCGCACGGTTCGCTATCCCGCGCAATCCAGTAAATTCGACTGGGAGATAGAGCTCGCAGTCGTGATGGGCAAGAGATTGCGCCGCGTCTCCGAGGCAGAGGCGATGCAGGGGATCGCCGCCTACGCAGTTGGCATCGATCTTTCGGCGCGAGATTGGCAGATGAACCCGCGCCACCCCTGGAAGTTCGATCTGTTTACAGGCAAGGCCTTTGATACGTCGTGTCCGCTCGGACCAAAGCTTGTTCCTGCGCGCTTTGTCGATCCGAGCGACCTCCGCCTGTGCCTGAAGGTCAATGGCGAGATCAAGCAGGATGCGCATACGTCCGATATGATATGGAGCGTTGCCGAGCAGGTATCGGTCCTATCCGAGCATGTGACCCTGGAGCCGGGCGACATTCTCCTCACTGGCACGCCTGCTGGCGTCGGCATGGCAACTGGCTCCTATCTTAAGGTCGGCGACAGGATCGAGGCGGAGATCACGGGGCTCGGCGTGCTCAAGGTCGAAATCTTGCCCGGCGAGAAGTCGCCCCGCACACCTACACCTGGCTGAGGCAGCGGCGGAATTGATCTCGCCTACTCCAAGAGCCTCCCTAGCATGAGGCCCGATGGAGGCGGAACGAGCGCCACCGACTGGTTCCGGCCTCCGAGAAATTCGTACGACACTCAAACTCGATAGTGTCGGCGATGCCGGTTGCAAATGAGATCGGCTCTTCAGAGCCTGGATCTGCTCTCCGAGGGCGGTGAAACGCTTCTGTGGCGGCCCCGTGCCCCAGTTCCCCGAAGCTCGTAGTGCCGTCGGCATCGCCCCGGAAGCCTCAGCGCGCATGGACTGTACGCTCCGTGCCTGTCAGATGCGCGCGTTGTGGGTCAGAGTCGAAGTCGAGCAGTCGTCGTACGGCGACGGCAATCGCGCCTTCAATTGGCAACCACGCAAGCACGTAGACCCAGACGAGCAGTGCATACTCCCAGCCGATCGGCGTAATGAACACGCCATAGACGGCAACCAGCGTGCCGATGACCTGCGTCGTCTCCGTAGTCAGGAAGAGCTTGAGGCTTGGATACGGAGGCATCCAGAACCAGCGCTGGTTGCGCGTCACGTAGATGGTGAGGTGACCGGCAACGAGCAGCTTCAGGAAGATTACCGTCTGCAGAACGTCGCGAGGCAGGCCCAGGACGACGTCGGCGTACCAGAACAGCAGAAAACTCTCCACGACGCCGATCAGGCCGAGGCATGTGGCGATGGTGAGCACTCGACGCATGTTCCACCGCACGGGCTTGGGAGCAACAAGGGCATTGTCGTAGGCGATCATCATGATCGGAAAATCGTTCAGGATCGCGAGCAGCACGATCATTATGGCGGTCACCGGATAGAAGTCGAACACGAGGATCGACAACGTCATGAAGACGAGCACCCGGATTGTCTCGGCGATGCGGAACGTCGCGTAGCTGGTCATCCGTTCGAAGATCTTGCGTGCCTCCTCGATCGCTGTCGTGATGACCGCCAAGCCTGAACCGGTCAGCACGACGTCAGCGGCAGCGCGCGCGGCGTCAGTGGCGCCACTCACCGCGATCCCCGCATCTGCCTGTTTCAGAGCCGGAGCATCGTTGACCCCATCGCCCGTCATGGCGACGATATGCCCATCGCGCTGCAATGCCTTCACGATGTTGAACTTGTGCTCCGGAAGGACGCGCGCGACTCCGTCGGCCGCCTCGATCCGCTCGGAAATCTCGCTGTCGCGCACGTGGTCGAACAGTGTCGTCGCAGATTGGATGTTCGATCCGAGGCCGAGCTTGCCGGCGATCTGGCGGGCAATCGCCTCGTGATCACCTGTGATCATTTTGACATCGAGGCCCATGCCGCGCGCTTTCGCTATCGTGGTCTGTGCGTCCTCGCGAGGCGGATCGAAGATCGGGATCAGTCCGAGGAACTGCCAGCTCTCGCCCTCCGTCTTGCGTGCGACGCCGAGCGCGCGATAGCCGTCTGCTCCGAGCTTATCGACCTGCGTCTCTATGGCGGCCCGCAGCTCCTGAGCCGGGTCGACGAGGTCGAGGATCACCTGGGGAGCACCCTTGCTGAAGAGCACGCTGGTGCGAGCGTCCACGATCTTGGCTTCCGTCCGCTTCGAGACGGGATCGAATGGCGTAAACGACGTAATTTCACGAGCAGAAGAAATACCCTCGGCGGCAGCCGCTGCGAGGACCGCCTTGTCGATGGCATCGGGGTCGTTGCGGTTGCTGGCGAGACTGGCAGCGAGCAGGAGATCGCCCGTCGCCACGCCAGACGCGGGACGCAGAGGAGCAATTGTCAGCTCATTTCGGGTAAGCGTGCCGGTTTTGTCGGCACACAACACGTCGACGCCAGCCAGTTCCTCGATGGCGACGAGGCGGGAAATGATTGCCTTCAGTCGGGCGAGTCCTTCAGCTCCGACGGCCATCGTCACCGACAGCACCGCCGGCAATGCCACCGGGATCGACGCAACCGTCAGGATCAGCGCGAACTCCAGCGTCTTCAGGAATGGTGTCTCGCGGAAAATGGACGCCGTCAAAATGATAACGACCAGGACGACAGTCGCGAGGATGAGGAAGTTGCCAATGTTGAGCACTGCACGCTGGAAATGAGAGTGCTTTTCGGCAGATTGAACGAGTTGTGCGGTCTTGCCGAAATAGGTTCGCATGCCTGTCGCCGTGACGATCCCGGTCATCTCTCCGAGCTTGATCACGGAGCCCGAATAGGCGGTCTCACCTAGCTTTTTCTCGGCTGGCAGAGACTCGCCCGTCAGCGCAGATTCATCTGCGCTCAGATAGTCGCCCTTGACGAGGAGAATGTCGGCGGGCGTCACATTTCCGAGCCTCAGCAGCACAACGTCGCCCGGCACCAGTCCGCTCGCAGGGATAGTCTGCCAGCGGCTGTCGCGCAGCACGCGGGCCGAGAGTGCGAGCCGCTGTTTCAAGAGCGCGATAGCATTGCCCGCCTTCGTCTCTTGCCAGTAAGCCACGGCGGCGTTGACCACCAGCATGGTTACGATGATTGCAAAGTCCGCCCAGTCGCCGAGAAATGCCGACAAGACTGCGGCTGCCTCGATCATCCACGGGATCGGCCCCCAGAAATAGCCGGCGAGCTTCTTGAGCAGGCTGTCCTGTGTCTCGACGAGCGCATTGGGACCGGATTGAGCGAGCCGCTCGCGCGCCTGCACGGCCGTTAGGCCCTTTTCGATATCCGTGTTCTGAGCCTCGACAGGGATTGCCGCGTCCGGCTTGCCCGACTGTTCCTCTTCAAGTGCTTTTGACCGCATCGGCTGGTTCATGAGAGCTGGCCCTTCTCGGTGATCCAAGTGCGCGTCGCCTCGGAATCGGAATTCGAGAAGTTGCGAACCTGGTGATGGAAGAACGGTGCAAATCGGCAGACTGCATTTCGGGGTATTGCGGACGTCCGAAGACGGCGATGCGGCCGAAATTGCTCCAAGCTACTATTCGGGGGCGCCTTTCATTATCTGGATCATGGATGAGCCCTCTCGGGCTCGCGGCCGTTGGCCTTGATCCACGCGCCGATGGAGGGCCACGCATCAGCCAGCGTTCGCGAACCCATGAACAGGCCGATATGGCCGCCGGGCACGAGTCGTTTCTCAATGCGGTCTGCCGGCGTGCCCAGCAGGCCCTCGGCCTCGAAGACCTGTTCTTTCGTCGTGATGTCGTCGTCAGCGCCGGCCAGCAGAAAGACCGGTGCCGTAATCGTCTTCAACGACAGTTTCCGCCCGAGCCCTATGAACTCGCCCTTGGCGAACTTGTTGCCCTGGAACAGCTCTCCGATTGCCTGAAGATAATAGCGGCCCGGCAAATCAAGGGGGTTCTCATACCAGCGCTCGAAGCGTTCTGTGCGCTCGATGTAGCTCTTGTCCTCGATGTGCTCATAGAGATCGATGAACTTCCCGAGATAATTCTCTCCAGGGTGCATGTTTTTCCAGCCAGCCAGCATGTACTGTCCGAGCATGCGCCCGCCGCCCGCATTCACCATCTCCTCGTAGAAGCTGAACGGCAGTTCGTGCGCGATATGCTTGATCGAGCCGTCGCCGGCGTCGGTATCGATCGGCGACCCGGCCAGCACGAGGCTCGCGACCTTGGCCGGAAACCGGCAAGCATACATGGCCGACATCCAACCACCTTGACAGAGGCCGACCAGATTGACGCAACCACCCAGGTCATCGATCGCGACATTGAGTTCTGCCAGATACGTGTCGATGTCGAAGTCGCGCATAGCCTCGGTTGCGCTTTTCCAATCCGTCACGAGCACACGCTCGAGGCCCGCGCCAAGCAACGTCTCCACGAGACTTTGGCCTTTGGCGTAGTCGGCGATGGTAGAGCTATGGCCGGCATATGGAGCGTCGACCAGCACAGGCAGCGCGCTCGATGTGGAATTCTGCGAGAAATCTCGCAACCGCATCGTTTCGAGTTCGAGGAGAATTCGGTTCGGCGTCGCCCATTCGGGGCGATCCGGCATCTCGATGCGCGCCGCCTCCGAGAGATAGCGCAAGTTGTCTTCAAACAGCCTGAGATCCCTCGCTTCCATCTCGATCGTGGCGGCCATCGGCCAGAACCACGGAACGGTGTGCTCCTGCCTTGGAGTGGTCGCCTTGCGCGAACGATGAGCGGTTGTCATGTGGGTGTTCCCTTCTTGTCGGGGTTTGGTACGAGGCTGCCGGTCTGCGGCAGCGCAAGGGCCCGCGTGTGGCCTGCCACCATCAGTTCCTCGTTGGTCGGGATGACGAGTACCGACACGGGGCTGTCAGCGGTGCTGATGCACTGCGCGTTCGCTGCATTGGCATCATCGTCGATGCGCACGCCGAGCCACCCGAGCCGCTCGCATACCGCACCGCGGATGCTTGCTGCACGCTCGCCGATACCGGCAGTAAACACGAGGGCGTCGAGCCCTCCCAATGCCGCAACGAGCCCGCCGCACTCGATTGCGATGCGATACACGAAGAGTTCGACCGCCTCCCGCGCCTGCGAGCAACTGTTCGCAAGCAGCTCGCGCATGTCGCTCGATAAGCCAGAGACGCCTTTCAAACCGCTCTCGTGGTAGAGCATGTGTTCGACTTGATCGATGCTCATGCCTCGATCGCGAATCAGCCAGATCATCAGGCCCGCATCGAGCTCGCCGGGCCGCGTTCCCATGACGAGGCCGGAAAGCGGACTGAATCCCATTGTCGTGGCGATGCTCCGCCCCGAACGAAGGGCGCAGAGGCTCGACCCGCTGCCAAGGTGCGCGACGATCGTACGACCGGTGGCCGCGGCGGGTTGGATCTCGGACAGACGGCGCGCGATGTATTCGTAGGACAGGCCGTGGAAACCGTAGCGGCGTGCCCCCGCCTCGGCGAATTGGCGAGGCAGGCCGTAAGTGCAGGCGACTTTGGGCATGCTTCGATGAAAGGCAGTGTCGAAGCAGGCGACCTGAGGCAAATGAGGATGCAGCCGGGCAAGGCTTTCGATTGGCTCAAGATTGCGGGGCAAATGCAGGGGGGCGAGCGCCTTCAGCGCCCGGAGCCTGTCGAGCACCTCGGGCGTGATGAGCGTTGGAGCAGAATGCGACAAGCCGCCGATCGCGACACGATGGCCGATCGCAGCCAGCTTGCCCTCGCCGAGATGGGATTCAAGCCACACGGTCAGCGCTGAAATCAGCGCGTGCGTGTCGGACAGATCGCGCGGATACCAGCTCCTGTCTATGACTGTTGAGCCGTCGGGGCATCGAGCCCAGAGTCTGGGCAGAGTGCCGATACCTTCGAGTTCGCCGTGAACCTGAGGGGCAAGATCGGCACCGTAGACTGCAAATTTGATGCTGGACGATCCCGCGTTGACGACGAGTATGCTCTTGTTCGCGGGCATGGAACGTCACCGGGCTGTGAGTGCTGCCTGGACCTTGTCGTCTGGCTGTCGAATAGCGTTGGAGAGCAGCACGGCGATTGCGCTGGATGCGAGCCGGGTCTTGGCACTATCGGCGCGGCTCGTGAGGATGATAGGCACCCGGGCGCCAAGCACGACGCCCGCCGCCTCGGCGTCTGCTAGATATTCAAGCTGCTTGGCGAGCATGTTGCCCGCTTCGAGATCCGGCACCACGAGAATATCCGCCTGCCCGGCGACTGCCGAATGGATGTGCTTGATCTGAGCCGCCTTGAGGTTCACCGCGTTGTCGAAGGCAAGCGGGCCATCGACGATGCCGCCGGCTATCTGCCCTCGGTCAGCCATCTTGCAGAGCGCCGCAGCTTCCAGGGTAGACCGGATCTTCGCGTTCACAGTCTCGACCGCGGATAGGATCGCGACTTTCGGACTTGGTACGCCAAGCGCGTGGGCGAGACGGATGGCGTTGTCGATGATGTCTCGCTTGGTGTCGAGGTCGGGATAGATATTGATCGCAGCATCCGTGATCAGCAGCGCGCGCGGATAGCTCGGCACATCCATCACGAAGACGTGGCTGATGCGCCGCTCCGTGCGAAGATTGGGAGCGCTTGCAACAACGGCGTGCATCAGCGCGTCCGTGTGCAACGCGCCCTTCATCAGTGCGTCGACTTTCCCGGTGGCGGCCAGCTCCACGGCTTTGCTGGCCGCGAGGTCGTTCGTAGCGGTCGGCACGATCTCGAAGGCCAGGATATCGAGCTTCGCGGCCCGGGCCGCCTGGCGGATCGCCTCCGCCGGACCAATCAGAGTTGGGATGATGAGGTGCTCCCGCGCACTTTCGACCGCGCCAGAGAGAGAAACTGTATCTGTTGGAGCGACGACCGCCGTCCGCATGGGTGGGGACTTTTGAGCCTCGATGATGAGCTTGCGGAGGCGCGCGCCTCGCTCCTCGATCCTGATGTCGGGAAGCACCACACGCGGCCGGGCAACCTTTTCGGTGGGCGCCAGAACGGTTGCCGTCCCCGCGATGACCTGCTTCCCCGCTTGATCAACGACTGAGCAATCAAGCTTCACGTGGCGCCTGCCACCGTCCTTTTCCCGCACGACAACCGTGACGACCACCGTGTCGCCGGGAGCGACCGGATGACAAAAATGCAGGCTTTGATCGACATAAATAGTGCCGGGCCCAGGCAGCTCCGTGCCCAGCACCGTGGAGATCAATGACGCCGCCCACATGCCGTGAGCGATAATCTTGTGGAACATGTCGCTTCGGGCAAATTCGTCATCGACGTGCGCCGGGTTGACATCGCCGGACATGACGGCGAACAGCTCGATGTCGCGGCGGCTCAGCGTCCGGCTCAGGCTCGCGCGGTCTCCAACTTTGATCTCGTCCCACGTCCTGTTTTCGATCAAAGTCATGTCGCACTCCGATCAGCCGAGGACGTGATACCCGCCATCGACGTAGCTGATGTTGCCTGTGACCGCCTTTGCTGCGTCGCCGACGAGGAAGCCCGCAAACGCGCCGACGTCGTCCGGTGTCACCGGCATATGCGTGGGTGCGGCTGCGAGAGCGCGCTGTAGCAATGCGTCGAATTGGTCGATCCCCGACGCCGCCCTCGTCCTGACTGGACCCGGCGAAAGAGCATTGACGCGGATGTGCTTCGGTCCGAGCTCTACCGCCAGGTAGCGCACTGCGGCTTCGAGCGCCGCCTTGACCGGCCCCATGACGTTGTAGTGCTCAACAGCCTTTTCTGCGCCGTAGTAGCTCATGGCGAGCAGCGCGCCACCGCAGGGCATCAGCGGCTCGGCCAACCTCGCCATCCGTATGAAGGAGTGTACCGAAACCTGCATGGCGAGCGTGAAGCCGTCGGCCGAGCAGTCCGTCAAGCGGCCATGCAGGTCGCCCTTGGGCGCAAAGGCGATCGAGTGAAGTGCGAAATCGAGCTGTCCCCAATCTCTGGCAATGCGCTCATAGACTGCCTCGAGCGCGCCCGGCGCCATCACATCGCATGGCATGACGATCGGATGACCGAGTGAACCGACAAGCGGCCGAACGAATGGCTCTGTCTTGGCATTGAAGTAAGTGATTGCGAGATCGGCACCGGCCTGGCGAAAATGGCGGGCGCAGCCGTAGGCCAAGCTGTCTTCGTTGGCGATGCCGACGACCAAGCCCTTCTTACCGCTGAGTTGGCCCATGCGAGCCTCCCGGGTTTGCTTCGTGGGAACCGGGTCCACCGCCCGACTTGGCGGCGGGCTCTGCTGCATTGCAACATGGAGTTCTGCGGCGTTCATTTCAAGAGAGGAGGCCTGTGCGAAGGCGGACTTGATTCCTTCGCCGCTGTGCCAAGACCCTCGAGGTCTGCGCGCGGCTCCCTGTTGCCATCGACGCAACTTGTGCGGGGGCCGGGCACACGAGTGACGCAATTCGTGTCGGAGCCGCCGTATTCTTCTGGCGCGCGTCACTTCCCCAAAGGCAAACACGGGTCCGGCGATTTCCGGGACGCTCAGCGGCGCCGGACCGATCGCGGATCTCAACGGACAGCACGGCCCCGCGCGATCGCGGCTGCCCGAACCGTCACGCCGGCGCTTCTCGTTACCGTGGTGGCCTCGTGTGTGCTGCTCGGGGCATCGACGAGCGGGGAGCAGCGGTGGTCGTGGTGGTGGCGTGGCACGCCCCGCCGGAGTTGGCAGTGGAAGCCCAGCACGTACGGAGTACTTCGGCGGCGCAACAAGCGCTGGCCCGAGGCAAAGAAATGCGACAGCCGCGCTGCAAGAGAAGTTGGTTGCGGGGGTAGGATTTGAACCTACGACCTTCAGGTTATGAGCCTGACGAGCTACCGGGCTGCTCCACCCCGCGTCACCTGCCGCGCAGAACGCTCTGTTCCGAAGCATGAGCCCCGGGACAACGCCTCCGAACCATCCAAAATCGGATTTGGCGACACCCCAGAAGGGACGTCGATAGGAGAGAAGAGCGCCTTGCGACGGCCGTCTTATAGCAGGTTTTGTGACGAGGGAAACACCCGTCGTGAAGGAAATTTCCCGAGCCTTCCGGACAACTGTACGGATGACGACTGGGAGTGCCGCCGCGCGGCCGTCAGGCCGCAGCCCGTCATGTTGGCAAAGGCGGCCAAGTCAAGGGAGAGAGGGCCGGAGGCCGCCACCTCACCTATCCAGAGGCCGCGGCCGGTGGAAGAGAGCACTCGAGGGCCAACACGATGGACGAGCTTTGCTGAAGCAGGAGCCGCGTGCATAGCCACTGCTCGCGCGCATTCGCGGTTTCGGCCGCGAGGATCACGGCACCGTCCTGCACATTTCGCTCGAGATCAGCAGCGAGCCGCGGCGCTTCCCCGCCGCTCGGAGCGTCGCCCCATAGTGCCGGGAGCCGCGAGCCCGACCGCCAGGGCTCCAAAAGCCTTGGACTGGCGAGTATTCCGCGCCCCTCATAGGCTTGCGAAAGCGGGGTGAGCTTGCGCACCAGGTCGAGCATGCTCGCGCCGTCCCCTGGACTTGCCCGTGAAGCATCCGCTGCCAGACGCTCGGCAGTCGCCGCCTGCAGAATGAGGCCGAGCCGTCCGATCGGTATCCCTTCACGAAGCAGCGAAGCAATCGCGGAGCCCAGCGGCCCGGCTAGGTCGAAAACGGCAAGGGCAATTCTGAGTTTGCGATCCTTGACGCACATGCCTGCTCGTCCACGTCTGTCGACGCCACTGCCGCGCCGCGGCTGTGTCGCCCGTTCCGGCACGGCGACCCCCGCACAACGGCCGCCCCGAAGATGCTGGCTTCGCCCCACCCCCGAAGGCAGTTGCCGTGACGACACGACTAATTGCGCGCCCGCGTCTCCCCGCCTTGGGCCAGCTGTGCCAGCGCCTCAGGCTTCAATATGCTGACGAGAATGCATTGCTCGAGATCAATTACGCCATCGTGCCGCAGCTTTGTCAGTGTTCGGCTCACGGTTTCGATCGTGAGACCGAGGAAATCCGCGATGTCCATGCGCGTCATGGGCAATACGATCTCGTTCGGGCTTTCGCCGCGTCTTACCGCGCGACGCGACAGTGCCATCAGGAACGCCGCGATTCTCTCGGCCGCGGTCCGCTGGCTCACCGTGAATAGAAGCTCCCGCGCCGCCATGAGCTCCCGGGACAAGGCTTCGTAAAGCTTCAGTCCGAGGCGCGTGTCGTGTTGGGCAAGCTCGCGCAAGGTCGCGAGAGGCATGGCGCGAACCACCGTGCGCTCCATCGCTTGGGCGCTCTCCGAATGGTCGCCGAGAGCACCGAGGCCGATCATGTCGCCTGGATAAGCGAAGTCGACGACTTGCCTGCGTCCGTCGGGCATCATGCGGTAGATGCAGATGTGGCCCACCTCGACGCGATAAACGTGGCTTGCCGCGTCACCTTCGCAGAACAGATGCTCCTTTGCTTCAAGACAGCGCGGAGCGGCGCGGGCGATGCGCTCGCCCAGCACGTCCCGCTCGAAGGACGGTATCCGCTCGGACGCCGTGGCATGATCCTCGACGTCGGAAGACGTGGTAAAGGCCGTGGCGAGCATGGTGCGATCCCCAGGATGAGCGAAATCGGGTTCGAGGGGAGAAAACCAGCGCCGAGCCTCCCGGCTATGGCGGCTTCGTGACGAATTGTGAGAATGTGTGACAGAGCAGCTCGTGCTGTCGCCAAGGAGAACTCCATGACGTCGCCCTCGGACGCCCGCACCATTCTCGTCGTCGACGACGAAGAGGCCGTTCGCGCCTTGCTGCGGGACTGTTTTGAGCTCGAGGGGTACACGGTCGTGGAGGCTGCAGACACCCGGGCCGCGATGAGCGTACTCGACGAGGTGGTCGTGCAACTTGTAACGCTCGACCTCAATCTCGGTGGCGACAACGGCCTGGAGCTCGCGCAGCAGATCAGGTCCCGCTGCAATGTCCCGATCGTCATGATTACAGGTAAGGGCGATACGATCGATCGCGTGGTCGGCCTCGAGCTCGGCGCCGACGACTACATCGCCAAGCCATTCCACGTCCGGGAAGTGCTCGCCCGGGTGCGCGCTGTGCTGCGCCGATACGAGGCGGTAGGCCCGGCCGAGACCTCGCCGGGCAAGTCGGGAACGGGCGAGGCTTGGATCTTCGATCGATGGGTCCTCGACGCCGACCGGCGCGTTCTGACGACGGTTGGCGGAGAACCGAGAGAGCTCACGACCGCGGAATTCAACATGCTTTTGATGTTCGTCCGCCGGCCGAGCCGTGTCCTGAGCCGCGACAACATCATGGACCTGCTGAAAGGTCACGAATGGTCGCCGCTCGACCGCTCCATCGATACGCTGGTTGCGCGCTTGAGGCGCAAGATCGAGGCGACACCCGATACACCCAGCCTCATCAAGACCGTTCGGGGAGTCGGCTACGTACTCGCGACGGAGGTGCGCAAAACCTAGTTTGGTCGCTTTAGATCGAGCGGCGTGCGTCGCTCCGCGAGGATACGCCCCCGGATCGCGAACACGATCTCACCGTGCTGGTTCCGGCCTTGGTTCTCCGTCTCGATGAGCCCTCGATCGGCACGGGATCGCCAGTCGAGCTTGGCATCGACACGTCCGCGAAACTCGATCGTGTCACCAGGGTAAACAGGCTTCAGCCAGCGGAGATTGCGGAACCCAGGTGACGGGCCGTACTGCGCCGGCACGAGACCGCGAGCCGTCATCTCGCGCTCGATCTCCTGGCGGAAGCGAACAAACTGGCGGATCCATATCGATGTGGTGTGCCACCCCGACGCGGACAGGCGGCCGAACAGCGATCGGGCGGCTGCCTCATCGTTGAGGTGGAACGGCTGTGGATCGAACTGCCTTGCAAAGGCGATCACGTCATCGCGCGTGAAGTGATGGCTCCCGAGCGAATAGGTCTCCCCTTCCTGGCGATCCTCGAAATAGTTGCTCGAGCGGTCGGGCAAGGCTCCCGGCATGTCCCACAGACTGACGAGCGCCGAGCGCTTTCCCCCTTCGCCGGTAGCGCGTTCTTCCCGGCCAGGATGCCGGACCCGAAGCAGCTGGCTCGAATCCCAGCACATCACCACCTCGCCTGCCTGGTTGAGCATCTCCGTCACAAGGCGCGCGATCCCGACCTCGGGGCGCGAGTTCAAGGCGCGCTTCGATGTGCACGTGAGGCGGCCCGAAAGTCGGTCGCCCGGCCGGACCGGCCGCATCCACTTCACCTCGTCGATGCCTGGGGATCCAAGCGAGGTTCCTCGCGAAAGAACGTCGTCGGCGAGCATGCGCATCAACAGCGCGCAGGAGTGGAAGCCGGACGCGCACAGGCCCCCGACGATCGACTGCTTCGCCGCATTTTCGTCGAGATGGATCGGCTGTGGGTCGAAAGCCCTGGCGTAGGCGACGATGTCTTCCTTCGACACCTCGAGCGAGCCGAAGGCGACTGGGCGACCAGTCTCCAAGTCCTCGAGATGGATCAGGTCGGCCGGCACGGCCATATCGAGCATGAGTGCCTCCGGGAAGGGAGAAAAAAGCCGGGTATCGGCCGTTGGGCGGCGGATAAGAGCACGCCCGGCAGCCTTTTCGCAAGCTCGCGACCGGAGGCCAAGGGACGGGCCGCCAATACCGCAACGGGACGCAACTTAACGCCCCTTTAACCGCGCCCGGAGCATTCTCCGCTCGTAATCGAGGTCGGCGGACAAACGCGGACCGGAGTGCGCGTTCGCTTCAAAAGGTACCTCACCCTATGAATACCAAGCTCAAGCTCGGTCTTGCATCGGCGATCGCCGTGGCCGCTTGCATCATCCTCCCGACGACCAGCCCCGCAGCCGATCTCTACGGCGGCTCGCTGAAAGACGGCTACGCGCCGGCCTACTCCGCGCCCGCCATCGCCGGACCGTGCTATCTCCGCGGCGACGTCGGCTATGCATGGGCCAGCAGCCCGAAGGGCTACTACGTCGGCAACGGCGTCGATCCACACGTCCGGGGCGCGTCGGTCGATAACGGCGGCTCCTACGACGTGGGCATCGGCTGCGGCTCCGGCTCGCGCGGTCTTCGCGGTGAAATCGCCGTCGGCTTCATACCTCGCCGCGATTTCACGGGTGACGTCGATATCGTCATCAACAACCAGCCGGTCGATCCGCCGATCAAGGCGACCATCGACAGCTACACGGTCATGGTCAACGGCTACTACGACTTCGGCAATTTCCGTGGCTTTGTCCCGTATGTCGGGGCAGGCGTTGGTATCGCCATGCACGACATGGGCTACGTGACCATCGACCATCCCGCGAGCCCGAACCCTCAGCACGGTGACAGCAAGATCGGTCCGGCTTGGTCGCTGATGGCGGGTGTCGGCTACCAGATGTCGAGCAACGCCATCCTCGATGTCGGTTATCGCTACATCAACATGGGCCTGGCTCAGAGCAACCAGGGTGATACCGCCCAGTTCCTCAACCCCAAGCTGGTTGTTGACGACCTGAGCGCACATGAGCTGCGCATCGGCTTGCGCTATCACTTCGGCAGCTCGAGCAGCTGCTGCGGCTACGCACCCCTGAAATAGCATCGCTAGCGGGGCGACCGCGCTGTCGCCTCTGCAGTCTTGATCGAGACCACTGGCCGGTGCGCTACCCGCACCGGCCTTTACTATATCTGCAAAGTGCTGTCTGGGCGGTCGGCCCTTTCCACCCTGGTTTGGCCTGCTTCTTGCTGAGACCCCTTTGAGGAGGCCAGGCACCTGCCCGGCCTCATACTCCGGAAAGGGTTGCGCAATGGCACGTCTCGCTCTTGCGGTCATGGCGTTCACGGTCTGGGTCATCGTTGCCAACAACGGCTACGCGGTACCGGAAGGCCTGGAGGACAAGATTTGGCTGGTTGCCGCGTTTCCGGCCGTCTACATTCTCTGCATCAGTCTGCTGAAAGAGTAGGGAACGGGATTCGAGGGCCCCGAAGATGGCAGCTCGCTCGGCCATCCTCCTACGGCGCGCAAGGCGCTCGGTCCCGTCACTGGCTGGCCTTCCTCGAGCTCCATCGGTTGCCAGCGCGCCCTCAACCGCACTTTCCCGATTGATTAGACCGGTCTCAGCCAGATATAGGTGACGCCCTCGCTCCGGTCGGGTGCGGGGCGCTTCGATGCGCGCCGTTCGAGGAGGTCCGATCGAGGCGGGCCTCGCGGGAACAGATCTCGTTCCCGTCTGTCGTATGTCCTTGCGGGCGTGGTGGAACTGGTAGACACGCCAGATTTAGGTTCTGGTGGCCTAGGCCATGGGGGTTCGAGTCCCTCCGTCCGCACCATCGCGGCGGGGTCACGCCCGAAAGCGGTGGCAGGGGCTCTGCGCCAGGAGCGAGCGAGTTTGAATTTTGGCCGTTGAGCAGGGTGGCGAAGAGCACGATGCAGGTTTCAGTGACGAGCTCCGAGGGGCTGAAGCGGACCCTCAAGGTAGTGATAGGTCAAGGCGAGCTCGGTGAGCGCTTCAATTCGCGCCTGGACGAGGTCAAGGGTACGATCCAGCTCAAAGGCTTCCGGCGCGGCAAGGTTCCGGCGACGCACATCCGCAAGGTTTATGGCCGCTCCCTGATGGCCGAGGTGATGCAGAAGGCCGTACAGGAGACCACCGAGAAGGCGATCGCGGATCGTAACGAGCGGCCGGCCTTCGAACCACGAATTGAGTTCCCGGAGGACGAGGCCGAGATCGAGCGCGTCATCGAGGGGCAGGGGGACCTAGCCTACTCCGTGTCGTTTGAGATTCTCCCGGACATCACCGTAACCGACCTCTCGTCGATTGAGGTCGAGCGCGTGATCGCCGACGTCCCCGAAGAGGAAGTCACGAAGGCTCTCGACCAGATCGCCTCTCGGAACGTGACCTATACCCCCGAGGAGGGTAGGGCCGCAGCGGAGGGCGATCAGGTGACGATCGATTTCGTCGGCCGCATCGACGGCACCGAGTTCGAGGGAGGCAAGGCGGAGGATGCGCCGCTCGTAATTGGTAGCGGTGGCTTCATCCCAGGTTTCGAGGATGGCCTGAAGGGGGCGAAAGCGGGCGATGAGCGTGTCGTCAAGGCGACGTTCCCGTCCGAATACCCTGTGGCTAATCTGGCCGGCAAAGAGGCGGAATTCACGGTGAATGTGAAGTCTGTCGGCGCGCCGCAGAAGCCGTCCATCGACGATGAGCTCGCCAAAGGATTGGGGCTCGAGACGCTGGATGAGCTGAAGACTCGAATCTCCGAGCAGATCGCTTCCGAGTACGCGCAGGTCTCGAGGGCCAAGCTGAAGCGGTCGATCCTCGACAAACTCGACGAGGCTCACACCTTCGAGCTGCCGCCGTCTCTCGTCGATGGGGAGTTCGGTGGTATTTGGCAGGATCTTACCAAGCGCATGGAAGAGGCCAAGCGCACCTTCGCTGACGAAGGCAAGACGGAGGAGGAGGTCCGGGCTGAATACCGCAAGATTGCCGAGCGCAGGGTCCGTTTGGGCCTCGTGCTGGGAGAGATCGGGAATGCTGCCAAGGTCGATGTCAGTCAGGACGAGCTGCGCAACGCTCTGTTTGCGCAGGCGCGTCGTTTCCCCGGTCAGGAGAAGATGGTCTACGAGTATTTCCAGAAGAATCCAGGGGCCGTCGCCCAGCTTCGTGCGCCGATCTACGAGGACAAGGTCATCGACCACATTGCGTCGCAGGCAAAGGTGGCGGAGCGCAAGGTGACGCCAGAGGAGCTTTTGGCACCGGTCGACGGCGACGAGGCGGAGGCCGCCGTGGCCCCGCCCGCCGAGCCGGCGCAGGGCGCCTGAGGCTGACAGACGCGGCCTGACCGGCTGTGACGAACGGGCGATTCTGCTGACGGTTCGCTTGCCGGTCGGCTCGTCGAGCCCTCCTGAGAGCTGGAACCATTGCCGTGGGCAAGCAGGCCGCCATGGCCTCAATTCAAAGAGCGGGAGCAATCAAATGAGCGTCATTACGAGCACCTTCTGGCCGACGGTCATCGAGCAGACCGCTCGCGGCATGCAGCCTTACGATTTGCCGTCTCGCATGCTGCAAGAGCGGATCATCTTCGTGATCGGTCCCGTCGAGGATGCAATGGCAACCTCGATCTGCATGCAGCTACTGTTTCTGGAGGCACAGAACCCGAACAAAGAGATCGCTATGTATATCAATTCGCCGGGCGGTGTCGTCACCTCCGGCATGGCGATCTACGACACCATGCAATTCATCAAGTGCCCGATCGCCACGTTGTGCATTGGCCAAGCAGCGTCCATGGGCTCGCTGCTGCTCACCGCGGGCCGCAAGGGAATGCGCTTTGCACTGCCTAACGCGCGCATCATGGTGCATCAGCCGTCCGGCGGGTTCTCCGGTCAGGCAAGCGATATCGAGCGCCATGCTCAGGATATCATCAAGATGAAGCGGCGTCTCAACGAGGTCTACGTTAAGCACACAGGTCAGACCTATGAGAAGATCGAGGCGACACTTGATCGCGATCACTTCATGACCGCTGAGGAGTCCAAGGCATTCGGGCTCATTGACCGTGTTCTGACGAGCCGCGACGAGCTGGACTTCGGGGCCGAGGCACGTTCCTGAGACCGCTATCAGGAAGCGTCTCGGCACAAGGATCCGCGCGACGTGCGCGGATGCCTTGTCCTCGCCCACCCGTAGTCTTCACGATGCCATGTTTGTACATTTTTTGTTCGCACGGATCACCGTGCCTTGCGGCGCGGTGTCGCCACAACGATATAGGGGTGGCTCGCAAGTCACAGGACTGTATCAATGCGGGGCGGGGTGCCGCTCGTGGAGATGCTCCTGTTAATCCAATCTTGATCTGGCAGCCGCTAGCGTGCTCAGATCGCCTTAAATGGATTCCAGCGTAGCCCGTGGCGGGATTCTGCCGCGCGACACACACGGGAGGTACGATCGGGGCCCAGTGGCCCAAGCCCGTTGCAACTCGAGGTATGTCCTGCACCGAGTATATGCTCGGCAGGCATGAGAGAGCCCGGATGCCGAACGAGAAAAATACCCTCTACTGCTCCTTCTGTGGCAAGAGCCAGCACGAGGTGAGGAAGCTCATCGCCGGGCCGACGGTGTTCATCTGCGATGAATGCGTCGAGCTTTGCATGGACATCATCCGCGAGGAAAACAAGAATACGCTCGTCAAGTCGCGCGACGGCGTGCCTTCTCCTCAGGAGATCTGCAACGTCTTGGACTCCTATGTGATCGGTCAGGTGCACGCCAAGCGTGTTCTGTCGGTCGCTGTTCACAACCACTACAAGCGGTTGAACCACGCATCGAAGTCCAACGACGTCGAGCTTGCCAAGTCGAACATTCTACTCGTGGGCCCGACGGGGTGCGGTAAGACGCTACTCGCGCAGACGCTGGCTCGTATCCTCGACGTGCCGTTTACGATGGCCGATGCGACCACGCTCACGGAAGCCGGCTATGTCGGTGAGGACGTCGAGAACATTATCCTGAAGTTGCTGCAGAACGCCGACTATAACGTCGAGCGGGCGCAGCGCGGCATCGTCTATATCGACGAGGTCGACAAGATCTCGCGCAAGTCCGATAACCCCTCGATTACCCGTGACGTGTCCGGCGAGGGCGTCCAGCAGGCGCTGCTCAAGATCATGGAAGGTACGATCGCATCTGTGCCCCCCCAGGGCGGGCGCAAGCATCCGCAGCAGGAGTTCCTGCAGGTCGATACCACCAACATCCTGTTCATCTGCGGTGGTGCCTTCGCTGGGCTCGAGAAGATCATCTCTCGTCGCAACAAGGGCACGTCCATGGGCTTCGGTGCCACTGTGATCGGGCCGGATGAGCGCCGGACAGGCGAGATTCTCCGCGAGGTTGAGCCCGAGGATCTGTTGAAGTTTGGCCTGATCCCAGAGTTCATCGGCCGTCTCCCGGTCATCGCCACGCTCGAGGATCTGGACGACAAGGCACTCATTCAGATCCTGACCGAGCCCAAGAATGCGCTGGTGAAGCAATATCAGCGGCTGTTCGAATTGGAGGATGTGCAACTCACCATCACTCAGGACGCCTTCAAGGCGATCGCGCGCAAAGCTATCGAGCGGAAGACGGGCGCCCGTGGATTGCGCTCGATCATGGAGGGCATCCTGCTCGACACTATGTTCGATCTGCCGACGATGAAGGGTGTCGAGGAGGTGGTTGTCGGCCCCGAGGTGGTGGAAGGTGGCGCGAAGCCGCTGCGGATTTACACCGAGCGTGCCGAGGAGAAGGGTACGTCGGCCTGATAGCGCCGGGGCTTGTCCGGCATCGTCCCGCCTGTCTTGTCGGCAGTCATCTGCAAGCGGGCACCATTTGGCAGCAGTTTTGCAACGTGGTCTTGCAATGGGGCCACAGTGACCTATCTGAAGGACCCGCCTCGAGAAGGTGGGTCCATGAAGATCAAGTGAAGCTTGACGACCCGACCGGACACGGGTGGTGGTCGGGGTGAGGGAACGGTCCGGGGGGTGCGAGTGCAGCCGTAGTCGGCGTAGAGCTTCCATCTATGGAAGCGATGCGGCGCTTGGCGGGACAGAACGGATGGGAAGGCGATGAGCGAAGAGAACCGTATGAGAGTGAAGGACAAGGGTGGGGCCTCCGAGGTCTATCCGGTGCTCCCGCTGCGCGACATCGTCGTGTTCCCGTACATGATCGTGCCCTTGTTCGTGGGACGCGAGAAGTCGATCAGCGCGCTCGAGGAGGTCATGCGCGCGGAAAAGCAGATCCTTCTGGTCGCCCAGAAAGATGCAAGCGACGACGATCCGGAGACGGACGCCATCTACAAGGTCGGCACGTTGGCCTCCGTGCTCCAATTGCTCAAACTGCCTGACGGCACCGTCAAGGTGCTGGTCGAAGGTACGGCCCGGGCGCGTATCACAGGCTATACCTCGAACGCGAACTTCTTCGAGGCCGAGATCGAGCGAATTGCCGAGGTGCCTGGCAAGGTCGATGAGATCGAGGCCCTGGCGCGGTCTGCCGTGGCTCAGTTCGAGAGCTACGTGAAGCTGAACAAGAAGATCAGCCCCGAGGTGCTCGGCACGCTCGCGCAGATCGAGGACCACTCCAAGCTTGCAGACACGATTGCCTCGCATCTGGTCATCAAGATCGCCGACAAGCAGGAGATCCTCGAGATCACAAAGATCTCGGACCGGCTGGAGCGCGTCTATACGCTGATGGAGAGCGAGATCTCCGTCCTTCAGGTCGAGAAGAAGATCAGGAAGCGTGTGCAGCGTCAGATGGAGAAGACGCAGCGCGAGTACTACCTGAATGAGCAGATGAAGGCGATCCAGAAGGAGCTGGGTGACAGCGACGAGCGGGACGACATCGCCGAGTTTGAGGAGAAGATCGAGCAGACGAAGCTATCGAAGGAGGCACGGGACAAGGCGCTCGCAGAGCTGAAGAAGCTCAAGCAGATGAGCCCCATGTCTGCCGAGGCCACCGTCGTCCGCAATTACCTCGACTGGCTCTTGTCGATCCCGTGGGGCGTCAAGGGCAAGGTCAAGAAAGACCTCAACGAAGCCCAGGACATTCTCGACAAGGAGCACTACGGGCTCGAGAAGGTCAAAGAACGGATTGTCGAGTACCTCGCGGTGCAGAACCGGACCAACAAGCTCAAGGGTCCGATCCTCTGCCTCGTAGGGCCTCCAGGTGTCGGCAAGACGTCGCTTGGTAAGTCGATCGCAAACGCGACTGGCCGCGAATTTGTGCGCATGTCGCTTGGCGGTGTCCGGGACGAAGCGGAGATCCGTGGCCATCGGCGCACCTACATCGGCTCCATGCCGGGCAAGGTGATCCAGTCGATGAAGAAGGCGAAGCGGACGAACCCGCTGTTCTTGCTCGATGAGATCGACAAGATGGGTGCGGACTTCCGCGGCGACCCCGCTGCAGCACTGCTCGAGGTCCTCGATCCGGAGCAGAACGCAACCTTCAACGATCACTACCTGGAGGTCGATTACGACTTGTCGAGCGTGATGTTCGTGACGACCGCGAACACGCTGAACATCCCGCCGGCCCTCATGGACCGGATGGAGATCATCAGGCTCGCCGGCTACACCGAGGACGAGAAGATCGAAATCGCCAAGCGCCATCTCATTCCAGAGACGCGTCAGGCGCATGGGTTGGAGGAGTCCGAGTGGAGCATGGATGACGAGGCGATCAAGCTCGTCATCCGACGCTACACACGCGAGGCAGGTGTGCGATCGCTCGAGCGGGAGATTTCGAAGCTCGCCCGCAAGGCCGTGAAGGACATTCTGGTCGAGAAGCACAAGACAGTGCACGTGACCGCGGACAAGGTTGAAGGGTACCTCGGCGTTCCGAAGTACCGCTTCGGCGAGGCCGAGCTCGAGGACCAGGTCGGTGTCGTCACCGGTCTGGCTTGGACCGAGGTGGGAGGCGAAATCCTCACCATCGAAGGTGTCATGATGCCGGGCAAGGGCAAGATGTCCGTTACAGGCAACCTGCGTGATGTCATGAAGGAGTCGATCCAGGCGGCGAATGCCTACGTGCGCTCGCGGTCTGTGGATTTCGGCATCCCGGCTTCCCTGTTTGACCGTCGCGACATCCACGTGCACGTGCCGGAAGGTGCCACGCCGAAGGATGGACCGTCGGCCGGTGTGGCGATGGTGACGGCGATCATCTCCGTGCTCACCGGCATCGCGGTGCGCAAGGACGTGGCCATGACGGGCGAGATCACGCTTCGCGGTCGCGTCCTGCCCATCGGTGGCCTCAAGGAGAAGCTGTTGGCCGCCCTCCGCGCGGGCATCAAGACGGTGCTCATCCCGGAGGAGAACGTGAAGGATCTTTCCGAGATCCCGAGCGAGGTGAAGGCCAAGTTGGACATCGTTCCGGTCGCGCGCATGGACGACGTGCTGAAGCAGGCGCTCGTGAAGATGCCGGATCCGATTGCCTGGGAGACTGAGCCGGCGGCGGTCGGCGCGGTGGATGGATCGAGCGATCGGCCAACGGCCCATTAGTTCCAGACCGAGCCCTCGCCTCGTTTCATGAGCATGAAAAGGCCCGCTTGCAGCACTGCAAGCGGGCCTTTTTCATTCCCCGTTCGTTCTGACGGCTACGTCGAATCCTCGGGAAACCCCTGGATTCATGCGGGTTTGTCGACGTTTTCGACTTGACCTTGGCCTGCATTGGCGGTTGGTAGCCAAGCTGCTGGCGTGCAGCGAGCGGGCGGGCCTTCATTCCGGATTGCGGTCAGGCCCCTGCATGTCATGAACACACCCATCCAAAGGATATGCGAGAATGAGCAAGCAGGACCTTATCGATGCGGTCGCTGAGAAGTGTGAACTGACCAAGGACAAGGCAAAGACGGCCGTCGAGGCGGTCATGGAAAGCATCGCTCAATCCATGAAAAACGGGCAGGATGTGCGCATACCCGATTTCGGCACGTTCAAGGTCACCAAGCGCAAGGCGCGCGAAGGCATCAATCCTCTGACCAAGGCGCCCATCCAGATCCCTGCCTCCAACGTGCCGAAGTTCACGCCGGCCAAGAAGTTGAAAGAGCTTTTGAACTGATCGTTGCGGGCGGGCCTGCCGCGGCAGCCGAGACCGAGAAAAATGAAGCGGCGGCGCCACCAGAGTGGGCCGTCGTGGTTGTTCGCCAAAAGCTATCGTAACGGCCAATTGGCGTCGCTCTTCTCCGCAGGCGCGTCGCTGCGCGACCATCGTATGATTTCCGCCAGGAAATCTCGTGCCCGGACCCGCGGCGCCTCCAAATAGGGCAGGGGACGGATCACCTCGATCGCCGCGGCGCCAACACGAGCCGTCAGTGCCGCGTTGAAGATCCCTTCGCCCAATCGCCTCGATAGGCGCCGCACCAGATCCTGGCCGAGGAACTGGCCGAGTAGATCGTCGGTCAGCGCAAGACCGCCGGTGGCGACGATATGCGTAAACACCATGCGCGCCAGCCGTGTCGTCCCGAGAAGCCCCGGCCGGCCGCCATAGAGCGTCGCTAGTCGTCGCAGCAGTTTGAGGTTCTCCACCAGGACCCAGCTCACCGTCAGCAACGCGACAGGCGACAGCGCTGTCACGACGCTCACCCGGCGGGCGGTCGCCGCAACGAGGCGGCGTGCATCACCGTCCAGCACAGGCATCACGTCGCGGTCGGCGAGGTGCGCCAGGTCGCCCGGGTCATTGGCTTCCCGGGCGTGCTCGCTCAGGCGGGCGAGTGGCCACTTGAGCTCCGGTCGCGCACCTAAATGTGCGAAGATCTCCTCGATCGCGCGCCACTCGCCCGCGGCGTCGCCACGCACGAGCGCGGTTTCGAGGGCGCGTCGACTCCTGCCCAGCCGCCGCAGGCGCAAGAGCCCTCCGACTTCGCGCCCGACGATGGCGACGAGAGCCACCGCTGCCACGACCATCAGTCCGAACGACACCCAGCCGATCCAGTCCTGGCGCTGGAAGGCAGCCGCCACGAAGCTCGTGAAGGCGAGCGTGATGGCTATTCCGCCGAGCAGGCTGAGCGAGGTCACAAGGATGGCGCCCCAGGGAAGACCGCGCCCGGTGAGGAGTCCGGTCGTCAGGCGGGGACGGACTGGCGCGCTCCCCCTTGTCTCGTCCGGGACAGGCGTCGCAGGTCCGCGTTTCGGCTCCGGTTCGTCAGCCTTGCCTGCCGCGAGGCCCTCAGGTGCGACGACCAGGTCGGGATCGTCGAGCGGGATGAGCTCAGGCTTTCGCCGTTTCGTATCGTCGCTCATTCCAGTCGGTCTCCGAGCAGGAATTCGAGCGCCCGGTCGAGCCTGATGTGTGGCCACGGCTGTGGTGAGCCGTCGGGAGCGTCAAGCCCGATCCGTGGAGGCCGGAACCGAACCAGCACGACGTCGCGCTCGGTTGCTGCCGCTGGCACTGGCCTGGTGGCTTCCTCGAGCGTCCTTGGCAAATCGCCAGGATAGAGCGCGGCCTTGCGCCGCCCGTCGAAAGTCTCGCCGCCGATCTGCTCTCCCGGCAGTGGGACACCGACCAGCGCCGTCTCGGCAGCGCCTCGCTTGAGTTCTGCCTCTTGAGTGGCTCGCAATGCCGCTAGAGCAATCGCGCGCACCTCCGCTCCGGTGAAGCGCGCCTTGTCGGCGGCCCTGGCCGTGAGCCCACCGAGGATTGCTTCGAGGCGGTCGTGGCTGGCGCGTGGTACGTGGTCGGCCTTCGTTGCCGCGAAAAGAATGCGGTCGATGCGCCGCGGCAGAAAAAAGGAGAGCATTCCGCGGTCTCCCGTGCGGAAGGCGGACAGGACCTGAGCGAGTGTCGCCTCGAGATCGTGCAGGGCCGCACCGCCCCGGTCGATGGCCGAAAGAGCATCGACGAGAACGATCTGCCGGTCGAGTCGCGCGAAATGATCCCGGAAGAATGGCTCGACAACTCTCTGCACATAGGAGCGGTAGCGTTTGCCGAGTTCGTCCCGCAGCGACCCGCGCGGCGCTGCGCGTTGCGAGGGGCTCACGGGCAGGAACGTGAGCAGCGGCGATCCGGCTAGATCGCCCGGCATGAGGAAGCGACCCGGTCCGAGTGTCGGTTCGAAGGTACCCGAACTCCTTTCGGCTTCGAGATAGAGGCGGAACAGGTCGGCCCCCTTGAGCATGGCTTGCTCGTCCATCGGCGCGTCGGGATCGAGCGCTTCGATGAACGAAAGCACGTCGTGGGCCTGCACTGTCCGGCCCGGCGCCTTCATCCGGTCGAGGGACGCCGCGCTCCACTCCCCGTAGGATTGCGAAAGGAGAGGCAGGTCGATCAGCCATTCTCCAGGATAATCGACGATGTCGATGTGCAGCCGGCGCTCCCCGAGATGCCGCCAGACCGGATGCTGGGACTGGTACTCGACCGTGACCCTCAGCTCCGAGATCCGCCGGGTGCTCTCCGGCCATATCGGCGGCTGCGAAGCGAGCGCGCCGAGATGCTCCTCGTAGGCGAAGCGCGCGACGTCGTGATCGGGCTGCGGCTCCAGATAGGCGCGAACGATCCTGCTTTGGGCCGCTGCCGTGAAGAACGGCAACCGGGCCTCCCGCAGCAGGTTGCGGACGAGAGCCGTGATGAAAACCGTCTTCCCCGCGCGTGCGAGCCCCGTCACGCCGAGGCGCAGCGTGGGGGTTGTCAGCTCGCTCAACGCTCCGCCCGGGCCGATCAGGCCGGCGAGCGTCGAGCGTGGGAAGTCGAAGGTCGGCAAGAGTAAGGTCCCAGCTCTCAGGCGCCGGCGGCACCGTGGCCGCTCCGCTTGCGAAGTGCAAGCGCCATCGGTCATCATCGCTCGTCGGGGCCGCAGCCGTGTGCACGAGCCTGCTGCGCCCACAAGTGACGGGAGCTGAAATGACGAGCGCGGACGAGACATTCGACTTCATCGTCACCGGGGCCGGCTCGGCCGGTGCCGTGGTGGCTTCCAGGTTGTCGGAGAGCGGTCGCTATCGTGTTCTTCTCCTGGAGGCGGGCCCCCCCGACACCAGTCCTTGGATCCACATTCCTCTTGGCTTCGCCAAGACGTACGTTGATCCGAGAGTGAACTGGAAGTTCGAAAGCGAGCCGCATCCCAAGCTCAACGGGCGCCAGATCTACGTGCCGCGGGGCAAGACGCTCGGCGGTACGTCCTCGATCAATGGTATGGTCTATATGCGAGGCCATCCCCGCGACTACGACGGTTGGCGCCAGCAAGGATGTGTCGGTTGGGATTGGGACGGCGTCCTGCCCTACTTCAAGAAGGCACAGAACCAGGCGCGTGGCGCGAACGAGTTCCACGGCGTCGGCGGCCCCCTCAACGTGTCGGATTCGCCCGAGCGCTCAGAGCTTGCCGATGCCATGATCGAGGCTGCTGTCGGTCTTGGAATTCCGCGCACCGAAGACTTCAACGGACGCTCGCAGGAAGGCGTCGGATACTACCAGACCACCACCGGAAGGAGCCGTCGGTGGAGCACGGCCAAGGCCTACCTTGAACCGGCGCGGGCGCGTCGCAACCTTATAGTCCGGCCGGGCTGCCAAGCAACGCGCGTCCTGTTTGATGGGCTGCGGGCCGTCGGCATTGAATACCAGTCCGAGGTCGGTCGTCGCGTCGCCAGGGCCAGCCGGGAAGTGATCGTTTCCGGCGGCGCCTACGGCTCCCCACAACTCCTCCAGCTTTCCGGAATTGGTCCGGCCGATCATTTGCGAGAAATGGGCATTCCCGTTTTGCGCGAGTTGCCGGCTGTGGGATCGAATCTGCACGACCATTTCGGTATTTATCTTATGTGGCGCTGCGCCAAGCCCATCACCATGAACGACCTCGAGAACAGCTGGCCCCGGAAAATCGCTGCGGCGCTCCGCTACGGGCTGAAACGCGACGGGCCGATGGCAGTGAATGGTATCCGGGCCGGCGTATTTGCCCGTTCGGATCTGAGCCTGGAACGGCCCGACCTCCAGATCAATCTGCTGGAGTGGAGCACCGAGGAGCGCTCGAAGTCCCGGGTCATCCCGCATCGCTTCCCAGGTTTCACGCTGGGCCCGGTGCACCTGGCGCCTGACGGCCGTGGCACCGTTCGCCTCGCAAGCCCGGATCCGCTCGCGCCGCCTCGCATCACGTTCGGCTTCCTCGGTTCCGAGTACGACATGCGGGCGATGGTCGCCGGCGTGAAGCTGGCACGCAGTATTGCCTCACAGCCCGCCATGCGGCCCTACGTGGTCGAAGAGATTGTTCCCGGGCCGGCGAGCGCGAGCGACGCGGATCTCGAGGCATTTGTGCGCGAAACAGGGGTCACCAATCATCACCCGACGAGCAGCTGCGCCATGGGCACGGGAAGCAACGCGGTAGTCGATCCGCGACTTCGCGTTCATGGCATAGCCGGGCTCAGGGTGGCGGATGCGTCCATTATGCCCACCGTCGTGGCCGGCAACACCAATGCGCCTTCGATCATGATCGGCGAAAAGGCTGCAGCGATGATTCTGGACGATGCCGCTCAAAGAATTGGTGCATAGGCGACACAGCGAGAGGCCGCCAGCAAGGGGGGATCGCAGAAGCACTGGAAACCCGGCGCCCGTGGCTCCATATAATGTCTCGACGAGTTCAGCCTGCGATTGAATGGACGAAGCAGGTCTTCGGTGGTGGCTAGGTTTTTCAGACACTTGCAATTGGTGCGCTGCAAAAGTCCTTTTTTGAGAATAAGGCGGAAATATATCCTCTCGTAGGTTTTATTTCTTTCCCGTCACATCAGTTGATACGCCGACCACAAAATCGCCCCAGCGGTGTCACCTTTTCCACACGATCAAAGTCAAAATCCTGGTCATCGGACACGACGATTTGCGGTCCCGCCACGGGGATCGCCTTCAAGGGGGAAGTCAAACATCAGGTTTCTATCGGACTGGCGGTTGCCGGAGCGGTGCCTTGTGCCTCTGCTTCTGGGTAACGGCTTCGGTTCGAAGGGGAAGGCTTGCGCCCAAGCGTATCGCGCCGGCGCGCTGAACCCACCACCAGGAACGGACCACTCCTGCCGGGTGCCCCTCGGTGAGAAGGGTCCATCCCGGGACGGCGGCGAACCCCGCTACGCCGCCGTCCCGGCTTGAGCTCGGCCGGCCGTTCCCTATGAGGGGCCCGCGACGGTCGCGCCTCTGCCGGAAGGCTCCACCTGGCGCCGCACCGCCACACCTCCCTCCCCGACGCGGCCCAGGTGGTTCCTTCCGGCAGTTGCTTTTCGCTCGTTGGCGGTCACCGACGGACCTGTTGAAACTCTCCCGTGCGCCCGATCCGGTCGCGGCGCTTGACGGAAGGCTTGCATTTAAGCGCGCGAACCGGTTTAACTGAGGTACCGAATTCGAGCTGCCTCCCGGGCGACTTGCGCTCCTGGACGACAAAGCCGGAACGATGACGCGAACGACGATTTCAGCATCTGTGCTGACCGCCTTGCCCTCGCGGCGGGGCCTGTCGACGCGCGCCTTGAGCCTTACCCTCCTCCTTACAAGCCCCTGAGCCAACGAAGTCCGGGCCATTTGGTTGCGGGCGGCGCTCAGGGGATCGACGGAAGACTGGGCTGATGCACCATTGGCCGGCGCCAAAGTGGCTGGCCACACGAAGGAATCAAGACGATGAGCCAGACCGGCAAGATCGACACCGCCTCCATGATTGCCGCCAACGCTGCCAAGGATCCCAAGGATCGGGTCCTGATTTTTGATACAACTCTGCGTGACGGAGAGCAGTCCCCTGGCGCCGCCATGACCCTCGAGGACAAGCTGCGCGTGGCCGAAATTCTCGACGAGATGGGAGTCGACATCATCGAGGCCGGCTTCCCGATTTCCTCCAACGGCGATTTCGAGGCCGTCTGCGAGATCGCCAAGCTTGTGAAGAACTCCGTCGTCTGCGGCCTGTCGCGGTCGAGCTTCGCCGACATCGATCGGGCTGGCGAAGCGGTGAAATTCGCCAAGAAGCCCCGCATCCACACTTTCATCTCGACGAGCCCCGTGCATCGCAAGTGGAAGCTGCAGATGGACGCCGAGCAGGTGATCGAGGCGGTCGGCGCCAGTGTAGAGCGGGCACGCAATTACACCGACAACGTCGAATGGAGCGCGGAGGACGCCACGCGCACCGAGTGGGACGTGCTGTTTCGCTGCTGCGAGCTCGCCATCAAGAAAGGTGCGACCACCATCAATATCCCCGACACCGTGGGTTACTCGGTGCCCGAGGAGTACTACGCCCTCATCAAGAGGCTGCGCGAGGAGGTGCCTGGCGGCGACAAGGTGGTCTGGTCGACGCACTGCCATAACGACCTCGGCATGGCCGTGGCCAATTCGCTCGCAGGCGTCCGGGCCGGCGCCCGCCAGATCGAGTGCACCATCAATGGACTCGGCGAGCGCGCGGGCAACGCGGCGCTCGAGGAGATCGTCATGGCGCTCAAGGTGAGAAACGATGTCCTGCCTTACTGGACGGAGGTGGATTCGGCCAAGTTCACACGCGCCTCGAAGCTGGTCGCCGCCGTTTCGGCGTTTCCTGTCCAGTATAACAAGGCCGTCGTCGGCCGGAACGCATTCGCGCACGAAAGCGGCATCCACCAGGACGGCATGCTGAAGAACGTCGAGACCTACGAGATCATGCGTCCTGAGGACGTGGGCCTCTCCAAGTCGACGCTGTCGCTCGGCAAGCTGTCTGGCCGCGCGGCCTTCCGCGACAAGCTCAAGCAGCTGGGTTACGAGCTCGGCGACAATGCCTTCCAGGATGCCTTCCGGCGGTTCAAGGATCTGGCGGATAAGAAGAAGCTCGTATTCGACGAGGACATCGAGGCGCTGGTCGATCAAGAAGTCGCGACCCAGTACGACCGCATCAAGGTGGTCGCACTATCGGTCATGGCCGGCACAGGAACACCGCCGAAGGCCTCGATCACACTCGAGGTCGACGGTGTCGAGACCACACGCGAGGAAAGCGGCGACGGTCCGGTCGATTCGATCTTCAAAGCGATCAAGGCCATCGTCCCCCATGAGGCTCGTCTGCCGCTCTATCAGGTCATGGCCGTGACCGAGGGCACCGACGCGCAGGCCGAGGTGATGGTTCGTCTCGAAGAGAACGGCAAGGAGGTGACAGGGCGCGGTGCCGACACCGACACCATGGTTGCCTCGGCCCGCGCCTACGTTGCCGCCCTCAACAAGCTCATGATGAAGCGGCTGAGAGGGCCGAACGCGCAGGCCATGGCGAGCTGAGCATCTGTGCGGAGTCCATCGGCACTGACGGAAAGGGGGCGGCTCCAATGCCGCCCCTTTGTACATCGGAAGAAGGACGGCGAGCCCGGATTCACTCCCGAATCGGTCTAGCCTTCGAGGCACGTGACCTTGGCTGAAAGGCCATCAGGCCGTCGGCAGAACGCGGTGAGACAGGGTATGCTGAGCACACGCGGGCTTCGGGGCAGCCCAGGTAGGCATGAGACAGCAACGCTGTCGCTCACGGAGAGCGGATGGCAATGATCTCCCGGGTTCTCTCGGACGACATCGCAATCGATCTCGGCACGGCGAACACTCTCGTTCATGTTCTGGGGAGAGGGATCGTCATCGACGAGCCGTCCCTGGTCGCCGTCCAAAACAGAGGCGGCGTGCGCGAGATCCTCGCAGTTGGTGAACGCGCCCGGACCATGGTCGGCAGGACGCCGGAAGCCGTCGAGGCCATCCGTCCGATGCGTGACGGCGTGATTGCCGATTTTGTCGCCACGGAGGAGATGCTTCGGCAATTCATCAAGCGCGCCAAGTCGGTGTTTGGCTTGCGCAGGCCGCGCATTCTCGTGTGCGTTCCCGCCGGTGCCACGCCCGTCGAACGCCGCGCGGTCTACGAAACGGCAGTATCGGCGGGCTCGCGCCGCGTCTTCCTCATCGAGGAGCCGGTCGCCGCGGCCATCGGAGCTGGCCTCGCGATCGAGGAGCCCGTCGCGCAGATGGTCGTCGATATCGGCGGTGGCACCACGGACATCGCGGTCCTGTCCGTCGGTGATGTGGTCCAGGCCCGCTCCATACGGTGTGCGGGGAACGCCTTCGACGACGCGATTTCGCGTTATGTCCGACGCGAGCATCAGCTGCTCATCGGTCCAGAGAGCTCGGAGCGTATCAAGATCGGAGCCGGGACCGCGAGCCAGGCTCCGGGCGGCCGTGCCGCCGAGATCCGAATAAGCGGCCGAGATCTTCGGCACGGCAAGCCAAAGAGTGTCGTCTTGTCCCCACAGGACATTGCGGTGGCGATCGACGGCTGCGTCGACGATCTCGCGGATTTCATTCAACGCGCAATCGAGGAGCTGCCACCGGAGGTCCGCTCCGACGTGCTGGAGCGCGGAGCTCTGCTCTCGGGAGGAGGCGCGCTTTTGGATCGACTCGATACCGAGCTCGAGCGGAGGGTGGGGATCAGGTTCACGGTGCCCGAACGACCGATGCAGTGCGTGGTAGATGGTACGGCCCGTGTGCTTGAGACGCTGTCCGAGCGTCGCCATTTGTTGATCGAACCCTAGTGAACTGAGGGCGCACGTCATCCGTCCGGTCGGCCGCGTCGCGCCGCACCTGCGACAGTTGAACGGCTCTCCGGGCTTGCTTGACGTGCACGCGATCGCGTTTACTCGGACCGCACAACCTTTGAGGAGATCTCCATGCCCATCGGCCGCGAGTTGGCTGGGACTGATGACGCGAGCCGGACATCGAGATCCGATCGCCCGCTGCAAGCGGCGCTGCTCCGGGGCGCCGTAGGGCGCTGCCCGGCTTGCGGCGAAGGGCGCATGTTCACTTCCTATTTGAAGGTTGCCGACACCTGCGCCCATTGCGGCGAAGCTCTGCATCATCAGCGCGCAGACGATGCGCCGGCCTACTTCACCATGGTCATCGTGGGACACGTCGTGGTCGCAGGCCTTCTATCAGTAGAGAAGCTATTCGCGCCTCCGACTTGGCTGCAAATGGCCATCTGGCTCCCGATGACACTGGTGTTGAGCCTTGTGCTCCTGCCAATCATCAAGGGCATGCTCGTTGCACTGCAGTGGGCGCTCCGCATGCATGGGTTCGGCGCAGGGAAGGATCCGGCCGAGCCGGAGGTCGATCCCGCCTCGGAGTTGTCGCCAACGGGTGGAGGAACCGCGCGATGACTCAGAACGGGCCTGCTGACACGGTGGCACAAGACACGAACCCGTCACCCGCCCCGCCTCGCGCGCCGGTCATGCGACCTCGTGATGCGGCCACATTGATCCTCGTAGACCGCTCGGCGCCCATGCCGCGTGTCCTACTGGGTCGACGCAGGCCTGACATGAAGTTCATGCCCGGCAAATACGTGTTCCCCGGCGGCAGGGTCGACCGGTGCGACCGGACAGTCACGAGCGCTGACGAGCTGGGCGAGCACGACTTGGCCAAGCTGATGGTCGACATGAAGGGCGGCGCCAGCCATGCCAAGGCGCGCGCGCTCGCGCTGGCCGCGGTTCGCGAGACGTATGAGGAAGCCGGCATCATCATCGGCACCCCGCATCAGGGTCGTCAGGCACCATCCGATCCTTCCTGGCGCCGTTTTTTCGATCAGGGATATATTCCGAGCCTTTCACCCCTGACGTTTTTCGCCCGTGCCATCACCCCGCCTGGCCGCCCCCGGCGGTTTGACACGCGGTTTTTCTGCGCCGAGGCGACGGCGATCGCTTTTCGTGGAGATGCCCCTCACGACGAGCTATCCGACCTTGTCTGGATGACAATTGAGGATGCCCGCAGCCTCGATCTGCCGCCCATCACCCGGGTCATCCTCGAGGATTTGGGCGACCGCCTTCGTTCCGGTGCCTTGAGCAGCGCCGACGCCCCTGTGCCGTACTATTCGCGGAAGCATGGTACTTTCCGGAGGCAGCTCATTGCAGGGACGACTGACCAATCTTCGCCTTGACTTGTGCCTCCAGGCGACTAAGAAAGTGCTTTAGCTCTGACACGGCAAGATAGAAAGAAGCGATCGTCATGGCCAAGCCCGTCACCCAAAAAATCAAACTGCTGAGCACAGCGGGAACGGGATTCTATTATGTCACCAAGAAGAATCCGCGAACGGCAACCGAGAAGATCGTAATGCGAAAGTACGATCCGGTGGCGCGTAAGCACGTTGAATTCAAGGAAACAAAGATCAAGTAGGCAGAATTTCCTCGGCTTCCATCAGGCGCGACCCGAGCTGCTGGTCGACCGTCAAGTCTGATAGTCATCTGGAATTGCTGCGGACCTCTTATTGGAGGCTTGCGGAACGGTGGTTGATTGTAGGGACGAGATCGTCGGCTACAATGCGATTGTGCTACTGCGCTCGTCGAGGCGGCGAAGCCCGTCACTGATCTCGGCAGCGGGGTAGAAGACCGAGCAGTGACGGGCTCGCCCACCAAGCGCGTCGCCAAGAGGGCACTGGCTCAACGCTCGGCAACCTATGCGCAGATCGAGCAAAACGCCCGGATCCGCTTCATCCTTGAAGTGGGGCGGCGGCACCGCCCCCTTGCCTGTGAACCTCGCCCCTTCGCAGCACATTATGCTACCGGATCTTCGCTTCAAGAGTGCCAGAGTGTCGTCTCGTCCGCAAGCGGCAATCTCGACATTGAGCCACTTCCCGCCATAAAGATGCGAACTGATGATCGCTCGGCTGCGTGAGTTGTTCCAATGCGCCAGAGTAACCCGATCCTACGAATAGTTGCAATAAAATTATGAATACAACGAAAGGTAGTTCGAGGGGGCGATGCCGGTTTCGCACACTTACAGTGGCCTTAGCGCATCCAGCCGTAGCGCTCTAGCGCGCTCGGCCACGCGGCACTCAGTGTTGCTGACGAGGTCCCATGTCGCGGCTTGCGGGCATTTCAGTCTCCGACCCTAGGCGGCGTCTGCAACCACGCGGTTACGACCATCGCGTTTGGCAGCATAGAGCGCGTTGTCAGCTCGCTTGAACAGCGTTTCCGGTGTGTCATCGCGGCGCTCGAGTGTCGAAACGCCAACGCTAGCAGTGACAGCCAGTGTGCCTTGTGCATTGACCTGGAATGGCTCGGCCGCAATACAGGCTCGCAGCCTTTCCGCCACCTGCATCGCGCGCGATAGCTCTGTATCGGGCATGATGATCACGAACTCTTCGCCCCCGAGCCGGCAGGCGAGATCGATTCCGCGCGTGTTGCGCCTGAGCCGCGTCGCGAACTCGCGCAGGACGTTGTCGCCGGCGTCATGGCCGTAGGTATCGTTCACCTTCTTGAAGTAGTCGATGTCGGCCACGAGCACGGAAAGCGTCCGCCCGGACTGCGTGGCCTGGTTCACCAGGGTGCTGAGGTGGCTTTCCATATACCGACGGTTGTGGAGTCCCGTCAGGGGATCGGTGATAGCGTGCTCCATGCCCTGGTCGAGCTTGGCCCGCAGCAGATCCGCATGACGCTTCCGCTTGATCTGGGTCTTGATCCGCGCAAGCAGCTCGTTGCGGTCGAGGGGTCTCAAAACGTAGTCGTTGACGCCCATGTCGAGCCCACGCAAAAGGCGAGCTTCGTCGCCGGGATCGACCATCATCACGATGGGCAAATGGCGCGTTCGATCGAGCGAGCGAACCTGCGAGCACAGGCGCAATCCGTCTGCGCCAGAAAGCGAGAGGCTGACGATCAGAAGGTCGAAGCTTTGCTCTGCCAGCCTTAGGAGAGCAGCCTGCGGATCGCGCTCGACGACAACCGAATGCGTCTTTGCGAGACCCTCGACGATGCGCTGGGCCGACCGGGGATGATCCTCGACCAGCAGGACGTGGCCTTGGGCAGCCGCCTCGGCCCATTCTGCGATGCCACCCGATCCGAGGCCGAGGTCTTGCGTCGTGGAGGCCCGCATCATCAGCTCGTCCGCGAGGACCTTCAGCCGTGCAAGGCTACGCACGCGTGTGATCAGCGCGATGTCGTCCACGGGCTTCGTCAGGAAGTCGTCAGCGCCGGCCTCGAGCCCTTCCACCTTGTCGGAAGGCTGGTCAAGCGCCGTCACCATGATCACCGGCACGTGGGCATGCTGCGGGCTCTGCTTGATGCGGCGGCACACTTCGAATCCGTCCATCCCCGGCATCATGACGTCCAGCAACACAACGTCGACGCGTTCTCGCGCGATGATGTCCAAAGCCGCTCGACCGCTGTTCGCAGTCAGAACCTCGAAGTATTCGGCCGTAAGCCTCGCTTCGAGCAGCTTCACGTTGGCCAGAATGTCGTCAACGACGAGAACACGGGCAGTCATCGGTGGGCCTTCCGAGGAACTCGAGCTGGGTCACGCTTCGCCAATGAAGCGGCGCACTGTTTCGATGAAGGGGCCGATGGTGATCGGCTTCGAGATGTAGGCTTCACAACCGCCTTGGCGAATGCGCTCCTCGTCGCCCTTCATGGCGAAGGCGGTCACGGCCACAACTGGAATATCCCGGAGACGGTCGTCCTCCTTCAGCCACTTGGTGACCTCGAGCCCGGATACTTCGGGAAGCTGAATGTCCATGAGGATGAGGCTCGGCGACTGCTCTCGGGCGAGAGTCAGGGCCTCGGTCCCGCTTCGAGCCTGCAGCGTCGCATAGCCGTAGGCGTCGAGAAGGTCGTTGAAGAGCTTCATGTTGAGTTCGTTGTCCTCGACGATCAGCACGGTTTTCCGTGCGCCGCCCGGACGTGGGGTGCGACTCTCGAAGCTGCGTACATTATCTTGGTATGTCATTTGTCTGCCGCCCGCCCGGCACCCCTCGGCTTCTTGCACCGATTCGAGGGAGCTGTTGTTTTCGAGTTTGGCGTAAAGAGCTAACCAATTGTTTAAGATGTGGAAGCAACTCTGGCTTCAGGAGTGCCAAATGCGTGACAAGCGCCGTGCGGGCCGCATGACGAGGGAAGCCGCCGAGGCTATCGCCGCCCGAGCCTTTCTCTTTCTCGCCGAGGAGAGTGGTCGTCTGGGACGATTTCTGGCTGAGACCGGATTGGATCCGGGGTCTCTGCGGGGGAGGATGCAGGATCCGGCCGTCCTGGGAGCAGTCCTCGGGTATCTCATGTCCGACGAATCCGCGCTGCTGGCCTTTGCCGCGAATGCCGGGGTCGAGCCTGAGGATATTGCCAGAGCCGAATTTGAACTGGGTGGGGGCTCGGCGTGGGAGAGCACATGAGCGGATTACGAATTGGAATCGACTTGGGGGGGACCAAGATCGAAGGCGTCGCCCTCGACACAGACGGCTGCGAACGGGCCCGGCTGCGGATTCCTGCGCCGAAAGGCGATTATGACGCGAGTATCCATGCGCTCTGTGAACTCGTGGCCGAGTTGGAGCGGGCCGCAGGGGCGAGCGGGCCGGTCGGGATCGGTATGCCCGGCTCGATTTCCCCTGTCTCAGGCCTTGTTCAGAATGCCAACTCTGTGTGGCTGAACGGTCGTCCGTTGAAGACCGACCTGGAGCGGGCCATGGGACGCTCGCTCCGGTTTGCCAACGATGCCAACTGCTTCGCCGTCTCCGAGGCAACGGACGGCGCAGGCGCCGGTGCGACTGCTGTGTTTGGCGTCATTCTGGGGACGGGATGTGGCGGTGGCATCGTCATCCGCCAATCCCTGATCGACGGTCCCCGTGGCATCGGGGGGGAGTGGGGTCACAATCCATTGCCGTGGATGACGCCCGAGGAGCATCCCGGTCCGGCCTGCTGGTGCGGCCGACTGGGCTGTATGGAGACATGGGTGTCGGGCCCGGGTTTGGCTGCCGACCACGCCCGCGTCACCGGCGAGCCGCTCTCGGCGGAGCAGGTGGCCGCAAGGGCCGAAGCAGGCGACTGGCAAGCTCAAGCCTCGCTTGATCGCCACGCTGACCGGCTGGCCAGAGGATTGGCGCACGTCGTCAACTTGGTCGACCCCGACGTGATTGTCCTGGGCGGTGGCCTCTCGAAACTCACTCACCTCTACACAAAGGTTCCAAAACTCATCGAGCGATGGGTGTTTGCCGACGCTCCGAAGGTCACCATCCGGCCACCCCGCTGGGGTGATGCCTCCGGTGTCCGCGGAGCCGCGTGGCTGTGGGCCTAAATGGCGCTTGGCCGTCAGGCCGTGCCGAAAACGGCACATTGTCCTCAGTGCGCGTTTCGGAACGCCTTTGGCGACAGGACCGTCAGCACCATGATGTAGATGTCGAGCGCAATCGACCAGTTGTCGATGTAGTAGAGATCGTGCGCGATGCGGCTCCGCATGGCGTACTCCGTCTCTGTCAGCCCCCGATAGCCGTTGACCTGCGCCCACCCGGTAATGCCTGGCTTCACGTTGAGGCGCCGGCCGTAATGGCGAATGACGCGCTCGTAATGCCGGTCGTGTGCGACCGCGTGTGGCCGTGGCCCGACCAGCGACATGTCGCCCAGGACCACGTTCATCAACTGAGGTACCTCGTCGATGTTGAAACGACGGAGCACGCGCCCGATTCGTGTCACGCGCGGATCGTTCCGCACCGCCTGCTGGATGTGGGCACCGTCGTCCATCGTGGTCATCGTCCTGAATTTCCAGATGGCAAACTCGCGCTGATTGAAGCCTCGGCGCCGCTGACGGAAAAACACCGGGCCCGGACTGTCGAGCTTGATCAGCAATCCGACGACAAGAAACACCGGCGCCAACAGCATCAGGCCGACGAGGCTGAGCACGAAGTCGAATATCCGCTTCAGGGCTTGCTGGTAGGGATTGAGCGGAGGAGTGCGCAGGGCGAGCGTCGAAGTTTTCCCGATGCGAGCGGCCTGCAGTTTCGGAAAGCGGGTCGCGATGCTGAGTTGCCCGAGGTGCACCCCGACCGGGAGGTCCATGAAGCGGTCGGCGACGCGCGCGCCGAGACCGGCGCTGGCGTTGTCGTCCAGCAGGATTAGCACGTCGTTGACGCTGGCCGAGCGGGCCTTGTCGAGCGCCCATTCCAGGCGATCGTCGAGCGACGGAGAGTTATTTTCAGAGCCATCTTCCAGTGGCAAATTCGCCGTCGCGGTCACTTCGATGCCGGTCTCGGCCAGCGAGTGCTGTGAGACGAGCTTCGAGACGCAATGCGGCGCTCCGACCACAAGCAAACGTCGCGGCGCCACAAGGCCACGACGCACTAGGCTTTTCAGCGCGTGCCTGAGGGCGGCATCGATCGCAACGATCGCCAGGCCGCCGACCACGAAGTACAACGCGAGGCCGCCGCGCGACGCATTGCCCGTGGTCTTCGTCAGGAACGCTAGCGCCGCGAGGGCGAAGAATGCGTAGGTCCAGACATTGAGCATGCGCGATAGTGTTCGCCTTCCGGCGAGAAAATTGTCGGCGCGATAGTCTGTCCCGAACAGAAACGGCAGCGTGTAGAGCATGCCGGTCAGCACGCCGACGTCGATGAAAGACTGCACCTCCCCGGCATTGCCGTAGGCGAACTGATGCCAGATGGTGCCCGTGATCGTGGACACTCCAGTAATCGCTGCGACCTCGACGAGGGTCAGGACGGCTCCCGTAAGACCGCTCCCCAGCGAAAGCAGGCGCGAGCGCCCCCTCTTTCCTGTGTCGAGTACGCTGGTGAACATATCTCGCTCCCGAACACGCTCGCTGTGCAGTGCAGCATGATCGGTCGGAGCCGACGCGGCCGTCGAGCCGCCGCGGAGAGCGAGCCCCACCGGGCGCGCGGCCGATGGTTCATCATGAGGCACTGATCAAGATGTTTGTAAGAGAACGTTTTGCCATTGGAAAGCACAAATTTAGCGGATCATATTGAAACACTTTAAGAGGTATCGGATGTCGTTTCCCTGCCCGCTGGTCCCTCTTGGGTCAAGTTGTTGATAAGATTACGGATCAAATGCTGCGATGCGAATGTCGAGCCGCCGCGCAGGTGGTCTCGACAAATCGCCGCAAGCTTGATTTTTCTTGGCCGCTGCTGGGAGCGCCGGTACCCTGAAGCGCACTTTCGCCTCGCGAGTGGTCCCGTTTGCTCTCTCTCGCTGGCCTGCCACGAAGTCAGGAACACGCCTATGTGCCGATGGATCGCCTACAGCGGGGAGCCGATCTTCATCGAGGATTTCGTCACGATACCCGAGCAGAGCCTCGTCGTGCAGAGTCAGGCGAGCCGCGAAGCGAAGAGCATCGTCAATGGCGACGGCTTCGGCCTCGGCTGGTACGGCGAGCGCGAGGAGCCCGGGATCTTCCGCGACCTGAGACCGGCCTGGAGCGACGACAATCTGCTTTCTCTGGCGCGCCAGATCCGGTCGCGCCTCTTCTTTGCCCACGTGCGCGCGTCGACCGGGACGGCGATCAGTCGTGCGAATTGTCATCCGTTCTCCCTCGGTCGCTGGATGTTCATGCACAACGGTGGCATCGGCGACTGGGAGCTTGTCCGGCGCCCCGTCGAGGCCGGCATCTCGGACGCCCTCTTCCGCCATCGCGGTGGAACGACGGACAGCGAAGCAATGTTCCTGCTCCTCCTCGCCTTCGGGTTGGAGCGTGATCCGGTGGGTGCGTTCAAGCGCATGCTCGGCTTTGTTGAGGCCATCATGGAGCGGGCCGGCATTTCCGAGCCGTTGCGTTTTACCGCGGCGGTCACGGACGGCCGGTCGATCTTGGCGGTGCGCTACTCGACACGTATCGTCCCCGAAACGCTCTACGTGCGCAGGATCGCCCGTGCCAACGGCCATCTGATTGCATCCGAGCCGCTCGATGATGGTCGCACAGACTGGGAGGCCGTCCCGCCCCAGAGCCTCGTGACGCTCAATCCAGGTCAGCTTCGCATCGAGGCGTTCCACCCGGATCGCACGCTTTGAGCAAAACAAGGTCCGGAATGCCCGCCGAAACGACGCTTACCCTGGCGGGCATCAGGGCGGTCGCGCTCGCCCGGAATCTGGCTGGACCGTTCTGCGGAGATAATCTCGGAGAGCTCGGTACGTGATCAAGCTCGAGCGTCCCGGCAGCGGCGGCGACGCGCGGCGAGGGGGCGCCACCGGTCCATGGTGACAGGGCAGCCACCTTCATGGCCCTCAACAAGGGCAATCGGTCACAACTTGAGCGTCGCCAGCCTAGATCGGCCGCGCCAGGAACGCTGCCGCCACCAGAATCGCTACCGCGATCGCCCCGAACGCCGCCTGCTTTTGGCCGGGACGCCAAGTGAGGTTCTCGATCACCAGCAATCGGATGCCGCCGAGCGCATGCACCGCCAGCAGCCCGACCAGAACAGTCTCTGCAACCTTGAACAGCGGCTGATCAGTCCATCTGAGGAAGCCGTCGAGACGCGCCTCTCCGTCGAGGGCCAGCGCAAGGGCCATGAAATGCAGCGGAAGGAACAGCGCCAGCGCCAACCCCGAGAGTCGATGCACCACGGCGGCGAGCCAAAGAGGCTCCCGGCGATAGCCTGTGTTGCGGGCTCTGCTCATCCGATCACCACTGCATAAACGGCCCTGAGACCTAGCAGTGCAAGCACCAGTCCGAACGCCCACATCAGAAGGTCCAGCGACCGCCCGCGGATTCCGGCCCACTCCATCGCGATGCCGCGGATTCCTATGGCGCCATGCACCGACGCTGCGACCACGAAGGCGGCATAGTAGAGCGCCCAGCCGACGCTGCCGCGCGTGCGGCCGAGAATGTCGGCAGCGGTCAGCCCTTTTCGTGTCGCGTAGAAGATGATTGCGAGGTGACCGAGGATCATCGGTACCATGAGCAGTGCGGTGGCCCGCTGCGCGAGATAAAGTCTGACGTTCACGCGAGCTCTCCCCGGATGTAGGCCTGCATCGTGCGGCGCTTTAGCCCGGCGATCGACGCGGTCGGATTGAGGCCGACCGGGCAATGTTGCTCGCACGACTGATGGGTGTGGCAGGCATGGCAGCCCCCGTTTTGCGCCACAGCGAAGAGCCTGCCCGCGTTATCCCCGTCGCGAACGTCGTTGACCAGCGTCCAGGCGCGGTTGAGCGCGGCAGGGCCGAGGTAGTCCTCGTTCCATCGCACCGTATCACAGGCCGCAAAGCACACGCCGCAATTGATGCATTCGATCGCCGCGTCGACAAGCTTCCGCTCCGGCGACTGTGGGCTGATCTCGGCGAGGGCGTCGGCGCGCGTCTGGCTCGGTGCGAACACCCCTTTCGCCTCCTGCCATTTCTCGAAGAATGGTGCCATGTCGGTGGCGAGGTCCCGGATCACCGGCAGGTTGGCCAGCGGCGCGATCTCGAGCTTGCCGCTCTCGACCACCTTCGAGACGTGCGTGCGGCACGTCCAGCGCGGTCGGCCGTTGACCGTCATGGCGCACGAGCCGCACACGCCGACCCGGCAGGCGAACCGGTACGAGAGCGTCGGATCGAGGTTGCGCTGGACGTAGGTGACGATGTCGAGCACCGTCTGGCTCTCGCGCAACGGCACCTTGAAGGTCTCGTAGCGACCCTCATCGCCTTCTCCCCGCCAGATCGAGACGTCGATCATCGTTTCGGCGTCAGACACCGGGCCTCCAATTGTTCATCGGTCCAACTGATCGCAACTGTGTTGCTCTCCCGGGAAAGCCATTCAGCTATTCGGCAGCATCCCGCGATCCCGTCCGGCGGTCCTGGGCGAGCTTCAGATAGCCGTCGCGCGTCTGCGGCAATTTCTTGTCGAGGATGCGCGAGGCGACGACCGTCCGCAGGATCTGCGCCGTACCCCCGCCGATCGAGAACATCCGCGCATCGCGCACCATGCGCTCGAGCGGTCGCCTCCGCGAGTAGCCCGCTGCCCCGAACAGCTGCAAAGCGTCATTGGTGACTTTGATTGCCATGTCCGCGGCCACAACCTTTGCTTTGGCGGCTTCGGTCGCGTCGGGAAACCCTGCACCCGCGTTGGCAGCTGCGCGATAGAGCATGAGCTGCGCGCAGTCGATCTGGATCGCCATGTCGGCCAGCATCCATTGCAGGCCCTGGAACTCGTAGATCGGGCGGCCGAACTGCTCGCGCGTCTGGACGAAGGCCAGAGCGTGCTCGTAGGCACCCTCCGCGATGCCGAGGGCCATGGTACCGGCGCCGACGCGCTGCGAGTTATAGGCGTCCATCAAGTCGGCGAACCCCTTGCGCAAGCCACGCGGCGGCATGACGAGCGCGTCGGCCCCGACCTCCATGTCCTCCATGATGACCTCGGCTTCGGGAATGCCGCGGAGGCCCATCGTCGGCTCGCGGTTGCCGATCCTGAGGCCCTTGGTGACGTCCCGGACGGCCAGGAATCCGCCGATCCCCAACTCGTCACCTTGCTCGTCGAAGACGCGCGCAAAGACGAGGTGCAGCCGCGAGGCGCCCGCGCCGGTGATCCAGTGCTTCTTCCCGTTCAGCACGTACCGGTCGCCGCGTTTGTCGGCGCGCGTCGTCATTTCGGTGGCGGCACTACCGGCGTCGGGCTCGGTGATGCAGATCGCGGGCTTGTCGCCGTCCAGCACGAAGCCAGCGGCCATCTTCTTCTGCGCCTCGCTGCCGTACTTCATCACAGTCGAGATGGCGCCCATGTTGCTTTCGACGACGATCCGGCCCGTCACCCCGCAGACCTGGGCCATTTGCTCGATGACGAGCGTCGCGTCGAGAAACGTCAGGCCCTGGCCACCGTAGGCCTTGGGGATCGTCATGCCCATGAAGCCGCCGGATTTCAGCTCCTCGACATTCTGCCATGGATATTGCTCACTCCGATCGATCTCGGCCGCGCGCCCCTCGAAGCTGCCGCGGGCCAGCTCCCGCGCCCGGGCCTGCAGCTTCTTCTGGTCGGCGGTAAGCTGGAAATCCATCGGGGCGCGCTCCTCGGTTCGTCAAGTGGGCGCGACTATGAAGCGGCGCCTCCGGCGAGACAAGCGGCCTTGACTTGCGCCTTCGCCGTTGCCCTGTTCGCCATCGATGGGTCGGAGCGCGCCTTTACCCTAGTTCATCCGCTAGCAGCACTGGAACTCTCGCGCTCATTTCCACTATGGTCATGGCACCGAAGCCGAGAACATCGCTGGAAACCATACATGATCGAGCGCCATCAGACCGACATACTGATTCTAGGCTCGGGCGGTGCGGGCCTCTTCGCGGCACTCCACGCTCATCAGGCGAACCCGCACCTCGACATTACAGTCGCCACCAAGGGCCTGCTCGGCAAGTCTGGTTGCACGCGCATGGTGCAGGGCGGATACAACGTGGCGCTGATCCCGGGCGATTCCGTCGAACGCCACTTCATGGACACCATCGAGGGCGGGAAGTGGCTCCCCAATCAGGAGTTGGCATGGACGCTCGTCGTGAAAGCGATCGAGCGCGTCCGCGAGCTGGAGAACGAGGTCGGCTGCTTTTTCGACCGCAATCCGGATGGCTCGCTGCACGGAAAGGCGTTCGCCGGCCAGACCTTCGATCGGACGGTCCACAAGGGCGATCTTACCGGCATTGAGATCATCAACCGGCTCATGGAGCAGGTCTGGGCTCGTCCCATTCGACGGATGGAGGAGCACCGGGCCATTGCGCTGATCCCTGCCAAGGGCTCTCGCGAGGTCGCGGGCGTCGTGTTTATCGACATCCGCACGGGCAGGTTCCGGCTCATCGAGGCCAAGGCCGTTTTGCTTGCGACCGGCGGCGGGCCGACCATGTACAAATATCACACGCCCTCGGGCGACAAGGCCATGGACGGCTTGGCCATGGCGCTCGATTACGGCCTTCCCCTCCGCGACATGGAAATGGTCCAGTTCCATCCGACCGGCGTGCTCGCAGGGCCCGATACGCGGATGACCGGCACCATCATCGAGGAAGGGCTGAGAGGAGCCGGAGGCTATCTGCTCGACGGCGCGAAGCAGCGTTTCATGTTCAATTACGATCCCCGCGGCGAACGCGCGACGCGCGACCTCGTTTCCCAGTCCATGTACCGGGAGATGATCGCCGGGCGTACGACGCCGAACGGTGGCCTCTATATTTCTATGGGTCACCTCGGGCCGGAAAAGGTCGCCCGCATGTTCAAGGGCATGGTCGAGCGCTGCGCCGACTGTGGCTTCGATCTCGCGGGCGGCCTCGTCGAGGTGGTCCCGACGGCACACTACCTGATGGGCGGTGTCGTCGTGAGAGCCGATACCGCGACGGATGCAGGCGGCCTCTATTGCGCCGGCGAGGACGCAGGCGGCGTACATGGCGCCAACCGACTTGGTGGCAATGGTGTCGCCAATTCCACCGTGTTCGGCGGGATCGCGGGCGAGACTATGGCCGCCGACATCAAGCGTGGGCTCGGATTTCGCGAACCCGACATGGCGGCCGTTGAGATCGCTGTCGAGGCAGCACAGGCGCCGTTCAGAGCGAAGGGGCAGCCTGCTGACGTCAATCGCATCCGCGACGAGCTGCTGGAGATGATGTGGTCGGACGTCGGCATCATCCGGGAGCGTTCGGGGATGGAGCGCGCACTATCGAGCCTCGATGCGCTGGAGAGCCGTCTGGGCTCCGCCGGCGTGGCGGATGCCAACCGAGCCTTCAATCTGTCCTGGCACGATTGGCTCAACCTGCGCAGCCAGATCGCCATGTCGAAAGTCGTGGCCCACGCCGCTCTGAAGCGCGAGAACAGCCGCGGCGCCCACTTCCGCGACGATTTCCAGGAGCCGGGTGACATGGCGACCTCCCGGTTCACGGTCGTCCGCAAGGACGGGCCTCGTCTCGCCGTCACTGACGAGGCAGTGCAGTTCACGCATGTGAAGCCTGGCGAAACCTTGCTCAAGGAGGGCGCGGCAGCAGCCGAGTAGGCGCTGCGCGACATGGACTGCAATCGACCGACGAGGCTCGTAATTGGTCTTTCCGACGCGGGGGCGTCTGCCCCTGTTGCGTCGGACTTGGGCAGTAGTTAGCCTGATTGCCGTCGGGATTCTTTTTGGCTAGTCAATCGCCTCAACGGCGGCGTAGGCCAATGGATCTGCGCCGACCGAAGGGGAGGAGCGAATGACGGGACTGGAGGCCGGTCGTCGGATCGGCGCTGGCCAGCGATTGGGCTGGCGCCTAGCCGGTTGGCGAAGCGCACGCCCCGCGTCGGCCTCGGCGCAAGGAGACGCGACGTGCGCCTGGTAAGCCTGTTCGTCTCTCTATTTGTCTTCTGGATCTGCCTGTCCGGGCACTTCGAGCCGTTCTTCATTGCGGCCGGCCTCGGCAGCGCCCTTGCTGCCGCTCTCGTAGCACGCCTCATGGGGGCCGCCGATAGCGAAGGCCACCCCAATCATCTCATCATTCGGTCCTTCACGTTCTTTCCCTGGCTGTTGTGGGAGATCTGCAAGTCCTGCTGGGCGGTGACGAAGATCATCGTTGACCCGAGCTTGCCGATCTCTCCGACCATGACGCGGGTCAAGACCACGCAGCGCACCGCTGTCGGCCTCGCCACCTACGCCAACTCGATAACTCTGACTCCCGGTACGATCACCACGGGTGTCGAAGGCACCGATCTGATCGTTCATGCGCTCGTGAAGGATGGCGCCCTCGATCTCGAGGGGGGTGGCATGGACGCGCGGGTCACACAATTCGAAGGGGCCGCGAGCTGATGTTCACCGCCGCTGCGATCGCAATCCTCATCGCGCTCGTTCTTGCGATCATCCGCGCCCTGAAGGGGCCCACGGTGTTCGACCGGGTGCTCGCCGGAAACTCTATCGGGACGCTGGCTATTCTGCTGCTGGCGACCATGGGCTTTCTGACCGGCCGGCCGGAATGGCTCGATATCGCGCTGACTTACGGCATCCTCAATCTGATCGGTACGCTCGCCATCCTGAAGTTCTTCCGGCATGGCGACCTTGCCTACGACGTGGAGGACGACCAGTGATTGCCTTCCTCGTGGAGATCCTGAGCTGGGCGCTCATCCTGGCAGGCTCGTTTTTCACATGCGTCGGCATGCTGGGGCTCGTCCGCATGCCGGATGTCTTCACCCGGATGCACGCCGCGAGCGTGACGGACACGCTTGGCGCGGGGCTGCTTTTCCTCGGCTTCATGCTGCAGGCGGGCGTAACGCTCATCTCGGTCAAGTTGATCTTCATTCTGGGGCTGATTTTCTTCACCGGTCCGGTCGTGACGCATGCTTTGGCCCAGGCGGTGCTGCATGCCGGTGTGCTGCCGCGCCTGACGGAGGATCGGCGCAAGCGCCTCGACGCCCCCGAGGGCGAGCCGCGGGATGCCACTCTCGAGCGCACAGCGGATTGAGGGGCGACACGTGATAGTCTTCATCAACGCCGTGCTGCTGACACTTCTCGCCGCCGTCACAGTGGGGATCCTGCGTCAGCGCAATCTATTCGGCGTGATCGCGCTGGCCGGCATCTACAGTTTTCTGATGGCGAGTATCCTGATCGTGCTGGACGCCGTCGACGTGGCAATGACGGAGGCCTCGGTCGGTGCAGGTGTCTCGACCGTTTTCCTCCTCGGCGCGCTTCACTTGACCAAGAGCCTGGAGCAGAAGCCCCATCACTCGGCGCTGCTTCCGATCATCGTCTCTGTCGGCGTGGCGGCCGCCTTGATTTGGGGCACCATCGGCCTGCCGCCGTTCGGCACGCCCGATGCGCCGATCCACCTGCACGTTGCTCCGAAGTATCTGGCCGACAGCGTCAAGGAGACCCTGGTGCCGAACGTGGTCACCTCGGTTCTGGCCTCGTACCGCGGTTACGACACGTTGGGCGAAACGACTGTGGTCTTCACCGCTGCGATGGGCGTGATGCTGCTGCTGCGAGGTCGGCGGCGCACGTATTCGCGCAAGACCGGTGACGTGAAAACGAAGGGGGAGCAGCAGTGAGGCTCGACGTCGTCCTGAGGGTAGTGGTCAAGTTGATGCTGCCCTTCATGCTGCTCTTTGCACTTTATGTGCAGTTCCATGGAGATCTCGGGCCGGGTGGGGGGTTCCAGGCCGGCGTCATCATTGCCGGCATGGTGATCCTCTACGCGCTCATCTTCGGGGTACAGCGCGCCAAGCACGTCGTGCCACAGCGCCTGGTCGAGCGCCTGGTGCCGTTGGGCGTGCTCATCTATCTGGGCACGGGCGTCGTCGCCATGATTCTGGGAGGCAATTACCTCGATTACTCGACGCTGTCGCATGACAGCGCTCACGGCCAGGAATACGGCATCATGGCCGTCGAGGCAGGCGTCCTGGTGACGGTCTCGTCGTCGATGCTCGCGATCTTCTACGCCTTCGTCGAGCGGGGGCGGTCATGACGGCCCTCGAAACGCTTGGCACCCACTACAACTACATCGTGACGATCTTCCTGATGGTCGCCGGTCTCTACATAGTGATTGCCCGTGGCAACATGATCAAGAAACTGATCGGTCTGTCGCTGTTCCAGACGTCGGTCTACCTGCTCTACATTTCGCCCGGCAAGATCATCGGCGGCACCGCGCCCATTCTCGATCCCGCGATCAAGCTCTACTCGAACCCGCTTCCGCACGTGCTCATCCTGACTGCGATCGTCGTCGGCATCGCGACCACGGCGCTCGGGCTGGCTCTCGTCGTCCGAATCCACGAGGCCTACGGGACGATCGAAGAGGACGAGATCTTCGAGACGGAGGGCGAGGAGTGAAAGCGATCGCTTCGAACCTGCCCGCCCTCCAGGTCATCGTCCCCCTGGTCGGCGCCCTTCTCGCCGCGTTCGTTCGTGGCGGTGTGATGGGCTGGGGCATCGCACTCGTCGTAAGCTGGCTGATGCCTGCGATCTCCATCGCGTTGATGCTGAAGGTGCTGGATACGGGCATCATCTCCTACCATATGGGCGGTTGGGCACCGCCCTGGGGCATCGAGTACCGCGTGGACCTGCTCAACGCGTTCGTGCTGGTCCTGATCTCGGTGGTCGGTGCAGTAATAATGCCGTTTGCCCGCCGCTCGGTGGCCCACGAGATCGACGGGGACAAGCAGTCCTGGTTCTACGCGATGTACCTCTTGTGCCTCGCGGGCCTGCTCGGGATCACGATCACCGGTGACGCCTTCAACGTCTTCGTTTTCCTTGAGATCTCGTCGCTGTCGACCTATGTGCTGATCGCCATGGGCAAGAACCGGCGGGCGCTGCTCGCCGCCTTTCAGTATCTGATCGTCGGCACGATCGGTGCCACCTTCTATGTAATCGGGATCGGTCTCCTCTACATCGTGACGGGTAGCCTCAACATCGTCGACATCGCGGCGAGGCTGGGACCGGCTGTCGCCGAGACGCCGCGGCCCGTGCTCGCGGCTCTCGCCTTCCTGACGGTTGGCGTCAGCTTGAAGCTGGCGCTGTTCCCGCTGCACGTCTGGCTTCCGGGCGCCTATGCGAACGCCCCATCGGTAGCGACGGCATTCCTCGCCGGGACAGCCACCAAGGTCGCAATCTACGTGCTGATCCGTCTCTTCTTCTCGGTCTTCGGCGTGGCCATCAGCTTCAAGACGCTGCCGGTGGGCGAGGTGCTGCTGGTGCTTTCGGTTGCCGCCATGTTCATCGCATCGGCCATGGCTGTACTCGAGAGCAATGCGAAGCGCATGCTCGCGTTCTCGTCGCTTGCCCAGGTCGGCTACATAACCCTCGGCATAAGCCTCGCCAACGTGGCCGGCCTCACCGGCGGTATCGTCCATCTTTTCAATCATGCGCTGATGAAGACCGCGCTCTTCCTTTCTCTGGGAGCCGTGACCTATCGCATCGGCAGCGTGAGCCTCGCCGACCTTGCCGGCATCGGCCGTCGCATGCCGCTCACCATGGCGACCTTCGTGGTTGGCGGCCTGGCGCTCATCGGCGTGCCGGGAACCGCCGGCTTCATCTCGAAGTGGTACCTGGCACTGGGAGCGCTCGAGCGCGGCTGGTGGCCGCTGGTGTTCCTCATTGTTGCGAGCTCTTTGATTGCGGTGCTCTACGTCGGCCGGGTTGTCGAGGTTGCCTGGTTTCGCGAACCGTCCGAGCTCGCCGCCAAGGCAGAGGATCCGCCACTGACGATGCTGCTCCCGATGCTCATCCTCGCCGCCGCCACGATCTATTTCGGTATCGATACCGACGCGTCGGCCGGCATTGCGGCAAAGGTCGCCACGAGCCTGCTCGGAGGCGCCAAATGAGAAGCCTGTTCGCCACCGAGACGCGGCTCGTCTTGACCCTCGCCATTCCTTTCGTGGGCATGCTGGCCATCTGGGCCCTGCATAACCGTCCGAACGCACGCGAGACTGCGACGCTCATGACCGCCGCGCTTCTGGCGCTCACCGTATGGTCGCTTCTGCCGGATGTCACTGCGGGGGGGCGGCCCGAGGCCTTGCTCATCACCGTCGCGTCCGGCCTGGATCTTGCCCTTAAGGTCGAGCCCCTCGGACTGCTGTTCGCGCTCGTCGCATCCACGCTCTGGATCGTGAACTCGATCTATTCGATCGGCTACATGCGCGCCCATGAAGAGCCGCGCCAGACCATCTTCTACGTTTGCTTCGCGATCGCCATCGGCTCGGCCATGGGACTGGCCTTTGCCAAGAACCTGTTCACGCTGTTCGTCTTCTATGAGCTGCTCACAATCTCGACCTATCCGCTGGTGACGCACAACGGCGACGAGGCAGCTCGACGCGGCGGCCGCATCTACATGCTTATGTTGATCGGCACGTCGATGGTTCTGCTGTTGCCCGCCATTATCCTGACGGGCGTGCTTGCTGGCACACTCGATTTCGCGGCCGGCGGCATCCTGCCGGCAGAGCTCGGCGCCGGGGTCGTGGCGGCACTTCTGGCGCTCTACATGTTCGGCATCGGCAAGGCGGCCTTGATGCCCATGCATTTCTGGCTGCCATCGGCCATGGTCGCGCCCACCCCCGTCTCGGCATTGCTGCACGCTGTTGCCGTGGTCAAGGCCGGCGTCTTCACCGTGCTCAAGGTCGTCGTCTACGTTTTCGGCGTCGAGCGCCTTGCCAGCACGGGCGCCGGCGACTGGCTGACCATCGTCGCGTCGGCATCGCTGCTGCTGGCCTCGGCGATCGCCATGACGAAAGACAACCTCAAGGCCAGACTCGCATATTCCACCGTTTCCCAGCTCGCCTACTGCGTTCTTGGGGCGAGCCTCGCGGTCTCATCGGGGATCGTCGGTGGTGCATTGCAGATTGCCATGCACGCGGTCGGCAAGATCACGCTCTTCTTCTGCGCCGGCGCCATCTACGTCGCCACTCATAAGACCGAGATCAGCGAGATGACCGGTATTGGGCGCAAGATGCCGTTCACGTTCGCAGCGTTCCTGGTCGGAGCCCTGTCCATTATCGGGCTGCCACCGCTCGGTGGTGCCTGGTCCAAGTGGTGGCTCATTCTGGGTGCGCTCGACTCGGGCAAGCTGGCCGTGGTGGGAGTGCTCATCTTGTCGTCGCTGATGAATGTGCTCTATCTGCTGCCCATCTTCTTCCGGGGCTGCTTTCTTCCGCCGCAGCGCTTGGCGAGTGTCGGTGCTGCGGGCCACGAGCTCGCCGACGATCTCGAGCGACGGCACTGGATGGTCGTCCTGCCGCCCTGCATAACGGCCTTCCTGTGTCTGGTGGTGTTTGTCTACGCCGATCGCATCGTCGCCCTGGTTCAACCGATCGTCACGCACTGAGGAGCCATCATGAGCGCCCCCGAAGGCGAGGAGCCCGGCTGGTTCGACCGCCCCGAAAACGTGAACAAGCTCTGGTATGCGTTGCTCGTCGTCTGCGGCGCCCTCACCATTTCCGAGTTCCTCTACGAGCACCATCCGCACTTCGACATCGAGAACATTCCCGAGTTCTTCGAGATCTTCGGCTTCTTCGCATTCGTCTTCATTGTCTTTGCAGGCAAGGCGCTGCGCACACTCATCATGCGGGACGAGAGCTACTATGAACGCGACTGAGCTCAATCCCGGCCTGCTGATGATCGTTGCGGGGCTGGTCGCCGCGCTGTTGCCGCACTCTCTGCGGCGGGCGTTGACACTGGCTGCACCCGCCTCCGGCATTGCCGTACTGTTGTCGACGCCGATCGGCTCGCAAAGCGTCGTCACCTTCGCCGGCCTTCCGCTGACCATTCTCCGCCTCGACGCGCTGGCCTTCCCGTTCGCGCTCATATTCCTGATCGCGGCCCTGCTCGGCGCAATCTACGCGCTCCACCAGGACGATCGGCTGCAGGACGCCAGCGCCATGGTCTACGCCGGCGCCGCAATCGGCGCGACGCTCGCCGGAGATCTCGCGACCCTGTTCATCTACTGGGAGCTGACGGCGATTTCGTCCGTCTTCCTCATCCTCGCCGCCGGGACCAGAAGCGCCTATCGCGCCTCCATACGCTATCTCGTCTGGCAGATCGGCTCGGGCGTCCTGCTGCTGGCGGGCATCCTCATGTACTACCGCAGCTCGGGCTCGCTCGCATTCGGCCACATGCAGCTCGGCAGCATGGCCACGTGGCTGATTTTCATCGCTTTCGGCATCAAATGCGCCTTCCCATTCCTGCACAACTGGTTGCAGGATTCCTATCCGGAGGCGACCGTCACAGGCACTGTCGTCCTTTCCGCCTTCACGACCAAGCTCGCAGTCTATGCCTTCGCACGTGGGTTCGCCGGAGAGAACCTGCTGGTGCCGATTGGGGCGGCAATGACTTGCTTTCCCGTCTTCTTCGCGGTGATCGAGAACGACCTGCGCCGCGTGCTGTCCTTCTCGCTGAATAACCAGCTTGGCTTCATGCTCGTCGGTGTAGGGCTCGGGACCGAGCTCGCCATCAACGGCGCCGTCAGCCATGCCTTCGCGCACATCATCTACAAGGCGCTGCTGTTCATGAGCATGGGCGCCGTGCTCTATCGCACAGGAACGGCGAAAGCGTCCGCACTCGGCGGCCTCTACAAGTCGATGCCGTGGACGACCGTGTTCTGCATCATCGGCGCCCTCTCGATCGCGGGTTTCCCCCTGACGTCAGGCTTCGTGACCAAGAACCTCACGCTCAGTGCCGCCGATAACCTCGGCTACCTCTGGATCTGGCTGCTTCTCATCTTTGCCTCGGCCGGCGTGATGGAGCACTCAGGCATCAAGATCCCATTCTTCGCCTTCTTCAGTCACGACGGCGGCCATCGCGTGAAGGAGGCCCCGGCGAACATGCTCGTTGCGATGGGGATTTGCGCAGCCGCCTGCATCTTCATCGGCGTTTTCCCGCAGGCGCTCTACGCGATCCTTCCCTATCCGGTCGAGAAAAGCCCTTACACGGTGTCCAGTGTCGTGACCAAGACGCAGCTTCTCGTCTTTTCGATCCTGGCCTTCGGAGTACTGATCCGCAGCGGTCTTTATCCGAAGGAGATCCCGTCGACGAACCTCAACACGGACTGGTTCCTCCGCAAGCCGGGCATGGCCCTGGTGCGGGCGGTCGCCCGGATGGGTTCCAGTCTCAATGCGGCGATTGTCTCCACCGGAATGGCTCTGGCGCGCGTCGCCGCTGATCTCGTCCACGCCATTAACGGCCCTGACGGCCAGCTCGGCAAACCTTGGCCGACCGGCCGTATGGCTTTCTGGACGACGGTGATGCTCGGGGCCTACCTGGTCCTGTCGTACCTGTAGGCTCGCGGCCTTGTATTGAAGGCGCAGCGCCGTCTCAGATCACACCTCGGGACCTGAGCCGCGCGATCTCTTCGCGGCTCAACCCCAGCGTATCGAGAACGGTCTCGGTGTCACCACCGAGCGCCGGCGCGGCACGCGTCGGGATCTGCTCGCCAGGGACGCGGATCGGGCTCGCCACCATGCGGATGGACTGGCCGTGCGGCGAGCCGTCGAATGCAGCGATGCCGCCCCGCTCGGTCACGAACGGATTGTCGAGCGCCTCGGCGACGTCGAACACGGGAGCTGCCGGCACGCGACCGCCGAAGGCTGCCATCCATTCTGCCGTCGTTCGTACTTTCAGAGCTTCGTCGAGAAGGCGATTGAGCTCGCCCCTGTTCTCGAGGCGCGCATTGAACGTGGCGAAGCGCGGATCCCCGATCCACTCCGGCCGACCGATGCTCTCGCACAGCGGCGCCCAGAAGTTCTCCTTGTTGATCATGATGAAGATCCACCCGTCGCGCGTCGGATAGAGCTGGCTTGGCACCAGGGACGGATGCCCGGAGCGCTGTTCCCGTCCCTGCACGTGCCCGTTGTTGAGATACCATACCCCCAGATAGGAGAGATTGTGCAGCGCTGTGTCGAACAGCGAGACGTCGACGTCCATGCCGCGCCCCGAAGCGCGCGCGCCGATGATCGAGGACGTCATTGCGAAGACCGTCATCAGACCGGTCATGAAGTCGACGATGGAAAGTCCCATGCGCGACGGCGGGCCGGCCGGCTCTCCGGTAACTGAGAGGTAACCGGCTTCCGCTTGCATAAGGTAGTCGAAACCGGGCCAGCTCTTGCGTGGCCCCTCGCGCCCATAGGCCGAAAGATGTGCGCAGACGATTTGCGGGTTCACCTCGGCGAGGTGGGCAAACGTGAGTCCGAGTTTGGCCGGTTGGTCGCCGCGCAGATTGTCGAGCACTGCGTCGGCGCTGGCGGCGAGACGCCGGAAGATCTTGGTCCCCTCGGCGCTCTTCAGGTCGAGCGTGATCGATCGCTTGTTGCGGTTGAAGGCCTGGAAGAAGTGGCTGTTCTTCTCGGAAAAGAAATAGGGTCCGACGCGCCGGCCGAGCTCTCCCTCACCTCCGGGAGGCTCGATCTTGATCACGTCGGCACCGAGATCGGCGCACAACATCGAGCCGAATGGCCCTGCGCCGTATTGCTCGACGGCGAGGATCGTAACGCCTTCCAAGGGGAGCATGGGGCCGCGTCTCCTTTGCGTTTCTCGGCTCTATCGCTTGGTCGCACAACTGGGCCCTGAGGTCTCATCTTCCCGACTGCCAGCGGGTGAGAGCGGGGCTCGGATGCACGAGCTGCACGATGTTGAGGGTAAGATTGTCCCGGATCGCGATGGCGAGGAAGATCTCGGTCGCAACGACCAGCGCCACGGAAGCGCGCACAGGTAGGCGCCACGCCAGGACGAAACCGACGAGCGCGGCAAGCGTATCGCCGAGAGAGTTCAGAATGCTGTCGCCGAAATAGCCCTGCGCAAGGCCACCTTGGCGATAGCGCTCGATGATGAGCGGCGTGTTCTCGAGAAGCTCCCAGCCGACCTCGAGGCCCATCGCCAGCGCGAGACGCGCCCCCAGCGAAGTTCGCGGGGCAAGCAGCCATAGCAGAAAGTAGAAGCCCACACCGTGGAGAACATGCGTGAAGCTATACCAGTCGGTGAGCTGCTGTGATGTCTCCGGCCCCGCCGCATTGCCATACCACAGCGCCACATGCCCGCACTTGCAGGTGGCCGGCGAGCCCATGGCAAGAAGAGCGACGGCCTGCAGGGCGACGAGCGCACCTATGACCGCAAGGTGCCATGAAGCCACCTTGACGCTGCCGGGCCCCTCGCCTCGTAAAGATCCCATGCAGCCTCCCCTGGGCACTTAGGTCTTCCGGCCCGCCGGGCATCGGCAGGCCGCACCCACCCCGTTTGGCCTCTCAGATCCTGTTCTTCTCGATCAGACGGCGCGATATGACGATGCGCTGGATCTCGTTGGTTCCCTCGCCGATGCACAGCAGCGGTGCATCACGATAAAGCCGCTCGACGATGAACTCCTTCGAGTAGCCATAGCCGCCGTGGATACGCATCGCCTCGGTTGCGTTCTCCAGTGCAGCCTCCGTTGCGAACAGCTTCGCCATGCCGGCCTCGAAGTCGGCCCGCTCGCCCCGGTCGATGGCTTTGGCGGCGTTCTCGACGAGCAGCCGCGCGGCGGTCACGCGCGTCACCATATCCGCAAGCTTGAGGGCGATCGCCTGATGCTCGTGGATGTACTTGCCCATGGTCTTGCGCTGTTGGCTGTATTTTACGGCCTCGTCGAGTGCCGCCTGCGCCACACCGACTCCGCGAGCAGCGACGTTGAGACGGCCGAGCTCGAGCCCGGAGATGGCGCACTCGAGCCCGCGCCCCTCTACGCCGCCGATGAGATTGTCGGCGGGGATGTTGAAGTCCTCGAACACCAGCTCCGCCGAATCGATGCCTTTGTAGCCGAGCTTCTCGAGCTTGCGGCTCGCACGGAAGCCCTCGCCCTTCTCCGCAAGGAACATCGAGATGCCGGCCTTTCGCGGCTCTGCAGTGGGGTCCGTCTTGACCAACACCGCGAAGCACGAGCCGTGGATGCCGTTCGAGATCCAGGTCTTCGTGCCGTTGATGACGTAGGCGCTGTTCCCCGACTTCTTCGCCTGTGTCCGAATGGCCTGGAGGTCGGTGCCGGTGTCGGGCTCGGTCAGCGCCAGGCCGCCTCGCACCTCGCCCGAAGCGAATTTCGGCAGGAAGCGCGCCTTCTGCTCTGCCGTCCCCATCTTGTCGACGATGCGCGCCATGATCAGATGCGAGTTTATGATGCCTGAGACCGACATCCACACGCGCGAGATGCGCTCGATCACCTTGGCGTAGGTCGAAGGCGCAAGTCCCAGTCCGCCATACTCCTCGGGGATGATGCAGCCGAAGAGGCCGAGTTCCTTCATGCGCTCAACGATGTCCGCCGGCCAAGTGTCGTCGTGCTCGAGCTTCTGCGCGTAGGGGGCGACATCGCGGGCCAGGAACTTGTCGACAGCATCGAGGATCATCCTCTCCTGCTCGTCGTGGCGGGCCTGGTCTTGGGCTGTGCTCATGGGATCCTCGAGAATGCGCGCCGATCCGTTATCTGGCGCCGTCGACAAGGAACAGGCGGCCTTTGCTGGCGGCCTGGCGGAGCGGGATGATCTCCTGATAGGCCTTGCCGTAATAGAATGCGCGCGCCTTTTCCAGGTCCTCGAACTCGATCACGACGACGCGGGACCGGGGCGGCTCGCCTTCGAGCGCTTCCACGTGACCTGCGCGCGCCAGATATTTGCCGCCGGCCGGTAGCGTTACGCCAGGCGCCTTGTCGGCGTAAAGCTTGTAGGCCTCCGCGTCCGTGACCTCGACTTCGGCGATGACGTAGGCGGTCATGGGATACTCCTTACCTTTGGCTTCACGTCTCGAAATGACGGCATGAGGTGTTGGCGCTGGCAAGAGGCGGCGTCAATCGCCCGGTCCGTGGCCTTGCTTCGGCACCAGGCTGATCCGTTCGAAGGAGAGGAAGACAGTGCCATCGGCCTTGTAGCCCTCGGTATAGGTGGTCACGATCCCCTCGTTTGGTCGCGACTTCGACTCGCGCTTGGCCAGAACCTTGCTCCGCGCATAGATCGTATCGCCATTGAAGACCGGCGCCGTAAGCTTGATCTCCCTCCAGCCCAGATTGGCTGTCGCTTTGAAGCTCACGTCGTCCACGGTCATGCCGGTGACGATCGCGAGGGTCAGCGCGCTGTTGACGATCGGCTGGCCGAACTCGGTTTTCGCCGCGTAGTCGCGGTTCGAGTGCAGGGGATGCCGGTTCATCGTGATCAGGCTGAATTGGATGTTGTCGGCCTCGGTGATGGTACGGCCGGGACGGTGCTCGTAGACGTCGCCGACCTCGAAATCCTCGTAGTAGCGGCCGTAGCTCGCGACGAGCGTGCGTTTGCTTTCCATGGGGTGCCGGTCCTTGCGGATGGAGCAGGGTGGGATCGCTCAGGTGGCGACAGTAGTGAACCATCGGTCGATCAAATGCCAGACGCGGGCAATTGAGGTCGGAGCCCGGCGTGCGCTCCTGTCGGCGTCCCACCGCTGGGCAGAGGCGGCACGTGAAGACTTGATAGGGCGTGCGCGTACTGCGCTTCTGCGTTCCCTACGGCAGAGGTTGTCCATGAGTGCCCCACGATCGATGCCGTAGATCGAGGAGCTGCAGCGCCTGACCGGGCTCGAGCATCTCATCGCCGAGTTGCCTGGGATGGGCTCCCGCACGAACTGGCCGAGCAGAATGTGCGGCTCTTTGCTCGCGACGTGCTGCCGATACTCCAGCGCGACCACACGTCCAGGACGTCGAGCACGCCGCACCCCGTGGAGACGACGCTGCGGCCGCGTGACAACCTCCTCGCACCTGCCTGAGACGGGCTCGCGCGCGACGCACGAGGAACGTGCTCCGGCCTTCGCCAGCCGCGTGAAGGCAGGTGATGTTCCACCGGCACGCCCCGCCGGCGGAAGGACCCGCTTCCATCGAAGTGCTGCTGTGCCCACATTCGGACTTCCTCAGCGTGAGCATGGCCGAAACGCGCGCAATTTGGTAAAGACTGCTTCGTGGCATGTGTTTTTGGCGGGACGGACGCCGCCAATGCGTTGTTTCAGCCCGCGAGCCAGATTGGCGGGCCCGCAGTTCTATTCGGGGAAGGGGGACGTTCGATGCGTGCCAACGGTAACTCGATGCCGCTGAGTAAAGGCGGCCTGCGTCACATGGCGATTGCTGCGCTGATGGGTGGCATTTTCGCCACTCCGGCGGCCGCCGAGGGGCCTTTCACCGGCCTTTCCGGCACCTGGCGCGGCGCCGCGCAGGTTCGCTTGCAGAGCGGCAGCTCCGAAACATTGAAATGCTACGCTTACTACACACCGAAGGGCACGGGGGTCGAGCTCGGGTTGGCCATCCGCTGTGCTTCCGCGAGCAACAAGATCGAGCTGCGCGCCCAACTGACGGCTGCCGGGAACAAGGTCAGCGGGCGCTGGGAGGAGCGGACGTACAACGCCATGGGCGACGTGTCGGGCTCGGCTCAGGAAGGGCGCTTGAGCCTGATCATAGACGGCGGCGCGTTCAAGGGCTCGATGGCCGTGAAGACGATCGGGACGAGCCAGACTGTGCTGATCAAGACCGAGGGAATCGCTCTGCTCGGTGTGAACATAAATCTGTCGCGAGGCTGACGTTGGCAGACGGCGGCGACGGCGAGGGGGACGATGTGATGAAGCATGCACTGCGCGGAGACGGGAATGTCGGTTCTGTGCTGGCAGTGGGCAGCGTCCTTGCAGCGTTTGTGACCCTTGCTCTCCCAGGTCCGGCGGATGCGCGCCGCGGACCCACGGGCGGCTATGGCGATGCGCCCCAGTATGTCATTGCCGAGAGCGAGTTCGGCAATGGCACGATCCGAGGTGCGATCAGGCCCGGACGGCACGGCTGGCAGGTGCGCCTCCCACGCGGGACGTGGATCGATTGTGGCAGGAGCTGCTCGGACACGCTCCGGCGACAGACCGTCGATTTCTGGGAATCGAACTTTCGCGACGCGCCCGGGTCCGGCCGCGGCTATTTCAGGTGGGACTTCTGGTTCTAGGCGACAACTCAGCCGCGGCCGCAAGGAGGACTGGCCAGAGGCTTTGAAGGCGCGAGGCTAGCCTCTCGCGGCGCTGGAGGCCGGCGTCTGCGAAGGCGGGACATCACGCGCCCCAAGTTCGCTCGAGAACCCGCATCCAGTTCTCGAAGCAGATCTTCTCAATCAGAGCGTCTCCGAACTGTCGTGCCCGCATGGCCGCAACCAGGTTGGTTAGCCCCGCGGCGGAGCCGATGC
>JAWKWD010000018.1:0-113296 GCA_041397805.1 Hyphomicrobiaceae bacterium
CCCTCACCCCGCCAGCGCCTCCGGCTCGAGCAGGAGCGTCGAGTCGCCGCCGGTGATGATCGTGTCTTTCAGCGAGGTGGCGGCGACGGCGTGGTTCTCGGCAAAGTAGCGGGCCAACGCGATGCGGGCGTTGATGCCGCCGGGGCCGGCGGCCGCGCCGTCGCGAACCACGGCGAGCGCGCCCTTGGCGAGGTAGATGCCGCCGGCCGCCAGTCCGAAGAGACGCAGGTACGGCTGCGCGCCCGCGAGAGCGGCCTCGGGGTTCTTCTGGAGCGCGCCACCCATCCAGCGTGAGGCCTCGGCAAGGGCCTTCACCGCTTCCGTCAGGCGCTCGCCCATGCGACCGAACTCGGGCCGGTTCGAGGCGCGCACGGCCTCGGCCGTCTCGGCCAGCTCGCCGATATAGGCCTCGACGACCTTGCCGCCTTCGAGCGGCAGCTTGCGCGTCAGCAGATCGATGGCCTGGATGCCGTTGGTGCCCTCGTAGATCGGCAGGATGCGCGCGTCGCGATAGTGCTGGGCGGCGCCCGTCTCCTCGATGAAGCCCATGCCGCCGTGCACCTGTACGCCGATGGACGCCACCTCGACCCCGATGTCGGTGGAGAACGCCTTGGCGACGGGCGTGAGCAACGCCACACGATCGAGTGCCGCTTTCCGTGCGCTGGCGTCCGTGGCGGCGTGGGCCTTGTCGAGCTCGGCCGCCGTGACGAGGCAGATGGCGCGCGCGGCCTGCGTCATGGCCTTCATCGTCATCAGATTTCGCCGGATGTCGGCGTGCTCGATGATCGGGCTCATCTCGCCACTTTTGCCTTTGGCCGACCGTCCCTGCTTCCTTTCCTGCGCGTACGTGATCGCCCGTTGCGTGGCGCGCTCGGCGATGGCGACGCCCTGCACGCCGACCGCGAGGCGGGCGGCGTTCATCATGATGAACATGACGTTCAAGCCGCGGTTCTCCTCGCCGACGAGGTAGCCGACCGCGCCTTCGCCCTTCTCGCCGTATTTCATGACGCACGTGGGCGAAGCATGGATGCCGAGCTTGTGCTCGAGGCCGGCGCAGACGACGTCGTTCGGCTCACCCAGCGAGCCGTCCTTGTTGACGAGCACCTTCGGCACGACGAAGAGCGAGATGCCGCGCGTTCCGGGTGGCGCATCGGGGAGGCGGGCGAGCACGAGATGGATGATGTTCTCGGTCAGCTCGTGGTCGCCGTAGGTGATGAAGATTTTCGTGCCGGTGATGCGATAGGTGCCGTCCGGTTGCGGCACGGCCTTGGCCCGGAGGTGCCCGAGGTCGGAGCCGGCATGCGGCTCTGTCAGGTTCATGGTGCCGGTCCATCGGCCCGAGGCCATGTTCGGCAGGTAGGTGGCCTTCAGCTCGTCACTGCCGTGCGCCTTGATGGCGTCGATGGCACCTTGCGTCAGCAGCGGGCAGAGGCCGAAGCCCATGTTGGCCGAGTTCCAGATCTCGCTGGTCGCCATCGAAACGAGCTCGGGCAGGCCCTGGCCACCGACGCTCTCGTCGGCCGCCAGCGAGGCCCAGCCGCCGTCGGCGAAGGCCTGGTAGGCCTCCTTCCAGCCGACCGGCGTCTCGACCTTGCCATCGACGAGCCGTGATCCGGCGCGATCGCCCGGGGCGTTCAGCGGATCGAGCACGGCGGTCGCGAACTTGCCCGCCTCGTCGACGACGGCGCGAAGGGTGTCCTCGTCGACGGCGACCACGCCCTTCTCGATCAGCTCGTCGAGGCCCGCTGCCGTCTTGAGCGTGAACATGATGTCGTCTACTGGAGCACGGTAGGTCATGGGCTCGCTGCCATCCTGGAAGGCGCCGGTCAGGGCGGGCACGGACGATGCTGGCGGGTGGTGGCACCCGGCCGTCAACGAGGAATATACGCTCCGTGCGGGTCGCTCAACCGAGCCAAGTGACGATCGAGGAGGCCGCCGGGCTGTTGCGGGCGGGCGAGCTGGTCGCATTCCCGACCGAGACGGTCTACGGTCTCGGCGCTGATGCAACCCAGGGGCGGGCGGTTGCGGCGATCTACGCGGCGAAGGGGCGGCCGCAATTCAATCCGCTGATCGCGCACGTGGCCGATCTCGCGGCCGCAGAGGCGATTGCCGAGGTAGGGGCGGTGGCCCGGCGTCTCGCCGACGTGTTCTGGCCGGGCCCGTTGACGCTCGTCTTGCCGCATCGGGCGTCGTCGCCGGTCGCGAGCCTCGTGACGGCCGGGCTCGACACGATTGCAGTCAGGGTGCCGTCGCATCCGGTGGCGCTCGACCTCTTGCGGGCGACGGCACGGCCAGTGGCGGCGCCCTCGGCCAATCGCTCGGGGCACGTCAGCGCGACGACGGCGGAGCACGTGGCGGCCGATCTCGGCGCGCATGTGGCGCTGATCCTCGATGCCGGGGCGACGCGGCATGGTATCGAATCGACCATCGTCGATGTGACCAGTGACGTGCCGGTGCTGCTCAGGCCCGGCGCCGTCACGGCCGAGGACATCGCGGCGGTGATCGGCGAGGCACCCCGGCTCCCCGTCCGAATGGAAACGAGCCGTCCCTCATCGCCGGGACAACTCGAAAGCCACTACGCGCCCGCGCTGCCGGTTCGGCTCGACGCGACGAGCCCGCGCGACGGCGAGGCGTTTCTCGCTTTCGGGGCCTATGCGCCGGCCTACGACGGGCCGCTCCTGAACCTCAGCCCTCGCGGCGACCTTGCCGAGGCGGCGGCAAATCTTTTTGCCGCGTTGCGCCGTCTCGACAGATCCGGTGCGAAGGGGCTGGCGGTGATGCCGATTCCCGAGCATGGTCTGGGAGCCGCCATCAACGATCGTCTGCGCCGGGCGGCCGCACCGCGTCCGTCGACCCATGCGAGTCCGCCCGCCTCATGAACCTCTACCTGCCCATTGCCGAGATCGCACTGCCGCTGCCGGTGCTGCTGGGGCTGGGCATCGCCGTCGGCGTGCTGTCCGGTATGTTCGGGATCGGCGGGGGCTTCATCACGACGCCGATGCTGATTTTCCTCGGGGTTCCACCGGCGGTGGCGGTCGGCACCGGAACGAGCCAGGTGGTGGCGTCGTCGGTGTCGGGGGCGCTCGGCCATTGGAGCCGCGGCAACGTCGATGCGAAGATGGGCTCCTACCTCATCGCCGGAGGACTTTTCGGCGCAACGACCGGAATCTGGCTGCAGCAGTTGCTGAAGGCGATGGGCCAGCTCGATTTCTTCACGACGATGACCTACGTGATCATGCTCGGCGTGGTCGGCGGGCTGATGGTGATCGAGGCGGTGCGGTCGCTGATGCGCCAGGCGGGCGGCAAGCCGCAGGGAAGCGCACGTCGGGGCGGCCAGCACAGCTGGCTGTTGAAGCTACCGCTCAAGACGCGCTTTCCCGCGTCGAAGCTCTACATGAGTGCCATTCCGCCGCTGGCCATCGGTGCGTTCGTCGGTTGGCTCACGGCGATCATGGGTGTCGGCGGCGGCTTCCTCCTGGTACCGGCGCTGATCTACATGCTGCGGATGCCGACACGGGTCGCGCTCGGCACGTCGGCGTTCCAGATCATCTTCGTCGCAGCCTATGCGACGTTGCTGCAGGCGACGCAGAACTACGCGATCGATGCGGCTCTGGCCTTGCCGCTCATTCTGGGCGGGGTGATCGGGGCGCACGTCGGCGTGATGGTCGCGAACCGGCTCAATCCCGAGCAGCTCCGAGCCCTCCTCGGCATTCTCGTTCTCGCCGTCGCCGTGCGCATGGCGGGCGGTCTCGTTTTCAAGCCGGTGGACATCTATTCGCTCGACACCGGTGAGATCCGTGTCGAGAAAGCGACGGCCGAGAAGCAGAAGGCCGTGCCGAAGAAGGGCGACAAAGAAGCGGCGGTGCGGTGACGGGCGGCTCGGGACGATCTTGGGCGGATCGGCAATAGTGACGCTGGTTGTCGTGGCCGCTAATGTGTCTGCCATGCCCAACGCCACACTCCCAGCCGATCTCGTATCCCAAGCCCTTCCCGGCCGTCTCGACTTCGAGGAGAGCGCGCTCGGTGGCCCTGTCGCACGTCTGACGCATGGCGGTTTCCAGGCCCTCGTTGCGCTGCATGGCGCCCAGGTGCTGAACTGGACGCACGACGGGCGGGGCCTGCTCTGGCTTTCACCGATCGCACGCATCCGGGACGGCAAGGGTATTCGCGGCGGCATTCCGGTGTGCTGGCCGTGGTTCGCCGATCACCCGACCGACCCGAATAAACCCGCACACGGTTTCGTACGGCATCGGGCCTGGTCCGTCGTCGCGACCCATGCCACCTCGGATGGCGTTTCGCTCTCGCTCGCGACGGCGACGACGGATGGCGACCGCGAAATGTGGCCCCACAGCGCCGAGGCTCTGGTCACCGTGACGCTTGGCGAAGCGCTTACGGTAGCGCTCAAGACAAGGAACACAGGCCCCAATCCGTTCCCGCTCACGGAAGCGCTGCACACCTACTTCCGTGTTTCCGACATCATGAACGTGTCGGTTACGGGGCTCGAAGGCCGGGTCTATCTCGACAAGCTCGATCGCTTCGCGCGCAAGTCTCAGGCTGGTCCCATTCTCGTGGCCGAGGAAGTCGATCGTATCTATCTCGGCGACACCAGCCGGATCGTGCTTCACGACTCCGGCAGCGAGCGTGTGCTGGTGATCGAGGGCTCGGGCAGCGCGAGCGCCGTCGTCTGGAATCCGTGGACCGCCAAGACGGCTCGCCTCGGCGACATGGGCTCGCCCGATGCCTTTCGCCAGATGATCTGCATCGAGACGGCAAATGCTGGCGACGATATCGTGACAATCGGGCCGGGCGAGACGCACACGCTCGGTGTCACTTATCGCCTCGCACCGTAGCTCTTCGGCAGATCGTCTCCGTCCGATATCTGTTCCGCACGTAAGCGGCGGGATGGGCGCAGAGCCGGGCGATGGCCGCTCGCAGCGGACTTATCCCCGGCCCCTCGCGGCATGCTACGCTGGCAGCGCGCACGGATATTACTTTATCTATACTTCAGTCACGGTGATTTAATTCTTGTCTCTTCTCAAATTCGTGTTGACAGCGTGCCGTTGATTTCGTATGTTTCATGTATAACGCGATAGTTGGGCTTGGCGACGACTTGCCGCTTGCTGCTCTCCCTTGCGGAGGCAGGCGGCAACAGGGCTCTCGTCATCAGCCGAACGGCTTTCTCCGCTGAAGGACTGCGCAATGTCTCACTGGCCGCCCCGCGAGCCGGTGTTTCCGATCGCGCGCCCGGCTGGTGAGGCTGCGTGCGTCCTCTTTTGCCGGAGCCCGCATGACAGAAAAATCCGCGCTGCCCGACTGGGCCGCAATCCGCCGCCGCTACGAGGAGACACAGGACAGGATCCAGGACATCTGCGCCGATGCCGCGATCTCGAGAGGCCAGCTGGAAGGCCGCCGCAGGCGTGATCGCTGGAGACGGCGGAACCCGCGTCCGTTGCCGCCTCTTCGCGGCGTCGTCGCGCCGGACCCACCGGTCGCAGGCGAGCCCGTTCCCGCCGAGCCGTGTGCTGTGCCGGTCGGCGCTGCCGAGGTGCCTGTGGTGCCTCGGATTGCGCCGCGCCTTCTCGCCACATCAGAAGCGCGCCGCCGTCTGCTCGACCGGTTGGTCGCTGCCATCTCGATGAAACTCGAGCAACTGGAGCGTCGCATGACAAGCGATCTTGCAGCCGGAGAGGACGCAACGGCAACCGATCACGAGCGCGAGGCGCGCGCCATCGGGGCGCTGATCGACAACCTCGAAAAAATCACGGAGATCGAAACTGGTCTCGGAAACGCCGCCGGAAAGTCCGGCACAACCGCTGCCTCCACCGATCTTGCCGACGAGGCGGACAGATGCCGCCGCGAGCTTGCGGAACGCCTTCATCGCATCGTCGAGGCTGCCGGCGGAGGCGCGTGAAGCGGCACTCGAGGACCTGCTCGGCGAGGATCCGCATGCTCACTTCCTTACCCACGATTGGCAGATATGGGCGCGAGACGACCAACTGCCTCCCCTCTATGCCGCGAACGGCAAACCATGGCGGACATGGTTGCTGCTCGGTGGGAGGGGCTCGGGGAAGACGCGTGCGGGCGCGGAGTGGGTGCGCGCGGTGGCACTCGGCCTCTGGCCGGGCGAGCCGATAGCCAAACGCATCGCACTCGTCGGACCGACGCAGGCGCATGTTCGTGCGGTGATGATCGAAGGGGTCTCGGGTTTGATGTCGGTGCATCCGAGAAGCGAGCGGCCGGTGCTCGAGATCTCGAAGGGCCAGCTCGTCTGGCCGAAAACCGGTGCCATCGCGCAGTTCTTTTCTGCCGAGGATCCGGAAGGTCTGCGCGGACCGCAGTTCGACGCCGCGTGGTGCGACGAGCTCGCGCGGTGGAACAGGGGCAGTCGCGCCTGGGACATGCTGCAATTCGGGCTTCGGCTGGGCACGTTGCCGCGCCAGGTGGTGACGACGACGCCCCGGGCGACGAAGCTCCTGAAGTCGATCATCGCCGATGAGGCGACTGCGATCACGCGTGCGCGTACGGCCGATAACGCTGCTCATCTCGCGCCCGCATTCCTTGCCGAGGTGACGCGCATGTATGCCGGTACCGCGCTGGGCCGCCAGGAGCTCGAAGGCGAGGTCGTCACCGAGCGGCCCGATAGCCTCTGGCAGCGCAAGTGGATGGTGGAGGCGCGCATCGCACGGCCGCCAGAGGAGATGCGCCGCATCGTCGTCGCCGTGGATCCGCCGGTCACCGCAACCGAGAATGCCGATACTTGTGGCATCGTCGTTGCGGGGCTTGGCCCCGACAATCGGGCCTACGTGCTTGCCGACCGCTCGATCCAGGGGCGCGATCCTGCCACATGGGCCCGGGCCGTCGTCGCCGCCTTTCGCGATTTCTCCGCCGATCGCATCGTGGCGGAAGCGAACCAGGGCGGCGATCTCGTCGTCAACGTCATCCGCTCCGTGGATCTCAATGCGCCGGTCAAGAAAGTCCATGCCAGTCGCGGCAAGTTCGCTCGTGCCGAGCCGATCGCGGCGCTCTACGCCGAAGGACGCATCGTGCATGTCGGCGAGTTTCCTGCGCTCGAGAACCAGATGTGCGACTTCGGTCCCGAGGGACTCTCCGAAGGGCGATCGCCGGACCGCGTCGATGCTCTTGTCTGGGCCCTTTCGGAGCTGATGCTCGTCTCGACCCGCGATCCCGTCATTCGAAGGCTCTAACGTACGCCTTCGGATGCCCACACGGCATCCGGCGCGCGGATACGGCACATCCTCGATCCGAACCTCGGGATGCCAACCCCGGAAACAAGTGCCATCCCGGGCCTTGTGCCCGGGACCCATTCATCAGCACGCTCGGGCGCATGCCGAAGCCGGCAAGCCGCGCAACGCAAACCCAAAGTCGCGCCGCTGGCGCGATCGGATCACGGACCCGAACCCGTTTGGGGGAAGGTATCCCACAAACTCCCTCCCTTTTTTCGTCTGAAAGAGCGAGGGCCGCCGCCTGCACTCCAACCGATGTCATCCTCGGGCTCGTCCCGAGGCCCCATTTCGCCACGCGCCCCGCCGCCAGCCGCACAGCCACGGGACCCGCCCTCCATGCCCAACGCCGCACCATCCCTGCCGGCGCGCTTCGCCGCGTCGCTCTCCCGCCTTTTCCCCTCCTCTTCGCGCGAGCGAATGCACAGCGCGGATGCCGCGTGGGCATCCGAAGCGCAACGAAAAAGCTCCGCCAGCGGGCCGCTCATCGCGTTCGAGCATCTGCGCCGGCCTGTGTGGACGCCGCGCGACTACGCCGCCTTCGCCAACGAAGGCTTCATGCAGAACCCGATCGTCTATCGCTGCGTCCGCATGATCGCGGAATGCACGGCGTATGTGCCGCTGCTGCTCTATTCGGGCGACATCGAGATCGATCAGCATCCGCTGAAGGATTTGCTGCGCCGGCCCAATCCGCACCAGACCTGGCCCGAGTTCGCGCAAGGCCTCGTCGGCCACCTCCTCGTCTCCGGCAACGCCTACGTCGAGGCCGTCGCCGCCGACGACCAGGTGCGTGAGCTTCACCTGCTCCGCCCCGACCGCGTCAAGGTGGTGCCCGGCGCCGACGGCTGGCCCGAGGCGTTCGACTACACGGTCGGCGCCCGCACGGTGCGCATCGGAGGAGACGCATCCGAGGGCGTCCGCCGCATTCTCCACGTCAGGCTGTTCCACCCCTCGAACGACTACTACGGCCTCTCCCCGCTCGAGGCCGCCGCCCAGGCGATCGATCTGCACAACACCGCCTCGAAATGGAACAAGGCACTTCTCGACAACTCGGCGCGTCCCTCCGGCGCCATCGTCTACACGGCCCGAGACGGCAATCTCACGTCCGAACAGATCGAGCGCCTCAAATCCGAGCTCGAAGCCGGCTTCCAGGGCTCCGGCAACGCAGGGCGGCCGCTGCTTCTCGAAGGTGGTCTCGACTGGAAGGCGATGTCGCTGTCGCCGAAGGACATGGACTTCATCGAGGCCCGTCACGTTGCCGCCCGCGAGATCGCGCTGGCACTCGGCGTTCCCCCGATGCTGCTCGGCATTCCCGGCGACAACACCTACGCGAACCTTGCCGAGGCGCAGCGCACCTTCTGGCGTCAGACCGTTCTTCCCCTCGTCGAGCGCATCGCCCGCGAGTTCTCGGGCTGGCTGGCGCCGGCCTATGCCACGGCCGATAATTCGGTGTCTGGCCTCGGCCTGACACGGTCGGGACAGTCTCTCCGCCTGGTCGCCGACCTCGACGACCTCCCCGCCCTTGCGCCCGAGCGCGAAGCGCTGTGGGCCAGCCTCGAGAAGACATCCTTCCTCACGACCGAGGAAAAGCGCAGCATCGCCGGCTTCTCCCCGGCCCCTACCGACGCCACCGCACAATCAACCCCAAACGCCGACGCCCCCGACCGCTCCCAACAAAAAAACTGAGGGTCCGGGAGCTGTGCTCCCGGCCGGGGTGCGGGGCAGGCCCCCGCTCGCCGAGCGACTCCACCCTCAGCCTTTCCTCCACTCCTGGAGCCCGACATGCTCACCTCGACCGAGGCGCGCACGCACTTGCGCGCACCCTCTCTCAAATTCACAGGCATTGACGGCACCTTCGAAGGCTACGCCTCGCTCTTTCACGTCGCCGACCAGGGCCGCGACATCGTCCTTCCCGGGGCCTTCCGCGACAGCCTGCGATCCAAGGGGGCCGGTGGCATCCGCCTCCTCTTCCAGCACAAGCCCGAGGAGCCCATCGGCGTCTGGGAGGAGATCCGCGAGGACCGACGTGGCCTTTTCGTGCGCGGTCGCATCGCCACCGCCACCGCGCGCGGCCGTGAGGTTCTGGCCCTCATGCGCTCCGGCGCCATCGACGGGCTCTCCATCGGCTTCCGCGTCGTCAAAGCGCGACGTGATCCCGTTCGCCGCGTCCGCCTCATCGAAAGGGTCGACCTCTGGGAAATCTCGGTCGTCACCTTCCCGATGCTGACCGGCGCCCGCATTGCCCGCGTTGCGATGCCCGGCATGGCGACACCGATCGTGCAGCGCGGCCAGAGCCTGCCGCAGGAGATCGCCGCCATGGCGCGGCGCATGCGCCAGCGTCTCACGCACGCCCGCACCGCGCCTCTTGCTCGCCGCGCCGCCAATCTCGCCGGCGAGCAGGTCCTCGTCGCACTGATGCGCCAGGCCCTGTTAGAGCAGAAATTCCTCGACGCCAAGTTCAATCCCAGCCAGCCGCGCCTCCCCTCCGGTCAGACTGGCGGCGGCCAATGGACGAGCGGCGAAGGAGGGCATGGTCGAGCTCCTGATGCGTGTTCCAGGCTCGACCGATACTCTTTCGCAATCGCGCAACCAGTCGGGCGCGTCTGTGCCCGCTCTCGCTTCCCTCTTCCGGTTCAACCCGAAAATAGCTCGATGGATGGGAGCTTCTGACGACCCGGGCAAGTCTGCAATTCCCGTCGTTCGCATAACCAGAAGTGGCCTGGAACAGGCAGTCGCTGTTCTGACAAGGCGAGGCTACCGCTGGTGGACGAACGGCCGCGGCTGAGCAAGCATTTTGCGCCGACCATGATCAACCCCGCTTCCGGGTTCACCAGGCATGCCAACGCAGGCACGATTGCCGACGCCGCGGTCGACGGCCAGCCCTACATCGGTCTCAACTCAAACTCACCCGGCTACACACAGACCGATGAGGACGCCGCCAAAACCATGCGCACGAGGCTGATCGAGAAATATCCCGAGAGGGATCGTGCCTCAGGCCTGCCCGCCTGAACCAACCAATCTTAGACTGTCGTTTCTCGCACCGCGCGGCGCGAGCCGACTGCCGCCCGCACCCACCCCTGTCTTCTCTGAGCCCGCCGGCAACTTCGCGCTGCCGGTGGCCCCTGTTGCGCCTCGCCCAGTTCGTGCGGGAGGTGAGCGCGCGCGCCTTTCCGTCCCGCCGATCCACCACCCTCCAAAGAGGAAAAGCATGCAAGACGACACCATCTTCGAGACCAAGGTCGCCGAGACCAGCAACGCCACCGCGCTGCACGCCGAGACCATGCGCGCCTTCGAGGCCTTCAAGGCCGAGAACGACCGCCGCCTCGCCGACATCGAGACGCGCGGCGCCGCCGACGTGCTCACATCGGAGCAACTCGCCCGCATCAATGCGACGATCGACGCCAACACGCGCCGCATCGACGAGATCGTGCTGAAATCGCGCCGTCCCGCCATCGGCGGCAGCGCGCCGGCGAGTGCTTCCGACCTCGCCGTGAAGTCGGCCTTCGAGGCCTACGTCCGCAAGGGCGATGCAAACGCACTTGCCAGCATCGAGCAGAAGGCCCTGTCCGCTGGCGTCGGTGCCGATGGCGGCTACCTCGTGCCGGAAGAGACCGAGCGCACCGTCAACATGGCGCTGAAGGACATCTCCCCCATCCGCGCCATCGCCCAGGTGCTCCAGGTTTCCGGCAACGTCTTCAAGAAGCCCTTCTCCGTCACCGGTCCCGGCACCGGCTGGGTCGGCGAGACGGCAGCGCGGCCCGAGACCACCTCGCCCACGCTCGCCGAGCTCACCTTCCCGACCATGGAGCTCTATGCGATGCCGGCCGCCTCGCCGGCGCTGCTCGATGATGCTGCCGTCAACATCGACGAGTGGATCGCGGAGGAAGTCCGTCTCGCTTTCGCCGAGCAGGAAGGCGCCGCCTTCATCTCGGGCGACGGCGTCAACAAGCCGAAGGGCTTCCTCGCTTATGCGCAAGTCGACAACGGATCGTGGAGCTGGGGGTCGATCGGTACGATCTCGACCGGGGCTGCGGGGGCGTTCCCGGCTGCCAACCCTTCGGACAAACTGATCGACCTCGTCTACTCGATCAAGGCCGGCTATCGCGCCAATGCCCACTTCGTCATGAACCGGGCCACCGAGGCCGTCATCCGCAAGTTCAAGGACGCCGAAGGCAACTACATCTGGCAGCCCTCGCAGGCTCCGGGCGAGATGCCGACGCTGCTCGGTCATCCCATCGCGGAAGCGGAGGACATGCCGGACATCGCCGCTGACGCCACGGCGATCGCGTTCGGCGATTTCCGCCGCGGCTATCTCGTCGTGGACCGTGTCGGCATCCGCGTGCTGCGCGATCCCTACTCGTCCAAGCCCTACGTGCTCTTCTACACGACAAAGCGCGTCGGCGGCGGTGTGCAGGACTTCGGCGCCATCAAGCTCCTGAAGTTCGCCGCCTAAGGGACGAACGTTCGAACGCAGGGATCGAGTGACGGGAGCGTGAAAGTCGCTTCCGCTGCTCGCTTCCCGGCCCTCGCAGCAATCTTTTTTTGTTCGCTGGATCTCTCATGTCCCTCGTCATGACGAGCGGGCCCGCACTCGAGCCGGTGTCTCTGGCCGAGGCGAAGGCCCACCTGCGCGTCGACGGCCCTGCCGAGGATGCCCTCATCCAAAGCCTGGTCGTTACGTCGCGTCTGCACATCGAGGCTGCCCTCGGCCTCGCGCTGATCACGCAGAGCTGGTCCTACTTCCTCGACCGGTGGCCGAAAGCCGGGCGTCTCGTCCTGCCACTGAGACCCGTCGCGGCGGTCTCGCACATCCGCCTGTGGAACGACGAAGGCATGTCGGAAGCGCTCGATCCGTCGCAATTCCTGCTGGACGGACACGGCATGCCGCCACGTCTTGTTGCGCTTTCGGGTTTGGCAGATCCGGCGCCGGCGCGCGTTGCCAACGGCATCGAGATCGGCTTCACGGCGGGGTTCGGGGCGTCGCCCGGCGACGTGCCGGCGACCATCCGCCATGCCCTGCTGCTGCTGGTTGCACACTGGTACGAGAATCGCGAGCCCGTCCAGATCGGAGTCGGCGTCAATGCCGTACCGGCGATGGTCTCGGATCTCCTGGCGCCCTATCGCAGGAGGCGCTTGTGAGTGAGCTTCGGATCGGAGCCCTTCGCCATCGCGTGGTGCTCGAGGCGCCGGACCGGACGGACGATGGCGGCGGCGGCGGTGTCGTCACCTGGCTTCCCGTCTCGGAAGTCTGGGCCTCCGTCGTACCGACGAGCGGCACCGAGACCGTGGTCGCCGAGCAGATTGCGGGTCGGGTGACGCACGAGGTCCTGGTCCGTCATCGCGGGGGCATCGTACCGGCGATGCGATTCCGTTTCGGAAGCCGGATTTTCGAGATTCTCGCCGTTCTCGACGTCGGTGAGCGCCGGCGCGTCCTGCGATGCCTCTGCCGGGAGGAGCTGCTGTGAGGATCGTGCTCGGTCTCATCAGGCCATTTCTGCGCAAGGCCGGGACGCGTTTGCTGGTGCTCGTCGCGGAGCGGATTTTTGCGAGGCTCAAAGGTCCTGGTGCGGCGCGACCTGCTCAGCCTTCGGGTGGCGCAAGCGCAACGCCAGACCATGACGCGAACGGGAGGCAATGAGCATGCCGAGCGCGAGTTTCGCCTTGCAGAAATCGATCTATGAGGCGCTTTCCGCCGATGCGGGATTGGTCGGCCTTCTCGGCAGCGGGCGCATCTTCGATGATGCGCCCCAGAGGACCGCGATGCCCTATCTCACCTTCGGGCAATCCACGCTGCGCGACTGGAGCACGGGCACCGAGCCCGGGGACGAGCATCTCGTGACGCTGCACGTCTGGTCACGCGCGGAAGGCCGGCGTGAAGCCCAGGAGGTGATGCAAGCCTTGCGGAATGCGTTGCACGAGCGGGCCCTGGTCCTCGAAGGCCATCGCCTCATCAACCTGCGCCACGAGCTTTCCGAGGCGCGGCGCGAGGCCGACGGCCAGACCTACCATGGCATCGTCCGGCTTCGTGCGGTGACGGAGCCGTTGTGAAGCGCCTCTTCCAGACTGCCTATCGGCCCGCGCTCTCGAGCAGCGTATCGCCGAGCCAACAGCCAGCTTCAGGAGCCAATTCATGTCAGCCCAAAGAGGCAAGGATCTACTCTTGAAGGTGGACGCGGACGGAACCGGATCGTTCGTTACGGTCGCGGGGCTGAGAACGCGGTCCATCTCCTTCAATACCGAGGCGGTCGACATCACGCATTCCGAATCCGCGGGGCGATGGCGCGAGCTACTCTCGGGGGCAGGTGCCAAGTCGGCACGCGTTGCCGGCAGCGGGATCTTCAAGGATGCGGCATCGGATGAAATCGTCCGCGGCTACGTCTTCAACGGCACCATCAGGGACTGGCAGATCGCCATACCCGATTTCGGCATCGTGGCCGGGCCCTTCCAGATCAGCGCGTTCGAGCTCTCGGGCAAGCACGACGGGGAAGTGGCCTTCGACATCTCGCTCGATTCCGCGGGCGAGCTCAACTTCACGGCTGCATAACGGACGCGAGGAGACACCAGATGGCGAACCTGCACCGGGGCGAGATCCAGGCCCTGCTCGGCGGCAAGCAGCTCACGCTCTGCCTCACGCTCGGCGCGCTGGCAGAGCTCGAAGCCGCATTCGGCGACGAGGACATGTTGGCGCTCGCCAATCGCTTCGCGTCGGGGCGGCTTTCGGCGCGCGATGCCATTCGCGTGCTTGGAGCGGGGCTGCGCGGAGCGGGCCACGACATCGCTGACAGCGACGTCGCGAAGCTGCAAGCCGAGGGCGGCGCCGGTGGCTTCGTCGACACGGTCGCGCGGCTGTTGACCGCCACGTTCGGCGCCGCAGAGGCGCCTTCCGACGAGGCGGAACGCGCTCTGGCAAGCGGGTCGGCGAAGGCCGAGGCGGTCATTCCCGACCCTTTCCTTGGGCGGAGGTGATGGCGGCCGGTCTCGGTCTCCTCCGTCTCAGTCCCGCCGTGTTCTGGTCGATGACGCCGCGGGAGCTCGTTGCCGCCCTCCACGGGCGCTCCGGTGGCAGACCGGCTGGTCCGATGCGACGCGCCGAGCTGGCGGGCCTGATGGCACGTTTCCCCGACCGACGCTGATCGCTTTCACTGCGCTGTCTTTCTTTGAATAGGACGACCATGGCCGACCCCACGCCCCTGTCTGCGCCGGAGCTGACGGCCGACAATCTCAGCCACATGCGGCTCGAGCTCGATGCTCTCGCAGAGAGCCAGCGTCAGCTCAACCTGGCGCTCGACAATTCCGACCGGCTCGGCCGCCAGTTCGGACGCACGCTCACGAACGCCTTCGTCGGCTTGGCAATCCAGGGCAAGAGCTTCAGTAGCGTGCTGAGCACGCTCGCCCTCAGCCTTTCCAAGGTCGCACTGACCGCCGCTTTCAAGCCGCTGGAGACTGCATTTGGCACGGCGATCAAGTCTCTGGTTTCGGCGCCCTCGCTGGTGAGCGGCTCGACGATCGCCGCACCGGCCGGGCTCACGTTCGGTGACAGCCTCATCACGGGCGGTGGCGGCGCGGCCGGCCTCGCCGGAGCAGGAGACTTCGCAGGTTCGGGGCCGATGACGAATGTCGCTGCGGGGCTGCCGAGCATCGTGCTCAACGTCTCTACGCCGGATGCGGAGAGCTTCCAGCGGTCGGAAACGCAAATCGCTGCGGTGCTGGCGCGTGCCGTCGCGCAAGGGCAGCGCAATCTGTGAGGCTGGTTTCCAGCCCTCGTTCCAACGTTCCGAGGAGGCAGCATGTCGTTCCATGAGATCCGTTTTCCGACGCAGATCTCGCGCGGAGCCACAGGTGGCCCGGAACGGCGCACGGATGTCGTCGTTCTCGGGTCAGGATTCGAGGAGCGCAACGCGCGATGGGCGCACGCACGCCGCACATACAATGCCGGGTATGGGATCAAGTCCCTCGACGACCTGCACGATGTCATCGCCTTTTTCGAGGAGCGCCGCGGTCGTCTGCACGGCTTCCGCTGGAAGGATCACGCCGACTTCAAGTCGGCTGCACCGGAGCAGGCGATCAGCGCGACGGATCAGCTGCTCGGCGCAGGCGACGGCTCGCAAGACACGTTCGCCCTCGTCAAGCGCTATGGTGCACTGCATGCGCCTTACGACCGCCCGATCATCAAACCTGTAGCAGGCACCGTTGTCGTCGCACTCGACGGTGTCGTTCAGATCGAAGGATCGTCCTACGACCTCGACGTCAGCGAGGGCCTCGTCTCATTCAGAGCAGGGCATACGCCGGCGCCCGGTGTCGCCGTGACGGCGGGCTACGAGTTCGATGTGCCTGTGCGGTTCGATACGGATCGACTCGAGGTCAATATTTCAGGCTTCCGACACGGCGCCATTCCATCCATTCCGATCGTCGAGATCCGGATGTGATGGACCTGCGGGCGATTTGGTTCTGCTGCTGCCGGTCACGTCCTCGGCGCGCGGACATCTCGCACAGAGCGTCCTGTCAGCGGTGCCAATAGCGCGAAGCCGTAAAGTGCCGCAATACCCACGATGACATAGATGATGCGGGTGAGTGCGCTGTACGTACCGGCTGTTCCGCCGAAGATCGCGGCGACGAGGTCAAGATTGAACAAGCCTACGAGGCCCCAATTGAGACCACCGATGATCAGCAGGACGAGGGCGAACACATTGAGTGCCTGCATGTCGATCTCTCCCTTTTTCGAGCATGTCTTCGAGTCCAACCTGCAGTCTTGCCATCGGGTTCCAATGCAAGGCCGCTGTTCGGCAGATAAGGATGTCACTTCATGAGAACTCTTCCTGTCGAGCTTTCTGCCGCGCTCGAAAGCGGAGTTACGACGCTCTGCTGGTGCTGGCGTATAACGCCGCGTGTCGGGGTGCCGCTCGGGTTTACCGACCATGACAGGGATATCGTCTTCGACGGCACCACATTCGAGGCGGCCTCAGGGTTTACTGCCAGCGAGATGCGCGAGTCCGTCGGGCTATCGGTGGACAACCTCGAGGTCGAGAGCGCTCTCACCTCGGATCGCCTTTCGGAGGCGCGTCTTGCGGCCGGCGATTTCGATGAGGCTCGCATCGATATCTTCCGGGTCGATTGGACCAATCCGGCTTCGCGCGTGCTCCTTCGCCACGGATCTCTCGGTGAGGTGCGCCGGTCAGGGAGTGCCTTTGCGGCCGAGGTGCGTGGTCTGGCTCACTATCTGCAGCAGGTGCAGGGCCGGGTCTTCCAGTTCAGTTGCGATGCCGAGGTCGGCGACCAGCGCTGCGGGGTCGATCTCGGCAATCCGCTCTACAAAGGGGCGGGGATTGTCGCGAGTGCTGACGGCGAACGTCGCTTTGCAACCTTCGACCTGGCCGGCTTCGCGGACGGCTGGTTCACCCGCGGCCTCCTCACATTCACGAGCGGTAGCAACGCAGGGCGTGCCAGCGAGATCAAACGGCATCAGCGCCACGGCGCGGTGGCGACGCTCGAGCTTTGGCAACCGCCGGGCGCCTCGATTGCCGTCGGGGATTCCTTCGTGCTCACGGCCGGTTGCGACAAGCAGCATGCGACGTGCCGCGCGAAGTTCTCGAACGTCGCCAACTACCGCGGCTTTCCGCATATGCCGGGGAACGACTTCCTCGCTTCTCCTCGTATCGGTTGATCGCTTCCAAATCGTCTTTCGAGCTGACCCATGACCGCTTCAGCGCCCTTTCGCCGTGCGGACATTGTCGCGCATGCGCGACAATGGATCGGTACACCCTACCATCACCAGGCCAGCACGCTCGGGGCAGGTGTCGATTGTATCGGGCTCGTGCGTGGCGTGTGGCGGACCCTCTACGGCCAGGAACCCGAGCGGTTGCCCGGGTACGGACGCGACTGGTCGGAGGCAACGGGGCGCGAGACCCTGCTCGAGGCTGCGAAGCGTCATTTCATCGAGAACGACCTGCGCTCGGCTCGCGCCGGCGACGTTCTCGTCTTCCGCTATCGGGCAGGCACGGTCGCAAAGCATGCGGGCATTCTCGCCACGCGAAGTGACGAGGATAGGGGCCGCAACCCTCCAGGCGACGCATCGGTCTTCACTTTCATCCACGCCATGGAAGGCGCGCCCGTCACCGAGGCGGCCCTTTCTGGCTGGTGGCAGCGGCGGATCGCTGGCGTTTTTCAATTTCCCGGGATCATCGACTGATGGCGACACTTGCACTCACGGCCGTCGGTGCTGCCGTCGGCGGCGCCGTCTTGCCGGCCGGCATATCCGTGCTCGGCGCCACACTTTCCGGTGCCACGATCGGCTCGCAGGTCGGCGCGCTGGCGGGTGCCTTCGTGGATCAGGCACTCTTCGGTGCCTCGGGGCAGACGCGGGCGACCGCCGGTCCACGCCTCTCGGATCTCAAGGTCACGACATCGACCGAGGGTGCGCCCGTTCCCCGCCTCTTCGGCCGCTCACGGATCGGAGGCCAAGTCATCTGGGCCACGGATCTCGAGGAGGAAGCGGTCACGAGCGACGGCGGCGGCAGCTCCAAAGGCGCGCCCTCGGGCACGGCTGCGAGCCACACCGACTACCGCTACTACGCCAATTTCGCCGTCGCCTTGTGCGAAGGTGTGATCAACGACATCGGGCGTGTCTGGGCCGACGGTCAGGAGCTCGATCTCGGGGCCCACATCTGGCGGCTCTACACGGGTAGCGAGACGCAGGTGCCCGACAGCCTCATCGTGGCCCACGAGGGTGCCGAAGCCGCGCCGGCCTACCGCGGCATTGCCTACATCGTCTTCGAGCGGTTGGCGCTCGAGAGCTTCGGGAACCGCATTCCCCAGCTTTCCTTCGAGGTCTTTCGCTCGGTCGATCCGTTCTCGAGCCTCGTGCGGGGCGTGGTCATGATTCCGGGCTCGGGCGAGTTCGTCTATTCGCCGGCACCGGTGAGCCGCACTGTCAGCCGGGTCAGCACGGTGGCTGAGAACCGACACACGCTCAAAGGTGGGACGGACTGGACGGTCTCTCTCGACGAACTGGAGCGTTCGCTTCCCAACGCACGCTCGACGTCGCTGGTGGTGAGTTGGTTCGGATCGGATCTGCGGGCGGGGGCGTGCCAAATAAGACCGTGCGTCGATGCGAGCGACAAGACCACGGATCCGCTCGTCTGGTCGGTCGCCGGGCTCGATCGGTATTCTGCGCCTCTGGTGTCGACAATCGATGGCAAGCCCGCCTACGGCGGCACGCCGTCCGATCAGACGGTCGTCGCAGCCATCAGGGACCTCAAGGCGCGCGGCCACAAGGTCGTTCTCACCCCGTTCATCCTGATGGACATCCCCGAGGACAACACGCTTCTCGATCCCTATACGGGCCTGAGCGGACAGCCCGCCTATCCGTGGAGGGGACGGATCACGGTCGATCCGGCGCCGGGGCGGGCGGGATCGCCCGACAAGTCTGCGGCGGCAGCAAGTCAGATCGCAGCTCTGGTCGGCACCGCCGCGCCCGGTCACTTCGCGCTGTCGGGCGATGTCGTGACCTATGCGGGACCAACCGAGTGGACGCTACGGCGCATGGTGCTCCACTGCGCGTACCTCGCGCTCGCCGCGGGCGGCGTCGACGGCTTCGTCATTGGCAGCGAGCTTCGAAGCCTGACCCAAGTTCGATCAGGCTCCGGAATCTATCCTTTCGTCTCGGCACTCGTCTCGCTCGCCAGCGACGTCAAGGCCGTGCTGGGCACGGGGACGAAGGTCACCTATGCGGCAGACTGGTCGGAGTATTTCGGACATCATCCGTCGGATGGATCGGGCGACGTCCATTTCCATCTCGATCCGCTCTGGTCATCGCCTGCCATCGACGCGGTCGCCATCGATTGCTACTGGCCGCTTGCCGACTGGCGCGACGGCGACCATCTCGACAGGCGAGCGGGTGCGCGCTCGATCTACGACGTCGGGTATCTGAAATCCAATCTGCTCGGCGGCGAGGGCTACGACTGGTTCTACGAAGGAGCGAGCGACCGGGACGCGCAGGTGCGCACACCGATCACCGATGGTGTCTCAGGCAAGCCCTGGGTGTTCCGGTACAAGGACGTGAGAAGCTGGTGGCAGAGCCCTCATTTCGATCGACCGGGTGGTGTCGAGAGCAGCACGCCGACGGCATGGGTGCCGCAATCGAAGCCGATCTGGCTCACCGAGATCGGTTGCCCGGCGGTGGACAAGGGCGCCAACCAGCCCAATGTGTTCGTCGATCCGAAAAGCTCGGAATCGTTCGTTCCCTACTTCTCGACGGGTGAGCGCGACGACCTTGTGCAGCGGCGCTATCTGCAGGCGATGCTCGAAGCCTTCGACCCATCCCATCCGGGGTACCTGTCCGAAGCCAATCCACTTTCGGCCGTTTACGGCGGCCGGATGATCGATCTCGACCATGTGCACGTCTATGCGTGGGATGGCCGACCGTATCCAGCATTTCCGCAGAACGCCGAGGTCTGGAGTGACGGCGAGAACTGGCGGCTTGGACACTGGATCAGCGGACGTGTCGCAAGTCAGGATCTCGGGGCGGTGATCCGGGCGCTTCTCGCAGACTACGGTTTCGATGCGACGGACGTCACGACGCTCGATGCTCTGCTCTCAGGCTTTGTGGTCGAGCGAGCCATGTCGGCGCGTGAGGCCTTGCAGCCGCTCGAGCTCGTCTACTTTCTCGATGCCGTCGAGACGGAAGGACTGCTGCGCTTCTCGCACCGCGGCGCAGAGCCGCCACGTGCCGTGCTCAGACTCGACGATCTCGTCGAGACTAGGCCAGGCGCTGACCTCGTGCGCCTGACGCGGGCCCAGGAGACGGATCTGCCGGCCGAAGCACGCCTCTCCTATGCATCGCTGGAGAGCGACTATCGTCAAGCGGTTGCACGATCGCGGCGTCTCGTCGGAGCAGCAGGGCGGATCTCCGAAGCGCAACTTGCTCTCGTAATGGATGCCGGACAGGCCGTGCGCACTGCCGACAGCTGGCTGTTCGAAACCTGGTCGGCGCGCGAGCGGGCGCGTTTTGTCCTGCCTCCCTCGGGGCTGGCGCTGCAGCCGGGCGATGTCGTCGTCCTCGAACACGGTGAGCGTGCGCGTCTTCTGCGGATCACCGATGTCGGCGATCACGGAGCTCGCGAGATCGATGCCGTCGGCATCGATCCGATGGTGTACGCGGGGGGCAGCAGCGTCGTGCGACCGTCCGTGCCGTCCGATGGAAACAATACGGGCCCGGTGCTCGGCGTGTTCCTGGATCTTCCCGTTCTGACTGCGGCCGAGCCCGAGGTGACGGGTTACGTGGCCGCGGCGCGCGATCCCTGGCCCAGTGGCGGAGCGGCGTTCTTCAAGTCCGGCGAGGAGAGCAACTTCACGCTCGCAACGGTTGCGCGACGTCGTGCGACGACAGGTATCACGCTCGATCCGATCGAGCCGGGGGTCGAATCGCGCATCGATCGCGGGACGCTATTGAGGGTGCGGCTCGACACGGGCATGTTGGTCTCGACGACGCGCCTGGGTCTGCTGGCGGGAGCGAATGCGGTCGCGATCGAGGGCATCGACGGGGCCTGGGAGGTTCTTCAATTCGAGACGGCGACGCTGGTCGCGCCGCAGACCTATGAGCTCATCTCGCTACTACGTGGGCAGGGCGGCACAGAGCGTGCGATGCGCGCGACAATCGCGCCGGGGGCTCGTTTCGTGGTTCTGGATGGAGCGCTAACGCGCGTACCGTTGGCGCTGGCAAATGTCGGGCTCGCGTATTTCTGGCGCTTCGGTCCGGCGCAACGGGGGCTCGGCGATGAGTCCTACAGGACGGCCACGCACACCTTCAGCGGCGTCGGTCTGCGCCCGCTCAGCCCTGTGCACGTCCGCGGCCGCCGCGTCAACGGTGACCTCGAGATCAGCTGGACGAGACGCACGCGCATCGATGGCGACAGCTGGGAGGCGGTCGAGGTTCCGCTTGCTGAGACCGCTGAGCGTTACGAGATCGATGTGCTCTCGGAGGGTGCAGTCGTGCGCACGCTCACGACCGATGCCGCCCATGTCACCTACACCGTGGACGAGCAGCTCGCGGATTTCGGGTCTGTGCCGACGGGCGTTGCGGTGCGCGTCCACCAGATGAGCGGCGTATTCGGCAGAGGTACGCCGAGAGAGGCGGTCCTCTAGGCCGCCTCCGGTTTCTGACACAATCGGAGCAACAACCATGCCTTCAGCCGCCGTGCGCCAGCCGGCGTGGCTCGATCACGCCTGGGCTGAGCTCGGCCAGCGGGAAATCGCAGGCCGGGCGAGCAATACACGCATTGCCGACTATATTCGACGGGTCGGTCATCCGGACTTGGCAGACGATGCCACTCCCTGGTGCGCAGCCTTCGTCGGCGCCTGCCTCGAGCGCGCCGGCATCGGCGGGACAGGCTCCCTGCGAGCGCGTTCCTATCTCGCGTGGGGTGTTGCCGCCACGGAGCCCGAATGGGGGGCCATCGCCGTTCTCTCGCGAGGCTGCAATCCAGACCTCGGTCATGTCGGCTTCCTGGTCGGTGTCACCGAGGGGCAGATCGTTCTCCTCGGCGGCAATCAGTCCGATGCGGTTACCGTCGAGGCTTTTGCAAAGGAACGTCTCCTCGGCTTCAGGCTGCCAGCGGAGGGGGCGCAGTCGGCGCAGGCTTCAGAAGAGCCACGAGTTTCCGGTTTCGATCGATCGCTCGCCAGCGTTCTCGCCAGCGAGGGCGGCTACTCAGAGGATCCTTACGATCCCGGCGGGCCAACGAACAAGGGTATTACGATCGGGGATTACGCGGCCTACAAGGGAGAAGCGCTCGACGCATCGTCCTACGAGCGGCTGAAGGCTGAGCTGCGCGCCATCCCCGATCAGTCGGTCGCAGCAATCTATCACGGCCGTTATTGGCAACCAGCGCGCTGTCCCGAGCTTCCGTCTGCACTCGCCCATTTTCATTTCGACGCTGCCGTCAATCAGGGCGTCAGCGGCGCTGCGCGCATGCTGCAGGAAAGTCTCGAGGTGGCGAGCGATGGCCAGATCGGGCCGGTCACACTCGCCGCTGCGCGCAGCCGACCGGTCCGGGTGACGCTGGAACGCTATGCAAAGATCCGCAGGCGGCGGTACCGCGCTCTCAGCCATTTCTGGCGCTTCGGTCGAGGCTGGCTCGCGCGAGTCGACCGCGTGCTCGCCGAAGCCCAGCGGCTCGCCAATCAAACCAACCGGGAAGAGGCGAGCCTTTCAAGTTCCCTCCCGGACGATGTTCCACAATCGCAGAGCATGGAGAGCATGACCATGGCCGATGACGCAAATCCTGCATTTCCCACTCAGCCCGCCAATGCGAAATGGTGGGGAAGCTCGCTCACGATCTGGGGCACCTTGGTGACGGCACTTTCCACCGTCGCGCCTGCCATCCTTGCCGTGCTCGGCTTCGACGTATCGTCCGCCATGATCGAACGTCTCGGCGGTGACGTGATGACCGTGGCTCAGGCCGTTGCCGGATTGATCGGGACGATCATGACCATCGTCGGGCGCTCGCGGGCCGCAGTGCCGTTGATGCGACGCCCCATGTCGATCCGCGTTTGATCGAGGCTCGAGGCCTATTCATCCGGGGTTCAGTCGCCACTGAGTATTAGGAGCGACTGGAGTTCCGATGCCCCATCGCTTAACCATATCAGCCGCCACCTTCCTCCTCGGACCACTCGTGGTCGCCGGGGCTCCGGGCGCGTCGGCGGAAAGCCGCTGCTATGGCGAGTGGTCTGAGGCGGCGCCGATCGTCATGCGGGAAAAGCTGAAGTCGGCGATCGACGTGCAGGACATGGCGCGGGAAGAGCTGGGCGGTGATGTTGTTCGGATCGTCCTCTGCGAAGGCGACGGCGACTTCACCTATCGGCTCGTCTTGCGTCGATCCGACGGCCAACTGGGCACCATGACGGTCAGCGCCCGTCGAAAAGGCAAGCCTTGAAAAGGCACGACTTCGACTCCGCATCGAGCGGTCCGCGACATTGCCAAGATTTGAGGCTATGATCGGGTCATCGAACAGGGGCCGGAAGTGGGTCCGCCCCCTCAACGCATGAGGCCTCGCGCGTGCGCATTCTCGTGGTCGAGGACGATCCCGATCTCAACCGCCAGCTCGTCTCCGCGCTGTCGGAAGCCGGCTATGCCGTGGACAAAGCCATGGACGGCGAAGAGGGCTACTACCTGGGCGAAACCGAGCCCTACGATGTTGTCGTGCTCGACATCGGCCTTCCCAAAATGGATGGCATTTCCGTGCTCGAGCAATGGCGCCGGGCCGATCGCAACATGCATGTGATCATTCTCACCGCGCGCGACCGGTGGAGCGACAAGGTTGCGGGGATGGACGCGGGAGCCGACGACTATGTGGCAAAGCCATTCCATATGGAGGAGCTTCTGGCCCGTATCCGCGCGCAGGTCCGCCGCGCAACGGGTCATGCCCGTGCCGAGATCGAATGCGGGCCTCTGCGCCTCGACACCAAGACCGCGCGGGTGACGGTCGATGGCCAGCCCGTCAAGTTGACCTCGCACGAATATCGGTTGCTGGCCTATCTGCTGCACCACGCAGGGCGGGTGGTTTCGCGAACCGAGCTGGTCGAACACCTCTACGATCAGGATTTCGACCGCGACAGCAACACGATCGAGGTTTTCGTTGGCCGTTTGCGCAAGAAGATCCCGGCGCATCTCATCAAGACAGTGAGGGGTCTCGGCTATCGATTGTCGCCCGAGACGGATGAAGCTTAACTCTCTCGCATTCCGGCTTTTCAGGACTGCTGCCGTTTGGGCGGTGCTCGTGCTGCCATTGGCGGGGCTGGCGATCGATTGGGTGCATTCGCGCGACACCTACCAGAGCTTCGACGCCCGCTTGTCGCAACTTCTGACCTTGAACATTGCATTCTCGACGGATCGTGGAGGGCCCGAGCCCGGCATTCCGCGCAATGTGGGCGAGCCCTTGTTCGAGCTCGCCCATTCAGGCTGGTATTGGCAAATCACGCCAATCGACAACAGTCCGGGAAAGCGGCTCGTGTCGACGTCGCTCGCGAGCGAGTCGCTGCCGCTTCCTTCCAAGCTCGGTCTCACCCCCGATCGCTACAACATCATCTGGAACGAGACCCGGGGGCCCGTTGGTGAACCTCTGCGGATCGCCGAGACGATCTACAACTCCGGTGACGACGAGAACCCCCACTTCTATTCGTTTCTTGTCGCCGGCAATCTGGAGTTTGCGGAGACGCGCGTCCGCGATTTCCGGGTGCCTCTCGTGTTCTCTCTGGCGCTCGCGGGCCTGGGTCTCGTGCTTTCGACGTTTCTGCAGGTCCGTTACGGCTTGCAGCCGCTGCGCACCGTCGAGCGTCGGCTATCGGCAATACGCTCCGGCGAGGCCGAGATGCTCGAAGGGAAGCTTCCCGCCGAAATCGAACCGTTGCAGACGGAGCTCAATGCGCTCATTCAATCGAATCAGGACATTATCGAGCGGGCGCGCACACAGGTCGGCAATCTCGCGCATGCGTTGAAGACGCCGCTTGCCGTCATCACGAACGAGATCGGGGACGATGCCTCGCCTGCTGCACGCAAGGTCGCCGAGCAGGCACAGGTGATGCGTGACCAGGTGTCGTACTATCTCGACCGGGCCCGGATGGTTGCACGTGTGGACGTCATAGGACGAGTGACGGAGGTGTGTCCGGTCGCCGAGGCGATCGCGCGGGCGCTGGGTCGCATACACCGGGATCGCGCCCTGGAGATCGTGGTCGAGTGTCCAGCCGATGTCCGTTTCCAAGGCGAGAAGCAGGATCTGGAGGAGATGATCGGCAATCTGGCCGACAATGCGTGCAAGTGGGCCAACACCCGTGTTCTGATCAAAATTTCGGTCGAAACGCGGGCCAGCGAGCGTCATTCACGCCGGCTGCTGATTTCCGTCGACGACGACGGACCGGGATTGACGGCAGAGCAGCGGGCGCAGGGTATCAAGCGCGGCCGTCGCCTCGACGAGTCGAAGCCCGGATCCGGCCTCGGACATTCGATCGTCGTCGATCTCGCTCAATCCTACCGCGGTCATTTCCGCCTGGAGGAAGCCCAGCTCGGTGGCCTCAGCGCGCGGCTCGACCTACCTGCGGCCTAGTGCTCCTGCCAGTGTGGAGAAGGCGATGTGCCACCGGCGGAGCCGAAGTTTCGCCCAAATCACTGACGATGTTCGACAGGATTCGCGGATGCCATGGCCAGATGTGGTCGCGCGTTGGCGGCGTTCGCTCGGGGGAGCTTTCAGAAGGACAACGAGGATGCGCCGGGCGCTGGGTGTGGCCGTGCTGGCCGGTTCGCTTGCGATAGCTGGGTGTGGCCCTGAGGGGCCCACGAAAGCCGACACCGGGCTTGCGGTTGGAGCTGTTGCCGGTGGCATCATCGGAAGTGCCGCCGGGCGTGGTCATGGAAGGATAGCGGGTGCCATCGTAGGCTCTGTACTCGGTGGCATCGTCGGCAGCGAAATCGGCCGCTCGATGGATGAGCAGGATCGCCGACTGGCACAGCGGGCCGAATACGACGCGTTCGAAGCCGGTCCCTCCGGGCGGCCGGTGCGCTGGCGCAACCCGGACAGCGGCCGATATGGTGACGTGGTTCCCATGGCGCCGTATCGTCGCGGAGACCTCGATTGCCGGGACTACACCCACACCATCTACATCGACGGTCGGCCGCAGGCCATGCGCGGGACGGCGTGCCGTAATCCCGACGGCACGTGGCGCAACGTCGGCTGAGCCGGCAATGCCCCATGCCCGGATTCTGCGTTCCCCCGCGGCATTTGCGGGACATCAAGTGACAAGCCTTGCCTCCGGTCTATCGCGTGCCTATTCAGTCGGCAGGGGACACGGAGCCCGGGAACGTAGATGCTGCTTTGGGTAGTCTTCGCGTCGATGTCAGCGGCCGTGGTGGTTGCGCTGCTGCATCCGCTGTTGAGGCGGCGCGCCTCGCATACCGAGGCTGCGAAGGCTACGACGGCGGTGTATCGTGACCAGCTCGCGGAGATCGACGCGGACGCGAAGCGCGGGCTCATAGCAACGGACGAGGCCGAAGCTGCGCGCCACGAGATTGCGCGCCGGATCATCGCAAGTTCTTCCCCCACAGCGCAAGACGCGGAGATGCCTCCCGGCAGCGCCGAGCCGACACGCTCGGCTCCGGGCCGACGACGGGTGGCGATCGCTGCGGCGACTGCGGTCGCGGTGCCGCTGGCTGCGCTTCTCGTGTACTCGCAGACGGGAGCGCCAGGTCTGCCCGCGCAGCCGATCGCGGCGCGTCGTGCAACGCCTCCTGTCAACGCCGAGATGGCCAAACTGATCGCTGCGGTGGAGGCGCGTCTCAAGGAACATCCGGAAGACGGCCGCGGCTGGGATGTGATCGCGCCGGTCTATCTGCGTCTCGGGCGCTACGTGGATGCCGCCGATGCTTATGGGCGCGCCTTGCGTATTCTGGGTGACAGTGTGGGTCGGCTATCGGGGCTCGCCGATGCGGTGATGTTGCGGGACGACGGGCGCGTTTCGGAGCAGGCCAAGAGCGCATTGACGCGGTTGCTGCAACTCGAGCCCGGGCATGTGCAAGCCCGTTTCTGGCTGGCGGTCGGCAAGGAGCAGGACGGCAGGCTTGCCGAAGCTGCTGCCGATTATGCGAAACTCCTCGAAAATGCACCTGCGGACGTGAGTTGGCGGCCGATGGTGGAAAAGCGGCTCGAGGCGGTACGTGGCGAAGCGAAGTCCGGGACTGCTGAGGCTTCTGCCGCGCGAGGCGGGCAAGCCACGCCAGGGGGGCGGTCGAGCGGTGGACCGACTGCCGAGGATGTGTCCGCAGCAGCGCGCATGTCCCCGTCAGAGCGGCAGGCCATGATCAACAACATGGTGACTGGTCTGGCCGAGCGTCTCGATAAGGATGGCCGCGATCTCGAAGGTTGGCGAAAACTGATCCGAGCACTCACGGTGCTCGGACGCAAGGAGGAGGCCGTCGCAGCGCTCGGGCGGGCCCGGAAGTCCTTGGCCGATCAGCCTCAGGCACTGGCGGCGCTCGCCGATCTCGCCAAGAGCCTCGGGCTTGGCACCTGAGTGTGAATGAGGAAGAGGCATGACCCGCAAACAACGCCGGTTCGTCTTCATCTTCTCCGGGCTCGCGATTCTCGGTGTCGCCGTGGGGCTCGTGCTTTTTGCGCTCAGCGGAACGATCACTTATTTCAAGACACCGAGCGACCTTGCCGAGAAGCCCGTCCCCGCCGGACAGCGTTTCCGGCTCGGCGGTCTCGTTGCTGCCGGCAGCGTCAAGCGGGGGCAGGGCCTGGAGGTGGAGTTCAGCGTCACGGACACGATCAAGGGTATACCCGTAGTCTATAAGGGTGTGCTGCCCGATCTCTTTCGCGAAGGGCAGGGTGTCGTGGCCGAGGGGCGGCTGGACGTGGACGGCCGGTTCAGAGCCGACAGCGTGCTCGCCAAACACGATGAAACCTACATGCCACCCGAGGTGGCAAAGGCACTCAAAGAGAAGGGCGTGAAGCTGGGCCAGGGCGCGACCCATCCAGCGGGAGCCGATGGCAAGGCAAAGCAGTGAACAGGGGCGTTCGGCGCTGATCAAACCCGCCGATTTCGTCAAGCGCAGCGGATAATAGGGAGAGCAGATGACTGTCGAGATCGGGCATTTCGCTCTTATCCTCGCCCTAATCGTCGCGTGCGTGCAAATGGTGGTGCCCGCATGGGGTGCGCGGATCGACGACGACCGGCTGATGGCGGTGGCCGGGCCGGCCTCGCTCGCTACCTTCATCCTTGTTCTCGTGGCGTTCCTCTCGCTGATGGACGCCTACGTTGCGAGCGACTTCTCAGTGCTCAACGTTTGGGCCAACTCACATTCGACCAAACCTCTCCTGTATCGGATCTCCGGCGTTTGGGGGAACCACGAGGGGTCGATGGTGCTTTGGGTGCTCATCCTTACGCTGTTCGGTGCCGCGGTGACGCTGTTCGGTGGCTACTTGCCGGGCTCGCTGAAGGCGCGCGTCCTGGCGGTTCAGGCGTCGATCTCGGTGGCCTTCCTGCTTTTCGTCCTGTTGACGTCCAATCCTTTCGAGCGGCTCAATCCCGCACCGCTCGAAGGTCGAGGTCTCAATCCTATCCTGCAGGACCCTGCCCTCGCGTTTCATCCGCCTTTCCTTTACGCGGGGTACGTCGGCTTCTCGATGGCCTTCTCGTTCGCGATCGCGGCACTCATAGAAGGCAAGACGGATGCTGCATGGGCCCGCTGGGTAAGGCCTTGGACGCTAGCTGCCTGGATGTGCCTGACGCTGGGCATCGCGATGGGGTCATGGTGGGCTTACTACGAGCTCGGCTGGGGCGGGTGGTGGTTCTGGGATCCGGTGGAGAACGCGAGCCTGATGCCTTGGCTCGCCGGCACGGCGCTGCTTCACTCTGCGCTGGTGATGGAAAAGCGCGAGGCGCTCAAGGTCTGGACCATCCTGCTCGCCATTCTCACCTTCTCGCTCTCCCTGATGGGAACGTTTCTCGTGCGATCCGGCGTGTTGTCGTCAGTTCACGCGTTTGCGGTCGATCCCAAGCGTGGGGTCTTCATCCTGGCCATCATGATGTTCTTTACGGGTGGCGGCTTGGCGTTGTTCGCGGCGAGAGCCGGTGAGTTGAGGCAGGGAGGCTTGTTCGCGCCGATATCGAGGGAAGGCGCTCTCGTTCTCAACAACGTGCTGCTCGCCACGGCGACCGGAACGGTGTTGGTTGGCACGCTGTATCCATTGGCGCTCGAAGCGGTATCGGGCGCGAAGATTTCAGTCGGCGCGCCCTACTTCGATTTGACGTTCGGCCCGTTGATGGTGCCGCTGTTGGTGGCGGTACCTTTCGGCTCGTTCCTCGGCTGGAAGCGGGGTGACCTTCGCGCTGCGGCCGAGCGTTTGATCTTTGCCGCGTGCATTGCAATCGTTGCGGCTGTGCTCGCGTTTGCCTTTGTCCGTTCGGGGCCCTGGGTCGCTCCGCTTGCTCTAGCGCTCGGTGTCTGGGTGCTGGCAGGGGCCGTATGGGAGGTTCTGTTCCGGGCGCGCATGGGCCAAGCGGATCCATCGGAAGTTTTGCGCCGCCTCGTCAATTTGCCGCGCGCTGCGTGGGGCACCGCGATCGCTCATGCTGGGCTCGGGATTTGTGTCATTGGCATCGTCGCCACCACGGCATGGCGGAGCGAGAGCATTATTGCGATGAAGCCCGGTGAGAAGACCGAGCTAGCAGGCTACACGATCGAGTTTCAGGGAACCGAGTCCGGGCGCGGGCCCAACTACATCGAGGATCGGGGTCGCTTTCTCGTATCCAGCGGAGGCCGCCCGATCACCGAGCTGGTCCCGGCCAAGCGTCTATACGATGCGCCGCCTCAGCCGACGACGGAGGCCGGAATTCACGCGGCACTGCTGGGTGATCTCTATGTGGTGCTCGGGGACGCCCAAACGGGTGGCGGGTTTGCCGTGCGCATCTATTTCAACCCGCTCGTGCGCTGCATCTGGATGGGTGCGGTGCTGATGTTCGTCGGAGGTGCCTTCTCGCTATCTGATCGAAGACTTCGGGTTGGTGCTCCTCGGAAGGCGCGAAAACCGCTTGTGGTTCCTGCGGAGTGAATTGCGTGGCGCAATATCGAAATCACCTTGCCTGGTGGCGCCGGCCCCTGGTCGGTCGAGGCGCCGTTCTCGGCCGCAGCCGCGGTGGCCGAGGTGCACTGCTCGCCGCAGCTCTTGCTTTCGTTCTCGTTGTTCACTCGACTGTGCCTTCGTTTGCCGTGCAGCCCGACGAAATCCTCGCAGATCCGCGTCTCGAGGCGCGAGCGCGAGCCATCTCGGAAGGGCTTCGTTGTCTTGTTTGTCAAAATCAGTCGATCGACGACTCGAACGCGCCACTCGCCCGAGATCTGCGGCTGCTGGTTCGCGAGCGACTCAAGGCAGGCGACAGTGACAAGCAGGCCGTCGATTACATCGTCCAGCGATACGGCGACTTCGTGCTGCTGCGACCGCCATTCAATGCAGGCACGGTGCTGCTGTGGATCGCGCCGCTGCTGCTTCTGGCCGGCGCAGCTGTTCTCGCTCGCAAACAGATGCGCGGCGGCAACGGTCGTGCTGACAGATCGGGCGAGGCACCATTGTCGGCCGACGAAGCTCGCCGTCTCGACGAGATCCTCAAGAAGGCTGCCGATTGATCGTCTCGTCGTCCACAGCGCGGCGGTTCATCGCCTGCGGCCGGGTGACGGGGCACTCGTCGGTGAGACCTGTCCGAGGCCGCTCGCCTCTCGATTGAGACGCGAGAGCAGATCCTCTGTCGCGAGACCCGTGATGGGCAGTCGCCGCTGTCTCTCGTAGCCTTCGATAGCGGCGCGCAGAAGTGGTCCGTAACTTCCGTCTATGCGGGACTGGTAGAAGCGTTGTTCGCTGAGCCTTTGCTGCAGGTCGCGCAGGGGCTGCCCTGACGAGAGGATGGCAGCGTTCCGCAGCAATTCAATCCGACCGGCGAATACGGCGGCATTGACGGCTGTATTGGCCACCGTCTCGGCCTTCTCACGCAGCGTGACTTGTCCGCCCTCGGTCAGAACCTTGGATTGCACGTACGTTCCGACGTTGATGCCGATCACTGAAATCACGCCACCGCGATCGACAAGCAGCGGCGAGCCCGACGATGCTCCACCGGTATCGCAATGGTGGAGCAGCATCTGGTCGGCATTGAGAAAATCCGGTGCGATGGATTTCCAAGCCACCGACTTGAAGTCCCGCGAGACGATGCACGGTCGCGAGTAGGCGAGACGCCACTGGGTCCAGTCCCGATGATAGGAGAGCTGGAAAACGCGACCGGCCCGTGCTTCCGCAGCGACCTGGCTTGAGGACATCGGGGTGACGCTGAGACCACCGCCCCGGCAAGCCGCGCGATTCAGGCGAACCAGGGCCCAGTCGTTGGCAGCATCGATGGGTGGACGTATGCGGTGCTGGAAATCGCCGATGATGATGCTCTGGGCGCTCGAGCCTGAGGCGTATCCCTCGACACGTGCGTAGTCGCGAAGGCGGTCGTAGCCGCGCGCGAACATGAAGTCAGCAAGGCGTGCCGGGGAGTTTCCGGGTTGCCAGAGGCAATGTGCGGCGGTTGCCACGATGTTCGATGCGACGCAGAAGGCCGAGCAGACCGTGCGCGACTGGTTCGAGAAGAAAAGACCGATGCTTTCGGCCGCTCTCGCATACCGAGCCGGTGTGGCGACACGATCGTCGGTGCCGAAGACTGCAACCCGATGCAGATGCGAGCCCGGAAGGGACACCGGAACTCGCGACGTCGGCGCGGCGGCCGCGGATTGCGGGCCGATGAGCACTGCGGCAATCGCCAGAGCCTTCCCCCAAGCTCGTTGCATCGACTTCCCGCCCATCCACATGTCCCCATGGATCATACGACCTTTGGCAGCGACATTCTACGGATTACCAAAGATTAATGGGGCTGCAAGGTGCCTGTAATGCGACGCTCTCTATACCACGGCTTAAACAGTCTTTTAGTGCCGGAAAGAGATCGAGAGGTCACGCAATATGGAAGTCCCGAGCCCCAAGCTCTGCGGTCCCGCCCGAGTTCGAGCAGCACGCCGTATCGTGCCAGCCGCACTGCTCGCAGCGACGGCTCTGGGCGGATTTGCCCTTTGGCAACCCGAGGGTGCCTTGGCGCAACGCGCCGAGCCCCCCACGGTTGCGACCCCGTTCGGGCGGGCGCCATACACGTTCGCGGACATCGTGGAGAAGGTGAAACCTGCCGTCGTGAGCATACACGTGGCGTCGGGTGGCGGCCCGCGAGTCGCACGCCGCGGTGGTGGGCGGGATCCTCTGCCGGAGCTCCCCGACGATCATCCGCTCAAGGATTTCTTCAAGAATCTGCCTCGGGAGTTCGGAGGTGGCGCGCCACAGGCGCCGCGACGCTCACAGGCGCAGGGTTCCGGGTTCGTGATTTCTCCCGACGGCTATGTGGTGACGAACAATCACGTTATTTCAGGAGCTTCCAAGATCCAGGTGAGCTTCGATGAACGTGAGAAGCTCGACGCTGATCTGGTCGGCACCGATTCGAGGACCGATGTCGCTCTGCTCAAGATCCGAAATCCGAAGGGCTCTTTCCCGACGGTGCGTTTCGCGAAGAAGCCTGTTCGCGTGGGAGATTGGGTGCTGGCGGTGGGCAATCCGTTCGGTCTCGGCGGGACGGTAACGGCGGGCATCGTCTCGGCCTTGAGCCGCGACATCGGGTCTGGGCCCTACGATTACCTGCAGATCGATGCGGCGGTGAACAAAGGCAACTCCGGTGGCCCGACGTTCAATCTCGATGGTGAGGTTGTGGGCGTGAACACGGCCATCTACAGCCCGTCCGGGGGCAACGTTGGCATTGCCTTTGCGGTGCCGGCCAGCACCGCGAGCGATGTGGTCGAGCAGCTTCGCACGAACAAGAAAGTCAGTCGCGGCTGGCTCGGCGTGAAGATCGAGAGCGTCGATGAGGACAAGGCTGCCAGCCTCGGGCTGAAAGAGCCGCGTGGGGCACTCGTGAACGAGGTGACGCCGGAGGGGCCCGCGGCCTCCACGGCCCTGAGGGCCGGCGACGTGATCCTCTCGGTGAATGGCGCGCGCGTCGACAACAGCCGCGACCTTGCGCGCAAGATTGCCGACATCGCGCCGTCCACGAATGTCGATCTCGAAGTGTCGCGGTATGGAAAAACCGAGACGATCCGCGTCAAGCTCGGCACGTTCCCGAGCGACGGCCAGGTCGCATCGGCTCCGCCGGCGAAGCAGGACAGCGGTGCTACCGAGCTGTCGGCGCTTGGCTTCTCGGTGATGGAGGCGTCGGGTCCAAAGAGTGAGGGTGTCGTGATCAAAGAAGTCGACAACGACTCCGATGCGGCGCTCAAAGGACTGAAGTCGGGTGACGTCATCCTCGAGGTACAGGGGCAGGTGATCAAGACGCCCAACGACGTCGTCGCCGGTATCAAGAAGGCGCGGGACGACGGCCGCAAGGCGGTGCTGCTCCGCGTCAAGCAGGGGGACAGCGTTCGGTTCGTCGCTGTCCAGCTCAAAGCAAGTGGCTGAGGGCGGACCAGGAGCATGACGTTGGGAGGCGCGCCTTTTGTGAGGTGCGCCTCCCGGCATTACCAGGCACTTCAACGGAGACATTGCAGAGAGGCCGCCATGCGGGTGCTCATCGTCGAGGATGATCGGGAGATCGCCCATTTCGTCCAGCGCGGTCTCAAGGAAAGCGGCCACGGGGCTGAAGTGGCGTTCGACGGAGACAGCGGCCTCGATCTCGCGCTTTCAGGCTCGTTCGATGCAATCATAATGGATCGCATGCTGCCCGGTCGGGATGGGCTGTCTGTGATTCAGGAGCTGAGGCGGGGCGGGGTTCGCTCGCCGGTTCTGATTCTTTCTGCGCTCGGTGAGGTGGACGATCGGGTGAAAGGATTAAAGGCGGGTGGAGACGACTACCTGACGAAGCCGTTTGCCCTGACCGAGCTGCTGGCCAGGGTCGAAGCGCTGGGGCGACGTCTAACCAGCGAGGAGCCCGCGACGCGATACGCCGTCGGAGATCTTGTTCTCGACCGCTTGACGCACAAGGTCATGCGAGGCGGCGAGACCATCGTTCTGCAGCCGCGTGAGTTCCGCCTTCTCGAATACCTCATGCGCAATGCCGGACAGGTCGTGACGCGAACCATGCTTCTCGAGAACGTGTGGGATTATCACTTCGACCCCCAGACGAATGTGATCGATGTTCATATCTCGCGCCTGAGAGGAAAGATCGACAAGGGTTTCGACAAGCCACTACTGCACACGGTACGCGGCGCCGGATACATGATCCGAGATGGCGCCGGCTAGACTTCTTCGATCGCGCGTTTTCCGGCGAACCCTGGGGGTTGTGCTGCTGCTGGCGTGCGTCGCGGCAATGGTGACGGGGCTCGTTGGCTGGCACGCTAACACCATCTATACGCGAGCCGCCGAGCGGTCGATCGAGACTGATGCTGCCGAGCTGCGGTCTGAGCTGGTCGCTCGAGGTTTCGAGGCGCTGGTCAAGGCGATCGCCGAGCGCAGCCGTTCCGGCGGCAGCGGAGTCTACTATGTCGCCGATGCTGCGGGAACCTATCGTGCCGGCAACATCACACGGCTTCCGGACTGGCGGGGCCCGTTCGGTCGTGGCCTCTTCTCCTACGCAACGCCCGCCGGGCCCCGCATGGCGGCCGGCTTGCTGATCCAGATCGACGGCGAGCCGCGTCTCGTGGTGGGACGTGACATCGAGGATCAGCGGGAGCTCCTTCTCGCAATCTATCGAACGATCGGTTTTGGAACGGCCCTGCTCCTTCTGCTGGGGGTTGGCGGAAGTGTGCTCATCGCCCGGCACATCCAGGCGCGCATCGAGAGCATGAGTGGGGCGAGTGCCGACATCATGTCAGGCAATCTCTCGGGGCGCATTCCAGTCGACGGTTCCGGTGATGAGCTCGACCGGCTGGCCGTTCAGCTCAACGACATGCTCGACCGTATTGAGCAACTGATGGCCGGATTGCGCGAGGTTTCCGACAACATCGCGCACGATCTCAAGACGCCGCTCAATCGTCTTCGGAACCGTGCGGAAGCAGCCCTTGCCGACAGCGGTGGGGCGGAAGCCTGGCGCTTCGGGCTCGAGCGGGTCATCGATGAGGCGGACGAGCTGATCAAGACGTTCAATGCCCTGCTGCTGATAGCGCGCCTCGAGGCGGGAAGCTCGTCCGAGGGCATCGAGATCTTCGACGTAGCGCCGCTGGCTGCTGATGTCGCAGAACTGTATCAGCCGGTGGCCGAAGACGCCGGTTTCAGCCTCGATTGCTCAATCGTGCGAGACGTGCCTGTTCGCGGAAATCGGCAACTTCTCAGTCAGGCGCTTGCCAATCTCATCGACAATTCCCTCAAGTACGCGGCGCACGCGCTTCCCCCGCGCTCGATCGAAATCGCCGTCAAAAGGGTGCCGCCGTTCGTCGAGCTGGTCGTTGCCGACCGGGGACCGGGGATCGCCCCGAGCGACCGGGATCGGGCACTCAGACGATTCGTACGGTTGGAGGAGAGCCGGTCACTGCCCGGAACCGGGCTGGGCCTCAGCCTCGTTGCGGCCGTTGCCCGCCTGCATCGAGGCCATGTGCGGCTCGAGGACAATGCGCCCGGTCTCAAAGTCGTCGTGCAGCTACCGCTCGCACGTGTCGCTCAGCCCATGCCAGAATTGCCGCCTGAACGGAGGCTCGAGGCGGAGGCGGCAAAAGGATGACTACGAGCGACGCTGGTCCGCTGCATTCCCGGATTGTGGAGACGCCGCGTTGCGTCGACGACGCGGAAGCCGCGAAACTGCTCGACGATCTTCTGGCTGACGGTGAGGGCAGCGAGCTGCACCGTCTTGCGGCGCTATTGGGCGAGGGCCCAACTCGTGAGCTCGTTGCGGGGACGCTGAGCTCGTCCCCCTATCTTGCAGGTCTTATTCGCCGCGACCCGGACAGGCTCCTGCGTCTCCTTTCCTGTGATCCGGATCGACATCTGGAGCGGATGGCTGCCGCCCTCGGGGACGAGGTTGCGAGCGCTGCCTCGCTACCGGAGGCGATGCGGCTTCTCCGGGTATTCAAGAACGAGATGGCGCTTTTGATTGCGCTCGCGGATCTCGGCGGCGTCTGGCAGGCCATGCGTGTCACGGCGGCCCTCACGGCGACCGCCGATGCATCGGTTGACGCCTCGATCCGGTTTCTCTTCGCGCAGGCTGTGAAGCGGGGGGATTGGCTCGAGACATCGGCACGGCCCGAGGAAAGCTCCGGGTACATGGTGCTTGCGATGGGCAAGCATGGCGCAGGCGAACTCAACTACTCGAGCGACATCGATCTGATCGTGTTCTACGAGCCGGCACTCGCGCGTCTGAAGCCCAGTCTGGAGCCCGGCCCCTTCTTCGTCCGGATGACGCGGGATCTGGTGAAGCTCATGCAAGAGCGCACCGCGGACGGTTACGTTTTCCGCACGGATCTCCGCCTGCGGCCCGATCCCGGCGCGACGCAGGTGGCGATCGCGTCCGATGCCGCCCTCAACTACTATGAGAGCTTCGGGCAGAACTGGGAACGGGCCGCGCTTATCAAGGCGAGGGCCATTGCGGGCGATATTGGAGCGGGCCGTGCCTTTCTCGCCGAGCTCTCTCCGTTCATCTGGCGCAAGTATCTCGACTTTGCGGCGATTGCAGACATCCACGCCATGAAGCGGCAGATTCATGCCTTCAAGGGGTTCGGCCAAATCGGCGTGGCCGGACACAACATAAAGCTCGGTCGCGGCGGCATCCGCGAGATCGAGTTCTTCGTTCAGACCCAGCAGCTCATCGCGGGTGGGCGACAGCCCGATCTGCGCGTCCCGACCACGCTCGGGGCCCTTGAGAAGCTCGCCGAGCGGGGATGGATCGAGCCCGAGGTGGTTTGGGATTTGACCGAGGCTTATACGTTCCTGCGGCGCATCGAGCATCGGCTGCAAATGCTGGCCGATGAGCAGACGCAGACACTGCCGACGTCGTCCGATGATCTCGAGCGTCTGGCGCGGTTTTCTGGCTACCAGGCATCCGATCGCTTTGCCGAGGCGTTGGTCGCGCGGCTCGAGCGAGTCCAGGCACACTATGCGGCGCTGTTCGAGACGACGCCCGAGCTGACTTCGGCGGGGTCCAACATGGTGTTCGCCGGCGAGTCGGACGATCCGGGCACGATCGAGGCGCTTTCCCGAATGGGGTATCAACGTCCGAGCGATGCCATCTCCGCGGTCAGGGGATGGCACCATGGCCGCTACCCGGCAGTCCGCACGCCCCGGGCGCGCGAGTTGTTGACCGAGGTGCAGCCCCTGCTGATCGAGGCACTTGGCCGGACAGCCGATCCCGACAGCGCACTCGCGAGCTTCGACCGCTTCCTGTCCGAGTTGCCCTCCGGAGTGCAGCTGTTCTCGCTCTTGCGCGCCAATCCGAGTCTTCTGCGGCTCATTGCCGACATCATGGGAACAGCACCGCGTCTCGCACGCATTCTGAGCCGGAGACGGCGCGTGCTCGATGCGGTGCTGGACCCTGGGTTCTTCGGCAGCTTGCCGGACGACGCGGCGCTCGAGCGCATCGTCGAGGACACGATCGGTGATGGAGAAGATCTGCAAGAGGCGCTGGATCGTGCGAGAGTGATCGGCAGCGAGCAAGCGTTCCTCATCGGCGTTCGGGTGCTGTCGGGGACCATCTCTGCGGCCAACGCCGGAGGGGCCTACGCGGAGCTAGCGGGGCGTCTGATCCAAGCGCTTGCGGAACGGGTCAAGTCGGAGCTCGAGCGTTCCCATGGCCGGGTTCCGGGCGGCGCGGCCGCCGTCATCGCCATGGGTAAGCTTGGCGGGCGGGAAATGACGGCAGGATCGGACCTCGACCTGATCGTCGTCTACGAGTTCGATCCCGAGGCGAGCCAGTCAGATGGCGAACGCCCACTCGCGCCGAGCCAATACTATGCCCGTTTCACGCAACGCTTGATCTCCGCCCTTTCGGTGCCGACCGCTGAAGGTTCCCTCTACGAAGTCGACATGCGATTGCGGCCGTCGGGTCAGAAAGGACCTGTGGCCACGCAGCTTTCCCGGTTCGTCGGCTATCAGGCGAGCGAGGCGTGGACATGGGAGCACATGGCGCTCACCCGGGCGCGGATCGTCAGCGGTCCGCGGGAGCTCGTCGGCAAGGTCGAGGACGCCGTCAGGGGCGTTCTCGTCAGACCGCGCGATCGCTCGAAAATTGCGGCCGACGTCCGAGAGATGCGTGCCTTGATCGAAAAGGAGAAGGGGACGACCAATCTCTGGGATCTGAAGCAGGTAAGGGGAGGACTCGTCGATCTCGAGTTCATTGCGCAGCATCTGCAACTTGTGCATGCGGCCGAGGCACCCGACATCCTCGATCAGAATACGATTTCAGCTCTACGGAAGCTTGCGCGACGGGGTTTCGTGACGGCGCGTGCAGCCGACGTCTTGATCCCCGCAGCCACTCTTATCCACAACCTTACCCAGGTGACCCGTCTCACGCTCGATGGGCCTTTCGATCCCGCGAAGGCGCCGGACGGCCTGAAAGAGCTTCTTGCGAGGGTCGGAGAGGCGCCCGATTTCGCCCATCTCGAGGCCGCCCTCGCCGACGTGACGCGAGAGGTGTTCGCACTTTTTGACGAGTTGGTTCGCTGAGGCCGGTCGTCCAGCGACGGAAGTTGGCCGCCTCCCCGTTTCAGATGCATCGCCTCACTAGCTTACGCCGAGGGGCCCTGGAACGAGGAGTTGAGGATGTCAAAGAAGACAATTGTGGTAGCTGCGGCCGGAGTTCTGGTCTTGGCCGGGGCGGCAGTAGCGGTTTCCGCGCCAGGGCATCGGGGAGGATGGCACGATGGGCCCATGATGGGCGATCGCATGATGGATGGCGATCACATGGGGGGCCTTGGTAAGAGAGGCTGGTTCGGAGGCTCCCTGACCAAGGAGCAGTACGAGACGCGCGTCCGCGAACGTTTCGCACGGTTCGACAAGAACGGTGACAACGTCATCGATCCCGCCGAGATGGAGAGCGTAATCAACGAGAGCATGTCGCGCCGGTTCGGTGGTCGCGGTCGAGGTCAGATGGGGCAACGCTTGATGCGGGCGTTCGACGCCAACCACGACGGCAAGGTGACCCAGGACGAATTTCGTGCCGAGGTTGGGCGACGGTTCGCAGAGGCCGACATCAACTCCGACGGCAAGATCGACGACGCCGACCTACCTCCGACGATGCGCGGACGTAATGCCATTGCGGAGGGTGGTTTCGGCATGGGGAGCGGACATCGCCGCGGCATGATGCGCGGGCTCGGTTTCCTCCGGCAGGCGGACGCCAACAAGGACGGCGTCGTGACCAAGGCGGAAGCAACGGCTTTCGCGGATCAGCAATTCGCGCGGTTCGATTGGAACAAGGACGGCTCCATTGATCAGGCCGACCGCGATGCGTTGCGCAAGGAGATGGTCGACTACGCGGTGAAGCGGATGGCGCATCGGATGGGCGCTGGTCCAGACGGCAAGGTCACGCGGGATCAGTTCCAGGCCAAAGCGGCCGAGCGCTTTGCGCGGATGGACTTCAACAATGACGGCACCTTGTCGCGGGACGAGATGCCAGGACGCCGTGGAGGGCACGGCCCGCGTGGCTGGCGCCATGGGGGCGGGCACCACGGTATGGGGCCGCACCATGACATGGGCGGCGCGATGCCGGGCGATGGCGGTCCGCGCGGACCCGGGCGCGACGGCGAGCCGCCTGCCAAGAACTGAAGAAAAGGCCTTGGCGGCTGTAGCTCTTGGTCGCCGGATCGGGCAAGCTCGACGCATCGGCCGTGAAAGGCCCCCATGATGAGGACAGCATTGGCACGGACCGGCGACCCACCCAAGGCCGCGAATGCTGATTCCAGCGAGGACGGGCGGCTTCTGGCCCTCCTCGCCGCCGGAGATAGCGGTACTTTTCGCTTGGTCGTTACCCGCCACCTGTCTCTGGTGCTCGGAATTGCCCGGCGGATGCTGCGGGACGATGCGGAGGCCGAGGACGTGGCTCAGGAGACAATGTTGCGCCTGTGGCGCAATGCCTCGTCTCTCGAGCTGGGTCCCGGTGGCCTCAAACCCTGGCTCAGGAGAGTTGCGACCAACCTGTGCATCGATCGCGTGCGTGCGAGGCGCAATCTCGTGGTGGTGGATGAGGTGCCGGAGGAAGCGGAGCCCGCGGAGCAACTCGATCGCCTCGCTGAGGATGATCTGTCCCGACGAGTCGACGATGCGTTGAAGGCGTTGCCGGACCGGCAGCGGGCGGCGCTCACCCTGTTCCACTTCGAGGGGTTGAGCCAGAGCGAGGTGGGCGCGACGCTCGGAATCTCGGACGAGGCGGTGGAATCGCTGCTGGCACGAGGGCGGCGGTCGCTCAAGGCGGCACTGAAAGAAGAATGGCGGGATTTGTTGCCGGGCGCAGGAGATCCGGCATGATTTCGAGCGGCGATGGAGGCGGGACTCAGGTGTCCCGGAAGGACATGGAAGGGCGAGATCACAAGATGACCCTCGATCGCTTTGAAAGCCTGCTTGACGCCTACGGTGGTGCTTTCGAGCGTTGGCCTGCGAAGCTCGTGCCAGAAGCACGTACGCTGCTCGCCCACTCGGACGAGGCCCGGCGACGTCTCGTCGAGGCGCAAACGCTGGACCGTCTGCTGATGAGGGCGACAGGCCCGGATCCGGCGAGGCTCGCTCATCTCGTCGATCGCATCGTCCGTGTGGCAGAAGAGAGCGGTGCGGAAACAGGTGCCAGGATCATTCCCATGCCGGTGGGCGCGCATCGCGGCGCCCGAGCGGCGGCCGATGGCCAAGAAGAGAGGTTCCCGCCCGAGCCAATGCTGCCCGCGTCGCGCTGGACCAGGTCGGGAGGCTGGAGGACGGCGGCAGCGCTGGCTGCTTCGCTTGCCGTCGGCTTTGCAATCGGTTTCAGCGACCTTGCACCCATAACGCCCTATAACATCGCCTCGCTGGTAGCGCCGTCTACGCCGGATACCGAGACGGTGCTTTCAGCCTTGCAGCTCGATACGTTGGGCGGACTCGACGAGGAGCAGATATGACGGACACCGGGCCCACCGTTGCCACGGCCCGACGTTGGCCACGCTGGAAAGGCGTTCTGCTGGTCGTTTCGCTGGCGCTGAACCTGCTGGTGATCGGGCTCGTCTCGGCAGCCGGCATCCGGCATGGATGGCATCCGCCCCGCGGCGCCTCGCAGGCGACCATGCTGAGCTTCGCGCGCACGCTCCCCAGCGAGCGCAAACGCGAGATTTGGGACGCGGTCCGTTCCGAGCGACGGGCGTTGAGGCCCTACTGGAGAGAGCTGCGACAAGCGCGAGCGGATGTAAGAGCGGCGCTTATTGCCGATCCCTTCGATGTTGCGCGCTACAAGGCGGCGCACGAGCAATTGCTTGGCGTAGAAATCAAAGTGCGCAGGGCTGCGCAGTCTCTCTACGAGAATGTTGCAGTGCGTCTCACGGCGGAGGAGCGGCGGGGCTTTGCGGAGTGGCAGGCCCGTGCCGAGCGACCGTGGCGGAGGAGGGGGCACAAGCGGCCCGACGCCGAAGACGACAGCAGCGACGATGGGCAGGCGCCGAAAGTGCCGACAACCGAGCCTGAGAAGTCTTCGCGTGTGCCGGCGAAATAGACCGTCAGCCTCGTCCTTGAGGTTGCGAGAGATGTGCGCCGCGCCGGGCTGACGACATCCCTCCAGACGCTCGCTCAGTCGAGCATTCGCGTGACGATCTCGTAAACGTCGCGCGAGAGAGGTTTCTTCGACTTCGCGATTTCCTTCAGGGTTCGCTCGGCGAGCTTGCGGCGCCCCGCCTCGAGTGTTCGCCAACTTCTGAATGCCGTGAGGAGACGGGCGGCGAGCTGGGGATTGAAGGAGTCGATCTCGAGGATACGTTCGCCGACGAAGGCATAGCCTGCGCCATCGGGCCGGTTGAAGGCGACCGGGTTCGCAGCGAAGGCGCCGATCAAGGTGCGCACCTTGTTCGGGTTTTCGAGCGACATCAGCGGGTGGCGGGCGAGCCGCTTCACGCTTGCAAGCGTGCCGTGCTGCGGGATCGCCGCTTGGTAGAGGAACCAGTGGTCGATGACGATGTGGTCATCCTTCCACCGCTCGTAGAAGCGATCGAAGGCGTTCGCCTTGTCGGGGCCACGCGTCTCGGAAAGCGCTGCGAGCCCTGCAATCTCGTCCGTCAGGTTGGTCGCGCTCTCGAAGTGCCGAGCTGCGCGCTCGACGTCCGCGGCCGTGGCGCGGGCGGTGAGCAGAGCGAGTACTGCGTTGCGCAGAGAGCGGCGCGCGATCTGATTCGGATCCGGGGCGTAGGCTTTCTTGACGGCCATCTCGGCATAGATCGCCTCGAGTTTACCGCCAAGCCGCTGCGCAAGCTTGCGCCGAAGCATTCTTCGCGCCTTGTGGATCGCATCAGGGTCGATGTCCTTGGCAATGACGCGTGCGAGATCGGTCTCGCTCGGCAGGATCAAAACCTGGGCGCGGAAGGACGGCTCGAGGCGGTCGTTTCCAGCGATCTCGCCCAGTGCATCGATAAAGCGCGAAAAATCGGGGAGCGGCTTGTCCTTGCGAAGTGCCCTGACGCTCGCGACAAGAAGCCGGGTGGCATAGTCCTGGCCAGCCTGCCACCGATTGAACTCGTCGCTATCGTGCGACATCAGGAAGGCGAGGTCATCGTCCGAGAGATCGATTGTCAGATTGACGGGGGCGGAGAAGCTGCGCAGGAGCGAGGGAACCGGACGGGACGGTATGTCGGCGAACCGGAACGTCTCCTTGCGTTTCGTGATCTCGAGGACGCCTCCCTCGACGCTTTTCGAGGCGCCGTTCTCGATCGGAAGGTCATTGCCGTTGCCGCCGAGAAGGCCAAGCTTCAACGGGATCTGGAGCGGTTTCTTGGTCGGCTGCCCCGGCGTCGGCAAGAGGACCTGCTCGACCGTGAGCTCGGCTGTGCGCTTGTCGGCGTTGTACTTCATGTCGCAGACCAGGCTGGGTGTGCCGGCCTGTGCGTACCACGTCATGAACTGGGTGAAGTCTCGCCCGCTTACGTCCGCGAAGCACATGACGAAGTCTTCTACCGTCGCTGCCTCGCCGTCATGTCTCTCGAAGTAAAGGTCCATGCCCTGGCGGAACAGGTCCTCTCCCAAGAGTGTGTGGATCATACGGCACAGCTCGGCGCCCTTCTCGTAGACCGTCGAAGTGTAGAAGTTGTTGATCTCGATGAAGCGGTCGGGGCGGACCGGGTGCGCCAACGGACCCGCATCCTCAGGGAATTGACGCGCCTTCAGCATGCGCACGTCGTAGATGCGCTGGACGGACGGTGAGCGGTGATCCGCCGAATAGAGCTGATCGCGAAACACGGTCAGCCCTTCCTTGAGGCAGAGCTGGAACCAGTCGCGGCACGTGATGCGATTGCCGGTCCAGTTATGGAAGTACTCGTGGGCGATGACGCGATCGATGTTGAAATAGTCGCTGTCGGTGGCGGTCTTTGCGCTGGCGAGGACAAGCCGGTCGTTGAAGACATTCAGGCCCTTGTTCTCCATGGCGCCCATGTTGAAGTCGGACACGGCAACGATGTTGAAGACATCAAGATCGTATTCGCGGCCGAACCGGTCCTCATCCCACTTCATGGCCCGCTTGAGACACTCCATCGCCCAGGCACAGCGATCCTCCTTGCCCGGCTCGACGTAGATCGCGAGGTGAACCTCGCGTCCGGACATCGTCTTGAACGACGAGGTGATGGCGCCGAGCTGTCCTCCTACCAAGGCGAAAAGATACGACGGCTTCGGGTGCGGATCCTTCCAGACAGCGTAATGGCGATGGCCGCGGTCCAGGGTGCCGCGCTCAACCGGATTGCCGTTGGCGAGTAACACGGGCGCGGCCTTCGGATCCGCCTCGATGCGAACCGTGTAGGTCGCAAGAACATCAGGGCGATCCAGGAAATAGGTGATGCGGCGGAAGCCCTGAGCCTCGCATTGGGTGCAATAGATTCCCTTCGACAAATAGAGGCCGGACAGGGCCTTGTTCGCAGTCGGATTGCAGCGCGTCTCGATCTCCAGGACAAAAGCGCGATCGGGAGGCGAGGTGATCTTCAGTCCGCTCTCGCCGACCGAGAACGCCTTTCCTTGCAACTGCTCTCCGTCGAGCGCTACGCGATCGAGGATGAGGCTTTCACCATCGAGAACGAGCGGTCCGCGACGGCCAGACCGCGCCGGATTCGGCCGCATCTCGAGGCGCGACCTGACCCGCGTCTCGGTCGGGTCGAGCGAGATGTCGAGGTGGACGGTGTCGATGAGCCAAGCGGAGGGCTTGTAGTCCTTGAGAAAGATGGCCTTCGGCGTCTCGGTCTCCATCGCGGTCTCCCGCCCTCCGTGGTGAGGATTGACTTGCAGCCTTTATGGGGGGGCGCTGTCGGGGAAACAAGGCGTTCCCCCCAGTCCTGCTCATTTCCCCCACCGCAAGGCGAGCGGGCTCGCTTCCCGTACAAGCTCCATCAACTCGGCCCGCGTCGCGGGCGGCAATGGAACCTGTGGGTGACGGACATGGTCGCTCTTGATGACCCCGCCTTCCATGAAGACCGTCTTGGTGGCGCGCAGGCCACATTGGCGGTTCTCGAAGTTGATCAGCGGCAGCAGCCGATTGTATAGCGCGGCGGCCTCGGCTCGCCGGCCTGCCGCGTGGGCGCTAACAATAGGTTTGACGAGATCGGAATACATGGCACTGGTCATGGTGCCGGTGGCGCCGGCGTCTAGGTCGGCCATCAGCGTGATACCCTCCTCGCCATCGAACGGCCCGTCGATCAGATCGCCGACTGTGGAGATGAGGGCGCGGAGCTTGGTTGCCGTTCCCGGCACCTCGATCTTGAAATATCGCACCAGCGGCACCTCGCGCGCGAGGCGCGCAAGGAAAGGGACTGTGAGGGTGACGCCCGATAGCGGTGCGTCCTGCACCATGATCGGAATTCCCGCCTCCGCGATCCGAGCGAAGTGCTCGAGCATGCTCTGCTCGTCTGCACGAAGGCCGGTGCCGTGGTAGGGCGGCATGAGCATGACCATGACGGCGCCCGACTCGGCTGCCTGGCGGGCGCGCTCCGCGGCAATGCGAGTGGAGAAGTGAGAGATCGTCACGATGACCGGCACGCGGTTGGCGACGTGCTCCAGCGAAAGGCGCATCAGGGTCTCGCGCTCGGCATCGCTCAGCACGAACTGCTCGGAATAGTTCGCGAGAATGCAAATGCCGTCGACGCCCTGGTCGATCATGCAATCGAGAACCCGGCGCATGCCGTCGAGATCAAGGTCGCCGTTGTCGTGAAACGGGGTCGGGGCGATGGGGAGGACGCCCTTCAGGGGGGCGGTGGGGGCCTTGGTCATATCTGGCGGTCCTGCAGGATTGGGGTTCCAGCCCGATCCTAGCTGTGGACGGACGGAATGTCCGCTTCTTGCGCTCGCTGGCGGCGCGGATCAGCGGCGCTCGAGCAAGACCTCGGATGACGCCCCATTCCGCGACGCCAGGCCGCCGGGCGCGTCGGTATCCGAGCATGCGCCGAGCCGGACCGTTTCGCCGAAGCCGGCGTCACGGATGGCAGGTATCCGGCCGATGACGAGGCGTAGCGCATCGCCGGTGGCGCTGCGAGGACGGATCAAGGCGAATGCGCCTCCGTCGCACTCGGTCCGGCAGATCGCGGTGTCAGCTTGCCAGGGCCCGCAGGCGGCGCGGTCTTCGACGTGGATGCGCCCCGCCGCGCTGAGGATGAGCTCGGCGTGGAACAGAGTTGCGGTCGCAGACGCGTGGTCCGCAGAGACGGCCGAAAGCAGATCGTCGATAGAGGTCCCACCCGTGGTCCTCAGGCGCACGAGAAGATCGGTGACGGGGCGGCGGACGGTCTGGGTCCAATGGGCCTGAGGCGATGTCGGCAGCAGTGCGTCGAGCGCTCCCGTGTCGCGCGCCCGGAACGTCGCAACGGAAGGCGCGGCTCCGCGTCGTGCCCCTGCATGGAAGGCCGTGAACATGGGGGAGATGGCGAGCGCAAGCATCAGGGCGAGCTGAACGGCGCGCCGCGCGCGAGCGGGTCGGGGGCTCTGCTGCCGCCCCCAGCCTTTTCGCAGCACGGGCTGCATCACGGTCGTCCCGGATCGTAGGTGTTCTTCTTGCGCCATTCGGCGAGGAAATACTCGAGCGACTCGTCGATCTTTGGCGGCAAGGTGATGCGGACCGTGACGATCTGGTCGCCGTACGTGCCGGTTGCGGGGTTGCGGGCGCCCTTGCCCTTCAGACGAAAGGCACGTCCCGAGCTGGCCCCCTTCGGCAGCGTGAGCGTGACGCGTCCTGCGGCCGTCGGAACCTCGATCTTGCCACCGAGGACGGCCTCGTCGATCGTGATCGGAATGTCGACCAGAATGTCGTCGCCCTGGCGCTTGAAGTAGGGGTGAGGCTTGACGCGCACCTCGACGAGGGCGTCTCCGGGCTCGCCGCCGCGGATGCCTGGTCCTCCCTTGCCTTTCAACCGCAATACCTGGCCGTCCGTGACGCCTTCGGGCACGTTGAGGTCGAGCTGGCCACCCTCCGGCATGGTGACGCGCTTCTTGGTGCCGAGAACAGCCTCCATGAAGTCGACGTCGAGCGTATAGCGCATGTCCTGGCCACGCAGGCTGAAGCCCGCGCCGGGACCGCGGGGGCCCCGCTGGCCGAAAAGGTCGGAGAAAATGTCGCTGAAGCCGAAGTCGGGGCCGCCCGGACCACCGGGGCTTCCGCGGCCGGCGGACGCCCCGTGGTAGCTGCGGCGAGGCTCACCCGAGGCGTCGATCTCGCCGCGATCGAACGCCTGCCGGCGCTCGGGGTCGCCGATGATCTCGTAAGCGGCGGTGACGCGCTTGAAGCGCTCGGCTGCCTCCGGGTTATCCGGATTGACGTCCGGGTGAAGCTCTTTTGCGAGCTTTCGGAAGGCGCGCCTAATCTCTTCATCCGTCGCGGTGCGCTTGAGGCCCAGGGCGGAGTAGGGGTCTTCGGCCATCGTGGTTTCCGCGTCTCTGGCGAAGTCTGCTTTGCGTTCACAATCCCAAACACGCTTATGGCCCAATTTTGTCAAACGCGCGCCCTCCTGAGCGCTCCTGCTCACCGGAAGTTGTGGCGCATTGGGCACGTTCAGAGCATTTGCCTCGCGTGGCAGTTCTCGCTTGCCGCGATATGCGCACTTGAGCGCCATCGCCGTCTCGGGCATCGAGGGGGAAGAGTTCCAAATCAAGCGCGCGAGGTGATGGTGAGCCGGCGATCGAAGCTCAGCCGAGGGGCAGAGGGAAGCGAGAGCGAGACGGAAAAAGCGCGCTCTCTCAAGCCGTTGGTCGGTCTTCTTGGGCATCTTTCCGGGCACGGCCGGATGCTGATCTTGGCAGGTATCGCCCTCGTCGTCTCGGCGCTCGTTCTGCTCGCGATCCCGCTCGCCGTGCGGCGCATGGTGGATTTCGGGTTCGCTGGAGACGATGCCGGTGCGATCGACCGGTATTTCGTCGGGCTGATCGGGCTCGGGGCTGCGTTGGCCATTGCCAGCGCGGCACGATTCTACGCCGTCAACTGGCTCGGAGAGCGGGTCGTCGCGGATCTGCGGGCAAAGGTATTCGCACACATCGCAAGGCTCGACGCCGCCTACTTCCAGCGCCAGCGCTCGGGTGAGATCATGAGCCGCATCACGGCGGATACCACCCAGATCACGGCGGCGGCCGGATCGGCCCTGTCGCAGGCCGTGCGCAACACCATCATGCTGTGCGGCGCTCTTACGATGATGGTGGTAACGAGCCCGCGGCTGTCGGGACTCGTGCTGATCGTCATACCGGCGATCGTGCTGCCGCTCGTCGCCTATGGGCGGTCGGTGCGACGGCTCTCGCGGTCGGCGCAGGATACTCTGGCGGATGCGGCTGGATACGCGGCCGAGCATCTGGCGGCGCACCGGACGATGCAGGCGCAGACCGCGGAGCCCGTCGTTACAACGCGCTATCAAGCGGCTGTCGAGAGATCGTTCTCGGCGGCGCGCTCGCGTTTCCTGGCGCGGGCAGGGCTCACGGCCCTCGTGATCCTGCTGGTCTTCAGCGGGATCGTGGGCGTCATGTGGTATGGCGCGGGCCTCGTGATCAGCCGGGCGATGTCGGTCGGCACGCTCAGCCAGTTCGTGCTCTACGCCGTTTTCGCCGGAAGCTCGCTCGCCGGCCTTTCCGAGGTTTGGGGGGCGATCCAGCAGGCTGCGGGGGCGGCCGAGCGGCTCACAGAGCTCCTCGCGATCAAGCCTGTGATCGCCTCGCCCACGGCGCCGGTGGCGCTGCCCGATCCGCCGCAGGGACGGCTGCAATTCGAAAATGTCTCCTTCCGCTACGACGAGGGGGCGACGCTTGCCGTCCTTGATCGCGTCAGCTTCAGCGTGGCGCCCGGCGAGACAGTCGCCATCGTCGGGCCCTCGGGTGCGGGCAAAAGCACCATTCTCGCGTTGACTCTTCGTTTCTTCGACCCGAGCGAAGGCCGGGTGTTGCTCGACGGTGTGCCTTTGGCGGCGGCCGATCTCGCTGCCGTGCGCCAGAGGATCGCGCTCGTACCGCAGGATGTGGCGCTGTTCGCCGATACGGTGAGCGAGAACATCCGCTACGGCTCTCCGGAGGCCTCACAGGCGGACATCGAGCGCGCCGCGGCAACAGCACACGCCGCGGTCTTCATCAGGGCTCTGCCACAAGGCTATGAGACCGCGCTGGGCGAGAGGGGCGTCACGCTTTCCGGTGGACAGCGGCAACGCATCGCCATCGCGCGGGCGGTGCTCAGAGATGCGCCGCTTCTTCTGCTCGACGAGGCGACGAGCTCTCTCGACGCCGAAAGCGAGGTTGCGGTGCAGGAGGCGCTCGATGCGCTTCGCCGCGGCCGTACGACGCTGATCGTCGCGCACCGCCTCTCGACCGTTCTGCGCGCCGACCGGATCCTGGTCATGGACCAAGGGCGGATCGTGGAGGAAGGAACGCACCAGGCACTGGTGGCGCGCGGTGGGCTCTACGCGCGGCTGGCGGAGCTTCAGTTGAGTCCGCCGCAAGCGGCTCAATAGGGCCCTGCAGCCGAGGGCGGAGTTGCACACCGGCGCATCCGTACTCCCCTCGCGCAGTGTGCAGTCGCTGGGCTGCGATCTTATGCCTGTGGGGCGGTTCAGTGTCCGGCGCCTGTGCCGCGTCCCGATTTGATTTGCATCAAGTCGTCAAAGGATGGTCCGGGAAACCTGTCGCGGCGAGTGGCTGACGACCGAGTCGGTACTCTCGAAGGCGCCGTTCGGACCGGCGCGGAAGACCGTTCTACGGGGGACTCATGCTCGACCTCGAAGCCATACGGCGCTCTGCCGTGGCCCATGAGCCGTTTTCATTCTTTCAAACGCAGGGTGTGCTCGACGAAGCCTCGCTCGCCAGGATCGGGCGCGATTTTCCGGCCATCACGCAGCCCGGCATCTTCCCTCTCGAGGAAGTGAACGGGGGGGCTGCCTTCGACGCCCTGATCGAGGAGATCCGCGGCCCGGATCTCGAAAGCCTGCTCGAGGAAAAGCTCGACGTGGAGCTCTCTGATCTGCCGCTGATGGTGACAGTGCGCGGTTTCTGCCACAAGCGCGATGGGCGCATTCACACCGACTCGACCGACAAGGTCGTGACGTGCCTGCTCTACCTCAACGAGCCGTGGGAAAGCGGCGGCGGACGGCTGCGGTTGTTGCGCAACGGGACCGACATCGAGGATTACATCGCGGAAATCCCACCCAACGGCGGCACGTTGGTCGCCTTCAAGCGGTCCGACAAGTCGTGGCACGGTCACCTGCCATTCGAAGGGCAACGCCGCTACATCATGTTCAACTGGGTCCGCTCCAATGCGGCGCTGTCGCGCAACGTGCTGCGGCATCGCGTGTCGGCAAGCCTGAAACGCCTCAATCCATTTCGCTGAGGAGCGATACCATGGACCAGATGATCGCGCCGAATGGCGTTGCGCAGCAGTTCCTCACGTGTCTTGCCAATTCCGACAGGCGCACGTCGCCGTATCGCTACTGGCTTTTGACTGACGCACTGCCGGCCGAGACGGTCGACGGGATCGCCTCGCTGCCATTCAGTCCGCCGAGCGGGGCCTCGTTCGACGGGCGGCGCGAGACGAACAACTCGACGCGGGTCTACTTCTCGCCAGAGAACCAGGCACGGTTTGCCGTCTGTCGCGAGGTCGCCTCTGCATTCAAGCATCCGCTCGTCATGTCGGCGATCGAGAAGGAGACCGGGACCGATCTCACGCAAGGCCAGCTGCGCGTCGAGTACTGCCAGGACGTCGACGGCTTCTGGCTCGAACCGCATGTCGACATTTCCGTGAAGCTCTTCACGATGCTGGTCTACCTGTCCGACGAGCCTGAGCTCTACGATGCCGGGACCGACATCTACGATGCCTCGCCGGAGCACAAGCTGGTCGGCACGGCGCCCTACGAGCGAAACAAGGGGCTGATCTTCATTCCTGGGACGGACACGTGGCACGGGTTCACTCCGCGTGCGATCCGGGGCGTGCGCAAGTCGATCATCATCAACTATGTCACGCCGGCCTGGCGCGACACATTCGAGTTGGCTTGAGATGCTCTCGGGGGCGCGCGCGAGTGAAGGCTCATGTCCGCGGAGTTGGGGGGCGTCGTCGACCGGCGGCGCGGCACGCGTCGCGGCTCAAGTGCTCGAGAAGGCGGGTGCTCTTCTTGCAACGTCTGCCATTGCGATCACGATCGCCCACTTCCCGCTGCAGTCTGCTGCGCTCAAAGATGCACCGACAGGGCATGTCGAGTACGACGATCAGCGTGCGGCCCAGATCGAGCGACGTGGGCGCATTGCCGAGGAGGTGAAATATCGAGGCGGCGAGACCCTGACTGCCGCCTACGGCGGCGCCCAGTTCACGTATCCGAGCGATGTGAGACTGGCGCGACCGGGAACGGACTTGACGATCCACAACGTGCCCTGGGAGGGGCGACCGTTCGATCATCCGATCTATTATGGTGTGCGCGTTGCTCACTGGCTGCCGGCAAGCTCGTTTGGCGGCATGGTCGATTTCACGCATTCCAAGGTCTACTCGCCGATGGACGAGCGGACCCGCTTCTCCGGGACCAAGGACGGCAAGGCGTTGCCGCCGGAGGCGCGCATCGAGGACGTGTTCCACAAGCTCGAGTTCACGCACGGCCATAATATGCTGACACTCAACGGGCTGTGGCGGCTACCGTTTTCCACCAGCTTTTTCAGCCCCTACGTCGGTGTCGGGGTGGGCGTATCCCTGCCGCATACCGAGGTGCAGCTTCAGGGCGAGGCGAAGCGTACCTACGAATACCAGTACACGGGGCCGGCATTTCAGCTGTTGTTCGGCATCGAGTTCCGCATTCCGCGGCTCTCCTATTTCGTCGAGTACAAATGGACGAGCGCCAACTATCGGGCGCCGCTGCATTATCGCGATACGAAAACGCTCTTCAGCGACCTCGGGCATCAGTTCTCGCGCTGGAAGAGCGGGGCAGAGCCCGAAGGCGGCTGGGCGACGACGCGGCTCACCAGTCACCAAGTGATTTCGGGGATGGGGTTCAGGACGCTGCCGGCGGCTGCGGCGCAGTAGTCGCGCTGCGAGAAGCGAGAAGCAAGAACGACGCCAGCTCCGTTCCGTGCCGGATGCGCTTCAAACCGCGGTGGAGTGCGTTCCCGCCCCGTGGGTCAGATAGCTGTCGAAGCGGGCGCAGATGCTGCGCACGAACGGACGACCGCGATCAGTGACTTCGACCGCGTCGCCAGTGAACGCGAGAAAGCCATCCTCATCGCGATCCAGCACGCTTGCCACATCATCAAGAATGGGGCGCGCGGCCTCGCCGAACTGAGAGACGAGATCCTCCGGTGAAACGCGGAAATCGCACATGAGACGCTCGATGAGGTAGGCGCGCACCTTGTCGTCAGCACTAAGTGCGATGCCGCGCGCCGTCGCGATACCGTGCTCTGCGACCAAGCGCTCGTAATGGTGCGTCGGTACTGCATTCTGGGCGTAGCCGCCGGGAAGCTTGCCGATGGCGGATGCCCCGAAACCGATCAGAGCGTCGGCCGGATCGCTGGTATAGCCCTGGAAGTTGCGACGCAGGGGCTTGCTCGCGAGGCTATCGCCGGACCGTGCAAAGTGATCAAGGCCGATCCTGCGGTATCCCGCTTCCTCGAGCATGCAGACGATGAGGCTGGCCTGGGCGTAGCGTTCCTGGGGTCCGGGGAGGGCGGCGCCGTCGATCAGCCGCTGGGGCTTCACACGCTGCGGCAGGTGGGCATAGCCGAAGGTCGCGATTCGGTCGGGGGCGAGCTGCACGACCAGCTCTATCGTTCTCGCTACGCTTTCGACCGTTTGGTGGGGCAGGCCATAGACGAGGTCGATGTTGATCGACGCGACGCCTCGCTCGCGGAACAAATCGAGCGTTCGCCGCGTGAGATCGAAGCTCTGGATGCGGCCGATGGCTTCCTGCACCCGGTCGTCGAAGTCCTGGACGCCGAGGGAGACGCGGTTGATGCCTGCCTCGGCGAAGGCGGCGACTTTCTCGGGCGTGGTGTTTCTCGGGTCGACCTCGACGGCCATCTCGGCCGTCCCGGGGATGGCGAACGAGCTTCGCAGGACCTCGGTGATGGCCAGGATTTCGGCGGGGGCAAGCACGCTCGGCGACCCGCCACCCCAGTGAACGTGGGCGGCAGATGGACGGCCCAGAAGGAGGCCTGCGACGTGGGCAATCTCCGTCTTCAGAGCACCGACGTAGCGCTTCACCGGCTCGTAGCGTCGTGTGGCCTTGGTGGTGCAGGCGCAGTAGTGGCAGAGGATCTCGCAGAAGGGGATATGAAGATAGAGGGAAAGGTTCGGGTCGCGGGGGACCTCGGCGAGCCAAGCGCGATACTCGCTCCGGCCGATCGCCGGAGAGAAGTGGTTGGCCGTCGGATAGCTCGTGTAGCGGGGCGCGGGGCGCGCGTAGCGTTCGACAAGCTCCGCACTTTCCGGCATCGAGGTGCTCCTGGTCACTTTCTCTTCGATGTCGGCGTAGCCGATCGGCGGCACGGCGCCTTGCGATTGCTCAAGCTATGCCGCGTCCCGTGGCCGGCGGGCTTCGGCCAGCTTTGCCTCGAGGGCATGAGCGAGCGATACGCGCTCGTCAGGCGACAGGTATTCGCCGATGGAGCAGGTCCGGCCGCTCTCGCTGAGCGTGACGCGGTTCGTGATCGCTCGATCGTGGCTGACGGCGACACGGACCCAGCCGGTCGCAAACTGCATTTGCGACGTCCCGCGCTTGCCATCGCGTCGGGTTATCGTGACCACCTCCGGCCCAATCTCAACGGTTTCCCGCGACCGCGCGGCAGCCCGGTTGTTGCACCAGAGTGCCAGCGCCAGCGCGCCGACCGCGAGCAAGGGGCCGATGGCGAGTGGCAGGACGTGCACGGCAGGGCTTCGCACGAAGACGAAGAAGCCCGCGACGGCGACGAAGACGAGGAGCGCCTTCGTCCCGTTGCTGCCGAGCGATCGGTGAGGCCAGATCTCGAAGCATGCGGGGGATGATGCCCCAGCAGACTTCCGTGGATCCCGGCAAGCTTCGTCAGTGAGCCTCATCTTTGATGACCGGCAATGTCTCGAAAGAGTGGAAGGGTGGCGGTGAAGATAGCGTCCACTCGAGCGTGGTCGCGCCTTCACCCCAGGGATTGGCAGCCGCTTTCTCCTTCCTGGAGAACGCGGCGGCGATGCCAACGAAGAACACCACCGTGCCCAACGAGGACAGCAGTGAGCCGTAGGAGGAGACCATGTTCCAGCCTGCCAGAGCGTCCGGATAGTCCGCATATCGGCGCGGCATGCCGGCAAGGCCGAGGAAGTGCTGCGGAAAGAAGGTGAGGTTGACGCCGATGAACGTCAGCCAGAAGTGCAGTCGGCCCCAGAACTCGGAGTACATATAGCCGCTCATCTTCGGGAACCAGTAGTACCATCCAGCGAAGAGCGTGAAGAGCGCGCCGAGCGACATCGTGTAGTGGAAGTGCGCGACGACGTAATAGGTGTCGTGCAGTGCCCGATCAACGCCGGCATTCGACAGCATCACGCCGGTGACGCCGCCGACGGTGAACAGGAAAACGAAGCCCAGGGCGAAGAGCATTGGCGTCGGGAAGCGAAGCGAGCCGCCCCACATGGTCGCGATCCACGAGAAGATCTTCACGCCGGTCGGGACGGCGATGACCATGGTGGCGAAGACGAAGTAGGCCTGCGTGTTGACCGAGAGGCCGGCCGTGTACATGTGGTGCGCCCACACGATGAAGCCGACGACGCCAATGGCGACCATTGCATAGGCCATGCCGAGATAGCCGAAGATGGGCTTTTTCGAGAACGTCGCGATGACGTGACTGACGAGGCCGAAGCCCGGCAGAATGATGATGTAGACCTCGGGGTGTCCGAAGAACCAGAACAGGTGTTGGTAGAGGATCGGATCGCCGCCGCCGGACGCGGTGAAGAAGGTGGTGCCGAAGTTGCGATCGGTCAGCAGCATGGTGATCGCGCCGGCAAGCACGGGCAGCGACAAGAGCAGCAGGAACGCCGTGATCAGGATCGACCAGGCAAACAGGGGCATCTTGTGCAGAGTCATGCCCGGGGCGCGCATGTTGAAGATCGTCGTGATGAAGTTGATCGACGACAGGATCGAGGAGGCGCCGGCGGTATGAAGGGCGAGAATGGCGAAATCGACCGCAGGGCCCGGGTGACCGGTGGTCGACAGGGGCGCGTAGGCCGTCCAACCTATACCGGCACCACAGCCTGACAGGTCTCGTGCAGCGGAATTGAATAACGCGACATTACACGTGCCCGCCCCCTCGACGAAGAGCGAGATGAGCAGCAGCGACAGCGCCGCTGGAAGCAGCCAGAACGAGATGTTGTTCATGCGCGGGAACGCCATATCCGGCGCGCCGATCATGAGCGGAGCGAAATAGTTCCCGAAGCCACCAAAGAGCGACGGCATGATCATGAAAAAGACCATGATGAGGCCGTGGCCGGTGGTGAACACGTTGAACATGTGGGGGTTCGAGAAGTACTGAAGCCCCGGCTCCTTCAACTCGAGGCGGATGCCGACCGAAAGCAAGCCGCCGACGATGCCGCCGAGCATGGCGAACATCAGGTACATCGTCCCGATGTCCTTGTGGTTCGTCGAAAGAACCCAGCGTCTCCATCCGTGAGGCACGTCGTGATGATCGTGGTGTGCTGCGGCGCCTGCGGCCATGCCTGCCCCCGTTCAACAGCCAATAATTGCACCCAGCCCAGGCGTCGCTCCCTCTGAGTGGATGCACGCAACACCGCACTCCGTGGCGATGGCCAAGGCAGATGTCAAAAAGCTCCGATGGCTCGCGCCGTTTCCGCTTGATCTATGTCAAGGAAAGCTGCGACGGATTGCGTCTTTGAACAAAAAGCGATCACGGGGCGGAATGGCGCTACACGCGTGGGGGTGCGGACTTCGTCCGCGACCCCGGCTTTGTTGGCTCAGCAGCGGGAACTGCACCTCATGCGTCTTTCATGCCGAGCATGTGCCATCCGCTCGCGAGCCCTTTGCCGGGCGCTGCCGGATGCGACGCTTGACCAGATCAACCGTCTTTCCAGAAGGCGGCGGGTTGCCGCTGGCCGCACGCTGTTCAATGAGGACGAGTCGACCACTCTCGTGGCGACCGTCCTGTCGGGGGTCGCGAAAGTCTCGGTCTCGCTTCCGGATGGACGCACGCAGGTGGTCGGTCTGCACTTTCCCTCGGACTTCATCGGCCGTCCGTTCGCGGGGCCGATTGCGCCTCTGACGGAGGCGGCGACCGATGTCGAGCTGTGCTGTTTCGAGCGCACCAGATTCGAGGGGTTATTGGCAGAGCACAAGGGGCTCGAGGAGTTGTTCGTCCGACAGATGACGGACGAACTCGATGCGGCGCGCGAGTGGATGCTCCTGCTGGGGCACAAGACGGCGGAGGAGCGGATCGCGAGCCTGCTGCTGATGTGCCTTCGGCGGCTGCAGGCGGACGATTGCACCCGGACGGAGGACACGGAGGAGGCGCGCTTTTCACTGCCGCTTTCGCGCACAGAAATGGCCCAGTACCTCGGACTTACCATCGAGACCGTCAGCCGTATGCTCAAGCGGCTCTCGATCGATGGGGTGATTGCGATCGAGTCCGGCCGGGGTATCGTCGTGCGCGACCGGGACGAGCTGCAGAGACGTGCCGAGTTGAACAAGCCATAGGGTGCGTCACGGCCTAGTGGTGCGTGGCGCGGTTTTGCCAAGCCATGTCGGAGACACGGACGCCCGGGGGCCTCCGTGTCTCCACATCCCCATCGCGCGCCCGCACCGTCAGGATGGTGCGCCGCGATGTTGCGGGCTTCCCCAAGCCCGCACCCCGTCAATGGTAAACGACAGGCCCCTCCCTCGAGGCGATCGCTTCACAGCGCGTGCTGCCGCTTACCGAGCGAACTGTTGCAGGGCGTGGCACGGCGCGAATGACGCAAGTCAACCGGCCACGCAAATTGCAGAATGGCGGCCGCAGCGTCGTTGGCGCGCAAAGCCAGCGGACTTTTCCAATCGCCGAACGCCGCACGTCCTTCGGCCACATCTCTTGTTATCGGCAAATGTCAGGAAAGGGCCGTTGCGGCTATCTGTTGGTGAGCTTCAGCTCGATGCGGCGGTTCTTGCGCCGGATATCATCGGTGTCACCTATCTCCAGCGGTGCAAACTCGCCATAGCCGGCTGCAACCAGGCGATGAGGGGAGACGCCACGACTGATGAGGTACTTCACGACGGAGATGGCCCGTGCCGAGGAAAGCTCCCAATTCGAGGGGAACTCCTTGCTTTGGATCGGGCGGGCATCGGTGTGACCGTCGACCTGCAGCACCCAGTCGACCTCAGCAGGGATCTGTCGCTCGATCTCGACAATCGCCTGTGCGAGCTGATCCATTGCCGCCAGGCCTTCGACGGTCATTTGGGCCTGGCCTGATGGAAAGAGCACTTCGGACTGGAAGACGAAGCGATCACCCACGACGCGGATGTCCTTGCGGCCCCTCAGCAGGTCACGCAAGCGACCAAAGAAATCCGAGCGATAACGCTGCAGCTCCTGCACCTGCTTGGCGAGGACGAGATTGAGGCGGGCGCCGAGATCGCTGATACGGGCCTGAGAGTCCTTGTCCTTGGCCTCGGCTGCCTGGAGGGCCTCGTTCAGGGCAGCGATCTGACGGCGAAGCGCCAGGAGCTGCTGGTTGAGCAGATCGACCTTGGCGAGGGCCTCGCTCGAGAGATTCTTCTCGTCGCCGAGTTGCTTGGTAAGATCGGAAATGCGCTGCTCGGCCGTCTGGACACGACTGTCGCCGAGGCCCGCGAGGCCCGAGAGGCGCTCGTTCTCCGAGGTGATGGAGGCGAGCGACGCCTTGAGGGCGGCGAGCTCGTCCTCAAGCGATTTGCCCTTACCCTTCTCGAGCGAGAGGAGGCTCGTCAGCTCGGCGATCTGCCGGGTCAGGCGCTTCAGAGCATTGTCTTTGCCGGACGCTTCCTGACCTACGAAGTACTGCGAGATCATGAAGATCGACATGAGGAAGGTGACGGTCAGGAGCAGCGTAGACAGTACGTCGACATAGCCCGGCCAGAATTCGCCGTGCTCGCCACCGCGGCGGCTGCGACCCCTGGCCATGGCTCAGGCCTCCTTCCGCGCGACAGACTTGGCGAGGTCTCGCATGACGTTGGCAACCTCCGTCTGCCGCGAGGCCTGGTCGTCGATCCATTCGCGGACGACCTTCTGCTCGGCGCGCATCTGGCGGACGAGCTGGTCGACGCCCTGGGCGAGCTCGCGCACTGGCTGACTGGTACTGCCTTCGCCGCCTTCTGCCGCGCCGCCAATGCGATCACCGAGATCAGTGATGGCGCGGTGAAGCTCGTAGACGGCGACCTGCAGCTGGCGCGCCGTGGCGTCGCTGCCGACGCCGCCGTCAGCGGGCGACAGGTCGGTGATACCGGACAACCACTCCTCGAGCTCGTTGTAGAACCGGTTGTGCGCATGGTTCGCCTGCAGCTCGAGGAAGCCCAGGACGAGCGAGCCCGACAAGCCGAGCAGTGAGGCTGAGAAGGCCGTGCCCATGCCGCGCAGGGGTGCTGCGAGGCCGTTCTTCAGCTCCTCGAAGACCAGGACGCTATCCGACTGGCGCGTGTCCAGAGTGCTGATTGCCTTGCCGACCGACTGAATGGTCTCCAGAAGACCCCAGAACGTGCCGAGCAAGCCCAGAAAGACGAGCAGACCGACCAGGTAGCGCCCCGTTTCGCGCGATTCATCGAGCCGGCCGCCGATCGAATCCATGATCGAGCGCATGGTCTGCGCGGAGAGCGAAAGGGTGCCGGTTCGGTCCCGGAGCATCGTCGCCATGGGCGCCAGGAGGACCGGTTTGTGCTCGATCGCGAGGCCGGGATCGGCGATGCGGAACGCGTTGACCCAGCGGACCTCGGGATAGAGGCGGACGACCTGGCTGAAGGCCCGGAGAATACCGATGACCAGGACGGTCACGATGAGGCCGTTCAACGCGGGGTTGTTCCAAAACGCGGTGGCGAGCTGGTTGGCGATGATCGCCACCAGGAAACCGACCAGCACAATGAAGATGAGCATGCCCCGGAGGAAGCCACCGGGCGTATTGAGCGTTCGCGAGAACGGGCGCGTCACGGCCTCTGCAGATCGAACTCTCGCCATCGACTTCCCTCCGAGATCCACGCGTACCTTAGCCATGGATCATGGCAGCACAATACGCCGTGCCAATTGAGCTTACCCGCAGGGCTGCGGCCGTGGGCTCGGGCTCTCACGCCGCCTTCAGGAGCGCCACCATTTGCTTCTGGATGGTGCCGTTGGCGGCCAGAATCTCGCCGCTGTCGAGCATCGTCGTCCCCCCCGTCAAGTCACTGACGATGCCGCCTGCCTCGCGGACCATCAAGATGCCCGCAGCCATATCCCAGGGTTGCAGCGTGTGCTCCCAGTAGGCGTCGAAGCGTCCGGCTGCAACCCAGGCGAGATCGAGAGCCGCCGAGCCCAGTCGTCGGACGCCCGAAGTCTCGCGCATGGCGGCCTCGCATTCGGCGAGGAAGCGCTTGTGGCCAGGGCGGCCGCGGTGCGGAATGCCGGTGACGACGACGCAATCGGCGAGCGTGCGACGGTTGGCGACCCTGAGACGGCGGTCGTTCAGAAAGGCGCCCTTGCCCTTCTCGGCGGTGAACAGCTCGTTGCTCGCGGGATTGTAGATGACGCCGGCGACGATTTCCCCGTCACGCTCCAATCCAACAGAAATGGAGAAGTGCGGAATTCCATGCAGGAAATTGGTTGTACCGTCGAGAGGGTCGACGATCCAGCGATGCGACTTGTCGGGTCCCTCGACGGCGCCGCGCTCCTCCATGAGAAAGCCGTAGCCTTGCCGCGCGCGGGAGAGCTCGGCGTAAAGGATGTCCTCGGCCCGGTGATCGGCGGCCGACACGAAGTTGGCCGGCCCCTTGACCGAGACCTGCAATTGCTCGACCTCGCCGAAGTCGCGGGCGAGGCTGCGGCCAGCCTTCCGAGCGGCGGCCACCATTACGTTCATGAGTGCCGAGGCGGGCATCGGGTTCTCTTTTTTGGCATGGGGCGGACGGGGGCGAGGCGACGAGACGGCTGCCTGCGACGGCAGTCGATGCCGGACAAATGGCAGCGCCAGTACTCCCGAGCTGTTGAGGCAGTGCACTATCAGCCGGGGGTAGCGACTGGCAAGTGTGCCTTGACCGCTTGCGCGAACGAAGTTATCTCGCAAGCCATGATCACAGCCGCCGACCGAGCCCGCCGTCATGTGCGCTGGACGAAAGTCCACGCGGCGCGCGCTGCTGCCTGATCAGATCACCCTACCGATCAGCCATCCATCGCGCCGCACCCCGAGGGAAGCGGCGCATGATCGGTGCCGGCTTCCCTCACCCGGAGGGAACAGCCATGTACGTCAATCCAGCCTTCAAGACCGAGGATGAAGCTGCCTGGGACTATGTCGCAGAGCGCGGCTTCGGAGCCGTTGTCGCTGTCGACAATGGAGTGCCGGTTGCCTCACAGGTGCCGTTACTGGTGACGGGCGATGGCGGGCGGCGGCGCATCGAGTTCCATGTGGCGCGGCCCAATCCCCTGCACGAGGTGGTGGGCCGAAATGGAAGAGTGCTGGTCGTGGTGTCAGGGCCGGATGCCTATATCTCGCCGGACTGGTACGCCTCGGTGGATCAGGTGCCAACCTGGAACTATCAGGCCGCTCATATCACCGGTTTTGCACGCGCGATAGCACCGGAGGACGCGCGGGCGCACGTCGATCGGATGAGCCTGTTCTTCGAGCAGCGGCTCGCTCCCAAGAAGCCGTGGAGCACCTCGAAAATGACGGAGGCGAAGCTCGCCGCGATGCTGCGAGCCATCGTGCCGATGGAGATCGAGGTCGAGAGGATCGAGGCCTCGACGAAGCTCGGGCAGAACAAGTCGATCGCGGACCGCATGGAAGCGGCGCGCATGCTCGCATGGCGCGGCGGCTGGGGGGAGACGGCAGTGGGGCAGGCGATGCGAGCCGAGATCAAAAGGGACCTGGCTCGCGTGAAGGAGGCCGGCTGATGTGCTCGCGGAGCGATGGCGCCAAGGTCGAGGTGATCGAGGACAACGAGCGGGTGCGCATCGTGCGCTACACGCTCGATCCCGGTGCTCGCACCGGGTGGCACAGGCACGAGCTGGATTACGTGATCGTGCCTTATGACGATTGCCGGGTGCGCGTGGACCGTTCAGACGGTCCGGTCGAGGCCGAGATGAAGCGTGATGCGCCGTATTTTCGGGCGAAAGGCACCGAGCACGACGTGATAAGCTTGATGGACCGCTCTTTCTCGTTTCTGGAGATCGAGTTGAAGTAGGAGCCCCGCATGTTGAAGCTCAAACCGAATTGCGAGTGTTGCGATCGCGACCTGCCGCCCGATTCGGAAGAGGCGCGCATCTGCTCGTTCGAGTGCACGTTCTGCCGGGACTGCGTCGACAATCGGTTGCCGGGAGGGCGATGCCCGAACTGCGGCGGGGAGCTGGTGAAGCGGCCCGTGCGGCCTGCCGATCGGCTCGCGCGGTTTCCCGCATCGGCCGAGCGGTTCGTCAAGACGCATGGCTTCTGCGGCTAGGGCGATGGCAACCGAAGCAAAGCTTCGCGCGCCGAGGCCGGGCGATATCGGATGGGTGGTGCACCGCCATGGGGCCCTCTACCACCTCGAGTACGGGTGGGACTGGACGTTCGAGGCGCTGGTCGCGCAGGTGGCCGCCGAGTTCATCGAACAGTTCGATCCGGAGCGGGACTGTTGCCGGATCGCAGAGGTCGACGGGTACGTCGTCGGGTCGGCGTTCGTGGTGCGCACAGAGAATCCGGACATCGCGAAGCTGCGGCTCGTCTATGTGGAGCCCGAAATGCGGGGGACAGGCCTCGGCCGGCGACTGGTCGAGGACTGTATGGCTTTCGCGCGCGCTGCGGGCTACCGGCACATGACGCTCTGGACCAACGATCCGCTGGTCGCGGCGCGAGGGCTCTATCAGCGGCTTGGGTTCGTCATGACCGACGCGCAGCCGGTGACGGCGTTCGGTCATGCGATGATGAGCGAGACGTGGGAGCGGGCGCTGTAGCGGGCGACGTGTTTTCCACGTCGAGACGCGGGGCATGCCTCCACAAGCGCAGGCCAGCGGCGCCAATTGGGCCGAGGTCTCTCAGGATCAGTTGGCCACCGCCTCGGCATTCTGCAGGAAGCGCCTGTTCGGCCGACTCTCGGGGCGTAGCGCAAGGCGCTCGTTGGCAAGGGCGATCGCGATGTCCTTCATGCCGGCGCGGGCTGAGGCCTCATTCAGGGTCCATTCGATGACGTCGCGCTGGGCGTGGCTGCCGCCAATGCGCCAGAGGTGGGCGCGAGAGGCGAGAAGCTTGGCGACCGCGTCGGCATAGTCACGCCGATCGAAGGCGATGAGCGCTTCGAGAACCGGAAGGCCGATGTCACGATACGCCGACGCGAACTCGCCATGCCCGGAGGCGGTGGAACGCATGGCGGCATGTACGCGGTCAAGCTCGGTGCCGTGGCCGGCGCGGATGGCGGCCATGGCAGCGTGAAGGTCGGCGAAGAGGCAGAGGTGGCCATCGGCATGGCCGGCCCAGAGCTTGTCTAGGTCCTTCCAGCGGGAGCCGGCATCATAGCCCAGCATCTCGAGGCGCCAGAGGAGCGCCGAGCCGTTGGTGAGGCTGATGCCAGTCGGCCGCTGGCTTTCCGCGATCGGGCCGTCATAGAGGGCGAGTGCCTCGTCGTACTGCCCGAGCTCGACGTGGAAGAGGGCCTTGTGCCACCAGATGTGGGTGCGACTGGCATTGTCCTTGCCAGACCAGAAGGGTGTGCGCGCGTCCATCCATTCGAGGCCTTCGGCGGGGCGGCCGGTCATCTCGAGGACGTGGGAAACGGCGTGATGAGGCCAGTAGCCGTAGGGCTCGAGCTCGGCGGCGGCGCGAGAGATGTCCTCCGCCTGGGTGTAGTTGCCGGCTTCCTCGAGGCCGAAGCCGTAGAGGGAGAGCATGATGCCGTAGCCCGGCATCGACGGCCGCCAAAGAGGCATGGCGCGGGCGGAGCGGTCGCGCACGTTGGCGAAGCGGCCCTGGAAGGCGTCGAGGAGCATTGCCGCGTAATGTCCGAGGAGGTCCAGCGGATGGTGCATCAGGTGGGGATCGAGGATGGCGTTCGCCGAGGCGCGACGGCCTTCGACGGCATGCTCGAGTGCAGCGAGGTGGGTCTGCTCGCGCTCGTTCATTGGAAGCGCGCGAGCGGCGTCCATGAGAGGGCGGGCGCCTGTGACGAGCACGGCGTCGTTGGCGAGTGCGAAGACCCAGGCTTTGCCGAGCTGAGCCATAGCGCAAGCCGGGGCCTGGTTGCGCGCTTCGTCGAAGGCTGCGAGCGTGTCGCCGTAGGAAAGTGTGAATGCGCGGATGGCCTTGTCGTATGCCGCCGCGGCCTCCGCGCTCGCTCCCGTCAGCTCGTGTCCCTGTGCATCCTTGGCCATGGCGTGCTTCCTCGCCTCGCATCGGTGGAATTTTTTGTCATGGTAGCGATGCGATGTAGGAGCACAAGTGCGTGGAAGGCCGGTGTCCTACCACTCCGGCGGTGACCACTCGGCCGCCTCGTCGAGGGGGTAGGACGGACGCGGGATGCGGTTGAATTGAAGCCGCTCGAGCACGGGCGAGGTGAGGCCCTCGGTATCGACCTCGAAGACCTGCTCGGGTGGGAACCACGGCAAGAAGCCGGATCGGAAGTGGCCGCGCGACTTCACCGCGACGGTGTGAGCCTTGGCGATGTCGAGACCGAAGATCTCGAAGAACATCGGATCGAGCGTCTGTGTGCGGTCTGAGATGACGACGACGGTCACGCCACCGATCTTCAATGCGGCAGACGGGCCGAGGTGCAGCGTCCGGCCTTGCGCCGAGCCGAGGCGGCCGACGAAGGTGCCGTCATGAAGGCCGATCACTTCGGCCTCTGCCTCGAACGGCGCGTCGCAGGGGAGGCCCGCATGGCGATTGAACTGGGCCTTGAAGCGGGCGCCCACGCCGAGCCGGTGGGCCTCGTCGGCGAGAGGCGGATCGTAGAACGAGCCGATCAGCACGTCCTCGGCGCCAGACCAGACAAGGGCCGATAGAAGCTCGGTGGTACGTCCGGTGCCGCCGCCGCCGGGGTTGTCGCCGCTGTCGGCGAAAATCACGGGCTTCCTGTTGCGGTTCTGGGCAAGCGCGACGGCGTCGGCGAGGGGTGTGAGTTTCTTCCGGAAGCGCGCGCGGTTCTCCCATCCGGACGTGGCGAGCTCCTTGGCCAGCATCTGCGCGCGGGAGAGATCGTTGCGGGCCGTGACAATGATGGCCACGCCATTCTTCGTCGAATCCGAGAAGACGAAACCACCGAAAATCGAGACGTTGAGGATGTCGCCCGCGAGCTCGGCGCGACGGCGGGTGCCGAGGTCGATCATCTCGCCGTAGGGGCCGCTCGCGGTCAGGAGGTTGACCGAGGCCGGCGTCAACGGCAGCCGGATGAAGGCGGCTTTCGGGTCGGCGTGGCCGGCGAGCATGAGGCGGAGCGCGAGGGCTGCCTCCTCGCCGCGCTCGATGTAGTCGACGTGCGGGTTGGTGCGATAGCCGACGATGAGGTCGGACTGCTCGACCATGCGCTCGGAGATGTTGCCGTGGAGGTCGAGGGTGACGACGATGCGTGCCTCGGCGCCGGCGACCTCGCGCGCGAGGGCGATCATCTCGCCGTCCGGATCGTCGCGATCGGTGGCGATCATGGCGCCGTGATTGGCGACGTAGACGGCGTCGAGGTGACCTGCGGCCTCGAGGCCGGCGCGCATTTTGGCGAGGTAGTCGTCCATCAGGCGGCCGTCGATGCAACCCGCGGGATGGCAGGCGGCAAGCAGGATCGGAACCGGCTGCCAGGGACCGGTCGCGTCCATGGTCTTCACGAAGGCCGAGGCCTCGCCGAGGATGAAGGGGTTCTTCTCGCGAGCGGCGGCGAGGATTTCGTCGCCCTCGAGCTGATAGAGGCTCTTGAAGTCGGCCTCCTTGGCGACCGGCGCGAAGCGGTTGCTTTCGAGCCAAACGCCGATGATGGCAACGCGCGGCGCGGATGTGGACATGGGGGAAGGCTCCGGGTGACTGGTCCATGGCAGGGAAGGTCGGTCCGAGGCTACAGGAGTTGCCGGCCGGAAGGGTAGGCCGTTTGCTGTGCGGGCGTGTGGAGTTGGCAGGCAGCAGGAAGGGCGAGACATGATCACGGGCATCGACCATATCGCCATCACGGTGGAGGACGTGGCGGAGGCCGGCAGCGACTATGCGATGATGCTGGGCCGCCAAACGCAGGAGCTTGCCGGCGGAGCGAGGCGCCTGCAACTCGACAACGCGGGCATCGTGCTCGATGCGGCTCCGAAGGCGGCTGAACGTCGCGAGGGAGCTGTTGGGCTGCGGCTCGTGCTTGAGGTGCCCGATCTGGGCGCAGCCATGCATCGGCTGGAGCGGCGCGGCTTGACCGGGACCTTGGATCAGGACGCCAGCGTCTATGCTCTCGACACGGCGACAACTCACGGGGTTGCGATCGGCGTCGCAAAAGCGCGCGATAACAGCGGAAAAGACGCGGGGGCCGATATTGCCGGGCTAGATCATGTGGTCGTTCGCACGGGCGATCCGGAACGCGCTGTTGCCCTCTACGGAGGCCGACTGGGGTTGGATCTCAGGCTCGATCGGACCAATCCCGAGCATGGCAACCGCCTTCTGTTCTTCGTGTGCGGCGGGCTCGTCGTGGAAATCTCGCACGACACGAGAAGGGGCGTTCGAGCCGGGCCAGATCGCATTTTCGGCCTCGCGTGGCGGGCCAACGACATCGAGAGGGCCCATGTCCGTATGTCAGCGGAGGGAATAGATGTCTCCGAGATCAGGACGGGGCGTCGGCCCGGCACGCGCGTGTTCACAGTGCGCAACCGGACGGCCGGCGTCCCCACGCTGGTCATCGGCGGCGACGGGCTCGAGCGAAAGTAAGGTCGACGCTGTCGACGCCACTTACGCTTGCCCGGTCGGCATCGCGACGAGGGCGACGGGCGTGTCGTCGGGCTTTGCATCGAGCTCGCTGCGGGCCAGGGCAAGGGCCTGGGCCAGGTCCTCGACGCCGGTCAGGTCGACGAGGTGGCGCTCGTGGAGCAGCACGAGACCTGGATGCGCATGGGCCGGGCCGTCCGTGCCGCCGGCAGCGTGCCAGAGTTCCGAGAGCGCGGACGCGAGACCCACAGCGGTCGTGGCGGCGGAGAGGGCGCGGCTTCGCTGGACGCGAATGGCGCCTCGCCAATCGATGGTTCGAAGCGACCGCGGGCCGTCGCCCGCCGTCTGATAGACGCGGAAGCCGGCCGTCTCCGCGGCGAGCGCGACGGTATCGAGCGCAACCCCCAGAGAGCGGGCCGCGAGGGCGCGCGCTTCCCGCTCGGAGATGGCGCCGGTCGCATCCTTCACGTGCATCTCGGCGGCGCCCATGGCGGTGGCCCGCACGCGATGCGTCTGCTGGTCGACCTCGACCGTGACGTCGACCTGGGAGGGGTCGGCACCGAGACGGACGACGGCATCCAAAGCCTCCTTCCGGATGGCGATCAGGTCGTCCGGCTGGGGATGGGGAATGATGCGCTCGACGACGTCTCGTACGAGTGCGAGGGCCACGCCGATCGAGGAGATGACCTCGGCGTCGCGGCTGATCTCATGGGGCAGCCCTGCCTGCTCGGCGGCATAGGGCACGAGGGCCGCAGCGCCGCCGCCCTCGCCGATCAGGGTCTGCTGGTCGGGGTCGAGCTCGTATTCCTTGATGAGATCGGCGACGACGGGCAACAGCTTGCCGACAGCGCAATCGAGCACATGACGGGCGGCCTCCTCGACCGTTACGCCGAGGAAAGCTGCCAGCGGCTCGAAGGCGCGGCGTGCGGCGTCGGTGCCGGCGTGTGCATGGTTTCCAGGGCGGGTGTAGCCAAGCGCGTTTGCAGCGCAGGTGTTGGTCAGGGCGAAACGGCGTCCGTCCGCAACCTTGATGCGGATGTAGTTGGCGCCGTCGCCGGGCTTCGGCTCGAACAACTCGATTTGCGGGTCCACGATCGCATCAGGGGCGGCGAACGCGGCGTAGGCAAGGCCGGCGATGTGGGCGCTGCGCGGCCCGACATCGAGGAGGCGGCCCGGCTCGGCGCGAATGAGGCTGCCGCCGGCGATGCCGATGACGCGGACGTCGAGCGAGGACACGTACGTTTCGTGCCCGCCGACACGGGCGTAGGCGACTGTCGGGCGTCCATTCTTGATGACGCCGATGTTGGTCGAGGTGCCACCGACCTCGAAGTAGAGGCCGTCGGCGACCTTCAGGTGCATGAGGGCTCCGGCGACGCTGGCGGCCGGGCCGGACAGCATGGTCATCGCCGGCCGGCGGCGCATCTCCTTGATGTCCATGACGCCGCCGTCACCGCGCATCACCATGAGCGGAGCGCGGATGCCCGCCTCGCGCACACTCGCCTCGGTCATGTCGGCAGTGGCGATCATGCGAGGCAGGATCGAGGCGTTGATGACGGCCGTGCGGGTGCGGGTGGTCAGGCCGTAGAGGCGCGTGATCTCGTGGCCGCAGGTGGTCGGCAGGCCGGCATCGGCGCCGAGTGCGCGGACGAGCTCCTCGGTTCCGGTGTTGTCGACGCCGAATGCAGCCGAGGCGACGAGCACACGCGCGCCTTGACCCTGCAACGTGGCGATGGCGTCGCGCACCGCGCTTTCGGTGAGGCCGTCAGAGACAAGGAAGGCGTTCGCCGTTTGCAGCCAGCGACCGGGGGCAAGCTCGATGGGCGCAATTTTCGCCTGCGGCTCGGCGAGAGCGGCCGCGGCCTGGCCGGCCATGGCGACGATGCCGACCTCGGCCACGTCGCCTTCGAGCAGCGCGTTGGTTGCCTGGGTTGTGGAATGGGCGAGGAAGACCACCTGCTCGGGCGCCACTCCGGAAGTCTCGAGGACGGTACGGAAGACTTCGACGACGCCTGCAGCCACACCGCGCGGGTGATCGTGAGTGGTAAGGACGGAGGACCGGCCGACGACCTCGCGCGTGGCGGTGTCGATGAGCACAGCCTTGGTGAATGTACCGCCGACGTCGATCCCGATCCGGTAGGCGCGCCCTGTGGGCTCGTTGCCGTCAGCCATGGGCGTAGCCCCGGGTGCAGGTGCGGTGGCGGCACATCCGGTTCGGCTCCAGCCACTGAATCGGGGGCTCGAGGTGTCGTCTGAAGGCTGGCATGTGGGCGGGTCGGTTCTGCTCGGTGATCATCGAGCTGTGACCATAAGCAGACTTCCGTGCCGACGCCAATGTCGCTCCACGGGATGGACACGCCAGAGGACCTGGCCGGACCCGCCATGGGGACCGGCCAGGAGGGCAAGAAGCCTGTCCACGAAATCTACTTCGTCGTCGATCCGGTGGCAGCCGATGCCGACTTCGCAAGATGCTCGTCGACCTCCTTGCGGAATTCGGCCATGTCGTAGTTGGTCCCGTTCAAGACGGTGCTCCACTTGCGCGTCAGGGCCGCTGTGGCGATCGCCTCCTTGATCTGCGCTTCGGTGGCGCCGTCGGCCTTGGCCATTTTCGTGTGATAGTAGACGCAGTAGTGACATGGTACCTGCGCGGCGACAGCCAAACCGATGAGCTGCTTGGTCTTGGCGTCGAGCGCTCCCGCTTTCTCGATGGCCTGGTCCTCCTGCCATGCAGAGGCAAGGGCATTCGAAGGGTAGGTGTCCTGCATGAACTTGGGGGCGGGGACGTCCTGGGCTCGAGCGAAGCCGAGCGGGAGAAGGACGAGGACAGCTGCCGCGCCCAGTCTAGCGATGGAATTGGAAGTCATTTCAACCTCCTGACTGCCGGTTGAATGCCACCCGTCAGGCCGGTCCTCGATCTTGCGGCAACACCAATGCGGACGGTTCGGTTCCGCGCGGACAGCGCGCGAGTTGCCCGGCTCGGAGGCTGTGTGTAGAACAGCGGCCAATCGAACTCGCCGTCCAGCGGCGACCTGTCGGAGGAGCCGATGCAACCGTTCACCACCCTGAAGGGCGTGGCCGCCCCGATGAACATGATCAATGTCGACACCGACATGATCATTCCGAAGCAGTACCTGAAGACAATCAAGCGGACGGGGCTCGGCAAGAACCTTTTTGCAGAGATGCGATACGACGAGCAGGGTCGCGAGAAGCCGGACTTCGTGCTGAACAAGGGGCCCTACCGGGGTGCCACGATCCTGGTCGCGGGGCAGAACTTCGGTTGCGGATCCTCGCGCGAGCACGCGCCATGGGCGCTGCTCGACTACGGCATCCGCTGCGTGATCGCGCCGTCGTTCGCCGACATCTTCTTCAACAACACCTTCAAGAACGGCATCCTGCCCGTCATCCTGCCGGAGGCACGGGTGAACGAGCTGATGCGCTTCCTGCTCGAGCTCCCCGGCGCCGAGATCACGGTCGACCTGCCGGCGCAGACGGTGACGGGGCCAGACGGCAAGGTGGACAAATTCGAGATCGACCCCTTCCGCAAGCATTGCATGGTGAACGGCCTCGACGAGATCGGGCTGACGCTCGAGAAGGCGCCGGCGATCGCTGCCTATGAGAGCCGTATCGCGGGTGATCGCTCCTGGGTGTAGGGTCCGCGCCCTGCAGCTGCATCGGTGCACCTAAAGGACGCCCGGCCGGTTGAGCGGCCGGGCGTTGCCGTGTGCGAGCGTCGGCGGCAAACTCGGGCCCATCCGAAAGCGTGAACAAGGGGGCGGCTGCGATGTCGACCTGGAACGGAAAGATTCATCTCGCGCAGTTCCTCGTGCACGGGCCGACGTTCCATTCGCTCGCCATGTGGCGTCACCCCAAGACGGTTGCGGCGGGCTGGGACTGGACGCAGCCGGGTCTCTGGCAGCACATCGCCAAGGTGTGCGAGCGGGGCCTCTTCGACATGGCCTTCTTCGCCGACCTCAACTACATCTCCGACACCTACAAGGGCTCGCTCGAGCCGGCGCTCGCCAATGCGACGCAGGCGCCCGAGCATGACCCAATACCGCTGCTCTCCTACATGGCGGCCGCGACGAGCCGTATCGGTGTCGCCTCGACGTTCTCGACCAGTCAGCACCACCCGTTCTACGCGGCGCGGATGTGGGCGACGCTCGACCATCTCACGGCCGGGCGGGTCGGGTGGAACGTCGTGACGTCGATCAATCACAACCAGGATGCCAACTTCGGGGTCGAGCGACCGGGCGCCGACCAGCGCTACGACCGGGCGCACGAGTTCATGGAGGTTTGCCGGAAGCTGTGGGGGAGTTGGGACGAGGATGCCGTCGTCATGGACCGGGAGACGCCTCGGTTCGCGGACGCCGGGAAGGTGCACCGGATCAATCACGAAGGCCGCTTCTTCAAATCGCGAGGGCCGTTGAATGTGATCCGGTCGCCGCACGGCGGTCCTGCCATTCTGCAGGCAGGGGTTTCGCCGAAGGGACAGGACTTCGCGGCAAAGTATGCCGATGCGATCTTCGCCATCCAGCCGAGGCCAGAGGACGCAAAAGCCTATCGTGACAGCGTTCATGCGCACATGGACGCGATCGGGCGAGACCGGCGCAAATGCAAGATCCTGTTCGGCATGCAGCCGATCATCGGTGCAACGGAGGGTGAGGCGCGAGAGCGGCAAGCCGAGCACAACGCTCTGGTGCCGGTCGAGGGTGGCATGGCGATCCTGTCTGCGCATCTGGACTTCGACCTGTCGCGCCTGCCGCCGGGGACGAAACTCGCGGAGCGGAGCGAGCCTCAGCTGCAGCGCCTCAGGACGCGCTATTTCGCGCCGGATGGCAGCCCGTCGACAATGGAGGAAATCGCGCAACGGCATGGGCAGAGCGTGGGCCTGCCGCAGTTCGTCGGAACGCCCAAGCGCATCGTCGAGCAGATGGAGGCCTTCATGACGCACGTCGGCGGCGACGGGTTCATGATCACGCCGATCCATTGTCCGGGGGCGATCGAGGCGTTCGTGGAGCAGGTCGTGCCCGAGCTGCAGAGGCGCGGGCTGGCACGGACAGCCTACGCAGGGGCGACCCTCAAAGCACATCTCGCGCAGTTCGACGAAGCCCGCTAACCTTCAGATGTGCCCGGTATGGAAAGGCCCGAAGAGGCCGCGTGCCGGGTTGTGCTTCTGGAGGAAACGAATGCAGATCTTTCGATGTCTCGTGGCTGCCGTCATGGCGCTCGGCCTATCATCCCCACAGGCCTTGGCGCAGAAGCGCGGCGGTACGCTGCAGGTCTATATCAGTGCCAATCCCTCGAGCATGTCGATCCTCGAGGAAGTGAGCTTCACGACTGTGATGTCGGCGGGGGGCGTGTTCAACAGCCTCGTCGTGTTCGATCCGGCCAAGCCTCTCGGCGGTCTCGACACGGTCATCCCGGAGCTTGCCAAGAGCTGGGCGTGGGACGCCACCGGCACGAAGCTCACTTTCAAGCTCAATGAGGGCGTCAAGTGGCATGACGGCAAGCCCTTCACGGCGAAGGACGTGAAGTGCACGCTGGACTGGATCACGGGAAAGGTGCCGAACTACTTCCGCAAGAACCCTCGCAAGATCTGGTACACGAACCTCAAGGAGGTCACGGTCGACAACGACTACCAGGCCACCTTCCACCTCGAGCGGCCGCAGCCCTCCGTCCTGGCGCTTCTCGCCTCGGGGTTCGGCGTGATCTATCCGTGCCATGTGGCAGCCAAGGACCAACGCTTGAAGCCGATCGGCACCGGGCCGTTCAAGTTCGTCGAGTTCAAGAGCAACGAGCGTGTTCGTGTCGTCAAGAACCCGGACTACTGGAAGAAGGGGCTACCGTACCTCGACGGCGTCGACTACACGATCGTCGGCAACCGATCGACGCGGGTTCTCGGCCTGATCGCCGGCAAGTTCGACCTGACGACGACGGGCGACATCACCGTCCCCATCATGAAGGATATTGCCAGCCAGGCGCCGCACATCGTGTGCACACTCGGGCCTACCAACGTGTCCGTCAACGTGCTGATCAACGACAAGCGCGCCCCGCTCGACAACGTGAAGCTCAGGAAGGCGATCTCGCTCGCGCTCGACCGGGAGGGCATGCTCGCAATCACCTCACACGGTGCGGCCAAGGTCTCGGGCGTGATGATGCCGCCTCCGGAGGGGCTTTGGGGCATGCCGGCCGATGTCATCGCAAAGCTGCCCGGCTACGGAGGCACGCTGGAATCGCGGCAGGCCGAGGCCCGCAAGATCATGGAGGACCTCGGCTATAGCGCCACGAACAAGCTGCCGATCAAGATCTCGACGCGCGATCTCGCCTCCTACAAGGATCCCGCCGTCATCATGGTCGACCAGCTGAACAAGATCCACTTCCAGGCCGAGCTCGAGATCATCGAGTCAAGCGTCTGGTTCGGTCGTGCGGCACGTCAGGACTATGCGGTCGCGCTGAACTTGACCGGATCGAGCGTCGACGATCCGGATGCGACACTCGTCGAAAGCTACGCCTGCGGTTCGGAGTACAACTACTCGAAATACTGCAATCCCAAGCTCGACGCGATGCTGAAGGCGCAGTCCTCCGAGCGTGACGTGGAAAAGCGCAAGAAGATGGTCTGGGAGATCGAGCGCTTCCTCGCCGAGGAGAACGTGCGCCCGATGCTCTATCACGGACGGACGGCGCAGTGCCGGCAGCCCTACGTGAAAGGCCACGTGCGATCGAACAACAGCATCTACAGCCATTGGCGGCACGAGCAGGTGTGGCTGGACAAATAGGCCGAGCCCAGGCCAGGGCTCTTACAGAGAGGGCGCCCCAAGGCGCCCTCTCGACTTGGATGCGGTGACCACCGTCGGCTGGTCAATGACCGTCGCGAAGCCGGCCGAGCGTGCTATCCAGCACGCGCTTGAGCTTGTCGGCGGCACCCTTGATCGCCTGCTCCACGGTTTCGGCGTTGTGGGTCGCGGCTTGCGGCTTGCGCCCCTCCAGGCGGGCTTCCATCACGCAACGCTTGTCGTTGGCGCCGCCTTTTCCCCCATTCTCGTCGGTGAGATGGACCTCGACGCGGGTGATCTGGGCCTTGAACGGTCCGAGCACGGAGCCGACGACGCGCTCCACATGCGGGCCTAGATCGCCGCCATGGATGTGGCTGTCGGTCCTTATCTCGATGTGCATCTCGGGCTCCTGTCGGGTCTTCTGGTTGCTTGCAGTGGGTGGGGTGCGGATTCGCGCGGCACTTTCGACGGGCGTGAGGGCGATGCTCATGCGACTGTCCCCGGCATTCATCGCATATGGGACGGCGCGAGCCCTGGCCCAACGGCCGGTCGCCGGGAAAAGCCCCAGCTCGACGCGGATGTCAACGGCTGGATCGTGGTCCGACAGCCCCAGTGGACAGGGCACTTCGGCCTGCTGACAGCGGAGGCTGGGCACCATCAACGCAAACGCAGGGCCTGCTTGAGGAAGGCGAGCTCGGCCTCGGCGACCTTGACGATGGTGGTGGCCTGGCGAAAGCCGTGGCCTTCGCCCTCGAACTCGTAGAGCTCGGTGAGTATGCCGCGTTCCTTCAGTCGCTCGTGGATGAGCCGCGACTGTTCCGGCGGCACGACCTTGTCGTCGAGACCCTGGAACAGCACGAGGGGCGCGGTCATACCGGCGACGAGGGTGATGGGCGAGCGGGCATCGCAGGTCTTCTTCCAGCTTCTGGGCGTCGTGCCGAGCAGGCGATGCAGATAGCCCGCCTCGAACTTGTGGGTCGATTGCATCAGCAGCGAGAGATCGGAGATGCCGTAATGGCTGGAGCCGGCGGCGAAGGCCTTGGTCGTGGCAAGTGCCATCAGCACGGTGTAACCGCCGGCGCTGCCACCCGCGATGGCGATCTTTTCCGGGTCGGCGAGGCCTTCGGCGGCGAGGAACTTTGCGCCGGCTGCGCAATCCGCCACGTCGGCGATGCCCCACTGGCCGTCGAGGCGCTCGCGGTAGGCGCGGCCGTAGCCGGTGGAGCCTGCATAGTCGACATCGAGCACGGCGAATCCGCGGCTGGTGAAGTACTGGACGCGGAGCGACAAGCCGTGGCCGGCGCTCGACGTGGGCCCGCCGTGGGCGAGGACGAGCGCGGGTGGTTTCGCGCCGCGGGGCCCGCGGTGGGTGGCGCTGGCGGGCTGGTAGAACTGGGCGAAAGTCGTCTTGCGGTCACCGCCACGGAAGGACACCGTGCGACCCACCGAGATGCCGCTGGGGACGAGGGCGAGATCGGTCGCGGTACGCAGAACGGCGGGGGCCTTGCGGCGTGCGGAAATGGCGACCAGCGCAGCCGGCGCCTTCGGCCGTCCGACGCCCGTTGCGATGCCGCCGTCGTATGGCGCGAGGCTGCCGACCGAGGCCACCGCGAGAGGACGGACCTCGATTTGCGGACGACGATCCCCGAGGCCGGTGACGACGACGAGAGAGGGCTTGCCGTCGACGTCGCCGCTCGCCACGAGGCGATCCGGCCCGGTCGCGACGAGCGTGCGGGGGCCAAGGTTCCACATGGGCAGGCCGAGCTCGGCCTTGAGGCGGGTGAGCGGGCGCAGCTCGGTGCCGTTCCAAAGCACGGCGTTGCCGAAGCCCGTTTCGTCGGAGAGGAAGATCAGGCGGCTGTCGTCGAGCCAGGCTGGCTGCATGGCGGCGACGCCGTTGCCGCCGGCGATCCGCTGGGCGCGGCCGGCGGTACCGTCGGCCTTCACGGGAGCGACGTAGAGGGCCGACTGGTCCCATGGCATGTCCGGCAGGTCCCAGCCGAGAAAGGCGAGGCGGCTACCGTCCGGAGACAGGCGCGGGAACGCATAGAAATCGCGCCCGGTGACGAGATCGATGACCGTGCCCTTGTCCTTGCCGTCAAGAGCGATGGCGGCGACCAAGTTCTGCGGCTGCGCATGGTCTGCGCCCTCGGGGTGGCGCTCGGCAACGGCGACGAGACGGTTGCGTGTCGCATCGAGGGCCATGTCGGCAAAGCGCAGGGCGGGGGCGGTGGTGATGCGCTCGGGCCTTCGGGCATCGAGCTGGAGGCGCCAGATGTCCTGGTCGTCGGCGTTGACGAAGTAGAGCGTGCCATCGGCGACCAGGAATTCGGCACCGCCGTACTCATGCACCTTGGTGCGCGCGGAGAAGGGCGCGGGCAGCAGATCCTCCGGCTTCTTGTCGATACCGGGACGCATGCGGACGACGACCTGTCGGCCCTTCTCCTCGGGGCGGCCTTCCGTCCAGTAGACGTAAGGGCCATCGCCCTGGATGTGGCCGAAGCGCCGGGCGCCGCGGGTCAGATCGCGCGGCTTCAACGGGGACGGCCAAAGGCCGAAGGGGGACGTGGTTTTCGCTGGCATGAAGCCAGGATAGCAGGCTCGGCTGTCGAGGGAAGCGAGACGCGCGGTGAGCGATCATGCGGTGGCGTGTGTGGTGGGTCCATCGTCGTAGAAGTGGCGCCAGGAATAGGAGAGGAAGCCGACGCCGACCGCAATGAGGAGCAAGTTGACGGGCCCCAGCACGGCGCCTGCGAGTGTGAAGCTCAGGCGGCCCGTCACCTGGGCGACGACGACCTCGATGATTGCGAAGGCGATGACTGGCATTCCGGCAAGCAGTGACCCGGCCATGAGACGCCACGTGTTGCCCCGCGTTGCCCGCCACGCCTCACCCAGCGTTCGGCCGGGCCCTTCGATCGCGATGGCTGGCAGACAGACGGAAAGCCGTGAGATCACGAGCAACAGGACGCAAAATATGCCCATCGCGACCACGAGTGCGGTCGGCATTTCGTCGCTGTTCGAAAACGGCACCAGGTCGGCGATCAGGAACGGCAAGATCGTCATGAACCCAAAAAGCACGGCCACGCCGACGTATGGGACGAAGGGGTGCCCGCGCCGAGGTGGAAATGCCGATGACGTTTCACCGCGCAGCAGGAAGCGGTGCCAACCGACAGCGATGCCCGACCAAGGCAACGTCATTGCGAGGCACCAGAGACTGCTCGTGAGAGATTGCGTGATATCAGTTGGCGGTGTCGGCGCATCGATGTCCGGGCACTGCATCGTCGGCCACGCCCACCAATAGTAGGCGACCTGGAACGGCACCATGATCAGGAGCCAGGGCCAGGCGATCCGAAGGAGAACGCCGAGGTTCGAGAAGACGGCGCGATAGGCGCAACCAACGGTGCGCCACAGCGGGAGCTTGGGGCGCGGGGCGCCCGGGTTCGGTTCCATGGTCGGTCGCCAGATGCTGCGGAGCGGCCCGCAGGATGGCGCGGCGACGTTAAGAAAGGCTGTCGACGGATCGTGAGTGGTTTTCAGGCGTTGCCCGCGACGTAGCGTGCCAGCTTGTCGAGAGTCTGCAGCCCCAGCTCGACGGCGCCGAAGGCGACGGTGGCGTCACGCTGATCTTTCGTCGGGTGGAGCTGGCGGAGGGTGACCACGGTCTTGCCGTCGTCCTGTGCATCGAAGGTGACCGTGACGCGGAAGCGCTCCGGCGCGTCGTCCTGGTCGGGACCGTGGTCGAAGACGAGGCGCGCGGGTGCCACGATGTCGAGGTAGGCGATGCGATTGTCGTAGCGGGTGCCGTCGGGGCCAACGTAGACGAAGCGCCACTGTCCGCCGGGACGAATGTCGGCCGCTACGTTCTCGAGCGTGAAGCCTTCCGGGCCAAACCAGCGCGCGAGGTGATGCGCGCCGGTCCAGGCTTCGAAGACGCGCTCGCGCGGGGCGTCGACAATGCGGGCGAGGACGATCTCACGGTCGAGAGCCCACGCCTCAAGCGGATCTGACGGTGTCAAGGCGCGTTGCTCCATTGTCTGCGTGCGGCGGAAGCGGCAGTTGCCGCCGGCGTGTCGTCGGGCAGAGGGGCACTCTTCGGGTGCGTCGCACCAAGTGCCGCAATCTCCCTTGCAATGCGGAAATTTCCGTCTTGCAGTTAGCGATAGGTCAGGTATCCTGTCCTTTACGTGGTTCGGCTGCCGAAGCCACGCCCCGGTCCCTGGTGTTGCGATGCAGCAGCGCTTACACTGTGCGGGTGGCGGAATCCACGAATTGAAAGAAGACAACGGGCACGGCTCGCGACACACCGCACGCGCCTCCCCGCAGGCTGTCCGATCAGGAAGACGGCCGAGAGCGGAGTCGCTACCGGGAACAATGCGTTGCACGCCGGCGCGTTCCGCAAGTGTGCGCGAGGCAACCACCGGGCGATCCCGCGGGGATCGCAAGGACGGGAGCAGCGCGCTGGCCACGAGCACGGGGTCACGACGATCCGCAAGGAAAGAGCCATGGCTGAGACGACATCGAAGGCGCATCGGATTTCGGGCAGCGGCGCGTATGAGGCGCCGGAAAAGGCAGGCCTTTTCCACCGAAAGCGCGAGCACGACGCCTGCGGTGTCGGATTCATCGTCGACCTGAAGGCACGGGCCTCGCACGGCATCGTGGCGGACGCGCTCGCCATCCTGGAAAACCTCGAGCATCGCGGTGCCGTCGGCGCCGACCCGACGTCGGGCGACGGTGCGGGGATCCTGATTCAGATTCCGCACGCCTTCCTCAAGGAGGAGTGTGCGGGGCGCGGCATCACGTTGCCCTCACCCGGCGACTACGCGGTCGGGCACATCTTCATGCCGCAGGACGAGCGGCTCAGGTCGCATTGCGAGCGGGTGTGGGGCCGCATCGTCCGCGACGAGGGGCTCGAGCTGCTCGGCTTCCGCGAGGTGCCTGTCGACAATGCGTGCCTTTCCGAGATGGTGCGGGCGTCAGAGCCGCGTCATGTGCAGATCTTCATCGGGCGGTCCGCAGCGATCAAGGACGAGGAAGAGTTCGAGCGGCGGCTCTATCTGGCACGCAAGGTCGTCTCGAATGCGGTCTACGATGCCTACAAGGGGCGCGACATCGGGCACTACTGCGTGTCGCTGTCCTCGCGCACGGTGGTCTACAAGGGGATGTTCCTCTCCTACCAGGTGAAGGCTTACTACAAGGATCTTTCCGACCCCCGCGTCGCCTCGGCGCTGGCGCTGGTGCATCAGCGCTTCTCGACCAACACGTTTCCGTCGTGGAAGCTCGCGCATCCCTACCGGATGGTGGCGCACAACGGCGAGATCAACACGCTGCGCGGGAACGTGAACTGGATGGCGGCGCGGCAGGCATCGGTCGCCTCGCCGCTGTTCGGGCAGGACATCTCGAAGCTCTGGCCGATCTCGCACGAGGGGCAGTCGGATACGGCCTGCTTCGACAACGGCCTCGAGTTCCTGGTGCGCGGCGGCTACAGCCTGGCGCACGCCGCGATGATGATGATTCCGGAGGCGTGGGCGGGCCATCAGACGATGGACCAGGCGCGGCGCGCCTTCTACGAGTATCACGCTTGCCTGATGGAACCGTGGGACGGTCCGGCCGCAATGGCGTTCACCGACGGGCGGCAGATCGGCGCGACGCTGGACCGGAACGGGCTTCGGCCGGCGCGCTACCTCGTCACCAAGGACGATCGGGTGGTTATGTCGTCGGAATCGGGCGTGCTGCCGATCCCCGAGGAGCAGATCGCGAAGAAGTGGCGCCTGCAGCCGGGCAAGATGCTGCTCATCGATCTCGCGCAGGGACGAATCATATCGGACGACGAGCTCAAGAAGGAGCTCGCGGCGAAGAATCCGTACGAAACCTGGCTCAAGCAGACCCAGATCGTGGTGGGTGACCTGCCGCTGTCGAAGCCGGAGAAGAAGGCGACGAACGTGTCGCTGATGGATCTCCAGCAGGCCTTCGGCTACACGCAAGAGAGCCTCAAGTTCCTGATGAGCCCGATGGTGTCAACGGGCCAGGAAGCCGTCGGCTCGATGGGGACGGACACGCCGGTCTCGGTGCTCTCCTCGAAACCGAAGCTGCTCCATACCTACTTCAAGCAGAACTTCGCGCAGGTGACGAACCCGCCGATCGATTCGATCCGCGAAGAGCTCGTCATGAGCCTCGTTTCGTTCATCGGGCCGCGTCCCAACATCCTCGACATCGAGGGCACCTCGAAGGTGAAGCGGCTGGAGGTCTACCAGCCGATCCTGACCAACGAGGACCTCGAGCGGATCCGGCAGATCGGCCTCGTCAAGGACAACCACTTCGCGTCGATCACGATCGACATCACGTACCCGGTCGACAAGGCGGCCGGCGGCATGAGCTGGGCGCTCGACGTGGTGTGCGCGGAAGCCGAGGAGGCGGTGCGCTCGAAGGACTACAACATCATCATCCTGTCCGACCGGAACACGGGACCCGACCGGGTGCCGATCCCGTCGCTGCTCGCGACGAGCGCGGTCCATCACCACCTGATCAAGCAGGGCCTGCGCACATCGGTCGGCCTCGTCGTGGAGACGGGCGAGGCGCACGAGGTGCACCAGTTCGCGACGCTCGCGGGCTTCGGGGCAGAGGCAATCAATCCCTATCTCGCCTTCGAGACGATCGCGCAGCTGCTGCCCGATCTCGACGAGGAGATCGAGCTCAAGGAAGCCGAGAAGCGCTACATCAAGGCGATCGACAAGGGGCTCTTGAAGGTGATGTCCAAGATGGGCATTTCGACCTACCAGAGCTACTGCGGCGCGCAAATCTTCGACGCGGTGGGCCTGAAGTCCGCGTTCGTGAAGCGCTACTTCACCGGCACGCACACGCAGGTGGAAGGCGTGGGCCTCAGGCAGATCGCGCGCGAGACCTTCGAGCGGCACCGGCAGGCGTTCGCCGACGTGCCGCAGCTCGAGGGCATGCTCGATGTCGGTGGCGAGTATGCCTACCGGATCCGGGGCGAGGCGCACATGTGGCGGCCGAGCGTGGTCGCCGACCTGCAGCACGCGGTGCGGACCACGCCGACGGAGGACGCGAAGGCAGGCAAGGTGCCGCAGAAGTGGCGCGACTATGCCAAGCAGGTCAACGATCAGTCCGAGCAGCTTATGACGCTGCGAGGCCTCTTCCGCATCAAGTCAGCAGAGGAGATGGGGCGCAAGCCCGTGCAACTCTCCGAGGTGGAGCCGGCTGCCGCGATCGTGAAGCGGTTCTCGACCGGAGCCATGAGCTTCGGCTCGATCAGCCGTGAAGCGCACACCACGCTCGCCATCGCGATGAACCGGATCGGCGGCAAATCGAACACGGGTGAAGGCGGGGAGGAAGCGGACCGCTTCAAGCCGCTGCCGAACGGCGATTCGATGCGCTCGGCGATCAAGCAGGTGGCGTCGGGCCGGTTCGGCGTCACGACGGAGTACCTCGCCAACTCCGACGTCATGCAGATCAAGATGGCGCAGGGGGCAAAGCCCGGAGAGGGCGGCCAGCTGCCCGGGCACAAGGTCGACCAGACGATCGCGAAGGTGCGCCATTCGACGCCTGGTGTGGGCCTCATCTCGCCGCCGCCGCACCACGACATCTACTCGATCGAGGACTTGGCACAGCTGATCTTCGACCTGAAGAACGTCAATCCGGCGGCTGCCGTGTCAGTGAAGCTCGTCTCCGAGGTCGGTGTCGGCACGGTCGCGGCCGGTGTGGCGAAAGCGCGTGCCGACCACGTTACGATCTCGGGCTTCGAAGGAGGGACGGGCGCCTCGCCGCTCACCTCGATCAAGCATGCGGGTAGCCCCTGGGAGATCGGCCTGGCCGAGACGCACCAGACACTGGTCTACAACCGGCTGCGTGGGCGCATCGCGGTGCAGGTCGACGGCGGCATCCGTACGGGGCGGGACGTCGTCATCGGTGCGCTGCTCGGGGCCGACGAGTTCGGTTTCGCGACGGCTCCGCTGATCGCGGCCGGTTGCATCATGATGCGCAAGTGCCACCTCAACACCTGCCCCGTGGGTGTCGCGACGCAGGACCCGGTGCTGCGGGCCCGCTTCAAGGGGCAGCCCGAACACGTCATCAACTTCTTCTTCTTCATTGCCGAGGAAGTGCGCGAGCTGATGGCAGAGATGGGCTTGCGCACGTTCGACGAGCTGGTGGGGCAGTCCGACTGTCTCGACAAGTCGCGGGCGATCAGCCACTGGAAGGCGCGCGGGCTCGATTTCGACAACCTGTTCCACAAGCCTGATGTGCCGGCGAGTGTCGCGATCTGCCATTCCGAGCGCCAAGACCATGGTCTCGAGAAGGTGATCGACAACAAGCTCATCGAGCTCGCCAAGCCGGCGATCGAGAGCCGGAAGCCGGTGAAGGCGGAACTGGCCATCACCAACCGTGACCGGGCGACGGGCGCGATGCTGTCCGGCGCGATCGCCAAGGCGCACGGTCATGCCGGGTTGCCGGAGGATACCGTCTGGTTCTCTTTCAACGGCATCGCGGGGCAAAGCTTCGGGGCCTGGGTCGCGAACGGCGTGACGCTTGATCTCGTCGGCGAAGCCAACGACTACGTCGGCAAGGGGTTGTCGGGCGGGAAGCTGATCGTGCGGCCCGATCCGAAATCCGGCATCGTGCCCGAGGAGAGCATGATCGTCGGCAACACCGTGCTCTATGGTGCGATCACGGGCGAGTGCTATTTCCGCGGCATCGCCGGCGAACGTTTCGCGGTGCGAAACTCGGGCGCCGTGGCGGTGGTCGAGGGCACGGGCGATCACGGCTGCGAGTACATGACGGGCGGCGTCGTGGTGGTGCTCGGGGAGACGGGCCGCAACTTCGCAGCGGGTATGTCGGGTGGCATCGCCTATGTGCTCGACGAGGACGGCACGTTCGAGACGAAGTGCAACCTTGCGATGATCGATCTCGAGCCCGTCGCGGCCGAGGATGCGGTGCTCTCGGACCAGCAGTTCGCAAGCGATCTCGCGAGCCATGGCCTCGTCGACGTCATGGGTGACATGACGAGCCAGGATGCAGAGCGGCTGCACAGGCTGATCACCCGGCACGCGCATTACACGAACTCGTCGCGGGCCAAGGCGATCCTCGCCGACTGGAAAGCCTGGCTGCCCAAGTTCCGCAAGGTGATGCCGGTGGAGTACCGACGCGCTCTCGCCGAGATGGCCAAGCACCAAGCCGAGCTCGGCACCGGGCTGGAGAAGATCGAAATCGGCGTCTCGAAAAGAGGCGACAAGAAGGGCGAGACGTCCAAAGGCAAAGCGCCGGCGGCGGAGTGAAGCTCTTTCGAGCCGGTGCGCGCCGGGCGCGCGTGCCGGCAAATCACCAATTCCGCGTTGACGGCATCCGGCCGGGGGCTGGTTCGGCGTCAGCGGTCACGACGGGACAAGACGATGGGCAAGGTCACGGGTTTTCTCGAGCACGAGCGCAGCGATCGCGGCTATCGGCCTGTCGAGGAGCGCACCAAGCACTATAACGAGTTCGTCGTTCCACTCGGTGAGAAAGAAGTGAGGACGCAGGCCAGCCGGTGTATGGACTGCGGGATTCCGTATTGCCACAACGGCTGTCCGGTGAACAACCAGATCCCGGACTGGAATGATCTCGTCTACCGCGATCACTGGCAGCAGGCGCTCATCAACCTGCATTCGACCAACAATTTTCCGGAGTTCACGGGTCGCGTCTGTCCGGCGCCGTGCGAGGCGGCGTGCACGCTCAACCTCGAAGACAAGCCGGTGACGATCAAGACGATCGAGTGCGCGATCATCGACCGGGGCTTTGCGGAGGGCTGGGTAAGGCCTGAGCCCGCCGAGACCAAGACCGGCAAGAAGGTGGCGATCATCGGTGCGGGGCCGGCCGGGCTGGCGGCGGCGCAGCAACTCGCCAGGGCGGGCCATGAGGTGCACGTCTACGAGAAGAATGCGCAACCGGGTGGGCTGCTTCGCTACGGCATTCCGGACTTCAAGCTGGAGAAGGCCGTGGTGGCACGCCGTGTCGAGCAGATGAGGGCCGAGGGCGTGGTGTTCCACCTCAATGCGCACGTCGGCAAGGACATCTCGGCCTACGAGCTCGAGGATACGCATGACGCGGTGCTGCTGACCGGCGGATCGGAGCGGCCGTTCGACTTCTTCACGGAGTCGCCGGGGCGACATCTCGAGGGTCTCCATTTCGCGATGGATTTCCTGCCGCAGCAGAACCGGCGCGTCTCGTCCGAGCCCTTCGCGCCCGGCACGAAGGAGATTTCGGCCAAGGGCAAGCATGTGATCGTCATCGGCGGTGGTGACACGGGGTCGGACTGCATCGGCACGTCGATCCGGCAAGGTGCCAAATCGGTAACGCAGCTCGAGATCATGCCGAAGCCGCCGGAGAAGGAAGCGAAGCTGGTCACGTGGCCAAATTGGCCGCTGAAGCTGCGCATCTCGACGTCGCAGGCCGAGGGAGCGACGACCGAGTACTCAATCTCGACGACGGGTTTCGCGGGCGAAAGCGGGAAGGTGACGAAGCTGCTCTATACGCGCGTCGGACCGGACTTGAAGCCGATCCCGGGCAGCGAGGGAGAGCTTCCGGCCGATCTCGTGCTCTTCGCGATGGGCTTCTCGGGGCCAATGGAGAGCGATGTCGTCAAGCAGCTCGAGCTCAACATCGTGCCGCGCGGGCGATTCAAGGGCCTCGATGCGACCGAGCGCGACTACAAGATAAAGGGCAAGCCGAAGCTGTTCGCGGCGGGCGACATCCGGCGAGGCCAGAGCCTCGTGGTGTGGGCCATCCGGGAAGGGCGGCAGGCAGCGGCCTCGATCGACAAATTCCTGATGGGACGCTCGGACCTGCCGCGCTGAGGGGTCGGCGATCAGGCTCTGAGCGCCCGGGTGCCGGTTTGGGAGCACAAACGAGCTTCAGGCCCTGGGCGCCGGCCTCAGCTCGTGTGCTTTTCGAGATATGCTCGCGCCGGACCAGAGTCGATCAGCGGGTAGATCTCGAACGTCGCGGGGATGATCTCGGCCCATTCGTTCAGGATGCGGTGCAGCGTCTCGTTGTCGGGCACGTCGAGGAGAGCGATGGCGCCGCGCCCCGTGCGGGCCCAGACGTTCTTGCACAGTCCCTGCTGCTGCAGCGGCGCCAGCCATTCCCAGTAGGCCTTGCGTTTCGGCGTCATGGACGACGGCGGCTCGGGGCGAGGCGTCGAGATCACCATGAAGAGCATGTGGTCTAGTCCTTCGGTTGCAGGCGGGTTGCGGGCTTGTACTGGTCCTCCAGGCGGTTGCCGTGGCGATGCAGCAGCCGCCATTCGTCGGCCTCGAGGCGGAAGATGTGGGTGACGCGGTTGGACCAGCCGGTGGGGCCGCCCATGCCGTCCATGGCGTGCATCGAGAAGGTCTCGATATCGGTCGTGTAGAACAGGTCGGCGGAGACGACCGTCGTGAGGTTGCGATAGCTCACCGTGCCGCCCCTGAACTGCCGGGCTGCCCAGTCCCATCGCGCCGAGACGGCGTCCCATCCCTTCTCCCATCCGCCCCAGCCGTAGAAACTGGTCGCATCGGCGGTGTGCGAGTAGAGGGCCTTGATGGCGCGGATATCACCGTTGGCCACGTCTCCCATGGCGGCGTGGAGGCGCCGGATTGCGGCGTCGACGGAGGGTGCAGTCGCTTGCGGCATGGCGTCTCTCTCTCACGAGGCTCGGCCGCCATTCAACAGGGCCGCGAGCGGGTTGTCACCCTCGCGCACCACCTGCCAGTCACCATAGCGTCCGCGACGGCTCGACCCATCGGGTTGGGGCCTGCAATCTGCGATCACTTCGACTGTCGTTGATTTCCGGTCCCGGGAGGATTTTCCGATGGCTCGTCTGGCCCGCCCCATCGATCGGCTTTGTCGGCGCTACGACGTGGTCGTGGTCGGTTCCGGGTACGGCGGCGGCGTGGCTGCCTCACGTCTCGCGCGAGCGGGAAAGCGCGTTTGCGTGCTGGAGCGGGGGCGCGAGTTCCTGACCGGGGAGTTTCCGGCGCGATTTCCCGAGATGCGAGGCGAGATGCAGGTGAGCGGGCGCCGCATGAGCTTCGGCAAGCCGACGGCGCTCTACGATGTGAGGCTCGGCGAGGATATGCACGTGGTGGTCGCGTGCGGTGTCGGCGGCGGATCGCTGGTCAATGCGGGCGTGGCGCTGCGTCCCGATCCGCGCGTCTTCCGCCACGAGACGTGGCCGGGCCAGATTGCGCAAGATGGTCTGATCGACGAAGGGTTCGCGCGCGCGGGGCGATGGCTGAGGCCGGCTTCGCACGGACGGGCGCGCGCGATGACGAAGTTCCGGGCGCTGGAAGCAGCGGGGGCTGCGCTCGGCAAGGCTCCGGTCAGTCCGCCGGTCGCTGTCAATTTCGATGGCGGCGTCAACGCGGCGGGCATAGATCAACCAGCGTGCACGCTTTGTGGCGACTGCTGCGGCGGGTGCAACGTCGGGGCCAAGAATACTGTGGCGCTGACCTACCTGCCGGACGCCGTTCGTCACGGTGCCGAGGTGTTCGAAGCGGTACGCGTGTCGCATGTGGAGCGTCTGGGGGCCGATGGCTGGCGGGTCGTCGCCGAGCGACTCGACGAGGGATCGACTGCGGGGCAGGCCGCGGTTGCCGTCGAGGCGTCGATCGTGGTGCTGGCGGCGGGGACTCTCGGCTCGACGGAGATCCTGCTCAGGTCGCGCGAGAGAGGTGTCGCACTCTCCGACCGCCTCGGGCACAGGTTCTCGGCCAACGGCGACATCATCGCGTTCGGCTATGGGGCCAAGCGGCCGGTGAATGCGATCGGGGTCGGGTATCCGGCGAAGATCGAGGGGGCGGAGATCGGCGCGGCGGTGAGTGGCCAGCTCGAGATCGAGGATGCCGAGACGCTCGGCAACGAAATGCGCATCCAGGAGGGTGCGATGCCCTCGTCGCTGGCGCCCGTGCTGCCGGTGATGTTCGTGCCCAACGGACGATTGCTCGGTGCGCTGTCGGCGCTGGTCAATGGCGTCTACAAGGGGCCGCTGGCCAGCCTGCAGACGTTCTTCGCCGTATCGCACGACAGCGCCTCGGGCCGGTTCCGGCTCGAGGACGGCCGTCTCGCGCTTTCCTGGCCGGGTGCGAAGGACCAGCCCGTCTACAGACGCCTCGACGAGGCGTTGTCGGCGCTCGTCGGCCATGCGGGCGGAGCCTACGTGAAGAATCCTCTGGCCGGCAGCGTGATGGGACACCAGCCGGCGACAGCGCATCCGCTGGGCGGAGCCGGCATGGGGCGCGACCGCGGCGACGGGGTGGTCGACCACAAGGGGCGCGTGTTCGACGGCAGCCCGGGCGCCGGCACGAGCGACGTGCACGACGGGCTTTACGTGATCGACGGCGCGATCATTCCGCGCTCGCTCGGGGTCAATCCGCTGTTGACGATCACGGCGCTCGCCGAGCGGGCGTTGATCCACATGGCGCGCGACAAGGGCTTCTCGTTCGACGATGCGCCGCGCTGGACGGGCGCTCCCGCGACACCGCAAGCGCCCGTGGGGTAGACGCGCTCGCCGCCCGACGTGGCCGGGCGGCGAGGGAGAATCAGCGGGGCTCGGTCCAGCTTTCGGAGAAGGCGAGCGCCGAGGTCGAGAAGGGGCGGCCTTCCCGCTGCATCGGCCAGGCCTTTCCGGAGGCGACGACGCCGTTGTGGATGAGGCGCGCGCCGAGGGCCGGAATGAGCACAGTGTTGAGGCCGTACTTGCGACCGTTATGGCCCGGCTGGTGATGGACCATCAGCGGGTCGCCGATGTCGTACCAGGTGAGTGCGACCTCCTCGGTCGTGGTCACGACGCGCTCGGTCCAGAAAGTGCGCGGATCGCCCTCCTTCTCGAAAGCGGCGTCGAGGACGGGGATGTCCTTGTCAGCGAGCTCGGGGTTGAGCATGCCCTGCACGGTGTCCTGCAGCCAGCGCGTCATGGAAATGTTGTCGGAGTAGATGCGCCAGGCGTCGTCGGTGAGCTCGCTCTTCAAATAGAGCACGTGGCCGGGCCCCATCGGCGAGAGATAGATGCGCCAGAAGCTGGCGTTGGTGGTGAGCGGTCCGCCATCGGTCGCGGAGAGGCGCAGGAACGGGTTTTCGCCCGTCAGGATGGTGCGGTTCGGGTCGGCGATGGTCATGGTTCCTCCTTCGATGGGCTAGATGACGGCGATGGCCTCGACCTCGATCAGCCATCCGGGCATCGCGAGAGCGGTGACGCCGACCAGCGTGGAGGCTGGTGCCTTCTTGCCGAAAACCTCCTCGCGGATGGCCGCAAGCTCGGTGCGGTGGCGGACATCGACCAGGTAGGTGTTGAGCTTGACGATGCTCGAGACGGTGCCGCCGGCGGCTTCCACCTGGGCCTTCAACGCGGCGAACACAGCACGGGCCTGGGCTGCGAAGTCGCCGGGGTGGCCAACGCCGCCCTTGGCGTCGTAATCGACCTGGCCCGAGATGAAAACGATCGACTGAGCGCCGGTCACCTTGATGGTCTGGGTGTAGCTCGGCGCGTCGAACACGCCTTTCGCGGCTAGCTGCTCGATCTTCGCGGCCATGACGTCCTCCACGCTAGGGGCTGGGCTCTTGTTAGGGGCTGGGCTCTTGTTAGGTGCTGGGCTCTCGTCCGAGGTGGGGCGAGAAGGGGCAGCATGCGTCACGATAGGGCGGTGCGACAAGCGCGAGGGTTGCGGGCCTCAGACCTCCTCCTCGCTGACGGCCTCGCTCCAGTGCTGCTGCGGCTCGGTGGCGCCTTCGTTGCCGTCGCCGGCGCGACGCACGGCACCGGCGATGGTGAAGTTGACCGGATGCGGCAGGGGATCGACCTCGACCGTGTCGAACGCCGTTGCAAGCTTCGCCTTGGTCTCGGCAGGGAGACGGCGATCGACGGTGACGGCGGCGCCGCCGGAGACATCGATGCGAGGCTGATGGAAGGCGCGGTCGAGATCCCAGCCGAAGTCGGCCATCTGAGCGAGGATCTGGAACACGGCCGGGATGATGCGCCTGCCGCCGCAGCCGCCGATGCCGACGGCGACACCGTCCTTTTCCATGATCGTCGGCACGTAGTTCGAAAGGCCGCGCTTGTCGGGCGCGAGGCCGTTCGGGCCGCCGGGGCGCGGGTCGAACCAGTTGATGCCGTTGTTCATGAGGATGCCCGTCTGCGGGAGCACCACGCGGCTGCCGAAGAGCGACAGCAAGGTCTGCGTCAGCGTGACGATGTTGCCGTCGCGGTCAATCACGGAGAGATGGGTCGTGGAGGTCGGGAGGCCACGCTCGCCGGCATCGCCCATGCGCTGGAACCGGTCCTTCCAGGCGACGTCGAGGGCTCTGGCATAGGCAAGAAAGCGATCGCCATCCGGCGCGCCGACAGGCTTGCCACCGTTCTTTTCGAGATGATCGAAGGCGAGGAGCAGGGTCGGACCGCCGTTCAGCTCAGGCAGCACCGTCACGTTCTGGCCGCGATAAGTCCGCGTCAGCGGCTCGCGCTCCACGGGTGCGACGGCGGCCAGATCCTCGACCGAGAGATAGCCACCCATCTCCTGCACGTCCTCGGCGATGGCGCGGGCGAGGGCCCCCTTGTACATCACCTCGACGCCGTCGGAGGCGATGGCCTTCAGGGTGCGTGCGAGAACCTTGCAGGGGAGCTTCAACACCTCGAGTCCGGTCTGTGGGGCCGGAGCGATGGGCGGCATGCCGGCCCGGAGGAAGCGATCCTTGCAGCCCGGATCGCCCAAAAGGTCGGGCAGTGCGTTGGCGATCATCAGGGTGGTGTGGAAGTCGACGACAAGACCGTCCTCGGCGATGGCGATGGCGGGAGCGAGCAGGCGGCTCCACGGTTTCGAGCCGAGCAGCCGATGCGCCAGCGCCATGCCGGCAGGCTCGGTCGGTGCGACGACCGCCTTGGGGCCGACCGCATGCACGTTGCCGATTGTCGAAGGCCAACCGAACAGATTGGTCGCATCCTTGCCGCCGTCGAGCTTGAAGTCCTCCATCCTGAGGCCTTTCGGCGAGCGGCCGCCGAAGTCGATGGCGGTGATGACGCCCGTCCTGGCGTCACGATGCAGCATGGCGCCGACCCCGCCGATGCCGCTCATCCAGGGCTCGAGAACGCCGACGGCGAAGGCCGCGGCAACGGCCGCATCGACGGCGTTACCGCCTTCCTTCAGGACGCGTGCGCCGACTTCGGAGGCGGCGCGGTGCTGGGTGACGACGATGCCGCCTTGCGAGCGGGTGGCGGGCTTCGAGACCTGCCGTTTCAGCGAGACGTTGGGCGAGCAGAGATTGCGGGCGGTGGGCATTTGGGCTCCGGAGAGAGGCTTGGGATCGAAGGGCTCAAGTGTGGGCGCCGAAATGTGCGATCAGCGCATCGAGGGTCGCGTCCGGCCGTTCGTGCATCATCATGTGCCCGGAGCCGGGAATGGTGATGCAGGTGGCACCGGGGATAAGGGCAGCGAGCTCGCGGCCCTTGCGGGCGGGTGTCATCACGTCCTCGGCGCCCAGGATCAGCACGGTCGGCGCTTGCACGGCCGTTGCCGACCGTGTGGCCGTCGTCCAGGCGTTGCAGGCGGCGAGATCGGCGGCTATGGCGCCGTCGCGGCCCTTGTCCAGAAGCATGCGCGCGCTGCCGGTCATCCAGATGCCCGGTGCCGTGTTGCCGCCGATCCTGGCTGGATTGGCAAAGCACCAGGTGGTCATCATGTCGTAGGCGCGGCCGGGCATTTCCTTGGCCGCGGTGAGCAGCGTCGGGTGAACGGGCATGGCCGAGGAGATGCCGAGGAGGGCGAGGCCGTCGACGCGGCCGGGATGACGCGCGGCCGTTTCCAGAGCGATCACCGCGCCCATGGAGTGGCCGACGAGGGCGGCCTTCTCCGCGCCCGCCGCATCCATGAACGCGAGAAGCCAATCGCTCATGGCCTCGATGCTCTCGAGCGGCGGGCCCTCGGAGCGGCCGTGGGCCGGAAGATCGAGGGCAAGGACCGACCAGCCGTGCCAGGCGAACCAGCGGCTCTGGAGCTGCCAGGTGGTGTGATCGAAGCCGGCGCCGTGAAGAAATACGATGGCGGGTCGCGCCGCGTCGAAGTCGCGACCGCCGGTGGCCGCGTAGGCCAACTTGCCTTTGACGGTGAGCTGCATGGGCTCAGCCTTTCTGCGAAGACTTGAGGGCCTGGTCGAGGTCCTCGGTCAGGTCCTTCGGGTCCTCGAGCCCGATCGAGAGGCGGACAAGCTCCTCGCCGATGCCGGCGGCGGCGAGCTCGGCGGCGCTCATCTGCTGGTGGGTGGTCGAGCCGGGATGAATGACCAGGGATTTCGCGTCGCCGACATTGGCGAGATGCGAAAAGACGCGAAGCCGCTCGATCAGCTTCGCGCCCGCTGCACGACCGCCCTTGACGCCGAAGCTCATCATGGCGCCGGCGCCTCGCGGGAACTGCTTGCGTGCAAGCGCATGGTCTGAATGGCTTTCAAGGCCTGGGTATTTTACCCAGGCAACGGCTGGATGCTTCTCCAGGAACGTCGCGACAGTCTCTGCGTTCGAGACGTGGCGGGCCATACGCACGGGCAGGGTCTCGAGGCCTTGCAGCAGATAGAACGCGGTTTGCGGGGCCATGGCGGCGCCGAAATCGCGCAGCCCCTCGGCGCGGGCGCGCATGATGAAGGCGGCCGGGCCGTACTCCTCGGCGAAGGCGAGGCCGTGGTAGCCGGCGTAGGGCTCGGTGAGGGTGGGGAATTTCGTCGATGCCGACCAGTCGAAGCGGCCACCGTCCACGACGACACCGCCGATCGCGACGCCGTGGCCGCCAATGAATTTGGTCGCCGAATGCATGACGATGTCGGCGCCCCACTCGAAGGGACGGTTGAGGTAGGGTGTGGAGAAGGTCGAATCGATCATCAGGGGCAGGCCCACGGCGTGGGCGACATCGGCGACGGCGCGGATATCGAGCACCTCGAGGCCGGGGTTGCCGAGTGTCTCGGCCAGCACGAGGCGTGTCTCGGGGCGTATGGCGCCCGCGAACGCATCCGGCTTGCGCGGGTCGACCAAAGTCGCGGTGATGCCGAAGCGCGGCAGGGTGTGCACGAGCATGTTGTGCGTGCCGCCGTAGATTCGGCTCGAGGCGACGATGTGGGCGCCCTGGCCCATCAAGGTGGAGATGGCGAGGAAGAGCGCGGCCTGGCCACTCGCCGTCGCCACCGCGCCGACGCCACCTTCGAGGGCCGCCATGCGCTCCTCGAGGACGGCGACCGTGGGGTTCGAGATGCGGCTGTAGATGTGGCCAGCCCGCTCGAGGTTGAAGAGACCGGCGGCGTGCTCGGTCGATTCGAAGACGTAGGAGGTGGTCTGGTAGATGGGCACGGCACGGGCGCCGGTGGCGGGATCGGGCTGCTGGCCGGCGTGCAGCGCGAGCGTGTCGAAGCGGGGGTACTGGTCGGCGGTCATGGGGTCTCCGGGTGTCTCGCGCGGCAAGGTAGGGGAGGACGAGGCGTGAGGCCAGCTGTCACGCGCGATGATCAGGGCGGCACTGGGACGGCGAAGTCTTGGACGCGCTCGAGCGGGTCCTCGATGCCGAGGCCCGGTTCATCCCCGAGGTCGATGGAACCGTCGTCGACCGCTTCGCAGGCGGAGGCGATGCCGGTTCGCAACGGATTGGGATTTGCGTCGATCTCCAGGGCGCCGCTTCCGCCGACCGCGGCGAGCAGGTGCCCGGAGGCCAGGAGGCCGATGCCGCCGCCGAGATAATGCGGGCAGAAGCGAAGACCTTCGGCCTTGATATGGCGAGCGACGGGCAAGCAGGCCGAGAGGCCCCCCCATTTCGCCAAATCGGGCTGGACGACGCCGAGCGCACCCGAGGCGCAGGCTCGCGCGAACGCGTCCTCGCCCATGACGTTCTCGCCGGCTGCCAAGGGAATGGACGTCGCCGAGGCGAGGCGCTTCCACTCGCTCCAGGGGCGATCGGCGCGTAGCGGCTCCTCCAGCCAATCGAGACCGAAGTCGGCGAGGGCCGGCAGCATGGCGAGCGCGTCCCCGAGAGACCAGGCCTGGTTGGCATCGACCATCAGGCGCACGTCGCTGCCCAGCTGGGCCCGCAGTGCTGTGAGATTGGCGATGTCGCGCTCGCGGCCGAAACCGATCTTGAGCTTGAAGGCGCGGTGACCGGCATCGCGCTTCTCGGCCGCCAGTATCTCCGGCGAGGTGGGATTGAGCCCGCTCGCGTAGACGCCGATGCGGCCAGACCTCCCGCCGAGATGCCGCCATAAGGGTTGTCCGGCGCGTCGGGCGGTGAGGTCATGGAGTGCGGTGTCGATGCCCGCGATGACCTGGGCGAAGGGGCCGGGCTCGGCGCATTGGAGGGCGAGCACAGCCGTCTCGGCGGTGATCGTGCGGAAAGCGTCCTCGGGGGTGGCGAAGCGCCGCGATGTGACGAGCGGCTCGAACAGGCTGCTGATGAGGCGGGCGCGATGCTCGGCGCCAACCGCCGGGAAATTGCACCAGACCTCACCCCAACCGACGGCGCCGTCATGATCCCTGGCGCGGACGAGCAGCATGGGGCGATCGCGCATCAAGCCGAACGAGGTCTGCACCGGCATGGTCAGGGGCGAGCGGAAGACAAAAGGCTTCAGCTCGGCAATGTCGAGAGCGTGGTGCATGCTGGAGCCTCCTTGTCGGCGGTGAAGCCCGACGGGATACGAACGCTGCATGCTCGCATCGACCGGGACGCCAGGGCAAACGGACGCGTTGCTCGGGGCTCTTTGGACCATGACCCTGGACGGAGAGGGGGTCACAGCCCATGCTGTCCGCCAAACGCTCTCTACCTTCAGGAACCCTTGCCATGACCGAGACACCGCTCGTTCCGCTTTCCGAGATCACGTGGGTCGGCGATGGCCTCGCCAGGCCGGAATGTGTGCTTACGACCGAGAAGGGCGAGGTGTTCGTCGGAGACCATCATTCCGGCATCGCCGAGATCGGCAAGCCGAAGCGGCAGATCATCGGGGCACCGCCCGGATTTCTTCCGAACGGCGTAGCCATGACGGCAGGGCGGGAATTCCTGATCGCGAATCTCGGTGCGCCAGGCGGCGTATGGCGGCTCGACAAGGACTGGCGCCTCTATCCGCACGTGTTCGAGGCGGACGGAGAACTGTTGCGCGTGTGCAATTTCGTCGGCGTCGACAAGACGGGCGTCGAGTGGATCTCCGTCTCGACCAGGGCCTATCCGCGCGAGATCTCGTTCCATCCGAGGCATGCCGACGGGTTCATCGTGCGGCGCGACGGGACCAATGCACACATCGTTGCCGACGGCATCGGCTTCACCAACGAATGCCGGGTCGATCCGACTGGGCAATGGCTCTACGTGAACGAGACGTGCGCCAAGCGGATCTCGCGGTTTCCGATCAAGGGGCGGGAGCTCGGACGGCGGGAGACGGTCGGCGAGTTCGGACCGGGTGAGTTTCCGGACGGCTTCGCGTTCGACTGCGAAGGTGGGGTGTGGGTGGCCTGCGTGTGCGCGAACCGGCTGATCCGCTTCGAGACCAATGGTCGGCGGACGCTGATCCTGGATGATTCCGATCCCGCCGATGTCGCTTGGGCCGAGGACTACTTCCAATCCGGCAAGAGGGGGCGGGCGCATATCGAGATCGGCGCAGAGCGGTCGCTCCGCAACATTGCCAGCGTGGCGTTCGGTGGTCCGGACCTGAAGACGGTCTACATGGGCAACCTTGCGGGCAACCGGATTCCGACCTTCCGGTCGCCGATCGCAGGGGCCGAGCCGGTTCAGTGGCGCTTCTGAGCGACGGCGGCGAGAGAACCGGTCGCGCCTCACGGCGCGAGCGAGGGCCAATGCTGGCGCCCCAGCCGGAGGAGGCAGCCTTCGGACCTCTCGCCTATCGTCGGGTAAGGAAAGCGAGCCAGGGCCCCGTGGGAGTCCGGCGGCTAGAGAAAGGATGGACGATGCGCGTCATTACACAGATCCCGAACAACGACCTGAAGGCAGCGCAGAAGGTGGCCGAACTCGCGGAGCGGACGGGTTTCGATTCGGTGATTACTGCCGAGAACGCGCACGGGCCGTTCCTGCCGCTTGCCGCCGCGGCGCTCGTGACGAACCGGATCCAGCTCGGGACAGCAGTGGCGATGGCCTTTCCGCGCTCTCCGACAATCATGGCGCACAACGCCTGGGACGTGCATCTGGCGTCGAAAGGGCGGTTCTATCTCGGCCTCGGCGCGCAGGTGAAGCAGCACAACGAGCGGCGTTTCGGCATTCCCTGGTCGCCGCCGGCCCCCCGCATGCGCGACTACATCGGCGCGCTGCGGGCGGTTTGGCACGCGTGGGAGACGGAAAGCCAGATCGATTTTCATACCGACACCTACAACCTGACGCTGGTGACGCCGAATTTCTCTCCGCGGCCGAATGGATTGCCGCGGATCCCGATTTCGATCGCAGCGGTGGGGCCGGCGATGCTTAAGCTCGGTGGCGAGGTGGCGGACGGGGTGCGGCTGCATCCCTTCTCGACGCGGCGCTATCTCGACGAGGTTTCCATAGCGCGCATTTCGGAAGGTCTGACGAAGGCGGGGCGGCGCCGGGAGAACGTGGAGGTGATCGCGGGTGGGTATGGGTTCATCGGCACGGGGAAGGATGCCGAGACGGTCGCGAAGGCGCGGGCCTACGTGCGGTTCCGCATTGCGTTCTACTGCTCGACGCGAGCCTATTGGGACGTGCTGCGCCTCCACGACATGGAATGGCTCGGCGAGAAGGTGAACCCATTGCCGCGACAGGGGCGCTGGAGCGAGATGGCCGAGCAGATCCCGGAGGAGCTGATCGATCTCTTCGCGACGGTTGTCGATTACGAGGCGCTACCGGAGGCGATCGCCAAGCGCTACGGCGGGTCGGCCGATACGGTGCTGCTGCAGATCGGACCGGACGAGGATGAGACGCGGCTCTCCAAGTGCGTGGCGGAGATCCAGAAGATCCCTTCGCCGTTTCGGGGCTTCGAAGAGCGACCGGTCTAGGAGCGAGCCTCGCGTACGGCGGGTCGTGCGGACGTCATTTTCGGGCGTGATGTCGGTTCGGCCGTCCGCCGTTCGTCCTCGGGGAACTGGACCTCGAAAGGCTGGTTCTTTCGAGGACGCACCAAACAGGAGCGGGGAACGCGATGGCGAAGAACACGATCTGCCTTTGGTACGACAGGGAAGCGGAAGCCGCTGCGCGCTTTTATGCCGACGTCTTTCCGGACAGCGCCGTGCGCGCCGTTCACCGGTCTCCCAGCGACTATCCGTCGGGAAAGGCGGGCGACGTGCTGACGGTGGAATTCACGGTCGCCGGCATCCCCTGTCTCGGGCTCAATGGGGGACCTGCGTTCACGCACAACGAAGCCTTCTCGTTCCAGATCGCGACCGACGATCAGGAAGAGACGGACCGCTACTGGAATGCGATCGTCGGAAACGGCGGCCAGGAGAGCGCCTGCGGCTGGTGCAAGGACAAGTGGGGCATCTCGTGGCAAATCACACCGCGGGCGCTGACGGAGGCGCTTGCCGCCGGGGGCGATGAGGCCAAGCGGGCGTTCGAGGCCATGATGACGATGCGCAAGATCGACGTCGCCGCGATCGAGGCAGCCCGGCGCGGGTGAAGGGCCGACCCAGGGAAAAGAAAGGGCCGGGCTTGACGCCCGGCCCATCTCCCCCCGCGGTATTTGCAAGGTCTACTTCAGCGGCTCGTAGCTGGCGCGACGGCCGAGGAGATCCTCGAGGTTGAAGCGGTAACCGAGGCCTGCCGAGATGATCAGCGGGTCAAGATCGACCTTGGCGACGATGTCGCCGCCTGTAACGGCCGAGTTGCGCCATGTGGCCGTTGTGTCGAGCCAGGTCTTTTTGACGTCGGCGTTCAAGTACCAGCCGTTGCCGATGGCGACGTCGAGGCCGGCCTGGATGGTGACGCCGAACGCGCCATCGATGTCGACGCTCGAGGCCTGCAGCGTGTTGCTGGCAGTCTTCTCGTTGAAGAAGGCGATGTACTGCCCGCCGACGCCAACGTAGGGCTTGAAGGGGCCGAGGCCATCGAAGTGGTAGGCGAGCGTGACGGCTGGCGGGAAGATCCAAGTGTCGGCGACGCTGCCAGACAGAGCGGCAAAGGCCGCCGGTGCTTTCAGATTGACCTGATGCTTGGCGAAGCAGCAGAGCAGCTCAAGCGACAGGTTCTTGTTGAGGAAGTAGGTCAACGTCGCGGCGGGCACGACCTCATCGCTGACCGAGGCGTCGAAGCCGGCAGCCTTGAGGTCGGACACGGGCGCACCAGAGACCGAGCGCAGCGACCTCAGATCGTCCTGCGTGATGATCCCGGCGCCCAGCACGCGCACCATGAAGTTTCCATTGTAGTCGCCTGCGTCGGCGGTTTGCGCCACGCCAAACGCCATGGCGAGTGCGGCGAGTGCAGTCCTGATCGTCTTCATTGCCGTCGTCTCCAGGTTTCGGTGGTGCGAGTGCGACTCGCTTCCGCCGTCGGAACGAGATCAGCCGGGAGAGGATCGGATGGCGAGGGGGAAGCGCAGCGGAATTCTGATCGCGATCAGGCGTGACCGCGATGCAAAGGCGCCTGTGGCGCCGAAGCCACGCGGGCTGTTGATCTGGGTCAAGCGGATCTTCGAGACGCCGAGAGGGGGTGCGACCTCGACAGCGCATCGCTCTTGATCTTTCTCAATCTGTGACCGTCGGTGCGGGCGCAGGCTGCGGCTTCACGCATTTGTCGGCGAAGCCACCGCTCCATGACGACCAACAAGCTCGATCGCCCGTCCAAGAGCGCCGGCTCGCCGTCGAGCGGCAGGGGCGCCGGAGGTCGAACATCCGTGGCAAAGCTGCAGTTGCGCCGGGGAAATCATTTGACGATGGAGCGGCTCGGGGCGGGTGAGGTGCTGCGAGTGGAGCGGGGCTGCCTGGCCCTGCAGGCGCCGCATGCGGAAGGCGGGAGCCGGATCGCCTTGCTGCTCTTTCCTGGGGATGTGATCTCGCGCGATGCGGTGCCGCCGATTGGCGCGACCGGCCTGGTGGCGGCGGTGCCGACGGTCATCCAGAGGGTCGGCGAGGCCGATGCAGACGAAGCGAATGCCGGTTCACCGATGGCCTGTGCTTTTGCACGGCTTGCCGCTCGCACGGTGATGCACGCCCTGATGCTGAGAGAGCTCAATGCCGAGCAGAGGCTGGCCACATTCCTTCTCGAGCTGGTGCATCGAATCGGCCATGCGACACCGGCGGGGTGCGCCTTCGAGGTGCCGCTGTCGCGGACGGACACGGCGCATTATCTTGCGCTCAACCCGGACACGATGAGCCGACTCATGTCCAGGCTCAAGGCACAGAATATCGTGCTCACGCCTTCGCGGGGGTGGGTCACCGTTCCGAGCGTTGCCGAACTTGCAGCGCTGACACCGATGGCCGGTGCGATACGCGAGCTTTGGCCCTCGGCCGAATGCGGCGCATTGCTCGACATGAGGCCCGCGGCAGCGCTCTAGCCGTGCCGGAGCCGGGAAAGCCCGGGGAATAGGTCCGCGGCAGGGGCTGGGCCAGAGTGCTCGCTGGGTCAGGAGAGCTTGACGCTCAGACGGCCGGCTAGATCCTGAATGAACTGCCAGGCGACACGACCGGAGCGACCGCCGCGCGTGACGCTCCACTCGAGCGCCTCGCGAACGAGCTCGTCGTCTTTCATCTTGAGGCCGTAGTGCGTGGCGTAGCCGCGAACCATGTCGAGGTACTGGTCCTGGCTGCCGTTGTGGAAGCCGAGCCAGAGCCCGAAGCGATCCGACAGAGAGACCTTTTCCTCGACCGCCTCCGACGGATTGATGGCCGTCGAGCGTTCGTTCTCCATCATGTGGCGCGGCATCAGGTGGCGGCGGTTCGACGTCGCATAGAACAGAACGTTCTCCGGCCGACCTTCGATGCCGCCCTCGAGCACTGCCTTCAGTGACTTGTAGGACGTGTCATCGTGGTCGAAGGACAGGTCGTCGCAGAAGACGATGAAGCGGTGTGGTGCCGCCCGCATGTGAAAGAGGCAGCGCGGGAGGGAATCGATGTCCTCGCGATGGATCTCGACAAGCTTGAGGTCGTCCTTCACGAGCTTCTTCTCGAGCCGTCGGCGGACCTCGGCGTGCGAGGCCTTCACGAGGCTGGACTTGCCCATGCCGCGGGCGCCCCACAACAGCGCGTTGTTGGCGGGGAACCCCTTGGCGAACCTCAAGGTATTGTCGAGGAGCTGGTCGGCGGCGTGCTCGATGCCCTTGAGCAGGGCAAGCGGCTGGCGGTTCACCTGCCGCACGGGAATGAATGCTTCGGGGCCGGTCTGCCAGACGAACGCCTCGGCGCTCGAGAAATCGATCGCGGGGGCGGAAGGCGGGGCCATCCGCTCCAAAGCGGCCGCGAGGCGCTCGAGACGGTCGACGAGGTTCGGGTCGGCGGACATGAGATCAAAGGCTCCGTCAGGCTCGTGGATTGCGGGAATGCGCGGGTGTCTATAGTCGACATGGCGCGCCACGTCACTGCGGCCGGTTGCTGGGTGGTTGACGGGCGCGCCGAGACAGGGGTTCCGGTTGCAAACGGGGCGGCGGACACTATAGTCCGGCGCGCAGACGATGCCGGAAAGGTGTCATGCCGCCCGCGACCGGCAGCGCGAAGCATGTGCCAGAACCAGTCGCTGCGCCATTCTAAGGATCTCCAAGCCGATGCTCTTCATCACTCCGGCCTACGCCCAGGCGCCCGGCGCCGATCCCTTCACCAGCATGTTGATCCCGCTGGCGCTGATGATTCCCATTTTCTATTTCCTGGTGATCAGGCCCAATCAGCAGCGCGACAAGCAACGCCGCGAGATGGTGGCCGCTGTCCGCCGCGGCGACACCGTGGTGCTCGGGAACGGCTTCATCGGCAAGGTGGTGAAGGCGAAGGACGGAGACAACGAGCTCGAGGTGGAGCTCAACGAGCAGATGCGCGTGCGGGTGACGCGGGGCGCGGTCTCCGAGGTGCGCGGCAAGGGCGAGCCGGTGAAGGAATCGGCGTGACGCCACGTGGTCCGGGCGGTGCCGACCGCAGGGAGCCGCCGAGCCGACCCGAAGGACGTGAGGGCGCGCGCCCGACCGTCAAGACGAAAGGCTGAAGCCTGATGTTCCATTTCTCGCGCGGCAAGATCATCGCGATCGCGATCACGCTGCTGGCCGGTGTGCTGATGGCGCTGCCGAACCTGTTCTCTGCGAGCACGGTGGCCAAGTGGCCGGACTGGGTGCCGAAAAAGCAGATGCGGCTCGGCCTCGATCTGCAGGGTGGCGCCCATCTGTTGCTCGCTATGGACAGCGATCAGTTGCGCAAGGACTGGCTCGACAGCCTGAGAGACGACGCGAGGAAGACGCTGGTCAGCGACGCGAAGATCCCCGCGAGTGTCACGGTGCGTGGCGGGGCGGTAGTCGTCAGACTGACGCGGCCGGAGCAGATCGACCAAGCGATGCGCGAGCTGCGCAAGATCCAGACCTCGCTCGGCAACGCTTTCACCGGATCGACCGGGACCGACGTGGACATCACGCGCGGGGAAGGCGGTACGATCACGGTGGCACCGACCGAGGCCGGCTTCCTGCAACGGCAGGCCAATGCCGCAAGTGCAGCCATCGAGACGATCAACAGGCGCATCAACGCGCTCGGCACGGCGGAGTCGACCGTCGTCCGCCAGGGGCGGGACCGAATTCTCGTGCAGTATCCGGGCCTGCAGGACACGACGCAGCTGAAGGAACTGCTCGGCAAGACGGCACGGCTGTCGTTCCACGAGGTCAATCCGCAGCTTACGGTGGAGGACGTCCGTCAGCAGGGGCGTCCGCCGGCAGGGTGGAAGATCTTTCCGTCGGAGGAGCCCGGCGCGCCTGCATATTTGCTGAGAGAGACGCCGGTGGTTCCGGGCGACGAGCTCGTCGACGCGCAGCCTGGCTTCGACCAGCAGACCAATCAGCCGATCATCACTTTCCGGTTCAATCAGCAGGGCGCGCGGAAGTTCGGGCGCTTCACGCAGGCCAACGTCGGCCGGCCGTTCGCCATCGTGCTCGACGACAAGGTGTTGTCGGCGCCGGTGATCCAGACTGCGATCCTCGGTGGCAGCGGCCAGATCTCGGGGAACTTCACGGTCGAAAGTGCCAATACGCTCGCGGTACAGCTTCGCTCGGGCGCGCTGCCGGTGAAGCTCACGATCGCGGAGGAGCGCACGGTGGGACCGTCGCTCGGAGCCGACTCGATCGCGGCCGGCAAGATGGCGGCGCTGATCGGCACAGCCGGCGTCATCGCATTCATGGTCTTCGCGTACGGTACGTTCGGTATTTTCGCGATCATCGCGGTGCTGTTCAACCTGATCCTGATCGTGGGAACGATGAGCGGCATCGGATCGACGCTGACGCTACCCGGCATCGCCGGCCTGGTGCTGACGGTCGGCATGGCGGTCGATGCGAACGTGCTGATCTATGAGCGGATTCGAGAGGAGCTGCGGAACGGCAAGACGCCAATCTCGGCGATCGACTCCGGATTCCGGACGGCCTTCGGCACGATCATCGACTCGAACCTGACGACGCTGATCGCGGGGCTCGTGATGTTCTGGCTCGGCTCGGGTCCGATCCGCGGCTTCGCCGTCACGCTGTCGATCGGTATCATGACGACCGTGTTCACCGCCTTCACCGTGACGCGGCTGCTCGTCGCCGAATGGGTGAGGCTGCAGCGCACGAGACGCATCCCGGCGCCGCTCTGACGGCCGACATTCGCAAGGGCAAGCGCACGATGTTCTTCAAAGGCGTGGATTTCTGGCCGCACAACACGACCTACCCGATCATGAGCTTCCGACGCTATTGCATCGGAATTTCGTGGGTGCTCGCGCTGCTTTCGGCGGTGCTGCTGTTCAGCAAGGGGCTGAACTTCGGCGTCGATTTCAAGGGTGGCTCGCTGTTCGAGGTGCAGAGCACGAGCGGGCCGATCAACATCGCCGATCTCAGATCGCGCCTCAGCGGACTGGGGATCGGCGACGTCCAGATCCAGAGTGTTTCGGTGCCGACCGACGCGCTGATCCGCGTCGAGAAGCGGCCAGACGACAAGGCGCAGCAGGAAGCCGTGACCAAGATCGAGGCCGCGCTGAAGCCGAACATCCAGATTCGCCGCACGGAGGTGGTGGGTGGGGCAGTCTCCGACGAGCTGAAGCAGGCCGGCATCCTGGCGGTGGTCAGCGCCATCATCGGCATCCTGCTCTACATCTGGTTTCGCTTCGAATGGCAATTCGGCGTGGCCGCAATCCTGGCGCTGCTGCACGACACGCTGATCGTGCTCGGCGCTTTCAGCCTGCTCAATCTCGAGTTCGGCTTGTCCGAGGTCGCGGCGGTGCTGACGCTCGCCGGCTACTCAATCAACGATACCGTTGTGGTGTTCGACCGCATCCGCGAAAACTTGCGCAAATACAAGCGGATGGATCTCGAAAAGCTGATGGACCAGTCGATCAACGAGACGCTCTCGCGCACGGTGCTGACGGCCACGACGACGTTCATCGCGGTGCTCTCGCTCTATGTCTTCGGAACCGAGGTCATTCGCGGCTTCTCGTTCGCGATGCTGTTCGGAATTGTCATCGGCACATGGTCGTCGATCTTCGTGGCCTCGCCGTTCCTGCTCTGGGTCGGGGTCAATCGCGACTGGTCGGGGGCATCGTCCGGCTCGAGCAAGGTCGAGGCCAAGACACCCTGACGGCTCGAGGCTCCAAGAGGAGGCCCGACGTGCCTCAATCTGGTCAAGCGCGTTACCCGGCTGCAGCGCCGATCGATGCCTACGGCAACGGAGGGTTTCGCTTCGCCGGCATGAGTCATCGGGGCTCGGTGCTTTGCCTGCCAGATGCAATCCAGGCGTGGGGCGCGGCCTCGGCCGAGGACGTGTCGCCGGAGGCGCTGGCACCGATCCTGGAGCGTTCCAGCGAGCTCGATCTCGTGCTGCTCGGCATGGGCGAGGCGCATGCGGTCCCGTCGGCCGCAGTGCGGGAGGCGTTCGGGAGGGCCGGCGTGGGCCTCGAGTTCATGGCGACGGGAGCGGCAGCGCGGACCTACAATATGCTGCTCGGGGAAGGGCGACGGGTCGCTGCGGCGTTGATCGCCGTCGGTGGGCAGAGGGCCTGATGATGAGATGGCGGTGCGCGTTGCAGCCGGAAGACGGCGGGAGGGCAGGATGAAAGGTTTCCTTTCGCGCGCTCCGAATGCGCTCGCGGCCGGTGCCGTACTGGCCGGGCTCGGCCTCGTCTACTGGATGGCCCAAGGCAGCAGCGACGACCTTGGCCTTGCGTCGTTCCTGGCGCGGTTCGTCCATATCGGGGCTGCGATGGTGTGGGTGGGCATGATCTGGTTCGTCAATTTCATCCAGCTCGTGGCGCTCAAGGAGGCGGATGCAGCGGGCCGCAACGCATTGCTCGTCCACGTCGTGCCGAAAGTGACGGCGCTGTTCAGCATGGCTTCGCATGTCGTTGTGGCGAGCGGCGGGGTGCTGCTGCTCACGACGGGATATCTGTTCGACCGGTTGGTGTTCCCGTCGTCGGTTTACATTCCTTCCGCCCGGGGCTTGATGCTGTGGCTCGGGGCTGCCGGGGGACTCGCCATGTGGGGCCTCGTGCACGGTGTCATCCGCCCGAACCTCAAGACGATCCTCGACGAAGGTGCGGCTCCGGCGTCGATCGGGGCGGCGCGCGAGCGAGTGATGCTGGCGGCCCGGGTCAACCTGGTGCTCGCGGTGCCCGTCACCTTCGCGATGGTGGCGGCGGCGCACCTCTATTGATGGCGGGCGTATCTGCCATCTCCGGGCGAGCCGACGTGGCCGGCGCCATTCGAGATGCCGCGATGCGGGGAGAAGCAGATCGCTACATCGCGGCGACGCTAGCGCCCCGGGGCGAGCAGCCGGCCCTGGCAGCGCTCGCGGCATTCGCCGCCGAAGTCGCGCGTATTCCGGCTTCCGTCAGCGAGCCGGCGCTCGGGGACATCCGCCTGCAGTGGTGGCGTGATGCCCTGGCCGAGGGCCGAGCGGGGCGGCGAAGCGGGCACCCGGTCGCGGATGCGCTGGTCGCCAGCGTAGAGCGATACGGGCTTGCGGCGGACCTGCTCGAAGCCGTCATCGACGCGCGCGAGCTCGACCTCGCCGGCGGAATGCCCCAGGACGCGGCAGGTCTCGTGGCCTATCTCGACGCTTCGGAGAGCCACGTCTTCCTGCTGGCGCTCAATGTGCTCGGTGCGACGGGGCCGGAGATCGAAGATCTTGCGCGGCAGGCGGGGTGGGCCTACGGAGTAGCACGGGGGCTCGGCCGCCTGCCGATGCTCCTGCACAACGGCGGTGTGATATTGCCGGCGGACGCATTGAGGGCAGAGGGCATCGATCCAGCGCGAATTGCAGCCAAGCCGGTGCCGCAAGACGTCGACGAGGCTGTGCGACAGGTGCAGCGCCGGCTCGAGGACGAGGCGCGGGAGAGGCTTTCCCGGGTCCGGAAGGCATGGATCGATCTGGACAGGCGGATGCGGCCGGCGCTGCTGCCACTGGCCATGGTCGAGCCATATTTGAGGGCTCAGAGCAGGCGGCAGATCCTTGTCGAGCCTGCCGAGATCTCGCCCTTGCGGCGGGTGGCAAGCATAGGCCTTGCGCATCTGACCGGCCGGTTGTGACCGAGCGGGAGTGACACAATGAGCCGAATGCGATCAATCGCTGCGGTTGTGATGTGTGTCGCCGGCCTCGCCGGTTGGCTCGCGGCGGCGGCGCCAGCGGCGGCGAGCGAGCCTCGCATCGTGTGGCGGCTCGAGAATCCGTTCCGCTTCTTCACCGATCCGAAGCTGACCGCCACGCATCGCGCGACCTACGAGGCCCTGAGCGAGGAGGAGCGGCGCCAACCCGTGCTGGCCGCAGAACGGCTTCTCGCCGAACGGCACGGCATCGACGGCTGGGCGGCGACGATGCTCGACCAGACGTGCTGGGACCCGGCGGCGAACCGGCATCGGTGCCGGAGCGAGCCGGACTACCTCAATCCCAAGGGGCACCGGATCGTGGCCGTCCTCGAAGGTGTGCCGGATGCGGGAAGCGTCGATTGCACGTGGCTGACCGCGCCGCGCGGACAACGGGGCACGGGGCTGACGGTGCCCTGCGACGTGACGGTGAAGCTGGACATCCCGTATCCGCTCGGCGCCGGCGTCGCGGTCGAGGTGGGCGGGCAGACGGTGGCACGCGCCGACATCAGGATCGAGGACGCGCTGATCGTCGGGATCGGCGACAGTTTCGGCTCGGGTGAGGGCAATCCGGACGTGCCTGTCCGGTTCTCACGGGAGCGAGCGGCAGACTACGGCGATCCGGTCAAGGAGCCGCAGCTCGCGGGCTATCCGGCGCGTATGGGCGCATGGCGCGTGATCGGTGACAAGGCGTTCATCGACGCCAATCCGAGGTGGCTGGATCAGGCCTGCCATCGGTCGCTCTACTCGCATCAATTACGCGCGGCGCTTCAACTCGCGGTGGAGGATCCGCAGCGGGCCATCACGTTCGTCAGCTTCGCGTGCTCAGGCGCCGAGATCGTGCGCGGGCTTTTCCTGCGCTACCGCGGCCACGAGTGGGTGCCGACACCGCCCGACCTGTCGCAGCTTTCGGCCGTGGCACAGGAGCAATGCGGCGATCGGCGCGCGCCATCCTACGATCTGCCCGAGGCCTACCACATGCAGGGCCGGGTGCCCGATCTGCAAGGCGGTCTGGTGCTGCGCAAGTGCGATACGGAGCACGCGCGGAAGATCGATCTGTTGCTCGTCTCGATCGGCGGCAACGACATCGGCTTCTCGCGGCTGGTCGCCAACGCGGTGCTTGCCGACGAGTCCGTGCTGCGCAAGCTCGGCGGCTGGATCGGGCAGGTGCACGGCTACAAGGAGGCGCAGCTCCAGCTCGATGCGCTCGACGAGCGCTACAAGGCCCTGAACCGTGCGATCCACAACATCCTGCACATTCCGTGGAAGGAGGCCGACCGGGTGATGCTGGTCGCGTACCCCGCGCTGACGCTGCTCGACGACGGCCGGTCTGTGTGCCCGGATAGCCGAGCAGGCATGACGGTCGCGAGCGATTTCGCGCTGTCGGCGCGGAAGGCGCGCGATTCGATGGTGGCCGCCGACCGTCTCGACCGGATCATGCGAAAGACGAGCGAGACCCACGGGTGGAGTTTCGTCGCGGCTCATCGCACGCGTTTCAACGGGCGTAGCATCTGTGCGGGATGGACGGCGAACGCGATCTCCACGGCAGACGATCTGCGTCTGCCGCGCCGGATCAAGGGCGATTGGGTGCCCTACAATCCGGCGAGCTACCGGCCCTACGCCTCGCGCCAGCGCTGGTTCCGAACGCCGAACGACGCATTTCTGACGGCCAATTTCCACGTGAGCCAGTCGATCCTGCAGAAGGCGCTGCCGACCAAGACGGTGAACTGGTTCCAGGTGCTTCTCGCGAGCCTCTATTCCGGGGCGTTCCATCCGACCGCAGAAGGGCAGGCGGCGATGGCGGACGCGATCGTGGTGGAGGCCAGGCGGGTGCTGGCGCGTTATGCAGAGCCGAAGGTGATGCGCTGAAGGGCGGGATGTGGACGCCGCGTGCCGCGGCGGTTGCGGCGCGCATGCAACTTGTGGGAAAGGGTTGCCTGGCCGGTCGGGCAGAAGCGGCCCGCTGACGAATCACGGTAGCTAGCGAACCATGGACGCTTATCTCGATCTCATGCGGCGCGTGCGCGACCACGGCGTGCGCAAGTCGGACCGGACAGGCACCGGCACGTTGAGCGTGTTCGGACACCAAATGCGCTTCGATCTGGCGCAAGGCTTCCCGCTGGTGACAACGAAGAAGTTGCACCTGAAGTCGATCTTCCACGAGCTGATCTGGTTCCTCGCCGGAGATACGAACGTCGCGTATCTGCGCGAGAACGGCGTGACGATCTGGGACGAATGGGCGGACGAGACGGGCGAGCTGGGCCCTGTCTACGGGAAGCAGTGGCGGTCGTGGTCGGCGCCCGACGGGCGGACGATCGACCAGATCGCGGAGGTGGTGGAGACGCTGAGAACCAATCCGGACAGCCGGCGCATGATCGTCTCGGCCTGGAATCCAGCCGACATTCCGGACATGGCGCTGGCGCCCTGCCACTGCCTGTTCCAGTTCTACGTGGCCGACGGGCGGCTCTCGTGCCAGCTCTACCAGAGGTCGGCGGACGTGTTCCTGGGAGTGCCGTTCAACATCGCGAGCTATGCGGCGCTGACCATGATGATGGCGCATGTAACGGGGCTCGCACCGGGCGATTTCGTGCACACGCTGGGGGACGCGCATCTCTATCTCAACCACCTGGAGCAGGCGGATCTGCAGCTCTCGCGCACGCCCCGGCCGCTGCCGCGGTTGGTGCTCAACCCGGAGGTGACCTCGATCTTCGGGTACCGCTACACGGATTTCCGGGTGGAAGGCTACGACCCGCACCCGCATATCAAAGCGCCGGTGGCGGTGTGAGCGGGGCCGACCAGGAGGCGGTGCAAACGGGGCCGGGTGGCCCGCGCAATGCGCACGGCTTTCGGGTCACGCTTGTCGTCGCGGCGTCGCGCAACGGCACCATCGGGCGCGCAGGCGACATGCCGTGGCGGATGCCGTCCAGTCTCAGGCAGTTTCGCCGTCTGACCCTGGGGCGGCCGATGATCATGGGGCGCAAGACGTACCAGGCGATCGGCCGGCCGCTCGACGGGCGCGATACGATCGTCGTGACACGGGACAAAGGGTTCTCGGCGGGGGGCGTCCATGTCGTGGGGAGCCTGGGCAGGGCCTTCGATCTGGCCCGGGCGCTCGCGTCGACCCGGGGCACCGACGAGATCATCATTGCAGGCGGGGGCGAGATCTACCTTCAGGCGCTTCCCTACGCGACGGATGTTCACCTCGACCTGATCGAGGCCGAACTCGACGGCGATACAACTTTTCCCCCGCTCGCCCCCTCAGAGTGGCAGGAGGTGGCCCGAGAGCCCATCCAGCCTCGCCCGGGTGACGAGCACTCTATGATCGCAATTCACTTTCAGCGTCTTGGCACGCCTTTCGCGTTCAATTCCGCTTGAACGGACGTCCTTCGTACCCATCTTCAGCCGGCCAGGTTTGCGCACCCGTAAGGCCATGGCCTATAAGCAGCCGAGCGGATGCGGTCGCAGCCCACGTCGGGAAGCGGTCTAGCGTCTCAGGCCGCCCTGGCTTCGTGTCGACGTGAAGCGGTCCGTCACAATTTTCAAGAAACGGCGGTGAATACATGCCTTGGAGCAATCAGAGCGGCGGCGGCGGCGGCTGGAAAAGCGGCGGCAGCGGCGGCGGTGGGGGTGGAGGGGGCGGACCCTGGGGCCAGGGGCCCTGGGGGCAAGGCCCATCCGGTGGCGGCGGCGGCGGCCAGCAGCCCGACCTCGAAGAGCTTTTGAAGCGAAGCCAGGACCGGTTGAAGCAGGTGATGCCGGGCTCGGGGCTTCCGGGACCGCTGATGCTGCTGATCGCGGCGCCGATCGTGGCGCTGCTGGGCTTCTATCTGCTGACGTTCCGCGTCAATCCGGACGAGCTCGGCGTTGTCATGCGGTTCGGGGAGTTCGTGCGACAGGAGCCGCCGGGGCTGCATTTCCGCTGGCCGCCGCCCATCGAGGAGGTGAGGCTGCCAAAGGTCACGCGGCAGAACATCATCGAGATCGGCATGCGGTCGGGCGTGACGACGCGAAGCTACCAGACGACGGTGCGCGACGTGCCCGAAGAGAGCCTCATGCTCACGGGCGACGAAAACATCGTGGATGTGGATTTCGTGGTCTACTGGCGCATCAAGGATGCGGCCGCCTACCTGTTCAACATCCAGCAGCCCGACCAGACGGTCAAGGAAGTCTCCGAAAGTGCGATGCGCGAGATCGTGGGCAAGTCGAATATCGCGCCGCTGCTGACCGAGGCCCGCCAGCAGGCCGAGGCCGATGCCCAAAAGCTGATCCAGTCGACGCTCGACAGCTACGGGGCCGGCATCCAGATCGATCAGGTCCAGTTGCAGAAGGTCGATCCGCCGGCGCAGGTGATCGACGCGTTCCGCGACGTGCAGGCGGCGCGCGCCGACCGGGAGCGGCTACAGAACGAAGCCTTCGCCTATGCGAACCGGATCGTTCCGGAGGCACGCGGCGAAGCGGAGCGGATCCTGCAAGGGGCAGAGGGCTACAAGCAGCAGACCGTTGCCGAAGCCCAGGGCCAGGCGGCGCGCTTCCTGAAGATCTACGAGGAATACATCAAGGCACCGGAGGTGACCCGCAAGCGGCTCTTCCTGGAGACGATGGAGCGCGTCCTCTCGGGCACGGACAAGATCATCCTCGACCAGAAGGGTGGACAGGGCGTCGTTCCGTTCCTGCCTCTCGATCAGCTGCAGCGGCAGAGCACGCCGCCGCGCGGGAGCAACTGAGCCATGCGCATCCTTTTCGGTATCGTACTCGCTCTTGTGGGTGCTGCAGCCGCGGCGGCCTATTTCGCGCTGTTCATCGTGCACCAGAACGAGCAGGCGCTGGTGCTCGAGTTCGGCAAACCCAAGCGCGTGATCAGCCAGCCGGGGCTCCACTGGAAGATCCCGGTGGTGGAGAGTGTGGATTACTTCGACAAGCGCATCCTCGACCTCGATACGCAGCCGCAAGAAGTCACCGCGTCCGACCAGAAGCGCATCGTGGTCGACGCCTTCGCGCGCTACCGCATCACCGATCCGCTGCGCTTCTACCAGACCGTGCGCGACGAGCGGGTGGTGCGCTCGAGGCTCGGTCCGATCGTCGAATCGTCGATCCGGCGCGTGCTCGGTGCGACGACGTTCCAGGACCTCGTGCGCGACAAGCGCGAGGAGCTGATGAAGCGGATCGCGCAGCAGGTAAACAACGAGGGCAAGGATTTCGGCCTCGACGTGGTGGATGTGCGCATCAAGCGGGCGGATCTGCCGGAGCAGAACTCGAAGAACATCTACGACCGGATGCGTGCCGAACGTCAGCGGGAAGCGGCCGAGTTCAGAGCCGAGGGCTCGGCGGCCGCGAACCGCATCCGCGCAACGGCCGACCGCGAAGCGACGGTGATCAAGGCCGAGGCAACCAAGAAGGGCGAACTGATGCGCGGCGAAGGCGACGCCGAGCGCAACAAGGTGTTCGCCGACGCCTTCGGCAAGGATCCGGACTTCTTCGCCTTCTATCGGTCGATGCAGGCCTATGAAGCGGGCTTCAAGTCAGGCGACACGCGGATGCTGCTTTCGCCCGACAGCGAGTTCTTCCGCTACTTCAACGCGTCGGGCGGCCAGCAGCCAGCCGGCAGGCCGACGACCGGAGGGGCACAGGGCGGACAGGCTCCGGCCAACCGGTGACGACAGTACGAGGCGGCGGTGCCTTGCCCGACGGAACCGCCGCCGCACTGCCGCCGAGAAGATCGCTTCTGCTCGTTAGGCCAAAGGGCTTTCAGATCGAGGCTCTGCTGACTATGGCAAGCGTCGCTGACATATCGCGAGTGCGAGGACCGAAGATGATCGAATTCGTGCGGGGTTGCTTTCAGGACTGCCGGGCGAAGACGTACGGGGTGCGGGGAAGGCGGGCGTTGCCAGCTCTCGCCCTGATGGCGCTGCTGACGGTTCCAGGCACAGCGACGGCCCGCAGCGGGCCACAGAGCCTGGCGCCGCTTGCCGACAAGCTGACGGATGCCGTCGTCAACATCTCCACGAGCCAGAAGGCGAAGGGGCCCTCCGGCGTGCCGCTGCCGAGCGTGCCGAAGGGTTCGCCATTCGAGGAGTTCTTCGAGGATTTCTTCAATCGCAAGGACCGGGGGAGCGGCGACCGTAAGGTGTCGTCGCTCGGGTCCGGCTTCGTCATCGACGGCAAGGAAGGCCTGATCGTCACCAATCACCACGTGATCGAGGGAGCCGACGAGATCGTCGTGAACTTCCACGACGGGACCAAGCTCAAGGTCGACAAGGTGATCGGGCGCGACACGAAGACGGATCTGGCACTGCTCAAGGTGACACCGAAGAAGCCGCTGGCCGAAGTGCGGTTCGGCGGCTCCGAGGCGATGAAGGTGGGCGACTGGGTGATGGCCATCGGCAACCCTTTCGGCCTTGGCGGCTCGGTCTCGGTCGGGATCATCTCGGCCAAGCAGCGCGACATCAACTCGGGCCCCTACGACGACTATCTGCAGACTGACGCAGCGATCAACAAGGGCAATTCGGGCGGTCCGCTGTTCAACATGGACGGAGAGGTGATCGGCGTGAACACGGCGATCATCTCGCCATCGGGCGGCTCGATCGGCATCGGTTTCGCCGTGCCATCGGATACGGCGATGTCGGTGGTCGACCAGCTCCGCCAATTCGGCGAGACGCGGCGAGGCTGGCTCGGCGTCAACATCCAGTCGGTGACGGAGGAAATCGCGGACTCGCTCGGAGTGAAGGAGAACTCCGGGGCATTGGTGTCGGCCGTCACGTCCGACAGTCCGGCCGCCAAGGCCGGCATCGTGGCAGGCGACGTGATCGTGCGCCTCGACGGAAGGGAGGTCTCGTCGGTGCGTAGCCTGCCCCGCCTCGTGTCCCGCGTGCCGGTCGGCAAGACGATCGATGTGGAATTGGTCCGCAAGGGCGAGCGGAAAGTGGTGAAGGTGGTGGTGGGGCGCCTCGAGGAAGCCGAAAAGAGCAAGACTGGCGCCGCTGCCTCTACTGCGCCCGGCTCGACGTTCCTCGGCATGACGCTGGCGCCGATCGACGATGCCGTCCGCAAGAAGCTCGGCATCGATGCGCGCGTCAAGAAGGGCGTAGCGGTGGTGGAGGTCGGCCCGCAGAGCGCAGCCGGACGGAAGGGCATCAAGGTCGGCGACGTGATCGTCGAGGCTGCACAGGACCCGGTCGCCAGCGTCGCCGACGTGGAAAAAGCCATCGAGAAGATCCGCAAGGACGGACGCCGGGCGATCCTGCTGAGGGTCGAGGATGCCAAGGGCCAGATGCGGTTCGTGGCCGTGCCCGTGACCGGCAACTAGCATAGGACCTCGCGGCACTTGCGGTCGCCGGACGAGAACGCTAGCAGTCAGGGTCCGCCCCGCTCGAACGGGTGCAGACGTTTCACCGGCGGCCATGATCGCCGCCGCCCCGTAGTCGTGCCGGTCTGCCGCGTTCTCGCCCTCCGAGCCCGAGTTTCGCATGCCGACCCGTGATGGAGCTGCCTCCGTTGTCCGATCGCCATTCCATTTTCGACAGCTTGCTGGCGACGCTTGCGCCGGTGCATCGAGACGGCCACAAGTTCGTCTCGATCGCAGCGCTCGCGGCCCTGGTTTTCCTGCTCGTCTGGCCGCCGCTCGGCTGGGCGCTCGTGGTGCTCGCGCTGTTCATCGCCTATTTTTTCCGCGATCCGGAGCGTGTGACGCCGTTGAGGGAAGGCCTGGTGGTCGCGCCGGCCGATGGGCGGGTGTCGTCGATCGAGGTGGTGCGGCCGCCGGTCGAGCTCGGTCTCGGCGATGTGGAGCGCAAGCGGATCTCGATCTTTCTTTCGGTGCTCGACGTGCACATCAACCGTTCGCCCGTGCCGGGGCGGATCAAGCGCTCGATCTATGTGCCGGGCGCCTTCGTCAACGCGGCGCTGGACAAGGCCAGCGAAGAGAACGAGCGAAGGTCGCTGGTCATCGAGCAGGCCGACGGAACGGAGATCGCGGTGGTGCAGATCGCCGGCCTGATCGCCCGGCGAATCGTGACTTTCAAGGGTGAGGGCGAGAGCGTCGGGGTGGGCGAGCGCTTCGGGCTGATCCGTTTCGGCAGCCGCGTCGACGTCTACCTGCCGCCAGGACGCTCGGCGCTGGTCGCCGTCGGCCAGACGACGATCGGCGGGGAGACAGTGCTCGCCGATCTCAAGTCGGCGGAGGCGGAGCGGGAGGCGCGTGCCGCATAGGAAGGGCCGCCAGGACGCGACCCCGGTCTTTGTGTCAGAATGTGCTGCCCGCGAAATGCAGGAGAGCCGCTGAGATGGAACGTCAGAGCTACCGGATGAGACGGGAGGCCGCGCGGCGCCCGGGGATGCTGGCACAGCGCTTCATACCGGTGCGGTTCCTGGTGCCGAACCTGGCCACGCTGCTGGCGCTGTGTGCGGGGCTCACGTCGATCCGGGCGGCGGTCGAGGCGCGCTACGAGCTGGCGGTCGGACTGGTGGTGCTGGCGGCGATACTCGACGGCGTGGACGGGCGGCTGGCGCGGGCGCTCAACGCGCAATCGCGGTTCGGGGCCGAGCTCGACAGCCTCGCCGATTTCGTGAGCTTCGGCGTGGCGCCTTCGGTGCTGATCTATCTCTGGGGTCTTGGGCCGCTGAGGGGGCTCGGGTGGGTCGCAGTGCTGGTGTTCGCCTGTGCTGCAAGCTTGCGTCTGGCGCGGTTCAATGCGGCACTCGACGAGGACCGGCCGAAGTGGCGCGCAAATTTCTTCACCGGCGTGCCGGCGCCGGCGGGTGCGCTGAGCGTGATGCTGCCGATCTACCTCGAGGAATCGGGTCTTCTGGTGCTGCGCGACTGGCCGCTGGTGATCGTGCTCTATGTGATGGCGATGGCGGCGCTGATGGTTTCGACGCTGCCGACGTACTCTGGAAAGCTGGCGACGGAGCGGATCGCGCGCGAGTATGTGGCGCCGGCACTCGTCGGGGCAGCACTGGCGATCGGCCTGCTCGTCACCTACCCCTACCTGACGCTCGCCACCGTGACGATTGTCTATCTCGTGCTCATTCCGGTGGGGATCCATCGGTTCGAGCTGAAGCGGAAGGCATGGGATGCGAGCCTTGCCCAGGCAAGGCAGAGTGCGCCGGCTGCGATGACCCCGGGCACCGCAGGGGAAGCGGACCCGGGGGGCGGACCCCAGTCGCCGACGCCACCGACGGAAACGCGCCACTGAGGCCCGAACGGTGCAGGAGTGAATTCATGAGCGGAAAACCGAGCCACCAGATTGCACCGGTCTATCATCGTCGCATCGGCGATATCGTGGTGACGGCGGTCAGCGACGGCACACTCGAGCGGACGCACGAGATGATGCTCGGGGTCGGTGAGGAAGAGGCGCGGCGGCATCTCGCGGCGGCATGCCGCCGGGCGTTCGTGCTGTCGGTGAATGCGTTCGTGATCCGGTCTGGCGACCGGGTGGCGCTGGTCGAGACGGGATCGGGCAACTATCTCGGGCCGAGCGCGGGACATCTGATGGCCAATCTGGCCGCTGCCGGGGTGGCGCCGGGCGAGATCGGGACGATCCTCCTGACGCACATGCATCCCGATCACTCGGCGGGCCTGACCGACATGACGACGGGGCGTGCCAACTACGCCAACGCGGAGCTCGTCGTGCACGAGAACGAGCCCAGGCATTGGTTCGACGACGGTGCCATGGCGCGGGGCAGCGAACGCGAGAAGCGGCTGATGTTCCAGCAGGCGCGGGAGCAGACGGCGCCCTACAAGGACCGCATGCGCTCGTTCACGGGAGGCGAGGTATTCCCAGGAGTGACGGCACTGCCGATCCCGGGGCACACGCCGGGGCACACGGGCTATTTGATCGAGTCCGATGGCGAGCGGCTGTTGATCTGGGGCGATGTCGTGCACATGCCGGAGGTGCAGGTTCCCCGGCCGGACGTGTCGATGGTGGTCGATACGGACCCGGAGATGGCGGCCGCGTCGCGGCGGCGCGTGTTCGACATGGTCGCGAGCGAAGGGCTGCTGGTGTGCGGCATGCACCTGCATTTTCCGGGCTTCGCGCACGTGGTGCGCGACGGCGGCGGCTACCGACTGGTGCCGGAGGCCTGGCAGCAGACGCTGTAGGTGGGTCGCTCGCCTCGTCGGGTGCGGCGCGTGGCGGCGCTCGGCTCAAGGTCGGAAAGCGTAATTGCCCGGCCGATCGCCGGTGCCGTCGCGGCTCAAGCGTCGCGAAGACGGGCGCTCATCGCCGCTGGCTCAAGCGGTCACGCAGCGAGCGGAACGAGCCGGCTGCGCTGCCATTCGGCGGGGGCGCGGGCTGCACGGGGGCCGCCGGCTGGCGCAGCTCGCGCGTTTCACGCCGTTGGACGAGCGGCTCGCGGGCGGCAAGCTCACGACGCTGCATCATGGGCGCCGTGCGTGGCTCGGGTGAGGCCATGCGTTGCGAAGGC
>JAWKWD010000019.1:0-103980 GCA_041397805.1 Hyphomicrobiaceae bacterium
GCGAGCCCGGTCGCTTCCTCGAGCCTGTCCTGTGGGCTGTGGACGGACTTGGGCAGGGCCTGCGGCCCGTCCGGGCCGCCGCTTCCTCTCGCATCTCGCTGAGTGACGACCGGGACCAGCACGAGTGTGCGCATGGCGGGCGCCGCACGCTCCACCAGCTTTCGTCTGCCCTTGCGTGGGCCTCTGTCCTCGATCCTGTCGCCGATCGGAGTAGCTCTAGCTCTGGGCGCCCTCGGCCGGGTCGGTGTCCATCAGATGTACCGGCCCACCGGGCATGATCGTCGATATGGCGTGCTTGTACACGAGCTGCGAATGCCCGTCCCGCCGCAGGAGCACGCAGAAGTTATCGAACCAGGTGACGATGCCTTGCAGTTTGACGCCGTTGATCAGAAAGATCGTGAGCGGCGTCTTGTTCTTGCGCACATGATTGAGAAAAGTGTCCTGCAGACTTTGCGGGCGCTCAGCGGCCATTGGCTTTCCGTTCTTGTTCTCTTTGGCGCTCTTGTTGTTGTCCACGCCCGGTACGGCAGGCGTTGCGCCCGACCGTACAGTCGTGTCGGCACTCATCGAGACGCGCGCGCGCTCGGCTTTCGGCGGGTCCTGTCGTTCGCGTGGCATAAAATATGTCTGTTGTTGTCAAGACACTCTATGGGTAATCCGTCCCAACCACTTTCGCAAGCGGGTTGCGGCCCGTCCAGCGCGCCAGCCACCACCGGCTCAACGCGCCGACTGCACTCAAAGCCCTGCCTTGTATCCACCTCTCGAGCAGCTCAGCCGGCCTTGACCTCGCCCATGCGCTGCTCGGAGCCGACCCCGAGCGCCCGCAGCTTGCGATGCAGCGCCGACCGCTCCATCCCCACGAACTCGGCCGTCCGCGAGATGTTCCCCCCGAAGCGATTGATCTGCGCCAGCAAATACTCGCGCTCGAAGATCTCGCGCGCCTCCCTGAGTGGCATCGACATCAAGTGCTCCGCGCCGCCGTTGACCGGCAAAGGCACATTCGAGCCGATCTCCTCGGGCAGCATGTCCGCCGTGATCACGGTGCCGGGCTCGCCGCCCGATAGGATCATCAATCGCTCGATGTTGTTTCTGAGCTCGCGCACGTTGCCCGGCCAGTCGTGCGCCTGCAGGACCGCTATGGCGTCGTCGCCGATCCGGCGCGGGGAAAGCCCCGAGGCGTTCGCGAGCTGGCTGACGAAATACTCGATCAGGGCCGGGATGTCGTCTCGCCGCTCGGCGAGGCTCGGCACACGCAGCGGCACCACGGAAAGGCGATGATAGAGGTCCTGCCGGAAGCGCCCCTCCTGCATCTCACGCTCGAGATCCCGGCTCGTAGACGAAATGATGCGCACGTCGACCGCGACCTTGTTCGCGCCTCCGATCCGCAGGAATTTCTGCTCAACCAGCACGCGCAGAACCTTTCCCTGCGTCTCGAGCGGCATGTCCGCCACCTCGTCGATGTAGAGGGTGCCGCCGTGTGCTTCCTCGAGCGCGCCGACCTTGCGAGGCCCCGCCCGGTCCTCAGTTCCGAACAGCTCCTCCTCAACACGCTCCGGCGCCATCGCGGCCGCGTTGAGCACGACGAACGGCCCGTCCGCCCGCGCCGACTTGGCATGGATCACGCGGGCTGCCAGCTCCTTGCCCGTGCCCGAGGCGCCTCGGATGAGAATGCGGCTGTTGGTCGGAGCCACCTTGTCGAGCTGCCCGCGCAACGCGTTGATCGCCGTCGACTTGCCGACCATCTCCGCGCTCTGCGTCGAACGCTCGCGCAGTTCCTTCACCTCGCGCCTGAGCTGCGAGGCCTCGAGCGCGCGCAGCGTCACCAGGATCAGTCGATCCGCCTTGAACGGCTTCTCGATGTAGTCGTAGGCGCCCCGACGGATGGCCGTCACCGCCGTCTCGATGTTGCCGTGTCCAGAGATGATCACCACAGGCAGGTCCGGATGCGCCCGCTTGATGTGCGACAGCACCTCGAGCCCATCGAGGCGGCTGCCCTGCAGCCAGATGTCGAGAATGACGAGATGCGGCCGCCGGTCCTCGATGGCGCGAAGTGCCTCGTCCGCGTCGCGCGCCGAGCGCGTTGCATGGCCTTCGTCCTCGAGGATGCCCGCGATCAGCTCGCGGATGTCCGTCTCGTCATCGACAATCAGGATGTCGGCTGCCATCTCTCGCTCCTCGATTCCTTACGCTGTTTTCATCGTGCCGTAGCCCCGGCCGCTCTGGGCGGCGCCTCGGGATCTGGTCCGGCACTGCGTCTGCTGTCATGAGCCGGCGCACCACGTTCCGCGGCCGGCAAGGAAATTCTGACCAGCGCCCCTTTCGTCCTGCCGGGTGCGGTTGGCGCATCCTCGAGCGTCAGCACGCCACCATGCTGCTCGACGATCTTCTGCACGATGGCAAGCCCGAGCCCCGTGCCCTTGTTGCCCTTTGTCGTGACATAAGGCTCGAGCAGGCGTGCGCGGTTTTGACGTGGCAGCCCGAGGCCATTGTCGATCACCTCGATTTCGATGCGGTCACTCTCCACGCGCACGTTCGTCTCGACGAGCCCCTCCCAATCGGACGTGCGATCCTCGGCCTCGCCGGCCGCAACGACACTCTCCGTCGCATTCTTCACAAGGTTGGTCAGCGCCTGCGAGATCAGACGCTGATCGATCGCAGCCCGTACCGCATGATCCGGCATATTGAGCGCAAAGCGCACCTGCGGATGGCTTTCGCGAAACAGGATCACCGGCTCCTGCACTGCCTCGCGCACGTCGGTCAGCTCGATCTGAGGCTTCGGCACCCGTGCGAAAGCAGCGAACTCGTCGACCATCGTCTTGATGTCCCCCACCTGCCGGACGATGGTATCAGTGAGCTTCTCGAACGTCTCGCGGTCGCCTGGGATTGTGGCCCCATACTTTCGCCTGAGCCGCTCGGCAGAGAGTTGTATCGGCGTGAGTGGATTCTTGATCTCGTGCGCGATGCGCCGCGCGACGTCGGCCCACGCCGACGACCGCTGTGCCACCACCAACTCCGTGATGTCGTCGAACGTGACCACGCTGCCATCGGATCCAGGCCCGGATTGTTCCCCCGTCACCCGCACCGAAAACCGCCGCTCCTCGCCACCGACGTTGAGCGTCACATCGTGGGGCCCGCGCGGCTTGATGCCGGACCCCTCCCCCGAGAGCGCCTCGGCAAGCTCCGGCAGCGCCTCGCCGAACGGGCGCCCCGTGGCGCTGCCAGCGGTGATCCCGAGGAGCCTTTCCGCCGAGGGATTGACCAGTTGGATGATCCCGTCCCGGCCGAGCCCTATCACGCCCGCAGATACGCCTGAGAGCACCGCCTCCATGAAGCGTCGGCGCTCGGTCAGCTGTTCATTCGCCGAAACGAGCGCGTGACGCTGCCGCCCGAGCTCGGCCGTCATGTTGTTGAAGTCGCGCGACAGGCGCCGAAGATCACCCTCCCCGCGCCGCAGCGGCAGCACCACGTCGAGGTCGCCGCGTGCCACCCGCTGCGCTGCCCCCATCAGGCGCCGAATTGGGGCAACGAGATGCCGCGCGAACCACAACCCCACCCAGATCGCCGCCAGCATGCCGGTCAGCGCGATCATGAAATACATCACCCCGTGCGCGAGCTTCGGCCCGCCGCGTGCGCGCCTGAGGCGCTCGTACTCGTCGACCGCCGCCTTCGTGCGCTTGAGCTGCCCGACCACCTTGGGATTGACGCTCCGCGCCACGTAGAGAAAGCGCCCGGGAAGGCGGGTGAGGCGTGCGATGGCCGCCACCCGGTAGGTTCCACCTGGCATCAGCAGCGGCACGCTGCCGGTGACGGCCTGGGCGATGATCTCGGGCGAAGGCGGCTCGTAGCGCACCCGGTTGTCCACCGCCTGTTCGATAACCGGGCGCCCCTTGTCGTCGATGATCGCCGCGATCGAGAGGTCCCGAAGGCTCATCTGGGCCATGACGATGTTGTGCAGCCGCTGCACCTGGTCGGGGCCGATTCGCTCCTCGGACGCCAGGTCGTCCAGGTCTTTCGCCATGTTGACCACATCGGACCGGATCACCTGTCCGTGCTCGGCCAGATAGGCATTGGCCACGTCGAGCGAGCTTCCAACGATGGTGCGGGTCCGGGTGGAGAACCAGGAATCGAGGGAGCGTGAAAAGGTCGTCGTTGCGGCAAGTGCAAGCAGCAGCGCCGGCAGGGCTGCGATGATCGTGAAGAGACCGACGATGCGGACGTGAATGCGTGCGCCCGCGATTTTCCGGTCCCAGGCCCTCCAGAGCCCGACGATCTGGACGCCCAGCACCGCACACATTGCGACGATGAGGACGATGTTGAGCGCGAGAACGATCAGCACAACCTCGTCGCGCGGTGCAATCGGCGTCAGACCGGTCAGAATGAGATAGGTCGCAAGCCCTGAGACGAGCGACAGCAGCACCACGACAAGCCCGATCCAAAAGCCAACCGGGCCTCCACCCGGCATCGGCGCATCTAGGCCATCCTCGGCATCACCCTCTGGCCCGGCGCCCGTCGTAGCCGGGGCGGCCTGCCCTCCTGCCCCGGCCTTGTATCGCCCAGCCATCCTCGCAAGCGCGCCTTCCCCGGCGGTCCTGAGCAACCGCCAAAGCTCCTGAAATCGGGCGTACCAAGAAGCGTGCTGCAATGCGTTCGGCTCGCGCTGGTTGAAATCGACTGTTGGCTATCCGGTGCCTGAGGATCGGATGCAGGCCTAGCAACCGCCACACTGTGACTTTTTCGCGACAGAGAGAACCGTTAACTGTGCGGCTCTTTGGCGTCAAGCGGTGTCCGAATGAGCCTGCCGGCCCGCGGCCGCCCCGATGCCAAAAAAATCCTCTTGAAAGAGAAAGGCTTGGCGTCGCGGCTTAGATCAGCCCGCCGCCGGTCCTTTGAACACCTGGATATTCAAGGTCTGGATCTTCTCGCGCAGAGTGTTTCGGTTCAGGCCGAGCAATTCCGCTGCCTTGATCTGGTTTCCGCGGGTCGCTGCCAGTGCTGCCGTGATGAGGGGCAACTCCACCTGCCGGATCAACCGTCGGTAGAGCCCGGGCGGCGGAAGGTCCCGTCCGAAGGATGCGAAGTGTTGCGCGAGATAGCGCTCCACCATCTCGGTGAGCGCCGTGGGCTCGCCGGCGCCGTCGTCGGCACGCGGCTGCGCAGACGCCTCTGCCAGCTCGCTCTCCACGAGCTCGGGCGTCAGCGTATCCTGGGTGTAGAGCGCGACCAGCCGCCGGATCACGTTCTCGAGCTCTCGCACGTTGCCGGGCCACGTGTGTCGCTTGAGCCGGTCGATTGCCGCCGGCGTGATCGTTCGCTCGCCGAGCCCTTCGCGCGCTGCCTGCCGAAGGAAGTGCCGTGCGAGGTCGCCGATGTCCTCCAGCCGCTCCCTCAGAGGCGGGAGCCTGAGCGGCACCACGTTCAGGCGGTAGTAGAGATCCTCGCGGAACAGCCCCTGCTGGATCTGTGTCCGAAGGTCCCGGTGCGTCGCTGCGATGATCCGCACGTTGGTCCGGATCGGCACCCGCCCGCCGACGGTCGTGTATTCGCCCTCCTGCAAGACGCGCAGAAGCCGGGTCTGCGCCTCGAGCGGCATGTCGCCGATCTCGTCAAGGAACAGCGTCCCGCCCTCGGCCTGCTCGAACCGGCCCTCCTTGCGCATCTGGGCTCCGGTGAACGATCCCTTCTCGTGCCCGAACAGCTCGCTCTCGATGAGCTCGCGCGGAATGGCCGCCATGTTCAGCGCGACGAAAGGCCCGTGCTTCCTCCGGCCGTGATCGTGAAGGACGCGCGCAACGAGCTCCTTGCCCGTGCCCGACTCGCCCGAGATCATGACGGTCAGATCGGTCTGCGTAAGACGCGCAAGCACACGGTAGATCTCCTGCATCACAGGCGATCGGCCAATGATCGGCAGCTCCTCCGCGTCCGCCTCGGTGGACCGCTCTCGTCGCCGCGTCGGCTCTGCCAGCGCCCGTCCCACGATCGAGACGACCTCGGCGATGTCGAACGGCTTCGGCAGGTATTCGAAAGCTCCCCGCTCCGCTGCGGCGATAGCCGTCATGAGCGTGTTCTGCGCGCTCATGACGATGATCGGCAGCTCGGGACGTACCTTCTTGATCCTTGGAATGAGGTCGAAGGCGTTCTCGTCGGGCATGATGACGTCGGTGATGATGACATCCCCCTGCCCCTCGGACGCCCAGCGCCAGAGCGTAGCAGCATTGCCGGTCGCCCGCGGCGAATAGCCGGCGCGCGCCAGAGCCTGATTGAGAACCGTGCGGATCGCCGCGTCGTCGTCAGCGATGAGGACCGTGCCACGCGCCATGTCAGGATTTTCCTCGCTCGAACCGGGTTCCCTTGTCCTCCACTCGGGCCTCCAAGGGCAGCAGGACACGGAAGATGGTGCGCGGCGGCTCTGAATCGCACTCGATGATGCCGCCGTGGTCGCCGATGATTTTTGCCACGAGCGCCAGGCCGAGCCCCGTGCCGGCGCGCTTCGATGTGACGAACGGATCGAACAAGTGAGGGCGCATCGCGTCAGGCACCCCCGGGCCGTCGTCCTCGACCTCGATGCAGAGCGGCAGCGAGACGCGCTCGCGACTTCCCTTGATCGCGAGCCTCACCCCCGGCCTGAAGGCGGTGCGCAGAATGATCCGCCCCGCTTCACCCTTGTCCGTGATCGACTCGGCTGCGTTCTTGACGAGATTGAGGAAGGCCTGGATCAGCTTGTCGCGATTGACGGCGACCGGCGGCAGCGACGGATCGTAGTCGGTCACGATCCGCAGATTGCGCGCGAAACCTGTCTCGGCGAGCCGGGCCACATGGTCGAGAATGGCATGGATGTTGACCGGCTCTGTGATCAGCGGTCGTTCGTCGCCGAACACCTCCATGCGGTCGACCAGCGTCCGGATCCGGTCTGTCTCCGTGCAGATCAGCTCGGCGAGGCCCCTATCCTCCTCCGAGAGCCCAGGCTCGAGCAGTTGCGCCGCGCCCCGAATGCCCGAAAGCGGATTCTTGATCTCGTGCGCCAGCACCGCGGCGAGGCCGGAGACGGAGCGCGCCGCGGCCCGATGTGTGAGCTGCCGCTCGATCATCTGGGCCATGGAGCGCTGCTGCAGCATCACCAGCGTCAGCTCCGGACTCTCGGGTAGCGGCCCGGCGTGAATATCGACGATCCGCTGGGTCTGGTTCTTGGGCGTGGCGATCCCGACGCCATACTCGTTCACGGTGAAGTGGGTTCGCCGCACCTCGCGCACGAGCTCCACCAGCGGGCATCCGAACGCAACGAACTCCTCCAGTCGCTGGCGCTTCAGGAGTGCCTGGCTCGCCTCGAAGAACACCTCCGCGGCCGGGTTCGCGTAGATCACCCGCTCGTCCTCCGCGAGCACCAGGATCGGGTGCGGCAAGGCCGCGAGCAGCAGGTCGTGCGCGACGTGGCGGCGCGTCGTCGATGGCGGCGTCACCGGCGCAGGCGCATCGGTCGGGCTCATGCGGCCATCTCCATCGCTTCGGCGTAGAAACGCGATAGACCACCGATCAGGCGTCCGGCGGCCTCCTCTGTGCACAGCCGACGACGCCACGCCTTGACCTCCGTGGGGCTTCGCCCACTTGTCGCCAGGTACCAGCCAACATGCTTTCGCGCGTTCTTGAGGCCGAGCGCACGGCCGTAGTGGAAAAGCATCGACTCGATATGCGCCACCGCGACCCGCCCTTGTTCCGCGAGCTTCGGCGCCCCGGGATCAGCACCCTCCGCAAGGGCTCGCGCGATTCGACCGGGCTGCCATGGCGCCCCATAAGCCCCACGGCCGATCATCACCCCGTCGGCCCCCGAGAGCGCGATGGCCTTCCTGGCTTCCTCAGGCCCCGTGATGTCACCGTTGATGACGACCGGGATCGAGACGGCGTCCTTCACCGCGCGCACCCCGCCCCAGTCGGCGGATCCTTTGAAGAATTGGCAGCGGGTCCGCCCATGCACCGTAACGAGCTGCACGCCCGCCGCTTCGGCGCGTCGCGCAATGTCTGGTGCGTTCAGGCTGCGGTGGTCCCATCCGAGCCGCATCTTGAGCGTGACAGGAACCCGGACCGATCTCACCACCGCCTCCACGAGCGAAAGCGCCAGCTCTGGATCCCGCATCAGTGCACTGCCCGACAAGCGCCCCGTCACCTCGCGCGACGGACAGCCCATGTTGATGTCGATGATGTCGGCGCCCTGATCCTCCGCGATGCGGGCCCCTTCTGCCATCCAACGCGCCTCGCAGCCGACGAGTTGTATGACATTCGGAGCCAGCCCCTTGCCGGCCGCGCGGCGCACAACGTCGGGGCGCTGTGACACGAGCTCCCGGCTCGCCACCATCTCCGAGACCACCAGTCCCGCCCCGAGCCGCGATGCGACATGACGAAAAGGCAGGTCCGAGACGCCCGACATGGGCGCGAGCAAGACCGGGTTCTCGAGCCGCCGAGCACCGATCACCAGGGGCTTTCGACACGACTTGACGTCGGCTGGGAGATGCTCCGGCATGATCATCTGCCTGATAATTGTGCTGAATGGGCTCCTGCCCGATCTTGTGGCACTTTACGGGGAGCCTGCGCTCTTCGCAAGTGCGAAACTCGGGTGGCTCGCGACCGAGATTGCATAGCGGCCGAGCGCTCGCTATGGCAGATTTTCGGAACGTCTTGGGAGAGAAGCGGGTGCGCATCGCAGCCATCGTTGTTGCCGCGGGTCGAGGCACCAGGGCCGTCGGCGTGGGCGAAGCGCCGAAGCAGTATTATCCCCTTGCGGGCATTCCCGTTCTCAGGCGAACGATCGTCGGGCTGGCCCGATTTTCCCGCCTGACCGCCATTCAGGTGGTGATCCACCCCGACGACGTCGCGCAGTACGGCGCGGCTGTCGACGACCTTGCCGCACCACTGCTTCCCCCCGTGCCCGGCGGGGCCAGCCGCCAGGCCTCGGTCCTCGCCGGCCTCGAGGCGCTCCACGCCCACGCGCCCGATGCCGTGCTGATCCACGATGCCGCAAGGCCCTTCGTCGATCCCGACCTCATCGCCCGGGTCATCGACGCCCTTGTGGAGCATGACGGGGCCATTCCAGCCCTCGAGGTGGCAGACACCCTGAAGCGCGCCGGTCATGGGGGCCTGATCGCGGCGACCGTACCCCGCGATGGTTTATGGCGCGCCCAGACCCCGCAAGGCTTCCGCTATCTGCCCATCCTGGAAGCACACCGCACCGCCACCTCGGCCGGCGCGAACGGCCTCACGGACGATTCCGCAGTGGCGGAGCGGGCCGGCCTCGGTGTCGCCCTCGTGAGAGGCAGCACGCACAATGTGAAACTCACGACCAGGGAGGACATCATCGCAGCCGAACGCGAGCTTTCCCGGAGCAGCTATCCCGACGTCCGCACCGGCACGGGGTTCGACGTCCACCGCTTTGCCGAAGGCGATGGCGTCTGGCTCGGCGGCGTCCGCATTCCCCACACGCATCGGCTCGAGGGCCATTCCGATGCCGACGTCGCGCTTCACGCCCTGACGGACGCCGTCCTCGGCGCCATCGGCGACGGCGACATCGGCCAGCACTTTCCGCCAAGCGATCCGAAATGGAAGGGAGCCGCCTCGCGCATCTTCCTCGAGGACGCAGGACGTCGCGTCCGCGAGCGCGGCGGCCGCATCACCAACGTCGATCTGACGATCCTGTGCGAGGCACCCCGGATCGGCCCCCACCGCGCCGCCATGCAAGCGGCGATCGCTGCCATGCTCGCCATTGCGCCCGACCGCATCGGCATCAAGGCGACGACCACCGAAGGCCTGGGTTTTACAGGGCGCCGCGAGGGGATCGCCGCCATGGCGACCGCGACCGTGGTTTTGCCGGGCGAGCCGGAGAGGCCGGACTAGCGGATGGCGATGAGCGATTTCGTCAGCCCGAACACCCGCTCCCGCTCGATGAGCGAGTCCGGGAACAGGTAGCTGAAGCGACGACGATCCAACAGGATCGCATCCTCGATGAACCCCATCGCCTCGTCGACGTCCTTGGACTTGGCATAGAAGCCTGCGCCCCGGCTCAGGAGGAGCGACAGGCGCCATGGCTCCGGGATCACGTTGAACAGCGGGAACCGGGAATGAGCTTCCACCGGGAACCAGTAGTTCGGGGTCTGGACGAAGTGGTGCGGCGCGAGACGGCGGATTTCGCCCGCCATCTTGGACATCTCCTTCCAGCGACCGACGTGCTCGATGACGGAATTCGAATAGACGACGTCGAAGGCGTTGTCCGCGAGGCCCGTTGCGCAGGCATTCCCTACCACGCTCGCGAACCGGTCATCCGGCACCTCCTGCGGGAACATATTCAGCAGCGTAATGTGGAAATCACGCGCCCCCCACAGCTCCTCCTTCAGGATCCAGTCATCGACCGTGCCGCCAAGATCGAGAATCCGCACCGAGGCGCCAGGCTTCGCTGTTTGGTCGACGAGCTCGAGGAACCGTGCGAAACGCGCGTTCCGGAAGCGGTTATCATGCATCTCGACGTTGGTCGGACGCCTGAACGGATTGAGCATCATCACCTCGTTGCGGACGCACGAAAACGCCTCTTTGCGGCGCAACCTAACCGCAGCGGCCCAGGCAAACCAACACTTCCCGTCTGGCGAGTTAATTGCAGGCCGCCGGCCCGCAGAGCCTCAGCTTGCAAGCTCCCGCGAGCGACGAGTTGCAGCAGCCACAGCCTCTGTCATGAGAGGCTCGAGGCCCTTCTCGGCCATCAGCACTTGAAGTGCGGCGAAAGTGGTGCCGTTCGGCGAGGTGACGTTCTTGCGCAATTGATCGGGCCCTAGCTCCGACTGTCGCATGAGCTCACCGGAGCCCGCTACCGTTGCCCGCGCCAGCCGCATCGCCAGATCCGGTGCGAGCCCCGCCTTGACCCCTGCGGCAGCGAGGCATTCGGTGAGGTAGAAGACATAGGCCGGGCCCGAGCCGGATACAGCGGTCACGGGATCGATCAGCGCCTCGTCGTCGACCCAACCGACCTCCCCGATCGCGCCGAGCAGGGCATCGCAAAGCGCCCGTTGCGCCACCGTCACATGCCGGTTCGGCGCCGCGACGGTGATGCCCCGGCCCACCGCTGCCGGCGTATTGGGGATCGACCGCACCACTGCGATGCCGGGTGCCAAATGTCGCTCGAAACTGGCAATCGTCTTCCCGGCCGCGATGGAGAGGACCAGCGTTCCTGGGCCGGCCCGCTTGGCGAGTGCCGGAAACACCTCGTCCATGATCTGCGGCTTGACAGCCATCAGCAGCACCGCAGGTGGACCGCCACCCTCAGGCAACGTGCCGTGAGCCTTGATCCCGTGCCTTGAAAGCAGCTCCGCGATGGCCGGAGGCGGAGCAGGATCCTGCACGACGATGCGCTTCGGATCGAGGCCACCCGCCAGCCAGCCGGCGAGCATTGCGCCGCCCATGTTGCCGGCGCCAGCCAGCACGAGGTCGCCTTCGAGTTTGAGGCCCATTGCGTTTCGCTCCGTCCTTCGCGCGACTATCGAGAGGCCACACTACGCATATGCCGCCGAGGAGCCAACGGGCTCCCTTGCGCAAGACGGGTGTTGGCCAAGACAAACGCAACCCTCACGGCCCCTGCCGTGATCATCATGGAGGCCCCTCGAACGGGCTGATGCCGGGCGATAAACCGCCCACTGCCGCTCTCCGCCTGATGGCTAGGCCGCCCGGAACAGCCGCACGGCCTCGTCCTGCTCGAACAGATAGAGCAGTGCCCGGAGCGCCTGGCCGCGTGTCCCGGTGAGGTGCGGGTCGGCGCCCAGAATGAGCCGTGCATCGTCGCGAGCGGCAGAAAGCAGCTCCTCGAAGCCCGGCACCTCCGCCACCCGGAACTCGGGGGACCCCGACTGACGCGCCCCGAGCACCTCGCCCCCGCCCCTGAGCTCGAGATCCTTCTCGGCGATCAGGAATCCGTCCTCCGTGTCCCGCATCATCTCGAGCCGCGCACGCGCCGTCTCTCCGAGGGGCCCCTTCCACAGCAGGATACAGAACGACTGCCGGCTTCCCCGGCCGACACGGCCTCGAAGCTGGTGCAGCTGCGCGAGACCGAACCGCTCGGCGTGCTCGATCACCATGATCGAGGCATTGGGCACGTTGACACCCACCTCGATCACCGTCGTCGCAACGAGGATCTTGAGCTGGTCGCCCGCGAATGCCTCCATCACCTGGTCCTTGGCGGCCCCCGCCATGGCACCGTGGATCAGACCGACCTTGTCCCCGAAGGTCTGCGCCAGATGCGCGGCCCGCTCCTCTGCCGCCGCCAGCTCGGACGCATCGCTCGTCTCGATCAGCGGACACACCCAATAGATTTGCGCCCCCTGTCCCACCGCCCGCTTCAGTCCGTCGATCACCTCCTCGATCCGCTCCACCGAAACCAGCGTCGTCGTGATCGGCTTGCGGCCCGCCGGCTTCTCCGTCAGCCGCGACACGTCGAGATCGCCGTAATGGGTCATCAGCAGCGTGCGTGGAATCGGCGTCGCGGTCATCGCGAGCACGTTGATGCCCGCTTCGCCCCCCTTCGCCTGCAGCGCCATCCGTTGGTGGACACCGAAACGGTGCTGCTCGTCGATCACCGCGAAGGCGAGGTCGCGGTAGACCACGTCCGGCTGGAACAGCGCGTGCGTGCCGACAAGGATGTCGATCTCGCCCTCTGCGAGCCGCGTCAGCACCGCCGCACGCGCCTTCCCCTTCTCGCGACCGGTCAACAGGCCCACCCGCAAGCCGGCCGTCTCGCAGAGCGGCAGGATGGTCTCCGCATGCTGCCGCGCGAGAACCTCGGTCGGCGCCATCAGCGCCGCCTGCCCGCCGGCCTCCACCGCGATCGCCATCGCCATCAGCGCCACCAGCGTCTTGCCCGAGCCGACATCGCCTTGCAGCAAGCGCTGCATGCGCGAAGGCGCCGCCATGTCCGCCTCGATCTCGACCAGCGCCGCGGCTTGCGACGCGGTCAGTGAAAACGGTAGCCCGCTCTTGATCCGGGCCCTTATCCGCCCGTCTCCCACCGTTGCTCGCCCCGGCCTCTGGCGCGCGCTCTGCCGCACGAGGCCCAGCGCCAGCTGTCCGGCGAGCAGCTCGTCGTAGGCGAGCCGCTGTCGAGGCGCCGAAGCCGGTGACACGTCGGCTGCGTCTTCGGGTGTGTGCAGGCGCGAGATGGCCTGGTTGAACGACGGCCATCCTCGCTGCCGCAGCCAGTCTGCCTCCTGCCATTCCTCGAGGTCAGCCACACCGGCCGCCGCCTGCCGCATGATTTTTCCCAGCACTTTGCTCGAGAGCCCGGCGGTGAGCCCGTAGACCGGCTCGAGCATGGGCAGATCACCGCGGCGCTCCGGCGCCACGATGTAGTCCGGATGCGCCATCTGCAGGGTGTCGCCGTAACGCTCGATGCGACCCGATACGTAACGGATCTCCCCCTCCGGCAATTGCGCCTCGATGAAGCGCCGCTCGGCATGGAAGAAGATGAGGTCGAGCCTGCCCGTCTCGTCCTCCGTCGAAACCTTGTAGGGCGCCTTCGTGTTGCCGCGCGGCGGTCCCCGATGTTTGAGCACGCGCACTTTCAGCGTCACGATCGTTCCGGGCACGGCATCGGCCACACTCGGCTCCGCGCGCCGGTCGATCACGCCCGTTGGCAGATGCCAGATGAGATCCACGACGCGCGGCTCGGTGATGCCGGGTGGCAAGACCAGCGCCTTCCGCAACAGGACGATCAGCCGCGGCCCCACGCCATTCAGGGCCTGGGCTGAAGCGAACAGCGGATTGAGCTCGGCCGGCCGCATGAATGGCCTCGGTGTTGCGCGTGACGTCCTTCGCCGGCCCTGATGTCCGCGGTCTTTGCGTCCGGGGCCATCGGCGCTATATCACGCAGGCCGCGGGCATGGACAGGAGGGCTTAGCCTGTCCCCGTCCATTGTGGCGCCCAGTTCCACTTGCCAGCGCCGGACCCCACATGACCGACATCGACACGCGCCGCCGCCGGGCAGCCTATCGCGCCAGCCATCGCGGCACCAAGGAGATGGACTGGTTGCTCGGTCGCTTTGGTGAAGCGCATCTCACGGTCATGTCGGATCCGGACCTGGCCGCCTTCGAGCGTCTGATCTCGCTTCCCGATCCGGAGTTGCAGTCCTGGATCCTTGCTGGCCAGTTGCGCACGGAGAACGAGCTTTCCGGTCTCGTCAATCGTATCCGGGCCTTCCATGGGCTCGACAGCGGCCCGGGACCGCGCCCGTCGTGACCTCGGCAGCCTCCGCCCGGAAAGCGCCTACCGCCACTCTGCCAAAGGGCACCGAGACCATCGTCGGCGTGCCCGAGGGCTACGACGGCCTCGTCCTCGGCCAGCTTGCGGCCGAGGTGTCCGCAATCGCCGGCAAGCCGATGGCTGTATTGCACGTCGCCCGCGACGACCGCCGGATCGGCGAGCTGGAGGCCGCGATAGGCTTCTTCTCCCCCCGGACGAAGGTTGTCACACTCCCGGCCTGGGACACCGTGCCCTACGACCGCATCGGCCCAAATGCCGACCTCGCAGCGAAGAGGATTGCATCTCTCGCCATTCTTGCTGCCGGGGCGAGGAAGGAGCCGACGGTCGTCCTGACCACGGTCAACGCCGTGCTCCAACGCTTGCCCCCGCGTGCCTTCGTCAAGCAGTCGCTCCGCCAGATCGCCCCGGGCCAGCGGATCGACCGCGGCAACCTCATCGATCGCCTCACGCTCGCTGGTTTCGTACGTGCCAGCACCGTCATGGAGCCCGGAGAGTTCGCCGTACGGGGCAGCCTGATCGACCTCTTCCCGCCTGGCCGTCAGAGCCCGGTGCGCCTCGATTTCTTCGACGACACGCTCGAAAGCATCAAGAGCTTCGACCCCGAGACCCAGCGCACGCAGAAGCTCGTCCAACGCCTGCTGCTGACCCCGATGAGCGAGATCGCCTTCGGTGACGCCGCGGTCAGCCGCTTCCGTCAGGCCTACGTAGCGTTGTTCGGTCCCGCGCAGACCGACGACCAGCTCTATGAGGCCGTGAGCGCCGGTCAGCGCTTCCCCGGCCAGGAGCATTGGCTCCCGCTGTTCCACGACCATCTCGAGACGATCTTCGACTATCTCCCCGATGCCGCCGTCTCGCTCGACCACATGGCCGAGCAGTCGGTAGCCGATCGCGAGGCGATGATCGAGGAACACTACCAGGCCCGCGTCGACGCACTCGAGGTCGCGACCTTCGGCGCCCCGCCCTACAAGCCGGTTCCGCCAGGGCAGATGTTCATCCTCGGGCCGGAATGGAAACAGGCCCTCGACAGCCGTCGCGTCTCCCGTCTTTCAGCTTTCGAAAGTGAGGACGTCTCCGGCACCGTCCGGTCCTTCAACGGGCGCCGTGGCCGCTCCTTTGCTCCTGAGCGCTCCTCCGAGGACCAGAACCTCTTCGATGCTGTGGTCGGCCACATCCGCACGCTCACCGCGTCCGGCAAGCGAACGCTCGTGGCGGCCTGGACGCCGGGCGCCCGCGAGCGCCTCGCGACGCTCCTCGCCGAGCATGGACTCCCCGGCACGAAGAAGATTGAGACTTACGACGAGGCGCTGATCACGCCCGCCGCCACGCCGATGCTCGCAGTCCTCGGCCTCGAGAACGGCTTCGAGACGCCCGATCTCGCCGTCATCGGCGAGCAGGACATTCTGGGCGACCGCCTGGTTCGGCCCCGGCGCCGCGCGAGGAAGGCCGCCGACGTCATCACCGAGGCAACGAGCCTGTCGGTCGGCGATCTCGTCGTCCACACCGACCACGGCATCGGCCGCTTCGTTGGCCTGCAAACAATCACTGCGCTGGGCGCCCCGCATGATTGTCTCGAGCTCGTCTATCACGGCGGCGACAAGTTGTACCTGCCGGTCGAGAACATCGAGCTGCTCTCCCGCTACGGCTCCGACGAGACCGGCGCCGAGCTCGATCGCCTCGGCGGTGCCGCTTGGCAGAACCGCAAGGCGCGCCTGAAGAAGCGGCTGCGCGAGATTGCCTCGGAGCTGATCAAGGTCGCCGCACTCCGGCAGTTGCGAGAGGCGCCGGTCCTTGCCAAGCCCGAGGGCACCTATGAAGAGTTCGTCGCGCGCTTCCCTTACGAAGAGACAGAGGATCAGGCCGCCTCCATCGATGCCGTGATCGAGGATCTTGCCCAGGGCAAGCCGATGGATCGGCTCGTGTGCGGCGACGTCGGCTTCGGCAAGACCGAGGTCGCGCTTCGCGCCGCCTTCGTCGCCGCGATGGGCGGCCTGCAGGTGGCGGTCGTGGTGCCGACCACCCTGCTCGCCCGCCAGCACTACAAGACGTTTTCGGAGCGTTTCCAGGGTCTACCCCTCAGGATCGGACGCGCCTCGCGCCTCGTCCCGGCGAAAGAACTGTCAGAAGTCAGGAAGGGCCTCGCGGACGGCACGATCGACGTCGTCGTCGGCACGCACGCGCTGCTCTCGAAGAGCATCCAGTTTGCGCGGCTTGGCCTCCTCATCATCGACGAGGAGCAGCACTTCGGCGTCGGCCACAAGGAGCGCCTGAAGCAGCTCAAGGAGGACGTGCACGTGCTCACGCTCTCCGCGACGCCGATCCCGCGCACGCTGCAACTGGCTCTCTCCGGTGTCCGAGAGCTGTCGCTCATCACCACGCCGCCCGTCGACCGCCTCGCCGTCCGCACCTACATCTCGCCGGTCGATCCCGTGATTCTGCGTGAAGCCTTGCGGCGCGAGCGCCACCGTGGCGGGCAGTCCTTCTATGTCGTGCCAAGGATCGCCGATCTCGATGATGTCGCCGAGTTCCTCGCCGAGCATGTGCCGGAGCTGAAGGTGGCGCGCGCCCACGGCCAGCTCTCTCCAACCGACCTCGAGGACATCATGACGGCCTTCTATGAGGGCCAGTACGACGTGCTGCTCTCGACGGCCATTGTGGAATCCGGTCTCGACATCCCGCGCGCCAACACGCTGATCGTGCATCGCGCCGACATGTTCGGGCTCGCCCAGCTCTATCAGTTGCGCGGACGCGTCGGACGCTCGAAGACCCGCGCCTACGCCTATTTCACGACCCCTGTCGGCCAGCGCCTGACCGAGGGTGCGGAAAAGCGCCTGAAGGTGCTGCAATCGCTCGACCAGCTCGGCGCTGGCTTCTCGCTTGCGAGCCACGACCTCGACATCCGCGGCGCCGGCAACCTGCTCGGCGACGAGCAGTCGGGTCATATCCGCGAGGTCGGCTTCGAGCTCTACCAATCGATGCTCGAGGAGACCATCGAGGCACTGAAGGGCGGCGACATCGACGGCTACGAGACGGCCGAGCAGTGGAGCCCACAGATCCAGCTCGGCATGCCTGTGCTCCTGCCCGAGTCCTACATCACCGACCTGCAGGTGCGCCTCGGTCTCTACCGGCGCCTCTCCGGCCTCGTCACGCGCGACCAGATCGACCAGTTCGCAGCCGAGCTGATCGATCGCTTCGGCCCGCTGCCGGAGGAAGCCGAGGCCCTTCTCGACGTCATGGAGCTGAAGGCGCTTTGCCGCCGCGCGGGCGTCGGCCAGCTCGACGCCGGCACCAAGGGCGCGTCGATCGCCTTCCGCAAGGGCCAGTTCGCCAACCCCGACGCGCTGGTGAAGTTCATCCAGGCCTCGAAGGGGCTCGTGAAAATCCAGCAGGGCACCGCCAAAGCCTCGAAAGAACCCGAGATGAAGCTTGTCTTCAAGGCCGAGTGGGAAAAGCCCAGCCGCCGCATGAAAGGCGTGCAGGGCCTTCTCACCGAGCTTGCGGCGATGGCCGAGGCGAAGGGCCCATGAAGCCGAAAGTGAAGCCGAAGGTGAAGCCGAAGGTCACGGCGCCCGGCGGTGCTAGGGCCTGCGATCTTGAATGTTCCTGTCCAGTTGCCACTGCAGGTTCGCTTTCACGGCGGGCCATTCGCTCGCGATGATGGAATAGACGCACGTGTCGCGGATCGTGCCGTTGGGCATGATCTGCATGGAGCGCAATACCCCATCGAGCTTGGCACCGAGCCGCTCGATCGCGGTCCGGCTCTGTCGGTTCATGAAGTGCGTTCGGAACTCGACGGCGATGCAATCCAGCACCTCGAAGGCGTGCTGCAACAGAAGCAGCTTGCACTCGGTATTCATGCCGGACCGCTGCACCGACTTCCGGTACCACGTCGACCCGATCTCGAGCCGCCGATTGGCCGCGTCGATGTTCATGTAAGTCGTCATGCCGACAGCCCGGCCTGTCGCGCGGTCGATCACTGCGAAGGGCAGCATGGACCCCGCCTCGCCGAGCTTCAGGCGTCGAGCGATCTCGGCGCCGACGCCCTCCGGCGCCGGCACACTCGTATACCAGAGCTTGTGCAGGTCGCCGTCGGCAGCGGCTTCGGCAAGGTCGTTTTGGTGGGCCACGCTCAACGGCTCGAGTGCCACCAGGGCCCCTCCGAGAGATACAGCATCAGGCCATGTCATCGCCACGCTCCTTGCCATCAAGCATCGGCAGTTGAACTCGATGCGCTCCACGCACTCCCTTCGAATAGGACGTTGCCGCCCGCCTCGCCATTCGATAATCAGGCCGTGCGTCGCCGGCAGGTCCGCTCTGGCCAGCCGCAAGCCCATCGGTTCCCGTCCCATGCCCCTTTCCACCATCACGGCGGCGGTCGTCGCGGCCCTCGTCGGCATTGCCGGCGCGCTGGCCGTCGTGCTCGAGGCTGCGCGTGCCCTCGGGGCTACTCCCGCGGAGACGACGAGCTGGGTGACGGCGCTCTGCCTCTCCATGGCGCTGACGTCCGGCCTTCTCTCCTGGTGGCACCGGATGCCCATCATCACGGCCTGGTCGACGCCCGGGGCGGCCGTCATCGCCGCGACGGGTGGCACGATCAAGCTCGATGCCGCGATCGGAGCCTTCCTGCTCGCCGCCGTCCTGATCGTGGCGACGGCATTGATCCGCCCGCTCGACGCCGCGGTGCGTCGCATCCCCGTCGGGGTCGCCGCCGGCATGCTGGCTGGCGTATTGGTCCGCTTCGTGTTGCAGATGATCGACATTGCGCCTCAGGCGCCGTTCATCGTGCTGCCCCTCGTCGCGCTCTTCCTTGTCGTTCGCCTCAGAAGCCCCGGCACGGCCATGCTTCTCGTCATCGCCGCCGGCACGCTGATTGCTGCTGCCCTCGGTCTCGTGCCGCGTTGGCCGCCGCTCACGCTCTCGGCCTTTACGTTCGTTCCGGCCCGCATCGATGTGCCGACCCTCATTGGCCTCGGCTTGCCGCTCTACCTCGTCACCATGGCATCCCAGAACCTCCCGGGAGCCGCGGTGCTGAAAGCCTCGGGCTACGAGCCGCCCCTCTCGTCCAGCCTTCTCGTCACCGGTCTGGCCTCGCTCGCCATTGCTCCCCTCGGGGCCCATACGATCAATCTCGCCGCCATCACGGCAGCGATTTGCACCGGACCGGACGCGCATCCCGATCCGGCGAAACGCTGGTGGGCGGGCATCGCGTACATGGTCGTCTATACGGGGCTCGCGGCCGCGGGAGCCTCCCTCGTGGCCCTCTTCGCCGCATTTCCGGCGGCCCTGGTGAAGACCATCGCAGGGCTTGGCTTGTTGGGCGCTCTGACGGGAGCGCTCGGCTCGGCCGTCGCCGACGACCGGCATCGCTTTGCAGCGGTCGTGACGTTTGCCGTCACGGCCTCGGGCATTGCGGTTGCCGGAATCGGAGCGCCGTTTTGGGGCCTTCTCGCAGGTCTGCTGGTTCTGGGCCTCGACCGTCTCGCTTCAGCGCCGGGAACGGCGTGACCAAACCGCAACACTCAAGCCTGCTGGCAAGCTGGCCTGCCCCGTCCTTTTTGATAAAGTCCGCCGCGCTCGGGGGGTAGCGTGCGGGGGGGTAGGTGGTCGTGTCGAAGATTTCCCAGTGGTTTGTCGCGCTCGTCTTCACGCTGATCGGCGCCTCGTTTCTCGCCTCGACCGCATCCATCTGGCTCGAGTTCCAGAACACCGAGTTCCTGACGATACTCGCAGCCAACAGCTACCTCTTCGTCTTCTTTCCGACGCTCGGCATCCTCGCGCTCGTCGCGTTCTATCTGCCAGCGGTGATCTTCACCGATCTCTATTTCAATGGCTCGTCCTGGTTCCTGAAGGCGCGCTTCATCTTCGGCACGTTACTCGCCATCGGCGCCTCGATCTGGTTTGCCGATCGCCTGGATCAGACACCATTCCGCGCCGCCTGGGAGGCCTCGCCCGCCGCACTTCGAGCTGACGCCGCCCGGTCGCAGTCCTGCCTCGATGGCTCGAAGCTTTGTGTGCAGCCCGTACTCCCGACGCTGGTGCATCTGCGTGAGACGGCCCTAGATCGCAATCGCCTCACACCCTTCGCTCGCGACTGCAAGCGCGACGAGTATACCGAGGCCAATCCCGACAACCGCAACGTCCGCTATTGCTTTCCGGCCCATGCGATGCTCGATGCCGACCAGTGCTGCAAGGTCGGCGCCGCCTTCGCGAACCGGCTCTACCGCCTCTGGAACGACCCCGCGACAAGATCGCAGGCGGCCAACCTCGATCGCTACCTGCTGCCCTTCAAGTGCTTCTTCATCATCGTGCTCGTCACCATCGGGCTGCTGCTCATCGCCTGGAAAAAGACGCTTCGCGCGCGCTACTGGCGCTGGCAACGGCAGATGGAGCTCGGCCTCCAGATCGGCGCCGTCGCCATGCTCGCCTGGCCGGTTATGGACTACGCCTACCAGCTCACGTCCGACGTGCTCTTTGGCCAGTACATGAAGCTGCCGCTCCGGCTCAGCCTCGTCATGGTGCCTTGGGTGCTGCTCCTCACCTTCCACTTCAAGGACCGACTGAAGGAGGACGCGCGGTTCGGCCAAATCCTGGGCACCATTGCGTCCGCCGTCGCCTTTTTCGTTCGGGGTCAGGACATCAGCGACTGGTCGGCGAAGATCGTCGGCATCGGCGGTGAGGTTCTCGTCTTCGCGATCATCGCCATGTCGAGCTATGTTGGCGTGATCTTCCTCGTCCAGCGGTTGCCCGCAGCCCTGCGCGGGGAGACTTCGGCGCGCAGCGAGGATGCGCCTCCACTCACCTGACTCCGCTCAAGCGAGAGAGAACGCGCGCATGCTCCATTTCTTCGAGCTCGCCGACGGCCGGCTCTCCCGCCAGCGCGAGCCCGTTCTGGGCGAGCGCACGGTCTGGATCGACCTCGTCGAGCCGACCGCCGAAGAGGATGCGATGGTCGAGCGCGCGCTAGGCGTCGAGGTCCTCACCCGCGACGAAGCACGCGAGATCGAGGCCTCGAGCCGCCTCTACCGCGAGAATGGCGTCCCCTACATGACAGCCTATGTCGTCTACAACGCCGATTCCGAAGTGCCGGACGGTGCCACCGTCACCTTCATTCTCGCCGCCAAACGCCTCGTCACGCTGCGCTATCACGACCCCAAGGCATTCCCGATCTATGCTGCCCGCGCCGGTCGCGGCGAAGTCGATTGTGCCACCGCGCCCCAGATCCTCGTCGGCATCCTCGAGACCATCATCGATCGCGCCGCCGACCGCATCGAGCGGTCCCAGGACGAGATCGAGAAGATCGCCCGTAACGTCTTCGGCACGAAACCCGGGAGCCGCAAATACACCCAGCGCCTCGATGTCGTCTTGCGCAGCATTGGACGCCAGGGCGACATCACCGCCCGCCTGGAAGAAAGCGCCTTTTCCCTCGAGCGATTGCTTGCATTTCTCGCCACATACTTGCGCGAGCAGGGCGTCACGCCCGAGATCCTCGCGCGCATCGAGGTCGCCCAGCGCGACGTCCGCTCTCTGGCCGATCAGATGCGCTTCCTCATGGATCGGACGACATTCCTCCTCGACGCCACGCTCGGTGCCATCTCCATCGAGCAGAACAAGTCGATGAAGATCTTCTCCGTGCTAGCGGCAACACTCATGCCGCCGACGCTGGTGGCCGCCATCTACGGCATGAACTTCAAGCACATGCCCGAGCTCGATTGGCTCTACGGCTACCCGATGGCGCTCCTCATCATGATCCTTGCCGGCCTCGTCCCCTACTTGATCTTCCGCTGGCGGGGCTGGATCTGAGGGCGATCGGCCGCTCATCCATGCAGCGTTGAACCAGACCGCCCGCACCTATCGATCAGCAGGCCCCGCGGGGTCGGCGTTGCCCTCACAGAATTGTGAAACGATCCGTCTTGTATCAATGAACGACGTTTAGTAACGTGCTCCCAACAGACACCTGCCCGTGTTGGAGAGCACCATGAACGTCCTGGACACCCCCAAGCTTCCCGTGTTGCGCACCACCCTCGGCGCCTGGTCCTCGGTCGCCCGCAATCTCGGCCTCGCCTGCAGGCTCTACTGGCCATGGATGGCGGTCGGCGCCACGAGCCTGCTCGCATGGGGAACCGGCGTGCTCGTCAACAGCGGCTTCTCGACCCCGTCCAACGTGCTCATAGGCGGTGCCGGATGGGTGCCCCTTCTCGTCCTCTTCATCGCCGTGGTCCTCGCAATCCCTGCCATCTTCGTCGGCTGGCATCGCGGCATCCAGACCGGCGAGCGGCCTCGGCAGCCCATCTCCATCGATGGTGCCGTCTGGGCCTACATCGGCTACTCGATCCTGATCGGCATCGTTCTCGTCATCATCGTCGGCCTCGTCGGCCTGCTGGCCGCGGCGATCGCCGGCATCTCGACTGGCCTCGGTGACGGCCCCATGTCGCTCGAGCGCTTCGCCGCACTGGCACCTTTCCTGCCACTTGCAGCCGTTCCCTATTATCTCCTGCTCAGCCGCTTCAGCCTCGTGCTCCCGGCAATCGCCGTCGGCCAGCCGATGAGCCTGACCGACAGCTTCCGCAAGACCCGCGGCAACACCTGGAGGCTCACCTTCGGCGCGGGCCTCGTCTATCTCCCGGTCGTCGTCCTCTCAGGGGGCCTCGAGATCGTGAAGCTCGCCTTCCCCGGCTCCCTCGGCCTGATCGGCACCGGCTCCGTCATCGTCCTGCTCGCGTCCCTCTACTGCACGCATGCCGCCCTCTCCTTCGCCACCTTCGCGTTGCAGAGGCTGGCCCCGACCGATCCGCTCGATGAGCCCTTTGCCGATCCCATCCCCGCCTGAAGCACTGCATTCCTCCCCCTTGACCTCGTAGCCCCCGGCTGCGAGGTCTTTCTTCTTTGCGCTCACGCAACCCCGGTGGAGGAAACACCCATGGATCTCGGCATCGCCGGCCGCAACGCCATCGTCTGCGCCGCCTCGAAAGGTCTCGGCCGGGCAACGGCCCTGCAGCTCGCCAAGGAAGGCGTCAACGTCGTCATCTCCGCGCGCACCAAAGCCGATCTCGAGGCGACGGCCGACGAGATCCGCAAGGCCGCCAACGTCAAGGTCGAGGCCGTCGCCTGCGACGTGACCACCGAGGAAGGCCGCGCCATGATCCTGAAGGCGTGCCCTAACCCCGACATCCTGATCAACAACGCCGGCGGGCCGCCCCCGGGCGACTTCAAGGACTTCTCGCTCGAGGATTGGAGGAAGGCCGTCGAGTGGAACATGATCACGCCGATCGCGCTGATCAAATCCACGGTCTACGGCATGATGGACCGCAAGTGGGGGCGCATCCTCAACATCACCAGCCAGTCCGTTAAGGCCCCGATCGCCTCGCTCGAGCTTTCCAATGGCGCGCGCGCGGGCCTCACGGGCGCCATCGCCGTCATGGCGCGCCGGGCCGTCCGCCACAACGTCACCATCAACAACATTCTCCCCGGTCCCTTCGAGACCGACCGCCTGCGCGGCTCCACCATCAAGGCCGCCCAGCAGCAGGGCATACCGGTCGAGAAGGCGATGGAAAACCGCAAAGCCGGCGTTCCAGCAGGCCGCTTCGGCCAGCCGGAGGAGTTCGGTGCCGCCGCCGCCTTCATGTGCTCGGCCCACGCCGGCTTCATCACCGGCCAGAACCTGCTGCTCGACGGCGGCATTTTCCCCGGCGCTCTCTGATCCGGCCCCGATCGGCCCTCCCCCTGCGGCAAGAGCAGCGGGGAGGGAAACCTCAGCTCCCTCCCACGATATTTCCCCAGGTCGGCCCGCGAAAGCGCGGTCAGGGGCATTCTTCCTTGCAACCTCCCGGGTTGCATCAACGGCTGGTCGCGGCGGTCATCAGGGCGAGCTCGCGTACACCCCCCGAATTTGCCCGAACTTGCCGCCACCTGCCGTCGTTGCCGGGATTGGCGCCTCCGGGGCCTTATTGATGGCTCCAATCGAGAACAAACTTATCCCCGTCTTCAATCCGTCACCGAGACTGGCTCGATTGGGCTCAACGCTCGGACGTTTGGATCGCCGATGAGAGGATCGCTGCCATGAGGCTTGTTTCCCGCGCCCTTCTAACCCTCCCTCTCGCTGCCCTTCTCGCCACGAGCTGCCTCACGCCCGCGTCTCGGGCCCAGACCACGACCCAGGCCACCGCAGCACCCAAGTTCTCCCACGAGATCGTGACGCGCGACGCCGAGCGCCTCGCCGAGCAGATGCGCGCGCTCGCCACCACCGAGGCCGGTCGCCAGGCCGCGCTGCAACCGGCAGGCGCGCTTCGCGAAGCCGCGCGGCAAGCCTTCGCCAACACGAAGGATGCGCGAGGCGCCCAACGTCTCTTTACGCTGGCGACGGCTGTCGATCCCAACGACCGCATCTCCTGGATCGGCCTTGCTCGTGCCGCGCTGGCCGTGCCACTTGCCGAATTGAAGGGCTCGGAGCGCTACAGCCTTCCAACCACCGCTTCAGGCGCGGCTTGGCAGGCCTACCAACTCGCCACGACGCCCTCCGAGAAGGCCGAAAGCCTTGCCGTTCTGGCCGACGCCCTCAAGCGCCGATCCATGTGGCGTCCGGCCATCGATGCCCTGAAGGCGAGCCTCAGCCTTGCACCGGACGCCCGGAACGAAGCCACGCTGGCAGCGCTCCGCGCCGAGCATGGCTTCCGCGTCGTCGACTACAAGATCGATTCCGATGCCGAGGCGCCGCGCCTCTGCGTGAATTTCTCCGAGGCCCTCGCCGTCGCAACACCCGAGGCCGGAAAGTTCGTCACCCTCGACGGCCACGAACCTGAAAACCTCTCGTCCGAAGGGAACCAGCTCTGCATCGATGGCCTGAAGCACGGCGCCCGCTACCAGATCCAGGTCCGCGCCGGCGTGCCCTCGAAAACCGCCGAGACGCTCGCCAAGCCGTCCGAGATCGCCATCTACGTCCGCGACCGCAAGCCCTCGGTCCGCCTTTCCGGACGCGCCTATGTGCTGCCGAGCCGCGGCCAGCAGGGTATTCCCGTCACCAGCGTCAACGCCGCCGGCCTAGACATCGAGATCTTCCGCATCGGCGACCGCGGACTGGCGCTGGCCGCCGGCAACGACAATTTCCTGAAGGCGCTCGAAAGCTGGGACATCGACCGTGTGCGTGAAAGAAGCGGCACCAAGGTCTGGTCCGGGACGCTCGACGTCGCTTCCCGCCTCAATGAGGACGTGACCACCGCCATTCCCGTAACCGAGGCCCTGGGCAAGCTCGAACCCGGCGTCTATGTCGTCTCGGCGGCCATCGCCGGCGCATCTGAAAACGATAACGGCCGCTCGAAGCGCACCGCACAGTGGTTCGTCGTCTCCGACCTCGGCCTCACCGCACTCACCGGCGACGACGGGCTCCATGCCTTCGTCCGATCCCTTGCCTCGACCGAGGCCGTCGCCGGCACCAGGCTCCGCCTCATCGCGCGCAACAACGAGGTCCTCGGCACTGCCACGACCGACGCCAAGGGCTACGCTCACTTCCCCGCCGGCCTTCTGCGTGGCGAGGCGGGGGCCGCGCCCCGCCTCCTCGTGGCCGAAGGCGCCGGCGACTACGCCCTTCTCGATTTGGCGACCGCCGCCTTCGATCTTTCCGATCGCGGCGTCAAAGGCCGGCCCGCCCCGGGCGCGCTCGACGCCTATCTCTATGCCGACCGCGGCGTCTATCGTCCGGGCGAGACCGTGCATCTGACCGGCCTTCTCAGGAACGCCGCGGGTGAAGCGTCCCAAGCCTCGACCACGCTCATCGTCATCCGTCCCGACGGCGTAGAGCATCGCCGCATGGTGCTCCCCGATCAGGGCCTCGGCGGTCGCACCGGCGACCTGCAGATCGCCCGCCACGCGATGACCGGGACCTGGCGTGCCAGGCTCTATGCGGACCCCAAGGCAGCGCCGCTCGCCGAGGTCGCGTTCCTGGTCGAGGATTTCGTGCCCGAGCGCCTCGCCCTCGATCTGAAGCCTGCGACTGCCGCCGTTCGCGCCGGAGAGCCCGCCCGCATCGCTCTTTCCGGCCGCTATCTCTACGGCCCGCCAGCCTCGGGCCTCGCCGTCGAAGGCGACGTGATCGTTCGCGCAGCCAAGGGCGACGTGCCCGGCTTTCCCGGCTACCGCTTCGGCAACACTGGCGAGACCGTACTCGCCGTTCGCGACAGCCTGAGCGATCTCGGGCTGACCGGCGCCGACGGCAACGCCACCGTCAACGCCGCGCTGCCCAAGCTGCCGAAGACCGCGCGTCCTCTCGAGGCCGATATCATCCTGCGATTGAAGGAGCCCGGCGGCCGAGCCATCGAGCGCCGCGTCTCACTCCCCATCGATCCCGCCGAGGCCCGCATCGGCGTGAAGCCGCTCTTTTCCGGCGACCAGGTGAAAGAGGGCGACGAGGCTCGCTTCGACGTCATCGCGCTCGGAGCGGACGGAAAGGCCATGCCCAGCCGCCCGCTCAAGTGGGAGATCGTCCGTCTCGACCGTCGCTGGCAGTGGTATGCCCACGAAGGCGAATGGCGCTACGAGGCCGTGACCACGACACGTCGCATCTCGAATGGAACCATCGACGCGAAGGCCGGCGCTCCCGCCCGCATTGCCTTCACGCCTGAATGGGGCCGCTATCGGCTCGACGTGACGGGCACCGAGCCGGATGCTCCGCGCACCAGCGTCTTCTTCACCAGCGGCTGGCTCACCTCCGACAACGCCGATAGCCCCGAGGTTCTTGATATCGCCCTCGATAAGCCGAGCTACGCTGCCGGCGAAACCGCCCGCCTCAGGATCAACAGCCGGGAGGCCGGCCGGGCACTGATCGCCGTCGTCGGCAACGGGCTGCTGACCACCCGCGAGATCGACGTGCCGAAGGGCGGCGCCGTTCTCGATCTCCCGGTGGACACCAAGTGGCTTCCCGGCGCCTACGTCGCGGCCACGCTCTATCGCGCTCTCGACGAAGGCCACAAGCGTATGCCCGGCCGCGCGCTCGGCGTCGCCTGGCTCGGGCTCGATCCGGCACCGCGTACGCTCTCCGTCTCCGTCGAGGCCCCAGCCAAGTCGCTGCCCGGTCACACCTTGACGGTCCCCGTCAAGATCGCCGGTCTCACCGCCGGCGAATCCGCCCGCATCACGGTCGCCGCCGTCGATGTCGGCATCCTCAATCTCACCCGCTTCGCCGCCCCGGCCCCCGAGAAATGGTTCTACGCCCAGCGCCGGCTCGCCATGGAGGTCCGAGACCTCTACGGCCGCCTGATCGACGGCATGCGTGCCGAGCGAGGCCGCCTGCGCTCCGGGGGCGACGGCTCCGATGGCCTCAGCGCCGAAGGCAGCCCGCCCGTCGAGAAGCCCCTCGCGCTCTTCTCCGGCATTGTTTCCGTCGGCCCGGACGGCACCGCCCAGGTTTCCTTCGACATCCCGGATTTCAACGGCACGGTCCGCCTCATGGCCGTCGCCTGGAGTGGAGCCAAGGTCGGCTCGTCCCAGAAGGACGTTATCGTCAGGGACAAGCTCGCCCTCACCGTGTCTGGCCCCCGCTTTCTCACGCTTGGCGACAAGGCCCGGATCGAGGTTGACGTCCACAACATCGAAGGCCCGGACGCCGGCTACAAGATCGCCGTGGCGCGCGAGACGGCTGGCGGCGCGCACCAGAGCCTTCCCGGCGCAGATCTCGCCTTGAAGCCGGGCGAGCGTCGTCGTCACACCGTTGCCGTGGCCCCGAATTCTCTCGGACGCACCGAGTACGACGTCACCGTCACCGGCCCCGGCGACATCTCGGTCCACCGCCGCATCGCGCTCGAGGTGAACCCGCCAGCGGCAGGCATCCGCCGCACGACCGTCGCATCTCTCGCCTCGAACGGCGGCAGGCTTACGCTTTCAAGCGATCTCTTCCATGACCTGATCCCGTCGTCGGCGAAGCTCGCTTTGACGGTGGGACCGACCGCCACCTTTGACGTCGCAGGGCTCCTCACCGCCCTCGACCGCTATCCCTATGGCTGCGCCGAGCAGACGACGAGCCGTGCCTTGCCGCTGCTCTACGTCAACGACATGGCACGCCGCCTCGGGCTCGCCCAGGAAGCCGAGATCAAGAGCCGCATCGCCAAGGCGATCGACCGTCTGATGGAAATGCAGGACAGCTCCGGCGCGTTCGGTGTGTGGGGGCCGTCCGATCCAGACCTTTGGCTCACCGCCTACGTCGCCGACTTCCTGACCCGCGCCACGGAACAGGGCTTCACCGTGCGCCGCGAGCCGTTCGCGCAGGCCCTTGACCGCCTCGCCAACATGCTCGCCTACGCGCAGGACTTCGAGAAAGGCGGCGAGGATCGGGCCTATGCACTCTACGTCCTGGCCCGCAATGGTCGGGCACCGATCGGCGACCTGCGCTACTATGTGGACACGCGCCTCGACCGGTTCGCGACGCCGCTTGCCAAGGCCCAGCTCGGTGCCGCGCTCGCCCTCCTCGGCGACAAGGAACGCGCCGGCCGCGCCTTCGCCTCCGCGCTGAAGGCCATCGAAGGCGCACCCGCCAAGGCGCTGCTCGACGGCGCCCGCGCCGACTACGGCTCGCTCGTCCGTGATGGCGCAGGCATCCTCACGCTGGCTGCCGAGACCGGCATGGTGAAGGAGCGGCAGGCCGATCTCGCCAAAGTGCTTGCAGCCGCCTTCCGCGTCCGCAACCACACCTCGACGCAGGAGCAGGCCTGGCTTCTGCTCGCAGCCCGCGCCCTGGCCGAGGAGGCGAAGGCCGTGCAACTGACCGTCGGCACGTCCCAACACGCAGGCGAGCTCACCCGCACCTTCCGGCCTGCCGATGTCGCTTCGGGACCGATCGACGTCACCAACCGTGGCCCCAACGCCGTCGACGCGGTGATTTCCGTCGAAGGCGCATCCCTCACGCCGGAGCCAGCCGTCGCGCGTGGCTTCACCATCGAGCGGACCTATTACCGCTTGAACGGCGAGAAGATCGACCTCGCCAGCGCGGCCGGCGGCCGCTCCACGCTTGCGCAGAGCGAGCGTCTCGTCGCCGTCGTCACCATCAGCGGCAACGAGCGCGGCGGTCGCGTCCTGCTCGTCGACCGCCTCCCAGCCGGCCTCGAGGTTGAGAACCCGCGCCTCGTCGACAGTGGCGACGTCAAGTCGCTCGCCTGGCTGAAGAGCGGTCGCACCCCGAAGCACACCGAGTTCCGCGACGATCGCGTGGTGGCAGCCTTCGACTTCTTCGGCGATGGAGGCCCCAGCCAGGCCGGTGCTCCGGTCTCGGCGAGCGTTGCCTATATCGTCCGCGCGGTCACGCCCGGCACGTTCGTCCATCCGGCCGCAACCGTCGAGGACATGTACCGACCGGAGCGGTTCGCCCGCACCGCGAGCGGCATGCTCGAGATCGCGAACCCGCGTTGACGCCCGCCAAGAGAGAGGCCGCCCCTTGACCAAGCCTCGCTTCACCTTGATGCCGCGCCGCCTTGGCGCGGCATCCCCGACGCAGACATCACCCTCCGCGTCTGAGCCGCGCGCACGTTCTGCCGTGCGTCGGCGGCTCACTCTGCGCCACGTCCTCGCCACGGGCATCGTCGGACTCGTCCTTGCCGCCGGCAGCCTCGCCACCTTCCTCGCCTACGCATTCTCTCTGAAGCTGCCGCTCGAGACCGCCGAGGCCGTGTCCGTTACGGTCCTCGACCGCAACGACCGTCTGCTCCGCGCCTACACCACGCCCGATGGACGCTGGCGCCTGCCCGCCACCGTCGCCGACGTCGATGCCCGCTATCTCGACATGCTCATCGCCTACGAGGATCGCCGCTTCCGCGCCCACCACGGCATCGATCCGCAGGCCCTGCTCCGCGCCGCGGCCCAACTCGTCTCCAACGGCCGCATCGTCTCGGGCGGCTCGACGCTCACCATGCAGGTGGCACGCTTGCTCGAAGGCCCCGAGCCGCGCAGCCTCTCGACCAAGCTCCGCCAGATGGCCCTCGCCATCGCGTTGGAACGCGGCCTCTCGAAGAACCGCATCCTCGACCTGTACCTCCGCCTCGCCCCTTTCGGCGGCAACGTCGAAGGCGCACGTGCAGCCTCCCTCGCCTACTTTGGCAAGGAGCCCGTACGCCTGTCGGTCGCCGAGCGGGCCCTTCTCGTCGCTATTCCCCAGTCCCCGGAAGCACGCCGCCCCGATCGCTTCGCAAAGTCTGCCCGGCGCGCTCGTGATCGCGTCCTGGCGCGCGCCGTCGACGCAGGCGTCATCACCGCCGCCGAAGCCGCCGAGGCGCGGCGGGCGCCCGTGCCGAAGGCCCGTCGTCCGTTTCCCCGCATCGCCCCTCACCTTGCCGACGCCGAAGTCGCCCGCGGCCCCCGCCTCGCCGTTCATCGACTGACGCTCGACCGCGACCGCCAACAGGCCCTCGAGCGACTCGCGCGCGAGCACGCCGAGCGTCTTGGCCCGCGCATCTCGGCGGCCATCGTCGCCATCGCGCACGAGACGGGCGAGGTCGTCGCTGAGGTCGGCTCGGCCGGATATCTCGACACCGATCGCCAAGGCGCCGTCGATATGACGACCGCTGTGCGCTCCCCCGGCTCGACACTCAAGCCCTTCGTCTATGGCCTCGCCTTCGAGCGCGGCATCGCCCACCCGGAGACCATGATCGAGGACCGGCCCACCCGCTTCGGTCGCTACACGCCCTCGAATTTCGACGAGGATTTCCGTGGCACGGTCACCATCCGTGAGGCGCTCGCCCTCTCGCTCAACATCCCGGCCGTCAAGGTACTCGCGGAGGTCGGACCGAAGCGCCTCGTCGGTCGCATGACCCGGGCCGGTGTCGCGCCTCAGTTTCCCGCCGGCGCCGAGCCCTCGCTCGCGGTGGCGCTGGGCGGCGTCGGCCTCACCCTGCGCGACCTCTCCCAGCTCTACGTTGCGCTCGCCCGCGGCGGCGAGGCCATCGCACTCGTCCATACCGCCGACGAGGCCCGCATGCGCCGCCGCCGCATTGGCGCGCAGAAGCCTCGCGCCCGTCTCCTGTCCCCCGCTGCGGCCTGGTACGTCGGCGATATCCTGAAAGGTGCGCCCCCGCCCGCCGCCGCGCGTGGCGCCCGCATCGCCTTCAAGACCGGCACTTCTTACGGCTTCCGCGACGCCTGGGCGGTCGGCTTCGACGGCAAGTACACGGTCGCCGTCTGGGTCGGTCGTCCGGACGGCACGTCCACCCCCGGCATGACTGGCCACGGCGCCGCAGCCCCCCTCCTCTTCGACGCCTTCGCCCGCCTCGCCGAGCGCACCGTGCCCCTCGCCTCGGCGCCGCGCGGCGTCGTCCGCGCGCGCAATGCGGAATTGCCGCTGACGCTACGGCGCTTCATGGAGGGCGGCTCCGGCCCCTCCGCGACGCCCGCAGTCGCCATCGCCTTTCCGCCCGACAAGGCCGAACTGGAGAAGCCCGATCCCGACGCCCCGGAGATCGTGCTGAAGGCCGAGGGCGGTACATTGCCGCTCACATGGGTCGTCGACGGGCGACCTGTCGAGACGGCAGATCAGGGCCGCAAGGCGCTGTGGACACCCGCCGGCCCGGGGTTCTCGAAAATCTCGGTCATCGACGCCGAAGGCCGGGCGGACCGCGTGACTGTGCGGTTGCGTTGACGGCGGCCGCCGGCAATCCGCAGACAGCATTGCCGCCGTCCCGGACCATGACATCACCGCCCCAACGGCAGCGCCCCGGTATGCTTCACTTGGCCGAGCGCGAAGCTTGATTCGATATTGGCGATACCGGCAATCCGCGTGAGTCGCCCTTTTACGAACCGCTCGTAGTCGGCGAGGTCACTCGCCACCACGCGCAAGAGATAGTCCCGCGGCCCCGTCATCAGATAGCATTCGAGGACCTCGGGCCAGCTCCGGATCGCTTCCTCGAAGGCCCGCATCGCCTCCTCCGACTGCCGCTCGAGCTTGATCGAGACGAACACGCTCACCGGCAGCCCCACCTTCTTCTGATCCACCAGGGCCGCGTAGCCGCGGATCACGCCCGCCTCTTCCAGCAGCCTTAGCCGGCGCAGGCAGGGACTGACCGTCAGCCCCACCCGCTCGGCAAGCTCCGTGGCCGTCAGGCGCCCGTTCTCCTGGATGGCGGCGAGCATCCGCCTGTCGATGTCGTCGAGAGGAAAATTTGGCAACAAGGCTCTCCAGCTTGCGCAGGTCGACATAATTTCTACCAAAAGTCTGGATCGCGTTGGCGAAAAACAGCAGCACTTGCCGCTTCGATCGGTTTATTTTCCGCTTAACGACGCGCGGAGACGCCAGCATGGCCCCATCGAGCCCAGTTCCCGCCCACCTTCCTGTCAGCGCCGCCGACGTGCTGGCCGCGGCGGCAACGATTGCGGGCGCCGTCCTCGACACGGACTTCGATCCCAGCCGAACCCTGTCCGACATGCTCGGCTGTCACGTCTGGTTGAAGTTCGAGAACCTCCAGTTCACCGCCTCCTTCAAGGAGCGCGGTGCCCTCAATCGCCTCTCCGCCCTCACCGACGAGGAGCGCCGCCGCGGCGTCATCGCCATGTCGGCCGGCAACCATGCGCAGGGTGTCGCCTACCACGCGCGCCGCCTAGGCATCCCGGCCACCATCGTCATGCCCGTCGGCACGCCGATGGTGAAGATCGAGAACACCCGCCGTCACGATGCCGACGTCAGGGTCGAAGGCGCCACGCTGGAGGACGCAGCAGCCTTCGCCCGCGCCTATGCGGCCGAGCACGGCCTCGTGTTCGTCCACCCGTTTGACGATCCCCTCGTGATTGCTGGCCAGGGCACCATTGCTTTGGAGATGCTCCGCGCCGTGCCGGATCTCGACACCCTCGTGATCCCCATCGGCGGCGGCGGCCTGATCAGCGGGATGGCGATTGCTGCGCGGCACATCAAACCCGACATCCGCATCATCGGGGTCCAGGCGCGCCTTTATCCGTCGATGTATAACGCCATCAAGTCCACCAACCTGCCGATGCGGGGCGACACGCTCGCCGAGGGCATCGCCGTCAAGGATGCCGGACGCCTCACCACCGAGATCGTTCGCGCCCTCGTGGACGACATCGTGCTCATCGACGAGGCCGAGCTAGAGCAAGCGGTGAGCCTCCTCATCAATATCGAGAAGACCGTGGTCGAAGGCGCGGGCGCGGCTGGTCTCGCTGCCGTCATTGCAAATCCTGCCATGTTCCTCGGCCAGTCGGTCGGCCTGGTCCTCTGCGGCGGCAACATCGACACCCGCCTCCTTGCCTCGGTTCTCTCTCGCGAGCTCGCCCGCGAGGGCCGCCTTTCCCAGCTCGCCATCGACCTTGTCGACCGCCCCGGCCAGCTCGCCAAGGTCGCGAACATTCTTGGCGACGCCGGCGCCAACATCGTCGAGGTCTATCACCAGCGCGTCTTCTCGGACCTGCCCGCCAAGGGAGCGCTGCTCGAGGTCGTGATCGAAACACGCGACCGCCCCCACTTGAACGATACCGTCGCCCGCTTGCGCGCGGCAGGCCTCGAGGTCGAGGTCGTCACCAACCCCGGAGGAGCACGCTGATGGAAGGCTCTCGCATGATGCCCGCGGTCCCGGCCGTCGACGCCGACACGCTTGCCATGCTCACCGAGCTCGAGCGCAAGGTGCTGTGGCTCTCGACCTACATGATCCACCACGCCAATCACGAGATCGACCGCGGCGACGGCCTCAAGGTCGGCGGCCATCAGGCCTCCTCGGCTTCCCTGGCGACACTCATGACCGCGCTCTATTTCCATGTGCTCCGGCCTGAGGACCGCATCGCCGTAAAGCCGCATGCGGGGCCGGTCTTCCACGCCATCCAGTACCTGCTCGACAATCAGAGCGTGGACAAGATGCGCAACTTCCGCGGCTTCGGCGGTGTGCAGTCCTATCCTTCGCGGACCAAGGACAAGGCCGACGTCGATTTCTCGACCGGCTCAGTCGGTCTTGGCGTCGCCGCCACGGGCTTCTCCAGCCTCGTGCAGGACTACATCCACGCCAAGAGCTGGCGCACCTCGGACTGGCCGAAGGGCCGCCTTGTCGCGTTGATGGGCGATGCCGAGATCGACGAGGGCAACATCCACGAGGCACTGCTCGAATACTGGAAGCACGGTCTCAAGAATTGCTGGTGGGTCGTCGACTACAACCGCCAGAGCCTCGACAGCGTCGTTTCCGATCGCCTCTTCATGAAGGTGGCGGGCCTCTTCGAGAACCTCGGCTGGAAGGTCGTTCTCATCAAGTACGGGAAGCTCCTTCAGGCGGCGTTCGAGGAATCCGGCGGCGACCGGCTGCGGAGCTGGATCGATGATTGCCCGAACCAGCTCTATTCCGCCCTCGTCTTCGAGGGTGCGAAGGGCTGGCGCCGTCAGCTCGAGAGCGACTTTGCCGCCGACCCCGACTTGCTGGCCCTCATCGCTAAGCGCAGCGACGACGACCTCGCCCGCCTGATGACCAATCTCGGCGGCCACGACATGGCGACCATCCTCGAAGCATTCGCAGCCGCGCCGGCCGACCAGCCGGTCTGCTTCATCGCCTACACCATCAAGGGCTTCGGCCTCCCGCTCGCTGGCCACAAGGACAACCACGCCGGCCTCATGAACAAGACGCAGATGCAGGCCTTCCGCGCGGCGCAGGGCGTCAACCAGGGCGATGAATGGGACAAGTTCGCCGGCCTGAGGCGGCCCCGCGAGGAGATCGAGCGCTTCCTGTCTCGCGTTCCCTTCGCGAGCAAGGGCAGGCGCACGCTGAAGGCCGCGAAAATCCCCGTGCCCAACATGCCCTCCGCCGAGCCCAAGGGCAAAGCGACGACCCAGGCCGGCTTCGGGCGCATTCTCGACGAGATCGCGAAGTCCGGTGGTCCGCTCGCGGACCGCATCCTCACCACTTCTGCCGATGTCACCGTCTCGACCAACCTTGGTCCGTGGGTGAACCGCCGCGGCCTCTTCTCGCTCGAAAGCCGCGAGGACGTCTTCAAGGAGCGCGGCCTCATGAGCCCGCAACGCTGGGAGATGATGCCGGAGGGCCAGCATATCGAGCTCGGCATCGCCGAGATGAATCTCTTCCTGCTGTTGGCCGCCGCCGGCCTCGCGCACGCCCACTACGGCGAGCGGCTGATCCCGATCGGGACGCTCTACGATCCGTTTATCTGTCGCGGCCTCGATGCACTGAACTACGCCTGCTATCAGGACGCTCGCTTCATGGTCGTGGCGACGCCGTCGGGGCTCACGCTCGCCCCCGAAGGCGGCGCCCACCAATCCATCTCGACACCACTCATCGGCATGGCCCAGGACGGCCTCGCCTCCTTCGAGCCCGCCTATGTCGACGAGCTGGCCGTCATCATGGGCTGGGCCTTCGAGTACATGCAGCGCGAGGGACCCGAGGAAGGCAAGACCGGGTGGCACCGAGAGGAGAAAGGCGGCTCTGTCTATCTCCGCCTTTCGACGCGCCCCATCGAGCAATTGCCACGCCAGATGACCACCGAGCTCTCCGAGAACATCATCTCGGGCGCCTACTGGCTCCGGCGCCCCGATCCCTCGACGTCCCTTGCGATCGTATACATGGGCGCCCTGGCGCCCGAGGCGATCGAAGCGGCGGCTCTCCTTTCAGAGAATCGCGGCGGAGTAGGCGTGCTCGCCGTCACGTCCGCCGACCGCCTCTCCGCCGGCTGGCACGGCGCCGAGCGCGCACGCGAGAAGGGCGACATGGCCGCCCGCTCGCACATCGAGACCTTGCTTGCCGCATTGCCGCGCGACGCCGGTATCATCACGCTCTGCGACGGCCATCCCGAGACGCTCTCCTGGATCGGCGGCGTCGCGGGCCATCGCATTCGCGCGCTTGGCGTCGAGCATTTCGGCCAGTCCGGGTCGGTCGGCGAGCTCTACGCCCATTACGGCCTGGACGCCGCAGCCGTGCTCCGCGCCGCCGAGGCGCTCACCGGGCGCCCTGTGCGTTACGGTCTGCAGCGTTGATCTGCATTTGTGCCGGCGACTTAACCGGCGCTTAAAGGCGGGCTACTAGCATACCACAGCGGTCGCAGGAGCGTGGGCTTCCTGCGGCCGCTGTCGCAAGAACAAGACCAGGGACTCAACCGTTGGCTGTCCGCCCCCCGCGCATCCTGTCGCAACCCTTGAGGCTGCGGCGACCACCAAAGGCACGCGTACTCGCCGAGGCTGCTCCGGCGCCACGCTCTCTCGAGCCTCCGCCAGCGCCGCGCCCCGACATGCTCTCCGAGCGCCTGCAGCGCATCGCCGTCGCCACTGTGCGCACACGACCCAGGGCCAGCGACGGCCCGTGCAAGCGTTCAAGCACTCGCAAGCAGACGTCGCTCCCCGGCCTTCTCACGTTCCCCAATATGCGCCTGCAGGTGCCTTGCACCATCTCCGACATGTCAGGCTCCGGCGCGCGCCTGACCCTCTCTCCCGGCACCACGCGCGATTTGGGCGATCTCGATCACTTGCCCGACCGGTTAACTCTGCATCTGCGCGCCGACCGCATGCAGGTCGATTGCGAGGTCCGTTGGCGACACCAGTCGAGCCTCGGCGTTCGCTTCCTCGCCCCGCCCAAGCCGCAGCCTCGCACGTCGCGATGATCGCTCGGTGCGACGGTGCGGTCTCGTGACCCTGTCGCCGACACGCTCTACCTTGCGCAGCGAATGCAGCACCGCTGTCGGCCGGACTGCATTTCGTGTCGAAGCGGAGAACACAATGCACGCTGTTGATCGAGAGGCGGCAACGGCCCGCCTGATGCGCTTCCTTTCCGTTGAGGGCGTTACCGGCCACGAAGCTGCGATCGCTCAGGAAATCATTGCAGCCCTGAAGGAAACCGGCGTCGCCGAGCGCGCCATCCGCTTCGACAAGGCCAACCGGCAGATCCCGCTGCCGACACAAACCGGCAATCTCATCGTCCAGTTGCCCGGCCGCGGCGCTCTCAAGTCGGCGCCGCGCATCCTGTTCATGACGCACATGGACACCGTTCCCCTCTGCGCTGGTGCCCAGCCCCTGCGCAAGGGACGAAAAATCGTCAACGGAGCGCACGCTGCCCTCGGCGGCGACAACCGGGCCGGATGTGCGGTACTCGCCACGCTCGTCGCCGAGCTCGCCGCCTCCAGGGCAGACCACCCTCCGCTGACACTGCTTTTCACGGTTCGCGAGGAAAGCGGCCTCTGGGGCGCCCGCTTCGTCGATCTCGACATGCTCGGCGCGCCGCAGATGGCCTTCAACTACGATGGCCGCTACGCCAACGCGGTCACCATCGGGGCTGTCGGTGCAGACCGTTGGGAGGTTGAAATCACCGGCCGCGCCAGTCACGCTGGTGGCGCCCCCGAACGCGGCATCTCCTCCACCATGATCCTCGCGGAAGCCCTCGCCCAGGTGCGTGCCGGCGGCTGGTTCGGCAAGGTCGTCAAGGGCGCGCGCATCGGCACATCCAATGTCGGCCCCGTCATGGGTGCGGACGGAGGCCCGGCCGGTCAGGCGACCAACGTCGTCACCGATTACGTCCGCGTGAAGGGCGAGAGCCGCAGTCACGAAGCGAGGTTCTTCAAGGAGATCACGGCAGCATACAAGCAGGCCTTCACGGACGCCGCCGCCCGCGTCACGAACAGCGAGGGTAAGGCCGGTAAGGTGAAGTTCACCGCCCACACCGACTACCATCCCTTCCGCCTGAAGGAGAGCCTGCCGGTGGTGAAGCGTGCCGTCGAGGGGGTAGCCGCTGCCGGCCTCACGCCCGACATCCGCTCGGCCAATGGCGGTCTCGACGCCAACTGGCTCGTGCGTCACGGCCTGCCGACCGTCACCTTCGGCGCCGGCCAGGTCGATCCTCATACCGTCGACGAGTGGGTCGACCTCGATCAGTTCGACAACGCCTGCAAGCTCGCCTTCACCCTGGCGACGATGCAGTGAGGCGCGACGGCGGTGCCGGCTTCGAGCGCCGGTGCTGCCCAACCGGCACCGGTCGTCGCGTTGCCTCGCAGGAGTGGTGGGCCCGGCAGGACTCGAACCTGCAACCAAGCGGTTATGAGCCGCCGGCTCTGACCATTGAGCTACGGGCCCTTCCCGTCGCGCGCCACGCTCTATAGCAGAAATCCCCCCCGACGAGGGAAGCCCCTGCTCGGCGCGCTGCCGTTCTTCCCAGGCCGTGCGCGAGGCGCTACACCATTGCCAGCATTTGCGACGAACCGAGACAGCGCGAAAGAGGCACCCGATGCGGCACGGCGGCAAGATCCTGATCGACCAACTCGAGACGCAGGGTGCGTCCGCCGTCTTCACCGTTCCGGGCGAGAGTTTCCTGGCAGCCCTCGATGGCCTTCACGACTCGAACCGCATGAAGACGGTGATCTGCCGTCAGGAGGGCGGCGCCTCCATGATGGCCGAGGCCTGGGGCAAGATGAAGGGCGAGCCGGGCATCTGCATGGTCACCCGCGGCCCCGGAGCCGCCAACGCCATGGCCGGGTTGCATATCGCGCAACAGGATTCCACCCCGATGATCATGTTCCTCGGGCTTCCCGGCGAGAAGCACGAGGATCGCGAGGCCTTCCAGGAGATCGAGACCAAATCGCTGTTCGGCTCATTCGTGAAGTGGTCGGCCGTGATCCGCTCCACCGCCCGCATCCCCGAGTACGTCTCTCGCGCCTACCACACCGCAATGAACGGTCGTCCGGGTCCAGTCGTGCTCGGCTTGCCGGAGGACATGCTTTCTTCCATCGGAAACGCCGCCGACGCCAAGCCCGCCCGCTTCGCCGCCCCTTCGGCGTCGGGCTCCGACGAGGCTGCCATCACGGCGGCTTTCGCCAAGGCCCAGCGCCCGCTCGTCATTGTCGGCGGTCCCGGCTGGAGCCGTGATGTCCAGAAGAAGGTCGAAGCCTTCGCCGATCGCTTCGATCTGCCGGTCGCCGCCGCTTTCCGCTTCCAGGACTACATTGACAACCGCCACCGTTGCTACGTCGGCCATGCCGGCATCGGCCTCGACGCCAAGCTCGCCGACGCCATCCGCAACGCCGACCTGCTCCTCGTCATCGGCGCCCGCCTCGGCGAGATGACCACGTCGGGATACACGCTGATCGAGATCCCGAACCCGAAGTCGTATCTGATCCACGTGCATCCATCGGGCAACGAGCTCGGCTCCGTCTACAGCCCCGACCTGCCGGTCAACGCCACCGCCGCCAGCTTCGCCGATTTGCTCGGCCGCCTCCCGACACCGGCAGCGAAACCGTGGAGCGCCCACCGCCAGGCCCTTCGCGAGGCGTACGAGGCCTACGTCAAGCCCGTCGCAACACCAGGCGCCGTCCAGCTCGAGCAGGTGGTCAAGACCGTCTCCGACATGCTCCCCGAGAACGGCATCGTCACCAATGGCGCCGGCAACTACGCCGCCTTCGTTCACCGCTACACCCAGTACAAGGGCTACAAGAGTTGCCTTGCCCCGACCTCGGGCTCCATGGGCTACGGGCTCCCCGCCGCAATTGGCGCCAAGGTCGCCGACCCCACCCGAACCGTCATCAATTTCGCCGGCGACGGCTGCTTCATGATGACCAGCCAGGAGCTCGCCACCGCCGTCCAGTACGGGCTCGATATCGTGACCGTCGTCGTCAATAACGGCATGTACGGGACGATCCGTGCCCACCAGGAGCGGCAATATCCCGAGCGCATCTCGGGCACGACCCTTGTCAATCCCGACTTCGCCGCCTTCGCCCGCGCCTTCGGTGCCCACGGCGAGACCGTCGAGCGCACCCAGGACTTCCGCCCGGCCCTCGAGCGGGCCCTTGCCGCCCGAAAGCCCGCCGTGATCGAGGTCAAGACCGATCCCGAGGCCCTCACCCCCCGCCAGACGCTCTCGGAGATCCGTGCCGCCGGCAAGAATCACTGAACGCGGTCGCAAAGAAAAATAAACGACATTCAAAAAATGATCGTGCTGTCTGCCGCTGGCACCTTGCTTCTGCCACATGAACATAGTTCATTGTGACGTGATGACAAGAGCGGCTCATGGAGACGTACGATGGCCGTCGAATTCGGAAAGCGCCAATCGCGAGACAATGACGGGCCGGAAGCGGCCGGAAGCCCGGGCGGGTCGGGCGCCCCTGCCCACCAAGGCAGCCCCCCAGGCAGTCCCAACGTGTCGCTCCAGGACGGTCTTCGCTTCGCCGCCGAGCTGGCTGCCGCAGCCCTGATCGGCTTTGGCGTGATCCTCTGGGTGGCAGCCCATTGGGACGACATCGGCCGTCTGGCCCGCTTCGCCATCGTCGGCGGCGCCCTTGCCGCCTCGATCGTTGTCGCCCTGTTCAACGCCGCGCGAACCCCAGGCCTTATCCTCTCCTTCCTGGCGACCGGCGGCCTCCTCGCGCTGATCGGGCAGACCTACCAGACCGGCGCCGACCCCTGGCAGCTCTTCGCGCTTTGGGCAGCCATCGGCATCCCCTGGGCCCTCGCCGCCCGCAGCGACGCCCTCTGGGTGGTCTGGAGCATCGTAGGCAACTTGGCCGTCACCCTCTGGCTCGCCACCTTCGCCCGCGTCGGCTGGTGGAGCCTCGATGCCGGCGTTACCTTCGCTGGCTGGATGATCTCGCTGGCGATGGCCGCGGCCTTCAGTCCCGTGTCGCCCCTGCGACCGTGGCTCGGTGAGACGCGCTGGGCCTTCCGCCTGGCGACGGTCCTCGCCGTCGTGCAACTCACGCAGTCGGGGCTTGCAGCGCTCTTCACGGGCTCCGATGTCTCGGTCCTCTACTGGCTCTCGCTCCTCATCCTCGGCGCGCTCGCTGGCGCCCTGGTGTCGCTCCCCCGCCTTGACCTTCCGTTGCTGGCCCTGCTCGGCTTGGCGCTCGACACCATGCTGATCTCAGGGCTCGCCCGCGCACTTTTCACCAGCCGCGGCGACCTCACGTTGTCGTTCCTCATGGTCGGGCTGATGGGTGCGGGCCTCGTCGCAGGCACGGGCGCCCTCATCCTCAAGCTGGCGCGTGACCGCGCCGGAGGCGGCCCCGATCTCGGCGTACTGAGCGGCCGCGAATGGCCGGTGATCCTGATGACCGGCATTGGCGCCGTGCTGACGGCACTGCCGCTCGGAGGCTTCCTCGGGCTCTTCCTGGGAGCCTTCCTGGTCAAGGGCGCCGGCGCCTACATCATTGGGGCGATGCTCCTCGCCGGCGCCCTCGTCGCGTTGCGCACCAACGCGCAGACGAGCTTCGTCCACCAGCTCGCCGCCATTGCCCTGACACTCGGTTTCGGGCTCATCGCGTTCGCTCTCTTCCGCGACGCCCCAAGCCACGTCACCTTCGTCAGCGGCATGCTCGCCTTCCTCGCCGCAGGGCTCGCGGTTGCTGTCGGGCGAAGTTGGACGGCAGGCCTTCTTGGTGCCGCCGCGGCATTCTTTGCAGCGGCCTTCCTAAACGGCCTGATGTTCGCTGTTCCCGGCCCTCATGCCGTCCCGCCGACGATGCGGTCGCTCGGGTGGACGCTGGTCCTCGCGGCAGGCGCCGCCTGGTATGCATGGAGCGCAAATCTGAGCACGTCGCGTCGGATCGCGTCACCGCTCGCTGCCGTCGATCGCACCACGTTCGACCGCGCGCTAGCCGGCGCCATGCTTGCGGGCCTCTTGGGCATCATGGCGTCGGCGGGGCCAACGTTCCTCCTGAGCGGAGCGCTGGGCGGCTTCGGTCCGCGCGGCCACCTCTCGCTCGGCCTCACACCCCAGCTCTCCGCGGCCGGATTCCTCTCCGCCGCCCTCGCGCTCACCGGATGCGGACTGCTGCTGCTGCCGCGCCCGACCTTCCAAACGGCACTCGGTGTCGGCGCCGGCGCCATCGTCGTCCTGCTCTCGGCCATCATGCCGTCGCTGGGCGCCCCGGTGCTCGTAGTCGCAGTCGCTCTCGCAACCGGTCGCCGGGCGCTCGGCGTCGGCGCCCTCATCGCCGCCATGTGGGTCGTCGGCAGCTTCTATTACTGGCTCGGCTGGCCGCTCGCCGAGAAGGCCGCATTGATGTTCGCTGCCGGCATCACACTCGGCATTCTTTGCCTCGTTGCCGGCTTGCGCCGCCCCCCATTCCGCCTCGCCGACGGCCCTCCTGCCCCCGCCCTGCTGGCACGCGGCTTGATCATACTGGGCGCCGTGGCGACTGCGGCTCTGGCCGCCCAGTCCATCACGACCAACGAGAAAATCATCGCAACCGGCCGCCAGATCTTCGTGGCCCTCGCCCCCGTCGATCCGCGCTCGCTCATCCAGGGCGACTACATGCGCCTCAATTTCGCTGTCCCTCAGGAGAGACGCCCACGCCACGAAGGCTCCATCCTCGGCCAGCGCCGCTGGGCCGTCGCCGACCTCGACGATCGCGGCGTCGCCACCATCGACAAGGTCACCGACGCGCCGCCTGAGACGATCACCTCGGGCCAGATCGTGCTGCCCCTCCGCTACAAGAACCGGCGCTGGATCGTCAGCACCGACGCCTGGTACTTCAAGGAAGGCACGGCCGAGAAGTGGCAGAAGGCGCGCTTCGGCGTCTTTCGCGTCAGTGGCGACGGCACGGCCCTCCTCGTCGGCATGGCCGACAAGGACCTCGCCGTCATCCAGTAGGCCTTGCATTTCGGCGGCGTGCATCCCACCGGTGCACGCCGGCCGGCACCGGCCTACACGGCCATCGTCTCCCGCCGTCGCGTGCCCGAAAGCGCATAGTTGAGCATCTTCGCCGCGAGAAGTGCTGCCAGCGCGTCATAGGCGTGAAACCTGGGAATCGGCGCGAACTCTACGAGATCCATGCCAACGACGTTTCCCACCTCGCAGGCCCGCCGCAGTACCCCCAGCACGTCGTCGAAAGTCATCCCGCCGGGCGTCGGCGTTCCTGTCGCTGGCATGATCGACCCGTCGAGCGCATCGATGTCCACTGTCACGTAGACCGGACGCCCGGCGAGCGGCCTCAGCATGGCCTCGAGATCCCACCTGGCCTTCTCCACCGCGAGGTGCATGGTGGCCCGATGCCGGTTGGCCTCGTAGAAATTCGCCTCGTCCAGGCAAAGCGCCCGGATGCCGACCTGCACGAGGCTCACTCCATCGTGGTCGAGCACACGCCGCATGGCCGCCGCATGCGAATAATGCTCGCCGAGATAGCCGTCGCGCAAATCGGCATGCGCGTCGAGTTGCAGCACCACGAGGTCCGGATACCGGCGCACGAACGGCCTGATGGCACCGGGCGTCAGCGAATGCTCGCCGCCGAGAACGAACGGGAATCGGCCCTGCGCGAGCACCGACTCGACAAGACCTTCCAGTTGCGCCAGCGCGTCTTCGATCCTCGGCGCGATGGCCGGCTCCCGCAGAGCCGCGACGCCATAGTCGCGATAGGCCTCCCGCCACAGCTCCTCGTCGAAGAGCTCGAGCTGATGGCTCGCTTCAATGATCGCCCGAGGCCCGGCTGTGGTGCCGCCGCCGTAGCTCACCGACGCCTCGAGCCCGAACGGAATGACCACGGCCTTCGCCTTCTCCGGCGCACCGGCATCGACACGCAGCGGATCGAGAAAGCTCTCGTCACCCGGCAGGTAGTCGAACTTCGCGCTCATGGTCCATCTCCGTCGACTGCCGCACACAATGAGGGACGAGCCATCGGCTCGTCCCCGAAGTACGTCACAAGGTTCGGCCGAGCCCTACGCAGCGGCCCCGCTCAGCGACTGCGGGCCATACATCGAGTACATTGGCGGATCCTGGAAGATCACCTCGTCGTACTCGCCGTAGCCGTTGAAGCGCCCGGCGATGGCCCGCGCATAGGCACCTGTGTTACCGATCTCGATGTAATCGCCCTCGCGGATCGCATCCGGCAGCAGGAACGGGCCCTTCATGTGGTCGATCGAATCACAGGTCGGGCCCCACAGCTCGAACGGGCGCAGGACATGCGGATCGGGCACGTTGCGGCCGACGAGACGCACAGGGAACACGAAGCCGAGATGCGCGGCATCGAACAGCATCCCATAGCTGCCGTCGTTGATGAAAAGATCGTTCCCCCGCCGCGCATCGACACGCACAATCAGGCTCTCGGCCTCTGCCACCAGCGCTCGCCCCGGCTCGCACATAACCCGGCAGCGCTCGCCCACGGGCAACTTCTCCACGCCCTGGTCGATGACGCGCATGAACTCCCCGAGTGGCGTCGGCTCCTCATTGGTGTAGCGGGACGGAAAGCCGCCCCCGACGTCGATCCGGTCCACCACCACGCCAGCCTTTACGATCAGGCGCCCGACCTCCTCGAGCGCGTTCGCATAGGCCTCGGGCGTCACCGTCTGCGAGCCGACATGGAACGTGATGCCGAGTTCCTTCGCCACCTGCCGCGTCTTGACCAGCAGGCGCGCAGCCTTCGTACCGGTGATGCCGAATTTTCGCTCGAGCGGCACGCGGCTGTTCTTCGCCGGCACCGCGACGCGCACCCAGAGCGCCAAGTCCCGGGCCCCCTGCGTCTCGTGCAGGATCTTGGCCAGCTCGTCCTCGCTGTCGAGCGAGAACGACCGGCAACCGAGACCGAACGCGCGACGGATGGCGTGCCGCGACTTGACCGGATGCATGAAGTGGAACGTCACCTCGGGGATCGTCTTGGCGTCCTCGAGCTCAGGCAGGGATGCGACGTCAAAATGGCGGATGCCCGCACCGTAAAGCGCGCCGAGCAGGAACACGTTACTGTTGGCCTTGTACGCGTAGGCCACGTCGCCAGGGAAGTTCTCCAGAAAGAAACGGGCGGCGCGACCGGCGGCATGCGGCCGGAATCCGACCACCGGCCGCTCGGGCCGGTACGCCTCGATCAGGGCGTTGGCGGATTGAAACGTGTCGAGCTTCGCCATCTCATGCAGCCTCCTGAATGGATGTGAGCGGGAATGGTTTGCCAGCCGACGCAAATAGGGTCTGCTGCCCCCCCTGTAAAGACCGCCGCAGCCCTTGATCCCCCCTTGGGGCAAAAATTCCCGATCTAGTGTGAAACAGATCCGCGTGCGCCTGCCGCCGCATGGTCGAGGACGATCCTGGCGGCCGCTTCGCTCGGTGTACCTCCATCGAGCCGCATCAGCTGGGGGATGCGTCCCAGTGCACGGCGTTGCGCAGCCAGCGCCTCGGCGTCCCCAAGCAGCTTCACCAACGCATCCGCCAGCTTCTCCGGCGTGCAGTCGTCCTGCATCAGCTCCGGGAACGCCCGCTCGCCGAGCACCAGGTTCGAGAGCGCGAAATGCGGCGTCTTCACCAGGAACTGGAGTTGTGCGGCCAGTGCATCCACGCGATATCCGACGACCATCGGCACACCTGCTAGCGCCAGCTCCAGCGTCACGGTCCCGGATGCCGCCAGTGCCACGTCTGCGGCCTTGAACGCAGCGAACTTTGCCGCCTCCCCCGATACCAGGATAGGCTTGGTCTCCCAGTGCGCCACCTCCTCGGCAATCCGCGCATGCACGCTTTCGACGGCCGGGATGACGACGTCGAGCAGTCCGACCCGGCGCTGGACCAGGCTCAATGCCGCTCCGAACGGGCGGCAAAGCCGCTCGACCTCGGAACGGCGGCTGCCGGGAAGAACGACGACGGTCTTCCGCGCCGGATCGAAACCTGCCAGCGCGCGAAGTGCCGACGCATCTGCGGCCCCCATAGCCGGTAGCTTCTCGATAAGCGGATGCCCCACATAGGTGCAGCGCGGCCCGCCAAGCCTCTCGTGCACCGCTGGTTCGAACGGCAGCAGCGCCATCACGTGGTCGACATAGCCCCGCATTCGCCCGGCCCGTTTCGGGCGCCACGCCCACACGCTCGGCGAGACGTAATCGATGATCGGCACCTGCGGCAGCGCCCTCCTGATCCGGCGCGCGATCGGATGCGTGAATTCAGGACTGTCTATGATCACCACCGCATGGGGACGCATCGCGATCCCCGCGTCCGCCGCTTGCCGTACACGCCGCACCAGCCGCGGCAGTGCGATCAGGATGGCGAGCGGGCCCATCACCGCCACGTCCGAGATCGGAAACAGCGACGTTAGCCCTTGTGCGGCCATCTCTTCGCCGCCCACGCCCGCAAAGTGCACCGGACGCGCCGCGTTCCCGCTCACCGCGTCCATCAACTTCCCGCCGAGCGCATCGCCCGAATGCTCGCCGGCCACTATGAACAGACGTAGCGCATGGTCCCGGCGCGCCTCGAGGCTCATGATGGCTCGCCCGCACGGCACATCAGAAAGACACCGGCTTCATTCGCCCAGGCGATGCACTCCTTGCGCCGCTCTCCCTCACCGAGCGGAGCAAGCACCACGATGCCGGCGAGTTGTGTCGCCTTCGCTGTCGAGAAGAGCTCGAGATCGAGCAGGCTCTCGGCACCCGCGCTGCCTGTCGCCGCGACATCGACGACAAGAACGCCCCGCCGCCGCCCGAGCGCCGTGCGCGCCCACGTCCGCGTCCTCCCGTGTCCCTTGAGGAACGGAGCGAGCGCTCCTTCCCCCGCGACGGCGAGCACGTGCTCGCGCGAGACGAGCACCGCACGCCCTGCCCCGTGGGCCCCTAACACGAGCAGCACTTCCCGGCCGATCGCCATGTCACGACGCTCTCCGGGGGTCGGCGCCCGGCGGGCCACCACCTCCAGCCCGCGTGGTGTCTGCGCCTGCTCTCGCTCGTCGTTCTCTTGGCCGTTGCTGCATCCGTCTTGCAGCGGCATTTCCGGGCTCGCCCTGCCGATGCCCGTGACAAACAGGCCTGCAGCATCCGCATCCGCGATCACGCGCGCCTGCTCGAGAACGATGGCTCCGCCTGCTCCGACGGCGATACCCGCCAGTCCAGCAGCCGCCGCCCGCCGCACCGTTTCCGGCCCAATCGTCGGCAAGTCGATCCGCATCTCCTGACCCGGCTTGGCCAGTTTCACGAGCACACCGCCGAGCCCTCGGCCCTCCGCCGCCTCTCCCGGACCGAGATCGCGCAGCATCGCATCCGTGCCGCGCAGGCCTTCCACCGCCACGATCTCGTCTGCCGTCGCAATGACACCCTGGCCGATGTCGAACCGGCCCAGGTCGGCAATGAGCCGCGTCCCCCGCTGGATGGCCAGGCTCTGCTCGGCCGAAGGCTGACGCGCAGTCATCACCCCGTGCGGCGCCAGAAGTCCCGGCGCAATATCGCTCGCCCCGACGACTGTGAGCCCTTCGCCTTCGAAGAACCGCACCACGCGCCGCAGCACGCTGTCATCCCCTCCTCGCGTTAGCGCGAGCACGGTGGGCAGATGCCGGACGAAACCCCAGTCGATCCGAAGGCCCATCAGATTGGGCCTCTGCATGGCGCCCGCGATCACGATCTCCTTCACACCCGCCGACCTGAAACTGGCGAGCATTCGCCCCAGCTGTCCGATGCTCACGCGCTCATGTGGAAACTTCGCAACCTCGTCGCCGGCGAACCCTTCGATGGCCACGATGTGAATTGGGCGCCCTTGCCGCGCTCCCGCCTCCGCCAGCTCGACCGGCAAAGGTCCGGCACACGCGAGAACACCCAGTGGCTCGCGCGTTGCACCACCCTCGACTGGCATGCCGCTCTGGTTGGCGTCCACCTCCGCGCCTCCGACTGCCTGCTGCATCGCCAGCAGCACCGTGCCTCCAGATCGTGGACCGGCAGATCGCCAACGCACGACACGGCGGCGTCGCACGTGCTGTCACGCAAGGCGACCGGCGCTCACGCTCCGACATCCCGGGGCGTGCATAGCGACCGCTTGCCGCCCTCGCGGATGAATTCGACGATCTCGGCCACAGCCGCGTGCCCAGCGAATTCCGACGCCACGTCCGCTACCCGTTCGACGAGCGTGCCCTCGTCCGCAAAAAGCAGCCGGTACGCCCGTCGCAGGCTATGGATCTGATCCCGCGGAAAGCCCCGTCGTTGCAGACCGATGATGTTCAGCCCCGACAGATAGGCGCGATTGCCGAGCGCCATGCCGTACGGAATGAGATCGTTCTCGAGCCCCGACATGCCGCCGAGGAACGCGTGAGCGCCGACCCGCGCAAACTGGATCACGGCAGCACCGCCGCCGATGATCGCGAAGTCACCCACCGTGCAGTGCCCGGCAAGCATGACGTTGTTCGAGAAGATGACGTTGTTGCCGACGCGGCAGTCGTGCCCGACATGGCTGTTGGCGAGGAAGGCACACCTGTCACCGATCGTTGTCGCGAGGCCGCCACCGGCAGTGCCGGGATTGATGGTGACCCCTTCCCGAATGATGCACTCCGCACCGATGGCGAGCGTAGAGGCCTCGCCCCTGTATTTGAGGTCTTGCGGCTCGTGTCCGATCGAAGCGAACGGAAAAATCCGCGTCCGTGCCCCGATTGTCGTCCGTCCTGCGACGACAACGTGGGAGAGCAGGTGGCAACCCTCGCCGAGTTCCACCATGCTCCCCACCATCGAGTAGGGTCCGATGCGCACGCCGTCTGCGATGCGCGCTCCATCCTCGACGATGGCCGTCGGGTGGATATCAGGTTTTGACATTGCTCGGGTCCACGATCATGGCGCTGATCTCGGCCTCCGCGACCACCTGGTCGTTGACGCGGGCCTCGCCGTAGAAACGCCAGACCGGACCACGACTCCTCAGCTTCGTCACATGAAGATGGAGTTGATCGCCGGGCACAACCGGTTTGCGGAACTTCGCCTTGTCGATCCCCATGAAATAGACGATGTGGGGAATGTTCGTCTGTCCTGAGTTGTTGACGCACAGCGCGCCGGCCGTTTGCGCCAACGCCTCGATGATCAGCACGCCCGGCATCACCGGATACTTCGGGAAGTGACCCTGGAAGAACGGCTCGTTGATCGTGACGTTCTTGATCCCGACCGCCGTCTCGTCGCGCACCATGTCGCGAATCTTGTCGACCAGCAGGAATGGATAGCGGTGCGGCAACAGCTCCATGACGCGCATGACATCGGCCGTCGTCATCTCGCGCGGCTTATCGCCCTCGGTCATCTTCTGCATGCCTTGCCAACCTCTTCCACATGCCGCGGCCCCCGGCAGCACTCAGCCATCCTTGCCCTCGTCCACGTTCCGCTCGCCGCGCCCTCGTCCGAGCCGACGTAGCGCCGCGACCTCCCGCGCCCACTCGCGGAACGGGCGCGCCGGAGTGCCTCCCATGCGCGCTCCCGCCGGAACGTCATCCTTCACGTGCGCCATGCCCGCGATTTGAGCACCCGAGCCAATTCGAACGTGCCCGACGGCGCCGGAATGGCCGCCCATCACAACGAAGTCACCGAGCTCCGTCGAGCCTGAGATGCCGACCTGGGCAACAATGACACAATGTCGCCCCAGCACCACGTTGTGCCCGATTTGCACGAGATTATCAATTTTCGACCCCTCACCGATGATCGTATCCTTAAGGGAGCCGCGGTCGATCGTGGTGCCCGCTCCGATCTCGACGTTGTCCTGTATGATCACCCGGCCGATCTGCGGCACCTTCACGTGCCCCTTCGGCGAAAGCGCGAAGCCGAACCCGTCCTGCCCGATACGCACACCGGCATGAATGACCACCCGGTCGCCGACCAGGGCATGTGTGACGCTCGCGCCAGGACCGATGTACCCACCGCGGCCCACTGTCACCCTGTATCCGACAAGCGCCCCCGCAGCGACCGTCGTTCCGGCGCCGATGGCAGCCTCCCGCCCCACCACGGCACCCGGCTCGATCACGGCGCCAGCCTCCACCCGCGCCGTCGGATGCACGAACGTTCCATCCAATCCCGAGAAACATGCCGCCTTCGGCATCGCGGCGTCCGGATAGAAGAGCGCCAGCGCCGCCGCGAAGCCATGATACGGGCTCTGCATGACGATGCACTGCGTCCGGGAAGGAACGCGGGACGCCAGGGCCGGAGCCACCAGACAGAAGTCCGCCCGCGTCTGTGCAAGCGCATCGACGTACTTCCGATTGTCGATGAACGTCAGGTCACCCGGCCCGGCCAGGTCCAGCGGCCTCACGTCTCGCACGAGGGCGGCTGCATCCGTCAGCGCGGTACTTTCGCCGCCGATCTTGCGGGCAACCTCGCCCACCGCGAAGGGGCCACGTCGCTCGAAGAAACCGGGGTGCTCCATTGCTGACGTATCCTGTGAGGCGACTGCGGGCGTCTTAAACCACAGCCTCAGGCAGGGCGCCAGCGGCACCGCCTCCCGGTCGCAGCGTCAGGTCGTCCCGGGCCGCGCCTGGGCGCAACCGCGAGCATTGAAGCAGCGCCCCACCTGTCGCCTATCCGTGGGCGCCGTCTGCCGCGCGCCCGAAGCCTGCCGAAAAAAGCCGGGCCCCGAAAGGGCCCGGCTTGTCGCAATGAAGATAGGCGCGGTTCCGCTCAGAACTTGGTGCTGGCTCCGAACCGGAACAGTTGTTCCTTGTCGTAGTCCTGCTTCATGACCGCCCAGCCAAAGTCTGCGCGCAGCGGTCCGAGCGGAGAATCCCAGATCAGGCTGGTACCGACCGACACGCGCGGCGTAGCGTCATCCACGATGTTCGTCGTCACCCCTGTCGCCGGATCGATCTGCCCGTTGATCCGCTTGGAGCTGTCATTGAGGCTGAACAGCGAGCCTGCATCCACGAACACCGCACCGCGGATGCCCAGATCGTCAGGCACGAACGGCAACGGGTAGCGCACCTCGGCAGTGGCCGCATAGTACGTCTTGCCGCCGATGGCATCGCCCGTCGACAGATCGCGCGGCCCGAAGCCGGCGCGGTTGAAGCCGCGAACCGTCTCGCCACCCTTGTAGTAGAGATCGATCAGCCGGACGTCGTCTCCACCCCAGCCCTCGATATGCCCCGCCGTCACGCGGCTGACGAACGTCACCCGGTCCGTGATCGGGAAGTAGTAGCGACCCTCTGCCGAGAGACGAACGTACTGCACGTCTCCACCGACACCGGCGAAATCGACCCCGCCGGTCAGGAAGTAGCCGCTGCTGGGATTCTTCGGATGGTTGCGCCGATCGAAGGTCACCGTCGTGCCGACCAGCGACGTCATAGCCACGCCTTCGGCTTCACGGATCGCTCGCGACGCCACGCGACCGTCGGGGCCCAACACCGTGTCGACGTCATAGATCTCGTCGCGCGACAACGTGTAGTACGTCTGCGCCCACAGGTATTCAGACAACGGGAAGCCCAGGCGCAGCGAGCCACCCGTCTTGCGGCTGCGGTAGACGGAGTCGTTCGCGTTCGTCAGCTCCTTGTGGAAGAGATCGAAGCCCGCCGCCAGATTCCGATCCAGGAACCGCGGCTCCGTGAAACTCAGATCGATCTGAAGCCGCTCGACCGAGCCAGAAAGGCGAAGGCGCAGGAACTGGCCGTTACCCATCAAATTGCGCTCTGTCAGCGAGATGTCGCCGATCACGCCCTCGCTCGTCGAGTAGCCCGCCCCGAAGGACAACTCACCTGTGGGCTGCTCGACCAGCTCGACGTCGATGATCACCCGATCCTGCGCCGAGCCCGGCCGCCGCTTCACCTCCACCGTCTTGAAGAAGCCGAGACCTTGCAGCCGCTTCTTCGCGCGATCCACGAGGAGCGGATTGAACGCATCACCTTCGGCCAACCTGAACTCGCGGCGAATGACATGATCGCGCGTTCGCGTGTTGCCGATGATGTTGATGCGCTCGATGTAGATCCGGGCACCCTCGTCGATGGCGTAGACCAGAGCGATGGTGTGGTCGGCAGGATTACGCTGAGCCTTGGGGCGCACCCGGGCGAACGCGAAGCCCTGCTCAGCCGCAGCAAGCGTCAGGCGCTCGACCGACTTGTCGATCTCTGCTGCGTTGTATGTATCGCCGCTCGTGGTCAGCAGTTGAGAGCGCAGGCTCTCGCTGCTGAGACCCGGCAACGTGCTCTCTACTTGAATCGCGCCAAACTTGTATGGCTCGCCTTCTTCCACCACGAACGTAATGTAGAAACCGGTGCCGTCACGATCGATGTCGGCATTCCCCGAAACGATACGGACATCTGCATATCCGTTCTTGAGGTAGTACTGGCGGAGAAGCTCGCGATCGAGCGCCAAACGATCCGGATCGTAGAACGACGCGTTCTTGAGGAAATCGAACCAACCGCTCTGCTGCGTCGTGATCACGTCGCGCAACTGCGAGTCCGAGAAAGCCCGGTTCCCGATGAACTGGATGCTCTTGACCTTGGTCGAGCCGCCTTCCTGAATCTCGAACACCACGTTGACGCGGTTCTGACCGAGCTCGATGATCTTCGGCTCAACATTCGCCGAGAATTTCCCCTGGCGCCTGTAGACGTCGAGAATCCGCTGCACGTCGCCCTGAACTTTCGCACGTGTGTAAACGGCACGCGGCTTGAGCTGTGTTTCGGCGCGAAGCGAGGCATCGTCGACGTCGCGGTTGCCCTCGAAAGCAACCTGATTGACAACAGGATTCTCGACGACCCGGACCGTCACCACGCTGCCGCTGCGGTCGATCGTGACGTCCGAGAATAGCCCTGTCTGAAACAAGGCTCGAATCGATTGGTCAGCCTTGGACGCGTCGTAGGCATCTCCAACCGAGAACTGCAGATACGATCGCACCGTTTCCGGCTCGACCCGCCTGTTCCCGGCGACCTGGATGTCACGAATCCGGCCGTCCTGGGCGACTGCGAGGCTCGGGAGCGAGGCGGATGTGACGATGCTCAACCCACAGAGCAACGCCATCAAAATCCACAACCTGGGTCCCCCGACCGAGATCATCCGAAACGTTGGCATCCTTGGCGTCTGCCTTTTTCGTCGCCGAGTTCCCCCATAATGCACGGCTCTGTCGGCGTCAGATCCGTGCACAGTCTCATGTCACACTGAACCCTCGAACCTAGCTGGCCCCCCGTCCCCTGGAAGACCAATCGGCGAAATCGAAACGATTCAGTTGCACCTTCCTGTCCGTTACCACTTCTTAACGAGTTCGCCAAACCGATGGAAGTGGCAAGAATGCCCCATCGACCCCGTAAATAGGCCGATTCGGGGGACCTCAACCAATCCCAAGCTTTCGCATGATGTCCCCGAAAATAGCCGCGAACATCATCGTCGCGAGAATCGCGAGTCCGATCCGGAACCCGATTTCCTGCTTCCGTGGGTCGAGCGGCTGCCCGCGCACGGCCTCGAGCGCGTAGAACATCAGGTGCCCGCCATCAAGGATCGGAATCGGCAGCAGGTTCATGATGCCGAGCATGATCGAGAACACGGCGAGCCACCCGAGCGTCCCCGCAATCCCACTCTTGCTCGCGTGCGCCGTCATCTCTGCGATCGCGATCGGGCCGCCGATGTCGCTCTGTCGCTGACCGCTGAAGGTCTTCAGGATGGCACCCGGAAGCTTCGGAAGACTCGAGATGATCTGCCACGAGACGTAGCCCGTCTCGCTGAAGCCGAGGCGTGTCGCCTCGAGCAGACTGTGCGTCTTATGCTCGACATGATCACCACCGGCGCGCCGCTTGATGCCGATCATACCGACTTGAACTTTGTTCCCGATCGGATCGGTCACTTCCTTCAAGTCCGGCTTGATGACCAGCGAGATCATCTTGCCCGAGCGGTCGATGACGAAATCCAATGCCTTGCCGGGGCTTTGGCTGACAATTCGCTGAAGATCGGAGAACCGCTCGATCTTCGACCCGTCGATCTCGGCGACGCGGTCGCCCGACTGAACGCCCGCCCGCGACGCGGCACTGTCCGGCAGCACCTCGTCTACGATCGCGGCCGTGCCGTACGTGCCGATCAACCAGAAGGTGAAAATGTAGATGATCACCGCTGATGCGATGTTGAACGCCGGCCCCGCAGCCACGACGAGCGCCCGGTTCAGCAAGGGCTGCGACTGGAATGCGCCCTTCCGGTCTTCCTCGCTCAACTTTTCCAGGGATTGCTCGCTCGAGGTGCTCGCGGCCGATTCGTCGTCGATGAAGCGTACGTAGCCGCCGAGCGGCAGCCAGCAGAATTTCCACCGCGTGCCGTACCGGTCGTAGAAGCCGGCGATCTCGCGGCCGAAGCCGATCGAGAAGGCTTGCACGCGAACCCCGCACCAGCGGGCCACCAAGAAATGTCCGAGCTCGTGAATGAACACCACCACCGTCAACACGGCAATGAACGGTATTGCTACGGACAAAACATTGATGAGGCTATCCACCAGCATCACTCCATGTATCACCGCGAGACTGATGCCTCGCCATCGCACGCCCCGGCGGTCCCAACTCAACCATCGAACCTGCGTCGTATGCCCCTCAGAAAGCGGTGGACATCACCGCCCTCCCGCGGGGCCTGCGCTCCGGACAGCAATGCCCGTGCCATGCCGGCTCGGCACGCCCCGCCAACGCTACACAGGTGCGCGAAGGCGCGACCATTTTCAAGGAATGATTAACGATCAGCACCGGGATTCGCTCACCGCAATCCCAGCAGCAGCTCTGCAGGCGCACCAGGGGCAAGCGCGTAGGCGTAGGCCGCCGCCGCAACAGCGGCGAAGACCAGCCCGTCCACCCGGTCCATGAACCCCCCGTGGCCTGGAATGAGCGAACTCGAATCTTTCACGCCATGTGCCCGTTTCAGAGCCGATTCGAAGAGGTCCCCGACCTGACTGACCACGGCAAGAACGGCCCCGAGCATGATCGGGTGCCCAACGGCCGTGCCCCCGAGAACGCGGGTATAGAGCCATGCCACGATCGCCGCCGCGACGACGCCCCCACCGAGACCCGCCCACGTCTTCTTCGGCGACACCCGCTCCCAAAGTCGCGGCCCGCCAATCGCACGCCCGGCAACGAATGCACCCGTATCCGTTGCCCACACAATCAACAGCAGGAGCACGATGATCTCGAGGCCATGTCCGGCATCGGCGCGCAGCCAGACCAGGCTCACTGCGGGCAAACCGGCATAGAGCGCGCCTCCGAGCTCCGACACCCTGTTTGGCAACCCTCCGAGCACCGTCGCCGCTAACGCGCCGGCCGCCACCCCGATGAGGCCCAGCCCAGGCCGCCCCGAGACCGTCATCCCGATCGCGACCAGAACACCAAAGCCCGCGAGCACCCGCGCTGTCGTGAACCCGACCCCCGACGTGACCCGGCCCCATTCCCAGATCAGCACCAGCGCAATAGCCCCGACGAGAAAAGCGAAAGGGACCGGACCACTCCAAGTCAGCCCCAATGTCGCCGCCGCCAGCACGACGCCAGACAGGACGCGAAGCCCAACCTCTCTCATCGGGAACGGCACATGACGTATCGCTGGCTCGGACACGGCCTAGAACCCCGCTCTCGTCCTCGGCGCGCAGCTCATTTCGAGCCCGTACCGGCGAGGCCCCCGAACCGTCGGTGGCGCCGGTGGAACGTCTCGATGGCGTCCGCGAGATGCTGGCGCGTGAACTCCGGCCAGTAGATATCGAGGAAGATCAACTCGGTATAGGCACACTGCCAAAGCAGGAAATTGGATAGCCTGAGCTCGCCGCTCGTCCTGATGAGCAAATCCGGATCGGGAATACCGGCCGTATCCAGCGCCGCTTCGAAGGTCTCGACAGTAATTTCGCTTGGCTTCAGCGTACCCGCCGCCACTCGCTCGGCCAGGCGTCTCGCGGTCCTCGCGATCTCCAGTCGCGAGCCGTAGTTGAAGGCGATGACGAGGTCCATCGCCGTATTTCGCGCTGTCCGCACCTTGGCGTCCTCGATCAGCGCCAGAAGCTCGGGATCGACCCGTTCCGTGCCCCCGATCACTCGAATACGCACCCCTTCGGAATGCAGCTCGGCCAGGTCGCGCCGAATGAAGCGCTTCATGAGCCCCATCAGATCGTCGATCTCGGTACGGGGCCTGCTCCAGTTCTCGGACGAGAAGCTGAAGATCGTCAGCGTCGGAATGCCGAGCTCGATCGCAGCCTTGACTGTCCGCTTGACGGCCTCGACGCCGCGCCGATGCCCCTCACCGCGCGGATAGCCGCGTTCCGCCGCCCACCGCCCGTTGCCGTCCATGATGATGGCGACGTGCCGCGGTCTCGGACCAGCCTCGCTCCCAGGAGCGACATCATTCGTTTTCATGCTCACTGCGGTATCGATGCCCCGGCACGAGCCCGCCCGTCGAAGTCCGTCGCGTTCCCTGACCACGTACCGGTTGAGGCACGGGCAACCGGCGTATTCGACTAGACTTGCTTGATTTCGCCTTCCTTGACCTGAAGCAGCTGATCGACCTCTTTAATGATCTTGTCGGTCAACTCCTGCACGCGCGTCCCGTTTTTCCGGTGGTCATCCTCGGTCATGGCATGGTCCTTCTCGAGCTTCTTCAGAAGGTCCATCGCATCCCGGCGCACATTCCGGATCGCCACGCGGCCACCCTCGGCATACTTGTGCGCGATCTTGACCAGCTCCAGTCTGCGCTCGGCGCTGAGCGGCGGAATCGGCAATCGGATGAGTGCCCCGTCGATCACTGGGTTCAGCCCGAGATTCGCCTCCCGGATCGCCTTCTCGACCGCTGACAGTTGCCCCCGGTCCCACACCGAGATCGAGATCGTGCGAGCGTCGGGCACCGACACCGTCGCCACCTGATTGATCGGCATGCGCGCGCCATAGACGTTCACCGTGATCGGCTCGACCATCGCTGCCGAGGCCCGCCCGGTCCGCAGCCCAGAGAGATCGCGCTTCAGGCTGTCGAGCGCCCCTCGCATGCGCCGCTCGATGTCCTGGATATCGAATGATGCGGCGGCCATGGGCAATCTCCTTGATCTTGCGCGCCACCGGCCGGCATTCCACCCGGCCGAGCGACCAACTTCACCTTGCGCTGCCCCAAAACGGCGAGCGCCCAAAGCCCGTCAACACCCGCCTGAGACGGGCGCGATCATGGTGGCCCGCGCCTCGCCGGCGAGGACCCTTGCGATATTACCGCTTTCCTCGATCGAGAATACAACTAGCGGCATGTTGTTGTCGCGGGCAAGGGCGATAGCCGCCATGTCCATAACCTTGAGGTTCCGCTGCAGCACCTCGTCGTAGGTGAGTTGGTCGTAGCGCGTTGCGGCCGGGTTCTTCTTCGGGTCGTCCGAGTAAACGCCGTCCACCTGAGTCGCCTTCGCAACCGCCTCACACCCCATCTCGATACCACGCAGCACGGCCGTTGTATCCGTGGTGAAATACGGGTTCCCCGTCCCCGCCGCGAAGATCACCACGCGTCCCCGCTCGATGTGGTGCAGCGCCTTGGGCCTAACGTAGGCTTCGCAGACCGTCGGCATCGGGATCGCCGACAGCACGCGCGCCGGCACGCCCTGCTGCTCGAGGGCGTTCTGGAAGGCGAGGGCATTCATCACCGTGGCCAGCATGCCCATGTAGTCGGCGGTGGACCGGTCCATGCCTTTCGCTGCGCCGGCAAGTCCTCGGAAAATGTTCCCGCCCCCGACTACGACGGCGATCTCGGTCCCGCTGGCGACCGCCTCCTTGATGTCCTTGGCCAGACGCATGCAGACCGCCATGTCGATCCCATACGCCTGTCCTCCCATCAAAGCTTCGCCGGAAAGCTTGAGGAGCAGGCGACGGAAACGGGGCGTGCCGCCAGCCGAGCCCTTCGTCGCGGCCCCGGCGGAGCCTTTGCTTTGCTCACTCATACGTCTCTCCGCGCGCCATCCACAACAATAAGGCCGGCCCTTGCGACGAGCCGGCCCCGGAACGCTCCGTAACGCCCCAATCTCCGGCCGTCAGCCGCCCTTCGCGAGCTTGGCAACCTCGCTTGCGAAATCGTCGTCCTTCTTGTCGATCCCCTCGCCCAGGGCGAACCGCTTGAAGCCCACCACCTTCACGGGAGCCCCTGCGACCTTCTCCGCCCCCTTGACGTACTGATCGACGGTCATCTTGCCGTCGCCGCCCGGGCCGAAAAAGACCTGCTGCATCAGGACGACTTGCGCGAAGAACTCCTTGCGCAGCCGGCCCTCAACCATCTTGGCGATGATATCATCGGGTTTGCCGGACGCCTTCGCCTGCTCGAGGTAGACCTGCCGCTCGCGCTCGACCGCCGCTTTGTCCAGGTCCTCGGGCGAGATCGCCTGCGGGCTCGCGGCCGCGATATGGAGCGCAATCTGCCGGCCGATCTCGGCGACCGAGTCCCGAGCGCCCTTGGATTCGACAGCCACCAGCACGCCGATCTTGCCAAGACCGTCGGCAACCCGGTTGTGCACGTAGCTCGAAACGAGGCCGTCCTTCGCGCTCAACGTCGCTGTCCGGCGCACGCTCATGTTCTCGCCGATGGTCGCAACCATCTCCTTGACATGTCCATCAACTGTGTTGGACGTCCCCGGATATGCGAGCCCGAGCAGTTTCTCGAGGCTGCCCCCGGCACCGACCGCGAGGCCGGCGATCTGGCGCACCATGTCCTGGAATTTGTCGTTCCGCGCAACGAAGTCGGTCTCCGAGTTGACTTCGACGAGGGCGCCCGTGTCACCCGAAACCGTCGCACCGATGAGACCGTCGGCTGCGATCCGGTCCGCCTTCTTCGCAGCCTTTGAGAGGCCCTTCTTCCGGAGCCAGTCGATGGCGGCCTCGACGTCGCCGCTGGTCTCGGTGAGCGCTGCCTTGCAATCCATCATGCCGGCGCCGGTCTTGTCGCGGAGCTCCTTCACCAGCGCGGCTGTGATCGTCGTCATGTCTTGAGCCCTTCGCGTTGGCGGACGCCGAGCATCCGCTTTCTGTCTATGTCCGGCGGGATCCTGTCCCGGCCGGAAGTCGAATGCTACTGCCGGATGTCACCTGAACGATCCGGCGAGCGCTCAGGCAGCGGCCGCGTCGACGAACTTCTTCGCCTGGCCTACCCAGCCGTCCCGCTCGATACGGCCCTTCGTGTCGAGCGCCGTGTCCAGAGCCTGGATCGAGCTCGGGTCGAGATCCGCGATCTGCCAGAAATGATAGACGCCGAGGTCGTTCAGGCGTTGCTCGAGCTTCGGACTGATGCCCGAGATGCGCTTCAGGTCGTCCGCTTCGCCACGGGGGGCGTCGATGCCCTTGAAGGCCGGCACATCGGCTGGAATCTCCTCTTCGGGCGGCGCCTCGGAGGCACCGACGTCGAAGCCGGCCGCACCCTGGCTCCGCTCGATACCATCGATGGCAGCGCGCGCGATCAGATCGCAATAGAGCGTGATGGCACGGCCCGCATCGTCGTTGCCGGGCACAGGATAGTCGATCCCATCGGGATCGCAGTTGGTGTCGACGATGGCGACGATCGGGATCTTGAGCTTCCGCGCCTCCTGGATGGCGATCGCCTCCTTGTTCGTATCGATCACGAACAGCAGGTCCGGGAGACCGCCCATGTCCTTGATGCCGCCAAGCGATTGCTCGAGCTTGTCGCGCTCGCGTTGAATGTTCAGAAGCTCTTTCTTCGTCCGGCCCGTCGTATCGCCGGCGAGGATCTCGTCGAGCTGCCTCAGACGCCGGATGGACTGGGAGATCGTCTTCCAGTTCGTCAGCGTTCCACCGAGCCAGCGGTGGTTCATGTAGTACTGCGCGCTGCGCCGGGCTGCCTCTGCGATCGCCTCCGAAGCCTGCCGCTTGGTGCCCACGAACAGCACACGGCCGCCCTTCCCGACGACGTCCGACACCTGAACGAGAGCCTGGTGCAGCATGGGCACCGTCTGCGCCAGATCCACGATGTGGATATTGTTCCGGGCACCGAAGATGTACGTCGACATCTTCGGGTTCCAGCGGTGGCTTTGGTGGCCGAAGTGAACGCCAGCTTCAAGCAGCTGACGCATATTGAACGCGGGAAGCGTCATGAGAACCGTTCCAGTTTTTTCCGGTTGTTCCGCCGCGCTTCCCAAGAAGAGCCCCGCAGACATGCTGCTGGGCACCACCGGAGCGGGCAAACGGAGTTGTTGTCCGCCGCCCGCCAGAAGCGCGTGTGAGGTGCGCGCCTCTTTAACTGCGCTGGCGCGTCTTGACAAGTCTTCAGCGGCGAGGGACCACGTGTCTTGGCGGGGCGGGTCAGTCACAGGACGGAACCACTCTCCCTTGGCGGAGGTACAGTTGTCATGTGACCGCCGATCCCGCTTTCGTTAATGGCCGATTAAGCGTATAACGCGGCCCTCCCAAATGCTGCGCCGCAGCGAACACGTGCCGGAGACGCATTGTGGCACATGCCTCTGCGACACCATCGAGCACTGATTCCGATCAGGGCCACGCGCATGGCAAGTTCTGGGCCTTGGCGCTTGGGTCGATTGGCGTCGTCTACGGTGACATCGGCACCAGTCCGCTCTATGCCTTTCGCGAAGCTGTCACGCACGCGACCAAACACGGGCTTGCGGGCCACGAGGCCGTGCTCGGCGTGCTGTCCCTCATCATTTGGGCCCTGCTGCTCATCGTCACCCTGAAATATGTGCTTGTCCTGCTGCGCGCCGACAATAATGGCGAGGGAGGCACCTTCGCATTGATGGCGCTCGGACAGTCTGTCGCCAAGCGGTCGAGCCATGTGCTCTTCATTCTGGGAGTCATGGGAGCCTCCTTCTTTTACGGCGATGCCCTCCTGACTCCGGCGATCTCCGTGCTGTCGGCAGTCGAAGGCTTGAAGCTCGTGACGCCGAAGCTCGACGACGTGGTGCTGCCGCTCACGTGCGCAATCCTGATCGGCCTGTTCGCCGTGCAGGCGCGCGGCACAGACCGGGTAGCCACCTATTTCGGTCCCATCACGCTCGTCTGGTTTCTCATCCTGGCGCTGGGCGGCATTCGTCACATCATCGACGATCCACGCGTCTTTCTCGCAATCAGTCCCTACTACGGGCTCAATCTGCTCGTGCACAATGGACTGCTCGGACTGGCCATACTTGGCCTCGTGTTCCTCGCAGTGACCGGAGCCGAGGCGCTTTATGCCGATCTCGGCCATTTCGGCCGGCTGCCGATCCAGGTAGCCTGGCTCGGCGTGATTTTGCCTTGTCTCGTCCTGAACTACCTGGGCCAGGGCGCGCTGGTCCTCGCCGATCCCAACGCCATTGCCAGCCCCTTCTTCAAACTTTACCCGTCCTGGGCACTGATACCGATGGTGCTGATGGCGACCATCGCCACCGTCATTGCAAGCCAGGCCGTCATCACCGGCGCCTTCTCGATCACGCGTCAGGCCGTCCAGCTCGGCATGCTGCCCCGCTTCGCCATCCGTCACACGTCCGAGAGCGTCGCCGGCCAGATCTACATGCCGCGCGTGAACATCCTGCTCTTGATCGGCGTGCTTCTGGTGGTCTTCGTCTTCAAGGAGAGCAGTGCCTTGGCCTCTGCCTACGGCATCTCGGTAACCGCCACGATGGTTATCGACTCGGCCATGGCCTTCTTCGTCATCTGGAAGTACTGGCGCTGGCCCTTGTGGCGGGCTCTGCTCCTCATCACGCCGCTTCTCCTCGTCGAGCAGGCCTTCCTGATGGCCAACATGCTCAAGATCATTGACGGCGGCTGGTTCCCGCTGACCATCGCCTTCTGCCTCGCCATCGTCATGTTTACATGGGTGGACGGAACCAAGGTGCTGGCCAAGGCCACCAAGAAGAACGAGGCCGAAATCGACTGGCTGGTCCGTCAGCTCGAGACGAAGCCGCCGCATCGGGTCTCAGGTACCGCAGTCTTCCTGACCGGAGACCCATACTCGGCGCCAACCTCCCTGATGCACAACTTGAAGCACAATCGCGTGCTCCACGAGCGCAACATCCTGCTCACCATCCGCACAGAGGAAAAGCCGCGCATTCCGAGGCACGAGCGCGTCCAGGTCGAGCGCATCTCCGATGGCTTCTTCCGCGTCATCGCGCACTACGGGTTCATGGAAACCCCGAATGTGCCGAAGATCTTCGAGCAGTGCCGCCGCAAGGACCTGAATGTCGACTTCCCGGCGACATCGTTCTTCCTCTCGCGCCGGTCCCTGAAGCCCACCTCCAAGACGCAGATGCCGCGCTGGCAGGAGACGCTCTTCATCAAATTGTCCGGCCAGGCCGACGATGCCAGCGAGTACTTCCAGATCCCGCCAGACCGCGTCGTCGAGGTCGGAACTCAGGTTCAGGTCTAGCTAGCGACTTGGCCGGGAGCTGCTGCGCTCGAGCACGCGGGCCTCCGCTGCGACGCCTCTGCGGTGCCACCAGGCCATTGTCTCCATGCACAGCATCGAAGCGATAGCCGACGCCAGAATCGCGACGTGACCTGTATGCCATCCCCAACGATCCACGATCCAGGCGAAGATGGTCGGCGCGGCGGCGCTGACGAAGAGCACCGGCGTCGCGATGAAGCCGAGCACGGCGCCATACCCCTTCGCACCGAACAAGGCGAGTGGCACCGCCCCCCGCACGATGGTCAGAACACCCTGCGACGCCCCCATCAGCAGCGTGAAGATCGCGAGGACAGCGAATTGGCCCTGTGCCACCGAAAGCAATCCGAAAGAGACGGGCACAACCGCAATCGACAGCCGACCGATCGCGACGGGACTGAGATTCCGGCCGAACGCGATCTCCACCACGCGGCCGATGAACTGCGCAACACCCTTCATCGACGCCAGCCAAACCGCTGCGGCCGTCGCAAGGCCGGCGGCTTCGAGCAACGGAACGAGTTGCACCGACACGATCCCGAACACGAAGCCGTTTAGGGACATGACGAGCGCGAAAAGCACCATGGCAAGCGTTCGCGCCTTGCCCTCCAGCACGCGGGACTGTGAACTGCCGCTGCTTCCCGACGCTTCCGCAGCGACTGGCGCCTCCCGTCGAGACAGCCCGAGCCAGTGCAACGGCAGGCAAACGCCAATGTTCAGCAACGCGAAGACGACGAGCGCCTGGCGCCAGCCGATTGCCTCCTCGAGATAGTGCCCGGCCACCCAGAAAACCGACGACGCGAACGCTCCATAGAGCGTCAGATAGGAAATCGCCTGACGCCCCCGCGCCGGCGCCACCTGCACCAGCGCCGCGAACGCGGCATCGTAGAGGCAGCATCGCATTCCGATGCCGAGCAGCACCCAAACCGCAAGGTAGGCTGCGTGCGTCGTCACGCGCGAGAGCAGGAACAGCCCTGCCGCAACGATCACCGAGCCGACGGACATCACGACCCGCGCCCCGATCCGATCGATCAAGCGGCCAACCCAGGCCGAGATCAAGGCCATGACCAGCACGGATACGGTGAAACCCAGGAACACGAAGCCGCGCGACCAGCCGAGATCGGCGACGATCGGCGCCGCCAGCACCCCGAGGCAATAGTAGCTCGTCCCCCACGCCGTGATCTGCGTGATCCCGAGCGAATGCACAGCAACCATCATCGGCGAAAGCCACCCGCCTCGGCTTAGCGAGGACACCTTCTCCGGTTCAGAGGACATGGGGCGCCTCGCTCCGCGCTGGTGGGTATGCAGCAAACCGCAGTCTGGCGAACCGGAGGCGCTCCTGAGGGCGCGCTCGGTTCAACCGTGCCGCACCGCTTCAACTCCGATAGTCCGCGTTGATCGAGATGTAGTCGTGCGTCAGGTCGCAGGTCCAGATCGTGGCCTTACCGTTGCCGAGCCCGAGACCCACCCGGATCACGATCTCGGGATTTTTCATGTACGCCGCCATCGTCGGCTCGTCGTATTCGGGCGCTCGCTCGCCGTCCTTCGCGACGATCCGGTCCCCGAACCAGATCGACAGACGGTCGCGGTCCGCCGCCTCTCCCGACTTGCCGACCGCCATGACGATCCGACCCCAGTTCGGATCCTCGCCGGCAATTGCGGTCTTAACCAGCGGCGAATTGGCGATCGAGAGACCGATCGTCCGTGCGGCCTTGTCGGTCTCCGCGCCCTCGACGTTGATTGTCACGAACTTCGACACCCCTTCCCCGTCCTTGGCGACCAGGATGGCAAGCTCCTTGAGAAGATCATGGGTCTTCTCGCGAAAATCCTGGAGAGCAGCATCGTCGCTTTTTTCGACGCTGGGCTGCCCCCGCTTTGCCGCCTTGCCGGTCGCGAACATCAGGCATGTGTCGCTGGTCGACGTATCCCCATCCACCGTCATGCAGTTGAAGCTCGTTTGCGCGCCCGAGGCGACGATATCCTGCAGCACCGGAGCCGGTATCGCGGCATCGGTGAATACGAAGCAGAGCATCGTCGCCATGTCCGGAGCGATCATGCCGGCACCCTTGCAGAAGCCGTTGATCGTCACCTCTGTGTCGCCGATCTTCGCCGTCCGCGTTGCCAGTTTGGGGAAGGTGTCGGTGGTCATGATGGCGCGTGCCGTATCGTGCCAGCCCTCAGCGCTCGCGCTCTTGGCGAGCCCCTCGAGCAGGTGCGCGAATCGGTCGGCCTCGAGCGGCTCGCCGATCACGCCCGTCGAGGCGAGATAGACCTCGCTCGGGCCGCATCCGACCGCGCTCTGGGCGAACTTCGCCGTCACCTCGACCGCCGACCGGCCCTTCTTTCCCGTGAAGGCGTTGGCGTTCCCGGAGTTGACGACGAGGATCCGCGCCTTGCCGCCCTTGAGGCTTTCTCGACACCAGAGCACCGGGGCCGAGCACGTCTTCGACTGCGTGAGGACACCAGCCGCCACAGTGCCCTCGTCCATGACCGCCACCATCAGATCCCGGCGGTTCTTGTACTTGATGCCGGCCTCGACCGAGGCAAAGCGCACCCCCTCGATTGCTGGCACGGAGGGAAGGGCTTTGGGAGCGAACGGTGAGATTTTGGCGGCGCCGGAGGCCATGGGCGTAAGTGTCCTTGAGAGTGGGATCGATGGAGCTTAAGCGGTCGCAGCGGGCCTGTGTCAACGTGGATGCTGAGGCGGTCGTCGCTGCGGGTTGTGGAACCGGCCTGCAGCGTGCCACCTAGGCGCAGGATAGGGAATGCGAAAGGAGCGCGACATGAGCAAGGGCAGGATAGGCTTCGTCGGCATTGGAATGATGGGCTTGCCGATGACCGGCCGCCTTCTCGACGCCGGATACGAGGTCGTCGCCTACGACAACCGGAAGGAAGCGGTCGAACGCATTGTGGCCAGGGGTGCAGAGGCCGCGACGTCCCCTGCCGACGTTGCATCGAAGGCCGAGACCGTCCTTGTCTCGCTTCCCGTGCCGGACATCGTCCGCGAAGTCGCCTTCGGCAAGAACGGCGTCGCCTCCGGCAACCGCCGCCGCGTCTTTGTCGACCTCTCCACGACCGGCCCCCGTGTCGCCGAGGGCGTCGCCAACGAGTTTGCGCAGCACGGCGTGATCGCCATCGACGCGCCGGTTTCCGGCGGAGTCTCAGGTGCTGAGAAAGGCACGCTCGCGGTCATGGTCTCGGGCCCCAAGCACGAGTGCGAGGCACTGCGGCCGGTGTTCGACGTCATCGGCAAGTATTTCTGGATCGGCGACAAGCCCGGTCAGGGGCAGATGATGAAGCTCATGAACAATCTTCTGTCTGCGACAGCCATGGCTGCGACGACCGAGGCTATAGTTCTTGGGGTGAAAGCCGGCCTCGACCCCGCGATCATGTGCGAGGTCATCAACGCCGGATCCGGCATGAATACCGCGACCCGAGACAAATTTCCCAAGGCAGTTATCCCGCGCACCTTCGACGTCGGCTTTGCGACGGGCCTCATGACCAAGGACGTCATGCTGGCACTCGCCGAAGCCGACTATCACAAGATGCCGATGGGCATCGGTAACGCCGTCAAGGCAACCTGGCTGCAGGCTCTGGCCGCGGAAGGCGCGACATCCGACCTGACCCACATCGTCCGCATGATGGAGGCGACCGCTGGTGTCACCGTCGGGTCCGGCAAGGCGTAGGCCAGCCAACGGACAAGCCAACGGGAGGCGCGCCGACGTGCCGCCTCCCGGATCGACAGTCGTCCCGGCGCTGACGCGACCTACTCCGCCGCCTGCAGCTTGCCGTCGGGGCCTTCCACGACGCGCGTCGCGAAATTGGCCGGTGAGACGATCTCGAGGACCTCGAAGTCTTCCGAGCACGAGATCTCCCGGTGCGGAATCCCGGGTCTCTGGTTGATGCAGTCCCCCTTGCGGATCGTGCGCACACCCTGGCCCTCGTACTCGAATTTGGCCCAGCCGTTCAGCACATAGACCATCTGGAACGTGCAGTCGTGCACGTGCCACTTCTGCACCTGGTCGCTCTGCTTCTTGCCATTGTGGCGGATCACGTGGGCGACATAGTCGCCATTCGTCGAATCCTTGAAGCCGAGGTCGCGGTACTCGAAGATCTCTCTCAGGCCCGGCGTCCAGTTGGCGTCCTTGGCCTCGGAATGGCTGAACTTCCAGTTTTCGTGCGACATGGTTTCCTCCTCCAGCGCCTGCCGTCTTGACGGGACGGCACGAACGCGACGAGTTTCATATATGCCCGCGCGGCTGTCGAGAGATCCGTCCCGGCCCCACCTCGATGTGCCTTGCGGTGCGCCCGTCAGTGGTGCCCCGTTCGGAGCACGAAGCGAATGATCAGGAGCCCGTAGCGGCAATGGCGAACGACGACGGCATCGGGTCCCGCCCCCAGACCGGCTGGCAACCGGAGCTCGATGAGCTGCATCTTCGCGAAAGCCTGGCCCACCAGATGGGGGGCGCCGATAAGGTCGCCCGTCAGCACGCCGGCGGACGTCTCACCATCCGGGAGCGTATCGATCGGCTCGTCGACCCCGGAACCTTCCGCGAGATCGGCGCGATTGCCGGCCGCGGAACCTACGATGCCAAGGGTCGGCTCACCAGCTTCATGCCCGCCAACCGCCTGAGCGGTCGTGCCATGCTCGACGGCCGTCCCGTCGTGGTGTCTGGCGACGATTTCACGGTCCGGGGCGGTTCGGCCGACGCGACGATCCCGAACAAGACGACCATCGCAGAGCGTATGGCCGCCGAGTTGCGCATCCCGATCATCCGCATCATCGAAGGCTCTGGTGGCGGCGGCTCCGTCAAAACCATCGAGACGAAAGGCTACACGAACCTTCCTGGGGGCCTCGACGGCAACTCCGACCGCTACAAGTTCTTGGCCGAGAACATGGGCGTCGTGCCGGTTGTCGCCCTCGGCCTCGGCTCGGTCGCGGGGCTCGGCGCGGCCCAGGTCTCGGCCAGCCACTACTCCGTGATGACCAGGTCGACCTCCGCGATGTTCGTCGCGGGCCCTCCCGTGGTCGCGCGCATTGGCGACAAGATGAACCTCGACAAGCAGGCGCTGGGCGGCTGGCAGATCCAGTGCGAGGCGGGTGCGGTCGACGATGCCGTCGATACCGAGGACCAGGCCTTCGAGCGCGCGCGGCTCTTCCTGTCCTACCTTCCATCGTCGGTCTATGCGGTGGCGGAGCGCCAGCCATCCACCGATCCGGCCGACCGGCGCGACGAGCGGCTTTTCACGATTGTGCCGCGCGACCGTTGGCAGCCCTACAAGATGCGCACCGTCATCGATGCCGTCTTCGATCAGGGCTCCTTCATGGAGATCGGACGCCACTTCGGCCGGCCCGTCATCACTGGTCTTGCCCGCCTCGAGGGGCTTCCGGTCGCCATCCTCGCCTCCGACCCCTTCCATGCCATGGGCGCCTGGACGGCAGATGCCTGCGAGAAGGTGATCCGCTTCGTCGATCTCGCCGAGACCTTCCACACGCCGATCGTGTACCTGTGCGATTGCCCCGGCTTCATGATCGGGCTCGAAGCCGAGAAGCGTGCCACCATCCGCTACGGCGTCCGCGCCATGGCCGCAATCAACCAGTCGACCGTGCCGTGGTGCACAATCATCACCCGCAACGTCTACGGCGTCGCCGGCGCGGCCCACGTTCCGGCAGGCCGCTTCTCGACGCGCTATGCGTGGCTGTCCTCGTCCTGGGGCTCACTGCCACTCGAAGGCGGCGTCGAGGCCGCCTACCGCGCCGAAATCGACGCTGCCGAGGATAAGGCCGCCAAGATGGCCGAGATCTCGGAACGCCTCGAGGCCCTGAAATCACCTTTCCGCTCCGCGGAAGCTTTCGGCATAGAGGCGATCATCGACCCGCGCGAGACCCGCCCCCTGCTCTGCGAGTTCGCCCGTCTCGCCGAGCCGGTGCGCACCCCCGGCCGCCGGGCCTTTTCGATGCGGCCATAGGGGGACGACCTCGCCGCGCGAAGGCCGAGTTCACGAGGTCGATGAGGGCCCTTGGACCTACGCGATTGCTTCATCACACCAGCTTCACCGAATGGGGCCCTCCATTTCAGGCTCCACGCATCGTACGCCTTTCCGCGACTGCCAGGCTGACCACGGAACCGGTGATGCCACGCCTTGGTGGAATTTATGGGTGATCCCGAAGAGCACATGGCAACGTGGGAAAGTCCTCGGATCCGTGCTCGCGTGCGCTCGCCCCATCCGGGACGTCTCGGCCTTGGCAGCGCCACCCGAGCAGGTTCGCGAACGGGTGTGGACAGCGCAGTTGCCATCAGGCCAACGGAAGCGCAAAGAGGAGCCCCCGCTCGCGCGGGACGCGAGAAACGACGGTGCACTTTCCACGGCGCGAAGCCACCGGAGCCCTGCCATGAGCATCAAGATCGCCCCCTCCATCCTGTCCGCCGACTTCGCGCGGCTCGGCGAGGAAGTACGCGCCATCGACTCGGCCGGCTGCGACTGGGTGCATGTCGACGTCATGGACGGGCATTTCGTCCCGAACATCACCATCGGTCCGATGGTCGTCGCAGCCCTTAGGCCGCACACGAAAAAACCGCTTGATGTCCACCTGATGGTCGCACCCGTCGATGCTTACGTCGAGGCCTTCGCGAAGGCGGGATCCGACCTCATCACGGTCCATGCCGAGGCCGGACCTCATCTCGACCGCACGCTGCAGTTGATCAAGAGCCTCGGCAAGAAGGCCGGCGTTTCCCTCAACCCATCGACGCCACCGGATGTCCTCGGCTACGTGCTCGACCGCGTCGACCTCGTGCTCGTCATGTCGGTCAATCCAGGCTTTGGCGGACAGGCCTTCATCCCCGCCGTCGTTCCCAAGATCGCACGCATCAAGCACATGATCGGCAGCCGACCCATCCAGATCGAGGTCGACGGGGGTGTGAACACGGAGACGGCAGCGCTGTGTGCCGAGGCCGGCGCAGACGTCCTCGTCGCCGGCAACGCCGTCTTCTCGGGCGGCCGCTATGCCGAGAACATCGCGGCGATCCGCTCTTCGGCGGACGCGGCGCGAAGCGCCGGCTAATAGCGGCACGCCGAGCCGCACCATCTCTTAAGCTTGCGCTGCCGCGGTTTCGTTCGGCCGCCACGGCACGAGACCGACCCGATTGCCGCGCAGGGTCGCGAAGGCCCGCTCCCGGCAGCTGAGCACGATCACCTGGTGCGCACGGCCAGCCTCCTCGAGCGCCGTCTGCATGGCGGCGATCCGCTGGTCGTCCGAGTAGACGAGAACGTCGTCCAGCACCAGGGGCACGGCCATGCCCTGGTCCGCCAGCAGCCGGGCGAACGCGAGCCGCACCAGTACGGCAATTTGCTCCCGCGTGCCGCCGCTCAGGTTCTTCACGTTCTCTTCCCAGACGCCCCGCTTGAGCGTTTCGGCGCCATAGCTTCCGCCAAGGCCGAGATCGGCATCCGGGAACACCATCTGCAGGTAGGGACGAAGCCGAAACAGTACAGGCGCCAGGTAGTTCTCCCGCAAACGCGCATCCTCCCTCGTCAATTCGGCATCGAGAATCTGAAGAGCACGCACTTCCTCGACGACATCGTTTAGCCCGCTTTCGGCCTCCTCGAATTGGGCCTCCAGTTCCGCGAGCCGAGCATCCACGTTGTCCCGTCGCACGGCTTCCAGCGCACCTTCGACACGAGCCCGATCCGAGGCGACCGTTGCCGCCTGCTGCTCGGCACGCCCAACGGCCTCCCGCAGCGTTGCGACGCTTTCCTCCAATTCCTTGAGCCCATCGTCGTCAGGCGCCCGTGAAGCTGCCAACGCGTGCAGACGCACGGTCTCGTCGAGTTTCCGTGTCGCCTCCCGAACCGCCGCCGCCACTTCCGCTTGCTTGAGCGGCCGCATTTCGGGCGCAGGCAATGTTCCGTCGATCTCGCTCCGACGCCTGCTGCGCTCCTCGCGCCGCGTGGCAAGTACGGCGCACTCGCGCAACAGCCCCTCTCGCACGAGACGAGCACGACGGCTGTCCTCTTCCGCGCTCTGCAGTACGCTCCGCTTCTGCGTCAGCTCCTCGGAAAGCTGTCGGGCATCCTCGAATGCCGAATGGCGCTCCGGTAGCGCGCCAAGCTCGGCTTGGAGGCGTGCCAGATGCTCCTCGAGGCGAGGTAGTCCCTCCGGCGTCAGTCCGCCCAGCTCGGCCCGCGCGGCCCCAAGTGCAGCTGCCGCATCTTGCGCCGCCTCGTGTCGCCGCTCCAACGCCGTGAGATCGTCCACGCCTGCGCGGGCTAGAATGTCGGCCAATGCCGCGCGATCCTCCATGACCCGCTCTTGGAGCCCCCGCCGGTCGCCCGACCCGCCCGGTTCGACGGTCACCCGTCCAATCCCGGGAATCTCCAGAACCAATGGCTCCAGCGCCACGATCCGCTCACCGTCCGCGAGTCGCCTCCCGCTCAGCGAGATTCGGCGGTCAGAACCGGCGTCATAGCGAATTGTCACCGCCGTCGATGTGGCCTCGAGACGAGCCGACGACTCGCCGACCCGAGCAGCCAGGCGCCGGGCCTCCTTCACGGCCAGGTCATCGACTGCAAGCATCGCAAGGCGTTCCTGCGCACTCCGGACCCGGTCCGCCGCTCCGCGCGCCCTTCGAACCCGATCGTCGAGATCCACCCAACGCGCGAGATCCTCGCTTCGCTTCAAAGCCGCCTCTGCGGCTTCGTGGCCCCGACGGGCCACTTCCAGGCGTCCCTCCGCTGCGCAAATCTCAGTCTCCACGACCTCGAGCTGCAGCGAAACCTCATCAGAGCGACCTTGCTGGGCCAGATCGGCTGCTTCCAGCCGTTCCAACTCGGCGAGCCCGTCGAGCAGTCGACGCTCCTCTGCAGAGGCAGCCTGCAACGCCGCACGCGCATCAGCGAGCGCTGCCCGCGCAGATTCCCGCTCGGCTACGTCCCGCTGCGCTGCCTTCAAGCGCTCCTCGGCTTCGCCGAGCCGCTTTCGCATCGCCGCACTACCGCCCGCCTTCGCGATCCGTGCCTGCTCCGCCTCGAGTTCGGCCAACCGGTCGAGCATACCTTCGGCTTCCTGATGCAACGCGCGCGCTGCATCGAGTTCGGATTCGGCGCGCTGTTTGTTCCGGCTCGCCTCGAGGTAACGCCCGCGCGCCTGCCCGCGCTTGGCGCTCACCAGCTCTTCGAGTGCCGCTCGCACGCGGTCGCGCACCCGACGTGCGACCTCGCCTCCCACCGCGCTGGACACCTCGCGATCGACCGCAGCCCTTAGCACCGTCTCCCCAGCTTTCCCCGGGTCCGCTGGCACGAGCAGCGCTCCCTGCTTTAGCCAGAGCAGTGGAAACCGTCCGTCCGCCCCTTTCTCGCCGAGCAACCGTTCCAGCAGATCCTCCGCATCGCTGCCCCGCGAAACGGCCCCCGTCGCGAGTGAGACCACCTCCGCCGAGCGCTCGGCCAGGAACCGCTTCCTGACGCGCCAGGCCTCTCCTGCAACCTCGATCTCGGCCTCGACCAGGGGCGCCCCGCCGCTGTAGGGGCGCAACTCCTCGAGTTCGCTCTGCTTCGACCGATGCTTCTCGAACAGAGCCAGATTCAACGCTCTGAACAAGGTAGACTTTCCCGCCTCGTTGGGACCGATGACAAGGTCCAGCCCTCCGCTCAGGCCTTCGAGCGCAACAGGCTCTCTGAACCGGCCGAGCTCCGCCACCCGGATCGCGCGGATCTTCATGGCCCGCCCTCCGGCCGGTCCTCTTTGGCTCCAAGGACCAGCAGCAAGCGCATCGCCCTCGCTGCGGCGCGGGCCTCGCTCGCGTCCGGCCCTTCCGATTTGGCGATCAAGCGCTCTGCCACGGCTGCAAGCAGCGGGTCGCCGAGTTGCTCCCGGTCCGCCGCCTCGGCAAGCATGCGCAGTCGGCTCTGGTCCACCCGAGTCGCCAACGGCAGCGCCGCCAGTCGAGCCACCCGCTCGTCGAGCGCTGCCGCCTCCGCGGCTCCGATCACCCCTTCGAGCACCAGCGAGAGAATGAGCCTCCGTTGTTCCGCGCCGAAGCCCTTCACCTCTCGCTCGATCGGATCGAAATCCGCGAGCCGTGACAGCACGGCCCGCCACTCGCGCCACTGATAGCGTCCCGTCCTGATCCGCTGAACGTCGGGTTCCGCGCCTGCCCCTCCGATCGAGACGCGAAGCACATGTCCTGGTCCATTGTCGGCAAAACTATCTGGCTCCGGCGTCCCGGAATACCACACTCCGGGCCCGATCTCCTTCGTCCCGTGCCAGTCGCCGATTGCCAGATAGTCCAGTCCGGCACGCGTCCTTCGCGACGGCCCGATCGGAACCGACGCTTCGCCCAATGTCCCAAAACCCTGCACGGATCCGTGAGCGACGCCGATCCGGATCACGCCTTCGGGGGTCCTGGCCTCCTCCATCCAAAGCGAAGGGTCTCGCACCGTTTGCTTCGCCATGAGCGGCGCCGGCAGCAGCGCGATCCCATCCTCGATCAGGCACACGGCAGGCGACAACAGCGGCATCACATTGCCCGGCAGCCCCAGTCGAACCATGCGCTCCCAGACGCCGCCCCCACGTGCCGGATCATGATTGCCGGGCAGCAGATGCCAGGTCAGATCGGGATAGGCTCCCATCCGGCCGAGAGGCTGGCGTAACCCCACGTCCTCGATCAGTTCGGAATCAATCACGTCTCCTGCCACGATCACGTGCCGCGCACCTGCTTCCCGCGCCACGCTCGCAATAGTGTCGATCGCATCGAGCCGAGCCGCCCTAAGCAGAGCCGCGACCTCCGGCGCAAAACGCCCGAACGCCTTGCCGATCTGCCAGTCGGCCGTATGAATGAACGTGAACGACATGCCCCCTACGCGCGCCCCTGTCCTACTTGCGATTAGTGTATGTTCATAATTTGTTCGCCACAAGCGTCATCGAATGTAGCCCACAATGTGCCGCACTCCAGACTGGCGCGCGCTCGCTCCAACCTTCGCCATCGGCCGCTCGGCACGCCTCCCGGCAACCAAAAGTCCGCCCTCCAGCACGCCAGGGCCCAGCCTGCCGGCCTTCGAGCTGCCAAGCCACACCAGTAAGCCGATTGTCCCCGCATTCCACGCGGCCACCGGGCAGCGTGAGAACCGAGAGCGCATCAGACGGTGCGCCTTGTCGGAGACCTCGCACACGGCTAAACACTCCCCAGCTTCAGGGTGCCGGGCCTGCGCCGACAAGACTTCGACGCAAACTGACCGACGACCTGAAACAAATCTGCACGCTAAGGATGGGTGGCCGAGTGGTTTAAGGCACCGGTCTTGAAAACCGGCGTGGTCGCAAGGCCACCGGGGGTTCGAATCCCTCCCCATCCGCCATGGCGCCCGCTATTTGCCGATGAGGTGCGGGTTCGTCGGAGAGCATCCCGGTGCCCCGTCAACTGGGCCGCACCATACCTTGATCTTCGCCATCGGCGCCTTTGCCGCAGGCCGGAAGGCGCGCAACCCCGTGCGTTCGCCTCAGCGAATCAGACCGTCCAGGATGAAATCCTTGTGAGGCTTCGGCGCCTCGCTTTCCTTCTTGCCCTGGCCCGAGTCGGCAGACGCCGTAGAGCTTGCCTTCGCCGGATTTTCCAGTGAGCCGCGCACACCACAGCCGCCCACCATCCCGGCCACCGAAGCCATGATCACGAGTGCGCCCAAGCGCTTGCCTGTAGCTTTGGTGACCATACCGACCCTTGCGCTTGCCCGGTGTAGTCCCCGAGCGTGCTCCGCCGCATGCCAGTTCCTCCCCGACGCGGCGGAAGGACCCTAGCCCCTGGCCGCGGCCTTTTCCAGCCGCCTGACCCAGGCTCGCGCCATTTTGCGGACGTTCTGTGGCGCAGTTCCACCATAGCTCGTTCGGCTTCGCACCGAGGCATCCACCGAAAGTACTTTCAACACATCGGCTGTGATCCGCGGCTCGATCGCCTGCATGGCCTCGAGCGGCAGTTCTTCGAGCGTCTCGCCCCGTGTCTCCGCCAGGCGCACGATCGCGCCGGTCGCATGATGCGCATCCCGGAACGGCAGCTTCAGAGTTCGCACGAGCCAGTCGGCAAGGTCCGTCGCCGTCGAGTAGCCAGCCCCGGCGGCCGCGCGCATCACCTCCGGTTCGGGCTCGAGGTCCTGGATCATTCCCCCCATCGCCGCCACCGCGACGCGAAAACTTCTCAGCGCGTCGAAGGTCTGCTCCTTGTCCTCCTGCATGTCCTTGGAGTAGGTGAGCGGCAATCCCTTCATGACCATGAGCAGGCCTTGGAAGGCCCCGGCAATGCGCCCTACCTTGGCCCGGCAGAGCTCGGCGGCGTCCGGATTGCGCTTTTGCGGCATGATCGACGAGCCGGTGGTCCACCGGTCCGATAGCCTGACGAACCCGAACTGGGGTGTCATCCAGATCACGATCTCCTCGGCGAGCCGCGACAGGTGCATGGCCGAGATCGCGCACGCCGAAAGGGTCTCGAGCGCGAAATCCCGATCCGAAACGCCGTCGAGCGAATTGGCCGTGGGGCGATCGAACCCCAGCGCCTCGGCTGTGGCATGACGGTCGATCGGGAACGACGTCCCGGCCAGAGCGGCCGAGCCCAGCGGACATTCGTTGAGCCGCCGGCGTGCATCGGCGAAGCGCCCACGGTCCCGCGCCAGCATCTCGACGTAGGCGAGAAGATGGTGGCCGAATGTCACCGGCTGCGCCGGCTGCAAATGCGTGAACCCCGGCATCACCACGTCGGCATGGGCCTCGGCCTTCGTCGCCAGCGCTACCTGCAATTGCATCAAGCCGCGGTCCAGGCTGTCGATCGCATCCCTGACGAACATGCGAAAGTCGAGCGCCACCTGGTCGTTGCGGGAACGGGCCGTATGCAGCCGCCCTCCGGCCGGGCCGATGATCTCGGTGAGCCGGCTCTCCACGTTGAGATGGATATCCTCGAGCCGCTCGGAGAAATCGAACGTGCCCGCTTCGATCTCACTCTTGACCTGATCGAGGCCACGCGCGATGTCCCTCGCGTCGGCCTTCGTGATGATGCCCTGGGCCGCAAGCATGTCGGCGTGCGCTTTCGAGCCTCGAATATCCTGTGGCGCCATGGCCTTGTCGAAGCCGATCGAGGCGTTTATCTCGATCATGAGCTCGGCGGGCGACAGCTCGAAGCGTCCGCCCCACATTTTATTGGCGCGTTTTTCGGTCACAGGGCTCGCCTCGTTGGTTCAGCGGTGAAGGAGGATTGGCGTGAAGGCAGGAAGCTCATCGCGGCCACAAGCGCCGTCACGCCTGGCCGTGGTCGCCACCATCGCGGCAGCGGCTCTGGCCGGCTTCGGCGCGGTATACGTCATGGCCGGCGGCGCTGACAACGCCATCCATGCCCCTCTGCGTACCGCCCAGGCCGTCACCACCAAGCCCGTCGCCCTTCCCTCCGGCCCGGGCCGTAATCCGCTGTCGGTCGGCCAGATGGCGGCCTTCGTCTTCAAGAAGGCTCCCGAGGAGATACCGGATCTCCCGTTCCAGGATGGCGAGGGCAAGTCGCGCTCGCTGAAGGAATGGCAGGGAAAGGTTGTGCTGGTGAACCTCTGGGCAACGTGGTGCGCACCCTGCCGCAAGGAGATGCCGAGCCTCGATCGGCTGCAGGCCGAGCTCGGTTCTGACAAATTCCAGGTCGTCGCCATCAGCGCCGACAAGACCGGCATCGCCGGCGCCAGAAAATTTCTCGATCAGATCAAGGTCAAGACCCTCGGCGTCTATTCCGATCCCACCGTTCGCATCCACTCCGCATTGAAAGCCATTGGCATGCCGGCCAGCCTCCTTCTCGATGCCAAGGGGCGCGAGATCGGCCGCCTGGTCGGCCCTGCAGAGTGGGACAGTCCTGAGGCAAAGGCCTTGATCAAGGCCGCGATCGCAGCCTCGTCCGGGTAAGGCCGCGAGATCCACGAGGCGGGGGAGAGGAAGCATGCTCGCGCTCAAGCGCATCACAGCGCTCGCTGTGCTGCTGGCCGCACAGGTCGCTTTCGGCACGCTGCCGGGCCTCGCGGCCCAGCGCATCGCTCTCGTGATCGGCAACGCCGCCTACAAGGAGACCACCCCCCTCAAGAACACCCTCAACGACGCCAAGGATGTCGCCGCGGCCCTGAAACGGCTGGGCTTCGAGGTCCTCGAGGGACTGGATCTCGACAAGCGTGCCATGGAGCGCCTCATTCGCCGCTTCGATCAGGAGCTGACAGGCGCGGAGGTCGCTCTCTTCTTCTACGCCGGGCATGGCCTGCAGGTCGCCGGTCAGAACTATCTCGTGCCGACGGACGCCCGCCTCGCCGCTGAAGGCGACATCGACTTCGAGAGCCTTCCGTTGAACCTCGTCCTACGCAGAATGGAGCGGGAGGCGCGGACATCGCTCGTGCTTCTGGACGCCTGTCGCGACAATCCTCTTGCGCGCAATCTCGCCAGAACCATGGGGACCCGCTCGACCAACGTCGGTCAGGGCCTTGCCGAGGTGCGCACCGGCGTCGGCACCTTGATTGCCTTCTCGACGCAGCCCGGCAACGTCGCGCTCGACGGCAGTGCCCGCAACTCCCCCTACACGACCGCCCTCCTGAGGAACATCGAGACACCCGGCCGCGATGTGCTGAGCACGCTTGCCGCTGTCCGGGGAGAGGTCGTTCGCGCGACGAGCGGGCGGCAGGTGCCCTGGGAGCACACCTCGCTCCTCGGGCCTGTCATTCTTCGGCCCGGAGCGGCAGGCACGCCCCCCCTCGCCGCGGCCTCGCAGGGCGCGTCGTCGCCCTCCGGGAATCCGGTCACGACCGCCGCGCGCAGGGATTGGGAGGTTGTCGAGAACTCGACCAGCGTGCGTGAGCTCGAAGCCTACGTGCGCCGCTACTCGGGCTCGTTCTATGCCGATCTCGCCAAGGCCCGCATCGAGGACCTGAAGAGCCAGGCAGACCGCAAGGCCTCCCACGCCCGCCTAGCCAATGCCGCCCCCCAGTCCCCTCCTCACAATGCGCCCGTCACGCCGCCAGCCGACACCCCGATCTGCGCGGCACGCGCCGCCCGTGACGGCAGTCGTTACTGCGTCAGCTCGGTGCTCGCCCCTCAGTTCGGCAACACCTACGGCCCCGAGCACCTGTTTGATGGCAATCCGGCCACCGCCTGGGTGCACGGCAGCGGGGTCTCGAGCGTCGGCAGGGCGATTACGGTCATTTTTGACCGCAAGCGCACGGTCCACGGCCTCACCCTCATCAACGGCTACGCCAAGAGCGCAGACATCTTCGCGAAGAACACCCGAGTCCGCCGTCTCGAGCTTCGTTTCTCCAATGGGGAGAGCACCGTCCTCACCCTCTCCGACGATCGCCAGAGGCGCTCGATCCGCCTCCCCAAAGCGGTCGATGCCGAATGGCTGCAACTGAGGATCGCTGACGTCTACCGCGGCACGCGCTATGCGGACACGGCAATCTCCGAGCTCCAGGTGGATTGAGCCCGCCATGCGCATTGTCCCTCGCGTAGCGATTGCAGCCATCGCCCTGGCAACCGCAGACCTCGCAATTGCGAGCGACCGCCTTCCACCCGATTTCGTCTATCTTGCCGACGTCGCACCCTCCATCACCCAGGATATGCGCTACGCAGGCAGCACCAATTTCACCGGAGCCCCGGTCGCCGGCTATTCCGCTGCCGAGTGCATTCTCGCGCGAAAAACCGCCCTCGCCCTCCGCCAGGTCCAGCAGGACCTCGCGCCATTGGGCTACGCCCTCAAGGTCTATGATTGCTATCGGCCGACGCGTGCCACGCGCGCCTTCATGGCTTGGGCACGTAAGCCACCAGGCTCCGTCCGGTCGCCGACACGGCGCTACCACCCCCATGTCGCGAGAGCAGATCTGATCGGCTCGGGTTATATTTCGAGCGCGTCGACCCACTCCACCGGCACCGCCGTCGACCTCACGCTGATCCGGCTCCCCAATGCGCCACCGCTGCCCCTTCCCGTTGCTGATAGCGGGTGCGGCAGCCCACCCGACGGCACGGTCGACATGGGCACCGGCTTCGATTGCTTCGATCCGCGCAGTCATGCCGGTGCCGCTGGTCTGTCACCGCTGCAGCGCGCCGCTCGCAAGACGCTTGCCGATGCCATGCGCCGCCACGGCTTTCGCGCCTACACCAGGGAATGGTGGCATTTCTCTCATGAGGACCGGGGAGCCGGGACACTTTTCGACGTGGCGATCCCGCCAAGGTCTTCTGCTCCGCCAGCCGTGGCGAAGTAGGCAACGCCATTGTCCGGCGGCGTTACGTTGCCGCGACGGGAATTCCCGAACGACCGTTGCCGTAAACCTCTCTGGCGCGCGCCTCGAACGCCACTACGCAGCGGCGGAAGGCCTGGTCGAACAGCCCCCCAACCAGCATCTGCAGCATCATCGATTTCAGCTCGTACGCCATCGAGAACCTCACGGTCGTACCGCCGTCCGCCGCCTCGACGAACTTCCAGTTGTTCTCGAGATGCCGAAACGGCCCGTCGACGAGTTCCACCAGGACAGTCAGGTTGCGGCGGTCTAGCGTCACGCGGCTGGTAATCGTCTCCCGGATCGCCCGGTAGCCGATATCCATTGCCGCGACGAGGACCTCCTTGTCGCCCTGACGCTCGCGCTTCTTGACGCGAAGCGCCTCGCACAGCGGAAAGAAGCGCGGGTACTGCTCCACGTCCGCAACGAGGTCGAACATCTCGTTGGGCGAATAGGGAATCCGGCGAGTCGTCTCGAAGCTGGGCATGTTCGTGATGTAACGCACGGGCATCCTCGATGCGAGATCGTCGGCCTGCCGCCATTTGGCGCACACGCCCCCGATAGTTCCGCGCTCGGCACCCCTGGCCGCTAGCCCCCACGCGCCAGCCGCGCAGCCTTCAGTCGCGCAAAATCGGCATCCGCATGGTAGCTCGACCGCGTTAGCGGCGTGGCCGACACGAGCAGGAAGCCTTTCGCGAACGCGATGCGCTCGTAGGACTTGAACTCGTCCGGCGTCACGAACGCCTTGACCTCGGCGTGCTTGCGGGTGGGCTGGAGATACTGCCCGATCGTCAGGAAGTCGACGTCCGCCGACCTGAGATCGTCCATCACCTGGAGCACCTCGTCGCGGGTCTCGCCGAGCCCGACCATGATCCCCGACTTGGTGAAGACGGTCCGGTCCAGCTCCTTCGCCCGCTGCAGCAGCCGCAGCGAGTGGAAATACCGCGCCCCAGGTCTGATCCGCAGATAGAGCGAAGGCACCGTCTCGAGGTTGTGGTTGAACACATCCGGCCGCGCCCCGATCACCGTCTCGAGCGCCCCGTCCTTCCTCAGAAAGTCGGGAGTGAGCACTTCGACCGTCGTCGTCGGCGTAAGCTCCCGCACGCTTCCGATGACCGCTGCAAAGTGCGTCGCTCCCCCATCGGCCAGATCGTCCCGATCGACTGATGTGATCACAACATGCCCAAGACCCAGCTTGGCGACCGCCTCGGCCACGCGGCGGGGCTCGTCTGGGTCGAGCGCATTGGGCAGGCCGGTCGCCACGTTGCAGAAACTGCAGGCCCTCGTGCAAACCTCGCCCATGATCATCATGGTGGCATGCCGCTTGGTCCAGCACTCGCCGATGTTCGGACAGCCCGCCTCCTCGCATACGGTTGCAAGCCCATGTTCACGCACGATGCGCCGTGTCTCGCCGTATTCCGGGCCCGTAGGAGCGCGCACGCGGATCCAGTCCGGCTTCCGCAGCAACGGCGTGTCCGGGCGCTGCGCCTTCTCGGGATGGCGCGGCTTGTTGTCGACGACAGTGACCATGCCCTTCATTTAGCGCGCTGGGGCCCGGTCGCCAATGCCAGCTGACGCTGCCCCTAATGTCTGCCGTGCTGCGCGACGATTCCGCGGGCAACCAGGATCACCACCACGGCACCCGCCACTGCCACCGCAAGTTGTTCGAGCAGCGGATTGCCAAGCCGCATCAAGTCGAGTTGCACATGGCGTTGAATAAACGCTCCGACGTAGGCGCCCAGCACACCTGGCACGAGGTGGCCGACGAGATCCGCGCGATTGCCGAGCAGAATGTTCGCAATCCACCCGGCGGCGAGCCCCATCAGGCCCATCATGAATAGAGGTCCGTAATCCATCGCACTGCTCCAATGCCTCTCGAACCACGCGAATGGTCCGAAGTGAACATTGGTCAAATAATCATCCGCACCGCCGCTTCAACGCGCAGCCGGACCACATTTACGTGAGAACCCAGATCCGTCGGCTGTCGCTCAACCTCCGAGAATCCGCGCCACGATGATGACGGCGATCGCACCGATCGCCCCCTGCGCGACGCCGTTGGCGATCGGGTGGCCGAGATTGATGCGAACCTTGGCCGCATCGAGAAGCCAGCCGCCGACGACCCCGCCGATGACCCCCGCAACGATATAGCCGATGAGCCCCCAGCGCGGACTTCCGACGACAAAGCTCGCCAGCCACCCCGCTATGGCGCCTACCACGAGCATCACGCCAAGCTGACGCGTATCCATCGAGCCCTCCATCGAGATCGTGCCGGTCGTGCGCCGCACCCAGCGAATAATCTAGCGAGTCGCCCCCGCGCGCCATGGCTCCGTCGCTACACGACCTTGGCAAACTGGCGCGCCAAGATCGTCAGGTGCGCCCGTTCATCCCCTGCGGCCCACGGCTGACCGCAGCGATGCCGGTTCGCGCCACCTCGACCATGCCGAGATCCTTCATGATTGAAAGGAACTGCTCGATTTCCTGCGATGGCCCGGTGATCTCGAATACGAAATGCTCGATCGAGGCGTCGATCACCCGCGCTTTGAAGATCTCCGCCAGCCTGAGCGCTTCGATACGCTTCTCTCCCCGCCCCGCCACCTTGATCAAGGCCAGTTCTCGCTCCAGCGGATCGGTCTCGACCGTGAGATCGATCACCCGATGCACCGGCACCATACGATCGAGCTGGTTCTTGATCTGCTCGAGCACCATCGGTGTGCCCTTGGTCACGATGGTGAATCGCGACAGCTGCTTTTCGTGCTCGGTCTCGGAGACCGTGAGACTTTCGATGTTGTATCCGCGCCCCGAAAAAAGCCCAGCAATACGGGACAGCACCCCCGGCTCGTTGTCGACCAGGATCGACAGCGTATGCCGGACGAGTTCCTCCTTCGTCTCGTCGATGAAATAGGCGGAACCGGTACCCTTCTGCGACATTGCGGTATCCTCGTATTTAGGCGCCGGCGCGTGCATGGCCAGTCAGGATTGACGGAGTGTGGAAGGTTTCGACCGGGGTCCAGCCTTCCTCGTAATGCGTGATCCCCCACGGCTCCGTGAGTGCCTCGGACTTCCACTTCCGGAAGGCCGGATGCTCCAGGATTGCATTGACGTAGGCCCGCGTCTGTGGCGCGAGCTCGAACTGATAGGTGTCGAGCCGCGTCGCCAGCGGCGCATACATGGCGTCCGCCGCCGAGAATTCGCCATAGAGGAAATCCCCACCCGCCCCGAAGCGGCGACGACAATCCGAGACGAGCCCCTGGAAGCGCCGTACGTTGTCATCGACGTCCGAGCCGAGATCCCGAGGATGGAACGTCTTCCCGAGGTTCATTGGGCAGGCAGCCCGCAGGGCCTGATAGCCGGCGTGCATCTCGCTCGAAACGGCGCGTGCATGGGCCCGTGCCGCGCCCCCCGACGGCCATACCGCCTTGTCCGGGAACCGCTCGGCCAGATACTCGACGATTGCCAGGCTCTCCCACACCTTCACGTCCCCATCGATCAGACAGGGCAGCTTCCCCGCAGGCGAGATGTCCAGGATTCGGGCCTTTGAATCCGGGAAATACAGGGGAACAACCGTCTCCTCGAAGGGTATGCCGAGTGCCGTCATCAGCAGCCACGGCCTGAGCGACCACGAAGAGTAGAGTTTGTTCGCGATGTAGAGTTGCATGCACTGCCTCATTGTGCGCTGGCCAGACGTCCGTCGCTGCGCAAATCAAGTTTCCCCGCTTTAACGGTATGGGAAGCAGCCCGCGATATCTTCCAGCCAAATTCAGGCGAAGAGGGGCTGGAGGATGAAGCGTTCACGGTATGTCGCCCTTTTCAGCATGGGGGCTAGCGCGCTGGTGTTGGCCGCCTGTGAGGATCCCAACGAGCTCCTCCCGGTCAAAGCCTACGACAACGTCGCCGCTTGCGTGGCGGATGGATTTTCGGAAGCCCAGTGCAGCAGCGCCATGGTCGCCGCTGAGAATGCCTACGAGCAGGCCTACCCCAAGTACGACTCGAAATACGACTGCGAGGCAAATGCCGGCACCGGCAAATGCGAGGTTGACCACCCGAGCAGCCGCAGCGGCAGCTGGCGTCCCTCGATGCTCGGTTTCATGATGGGCGCAGCCATTGGCTCTCGCGTTCAGCCGCAGCCGATCGTGGCCAATGCAGCCAGCCCCACCGGCCGCGCGACCGCCACTGGCGTGCCCCTTGCGGGTCGCGGCAGCAGCCTCACCATGCCCCGGCACGCTACGGCCCCATTGACGCAAACCAACGTGGCCAAAGCGCATACCCACTCGCGCGGCGGCTTCGGCAGCACGGCGACCAAGGTTGCGGGCGGTGGCTCGAGCTCCGGCGGCAGCAGAGCCCACGCAGGAGGCTGACCCCCGATGCAGCGACTTCCCGTTGCACCCCGTCACGACTGGCAGCAGACCGCCGAAGCCCATGGTTTCGACTTCCACTCGCCCGACGGGACCGTCTACTGGGACGAGAGCCACTGCTACGCCTTCACGCTCGCCGAGATCGAGGAACGGCTCGAAGCGCCGGCCGCCGAGATCGAAGGCATGTGCCTCGACTTCGTCGCGCGCGCCATCGCGGATGAATCCATCCTCGAACGACTGAGGATCCCCGCCGCCTATTGGGATTACGTCGCCGCCTCCTGGCGCAATCGCGAGCGGCATCTCTACGGCCGCCTGGATTTTGGCTTCACCGGCGAAGGTCCGGCCAAGCTCTACGAGTACAACGCCGACACCCCGACCTCGCTCTACGAGAGCGCTGTCTTCCAGTGGGTCTGGCTCGAGCAGATGCGCGAAGCCGGCGCGCTTCCCGCTGGCGCCGACCAGTTCAATTCTGTGCATGAGCGTCTCGTCGACGCTTTCGCCCGCATCGGCATCCCGGGAGCGCTGCACTTTGCAGCGACGGCGGCAAGCAACGAGGACATGGGAACCATCGCCTACCTCGCTGATTGTGCCGGACAGGCTGGCCTCACAACCTTCACCATGGGCATCGAGGAAATTGGCGTCGATGTCCATGGCCGGTTCACCGACGGCGAGGACCGTTTGATCCGCTCGCTCTTCAAGCTCTATCCCTGGGAATGGCTGTTCTCCGAGCCCTTCGCTGAGCATATTCCTGCTTCCGGCTGCCAGTTCATCGAACCGGCATGGAAATCGATCCTGTCCAACAAGGGCCTTATGCCATTGCTTTGGGAAGCCCATCCCGGCCATCCGAATTTGCTTCCGGCCTACTTCGATGGTGATCCGCGCGCCGCCGACCTCGGTGGACGCTATGTGAGAAAACCGATCTACTCGCGCGAAGGCGCCAACATCGAAATCGTGCTTCCGGGCCGAACGGGTCGAGCCGCCCAGGCGACCGCCTCCTCGTCCGGCCCCTACGGCGCCGAAGGTCACATCGTGCAGGCTTGGCACCCCCTGCCGAGGTTCCAGGGCCGCAGGCCCGTTTGCGGCGTCTGGCTCGTCGCCGGAGAGCCCGCGGGCCTCGGCGTCCGCGAAGGCGACGGCGACATCACGACCGATGCTGCGCGCTTCGTACCGCATGTGATCCTGGACTGAGATATCGGCCGCCGCGAGTAGCGGCGGCACTGGACTTCCGAGCTCGGCTCATGCCGCCCGTCTTGGCGCCGCGAGCTAGACCAGCATCTTTCCTTCCTTGCCGATCGCCTTGCCGACCTCCTCGTCGCTGACGTTCTCGCCCATCAGCATCTCGTTGTGCGCTTTCCCGGACGGGATCATCGGGAAGCAATTCGCGAGATTGACCACCCGGCAGTCGAACAGCACCGGCTTGTCCTTGACCGCCAGCATCTCCTGGATCGCCCCGTCGAGCTTGCCTGGCTCGTCACACCTGATGCCGACACCGCCGTATGCCTCCGCCAGCTTGACGAAGTCAGGCAACGATTCGGTATAGCTTTCGGAATAGCGGTTTCCGTGCAGCAGTTGCTGCCACTGGCGCACCATCCCCATATACTGGTTGTTCAAGATGAACATCTTGACCGGAAGCTTGTATTGCACCGCGGTCGACATTTCCTGGATGTTCATCAGAATCGAAGCATCGCCCGAAATCGAGACGACGAGCGATTTCGGATGCGCGAGCTGCACCCCGATCGCCGATGGCAATCCGTAGCCCATGGTGCCCAGTCCACCCGACGTCATCCACCGGTTGGGCTCCTCGAGCTTGAAGAACTGCGCAGCCCACATCTGATGCTGGCCCACGTCCGTGGTGACGTAGACGTCGTGATGACGCGTCGCCTCGTAAAGTCTCTCGATCGCCTCCTGCGGCATGATCTGATCGGGAAGCTTGCGGTACTTGAGCGACTCGCGTGCCCGCCAGCCGTCGATCTGCTTCCACCACGCCTTGAGAGCCCCCTTGTCCGGCTGTCCCGCCTTGCTCTTCCAGACCCTCAGCATGTCCTCGAGCACGAACGCGCAGTCACCCACGACCGGCAGCTGGACCTTCACGTTCTTGTTGATCGAAGACGGGTCGATATCGACGTGGATCTTGGTCGCCCCCGGCGCAAAGGCGTCGACACGCCCTGTGATCCTGTCGTCGAAACGGGCCCCGATCGCGATCATCACGTCGCAATCGTGCATCGCCATGTTTGACTCGTAGGTTCCGTGCATGCCCAGCATGCCGAGCCACTGCTTGTCCGAGGCCGGATACGCCCCGAGGCCCATCAGCGTCGACGTGATCGGGTAGCCGGTCAGCCGCACGAGCTCACGCAAGAGCTGGCTGGCCTTGGGCCCGGAATTGATCACGCCGCCCCCCGTGTAGAACACGGGGCGCTTGGCCTTCGCCATGACGTCGACGGCCGCCTCTATGGCCGACGCCTCGGCCTTCATTCGCGGCCGGTAGCTCTTGTGCGCCATCGTCGCTGTGGACGGCCCGACGTAGGTTCCCGTGGCGAACTGCACATCCTTCGGGATGTCCACGACCACCGGCCCCGGCCTCCCGCTCTTCGCGATGTGAAAGGCCTCGTGCAGGATTCGCGCAAGATCGTTCACATCCTTGACCAGCCAGTTGTGCTTCGTGCAGGGCCGCGTGATGCCCACCGTGTCGCATTCCTGGAAGGCATCGTTGCCGATCAGGTGCGTCGGCACCTGGCCCGTCAGCACGACGACCGGGATCGAATCCATCAGAGCATCAGCGAGCCCCGTCACCGCATTGGTCGCTCCGGGACCAGACGTCACCAGAACAACGCCCACCCGGCCCGTTGCCCGCGCATAACCTTCCGCCGCGTGCACTGCGCCCCCCTCCTGGCGCACGAGAATGTGCCGCACCTTCTCCTGCTGGAAGAGCTCGTCATAGATCGGCAGCACCGCCCCGCCGGGGTAGCCGAAGACAAGGTCCACCCCCTGATCGGCAAGGGCTTTGATCACCATCTCGGCGCCGGTCATGGTGCGTGCCATGGCAAACCTCTCTGCATTGGAGACGCGATTCGAAGGGGGCGTCGACAGCCTCCATCGACGAAGCTGCGGCCGTCTTAAGCATTCCGCCCAGCCCCGTCAACGTGATTGCAATGAAACAACCTTATGAAGCCAAAATACGCAATAACACTGCCTCAAACGAAGAACACGCGCAATTATAGTGCCAATTCTGGATTTGCCCGGGACCAGTCGGACATGAACTTTCTCGCCCATGTCTCTTGCCGTTTGACGTATTGCCGCGTCTCGGTCTTGGCCCGGCTCACAGCCTCGGCCAGCGTTATGAAGCCCCGCACATGGGCCCCAAGCGAGCGGACACCCAGCGCCCTCATTGCCGGCATTCGATCGTCGAGTTCCATCGTCAGCAGGTGCCGCACTTCGTCGAGCGCCCCGGCAGCGACCATCTGATCGAGCCGCCGGTCGCAGCGCGCATAGAGCTCGGCTCGCGAACGCGTGAGCCGCAAACGTTCGGCCTGGTTGGCATCGACAAGCGGCGCACTCCGCGAAAGCTGCCATTCACTGAGCGAGACCCCCGTCGCCTCGTGCACTTCCAGGGCCCGAGCAATCCGCTGGACATCTCCAGCAGGCAACCGCGCTGCCATCAGCGGGTCACGCTCTCGCAGGATCGCATGGAGATGCCCAGGCGAAGCACCGGCTGCAACGTCCCGCCATTTCTGGCGCACATCATGCGGAACCGCTGGGACTGGAGACAGCCCCTCGGTCAGAGCTTTGAAATAAAGGCCGGTGCCTCCGACAAAGATCGCGGTGCGTCCACGCGCATTGGCGTCATCCAGCACGAGCCTTACGTCCTCGAGCCAGCGCGAAACAGAATACGCCTCGCCCGCCGAAACATGGCCGTAGAGCCGGTGCGGCGCGAGCGCCTCTTCCTCGATGCTCGGACGCGCCGTCAACAGCCGTAGCTCGCGGTAGACCTGCATCGAATCCGCGTTGATCACGATGCCACCCCGCTCCCGCGCCAACTGAAGCGCCAGCGCTGATTTGCCCGATGCAGTCGGACCGGCAATGAGAACAATCGGAGGATTAGGTTTCGGCATTCGTAGGCGTCACTGCTCGATTTCACCGGACGCGCGATCACGTCGGAAGGAGCCACCGAACGACGGCGGCGATCACGCCAAGGAAAAGCACGCTCCCCAGCCAGAGCAATACGAACCATCCGAGGCGATACCATAACGAGACTTTCTCTTCCCGTCGCGGCTCGTCTCCGCCGGGTTCCCACGCCGCCGTCAATGATAGCCCCCCTCCGGATCGACCTTCCCGCGGAACACCCAGTAGGCATAGCCGGTATAGGCCAGTATCAGGGGCACCAGGACAGCCGCCCCGACGAGAAGGAAGGCGAGGCTTTTGTCAGGCGCAGCAGCATCCCAGATGCTGATCCCCGGAGGCACGATGTTGGGATAAAGGCTGATGCCGAGTCCGACATAGCAGAGAAGGAAGAGGCCAAGCGTCGCAAGAAACGGCTCCCGCTCCCGGCGCGCAGCGAGTGCAGCAACGAGACGCCAGGCAAGGAGCGCGGTAAGCAGAGGCACCGGGGCGACATAAACGATGGAAGGCCAAGCAAACCATCGCCGATAGTATTCGGCTTCGAGGAACGGCGTCCAGACGCTGACGATCCCAATCGCAACCAGCAATCCGATTGCCAAACGGCGTGCATATCCGAATGCCGCCTCCCTCAACTCTCCTTCGGTTTTCAAGATAAGCCAGCAAGCGCCGAGCAAGGCATAGCCGACGACAAGCGCGATCCCGGTCATCAGGCTGAAGACCGTGGCCCAATCGAACCAGCCTCCCCCATATGCCCGGTTGTCGACGGCGATACCCTGCACCAGAGCACCGAGCATGATGCCCTGCGAAAGGGCAGCGACAAGCGACCCCATGAAGAAGGCTGCATCCCAGATCCACTTGTTCTTCTCACTCTTGAAGCGGAACTCGAACGCCACGCCCCGAAGAATGAGGCCGAGCAACATCGCGATCACCGGTGCATAAAGCGCCGTCAGAATGATGGAATAGGCGAGCGGAAACACGGCCAGCAATCCACCGCCGCCGAGAACGAGCCATGTCTCGTTTCCGTCCCAGACCGGCGCCACCGAATTGACAGCCGTGTCCTTGTCCGCCTCGCTGTCGATGCTGGGCAGCAGAATGCCGATCCCGAGGTCGAAGCCGTCGAGCACGACATAGGCGAAGACGGCAAAGGCAATAAGAAGCGCCCACACGAGCGCCAGATCGAGTTCCATTGAGGCCTCCTCACTGCTCGTGTTCGTCCGCCATTACATCGCGCTGGGCGGGACCTGGCGTCACGCCTGCAGCGCGGATCGGCTCTGTCGTATCGAGCCCTGGGATCGACGCGCCGGGCGCCCGCGACATCAAACGAAGAATGTAGAATGTCCCAGCCCCGAAAACGGCGAGATAAACCAGCATGAAGGCCGCGAGCGACGAAGCCACTGCGGGCAGGGCGATGGGCGACACGCTTTCTGCCGTGCGAAGCAGCCCGTAGACGACGTACGGCTGACGCCCCGCCTCTGTTGTGATCCATCCCGCAAGGACGGCAGCAAAGCCTGATGGCCCCATGACCACGCTCGCCCATTGCAGGCTGCGCGCGTCCGCGAGCTCGCCTCTCCATCTGACGAAAAGGCTCCACAAGCCAAGTCCGAGCATGGCGAAGCCGATGGACACCATGACCCGGAAGGACCAGAAGACCAGCGGCGCATTCGGCCAGTCTGCCTTCGGGAACGCCTTGAGACCCTTGATTTCGCCATCCGCATCGTGCGTCAGGATCAAGCTGCCGAGCTTCGGAACCTCGACGGCATAGCGCGTCGTCTCCGCCTGGCTGTCCGGCCAACCGAAAAGGATCAGCGGGGCACCTCGCTGCGTCTCGAAGTGCCCCTCGAGCGCAGCGACCTTCATCGGTTGATGCTCGAGCGTATTCAGGCCATGAGCATCGCCGGCGAGGATCTGCAGCGGCGCGACGAGCGTGGCCATCCAGAGCGCCATTGACAGCATCAGGCGTGCCGATGCGTTGCGCCGGTCTCGCAGCAGGTGCCAGGCACCGACCGCCCCCACCACGAAGGCCGTCGTCAGATAGGCCGCGAGCACCATGTGCACCAGCCGATAGGGAAACGAAGGATTGAAAATCACTGCCCACCAGTCGACGGGGATGAACTGCCCCTGCTCGTTCACGCCATACCCGGCTGGCGTCTGCATCCAGCTGTTGACCGACAGGATCCAGAAGGCCGAGAACAGCGTCCCTGCGGCGACCATCAGTGTGGCAAAGAAATGCAGCCCCGGACCGACCCGCTTCAGGCCGAAAAGCATGACGCCGAGAAATCCAGCCTCGAGAAAAAACGCTGAAAGGACCTCGTAACCCATCAACGGTCCGATGACCGGACCCGTTTTATCGGAAAAAACGCTCCAGTTGGTGCCGAACTGGTAGCTCATCACGAGCCCCGAGACGACCCCCATCCCAAACGCCACCGCGAAGATCCGAACCCAATACCGGAACGCCTCCATGTAGATGCCGCGGCCCGTCGCCAGCCACAGCCCCTCGAGAACGGCCAGATAGCTCGCCAATCCGATCGAAAAGGCGGGGAAAATAATATGCGCTGAAACCGTGAACGCGAACTGGAAGCGAGCCAGATCGAGAGCGGTCAGATCCATAGCGGAATACCTCCGTCGACGAGTTGAGACGGCCGCGCCCATCACGCGTCGCCCGACAGCCCCCGTCTCGAAAGACCGCAATCTCTCCGGTGCCTAAGCCTCCGCGAGCTTTTCGATCGCCTTTCTATCGACAATCTCTATATGCCCGCGTCCCGAGGCGATCCACCCTCGCCTCTGCATTTCATTGAGCTGGCGACTGACGACCTCGCGCGCCGTGCCGAGCTCGGCCGCAAGCTCCTGGTGCGTGAGCGAAACCGAGCCCGATGGCCCCGCTCGCTCGAGCAGACGCGCCGCCAAACGGATGTCGAGCCGCTGAAACGCGACCTCGTCGATCAATCGGCAAAGGTCTGTAATCCGCCGGCTGAAGGCTTGAAACACGAATTGGCGAAATCCCGGGGACCGACCGATGAGATCATCGAAGGTCTGTCGCGGAATAGCGACGGCCCTGACGTCCGTCTCCGCAACCGCTTCGGCGACGTAATCCTCGTAGCCCAGCAGACAGGCAGTCGACAGGGCACACCCTTCGCCCTCTGAAACCCGATAGAGAACGATCTCACGGCCGCTGTCCGAGATCTGGTGCACCCTGACCGATCCCTCCAGCAACAACATGAAGCTCGAAGGTGCTTGACCGGGCCCTAATATCCGACGGCCGGCCGGCATCTCGACGACCCGGCCAGCCCGCAACAACTCGGCGCGCGACGCCTCGTCGAGGGAGGCGAGCCCCTCGAACCGGTCAATCCAGGACGAGCCCGCCATGGCAACCTCCGCCCCGATCGCGCTGGGTCAAGAAGATCGCTCAGATCTACTTCTTCTTGCCGCTCGCGTCGTATTGCTTCAGGAACGCCGTCAGGTCCTTGATGTCCTCAGGATCCTTGACGCCTGCAAACGCCATCTTGTTCCCCGGCATGGCCGCCCGCGGGTCCTTGATGTAGTTCGCGAACGTTTTCTCGTCCCAGGTCACGCCGGAATTCTTGTTTGCGTCCGAATAGTTGAAACCCGCCACGGAACCGGCCTTGCGGCCGATAATGCCATTGAGAACGGGACCGACGGCGTTCTTTGCGTTCTCGCCGACTTGATGGCAGGCCCGGCACTTCTTGAACACCTCGGCGCCATTCTCGACGTCCTGGGCCAGCACCGGCTGGGCGACCGCCATCGCCAGCATTGCCCCGAAACCGCCGACAAGGGCGAACTTCATGCGCATCTGAACCTCCCTTTCACTCATCACCACCGTTGATTAGGAGCACCTGCTACCGACTGCAATGTGATCAATCCGCCCGCGGCGAAAAGCCCAAACGCCAAAGCGCTGTACCCTCGATCAAGAACTTGAGGCCAGCCTGCGCGCCGAACAGAACGGCCAGCACGAACACCGGCGCACTCAAGGCCAATGCACTCGCAGCCGTAAGCCCCTGCCCGACGGTGCACCCTTGCGCCAGGACGCCACCCACACCCATGAGCGCAGCCCCACCGAGATGACGGCGCATCTCGCGCGCGTCGTCGAACGCCTCCCAGCGCAGCTCACGCTTCGCGAGAGCCACAGCGAACGAGGCCATGCCGGCCCCGACAATCGATGAGACACCGAAACTCACGTCCCGGAATGGCAAGGCCATGAATTGTAGCAGCGCTCTTCCCGCAGGAGCCACGAACGACAGGCTTTCGACCCGGCTCGCTGCCATCTCCTCGACGGCGAGGCTCGTCGCCAGCCAGCCGCCGGCAACGGCAAACCCCACTAGGATCGCACTGATCATGAGCCGCGGCCGCCTGAGCAGTCGCTTGTCTGCAACCGCGAGGCCCGCGAGCAGAACAAGCCCTCCGACGACGCAGGCCTGCGAGGCCTCCGTCCCGATCACCAAACCGATCAGACGATCGATCGAGGCGCGCCCGAGCAGCGATACGTCCACATTTCCGACCATCAGCGCGACGTCGCGCACTGGCCCCAGCACCCCGGCTGTGACCGCGTATGCGAAGACGCCGACGAAAATGGCAGATACCAGCGCTCTGAGGTCTCCCCCGCCGGCCCGCACGAGAAGGCCGAAGCTGCACGTTCCCACCAGGGTCATGCCGATGCCGAACAGCACGCCTCCAACGACGATGCCGGCGAGATGCATGTTCGTGCCGAGCAGATGGCTCGTCTCAAGCGAGACCAACCCGAACCCAGCCAGCACCGTGGTCGCGAGCCCTGCCGTCGCCACCGCAAGCCCCCAAGCCTTGGCACCCCGGTAGTCTCCGCCGACGAGTGCATCCTCGATCGCACTCATCGAACAAAGCCTGCCGTACCGGGCTCCCCCCCCGGCCAGGGCGCCGCAAAGAAATCCCCCAACCATGGCGTAGTCGACGTTCAAGGCAGACCTCCAACCAGGGCTGCGGCCACGACCTCGTCAGCAATCCCGGCAAAACTTCTCGTAGATTGCATGAATGAAGAGACGTGTCGCCTCGTCCGCCAGACTGTAATAGATCACCCGGCCGTCGCGTCGTGTCGTCACCAGCCCCTCGTGCCGCAGCCGCGCGAGCTGCTGCGAGACGGTCGCTTGGCCGAGCGCGAGCAGGCCCTCGAGCTCTGTCACCGACCGCTCCCTCTCGCTCAGCAGACAAAGGATCACCAGCCGGTTCTCGTGGGCCAGAGCCTTCAGGAAATCGCTCGCCTTGCGCGCCTTCGTCATGAGGGACTGCAGCTCCTCAGACACCTCCAGCCCTTGACTGAGGGCATCCTCGATCTCTCTCGCAATCGGCTCCGACATTCTCCAACGTGCCTCGAATATGCGTCTTCAATCCATCATCCCGCCCCGGGGTCCCTTGACGGCCTGCCTCACACTCGATGAGGCTTCCTGCACCACCCGCTCCACCCCGGCATTCCGTGGACGCCCCGGCGAATCTGGGGCCAGCCTGGACATCAGTTGCCCCAGCAAGCCCCAGAAGAAATCAGAGCCCGGATAACCGGTTATTCGACCGACCTCCACTCCCCCGTCAGCCAACACGAACGTTGGCGTCACCGTAACGTTTGCCGCCAGCCTGACCCCTGCCGAGCGCTGCCCCGAAATCGGCACGCGCCGAAGGGGAGCGATTCGGCCTTCCTCGGACCGGGCATAAGCCTCGCCGACCTCGCGATCCCAGCGCACGCACCACGGGCAACCTGTCTCGACGAACATCACCAGCTCTGCCGCCGATGCGCGCCCCACGAGGCTAGTGAGAACGATCACCGCAGCGGCTACGACCAACGAGACGCGAGCCGTCACGCGCCACGCTGTCTCGCTGATCGGTCCGCGTGTCATGGCACCGCTCTTCGGCTCACTTGTTCACGGGGCTTTCCGGGTCGAAGAGCAGTGCAACGAGGTCCCGCATCTGCTGCTCGTCCAGAACCTTGTTGTGACCAAAGCGCGGCATGATCGAGCAGGGCTGAATAGTCTGCGGATTGTAGATGCGGGCATAGGTCCGCTTCGCCTCTTCGGGATCGTACTTCCGGATCTTGCCATACTCGACGAGGCTGGGCCCCAGCGTGCCGAAGCTCAGCTCCTTCTTCGACATCTGATGGCAAGCGTAGCAGTTGCCGCCAACGACCGTGCCAGGCTTGTCGTTGAACCGGAGACCGAAACCCGATTGCGCGATTTTCTCGCCCGCCTTCCAGTCGCCCATCACCTTTCCATCGGCCGGCAACACGACGTTGCCCTTTTCCCGGGCAACGACCTTCTCGAACTCGGCAGTAGGAAGATTGTTACGGTATTGCGAGCAGATCTTTTGAGTCTCGTCCCGCTCGACGCGTTTGGCCCAATCGCCTTTCGCATTGCGGAACATGTCCCCATAGACCTTCTCGAACTTGGCCGGATCGGCGCGCTCTTCCGCCGAGGCGACCGCGGGCACGCAGAGCAGAAGTCCAACTGCGAGCGCTTTCGTGATGTTCATGGCTCGGCCCTCAGCGCTTGATCGATGGGACGTTGATCTCGCCACCCTCGGCCATCTTGTTCAGATAGACCGTGAGTGCCGTGACACCTTCTGACCCGTAGGCCGGCGGCGGCATGCGCATCTGCCGGTAGCAGTCCCAGATCCGGTGCTGCACCGTCCGCACCTGGCTTTGCGACACGCGATAGGTCGGCCAGGCGCCTTGAGTTGCCTGCGCATCCTTGCCGGGCTTGTTGAGCTGCGGCAGACCCTGCAGCCTGATGCGCTTGCCCGCCTCGCCGTGGCAGGTCTGGCACGAGAAGTCGTGCGTGGCGGAGCGCGTGTAGAACAGCTCCTGGCCGATCAGGAAGGCCTCTTTCTCCTTGGGGTGCGACAACGGCTGCGACAGCTTCTGCCCGTTCGACTTGTTGGAGACGAACGCCACCAGGTCCTCCATGTCGGAGTTGGACTTGCGGTTCGAAGGGCTGAACTTCCGTTTCACGATATCGGCGGTATCGAGGCCCTGGATCTTCTCCATGCACCACAGGATGCGCTGCGACACGTCCATCACCTTGTCCGCATCGGCGAAGTAGCGCGGCAGCTTGGCGAAAGCCCCTTCGACCTTGCCGGGCCCCTCGCCGAGGTCGCACGTCTCGAGCGACACATTCTTTGTCCCGCGCGCCGTCTTCCAGAGCGCCTCGCCACGATCGACATTCAGGTAGCCGGGATTCGAGAACGGGTCGGAGATCATCTCGCGGTACCGCTCGATCTCCTTCTCGGTGGCGTCCTGCTGGGCATTGGCCATCACTGGAAACGCCGCCAAAGTGATCGCTGCCAGCAGACTGGCAAGCTTCGATCGTTTCAAGTTGTCCTCCCTCGAAAGAGCGCCGCCACGTCGTTTGCCGCGCTGCGGTCGCATTGGTTGATAACGGTCAACTCATACTCGCCTCAAAAGGCTTGTTGCAACATAATATCATCATATGCTAATTCGTCTATGTATTAACGCAGGCGTCGGCAAGAGCGCCGGGTTTGGCTCTGTTTCGGCCGACCGCAGAGGAGGAAGACGCGATGACGTTCATCACCGGCGCGACACGGCGCGCATTTCTTGGCACTGCCGCTGGCGGGCTTGCTGCACTGGCGTTTGCCCCCGCAGCCGCCCTCGCCGACGCGAAGATGGTCGCTGACGAGATCAAGAAGCTTTATGGCGACAAGGCCCTGAAGGAAGGTCGCATCAAGCTCGACGTGCCCTCGATCGCTGAAAATGGCCTCGTTGTGCCGCTCTCCTTCGAGGTCGAAAGCCCGATGAGCGAGGCCGACTACGTCAAGGCTCTGCACATCTTCGCAGAGGGCAATCCCAATCCTCTCGTCGCTTCCTTCATGTTCACGCCCATGGCTCCGAAGGCCGCGGCGTCGATCCGCATTCGCCTCGCCCAGACGCAGAACGTCGTCGCCGTCGCCGAGATGTCGAACGGCGAGCTCTATACGGCCAAGAAAGAGGTGAAGGTCACCATCGGTGGTTGCGGCGGCTGACGGCCCCCTGCCCCGTTGCGCCAATTCTCTTCCCTTCGCGCCTGCTGCGCATTCCATTCGAGGTCCTGACATGGCCAAGCCCACTCCCCGCGTCCGCATTCCGTCGTCGGCTAAAGCCGGCTCCGTCATCGAGGTGAAAACGCTCATCAGCCACGAGATGGAGAGCGGTCAACGCAAAGACTCCTCTGGTAAGCCGATCCCCCGCAAGATCATCAAGCAGTTCATTGCGAGCTTCAACGGCAAGGAGATCTTCCGCGCCGACTGGCACCCTTCGATCTCGGCGAACCCCTATCAGTCGTTCTTCGTTCGCGTCCCCGAAAGCGGCACGTTCACCTTCCAGTGGGTCGACGACGACGGCGCGATTTACAAGTCCGAGCACAAAGTCACGGCGGAATGACGCCGCTCGAGCGTCTCGCCTCCCCGAGGCGAGACCTCCGGCCGCCGCACCCGAAGTCCCCGAAGCCGAGCACCGGCGGCCGTGCGGAATGGCAGTCGTAGCGTCTTCGCCATGACTTCTGCATCAATCCGACTTGAGAGACTGCTCCAATGATCACGCGCCGGGACTTTCTCACAGCCGCGGCAGCGGCGGCGATCCTGACAGGTTCCGGCGGAGGCCGATTGGCGCGGCTTGCGGCCCAACAGGCCCTCACTGAGCGCGAGCTTCTCGCCTTCGAGCCACATGGCAACGTCACGCTCGTCCACCTCACCGACATTCACGCCCAGCTCGTCCCCATCCAGTTTCGTGAGCCCTCGATCAATCTTGGCGTCGGGTCGGCCAAGGGACGCGTGCCGCATCTGACGGGCGCCGAGTTTCGCAAGCACTTCGGTATCGCCGAGAAATCGGCAGAAGCGTTCGCACTCACCTACGAAGACTTCGCCGCCCTTGCCACGACCTACGGCAGGATGGGCGGCCTCGACCGTATCGCCACAATCGTCAAGGCGATCAGGGCCGAGCGCGCCTCCAACATGCTCCTGCTCGATGGCGGGGATACCTGGACCAACAGCTGGACCTCCCTCCAGACGAAGGGCCAGGACATGGTCGATGTCATGGCTGGCCTGAAGCCGGACGCCATGACGGGCCACTGGGAATTCACGCTCGGCGAGGCACGCGTGAAGGAACTGACCGAGAACCTCGGCTTTCCCTTCCTTGCCCAGAACGTGCGCGACAGCGAGTTCGAGGATCGCGTCTTTCCCGCGAGCAAGATGTTCGAGCGCGGTGGCGTCAAGATTGCCGTCATAGGCCAGGCCTTTCCCTTCACCCCGATCGCCAATCCGCGCTGGATGATCCCGAAGTGGACCTTCGGCATCCGGGAGGCCGATCTGCAGAAGGAGGTGGATGACGCACGCGCTGCCGGTGCCGGCCTTGTCGTTCTGCTCTCTCACAACGGTTTCGACGTCGATGCGAAGGTTGCCGAGGTCGTGCGCGGCATTGACGTGATCCTCTCGGGCCACACGCACGACGCTGTCCCCGAGCCGACGCGCATCGGCAAGACTTTGATCGTCGCGACCGGCTCCAACGGCAAATTCGTCTCCCGCCTGGATCTCGACGTCCAGGGCGGCGCCATCAAAGGGTATCGGTACCGCCTCATTCCCGTCTTCGCCGATGCCATCAAGCCTGACCCCGAGACAGCGGCCATCATCGCCCGCCATCGCGCACCCTACGAGAAGGAGCTCACGCGCGTGCTCGGCAAGACCGAAACGTTGCTTTACCGCCGAGGCAACTTTGACGGCACGCTCGACAACGTCATCTGCGACGCCATCCTCTCGCAGCGCGACGCCGAGATCGCACTCTCGCCCGGCATCCGCTGGGGGACGAGCCTGCTTCCGGGCCAGGACATCACGTTCGAGGATGTCACCAACGCGACGGCGATGACCTATCCCGCCTGCTACCGGATGAAGATGAACGGACAGCGCCTGAAGGAGATCCTCGAGGACGTCGCTGACAACATCTTCAACCCCGACCCGTTTTATCAGCAGGGCGGCGACATGGTCCGCACAGGTGGCCTCGGCTACACCATCGACATCTCGAAACCGATCGGCCAGCGCATCTCCGGCATGACGATGCTCAAGACGGGCCAGGCGCTCGAAGCGTCGAAGGATTATGTCGTCGCAGGCTGGGCGAGCATCAATCAGGGCACCGAAGGCCCACCCATCTGGGACGTCGTCGCAAAGCACGTCGAGACGGCAAAAGTCGTCGCCCCGCGCGAGACGGATGCCATCAAAGTCCTCGGAGCCTGAGATTCTTAGCCGTCGCCGAAACGGCGAGGCCGCCACGACACAATCGGGAGTGCGCTCGAATGACCAAGCAACACGAGGATGGTCCCCCATCCCCTCGATCAGCGGCCAGCCGGCGCCGCTTTCTGACAGGCACACTCGCCGGCGGTCTGGTCGCGGCCGGCAGCGCGGACGCCTTCGCCAAGAAGCCGCTCGGCCCCAATCCTGCCAACCAGCCGCCCAACGTGCCGGACTGGGCCAAGCTCCTCGGCGATGGTGTCGCCGACCATCCCTATGGAAAGCCTTCGAAATACGAAGCCCACGTGATCCGTCGCGACGTCGAATGGTTGACCGCCTCCCGCCAGAGCTCGGTCAACTTCACGCCGCTGCACGAGCTTGATGGCATCATCACCCCGAACGGCCTGTGCTTCGAGCGTCATCACGGCGGCGCCGCCGAGATCAGCCCCTTCGATCATCGTCTTATGGTGCACGGCCTCGTCGAGAAGCCGCTCATCTTCACGATGGACGATATCAAGCGCTTTCCACGGACCAACCGCGTGCATTTCCTCGAATGCGCCGCGAACTCGGGCATGGAATGGCGCGGCGCCCAGCTCAACGGCTGCCAGTTCACCCACGGCATGGTGCACAATGTCATGTACACCGGCGTGAGGCTGAAGGATGTGCTCGACGAGGCCGGTCTCAAGCCAAATGCCAAATGGCTGCTCGTCGAGGGTGGCGACGCCGCGGGAATGAACCGATCCCTGCCGCTCGAGAAGGCGCTCGACGACTGCCTTCTCGCCTTCAAGATGAACGGAGAGGCACTTCGCACCGAGCAGGGCTATCCGCTGCGTCTCGTCGTCCCGGGCTGGGAAGGCAACCTCTGGATCAAGTGGATCCGCCGCATCGAGGTCGGCGACAAGCCTTGGTATGCCCGAGAGGAAACCTCGAAGTATACCGACCTCATGGCCGATGGCCGCTCGCGTCGCTTCACGTTCGTCATGGACGCCAAGTCGGTCGTCACCAATCCCTCACCACAGGCTCCGTTGAAGGTGAAGGGGCGCAACATCATAACCGGCGTGGCCTGGTCCGGCCGAGGCAAGATCACCCGCGTCGACGTCACCCTCGACGGCGGCAAGAACTGGCAGGAAGCCCGCATCGATGGTCCGGTGCTCGATCGATCGCTGACCCGCTTCTACGTCGACTTCGACTGGCAGGGTCAGGAGTTGCTCGTGCAGTCCCGCGCGCACGACTCCACAGGCTACGTGCAGCCGACCAAGGACGAGCTTCGCAAGGTGCGCGGCGTAAACAGCATCTACCACAACAACGGCATCCAGACGTGGCTGGTGCGCGCCAATGGGGAGACCGAGAATGTCGAGATCTCTTAAGCTCTGGGTCGCCGCTGCCGTTGTCGCGCTGCCGCTCGCATCCGCTGAGGCCGCCAAACTCGGCATCGGCCGTGAGCTCACCGCCGATGAGTTGAAAGGCTGGGACATCGATGCCCGCCCAGACGGCCAGGGCCTTCCGCCAGGCAAAGGCACCGTCAAGCAGGGTGAGGAGATCTTCCAGTCGCAGTGCGCCACCTGCCACGGCGAGTTCGGCGAAGGCAAGGATCGCTGGCCCGTGCTGGCCGGCGGACACGGCAGCCTCACTCACGACCGGCCGGAAAAAACCGTCGGCTCGTTCTGGCCCGAGGCTTCCACCGTCTTCGACTACGTCAAGCGCGCCATGCCGTTCGGCAACGCTCAATCGCTGTCGAACGACCAGATCTATGCTCTGACCGCCTACATTCTGAACCTGAACGACGTCATCAAGGATCAGAACTTCGAGCTCAACCAATCGAACCTCGCAAGCATCAAGATGCCGAACAAGGACGGCTTCTACGATGACGATCGCGACACGACGGAAAAGCAGTTCTGGAAGGCCAACCCTTGCATGAAGGACTGCAAGACGGACGTGAAGGTCCTCAATCGGGCACGGGTGCTCGACGTCACCCCTGATGCCAAGACAGGCCCGAAGGTGGACTGAGATGCGGTGTCACTTGCCACTGTCCGACAAGCGTAAATGGAGCCCGGCCGCCGCTGCAGTCTCCATGCTTGTCACGCTGGCAAATGCCGGTCCGGTGAGGGCCGGCGACCCCGCCTATGGCGAATATCTCTCGTCGGAGTGTGTCACCTGCCATCGCCGCGACGGTCAGGATAAGGGCATCCCCTCGATTGTCGGCTGGCCGACAGAGCAATTCGTTGCGGTCCTCAAGTCTTACAAGACGAAGGATCGCTCGAATCCCATCATGCAAACGATTACCGGACGGCTGAGCGACGAGGACATGGAAGCGCTCGCCGCCTTCTACGCCTCGCTCAAGCCGGCCCAATAACGAGCCTTCGCGGCACGCCATGCCGCGAAGCAAATCGACAGTGTCGAGGAGGAAGCACAAATGCAGATCAACAGACGCTCGTTTGTCGCCGGCGCTGCGACCGCCGCAGGAAGTCTCACGCTGGCCGCGCCCTCCGTGCTCGGGCAGGGCAAGCCGAAGGTCGTCGTCATCGGCGGCGGACCGGGTGGAGCGACAGCAGCGAAATACATCGCCCGCGACTCGAAAGGCGCAATCGAGGTCACATTGGTCGAGCCGGCCAAGCAGTTCACCACCTGCTTCCATTCGAATCTGTATCTCGGCGGGTTCAAGACCTTCGAGGAGATCACGCACGGCTACGACAAGCTCGCCAGCGGCTATGGCGTGAAGCTCGCCCACCAGATGGCCGCTGCGATCGATCGCGAGAAGAAGCAGGTTCGCCTCGCCGACGGCACGACGCTCGGCTACGACCGTCTCATCGTCTCCCCCGGCATAGACCTGAAGTACGATAGCGTCCCCGGCTGGGGCAAAGAGCACGAGGAGGCGCTGCCGCACGCCTGGAAGGCCGGGCCGCAGACCAAGCTCCTGAAGGCGAAGCTCGACGCCGTTCCCGACGGCGGTCTGATCGTCATGATCGCGCCGCCCAATCCCTACCGCTGCCCGCCGGGCCCCTACGAGCGCGTCTCGATGATGGCGCATGCTCTGAAGAAAGCCGGCAAGACCAAGGCACGCATCGTCATCATCGACCCGAAGGCAAAATTCTCGAAACAAGGCCTCTTTCAGGAAGGCTGGGAGAAGTACTACCCCGGCATGGTCGAATGGATGGCGCCGGACATCCACTCCGGCCTGAAATCGGTCGACCCGAAGACGAGCACCGTCGTCACCGGCTTCGAAACCTACAAGAACTGCGCCCTCATCAACGTCATTCCTGCGCAGACTGCGGGCAAGATCGCCATCGACGCGGGGCTCACCGACAAGAGTGGCTTCTGCCCCATCAAGCCGGAGAGCATGCAGTCCTCTGTCGACGCGAGCATCTACGTCCTCGGCGATTCATCCATCGCCGGCGACATGCCGAAGTCCGGATTTGCCGCCAACAGCCAGGCCAAGGTCGCGGCCCTGATGGTGCGAGGCGAGCTGATCCAGTCCAAGACCTTCCCGGCTCGCTACGCCAACACCTGCTGGTCGCTGATCGAGACCGACGACACTGTGAAGGTGGGCGGGCGCTACGAGGCGAAAGACGGGATGATCAAGGCCGTCGAGACGTTCATCTCCAAAACAGGAGAGACGCCCGGACTACGCAAGGAAACGCAGGTGGAGAACATGGGCTGGTACTCAGGCATCACCGCCGACATCTTCGGTTAAGGCAGCGGGGAGGAGGGCGGCGCCGCCGCGGACCGCAGGAGAACACTCGATGTCGTCTGTAACTGCGGGAGCGCCGCTCCCTTCGCACCTTTCACGCCGCACCTTTCTCCGGACTGGATCGTTCCTCCTCGCGGCTGGCTTCGTTGCCGGTGGTCCGGGTCGGCTGCTAGCGGCGACCCAGGTTCACAAGATCCGGCTCGGATCGGCCGAGATCACAGTCCTGTCGGATGGAGTCTTTTCGCTCCCCCGATCCATCGTTCTCCCCGATACGCCTGAAGCCGACGCTGCCGCCCTGCTCAAGGCGCATGGCGATGCTGCTGCGGCCGTGCTGCAGACCAACGTCACTCTCGTCCGTCAGGGCAACGTGCTGGCTCTGATCGACGCGGGCGCGGGCCCGGACTTCATGCCGTCCCTAGGCAAGCTCGGCGACCGCCTTGAGGCTGCCGGCATTGCCTCGGATGCCGTGACACACGTCATTTTCACCCACGCCCATGCCGATCATTTCTGGGGCGTCCTCGATCCGTTCGACGACGCCTCGCGCTTTCCCAAGGCGCGACACGTCATGACGCGGGCAGAGCGCGACTTCTGGCTCCAGCCGGACGCCGAGAACAATGTCCCGGCCTTCCAGAAGGGGATGGCCGCCGGCATCCAGCGCCGGCTCAAATCGATGGCCGAGGTGATCCAGGTTGTAGCGCCCGGAGCCGAGATTGCACCGGGATTGGCGCTCGTCGCAACGCCCGGACATACCCCGGGCCACGTCTCCGTCGCGCTCCGCTCCGGCACCGAGGAGCTTCTGGTTCTCGGCGACGCGCTTACACATGCCGGCGTCTCGTTTCAGGCGCCACAATGGCGCTGGGGCTCCGACCTCGATCCCGACAAGGCGGTGACGACGCGAAAATCCCTGCTCGACGATCTCGCACACCGGAAGGTGGCCGTGATCGGCTATCACCTGCCTTGGCCGGGTCTTGGACGGGTCGAGCGACAAGCCGGAGCCTGGCGGTTCGTCCAAGGCTAGGACGGAACGGCCGGCGCCCCGGACATCCCCGGGATGCCCCTCACGCCGCCAGTGTGCACTTCCCGTTGGCGATCACCGTGACGTCGCGCTCTTTCAACCGGCAGCGGAACGACACCACGGGCCCGTCGATCCACATGTCGGTGAGGATCGTCTCCCCCGGATAGACCGGCGAGGAGAACCGCACGTCGAAACCCCTGATCCGCCTATCGTCGTACTTCGCCACCTCCCGCAGGATGGTCCGGCAAGCCGTACCATAGGTGCAGAGTCCGTGCAGGATCGGCACCGGGAACCCGACGCGCTTGGCGAGCTCGGGATCGGCGTGCAGCGGATTGCGATCGCCGTTGAGACGATAAAGAAGCGCCTGGTCGAGCCGCGTTTCTGCCGCGGCGGTGAGGTCGGGCTTGCGGTCGGGAAGCCGGTGTGGCTCGAGCCCTGACCCGGCCGGACCGCCGAACCCACCGTCGCCCCGCGCGAAAGTGGTCGAGACCAGCGTGTAGAGCTTCTCGCCCGTCTTGGCGTCTTTGGCCACGAGCTCGGTGTTTATGATCGCGCCCTTGCCCGCACCCTTGTCGAACGCCGAGAGCACCCGGCTGTCGACCGAGATCTCCCCTTCGGGCTCCAGCGGTTTCTCGAGCATCAGCCGCTGCTCGCCATGCACCACCTTGGTGTAGTCGTAGCCGCAGTCCTTCAGGAGCGGGACGCGCTGCAGAACGGTGGCCATCGTGGCGACAGTCTTCAGCTTCCGCTTCTCGAATGTGTAGGCAAGCTCGTTCTCGTCGTAGGGATCGCGGCTCATGCCGACGCCGAGCGCATAGAGCATCGTCTCGCGATCGGTCCAGCTGAAGCGATCGCCGGTCCGCTTCAGCCCCATCAGATGATCGTAGTTGAGCGCCACGTCTTCACTCCGTCCTATGAGCCTCTGCCGAAGTCCCAGGGCCGGTCCCGCGAACCGGTGGCCGGCCCACGGCACCGCGATCAATCGAGCTCCATTCCGTCCATGCCGACGTTCTTCTTCACCTTGCCCATCATCTCGCGGAACAGGCGTCCCGCCTCCCGGGCATCCTCCACTTGGCCAACTTCGGCGCCGCGCCGCCATCCTTCGAGGACGGCGATCCGGCTGAACCCGGCCTGGAACACGCGCCCGGTGATGTCGGATGCTTCCTCGCTCGCCAGGTACACCACCGTCGGCGAAACCCACTTCGGATCGCGCAGCGCGATCTGCTCCTCGGAAAGCTCTCGAAGACCCTCCGTCATGCGCGTTTGCGCCGAGGGCGACAGCGCGTTCACGGTCACCCCGAAGCGCTTCAGCTCGCGCGCCGCGATGATCGAGAACGCCGCGATGCCGGCCTTTGCCGCACCATAGTTCGTCTGGCCGACGTTGCCATAGAGGCCCGAGGTCGAGCTGGTGTTGATCACCGCTGCCTTCACCGGCCCCCCGATCTCCTTCGACCGCTCACGCCAATAGGCGGCGGCATGGCGCGTCGGACAGAACGTGCCCTTGAGATGCACCTGGATTACGGCATCCCACTCGTCCTCGGTCATGTTGACCAGCATGCGATCGCGCAGGATGCCCGCATTGTTGATCAGCACGTCGAGCTTGCCGAAGTGGTTGACCGCCTGATCGATCATGCTCTTGGCGCCAGCCCAGCTCGACACGTCGTCGCCGTTGACGATCGCCTCGCCCCCCATCGCCTTGATCTCGGCCGCCACCTGCGCGGCAGGTCCCTCGTCACGTCCCTTGCCGTCGACATTCGCGCCGATATCGTTGATGACGACCTTGGCACCTTCCTTGGCGAGCAGCAGCGCATGCTGGCGACCCAGCCCACGGCCCGCGCCCGTCACGATTGCCACCCGCCCTTCACATAGGCGCGCCATATCGATCTCCTCCTGGTCTCTATGCGTGAGGAGACGAGTGTGCGCTGGCTGATCCGGAACCGCAACTGCGGAGCCGCACGCCACGATGCAACGTCAGGCTTCCCGAGTTCAGTTGGAGACGAGGCGCGCTGTGCCGCTCCTGCCGTCGTCCCGCCACCACTGCACGGTCTTGCCCGTAACGCGCATCCGGTAACAGTAAGTCCGTCCCGCGAGCCAGACCTTCCAACGCTGACAGACCTCGCCCCGCGCGATCCACCAACGGCCCCGATCCTCTCGCGGCCCT
>JAWKWD010000020.1:0-89536 GCA_041397805.1 Hyphomicrobiaceae bacterium
AGCCAATAGCCGGTGCCATCCGCTGCGGCAATGTGATCCTCGCCACTGGCCTGCCAGCCGAGAAAGACCACCAGGCTGACGCCAGCCGCAAAGAGTGTCCGCAAGAGTGTGGCCCCCAACGCGCGAAGGCGCTTGCCGGTGGATCTTGGCTTGCCGACCTCTCGCGTGTTGGTCGCGCCTGGGACGCCATCGGTGGGAGCTGAGCGCGGTAGTCTGGCTTCGGGTAGCCGACTGAAACCCGATGAACCGGTTTCGTCGGTGGGCACACCCGAACTGAATGTCGGATATCGCGTCTGAGCCATTCTTCCCCCTTTCGCAAATCGACCCCTTGGAAAGCCAGGGTCGGATCAGGCTATCGACATGGGGAAAAGCGGGGGACGGCAGAACAGATCTGGCATGATTTCGTCCGAATTGTGTCTGCTCCCGGAGACAGTCTTCGTGTGGGGGGCGCACTTCGCGGGAATGAATCGCAGCGTCCCACGTTGTCGACCGGGGAAAGCAAGGGACAACGACGGCATCTCGCTGGCGACAAGGCTCGGTACCTTCCGAGTCGAGCCAATGGAGTGCCGCGCTGAGCAGATAAGGCGGTCGGATGCCGGCCGCCGACGCCATTGGCATGGCCGCGACCGATCGAAATCGCGCTCGGCCATCTTGGGCAATGGCGGTGGATACGACCTCGCCAGCGGGGCCCGAGGCAACTCCGCTTGGCGAACCGCTGCTCGACCTGAGCCAACTGCGCCCGAGGTGACATGAATTCGGACGTCTTTGCTTATGCGGTGCCGATGGCCCTCATCCTCACGGTCTATTTGGCAACCACACGACGGTCGGAAAGCCGCAGCCGATCGCAGCTCTCCGTTGCAAGAGAGGCCGGGCTCGCCGAACCTGCCTCCCTTCATCCGGTAATCGACCAAGCGCTATGCGTCGGTTGCGGCGCATGCGTACGCGCTTGCCCTGAGGGGCAGATACTGGGGATCGTGGGCGGACGCGCGCAGCTCGTCGAGCCGGCATCTTGCATTGGCCACGGTGCATGTCAGGCCGCCTGCCCCGTCAAGGCGATAACGCTGGTGTTCGGCACCTCGACCCGCGGCGTAGACATTCCGCATGTGAACAAGAATTTCGAGACCAATGTCCCAGGCATTTTCATCGCCGGCGAGCTAGGAGGAATGGGGCTGATAAAGAATGCTGTCATGCAAGGTCGCCAAGCCATGGATTCAGTCAGGGCGCGCGGTCGAGCCGGGATGACCGGCGTTCGTGACGTCATCATCGTGGGAGCGGGACCTGCGGGGATCGCAGCCAGCCTTTCGGCGATCGAGCACAAGTTGGATTACCTCACGATCGAGCAGGACAGTTTCGGCGGCACGGTGTCGCATTTTCCACGGCGCAAGCTGGTCATGACGTCGCCCGCCGATCTGCCGTTGATCGGTCGCATGCCGTTCCGCGAAGTCAGCAAAGAGGCGCTGCTCCGGTTCTGGCTAGACGCTGCGAAGAGGACCGGCTTGCAGATCAGCACCAACGAGCGGGTCGAGGCGATTGCGCCGACCAGTACCGGATTCGAGGTGCGCACCACACGTGCTCGGCACCATGCGCGTTCAATTGTACTGGCTGTCGGTCGCCGCGGCACGCCCAGGCAGCTCGGTGTCGACGGCGAGCACCTATCCAAGGTCGTCTATCGGCTGACCGACCCAGAGCAGTATCGCGGCCAGCACGTTCTCGTCGTCGGCGGCGGCGACAGCGCGCTGGAGGCTGCCACGGCACTCGCCGAAGTGGAGGGGACCGTCGTGACGCTTTCGTATCGCAGCGCGGGCTTCTCACGTTCGAAGCCGAAGAACAGAGAGCGAGTGGATGCGGCAGCCAAGGCAGGCCGCCTCAGTGTGCTTCTCATTTCCAAGGTGAAGCGCATCACTCCGGAAAGCGTCGAAATCGAGCATGAGGGACGTTTGATCCGCCTCGCCAGCGATGCGGTGATCGTGTGCGCGGGCGGCATACTGCCGACGACGTTCCTCAAGAGTATCGGCGTTGAAGTCGAGACGAAGCACGGCGTGGAGTAGAGCAATGCTTGCCTCTTCGGCAAAGCTGGCGGTTCGACGAATACGCCCGATATTGCTTCTGGCGATTTGCTGGGCCGCTCTGGCTGCACCAATGCTCGCCCAAGTCTCATCACCGCACGGTGACGCCAAGCCAGTCCCGCAGCCACGCAAAAACCCGGCCCGCGATGTTACCAGCCTGACAGGTCGCGCCAAGAGCGGCGACCGCCGTGCACAATACGAACTCGCGCATCTCTACCTCGCCGACAAGGCGTCGCCCGCGGACCTGTCGCGCGGCTACCGATGGGCGCTTGCCGCTGCCAGGCAGGGGCTCCCTGAAGCCCAACACCTTGTAGCGACCCTCTACATCACGGGCCGCGGGGTCAGCAGTGATCTCGAGAAAGCACGAATCTGGCTGCGCAGGGCAGCGGCTGCGCAGCATTCGCCGGCCGTCACCCTGCTCGCCAAACTCGATGCTACGGGGGCCGGCCGACCGGTCACGACGGGCTGGGCAGCAAGCGTCTCAACGGAGCGAAGGAGCAAATTGGGGCCGGACCAGCACGGTTCCTCGTCGCGAAATGGTCTCCCGGCTATACACGATGCGGCACAGCGCGGCCTCCAGGCGGCAGTCGAGAGGCAGCTAAAGGCCAGCCACGACGCTGCTCATACCGTGAAGTTGCGTGATGCCGACGGGAACACAGCGCTTCTGTTGGCAGCGGCAGCTGGACAGCTCGAGACATCAAGACGCCTTTTGGAGGCCGGCTCAGATGCGAATGCAGCCAATGAGACCGGAGTGTCGCCGCTGTTGGCTGCCTCGTCCAGGGGAGACGCGGATCTGGTCGCGCTTCTGCTTTCGCGCGGCGCATCGCACAAGCACAGAGACCGGCGTGGCGATACGGCGCTGACGCTGGCCACGCGGCGCTGTGCCTCGCGCGTGCTCAGCCAGCTGTTGGCGTCAGGGGCCACTCCCGAAGCAGTCGGCCGCGCGGGAATGCCACCTCTTGCTGTTGCCGCGCAGCGTTGTCCGTCAGCCGTGGCAGAGCTCCTGATTGCTCATCGGGCAACAGTCGATGCGGCAGATGCGAAGGGGCGGACGCCGTTGTGGTATGCAGCAGAGGCCGGCAATCAGGCCTTGGTTCAGCTTCTGCTTCAAAAGGGTGCGCGTCTGGATGTCGCCGACAAGGCCGGAACCACGCCCCTTCTGCGGGCCCTCGCGCTGGACCGGGAAGCCGTTGCGAGGCTTCTCATCGATGCCGGCGGGACTGACGCCTTTCGGCCGTCACGGGTTGGAACCTCACCGCTGATGGTTGCGGCTCGACACGATAGGGGCGCATTGATCGACCTTCTCGCAAAGAAGCATGAAGACGTGAACGCACGCAACGCGCTAGGGCTAACGCCGTTGATGGTTGCCGCGCGTGAGGGTCGGGCAGCGTCGGTGGCCGTCCTGCTGCGCGCCGGCGCCAAGAAGCAACGGCGCAACAAGCTGCGCCAGACAGCAAGCGACATGGCCCAAGCCATGGGACATGGGGACATCGCCAACGAGCTGCGCTAGCCGTCTTGCGCCGCACCGTAGAGCCATGAACCCCGTCCGTGGCATCAAAGCCGCGCTTTGACGTGGCCCGCCATAGATACGACATTCCCCGAGCCGTTGAGGTCGCCCTATGGGCCTTCGATGCGGTAGAGGACGCGACACCTTCGCAGGCCTGGCATAGCGCTGGCACGCTTGTCGCGATCAACGCAAGACTTCCCCTTTATTTCATGCCGTACGTCGCCGGATCGAGCTTAGCAAATACCTCTTGGAACATGAGATCAGACAGCTTGTTGTGGTCCTTTCCCAGGGGCTTCACCAGTTTCTCGTACTTATCGTAGAGCTTCCGGAAAGTTGCGACGAATTCAGCCGCATCTTCGAGCTTGAGCTTCTCTTTCGCTTCCTTGATGGTGTGGACGAGATCCTTTTCGACGAAATCATTGCGCAACTTCAGAAGTTCTGGATCAGGTTGCACCACAGGGATCTTCTTCTCCCGGGCGACCGCCAGTCCGTCCTCGTCGCCCTTCATGAAGGCAAGGCCCGAATAGACACCGGCCCTCGCTGCAACACGAAGCAGCGACGCCCGCAGTTCTGGCGATAGAGACTTCCACGTGGCCTTGCTCATGGAAAACACGGAACCCGCCCGGAACGAGCCCGTATTGAGCATGATCACCTGCTTCGCGATGTCCGCGAGACCGTGTGTCTTGAGGCCGCCGACGCTGTAGAGCGCCCCGTCCAGGGTTCCCCGCGACATGGCCTCGTACATTCCAGCCGTCGGCATGTTCACGGCAACCGCGCCCACCGCTCGGCAGAAGCGATCCCACAGCGGGCCGGCAGCGCGCAGCTTCTTCAGCCGAATTTTCTCGGTCGAGTTGAAGTCACCGTTGGCAATAATCACATAGGCCGGGATGGAGATCGCCGAAAGCGGAATCTGCCCCTGCTTGTCATACTCGGCGAGGCAGCCGGGGCACGCCAGTATGAGCTGCTCTGTCGCTGCGAAGAGCGCAGCCATGTCGTCCGTGCCCACCATGGAGAGATCGTTGACCAGCACACCATGCGGGAAGTAAGCGGGCGTGTAGGTCGTCACGACGTGTCCGAAATCGGCGACACCGTCCTTCAGCCCGTCTGATACGGCCTTTGCGCCGAGCAGCGATTCGCCAGGAAAGACGCGGACCGTGAGCGCGCCCTTCGTCTCCTTTTTCACCTCGTCGGCAAAGTATTGATACGACTGCCCGATGGGGTGCTTGGGGGACACGAAGTATGCAGCTTTAAGCTGCCGAGCCGATGACGCCGTTGGGACGGCAAGAAGCAGCCCTCCGAGAGCGATAGCCAGCGCAGTAAGCGACTTGCGCATTCGTGTAACTCCCCTTCTTCGTCACCAGACACAGTTTCGGTCAGCCGCTCGACGATCGATGCGCGACGCGGAGCGGTACCGGAACGACACGCAGCTCTGAGCGTCGCTCCGTACCGATTGCTCATTTCGTCCCGAGTGTCGCTGGATCGAGCTTGGCGAAGATCTCCCGATACATCAACTCTGACAGCTTCGCTTCATCTTGGCCAAGTGGCTTCACGAGCTTCTCGTACTTGGCATATAGCTTACGATAGTTGGCTACAAACTCGGCGGCATCCTTGAGGCCGAGCTTCTCTTCCGCGTGTTTCACCGTCTGCTTGAGGTCGCTCTCCACGAATTCGTCGCGCATTTTCTGGAGGTCGGGATGAGGCTGGACAATAGGTATTTTCTTGGCCTTCGCGACCTGAAGGCCCTCGTCCTCACCCTTGGCGTAGGCGACGGAGGCGTGGACCGCGGCTCGGGGCGTAGCTTTCAGGAACGCCTGCCGTTCTTCCACCGTCAGCCCCTTCCACGTCGCCTTGTTCATCGTGTAGAGGGAGCCGGCCCGGAAGGAGCCGCTGTTGAGTAGAATGACCTGCTTCGCGACGTCACCAAGGCCGTGGGTCTTTAGCCCGCCTACGGCGTAGAGCGCACCGTCGAGCGTTCCACGCGACATGCCCTCGTACATCCCAGACGTCGGCATATTGACGGCGACTGCGCCTATCGCCTTGCTGAAGCGATCCCACAGCGCACCTCCGGCACGCAACTTCTTCAGGCGCATTTTTTCGGGCGAGTTGAAGTCAGCCGTGGCGATCACGACGTAAGGCGGCGTCGAAAGAGCAGTCATGGGAATTTGGTTCTGCTTGCCAAGTTCCGCGAGGCATGGCGCGCACTGCATAAGATAGAGCTCGGTGAAGGCCATCATGGCCGCCATGTCGTTTTCTCCGACGAGCGCCAGATCATTGACGAGAATGCCGTGCGGAAAATAGGACGGTGTGTACGTGTAGACGACCTGCCCCATATCGGCGACCTGATCGCGGACACCGTCAGAGATGGCTTTGGCCCCGAGCAGCGACTCGCCACCGAAGAGCCTGATGGTGATCGCCCCCTTCGTCTCCTTTTTCACCTCATCTGCCAGCTTCTGATAGCCTTGGCCGATCGGGTGTTTGGGCGGAACATAGAAGGCCGCCTTCAACGACTTTGCCGCTGCTGCGGGTCCCACAGCACCCGAAAGCCCGATCAGAGCGGTGAAAAGGAAGGCTGTGGTGCGCTTCATCGTGCGATCCTCCGTTGTCTCGTTTTGGTCGTGCGGCAGCCTTCTGCCGCTATTTCAAAAGACGCGGTAGGTACAGCGTGATCTCGGGAAATGCGATGAGCAGGATCACGCAGAAAATGTCCGCCACCAGGAACCAGAGTATTCCCTTGAAGATCGCTTCCGTACTCATCAGGTTCCCGACTATGCCCTTGATGACGAAAACGTTGAGGCCCACCGGCGGGGTGATGAGACCGATTTCGAGAAGCTTCGTCATGAGCACTCCATACCAGATCAGATCGACGCCGAGCTTGTCCATGGCCGGCAGAAAGACGGGCAACGTCAACAGCATGATACCGATCGGGTCGAGAAAGCATCCGAGAAAGAAGAGTACGGCCATCGTGCCGGCGATAAGCAGGAGCTGGCTCGCTTGCCCTGCGACGACAGTGTCTGAAATGAATTCAGTGAACCCCGACAAGGCCAGAAACTTGGTGAGCAGGATCGCACCAATAGCAATCACGAAAATGGCCGCCGTCGTTGTAAGCGTCTCCGTCACAGCCAGGCGGATCTTGGAGAGCGTCAGGGTGCGCTGAGCGAAGCCGATGATGAACGACATGAGCGCGCCTGTCGCGCCTGCTTCCGTCGGCGTGAAAATACCCGTGAAGAGGCCACCAAACACTCCGATGATAAGGGCCAGGACCGGAAGGCCGCTGGCGAATGCGGCAAAACGATCGCGCCATGTCACGGGATTGGGATCTGCCGGCGCCAGCGACGGCGTGATCATCACGCGCCCGACGATCATGAACGAATAGAGGACCGCTGTGAGAATGCCCGGCAACAATCCAGCGATGAACAATTGGCTGATCGGCAGCTCCGCGTAGATGCCGTAGAGTAGCAGCAGAATGCTCGGTGGAATCATCGAGCCGATGGTCCCCGCGGCGGCAACCGTCCCCGCCGCAAGCCCCTTGTCGTAGCCGGAGCGCAGCATTTCAGGAACGGCAATTCGGCCCATCGCCGCGGCGCACGCGACCGAGGAGCCTGTCACAGCTGAGAACCCTGCGGCAGCCCCGACAGAAGCCACCGCCACGCCCCCCGGCAGCCAGGAGAGCCACGCCCGCGCGATCTTGAAGAGGCCGTCCGTCAATTGAGAGTGGTAGCAGATGTAGCCCATGAGCAGGAACATCGGCACCGAGCTCAAATTCCATGAGGCGACGAAGTCGTAAGGCACGGCGGCGAGGATGCCCCACGCCGATTTCGCGCCGACGATCTTCCAGATGCCCAGCAACGAGACGCTTCCAAGTGCGACACCGACCGGAACCCTCAGGAGCAGAAGTCCAAGCAGGGCCACGAGGGCGACACCGCTCACCGTAAGATCGTCCATCAGATCGATCCGTGAATAGACTCGATATCGTTTGCTTCAAGCGGCGGGCAGGCGATAGTTATTCGACGAGCTGTCGCTCCTCGGTCTCTGCAAGCACGGTGCTATCGCCGGCGAAGAGGCGCCAAGCCTTGTGTATCAAGACGAGTGTGAGCAGGCCGCAGCCGAGAGGCAGATAGAAGCGGGTCGGCCAAACTGTGATCTGGGAGTTGCCCAAAGCAACTTCGCCGACATTGTATTTCTGCAGGGCGTCCTCGAACGACCGCAAAGTGAACATCGCGAAGTAGATTGCCGATAGACATGCGACGAACGCGATCAGTAGCTCACAAACCCGCTTTGGCAGGTGCTGCGCCAGTATCTCGACCACGATGTGGGCATTCAGAACTTCGACGATGGCCAGCGGCAAGAACACGATGGCCACAATGTAGTACGTCGAGACGATCTCGATCGTGTTCGCAAAGGGCGCCGAAAAAATATAGCGCATTGCCACATCGAGATTGATGTGAAGCATCATGAGGATCAGGGCCGCTCCGGAGACGAGCGCAAAAAGATTTGCTGCCCCGGTCAGTAACCGGCTCATTATGACGTCCTCCCTGATCGGCCAGATCTCCGTCCGGCGCACATTTACAATGACGGCAGAGAATTCTGCGGGAGTCAATGATGATCGATTGCAGTGTCAGCCGGACATCCGCAAGTCACCTGCAATTCTACCGGCCCCCCCAACTCAATGACGTGCGATGTCATGACGAGCGCGTCGGCGGAGGCTGGGGATGAAGAAGGCATGGTCTCCGCGGGGGGAGGGGGGGAGACCGAGCTAGTGAGCGCCGCTGAAGACCCTAGGCACGTCAGGCGTGCGGAGAATGCGGCCCGGCTCACGCACTCTCCAGTCCACGCCCATCTCCGTTCTCCAGGCGGACTGTGCAATACGGTGCACTCAGGGGACGCCTGAGTGCGTGATCGCTACTTCTGAGTAGCAAGCGTTTGGATCAGCGAGTGATGGCGTCACCCGTTGTCCAAGGCCTTGAGACCGAGGTTGGGGACGCCTTGCTCTGCACCATAGTATTTGTAGGGAAGAAACTTACCGGACATGATCAGCTTGACGCGATCGCCCTTCTCGTCGGGCAAGCGCTCGAGCGTCATATCGAAGTCGATGGCCGACATGATGCCGTCGCCGAACTCCTCCTCGATCAATGCCTTCCACGCCGGCCCATTGATCATGACGAGTTCGTAGAACCGATAAATGAGAGGATCGGCCGGCGGCATTGAAATGCCTTCGCCGCGCATGGGCACCTCGTTGAGCATCGCTTCCTCTGCCGCTGAGAGACCGAAGAGCGCCGCCGCGCGCTTTGCGAGAGACTTCACGAGCCTCTGCTGGCCGAGCAGGGCCCCAACAACCAGAACAGGACTCATTCCGCCGATCTCATTCGTAATGTAGGCCCAGCTCCAGCCTTTGGTGCGCTTGATGTCCAGGATCTTCTCGGTGAGCTCGGAACGTTTCATGCTCTAGGTCCTTCCACTTTGAGGGAAATTGGAAAACTCTCCCACGCAGACAACCAGGTCATGCAGCGAACACGTCCGCTGCGGCCGCAACGACCGACGAGCCCAGGCCGGCCTGAGCAAAGACCTCGCCAATCCCGAGGATGACCGGTGCTGAAACATCGAAGCTGGCCATTGCATTCCCGAGAGTGTCGAGCGTGCCAAGCCAACGCTTCTCTTCGGGGCGCGTCACGGATGAGACGACGGCAACCGGTGTCCTCGGCGACCTGCCACTGGCCATAAGCCGTTCAGCGATATGCGGTGCGGTCCGCGCTCCCATGTAGAAAACGAGCGTCCCCCCATCTGCAAGGCTACGCCAGTCCAAATCCTCGGCGAGACCGCCACTATGCGAGTGTCCCGTGACGAAGCGAACAGAATGCGCATGGCAGCGATGCGTGAGGGAAACAGACAGAACCGACGCCATGGCCGATGCCGACGTTATTCCGGGCACGACGGTTACCTGAATGCCCTCCGCCCTCAGTGCATCAATCTCCTCTCCGGCTCGCCCGAAAATCATCGGATCTCCCGACTTGAGGCGAACCACATGCTTGCCCTGCCGAGCCAGCTTGATCATCAACGCATTGATATCAGCCTGTGAACAGCTCGCCCGACCGCCCCGCTTGCCCACGAGCATGCGTTTCGCCTCGCGCCGCGCGAGCTCAAGCACATCGTCTGACACGAGATCGTCGAAAAGGATCACATCGGCGGATTGTAGCGTTCGAACCGCCTTCAATGTCAGCAGCTCGGCATTGCCAGGTCCGGCCCCCACCAACGTGACTCGGCCGTCTTCCTGCGCTCCAATCGGAGCGAGGCGTGGCAGCATCTCGGCTAGCTCAGCGCCATCGATGTCTGTCGGCGCCCCACGGAAAGCGCGGTCGCAGAACTGCTCCCAGAACGCACGCCGCTGCGAGGGCGAGTGCAACACACCCGCAATACGGCCTCTGATGCTCTTGGCGAGTGTCGCCCACTGCGCGACGGCCGGAGGAAGCAACGTTTCGATGCGCCGCCGGATCGCCTGGCCGAGGATGGGGGCCGCACCGTCGGTCGATATCCCGATGACGACAGGCGAGCGGTTGACGATCGAGCCGAACTGAAAGTCGCAGAATTCGGGCTTGTCGATGACATTCACCTTGGCGCCGGCCGCGGTACCCGCAAGATGGAAAGCCCGCGCTTCTGCGATGCTGTCCGCATCCGCAATAGCGATGGCCGCTCCCGCCAAGTCGCTAGGAGACCAAATCCGCCGATGCAGCGTTATCTTGCCGGCCGCAGCCCCACGCTCGAGGAGCGCGCCCAACTCAGAGCTGACATCAAGAGCGTGAACCTGCACATCGGCCCCAGCCGCCGCAATTAACTCCACCTTCCACGCCGCGGCTGGGCTGCCTCCCGCAACGACGACACGGCGTCCCTCGAGATCAAGGAACACCGGAAGCTTTGCGAGCGACCCGAGGCGGCTCGGCCTTGTTTCCGCGGGCTTGCGTATTGCCTGCATTATATCGTCCCCTGTCCTCGGTCTCAGCGGAAGATCAACAAGCCGATCGTTGTTGTCGCCAGAGCTAGAGCGACCGCTTTCCAGAACAGCACGGGGTCGCGTTCGAGAAGGGGAACAGTCCTCGCTCCGACGCCGACATTGCGCGGCTGCTTGAGATCCTGGATGAACTCGGAGAGGGCCTCTTGTCGCTTGACGGGATCAAAATGGACGGCCCTTCTGAGCGCATCATCTATCCACATGGGCAGGTCGTGCCGGTAGGTGGCGACCGGCACGTACTTCACACGCGCCTGGCGAAGGCGACTCGTGGCGCGCGCCATTCGCGCGCCATAAGGGAGACGGCCCGTGAGCATCTCGTACGCCATCACTCCGAGCGAGTAGAGATCCGACCGATTGCTCCCCGCTTCGCCGAGAAAATACTCGGGTGCCGCATATTGATGCGTTCCGAGGATGTCGTCGCTCGCGAGCACCGGGCTCGCCTCGAGAACACCCGTTACGCGAACCGCTCCGAAATCGATGATCTTCACGGTGCCGCTCCGATCAATCATGACGTTCTCGGGCCGAAGGTCCTGGTGGAGCATCTCCTTGCGGTGAAACGCGCGCAGCCCCTTCGCAATCTGATCGACTATATCGCGCACGCTATCGAGAGAAGGCTCGGGATTGTCTGCGATCCACTGCCGGAGCGACTGTCCTTCGATCAGCTCGGTGACCACGTAGAGCGTGTCGCGCTCTCGATCGGCGGGTGCCGCTTTCAGAACATGCGGTGAGTCCAGCCGTCGCGCGATCCATTCTTCCATCGCGAAGCGGCGGAGATAATCCGCGTTGTCCCGGAGATCCAGCGACGGAACTTTGAGTGCCACCTTCTCGCCGGTTCCCAGATCGACTGCGACGAAGATATGGCTTCGGCTCGAACCATGGAGCTGTCGAACGACCCGATAGCCATCGAGCTCGGAGGGGACGCGCGGCGGTAGCGCCGGCGGCAAGATATCCACGCCATTCAAGAAGCAGGTCACATCGCGGCCCGGCAGCTGATCCACCTGGATGATCTGGACAGTCGCGTTGTCCTGGCTGCCATTCTCGAGTGCTGCAGCTACGATCTTGCGTGCGGCCGCATCGAGGTCGTCCGAGCCCGAAATCAGGGTGGAGATCTCGGCACCCGAGACATGTTCGTGCACGCCGTCGGTCGTCAGGACAAAGACGTCTCCGGGGCGAATCTCCACTGCGCGATATTCGATCTCCACGTCGGGCGCGAGGCCCATTGCACGGGCGAGATAGCTTTCGCTCGACGAGAGTCTGGTTCGGTGATCGGTGGTGAGCTGCTCGAGGCCCGCCCCGGAAAGCCGCTGGATGCGCGTGTCTCCGAGGTGGAAGATATGGGCCGCACGACCTTTCAGGACAAGCGCGCTGAACGTGCAGACGAACCCCCGGTTCATATCCTCGTGCAGATTGCTGCGCCTTGTTTGCGCATAGAGCCAGGAATTCGTCGCTGCGATGACGCGAGATCCCGATGTCTTAACCGACCATGCGTCGGAGGTGCAGTAGTAGTCGGTGAGGAAGCTCTTGATCGCGGTCTCAGCAGCAAGGTGACTGACACTGCTGGTCGAGATCCCGTCGGCAATGCAAATCGCAATGCCCTTCAGAGCCAGCGTGCTGCCTTCAGGCATCAGAGCGCCATGGAAATCCTGGTTGGCAGGCTTGCAGCCCGCCTCGGAGTGCTGGCCGATCGAGACGGCAATCCGCTCTCCTGCCAGACTCTTCAGCATCCCGGTTCTCCTCGTTGTCCCGGAGCCGGGCCGCTCACAGGCCCGGACTCGGACGCGGTTGATCCGCGAGATCGTGCAGGACTACTCGGCGGCGACCGGATACTTGGCGGTCTCGAAGCCCCCCTTCCGGCTCGGCGAGGTCTTGTAGTGCGTTGCGTAGATCATGGCGCCTACGAAGGTGAGGCCACCGACGAGGTTGCCGACGACGGTCGGGATCTCGTTCCACAGGAAGTAGTCCATCCACGTGAACTTGCCGCCCAGCATGATGCCTGACGGGAAGAGGTACATGTTGACGATGGAGTGCTCGAAACCGAGGTAGAAGAAGACGAGGATCGGCATCCACATCGCGATCACCTTGCCCGAGACCGACGTCGACATCATCGCGGCCACGACGCCCGTCGAGACCATCCAGTTGCACATCACGGCGCGGATGAAGAGAGTCAACATTCCCGCAAATCCCGCTGCCGCATAGCCGAGCGTCCGCGCCTCGCCGATATGGCCGATCTTCTGTCCAACAGCGTCTGGCGCCTTCGTGAAGCCCATCGTGAAGATGATGGCCATGAAGACTGCGGTGGTCAGGGCGCCAGCGAAGTTGCCAACAAACACGAGACTCCAGTTTCGCAGGACGCCTCCGAGTGTAACGCCCGGCCGCTTGGCGATCAGCGCGAGCGGTGCGAGCGTGAAGACGCCCGTCAGGAGATCGAAGCCCAGCAGGTAGAGCATGCAGAACCCGACCGGGAAGAGCAGCGCGCCGACGAGGAATTGTCCGGTGTTGACCGTGATCGTCACAGCGAACGCTGCCGCCAGCGCCAGGATCGCCCCCGCCATGTAGGCACGGATGAGCGTGTCTTTGGTCGACATGAAGATCTTGGATTCACCGGCGTCGATCATCTTCGTGGCGAATTCCTGGGGCGTGACGTACGACATGATCAGTCCTTTCTTCTGGGTAAGGCAGGCTCAGCGACCGTCTCTGTCAACGCGAGGTCGATGAAGATTTGCCCGTCCGAGAGCCGGACGGGATACGTGATGGTGCTGCCTTGATCGGCACCTTGAGCGGCACCCGTCTCAAGCGAAATGACCCAATTGTGCAGCGGGCAGGTCACGCAATCGCCGTGAACGATTCCCTCGCTCAAGCGACCGTGCTTGTGAGGACATTTGTCTTCCAAGGCAAAGACCCGGTCGTCGTGGGTGCGAAACACCGCGATCGTCAACTCGCCGCTCCGGACGCATCGCGATCCGCGGCGTGGCACGTCGTCCATAGTTCCCACATGGACCCACCCTCGGCGTTCCGCGCTCATTCCGCGGCCTCCGACGCGACGACAGCCATCGGCCGGAACTCGTGTGCATCCTTGCCTGCGACGCGCTCGGCCCAAGGATCTGTCTGCAGGAAGGACTGGGCATGGACGAAGCGGTCGTGCAACGTCTGGCGGCGCTCCCGGTCGTCGACGACCTGCGCGCGGATGGTGTCGATCCCGACGCGCTTTGCCCACTTATAGATTCGCTCGAGATAGCGGCCCTGCTCACGGTAAAGCTGCGTCAGCGCTGCGATGACGACGATGACCTCGTTTTCGGTCGCGACATGGCAGAGGAGCTCGGTGCCTTTGATATCGAGACCGGCGGCTCCCGCAAAATGGATGTCGTAGCCGCTTTCAACGCAGACGACGCCAATGTCCTTGCATGTCGCCTCCGCGCAGTTTCGCGGACAGCCAGAGACAGCGAGCTTCACCTTCGCCGGGGTCCACGAACCCCACATGAACTTTTCGAGCCTGATGCCGAGGCCTGTCGAGTCCTGCGTGCCGAACCGGCACCAGTCGCTACCGACGCACGTCTTTACTGTGCGCAAACCCTTCGCGTAAGCCGCACCCGAGACCATTCCGGCCGCGTTGAGGTCAGCCCACACCGCGGGCAAGTCTTCCTTCCGGACTCCCAGCATGTCGATACGCTGGCCGCCGGTGCATTTGACAGCGGGGATATTGAACTTCTCGACGACGTCGGCAATCGCGCGCAGCTCTCTGGCGCTCGTCATTCCGCCCCACATGCGTGGCACGACCGAATAGGTTCCGTCCTTTTGGATGTTGGCGTGCACGCGCTCGTTGACGAAGCGCGATCGACTGTCGTCCTCGTATTCGCCCGGCCAGGTCGACAGCAAATAGTAGTTCAACGCCGGTCTGCACTTGGCGCAGCCGCACGATGTGTGCCACTCGAGCTCCTGCATGAGAGCTGGAATGCTTTTCAACTGCTTGGCGACGATGAGGCGGCGAACGTCGTCGTGACCGAGCCCGGTGCACCCACACATCGGCTGAACGGCGGAAGGATTGTAGGCCTCACCGAGTTGCGCTCTCAGGATTTGCTCGACAAGGCCCGTGCACGATCCGCAGGACGCCGAGGCCTTCGTGTGCGATCGTACCTCCTCCAACGTCTTGAGACCGAGACCCGCGATCGCCGCCGTGATCCGCCCTTTGCACACGCCGTTGCAGCCGCAGACCTCCGAATCGTCGGGAAGAGCTGCAACGGCCGCGGCCGGATCCAGCGGAATCCCGCCTTGATAGCCCTGGCCGTAGATCAACGTCTCACGCATCTCGGATATGTCGACATCGCGTTTCAACAGATCGAAGAACCAGGGCCCATCCGCCGTGTCACCGTAGAGGACAACGCCGACGATGCGGTTGTTCTTCAAGACGAGGCGCCGGTAATTGCCGCGCGCTGCGTCTCGCAGCACGATCTCCTCCCGGTCCTTCGATTCGGCAAAATCGCCAGCCGAGAACAGATTGATTCCGGTGACCTTGAGCTTGGTCGCCGTAGCGGAGGGTGTGAAGGTCGCGGCCTCGTTGCCAGCGAGCTGGGCCGCTACGACGTTCGCCATCTCGTAGAGAGGAGCTACGAGGCCGAACACTTGGCCGGAGGCCTCGGCGCATTCTCCAAGAGCAAATATTTCGGGGTCCGAAGAGCGCATGGATGCGTCCACGACGATGCCCCGATTGACAGCAAGACCCGCATCCTTGGCCAGCCCCGCATTGGGCCGAATGCCAACCGCCATGACCACGAGGTCGGCCGCCAGGATGCGCCCATCGTCGAGTTGGACGCCCTCGACCGCATCGGTCCCGAGGATCGCTTTGGTGTTGGCCCGCGTAATCACCTTTATGCCGCGTGCCTCTATGGCCCGCTCGAGAAGATGTCCGGCAGCCGCATCGAGCTGGCGCTCCATCAGAGTTGGCATGAGGTGCAACACGGCAACCTCCATGCCCTGCTGTTGAAGACCCGCTGCGGCCTCAAGGCCAAGTAGCCCTCCGCCTATGACGACCGCGCGGCCTCGGGATTTTGCCGCCAGTAGCATCGCGTTGACGTCGTCTAGATCGCGGTAGCTCAGTACGCCGGGAAGGGCATGGCCCGGCACTGGGATGATCACCGGGGACGATCCGGTCGCTATGATGAGGCGGTCGAAGCTGGCGGTGACTGGAAGCTGTCTCGCCGGGAGTCCGGCCGGCGATGGCAGGAACTCAGCGGTGACTGTTCGCGCGCGTCGATCGATCGACGTCACCTTTGCGCCTTTGAATAGCGTCACGCCGTGCTTCACGTACCAGCCGTCGCCGTGGATGACGATCTGCTCGAACGTTTTCTCACCCGACAGCACGGGTGAAAGCATGATGCGGTCGTAATTGACCCGCGGCTCAGCATTGAAGATTGTCACTTCATAAGCGTCGGGGGCCACTTCGAAGAGCCGCTCCAGCGCCCGGCCAGGCGCCATTCCATTGCCGATGACAACGAGCTTTTTCTTGCTCACGTTCCGTCCATCCAATCTCCGATCGAGCGGCCCCAAAGAAGCTTTCGCAGCGCACCCACGTTAACCTTCGCAAGGGCCGTGCCAGGCAGAAATGGAGGAACCAAGAGGCGATTAGTGCATTGATTTTACTCTTATACTTTTGGGCCAGTCAGCAGGAAGATGTCGAAGAGAACCTTGCCGCGGCGCACAAAAATTAACCTCCACGGAACGGGTCCGACCAAGAAATGGGCAATAAAAAGATTGCCTGAAAAATCGGCGTCACATGCGTGTTGGTCGGCTATGGAAGAGAGCCGCCAGTGCTGCTTAGACGCAACCTACTCTTCGCATGGGGTGCGCTTGCCGGCGCGAACGATCACGACGACAAAGCGGCTCGAAGCGACGCTGATTGACTTCTTGACGTGAGCGCTTCGGCATCGCGTCATCGTTGTCGGTCGGGGCGCCGCCGACGGCACGGGGTGGTCCCGCGCCTGCAGATCCATTTGCCGTCTCAGGCGAACACGACATCCACACCTCACGCCCAGACGTGATCAGGTGCACGCAACTGTATAGGCACCATCACCGCGAGTGCTAAGCTTCCCCAGAAGCTCGAATGAGGAGGTCCGCATGCCGACGCTCGACCGCAACGGCGTCACGATCTACTACGAGTGCCACGGCACCGGTCCTGCTGTCCTGCTCACGCACGGCTACAGCGCCACTTGCCGCATGTGGGACGGTCAGATCGCAGCTTTCAAAGATCGCTTCAAAATCATCGTATGGGATATGCGCGGCCACGGCGAAAGTGCCTATCACTCACGGTCGCCGACATGGCCGCGATCCTCGACACCTGTGGTGAGCATCGAGCGGTCATCGGCGGCCTGTCACTCGGCGGTTACATGTCGCTCGCCTTTCACGTCCGCCATGCCGACCGCACGCGCGCGCTGATGCTGTTCGACACCGGGCCAGGCTTCAAGAAGGATGATGCTCGCGATGCCTGGAACACGCGTGCCCGCACGCGTGCCGATGATCTCGACTCTCGTGGACTGGAGGCCCTGGGTACCAGCGACGAGGTGCGCCAAAGTCGACATCGCGATGCGACCGGATTGGCAGGTGCGGCGCGCGGCATGCTCGCGCAACGCGACGACAGCGTAATTCGCTCGCTCGAGAAGATCCGGGTCCCAACGCTCGTCCTGGTTGGTGCCAACGACACCAACTTCCTCGCCGCGACCGACTACATGGCCGCGAAAATCCCCGGCGCGTCGAAGGTCGTGATCCCCGACGCCGGCCACGCCGCCAATCTCCACCAGCCAGCCGGGTTCAATGGCGCGATGGACAAGTTTCTGGCGGGTCTGCCGCGCTGAGCGTTTTTCTTTCGCCGCCAAACCGGCCACGGGAGCGCACCATGGCGCATTTCAAACAGCACCTTGCTTAGGCGACGGCGCATCGCCCACTCCAGAGGAGCCCACGTCGAGATCAAGATCGAGATCAGGAAAATGTGATCGCCGGAAGGGGGAGGCAAGTTGTCGTTTCCCGCGGTATCGTTGTCTCCGGATCGGCAACCGAGAGCGAAAGCCCAAGAGAGCCATATGGCGTTTCTCAAGCGGCTGAATGTGCGTCGGTGCCGACGAGTTGCGGGTCACTCTCGCTGGGCAGGTCGACGACCATGACGAAGCTGAACATCAATGGCAGAACTGTCGATGTTGATGCAGAACCCGATACCCCGCTGCTCTGGGTGATACGCGAGCAGGTGGGCCTCAGCGGAACCAAGTACGGATGTGGCATAGCCGCCTGCGGGGCCTGCTCGGTGCACGTCAACGGCGACGTTCAGCGGTCGTGCGCGATACCGCTGTCGGCCATCAAGGAGACAGACAGGATCGTGACCATCGAGGGCCTGTCCCCGGATGCATCACACCCGATCCAGAAGGCCTGGCTCGCTCACGAGGTGCCGCAATGCGGCTATTGCCAATCCGGCCAGATCATGGCGGCAGCCGCCCTGCTCGCAAGAACGCCGAAACCGACGGACGCCGACATCGATGCAGCAATGACCAACATTTGTCGCTGCGGCACCTTCCAACGCATCCGCGCAGCGATCCACGACGCCGCGTCCGGCGGCACGGGCAGTAAGGGCTGATTGGGAGGCAGGCATGACCGAGCAACTCACTCTTTCCCGTCGCGGCTTCATCGTCGGCGGGTCATCGGCCGGCGCTGGCCTCGCCATCGGCCTCGCGCTCCCCATCGGCGCGAGCCATATCCACGCATTGGCCCGATCGGCCACCAGTCCGGAAATCAATGCCTGGGTTGTCGTCAACCCTGACGACACGATCGTTGTGCGTGTTGCCCGCTCGGAAATGGGACAGGGCACTCTCACCGGGCTCTGCCAACTCGTCGCCGAGGAACTCGCCTGCGATTGGTCGAAGGTGACAGCCGAGTACCCGACTCCCGGCGAGAACCTCAGGCGCAAACGCGCTTGGGGCAACATGTCGACCGGTGGAAGCCGCGGCATTCGCGAATCGGAAAGCTATGTGCGCAAAGGCGGTGCGGCGGCACGCATGATGCTTGTATCTGCGGCTGCGGCCCAGTGGAATGTACCCACCACCGAGTGCCGCGCGTCGAATAGTGTCATTACGCACCCGGCGTCCGGACGCACCATCACCTATGGCAAAGTGGCCGCAGCAGCCGCCAGGATGACGCCTCCTTCCGACGCCGACATCAAGCTCAAGGATCCGAAGGACTGGACGATCGCCGGCAAGCCGCTGAAGCGCCTCGACACGAAGGAGAAACTCGACGGCAGGCTTGTCTATGCGATTGACGTCACGCTACCGGGCATGTTGAACGCGGCGATCAGAGACTGCCCACACTTCGGCGGCAAGCTGCATTCCTTCGATGAGGCGAAGGTGAAGGCGATGCCAGGTGTTCGCCACGTCCTGCGCATTGGCGAAACAGGGCTCGCCGTCGTTGCCGACACCTGGTGGCGTGCCAAGACGGCGCTCGATGCAGCGGACATCGTCTGGGACAAAGGACCCAATTCAGCCGTCACGAGCGCCACGATTGCCGCTCAGCTCAAAGATGGGCTCGACTCGACCGAAGGCGTATTCACGCAGACCAGAATAGGCGACGTCGGGAACGCACAGGCCTCGGCCGCAAAGACCGTCGAAGCCGTCTACGCGACGCCCTTCCTCAATCACGCCACCATGGAGCCAATGAACTGCACGGCCGTGTGGACTCCGGAGAAATGCGAGGTCTGGGTCGCAACGCAGAATGGCGAGGCGTCATTGGCAGCATGCGCGGCCGCAGCGGGTCTCAAACCCTCGCAGTGCGAAGTCTACAAACATCATCTGGGCGGCGGCTTCGGTCGACGCGGCTTCCAGGACTACGTGACCAAGGCAGTGCTCGCCGCGAAACAGATCCCAGGCACACCGATCAAGATGATTTGGTCGCGCGAGGAGGACATGGTGCACGGCCGCTTCCGGCCGATCACGCAAGCCAAGCTTAAGGGCACTCTTGATGCCAATGGCGACCTGACCTCGCTCGCCTTGCGCATTTCCGGTCAGTCGATCCTTGCCGGCGTGCGCCCAGCCGCACTCAGGAACGGCATGGACTTCCTGCAATTTCAAAGCCTCGATCCCAAGCCGGACTCGTCGATCGGCCAGTTCGGCTACACGGTCGCGAACCTGGTCATCGATCATGCGATGCGGAATACACCGCTGCCTCCGGGATTCTGGCGCGGTGTCAACTCCAACCAGAATGTGTTCTATCTGGAGTCTTTCATCGACGAGCTCGCCCATGCGGCCGGCAAGGATCCGCTCGCATTTCGGCGGAAGCTGATGGCAAACCACCCGAAGCATCTGGCCGTGCTCAACGCCGTGGCGGAGAAGGCCGGCTATGACAAACCCGCCGAGAAGGGCCTGTTCCGAGGCATTGCTCAAGGCGCGGGCTTCGGCAGCTTTTGCGCGGCAGCCGCCGAAGTATCCGTGCGCGCAAACGGTAAGATCAAGGTCGAACGACTGGTGATGGGCACCGATTGCGGCACCGCGGTGAACCCGGACCAGATCGCAGCTCAGGTCGAAGGCTCAGTCGTCTATGGGCTCGGCGCGGCGTTCTATCAGGAAAACACCGTCAATGAGGGGCGCGTCGTCGAAGAGAACTTCGACACGTTCGGGACACTTCTTATCGATCAGATGCCGAGGATTGAGACGGTGCTCGTGCCATCCGGTGGATTCTGGGGCGGTGTCGGCGAGCCGACGATCATGGTTGCAGCGCCGGCCGTGATAAACGCCATCTTTGCGGCCACCGGCAAGCGCGTACGCAGCCTGCCGCTGAAGAATCACGGTCTCGTGTGAGCCGCTCGTCACCACCGGTGATGCTGCGAGGGGGGCTGGTGGCGGCCCTCGTAGTCTCATCAGCGGTGAGAACCGCGGTGCAGGCAGAGGACGGCGTTGTCGCATATCACGTATCGGGTGACGCGATTCCGGCGCCCCTAACCGCTATGCCGGGCGATGTCGAGCGGGGACGCGCGATCGTGAGGGACCGGGAGATCGGCAACTGTCTGATATGCCATCGCATCCCCGAGCCGACAGAACGCTTCATGGGCAATCTCGGCCCGCCCCTTGAAGCTGTCGGCGATCGCCTGACCGCCGGCCAGATCCGATTGCGTCTGATCGACCAGAGCCGGCTCAATCCCGCGACGCTGATGCCGCCCTATCACAGGACGACCGGCCTCGTGCGGGTCGCACCAGCCTTTCGCGGACGACCGGTGCTCGATGCCCAGCAGATCGAGGACGTGGTCGCTTATCTTTCGAGTCTTCGCTCGGCGGAGGTAAGCAAATGACAATCTCTCACGGCGAGCCCACGATGCTGGCAGCGACGCTCTCCCGCCGCGGCGTTATATCAGGCGGCGTGGCGATCACGCTCGTTCCCTTCGCGTCGTGGCCGGGGGCGGCCCAATCCGAGGCGGGGCAGCTCACCGACGCGATCAGCCGGGCGACAGGCGGGCGGACTCCGCTGGCGGCCGGCGTGAAGCTCGATCTCCCCGAGCTGGCAGAAAACGGCTTCTCTGTTCCGCTCAATGTCACGATCGACAGCCCCATGACCGAGCGTGATCACGTCCGCTTCATCACAATCGTGTCCGAGAAGAATCCCGCGCCACAGATCGCGCGCTTCACGCTCGGCCCTCGGGCCGGACGCGCCGCAGTGCGCACACACGTAAGGCTCGCCGACACGCAGCGGATCGCGGCAGTGGCGGAGACGAGCACGGGCCGCTTTCTGATTGGTGTCGCCGACGTCGTCGTCACCATCTCGGCTTGCACCAACGGCGGTTGAAGAAGGAGGAGATGATGGCTTTGACATCGGCGCGCATCGTCACCCCCGCGACGGCACGAATGGGTGAGATCATCGAGATCAAGACTCTCGCGCGACATCCCATGGAGACAGGGTACCGCCGCGATGATCGCGGCCGCCAGATTGCCCGCGACATCATCGGGACGTTCCGTGTAACCTACAATGCAGTTGAGATCTTCCAGGCCGATCTTTCCCAAGGCATCGCAGCCAACCCATTCATCGCCTTCACCACGGTGGCGATGGAAACCGGCGACATCATTGCGACATGGACGGATCTCGCCGGCAGAGAAATCTCCGCGAAAGCCCGGATCACCATCACATGAAGCCGCCTCGCCGGCTGATCAGCGTCATCGCTTGCTCCGTGCTCGCCGTGTCGAGCGCCCTGGCCGAGACGCCGCAACCGAAGCGCAGCGGAACGTCGTTTCTTGGCCCCGCGCTCCAAGCCCAGCAGCGCGACGACGATGCAAATCCAGCGATGCTCTGGGTCGATCAGGGAAAGGCGCTTTGGACAAAGGCAGTCGGCATAACCGGCAGATCCTGCGCGGCATGTCATGGCGCACCGGACTCGATGAAGGGTGTCGCGACGCGCTATCCTCGCATCGATGGTCCGACGGGTCGCCTCCTCAATCTCGAATTGCGCATCAATGTTTGCCGAGCCCGCCACCAGAATGCCGAGCCACTGGCTTACGAAAGCGCCGAACTCCTGGCTCTGACGGCATTCGTCGCGAAGCAATCGCGAGGCATGCCGATTGGAGTCGCCGTCGACGGGGCGGCCCGGCCTCACTACGAGGCTGGGAAGACCTTCTTTTCAACACGACAAGGCCAGCTCAATCTCGCATGCAGCCAGTGCCACGATGACAACTGGGGCCGGATGCTGAGGGGCGATGCGATCAGCCAGGGACATCCGACGGGCTACCCGGCCTACCGCATCGAATGGCAAACCGTCGGCTCGCTGCACCGGCGTCTCCGGGCCTGTTCGCTGGGCGTACGTGCCGAGGTACTGCCCTTTGGGTCGCCAGAATACCTCGATCTCGAACTCTATCTCATGGCGCGTGCAGGAGGCCTCCTTCTCGAGACGCCGGCAATCAGGAAATGAAATTGACACCCGGCGATGAAAGCCCCGAGAGGCCGAAAGCGGCGACAAGGCCGCCAAGGGCCGTCTCGAAGCGGTGTCCTCTGCTGCGCACGAGTGTCAAATGCCGATCTGGCCTCTCCCCCGGCTATCACCTCCGTGGCACAGGCCATGACCTGGTAGCTGGCACTGGTTGGCCCCCTCCCCAAGCTTGCGTTACGCTTCAACTCCGAATGTCATGACGTGTGGGCGCCGCCCCGACCGGGAACTTCTTGAAATCGCGATGAGCACCGGTCGAGCGCTCGCGACAACACCTGACCGCGCAGTAAAGGAGCGCCGAAATGGCTCGGAAACGGATGCATATCGGCATGTCCATTCGCGGGCTCGGATACCATCCAGCTGCCTGGCGCCATCCCGACGTTCCCGCTGACGGAACCTTGCGCTTCGACCACTATGCGAGAAGCGCCAAGGCGGCTGAGCGCGGCAAATGCGATCTTATCTTTTTTGCAGACGGAATCGGAATCCGCGAGCGCGATGTGCCACCCGGCTCGCTCACACGCGCCGGCTACGAGTTGGTCGAGCTCGAGCCCATGACCCTTCTGCCGGCCCTTGCCGCTGTCACGAGCCGCATCGGGCTCGTCACCACTGCGTCCACGACCTATAATGAGCCTTACAATCTCGCACGCAAGTTCGCGACGTTGGACTGGATCAGCAATGGCCGGGCCGGATGGAATGTGGTCACCTCCTGGTCTGACGCGGAAGCAGGGAACTTCGGCCGGAACGAGCAGCTCGACTACGACACGCGTTATGCGCGCGCCGCAGAGTTCGTCGAAGTCGTGCGCGGCCTGTGGGACAGCTGGGAGGACGACGCCCTGCTGCTGGACAAACCCGGAGCGCAATTCTTCGACCAGGCAAAGCTTCATACCCTGGACCACAATGGCCGCTTTTTTAACGTGCGGGGTCCGCTGAACGTTGCACGGCCTCCGCAAGGCCACCCTGTCGTAGTCCAGGCCGGTGCCTCGGAGCAGGGCCGCGATCTCGCCGCCGCAACTGCCGATCTCGTCTACGCGATCCATCCGACAAGAGAGGCGGGCCAGGCTTTTTATTGCGACATCAAGCAGCGCATGACGAAGTTTGGGCGCCCCCGCGAGACACTGAAGATCCTGCCAGCGCTCCGGCCTGTCGTCGGGCGCACGCGCGACGATGCGCGTGCGAAATTCGAACTCCTGCAGGATTTGCTAGATCCCCTTGTGGGTCTCAATCGCCTCGCCAATGCTTTTGGCGACCTGTCAGGCTACTCCCTCGATGGCCCGGTTCCACCCGAGGCATTCGGTCCGTCCGGCATCAAAAGCCTCTCACAACAGCTCGCCGAGCGCGTCCGCCGCGAGCGCCCGACCATTCGCGAGCTTTATGAGCAGGTCGCAGGCATGGGCGGGTTCTGCGTGATCGGCACCGCCTCTGACATCGCGGACGTGATGCAGGATTGGTTTGATGCCTCGGCCTGCGATGGCTTCAACATCACGCCGACCCACCTGCCCGCCGGCTGCGAGGATTTCGTCGATCTGGTCATCCCCGAGCTGCAGCGGCGCGGCTTGTTCCGAACGGAGTATGAAGGAACCACGCTTCGCGAGCATCTGGGGCTCGATCGGCCTCAAAACCGGTTCGCCCGCCGAGACTAGCTACCGCTTCGCTCTGCCGCCTCACCGAGATGCCGATCATCTCGCGTCTCAGCTCGCCTCGATCTTGGCGTGCACACGCAGCTTGTCAGCATCGTGCTGCCGAATGGCAGCCATCGTATCCTCCAGGCTCTGGGCGAGTGTGATGGCGGGGGCCCATCCGAGCTCGCGGCGAAGCCGGGCAGATGTGAGATTGTAGCGCCCGGTCCTCATTGTTGCCGCCATCGCGGGCGTCATCGTCCGGGAGGTCCCTCCGAGGGCGCTGACGAGAACCTCCAAGTAGGGAAGCACGCTCATCGTGAACCCGGGCAGTGTCATCAGCGGTTTCGGGACACTCGGATCGAGCCGGCTCATTTCTCGGGCAATGTCGCCAATCATCGGGATCGGCTCGTTGATTGCGATGAAGCGCCCGGTCGCGCCGCTCATCAGCGCCATGACGTGTGCGCTGGCAACGTCCCTAACGTCGACGTAAGGGTAGGCGATTGGCGGCACCGCAACCCGCATGGCCCCTTTCATGATCGCTGCGACGAGATCGATCGTCGGAGTTGGGCGAGAGAACCCGGGTCCACCGAAAGCGCCCGGAAGCACCGTCACGAGATCGAGACCCAGTTCGCGTGCGAGCTCCCACGCCCTTCGCTCGGCCAGCGTTTTTGCTCTGAAGTACGGCACTCTCAGGTCTTCGTTCCAGGCGCTCTCGTCGACTGGCCGCGATCCAGCGCGCGTCAGAGGAAGCGCCACGATGGATGAAGTGAGGACAATTCTCTTGATGCGGGCGTCCATTGCGGCTCGAAAGGCACGCTCGACACCCTCGACGCTGGCCGCAACGATCTCCGTTTCGCGCCCCGGCGCATGCAGGAGATAGACGGCAGCCGTGTGGATGAGGACATCCATGCCGTCCATCGCCGCACGGAGCAGCCGTTCGTCTTCGAGCGGCGCCGCCACCACATCGCATGCGCCCTGGCCCTGGAGACGCTCGACCGCTTTCGGTGCGGCGAGCGACCGAAGGGAGCCTCTGACCTCGTGGCCGGCAGCGACGAGCCCGCCGACGAGATTGAAGCCGAGATGCCCACCGGCTCCGGTGACCAGAACTTTCATCGAAGAACCGCCTTGTCTCGGCTTCGCCCTCCCAAGCTACTCGGCCGCCTCGCTGTACTAGAAATTGGACGATAGATCGAGTGCCGCAGAACAGAGGTTCCTCACCCCCGGCGGGAAAGCTCCACCGCAGATTTGCGTAAAACGTTGTCACGGACCTGGACCAGTCCTTTCGGCAGGAGCGGAGCGCTGAGATTGTAGCCAGTGGCTGCCACGATCAGATCGTACGCTCCCCTGGTTCCGTCGGTGCACGCGACGGCGCGGTCTCCCACCGATTGAAATCCGGCCGCGACCGAGTGCGCCCCTGCCACTTCATGTCGCCCGCCGCTAGGTTGAGGGAATGGCCTTCCGTGTGCCGTCCTTCCGCCACGGTCGAGCGCAATTGAGGCTCATTGCCGCCGAAACCGCTGTGTAGGCTGAATTTCGGTCGGGTCCGCCTGCGCGCGGCCTTATCTTGAAGCTTATCAAGGTTAACCCGGCGTTAACCTCACGTCCGATAACCTGGGCCAATGTCTGTATCGCGTTTCGTCCGTCAGTTGCCTCTCGTCGTTGGCCTCCTCGCATTGTGGGGATGCAGTCGCATCTCGTATTCGCCGAGTGGGCCAGTCGCAAGACATTCAAGCATGCCTGAAACATGGCGGCGCACAGAGGAGAGCCGCTGTCTTGCACTCGGGCTCGCGCGCCGCTCTCCCTTCTTGGTGCAACGCTCCTCCCTTGGTGGACCTGGAAGCTGCAGCGTATCCAGCCCTTTCGAAATGTCCGGCGCCTTGGGTGGAAGAGTCGCCATGCGACCTCCGGCACTACTGAGGTGCGAGATGATCCCGGCCGTCGACCAATGGATGTCCGAAGTCGTGCAGCCTGGCGCGCGCCGGCATTTCGGCCTGCCCGTCGTCGAAATCAAGGTGGCCGCGTCCTATGCGTGCCGCCCGCGAAACGGCATCTACGGTGCGAAACTCTCCGAGCACGGCCATGCCAACGCACTTGACGTCTCGGCCTTCAAGCTCGCCGACGGACGTTGGATCACGGTCAAGTCCGGCTGGCGTGGTGACCCGCGCGAGCGCGGTTTCCTGCGCCAGACCCACGATGGCGCCTGCTCGATCTTCACGACGGTCCTCGGCCCGCGCGCCGATCGATTTCATCACGACCACTTCCATCTCGATCTCGCTTGGCATGGGCACGACGGGCGCATGAAAGTCTGCAAGTAGCGCATCGACCAGAGCCGAGCGATTTTTGGCGCTCAGGGCAATGGAACCACGGCACCCCTCGTTCGCCGCGCCTCGAGCGCGCGATGCGCCTCGGCCACGTCGTCGAGCTTGAATATTTCCGGCTCTCCGGACGTCAGCGTATCATCTGCGACCGCGCGAAAAAGATCGCTGGCCATTCGATTTCGCACGTCGGGTCGGTGGTGTAGTACCGCGCCGAGAAGTAGGCCACACGGTTACCCGGCCGGATCCTCGCAACGTCTGGCCCCACCGCTTCCACAACGCCCGCGGCTTCGAGCCCACGCACGCCGGGCAACTCGAGGGTTCGGTAGAGCCCCGACGGCACGTAGCAATCGTGAAAATTCACACCGATCGCCGTTTGCCTGAGCCGAACTTCGCCAGGACCCGGCTCGCCCACCTCGGCGTGCTCGAGATTGAGGACCTCCGGCCCGCCCGTCTCCCTGAGGACGATTGCTCGCCCCATCTGCCTGATACTCCTTGCTCGAACCACTGCCCCGCGCGGGTAGCAAGCGGGGGTGGTCGGAGGATAGCCTCAGCGCCCCGCCGCACGAGACCGCCGCGCAAGGGCAACGTCGAATGCTCGCGCGAATTCAATCGCGCCCGCCTTGCGCAAATTCTGGTTCATGCGCTCTTCGAGCGCCGCGAGCAATTCGGCCGATGTCCGGTCCTTGACGATGGGATTGCGGTTATAGGCCCGCTGGGCGAAGAAGTTCGCGGTCGGCATCTTGAGACCAACCGCTCCCATCATATCGAGGCCTGTCTGAGGTCCGGCGAGATTCATGAGCTCGATCTCGGCTCCACTCAACCGCGGTCGCCCCGCTCTCTCGGCAAAGTCGCGAATGCCTCTGAGTTTGATCGTCTGAAGCCAAGGACCGATGTCGCCATCCAGGTTGAGGGCATGAATACCGAGCCCTTTGGGCGTACGGGAGAAATCGACGTGCGCGCTCCATCTGTTCGGGACACCACGCGCTGCCCGCAGCATGCGCCGGACGGCAGCAATCTTGTCGAAAAGGGCCTTGCGCCTTGCCCCGCTGCTCACTGCCGCAGCCGACCTGAGCCGAGCAATGAAACTGTCACCGTGCTTCACGAGCTCATCGACCGAGTTGGCACCGAGTAGCTGGGCATACCCGAGCGCACTCGAGATCGGCCGGCCCTTCTTGCTCTCGGGGTCGATGCCCGCTTGCATGTCATACGTGCCGCGGCCACCCGTCTCGAGCGCATAGACACGCACCACCTGGTCCTTGGAGAGCCCGAGCGCCAGCGCCTCCTCTGCATAGCGGCGCTTGAACTCGGCCTCGCTCGTACGCTCCGGAACGAACGAGTATGCGGCGCGGGCGTGTTTGAGAAAATCCTGGACATCGGCCATCGGCTCGGGCTGCTGGGACCGGTGCTGGCTCGCGATGATCTTTGCAACGTCCTGGGGCATGGACGGGCCGGCGTACTTCGGAGGCTGCACCGGGACAAAATCGTCAGCGCTGAATGGCTGTCCCACCGATCGCTTCTGGCGTCGCTTGGCCTTCAGATCCTCAATTACGTCCCAGTAGGCATCGACGTCGCGATCATGCTGCGCCCTCGCCCGCAGATGAAGCACGTAGGCGCGCGTCTGGGACGGGGTCAACCGTGACGCCAGCTCCTCACCGATGCGCTGCGCCCGGGCTTCGCCCCATGGCCCCATCGCGACGAGGGCAGCGGCAAGCAGCCATCTCAACCTGCAAGCAGACGTGAGCACGTGCGCGGTTCCCCTTCCGCGGACGCCCGGTCTCTCCGGACGACGATCACCCGAATTACGCCACCTATGGGCCACACAATTGTGAGCCTGACAAGGCAAGCGGGTTGATTGCGGTCGCTTCTTCCAAAGTGACTGCAGTCCCCCATGGGCGCTGAGGAAAACCAAAAGCCGGCCGGGCCAGCGAGTGTCCCACGTGGCAACCACTGCCATGGAGAAGCCGTTGAAGCTACCGCCACGCCGAGCTTGGCTCGCCGACCCGACCTTGCGATTGAAATAGTCATCGTCGGACGAAGTATTAGAGTGCAGATGGTCAACGCGGTTCACAATTGCGTGGTCCCGAAGCTTGAAGCATGCGTCTGCTCAGCCGACCATCACGCCGGATCATGACCGGATAGAGCCGGCGCACAATGCCTGGCTTGCCCCTAATGCCGCCTTGCAGACAGGGCAGCCCGCCCTATAGTGCGCGCCCAATCGGCAAGGCTCGGGAGAGTTTGAGATGGCGATCAGCGCCGAAGGCCAGGATCTTAAGGGCAAGGTGAACCGCGTCGTGCTCGCGTACTCGGGCGGCCTCGACACCTCCATTATCCTGAAGTGGCTGCAGGAAACCTACGGCTGCGAAGTCGTGACATTTACAGCGGACCTTGGGCAGGGCGAGGAGTTGGGCCCGGCGCGCGAAAAGGCTCTTATGTTGGGCATCAAACCCGAGCACATCTTCATCGAGGATCTGCGCGAGGAATTCACGCGCGATTACGTCTTCCCGATGCTGCGCGCCAACGCTCTCTATGAAGGCGTCTACCTGCTCGGAACCTCGATCGCCCGCCCGCTCATCTCCAAGGCTCAGATCGCCATTGCGAGAAAGGTTGGCGCCGACGCCGTCTGCCACGGCGCCACGGGCAAGGGCAATGACCAGGTCCGCTTCGAGCTCAGCTATTATGCGCTTGAGCCGTCGATCAAAATCATCGCTCCGTGGCGCGAGTGGACGTTCAAGAGCCGAGAGGACCTGATCGCCTTCGCCGAGGCTCATCAAATTCCGATTGCCAAGGACAAGCGCGGCGAGGCCCCGTTCTCCGTCGACGCCAATCTCCTGCACTCCTCCTCCGAGGGCAAGGTTCTGGAAGACCCGAACGTCGAGCCGCCGCCCTACGTTTATATGCGCACGATCGCCCCGGAGGACGCGCCCGACAAGCCAACCATAGTCACAATCGGCTTCGAGAAGGGCGACGCCGTGTCGATCGACGGCAAGGCAATGTCTCCGGCTACCCTGCTTGCCCGGCTGAACGACCTTGGTCGCGACAACGGCATCGGCCGCGTCGATCTCGTCGAGAACCGCTTCGTCGGCATGAAGTCGCGCGGCGTCTACGAGACCCCCGGCGGCACCATCCTGCTCGCAGCCCACCGCGCCATCGAGAGCCTGACCCTCGATCGCGGCGCCGCCCATCTCAAGGACGAGATCATGCCGCGTTACGCCGAGCTGATCTACAACGGCTTTTGGTTCTCCCCGGAGCGCGAGATGCTGCAAGCTCTGATCGACAAGAGCCAGGAACACGTCGAGGGCACGGTCCGCCTGAAGCTCTACAAGGGCAACGTCATCGTCATAGGGCGCGAGAGTGCGAAGTCCCTCTACTCATCGACCCTCGTCACCTTCGAGGACGACCGTGGCGCCTACGACCAGAAGGACGCAGCCGGCTTCATCCGCCTGAACGCCCTGCGGCTACGGACACTCGGGCAGCGCGACCGTAGCTGACCCCGGCGCGGCTTACCGGCTGTTAACCGCGTCTCCTGACGTGGACTTAATCAGCGAGCGCCATAATCCCGGCCGGCCATACCGCGGCGGGCGGCCGGGAGGTGCTCATGTACGATCAGAAATACGAGGTCGGCAGGATCGGCTCGATACCGGTGTGCCTCGACGGATCTTTCATTCTTTTGGTTTTGTTCTTCGGCAGCAGCTGGTTACTGTCCGGCTCCGTCGGGACCCTGATCGTAGGTCTTTTTGTCGTGGTCGGTGGGATAGGCTCGATCCTGGTCCACGAACTCGCACATGCCTGGGCCGGGCACATCTGCCGCATACCGACCACGCACATAGAGCTCAACGGGATGGGCGGTCTCTGCTTCCTCGAGCGCCAGGGCGAGCGCCGGGAGGACGAGATATTCATTCTTCTGGCTGGCCCGGCGAGCAATCTCGCGCTCTGGGCGCTTTTTTATTGGGCCCTCTGGTGGTTTGCCTATTACGACGCCTTCGATCTGCCCGATCAGGCCGCAGCGCCGGTCTACCAGGTCCTGTCGGCGCTCGCCCGCCTCAACCTTGCGATGTTCCTGTTCAATCTTGCACCTTCCTTTCCACTGGATGGCGGCCGCGCCCTTTCTGCTTGGCTGACGAAGCGCCTCGATCTGGCAACCTCGGTCGAGGTCGTCGCAACTCTCGGATGGGGCGTCTGTGCCATCTGCGTCTATCTTGCGTTCGCCCGCCATCCGATGTTCATGTTTCTCGCCCTTCATCTCTTTATCGCCAACCGCTCCGCCATGGCGGTCGAAGGCGCCCGCCGCTGGCAGCGTAGGGATTGAGCCGGAGCCCGAACGAGTTGCGATCGGACGAGATTGCGAGGCGGTAGGCGGAATCTAGCTTCTGCGCTATCTCAACGACTCGACCGCCTGCGCAATGAAAGGCCAGCCTGCATGATCACCCGCCTCGAGCTCGGACGCATCGGTGGCGTGCCGATCTACCTCGACATGATCCTGGTGCTGATCCTCATCCTGTTCAGCTACCGCTATTTCACGGCTGGGGACGCCCAGCTCATGTCGGCCGGTATCCTCATCATCATAGGCATCCTGGCCTCTATCCTGCTGCATGAGCTGGGTCACACCTTCGCAGCGCGCCTCTGGAAGATCGGCACCGACGAGATCGAAATCGGCGGGCTCGGCGGTGTCTCCCGCTTCTCGTCCTCTCTCCCCCGATCCGTCGTCGCTCAGACGGTCATCTACCTCGCCGGCCCTGCGGCGAACTTCCTTCTCTGGAAGGGCTTCGGCGCGCTCACCATCGAGGCCTGGGGCATCGGCAAGCCAATGCTTGGAATTGCGCTCGCCTCGCTCGCCGGCATCAACTATTGGCTGATGATCTTCAACCTGCTGCCGGCGTTTCCGCTCGACGGCGGACGTACCCTAGAGGCCTGGCTCAACGCCATCGTGGGATACGCGTGGGCCGTTCGGGTGGTTTCGGTGCTCGGCCTTCTCGTTACGGCACTCGTCGTCTGGATGTCCCTGCCGACCAACATCTGGCTGCTTCTCGTCGCCTTTGCCCTCTTTCAGGCGAACTGGGGCGCGCTCGACAGCGTCGGAGGACTAACGGGGCGGCGCTGACGACCGAGGTCAGATCCCGTTCGAGGTCCGGTGCAGACGCCCGGCCCTCATGCATGTCCGGACTTTTCGTGGGCCCGGCTTTGTCCTAGCTTGATCTCGCCATAAGCGCGCCGTGCGCCCAAGCCGGCGCCGACAAGCAGTCGCGAGGAGGAATGCCCATGGCCGTTTCCATCCGCCAACTCACGCCCGTTTTCGCAGGCGAGGTCACCGGCGTCGATCTCACGAAGCCACTGTCAAATGAGGACGTCGCAGCCATCGAGGCTGGCATGGATAAGTATGCTGTCCTCGTTTTCCATGGCCAGAACATAAGCGACGAGCAACAGCAGGCCTTCTCCAAGAATTTCGGCCCCCTGGAGAATGCCCGGGGCGGAAACATTACCAAAGACAAGGACAAGCGCCTCGCCGAGGGGATGAACGACGTCTCGAACCTCGACAAGGACGGCAAGCCTCTGCCAAAGGACAGCCGACAGCACCTCTTCAACATCGGGAACATGCTCTGGCACTCGGATAGCTCCTTCAGGGCCGTACCCGCCAAGTATTCGCTTCTTTCGTGCCGCGTCCTCAACACACACGGTGGCAACACCGAGTTCGCCGACATGCGCGCCGCCTATGACGATCTCGACGCTGCCGCAAAGGCCGAAATTGCGGACATGATCTGCGAGCATTCACTGATGTACTCGCGCGGCTCTCTGGGTTTCCTCGAATTCACCGACGAGGAGAAGGCCATGTTCAAGCCGGTACGCCAGAGCCTCGTACGCACGCACCCCGTCACCGGCAGGAAGTCGCTCTATCTCTCCTCGCACGCCGGCGCGATCCTAGGCTTGTCGATGCCTGAGGCCCGCATTATCCTTCGCGACCTCACCGACCACGCCACACAGCCGAAATACGTCTACGTGCACAAATGGCAGCTCCACGATCTCGTGATGTGGGACAACCGCCAGGTGCTCCATCGCGCCCGTCGCTATGACCAGAGCCAGCCGCGAGACATGCGACGCACGACTGTGGCCGGCGACGCCATGACCGCTAAGCAGGCTGAAGCGGCCTGACGCATTGGAGCGCCCCCCGTATGGACGCTATCGCCGCCTTCGCAAGCCACGTGGCCGGGACGCGCTACGAGGACATTCCCGCGCAGGCGGTAGCGGCAGCGAAGATCTTCATCCTTGATACATTCGGCGTCGGCCTCGCGGGCAGCAACGGTCCGCGAGCATCCGATCTTGCGGTAGCACTTGCCGCATCTGGCGAAGGCAGCGCCGCGAGGGTCTGGGGCAACGGGAAGCGCCTGCCGGCGCCGGCGGCAGCGCTGTGCAATGCCTATCAGACCCACTGCTCCGAGTTCGACTGCGTCCACGAAGCGGCGGTCGTCCACGCCATGACCGCCGTGCTCGCCGGCTCCATGGCTGCAATCGAGCGAGGCTGCAGTGCCACCGGCCGCGACCTGATACTGGCGGCAACCCTTGGCGTGGACGTTGCGGCGGGCCTCGGCGTGGCGGCAGAAACCGGGCTGCGCTTCTTCCGGCCGGCAACCGCCGGTGCCTTCGGCGCAACAGCCGCCATCGGCAAGTTGATGGGCTTCGACACCCACCGGCAGCTCCACGCTTTTTCGCTCGTCTATGGTCAGGTCTCGGGCACCATGCAGGCCCACACGGAAGGGTCTCCACTCCTCGCTCTGCAGATGGGCTTCAACGCACGCAACGCTGTCGTCGCCTGCGACCTCGCAACCGCCGGCTTCGAAGGGCCGGTGAACGTTCTGGAAGGCCCCTTCGGCTATTTCCGTCTGATCGAGGAGCGGGGGAGCCCGGCGGCCGCCGCCGCAACGCTCGGCAAGCTTTGGCGGGTGACGGAGCTTGCCCACAAGCCATGGCCGTCTGGCCGTGCGACTCACGGGGTCATGGAAGCCTGCCTCGACCTTCGAAGCAGAGCGGGCTTCGCGGCCGAAAAGATCGCGAGCGTAAGGGCTTGGGTGCCGCCTCTGATCGACCATCTGGTGGGCCGGCCCTGGAAGTCCGAAATGGACATCAACTACGCCCGCCTGTGCGCGCGTTTCACTGCGGCCCGCATTCTGCTGACCGGCACCCTCGGCCTGCCCGACTTCACACCCGAAACGTATCGCGATCCTGCGACGGCCGATCTGGCACAGCGGATCGCGCTCGAGGTGCGCGATCAGGGCGATCCCAATGCCCTGACGCCCGTCGAGGTCGAGATCGATATGACCGGCGGCAGCCGCCTTGTGAGCAAACTCGACGTCGTGCTCGGTAATCCCTCGAAGCCGCTGTCCCGCAAGGCCCATCTCGCCAAGTTTCGCTCCAACGCCGCAGCGGCCCTCGAGCCTCTCTCGGAAGACCGAATCGAGGGTTTTATCGAAGCGGTTGATCGTCTCGAGACCCTGCCGGACGCCAGGGTGCTCGGGGAAATGCTGGCCCCCTGAGCCGCATCAACCGAAGCAGTCGCGCACGAGGCCCGCTAGCCGTCCGCCGAGCGTAATCGCCCGCACCAGAAACAGCACCATGTACGACGCCCAGAGGCCGTGGTTGCCGAACGCACGCCCCAGCCCCCAGTACGCTGCGAGGAAGACGGCAATAGAGACGACCATCATGTTACGCATGTCGCGCGTCCGAGTCGCACCCGTGAAAATGCCGTCGAGCTGGAAGCACCACACTCCGGCGAGCGGCCCGACGGCAACCCACGCCAGGTAGACGAGCGCGGCCGCCTGCACGTCCGCGCTCTTCGCGCTTGCCGCAATGACCTGCGCGCCCCCGAGCCAGATCGCCAGACCCAGGGCAACTGCAAATCCGGCAGCCCAGAACGTCGAGATCCACACCGCCCGCTCGAAGCCCGCGCGATCCCGCGCTCCGACGCTGCGCCCGACGAGCGCCTCGGCCGCGAAGGCGAACCCGTCGAGCAGGTAGATCGCGATCGACAAGAGGCTGAACAGCAACGCGTTGGCGGCGAGCGTCACATCGCCGGCCGCGGCGCCTGCCCGCGTGAACACGACCAGGGCCGCGTAACCCACGAACGATCGCACTACGAGATCGCCATTGATGGCCAGGGATCGCCGTAGCTTACCCGTATCGAAAGCATCTTGGAGCGGCGCACTGACCCCCGCCACCCGTGCAATGCGCCGGGCGAGGACGAGACCCGCGAGTGCAGCAACGCATTCCGCCACGAGAGCTGCCCATGCCACACCGGCGACGCCACCCTCGAGAACCAGCCCGAGCAGCACCGCCAGGCCGATGTTCAGAAGATTGAGGAAGAGCTGGAGCAGGAACGCCACCCCGGCGCGTCCAAGTCCGATCAGCCACCCGAGCAACGCGAAATTGACGAGGCCTGCGGGCGCCGCCCAGATCCGGATGTCGAAGTACGTGCGCCCCGCCGCAAGAACCTCCGGCGACCCGCCGGTCAGCCAGAACGCGGCCTCCCTGACGGGAATCTGCAGTAGAACAAGACCAACCCCGCACACCACCGCCACGATCAGCGCACGCAACAGATGCCCGGCGATCTCGCGCGGCGCGCCCGCTCCCAGTGCCTGCGCCGTAAGTCCGGTCGTTCCCATCCTGAGAAACGAGAACGTCCAATAGAGCATGTTGAAGATGACGGCACCGATCGCCACGGCACCCATCAGGTGTGGCTGGGCGAGTTGCCCGACCACCGCCGTATCGACGAAACCAATGAGTGGGACTGTCGCGTTGGAGAGCGTGATCGGCAACGCGATCGCGAGAACCTCCGCGTGACCGATCCTCTTCGCTGGTACGGCCGAAGCCCGTGTGGCCTCGCTCGATGGAGCCCCTTCGCCGTCGGCGCGCGAGACGGAAGAGCTATCCATCACTCGCGGCGCCCGCGCCCTCCGAAAGAGCCCAGGATGCGCGAAAGAAGCCAGACAGGGATGACCACGACAGCGCCCAGCAAGAAGTAACCGAACGCGTTTTCGAACACATCGAAGCCCAGCATCGAGAGGCGACGAATGAGCATTTGGACGTGATAGAGAAGAGCCTCAGGCCGGATGTTGAGCGCCGACATGACAATGCCGACGACGATTGAGAGCACGACGAGACGGACGATCACGCCGATCGGATTGCCGCCGAAAAAACCATTCCTGTCCAAGCCACGCTCCTCATTGCACGACGCTCACCCCGGCCGTGACTTGGGACTCGGCCGGTTCGCCCGCCCCGATACCACGAATGGCTCGCGCTCGCGACCAGCATCGCGAACAGCCTCCGCAGTGAGAGAGGGGCTATGGCGCGACGCCACCTGAGCCCCCCGAAGCGAAAGCGAAGCGCATCCTCTCCGGGGCGCGACGGGGGATCGCCCGTCGTGGAGCCGCCGGATCAGCTCCTGCCGATCCCCATCGCCCGCTGGTTCGCGTCGAAGGGCTGGTCCCCCCGCCCGCATCAGCTGGCGCTCCTCCGCCAAGCCAGACGGCGCCGCTCGACCCTTCTCGTCGCACCGACAGGCGCCGGCAAGACGCTGGCCGGATTTCTCCCGAGCCTCGCCGCTGCCGTCAATCAAGAGGCCGAGGAGCGCAAAGGCGCAGGCCTCAAGACACTCTACATCTCGCCCCTGAAGGCGCTTGCTGTTGACATCGCCCGCAACCTGACCGGGCCCATCGCCGAGATGGCACTTCCGCTCCGCGTCGAGACTCGGACGGGCGATACACCGCAGTCGCGCCGCATGCGCCAGCGTACGCGGCCTCCCGAAATCTTGCTCACCACACCTGAGCAGGTCGCCCTGCTCGTGTCCGGCGAGGATGCCAGCTTCCTTTTCGCCGATCTCGAAACGGTGATCCTCGACGAGCTGCACGCGGTCGTCCCTTCGAAACGAGGCGACCTCTTGGCCCTCGACCTCGCGCGGCTGCGGGCGCTCTCACCCGGATTGATGATGACCGGGCTCTCGGCAACCGTCGCCCGACCGACCGAGCTTCGCGCCTGGCTCTCTCCACAAACGGCGCCCGCCCGACAGATCGAGCTCGCCGACTCGATTGAGCTCGCAGGAGGCGCGCGTCCCGAAATCACCATCCTGGAGACCGAGGACCCGCTGCCGTGGGCGAGCCACTCCGCGCGCTACGCCGTACCCGAGGTCCTGGCGGCGATCGCACAACACCGCCTCGCCATCGTGTTCGTCAATACGCGCCTCCAGGCCGAGCTGATGTTTCAAGAGTTGTGGAATGCCAACGAGGAGAGCCTTCCCATAGCGCTGCATCACGGCTCGCTCGACGTTGCCCAGCGCCGCAAGGTCGAGGCAGCCATGGCCAGCGGCCGGCTCCGAGCCGTGGTCGCGACATCGACCCTCGATCTTGGCATCGACTGGGGCGACGTTGACCTGGTGATCCATATCGGGGCGCCGAAAGGCGCAAGCCGCCTGATCCAGCGCATCGGTCGCGCAAATCATCGCCTCGATGAGCCATCCAAAGCACTGCTCGTACCTGCAAATCGCTTCGAGGTGCTCGAATGCCGCGCAGCCCTCGAGGCGGCCGAGGCCGGTGCTCAGGACGCGATCGTCGACCGTCGCGGTGGTCTCGATGTGCTCGCCCAGCACATTCTGGGTGTGGCCTGCGGGGCACCGTTCGAGCCCACGCAGCTTTTTGCCGAGGTCACGAGCGCATTGCCCTATGTCGGCCTTTCGCGGACCGACTTCGATCGGGTCGTCGATCTCGTCGCGACCGGCGGTTACGCGCTCCGGTCCTATGACCGCTTCGCACGTCTGAAGCCAACCGACGATGGCCGACTTCGCCTTGCCCACCCGCGCATCGCGCAACAGTACAGGCTCAACATCGGCACCATCGTGGAAAGCCCGCTGGTCAAGGTACGTCTCGTCGGGCGTCGCAGCGGCGCCGGTCGAGCCGGCTCGAAACCGCTTGCCGGCGGACGGGTCCTCGGCGAGATAGACGAATGGTTCGCGGGCGAGCTGAAGCCGGGGGACGCCTTCGTCCTGGGCGGCGAGACGTTGCGCATGGAAGGATTTCGAGACAACGAGGTGTTCGTCTCGCGCGCGACCGCAAAAGACCCGATTGTACCGAGCTACCCCGGCGGCCGGTTTCCCCTCTCGACCCACCTAGCGCGCCGCGTACGCGAGATGCTGGCCGATCCCGGAGGCTGGTCGCGCTTGCCGGCTCCCGTCGCAGAATGGCTACGACTGCAGGAAGAGCACTCGGTCCTGCCACGCCCCGGCGAAGTATTGGTCGAGACGTTCCATCACGGCAACCGCCATCACCTGGTCGCCTACCCCTTCGAGGGCCGCTTGGCCCACCAGACCCTCGGCATGCTGTTGACGCGCCGCCTCGAGCGCTTCGGTGCCAAACCCTTGGGGTTCCTCGCCAACGACTATGCCATGTCGATCTGGGGCCTCGGCGACCTTTCCTCCATGATCGTGTCCGGCGCGGTCGACCTCGACGAGCTGTTTGCCGAGGACATGCTCGGCGACGATCTCGACGCCTGGCTCGCCGAGACGAGCCTCATGCGCCGCACCTTCCGCCAGTGCGCCGTCATCGCCGGACTGATCGAGCGCCGGCATTCCGGCAAGGAGAAAAGCGGCCGCCAGCTCACGGTCTCGGCGAGCCTCATCTATGACGTCTTGCGGCGCCACGATCCCAATCACGTCTTGCTCGAGGCTGCATACCGCGATGCGGCGACAGGCCTCTTGGACATTGGTCGCTTGGGCGCGTTCCTTCGCCGCATCAATGGGCACGTTCGTCACGTAGCACTCAGCCGTGCCTCGCCGCTATCGGTTCCGATCCTTCTCGAGCTCGGACGCGAGGTGGTCGGAGGAGAGGCGCGCGAAAGCGCCCTACGGGAGGCAGCCGAGGCATTGCTTCGCGAAGCGGGTGTGGCGGGCGCCTGATTGCCGGGGACACAGAGGCATAAGGGGGAAGTTCGACGATGAGGCCGCAAGCCGGAATCTCGGGACGTCTCGACATGACCTTCGAGGCAAGGTCGATGCAGGTCGGTCAGGCCGAGGTCATGGCAGATCGCTCCGGCGCCCTCTACCTGCCCGCCGAGCGCACGCTGATCGTTGCCGACCTGCACCTGGAGAAAGGCTCTGCATTTGCCGCACGCGGCATCATGCTGCCGCCCTACGATACCCGTGAGACCTTACGACGCCTCGCCGATGTGCTTTCCCGGTACCGGCCGGTCTGTGTCATCGCTTTGGGCGACAGCTTCCACGATGCGGGCGCCCGGGAACGATTGCCTCCCGACGAAGCAACGGAGCTCCGCCGTCTGCAGGCGCGCCAGGACTGGATCTGGATCACCGGCAACCATGATCCCCAAGTATCGCCCTGCTTGGGCGGTGAAGTGCGCGAAAGCCTCGAATTGGGACGGCTCACGCTCCGCCACGAGCCGTCGCAGGCACCCTCTCGGGGCGAGATAGCCGGCCATCTCCATCCGGCTGCACGCGTGGCCCTGAAGGGCACAGGGCTGCGCCGTCCCTGCTTTGTCGGCAATGGCGACCGACTCGTCATGCCAGCCTTCGGGGCGTTCACAGGAGGGCTGAACGTGCTCGATGAAGCCTTTGCACCGCTCTTTCCGGAGGCCCGCGTCGAAATCCACGTGCTCGGCAGCAACGGCGTCTATCCGGTCGCCCCTTCGAGCCTGTGCCCGGATTGAGAAGCGGGCAGCGTCTTCAGACGGTCAATGGTTACCGTCCCGCGCCGCGGAAGGCCATCGCGGCGAGCAGCCCCGAGCTCATCGCAATCACGATGATCGAAAGTCCGTAGACCAGTGGCTGGCGGAACGCGAGGCCATACATGAACGCCTCGAAACCCTGGCGGTGCAGCTCGAGCCTGGCGTTGTACTGGCTGAGAAGCTCGCCATTGCGGAACAAGAAGACGCGCGTCTCGAACGGCCCGACGACAACATTGGCTGGCACATCGATCGAGGCCCTGAAGAGACTCCGGCCAATGAAGGCCACCGCATATTCGCTGGTGGTGTAGAGCCGGTCCTTGTTCTTCAGCGATACGATCGCCTGCCGGAACGATTTCACCTCGGCCGCCGTACGCCCCGCGGCGCTCTTGGCCAGTTCCATCGGCACGTAGTCGAACCCAATTCCCGTCGATTTCAGAACCTCAGGCGACGCCACCTCGTCGAGCGGACGGGTCGCAGCAATGGCGTAGTAGCTCGGTACGCTGTCGAACGTCATCGAGTCGGTATTCAGCCAGAGCCCGGCGACACGCCCCTTCTTGCGCACCGTCAATCGAGTGGGCGTTCCCACCACGACGATGACCACGTCGTAGAGCCCTGCCTCGGCGCTCGGCTGACGGCTGTGATCGACCGCTCCGAACACCACGATTTCGGTGCCCGAGAAGTTCGATGTCACCGGAACACTACGTGTCGACACATCTGCTTGCACGCTCTCGCGCGGTAGCTCGGCCCCACGCGCGGCGGCAGTACCCGGTGTCGAGGGCTCGATGCGCTGTGGCACCGGTACGGGAATGGGAGCGGTCCGCTGGCGACGCTGGGCATCGACGCCCGCAATGCCCGCGACAAGCCAGCAGAAGGCAGCCGAGAGGATCAGCACGAACCTCGCGCACCCTCTCCGCTGCAACTTCATGAGCATGCCTGTGATCCGTCCCCGAAGACCGCCTTTGACGATCGCTTGGAAAGGACACACAAAGTGCGCCGGTTTGCAAGCCCATGACAACGACGCGGTGACCGCCCCTTGGAAAACAGGCGGCAAGGCCACCATGCCCACGCGTTGTGCTGGCTTCTACGTCTAGCGGCCCCGCGAAGTTGCCTTCTTCTGCGTCCAGCCGCTCGCAGCCGCCCGCGCATTATTGACCGTCTCGTCGGACGGAGCCGGGCGCCATGCCGAAATCTGGGCATCCATCGCCTGCAGCGTCTCGGGCGGCAGACGCGAGATGAGCATGTCTCTGCGCCGAGCCGCGTCGGTATCGCCGCCTCGGGCCGCGAGTGTATACCACTTGTAGGCTGCGGCATGGTCCTTGGCCACGCCAAGTCCGCTCTCATAGAGCACGCCGAGATTATACTGGCTGTCGTGCAGGCCATGTTCGGCAGCGCGCATGAAGAGCCCAGCCGCGGTATTGTAGTCGGGCGTCCCGGACTTCGGGCTGGCGCTGATGACGGCCAGATTGTGCATCGCCTTGAGGTTGCCCTGACGCGCAGCCTGCTCATAGAGCGAACGCGCTTTCGACCTGTCGGCCGTCACGCCCATTCCGCGCTCGTATAGCGTGGCGAGCCGATACTGCGCCACCGCTTGCCCTTGATCCGCGGCATGCTGATACCACTTCGCGGCCTCAGCGAAATCCTGCCGGACGCCTTTGCCTTCGGCGAGCCGCGTCGCCACCTCGAGTTGAGCACCGGCATCGCCTTGCGCCGCCGCCAGGCGAAGCGACAACGGCCCCGTTGCCGCAGGCGGCAGGATGAGCTGACGCCTGTCTTGGGCCGCAGCGGATTTCGGCAGTGAAGTCGGCGCTACCTGCACAGATGCCGTCTCGATCGCGGTCGTCGTCTTTGGAGCTTCCTTGTGAGCGACAGGCTGAACTGCCGGTTTCGCGGCTGGCTGCTGCTGAATGGCAGGCACACCGTGCGTCTGGACCGCGGCAAAGGCCGTGCGCTGTGACAGGCCGGCGAGACGCGCTCTCTCGCGCGCCTGCAACACACTTTCGTAGGTCGCAGGCGAGTGCCCGAAGGCAATTGCCATACCCGGACCCGTCGTCTCCTCTTGCGAAGGAGCAACGCTAGCTTCCTGGTGATCGCCTGACGGCATGGTCGAAGCCGGCTCGTTCGTTATCTTGTTCGGGCTCAGCCGGGCACCGGGATCGGTCTCCGGCGCCGTCTGTGCCGGCGCGGCCTGATCCGCCTCGGTCTCGACGTCAGGCCCACTGGCTTTGGCTGGCGGCGAGACCCGTGGAGCCGGACGTTCGACGGCAGCCGATGCGAACGGGCGCGGCAGGCCTCGCTTGCTGCCGAACACGAGCCAGTATCCCGCCAAGGCGATTGTCACCACGGCAACGATCAGAACGCCCGGCCTGATGATCCCCGATGATGCGGCAGCGGCCTTCGGTTCCCCCTTGGCCTTGGCTTTGCTGGCCTTTTCCGGCTGCGCCTTGGCTCCGTTACCCGCCTCGGCGCTCGCCCGCTCGGCGGCCATGCGCGCCCGCGCAATGAGAAGCTGCCGCTCGCTCATGGGCTGTGCCGGCGCCTCAGTGTCCATGTCTCGGACGGATTGAGCGCCCGGTCGAACGTCCGCCATGCGTGGTGCGGCGGGCCCCATATCAGCGCCCACTTGGGTCTGGACGGGCTCGCCCCCGACTGCTCGACGTTCATTCGGCAACTTCGCCGCCTCGTCGTAACCATAGGCGTCCGGCACCGTCTCATCTGTCCCGAGCCTGGCCTCCGGCATACGATAGGCATGCGCTGCCAGGTCACGCGCACCCTGGTTGGCCGTCAGATTGACCATCCCTTCGGACGGATCGTCATGAGGCTCCACCGCCTCGCGGGGTTCTTGCCTCCGCGAATGACCGTAGTCACCCAGCGATGCCTCTGCGGTCTCTTCGTGAGGATGGTGTTCCCCGTGATCCGCGCGTCCGTCGTGGCTCTCGCCACGCTCCACACGATCGAGGAGATGCTGCATTGCTAGCTGCAATGTCTCCAGGGCTTCGAGCGTGCTGGCCTCCGTGCGGCGACGTTCGTCCATGAACGCCGCGAGCGTCTCGCCCAAGGCTTTGAGCTGGGTGGATTCCACTGCCGATGCACCGCGATCCTCGGGCTGTCCCTCCGACGGCGATAGTTCGCGGGCATAGGCCTCGAGAACCCGCTCGGCCGCACGTCCTGCCGCATCCTCTGCGAACTGGGTCAGATCCTCCGCGGTCGGGACCAGAGAGCCGAACAACGCAACCACCTGGTCGTCGGTCAATTTGTGGCCTAGTTCTCCCAGCCGCTCCTCGATGCCATCGAGGCGCGCAAGCTGCGCACTGTTGCGTTGCACCTCGTCCTCGAGCGAGTGGAAACGCTCGCCTAGCGCCTCGACCGCGTCCTTTGGGGCCAGTCGATCGAGCATCGTCTCGACCCGGCGCGCCGCCTCGAAAAGTCGCGTCTGAGCCGCATCGATTTCGGCATGGCTGGCATTGGCGGCCATCGGTGACCTTGCCGCGACGGATTCACCGCCCTGTGCGTGTGCGGCAGATTCGCGGGATTGGCCTGCCATGAGATTGAGCATGCTTCGGAGTGGAGGCACCGCCGCCTCCGCCTCGTAGGTCCGGGTCAAGGCCTCTGCGGAAGCGTCATCCCACGGCTCCTCGCCCGCGAGCGCACCGGCTGCTGCCGCCGCCCGCGCCGAGTGTTTCGCGGCCGGTTCGGAGGCAGGCAATGCAGGCTCCTCATGACCGCCGTCCGCCGGAACCGCAGTGAGATCGTCCTGCAACTGGGGCGCATCGGCAGGCGCTTCAATACGCACGGGACCATCGGAGGGGCGCCCCAGCGCTGAGCGGAGCGCCGGAGGCTCGGCGCTGCCGGGTTGCCGGCGGAATGAGCCACTCGACCTGGCGCGCTCGTCGCCCTCGTCACTGTCCCCGGACGAAGCGGCCGCCCCACTCTCGCGCGAGCCGCCACCCGCCGAAAGACTCCCGGTGCGTTTGTCGTCCGCCTTGTCGACCTCGGCGATATGCGCGGCGATGCGTTGTAGAAGCTGATCGAGTTCCTCCCGCCGCTTCACGGGTTGACCCGCCTCGTCTCCTCCCGTCTTTGATCTTTCCGAATCCGCCATTTTCGTCCTCGTCGACAAAGTCGTTCCCAGGGGCCCGCAGAGCTGGGGCATCCGATTTCGAAGCCTGCGTCTATCGGTTGTTCACCAATGTTCGCACATACCAGCTGGTTGCATTAACAAGGCTCTGACCGGAAACGAGAAAAAGCCATCACAAACCAGCGTGTCTGCGTTGCGTAAAAGAACGGTTAAGTATCGTAACCAAGTGCTACACACTTGGAATTGTGCCCGAATTGCCACAATTTAGGTGTACGGGATAATCGCGCCGGCTGTCCGGACTGGGCAACAGGCGCGGGGTTTGGCTGGGAGGAGAAAATGCGAGTTCGGACATTGATCGCAGGCGCTCTGACGATCGCATTGGCCGGCGCCGCACTTGCTGCTGCACCCGAGGGCGAGATCAAGGGTCGGTTCACGATGCAGCCGACTGACGGTGGCTTCCTGCGACTCGATACCGCAACAGGTGACATGTCCCTGTGCACGCGCTCTAGCGGGACATTCGAGTGCAAGCCGGTCAAGGACGACCGCGATCTTCAGGCCGAGATTGGACGCCTCTCCAACGAGAACAAGGAATTGAAGGCGGAGATAAAGCGCCTCGAGGACATGCTCGGTCTGGATGGCGGACCCGCCCGGCCCGCGCCCAAGTTCGAGCTTCCGAGCGAACAGGACGTCGACAAGGCACTGAGCTACCTCGAGCGCATGTTCAAGAAGTTTCGCGACAAGCTGAAAGAACTCGACAAACCCCTGGATCAAGGCCCTGGCGCGCCACCGAACGGCAAGGGAACACCGCTTTGAGACGCAAGCTCACGAGATCACCCCGTTGAGCTTGGATCCGGGCTCCCGTCGCCTGAGACTCAGGACTGCCAAAGGCGCCGCGTCGCTTTAACCACCTCATGCACGATGCCGGGCTCCGTCATGGCATGGCCGGCATCCGGAACGACGATCAGCTCTGCCCGCGGCCATGCAGCCTTCAAATCGAACGCCGACTTCAACGGTGTCACCACGTCGTAGCGTCCGTGCACGATGACGCCAGGGATGTCGCTCAGCCGAAACGCCTCTGCCACGAGCTGACCGTCTCGATCGAAAAAGCCTCTGTTGGCGAAGTAGTGGGCTTCGATCCGGGAGAACGCCAGCGCATAGGAATCGTCGCTGAACTGACGGATGCGATCGGGATCCGGCGTCAGAGCGAGCGTAGTAGCCTCCCAAAGGCTCCACTGGCGCGCCGCGGCAAGCTGGACATTGAGGTCGGGATGCGTCAGGCGACGATGATAGGCACCGATCATGTCGCCGCGCTCCTCGATCGGTATCGGGGCGACGAAATCTGCAAATGCATCCGGAAACAGCCAGCTCGCACCATCCTGGTAGAACCAGTCGAGCTCTGCCGTCCTGAGCAGGAACACACCCCTCAGAACCAATCCGCTGACGCGCTCGGGATAGGCCTCTGCGTAAGCCAGCGCAAGCGTCGAGCCCCATGAGCCGCCGACAAGCTGCCACCGCGAAATTCCGAGATGCCTGCGTAGCCGCTCCATATCCCCGACCAGATGCCAGGTCGTATTGGCATCGAGAGAGGCGTGCGGCAGCGACCGCCCGCACCCTCGTTGATCGAACAGGATGATGCGATAGCGAGACGGATCATGGAGCCGACGCATCGTCGGATTGCTTCCCCCGCCAGGTCCGCCGTGAAGGATGACGACGGGCTGCCCGAGCCGGTTTCCGCTCTCCTCGAAATAGATCTGGTGCCCATCTCCGACGTCCAGACGGCCGCGCGCATGAGGTTCAATCGGCGGATAGAGGCCGAGCCGATCACGTGCCGTCATGGTGTCCATTGTCCTGCGGCCATGCCGAGCTGCCGGGGAAATAGCATCACAGAGCCCGCCAATTTGAAGTCTTGAACCAGCGCAACGTCGGAACGGGCGCGCCGGTGCTTATTCCTACCGGGCCTTCTGCCCGCGCTGGCGCGCCTGCCTCATCTCCCGGTCGTGGATTGTCTCGCCTCCAGGAATACGCAAATCGCGAACCATTTCCAGAATGTGCCGGCCGGGGACGGGCGTCAAATAACTCACGGCACCGGCGAACATCAGCGCAAGCGGAACGGCGGCGATCGGGGCTAGCAGCCCCGGCAACCCCAGCGCCGAAACATCCGCCATCAACACGCCGAGCGCCGTGAAGAGACCCGCCGTTAGCCCGGCAATGGCGCCCGTCGCTGTCAATCGCTTCCACCAGATCGAAAGAAGCAGGATCGGAAAGATTGTCGAGCCCGAGATCGCGAGCGAATAAAGCATGAGAAGAAACGGATCACCGCTTGCCATTGCCGCGCCTATGCCCGCCAAACCTCCTGCGCCGACCATGCCGGCGCGGCAGGCCATGACCCGCTTCAGGTCGTTCGTCCGCGAGCTCGCAGCCCCTATGACGACATCGTCCCCGATGATCGCTCCGAGTTGCGAAAGGCTCGCCGCCGCTCCGGCCAGCGCTGCTGCCATCACCCCGGCTGCAACCAGGTTGACCACGGCCAGTGGCATGCCCATCAGCACCGGCAGGACCACCAGCATGGCATCCCGGTCGAAATGGATCGAGGTCGCCGTGAGCCGTGCCGGACTGCGCTCCACCGCTGCGAGACCGAGCTCCATCAAGCGTCGCAGTGGCTCCGGCGGGCTCGCCGCTGGCTGCCCGACGAGACTGCTGACAAGAATATCGCGCTCGAATACCGCCACGCTCGAGAAGGTTAGCAGCAGCACGCCGACAAGAGCCACAGCCCAGCCGATCGACTTTCGCGTGTCATAGACGCTCGGCGTCGTCACCCCCCTCGCGAGAAGCGTCGGCGAGCCGACCACTCCGACAAGGACCGATAGCGTCGCCAGTGCGAACGCGAGCGGTCCGATGCTGCCGAAAGTCGTAGCGAAGCGTCCGGCGATCGGCTGCAGTCCCGCCCCTGGCAGATCGAACTCCAGCATGCCGGCAACGGGGACCGGCACGTCCTGCACTGCTTCCAGCCGGCTGACCGCGCGCACGATCGGCCCATGGGTGAACTGCCCGAAGGGGAGGTTCGTTTCCATGATCGCCGCAATCGTCGCAGGCAACAGGATCGCGATCATGACGGCGAGCGCTTGCGCGGCGCTCGACCACGACAGGGAGCGCGCGCCACCTGGCACGATGGTCACCACCAGAGCGAGTACGATGACCGCCGCGGCAGCCTCGGACGAGATCGGCATCAGCCACATCACGCTCCGCATGCCGATCTTGATCTCGGCGATCGTGAGCAGCATCAGCGCCAGCACGCAGACCGTTGCTGAAAGCAGCCGCAGTGGTCCGCTCTCGAATCGCAGCGCGAAATAGGATGGAAGGGTCGGCGCTCCGAATTTCCGTAGGAAAGGTGCAACGAGCATCACTGACACGGCGAGGCCCGCAACAATCCCGACACCAAGACATATCAGGTCGAAACCAGCCAGGAAAAGACCACCCGCAAGTCCCGTGATCCCTGCACCGCCAAGTGCGACGATGGCGAGCGAAATGCCGTTGTAGACGGCCGGCACGCGCCTTCCTGCGAGCAGGAACTCACGTACCCTGTTGCTGTAGGCTGAGGCGCCGATCGTCGCAAAGAGCGACAACGAGATGACCGCCATCGCCACCTTCAGGGACGCTTCCGCCACACCGAGTTGCTCGAAGATCAGGAGCAGCATCACCCCAGCCACAAGACAGGCGGCGAAGATGCCGAAGTACACGCCCACCATCGGGTTAGGAAGGGATGTGCCGTGTCTGTGCGGCATCGCTCACAGGTCCTCGTGCGCGCCGTGCCAATGGTCGATGGCGTCCTGCCGGTTTATGAAAGCGAACGTCGTGACGATCGCGATGAGCACGAGACCGTGGCAGGCCAGGAAATAACCGAGGGGAAAGCCTAGAAATCTGCGGGAGTTGAGTTGCTCCGCATAGAGTGGCATCACCACCAACGCCAGCAGGAACGGCAGCAGGCTGGTCAGCAGTTGCCACTTGGTGTGACGCCAATAGGGCTTCCGCTCCTTTCGCTCGATCATCTTTCCCCCCAATGCTTCCTGTCAGGCTGCATCGGCGTGCGTAGCCCCCGGGAGCCTTCGTCGCCAGCCTGGAAAGGCGGGCAAAACGGCGCGACAGTCACCAACCGCCTGCCGCCATGCGGCGCGCCCGTGTCCGATTCAGCGTAGCGGCCGCCATGACCACTTCGCCGTGTCTACCCGAGCCGCCGCATTCGCGCCAGTTCGCCGTACAGGCTCGGCCTAGGTCTTGTCTGAAAAGTCGGCGACAGCGCGGCAGCCCCGGTCGGTGCCCATGCTTCCTGTAGCCAGGGAGAGCAAATGTTTTCGGTGGGTAGGCTGATATAATGGTTGAGAGAGGATTGCCGTCGTTGTGAGGGCCGACTAATGTCCCGCCCCGCTCGACCGTCGGCCCGGAGTGCAGTGGTGGCTTGTGCTCCGACCAATTCAAAGGATCGAGTCCCACGTTACGCCGCCGACAGACCTTCACGCTCTAGACGAAAGGAGCAGGCATGTCGCTGCTATCGGAATTTCGCGAGTTCGCGCTTAAGGGCAATGTCGTTGATTTGGCAGTCGGCGTAATCGTCGGCGCGGCATTCGGCAAAATCGTCGACTCGCTGGTCAAGAACGTGCTGATGCCACCCATCGGCTACGTCATCGGAGGCGTCAACTTTGCGGATCTGGCGGTAAACCTGCCGACCCCGACCGGTCAGCCCGTGCTCCTCAAGTACGGTGCATTTCTGCAAACGGTCTTCGACTTTCTGATTATCGCCTTCGTGCTCTTCATGGTGATCAAGGCGATCAACACGGCCAAGAAGCGCTTCGAGAAGCAGCAAGCGGAAGCCCCCCCGCCCCCGCCTCCCCAGAGCGAGGTTTACCTCAAGGAGATCCGCGACGCCCTCGTCGAAGGCAAGCGCTGATTGGGAGAGCCGCTCGGCCAAGATCCTCGTGATCTAGGCCGGGCCCTTCGCCTGTCCGGGCCATCTGGCCGCTCGCTAGGAGCAGCTGCCTCCGCCGAGAACACAGAATTTTGCGCAATGAGGATGACACAGCTTCACCGCTCCATTGGCAAACATGCCCTCATTCGCAGCACCGGCCTCGGCGAAAGTTGAGCCCATCTCGAACTCCTGCTCGTAAGGCAGCAGCGTACACGGCAGCACCACCGGCGCCGCGGCGCCCTTGCGTTTCACGACCATGCGACTGGTTGCGCACATGAGATCCTTCGGCGACTTGCCGAGCAGGTCCCAGCACCGTGTCGTGATCTCCGGCACCTCGTGGCTACCATCCATTTCGGGAAGTAACATGAGCTGCTTCGGGTTGCCTGGATCGATTCGCCAACCGCGAGCGGCAACGAGAGCCGCAAAGCCGTTGCGCTCGTCAGGCTCCGACTCGTTCCAGCAGGTTCGTCCCGCAATTGCGATCTCGAAGCCGTTGGCATTGAGCCAGTCGATTCCCTCGATCGTCTTCGCCCATGTCTTGACCCCTCGCTCCGCTTCGTGGAGCTCCGGCGTGAAGTGATCGAGACTGATCCTGAGGCGCAGCCGCGCACCATGCTTTTCCCTGAGTTCAAGAAGGCCTTTCTTGACCGATGCGCGCTGCATGGGTTGCATCGCATTCGTCAGCACCAGAACGTCGAAACCGCGATCGAGCGTGGCCGAAAGGATCTTGAGGAACTGGGGGTTCATGAACGGCTCGCCTCCAGTGAACCCGATCTCGCGCGTTCCGTATCCGTCACGCACGAGCTCTTCGAGAAGTGTGGTGACTTCGGACGCGCCGATGTAGGCGAGGCGATCGTTAGCAGGGCTGGATTCGATGTAGCAGTTCGCACACGTAATGTTGCACAGCGTACCTGTATTGAACCACACGGTTTCCAGGCGTTCGAGTGGCACCGAGGCTCGCTTCTCACCCGTCGAGGTGATGTCTGGGTGCTCGAATTTCGCGATTTCGGGAAGCCCCAAGGCATGGCTGGGCTGAGTCACGATCCGTCCCCTTTTTCTTCGCCGAAGGAGGGCGCCCGCGGCGTTTGCCCCCTATTTTCTTGAGTTCTAGTGACGTAACACGCGCATTCCTGGCCGCGGTACTCACGATGACTTTATTAGGCCGTGAGCTGTGATTTTACCCTTTTTGCCTGGGGAAGCCTCTGCTTCGAGCGAAAACGTGGCGCACACCCTGAGACGCGCAGGAGGGCGGGCACCACCGGCCTCCCCGCGCGCGTGAACCTCGCCGATCATAGCCGCCGGAACCCCTTCGCGTGACAGCGCTGCGACGAACTCTCGAGCGGCATGCCTCGGTACACCGGCGACGAGCCCGCCTGAAGTCTGCGGATCGAACAGCAGCGCCAGCGCAGCCTCCGTATCACCGACCTCGAGCAAGAGCCTATCGGCTAATGCAAGGTTGTCGCCGAGCAGGCTCGAGCGCACACCTTCCTTGATCAGGCGATCGACGCCCGGGTACCTGAGGCAGGGCTCGAGGCCGATTGTCGCCGACAGCCCCGATGCCTCCAGCATCTCGATGAGATGCCCGGCGAGACCGAACCCGGTGACGTCTGTGACGGCCGTAGCCCCCACTTTCTGCAATTCCCGCACGGCTACGGTGCTCGCCACACGCATCCCGGCCACGGCTGCAGCGACCTCTCGGGCGCGCGCCAGTCGCCTCATCCAGCCCGCAAAGATGATCCCCGTGCCGAGCGCTTTCGTCAGTACGATCACCTCGCCACCGATCAACCCGCTCTTCAACATGGCATCATCGCGTGCCACCTCCCCGGAGACGAAAAAACCGACCCCCAGCTGATCGGCCCGCGCCGTATGCCCACCCACGATCGAGACGCCATCCCGTTCCAGCACCGCGCTGGCCCCAGCCAGGAGCTGAAAAAGGTCATCTTCCATCAGATGCGGCGCAGCCATCGGCAATGAGGCGAGCGCGAGCGCATGGTCGGGCTTGCCACCCTTCGCGAGGATGTCGCTGAGCGCATGCGCCGCAGCGATCTCTCCCAGCACGTAAGGCTCGGGCCATATGGCAGGAAAATGGTCAATGCTCTCGAGACGCAAGCGCTTCCCGCCGAGATCGAGCAGCGCGGCATCATCGTTCGGAGCCAGATTGCGTACCGCCGACTCGGATGCAGCCGGCTGGCGTTCGGAGAATCGCCGAAGGGCACGCGAGAGAGGTGCAGGACCGAGCTTGGCCGCGCATCCGGCGCAGAGCATGTCCCCCTCCCCCTCGGGGCCTGACATTGCTCCGGGAAGCTCTTGGAACCCCGCCATGAAATCTCGGTCTATCCGGTCCTTGAGCCGCCAGGCCCAGCGTCCTCCGGCAGCGAAGGGACCGCGGGACGCGATGGCATTCTTGTCGCCGCAAGACAGCAGAGTAAGGAAGTGACGCTGCGGCCAAAATGGCTTCGCAGCCAGGCCTTGTGCCCTCAGACGGATGTTGCGAGTGAGCGCCGGCCCCTGCCGCACCGCGAACACGCCCGCCTTCTCGCGCGGATGCGCCAATACCGCAGCGCAATCGCCAGCGGCGAAGATATCGTCCTGGCCAACCACCTGAAGTGTGTCCTCGACGGCGAGGAAGCCTTGCCCGTCGAGCGCCAGCCCGGTATCGGCGAACCAGCCCGGCGCCGCCGCCTTGGTCGTGAGCAGCGTCGCGTCAGTTGCAATTCTGCGCCCGCTCTCGAGCCGCACCCCGCTTTCGTCGACCTCGACAACCGCGTCGCCCTCGATGAGATCGACCCCGGCGCGCATGAGTTCCCGTGCCGCGAGCCGCCGCGCAATCTGATTGTGGCTCGCGAGCAGCCGCCCGCTGCCGATCAGGGCGAAACTGAAGGCGTCCGGGTCGATACCGCATTGCACGGCACGCTCACGCAACCGGTGCCGTACGGCAAGCACGATCTCGAAACCGGCCGCTCCGGTGCCGGCCACAGCGATGCGCCGGGGCCCCTGGGGCTGAAGCGCACGCTCTTCCAAGGCAATCCATTTGGGAGCGAATGTTGAAACGGGCTTTACCGCAATCGCGTGCTCCGTCCCTCCGGCAATACCGTCGATCGCCGGAGTTATTCCCGTATCGATCGAGAGGAGATTGTATGCAATCGCAGGGCGTCCTAGAATGTGAACGCGGCTCAAGGTCGTATCGATTCCGACGGCTTCGCCATGAATGAGACGGGCACCCGCGAAGTGGGCGAGACGAACGAGATCGATATGGCAGGCGTCGAGATCGTAATGCCCGGCCACGTAGCCGGGCAGCATACCTGAATAGGGGGCATCCAACTCCTTGGCGATCAGGGTGATTTCGAGGCCCGGCTCGCGCCGCATTCCAAAGGCGCGCAGGACTGTTACGTGCGCGTGTCCGCCGCCGATGAGCACCAGACGCCGCGTGGCGCTCTCGGTAGTGTTGTGTTGCATTTGAGCGGGTACCTCCGGAACGAGCGCGGCCTTCCGAGCGCGCAACGCACCGGGACACACTTGAGCAGAAGCTCTCGCGGGAGTGATGGTGACTGTGTCACGTTCGAACGCGCGATCGGCAACGGCATACGTCAAACGTACCGCCTGCGCTAGCCGTCGTCTGACCGCAAGCCCGCGATTGGGGAGGAGCGCGCTCCACCCGATGGAAGCCGGGAGGCCGGTTGTCGCCTCACTTCGTCGACGGATAGGCCTCGACCAGTTGCATAAGAGCGTCAGTCAGCCCCGGTACGTCCTTGCCGCTGAAGGCGGAGCGAAGACGCTCCTCAGCCCGCTTGGCAGCAGGCTCGGCGTCGGTAAGCAGCGCTTCTCCCTCGTCGGTCAGTCGCACCGCATAGGCGCGAGCATCGAGCCTGGTGCGCTTGCGCTTGATCAGCCCACGCCGCAACAGGCGTTTGACGATCTCCGCCACCGTAGAACGATCGATGCCCGTCACCTGCACGAGGCCGGTCTGGCTGATGTCCTTGTTGTTGGCGACCGCGACGAGGACAGCGAACTGACGGGTCGTCAGCCCCGTCTTACCGGCTTCTTCGTTGAAGACGCTATCGGCAACTTGACAGGCGCGGTGCAGAAGATGGGTGAGCGAACTCGTCAAAGCCCCCGCTGCGCTCTGTTGCTCCTCCGTCATGCTGCGCTCCATCGTATTCATGAACATGGCGCTCCCTCGAAGCGGCGTTTTTTTGTAGGGCCTGTCGCTGGTCCCGTTCGGACAAAGCGCGTTGCGCGCGTATGGCCTCCTGAGTGCCGCCCGGCCGTGTTCGCCTTCTCGAAGCGACGACACCAAGTCAGACGACCTCATTGGTGGTAACGTGCCCGTGAACGTCCCTCAGTTCCATTCGCAAATAACGTACACATGACCATAAGAAATCGTTCAATACGGCTGGACTGGGAGGACCTCCGCGTCCTCGTCGAACTCGCACGCCGCGGGAGCCTGTCGGCAACAGCCCGCACGCTGGGCGTGACCCATGTTACTGTGAGCCGGCGCATCGCCAATCTCGAAGCGGATCTCGACCAGCCTCTCTTCTCGAGGGAATCCGGCCGTTACGTATTGACCGAGGCTGGCAAGCGGGTGCTCGAGCTCGCGAGCCCGATGGCGGATCAGGCCGACGCCATCATCCGGGCTGCCTCGGTGTTTCAAGAGACGATTTCCGGCCCCGTTCGCATCACATCGACCGAGGCAGTGGGCGTGTATTTCGTGCTGCCGGCACTCAAGGTGATTCGGTCGCGCTATCCGGATCTGGATCTGGACCTTCGCATAAGCCAGCAGAACCTCAGCCTTGCCCGCAGCGATGCCGAGATCGCGGTGCGACTAGCCTGTCCCGCACCGGATTCCAGTCTCGTCGGTGCGAAAGTTGCTGATCTTTCTTACCACGTTTACGGGGCTCGCTCGTACGTCGATCGTCGCAAGCCAGAGCTCTTCGAATATATCGGCTATGCGCCCGAGTTCGCCAATTGGCCGGAAGCGCAAGCCCTCGATCCGATAGCCAGGGGCGGACGCACCGCGGTTCGCATCAATCACTTGAGCAACCGGATCGAAGCGGCGCGCCTGGGCTTGGGACTGGCGCTTCTGCCTTCGGTAATGGCAGAGCCCTGGCCGGAGCTCGTGCGCGTCTCCCGCGGTCCAGCCATCATGACCCGCGAGATTTGGGTCCTCGTCCATCAGGACCTCAAGGACGTACCCAGAATAAAGGTCTGCTTCGACATCCTCGTGGAGACCATCCGCCAGCCCCATACCACCTCCCTGGAGCGTTGATTGGGAGGTCTCGCGCTGTCCCCTCGCGCTATGGACAAGCGCGTTGAGAGGCGCAATCGTTGCAAGCGTGTTCGCTGACGACGCCCGCAACACATGATCGGAGAGGAAGGGACGCCCATGAGCAGTGCGATCGAGCTCGGCGAGATCAAGATCCGTCGGATTGTCGAGCAGGAAGGCCCGTTCTTCCCGGTTCACGAGTTCTTCCCGAACTTCACCCCCGAGATGATGGCCGAAAACAGCCACTGGCTGCAGCCACGCTTCGTCGACAAGGACGGCATGCTGGTGCTGTGCATCCAGAGCTACATCATCGAGACGCCGCACCATAAGATTTTGGTCGATACCTGCGTGGGCAATCACAAGCCGCGTCCCCACCGTGCCTTCTGGCACATGATGGCGAGCGACCGCTACGAGCGGAATCTCGCCGCAGCCGGCGTCGGCGTCGCCGACATCGACTTCGTCATGTGCACCCATCTGCACGTCGATCACGTGGGCTGGAACACACGGCTGGAGAACGGTCGCTGGGTCCCGACATTTCCAAATGCCCGCTACATCTTCTCCGACCGTGAGCTTGAGTTCTGGACCGAGCGCCAGAAGCAGAACCCGGATGCGACGGCCTGGATCACTGACAGCGTCTTGCCGGTCGTCGCCGCAGGACGCGTGGATGTCGTGAAGAGCGAGTTTGCTTTCAACGACCACGTCCAGCTGCTTCCCGCCCCGGGCCATACGATCGATCAGTTCAATGTTCTGGCCGGCAAGTCCGGTCAGGACGCGCTGATCACAGGTGACATGGTCCACTCGCCCATTCAGGTGCGCTACCCCGAGATCGGCATGATGTCGGACTGGAATTCCGAGATCGCCGGTCAATCCCGGAATCGCCTCTTCTCGCGCTTCTGCGATACATCGACCTTGATCTGCACGGGCCATTTCCCCTCGCCGTCCGCCGGCCGTATCACCCGCAGGAAGGACGGTCACTTCCACTTTGTAGAGACTTGAGCCGGTCCAAGCCGAAGGCGCGGCGGCATCACTGAAGCGTCGTCGCCACGATCCACCAATCGGGGCGGCGCTGCGCGAGCTTGCGGGCGCCATCGGCCGCGGCTTCCTGATCGGCAAAGAGCGCGAAGCATGTCGGGCCACTTCCCGACATGCGTACCACCAGCGCACCGTCGAGCGAGGCGAGCGCGGATTGCACCTCTCCAATCGCTGCACAAAGGCGCATGGCAGCAGCTTCGAGATCGTTTGGCTGCCCCACGACGTAGCGCAAGAGCTCATCGAGATCGGAGAATTGCGGGACAGGCTGCGGTGTTGCGGCCTCATCAGCCGCCGGCAGCATCTCTGCATCGAGCTCAGCGAACACCTGCCCCGTGGACAACGGCACGCGCGGATTGGCCAGCACGGCCCATAGGCGCGGGAATTGGGATAGCAACGAGACGCGCTCGCCGAGGCCCGACATGGCCGCGGCCCGGCTCGCGAGGCAAACCGGTACGTCGGCCCCGATCATTGACGCGATTTCCGACCAACGAATATCGTCTAATCGACCTGCGCCGGCCCTGCGCACGAGCCTGAGCGCGGCCGCCGCATCCGCCGAACCGCCTCCGATGCCGGCGGCCACCGGCAATCGTTTCTCGAGACGAAACAAGCCGCAACCGACTTCGGGAGCAACCCGTCGGGCCGCTTCGACGGCGCGCGCGACGAGGTTGGATGTCGAAGCTTCTCCCGAAAGAAACTCCGCGCCAGAGCCGCTCAGCGCCAGACGGAACGGGCCGCCAGGTTGGAAGTCCAAGCGGTCACTCGCACACTCGTCTGCGAAAACCACGAGGCTCTCGAGCTCGTGATAGCCGTCGGGGCGCCGTCCCAGCACTCTGAGGGTGAGATTGATCTTGGCGGGGGCGAGCTCCGAGAGCCACGTCTGTTCGCTATCGCGTTGAGCCAAGCGACGTGTCCTCCCGCTGCCCCCAGACGTTGTCCGACGTCGCCGCGCGTCCTCCGTCCTTTATTGGTAGCCGGGCGCCTGCGGCGTCAGACGGGTTTCAACGCGCTTGCGTTGGGCATTCCCCTTCGCCGCTTTGGCCTTCTTGCCTTTCGGCCCGCGAACCTGGGACGGAGCAGGAAGACCCCTGGCCACTTTCGCCTCGATCTTGACGGCGTCCTCCGATTCCGGCTTCAGCGTCAACGCCTGCCGCCACTGGAAGACCGCCTCGCGTTGCCGGCCGACTCGCCAATAGGCATCTCCGAGATGATCGTTGAGCGTCGGATCTTCAGGCCTGAGCTCCACGGCCCGTTCGAGATACTTCACGGCTTGCTTGTAGTTACCGAGCTGGAAGTGCGCCCAGCCCAGACTGTCGACGATATAGCCGTCATCGGGCTTGAGCTGGACGGCGCGCTCGATGAGCTTCAAGCCCTGCTTCAGATGGATGCCTTGATCGACCCATGAGTAGCCCAGGTAGTTCAGCACCAGGGACTGGTTGGGTGACAGTTTCATGGCCTTCTGAAGGTCGGCCTCCGCGAGCGGCCATTTCTTGACCCGCTCGTAGCTCGTGCCGCGCGCATAGAAGTACGTCCAGTGCTTTGCCTCAGGCTTATCGATGAGATCAATAACCTTCGAGTAGTACCGGATGGCTTCCTCGTAGCGCTTACGTCCACGCATCATGTTGCCGAGCGCATCGAATGCCTTGGGATCCTTCGGGTCGCGCTCCGCCAGTTTCTCGAGCAGAGCCTTGGCTTCGTCCACGCGATCCAGCAGATTGAGGTTCTGCGCCTTGCGGATGTCGATCGCCTGCTGCAGCGCGGATCCGTCTGGAATTCGCTCGTAGGCCTTGATCGCGGCTTCGTAGTTTTTCGTCGTCTCGTAGACATTGGCGAGCGCGGCAAGCGCAAAGGGAGACTTTGGCTCGAGATAGAGCGCCATCTGCAGATAGACGGCCCCGACGTTGATGCCCCCCTCGCTCGCGAGCGCTTCGCCAAGGCCGTAGAAGATCTCCGCGAGCCCCTCATTGGCCGACTTCACGAGAAATCCCACTCGCTCTCCGGCCTTCAACTGCTCGGCAAGCCCCTTGGCGACGGGATGATATGCCCCGCCTGTCTTCTTCGCGTGCTCGTCCAGAATGGAGAGCGCCAGCTTCGTATCGCCCGTGGCGGCGGCATGATGCGCATAGGCCAGCGCCACCCGGAACGATTTCGTGTCACTACGGAAGATCCGCTCGTAGGCCTGCCGCGCCTGGGTTTTGTCCCCGGCTACATCGTACATGAGTGCCTTGTGATAGCGCACGTAGAAGCGGGCCCATTCGGCTTGGTGGATGGCGTCCGCCTCGGCGATGCCTCCTGCGACATCGCCTTCTGCAACCTTCATCCACCCTCGCGCCAGGGCCAGCGTAAGCTGCTCCATCACCCCGTTGCCCGTTGCGCCGAACTGGCGGATGGCGTCATTGTAGCGCTTCTCTTTTGCCGCGTTGAGACCGAGCACGAGGCGCGCCATGCGATGGTCGGCGTGTTGCTTGATCAGCCGGCGCGCCAGCTCCACGGCCTCATCGAACCGCCCTTCTGTCGCTTCCATCAGCAGCGACTGCTCAGCCAGCGGCATGTTCTCGGGATCGCGGACCAGGGCCGCGCGGTAATACTCGGAAGCCGCAGCTGTGTCGTGCTGCCCCCTCGCGATGCGCCCTGCGAGATAGCTGCCCAGGAGGGAACTCGCCTCCGGCTCCTCCGCTCCGGTCCGCGCGACTGCGAACGTGCTGCCGAAAGCGCACGAAACGGCTATCGCCAGCAGAAGCCTCGTCACACTGCAAACGACCTTGACGGTGGCTCGCTTCGACATTGCATGCACCTCGCGGGCCTCGCAGGTTTCGCCCAGCATGATCGATTCATCCCCGGTGACGCTAGCAAATCTGGCGCGCCCTTGGCCATAAAGTTCGCCGATGGCCTCACGGTGGCAAGAGCGTCGCCTGCCGAGCACCCTGGCTCAGGGCACGGGGGTCTCGCCGCTCAGAATTCGCGCCATGATCGGCCGGTCTACATTGCCGCCCGACAGGATGACTCCGAGCCTTGCCCCGCTCTTCCTTCGGCGATCCTTCAACAGGGCCGCAAGAGCCGCTGCTCCGGCGCCCTCCGCCAGATTGTGAGTTGTCTCGTATAGGAGACGGATCGCCTCTGCAATCTCGTCCTCTGAGACACGAACAATTTCGGCCGCCCCCTTGAGCATCACAGCGATCGCATCCGGATGGGGCTCCCGGCAGGCCATTCCATCGGCGAACGTGGCGGCACTATTCGTAGCGACTGGTCGCCCTGCCTCGAACGATAGCGCAACCGCGGGAGCCGCCTCGGCCACGACGCCGACGATTTCAGTGGAAAGCCCCAATGCGTCGCGCGCAGCGATGAGCCCCGAAATGCCCGAGCCCATTCCGATCGGCACGTAGACGGCATCCAGAGCGCCCGCCGTGGCAAATAGCTCGAGCGCGTAGCTCGCAACCCCTTTGACCAGCGCCGGATGGTAGGAGGGCACCATGTGCAGCCCCTCGGCCCGCGCCAGTCTGGCCGCCTCGTCCTTTGCTTCGTCGAAGTCTCGACCAAACTCGATGACGCGCGCGCCGAATGCACGCATGGCCGCGTTCTTCTCGACCGAGTTCCCGTGCGGCACGAGGATGGTCGAGGCCAGCCCCACCGAGCGGGCTGCCCGCGCGATAGATTGGCCGTGATTGCCACGCGTCGCCGTAATCACCCCCGTGGCACCCTCGCCGCCACGCACCAGTTCGTCCATGTACACGATCCCACCACGGATCTTGAACGCCCCGATCGGCGTGTGGTTTTCGTGCTTGATCCAGACTTCCGCGCCCGCCCGGTCCGCAATCAGCGGCCATGCATAGGCAGGTGTTCCGGGCATTTGCGCGTGTACGAGCTCTGCCGCTTCCTGCAGTTCCGATGAGCTGAACGAATAGGCCTCGAGCATTGCGCGACCTCCGCATGAACGCTGAGCCAGCGACTAGCACGCCACGGACGGCTGCTCGCACTCCGGATCCCCCTCTGCGGCAATGTGCCCGGTGCGAAGCGCGCATGCATTCCAGACTATCCGCGCCGCATTCCGCCCAGGGGGACGCAACAATGTCGATGAGTGATATCGGCGATCTGAAGTCGGAATCCGACAGCCGCGCCAAGTGGATCGGGGTCTATGTCGGCGTACTCGCGACGCTGCTCGCGATCTGTGGTGTCGGCGGCGGCAATGCCTCCAAGGACGCCACCCGCGCAAACATCGAGGTGACGAACATGTGGGCGTTCTTCCAGGCGAAGAACATCCGACGTACTGCATTCTCACTCGCCGGCGACGACCTCGAGCTGACGCTACGCGCCAATCCTGGCATGCCATCGGAGGCGCGACGCGCCATCGAGGACAAGATCAAGTCCTATCGCGACACCGTCGCCCATTTCACCTCCGACAAGGACCGCAAGGAAGGTCTCGACGAGCTCTTCCAGCGCGCCAAGGCCCTCGAGGCCGAGCGCGATGTCGCGCTGAGGAAAGACCCCTACTTCGATCTCTCGCAGGCACTCCTACAGATCGCCATCGTGCTCGCTTCCGTTGCGCTGATCGCCGGAACCAACGCACTGCTGGTCGCCAGCGTCGTCCTCGCCATCGCGGGCACAGGCCTGATGATCAATGGCTTCACGCTCTGGTATGCCTTGCCTCTGCTTGGCTGAGGGGCTGAGGCTGCCGAACATCACCCTAGCGGCCGCGGCGGCAGCTTCGTGACCGTCCCGTAGAGGTTCGACCAGAGCCCCGTGTCATGCGTGAAGAGACGTGGAGGCTCGACGAGGCGGTGCGCGACGTTTGGGCCGTCGAGTGTCCACTCGATGTAGCCGGATCGCGCGAAGCCCCCGAAGTGCTTGAGCCACTTTTCAATGTTCACGAACGACGTACACGGTGCCCAGACGATCTCGATGCCCTGCCACGTCATCCGCCGGTAGACGTGGAGGTGGCCGCACGCGATGACACGCACGCCACCCCGGCGGCAGGTTTCGAGAAACGCCTGTCGCGCCTCGAAGGGGATGGCCGACGTCGTGGGACGCGGGTCCTCCGGGTCGTCGACGAACGGCGGCATGTGCATGAAGAGCAGGACGGGGCGCTCGCCGCGCGTCCCCAGCGCCTCGACCAGGAATGCGGCCTGCTCGCTTTCCTCGCCCCGCCCGCTGTCGAAGAGCGATGTATCCAGCCCGACCAGGCGCCATTCGCCGATGTCCTCGGTCCACCAGAGTGGCCCGAACACGCCTTTCCACGCCTCGAGACGCGCGTCCGTCAGCGGTTGCTCGAGGCGCGAATGGTGGGGTGCCTCACCGACATCGTGATTGCCCGGAATGATGCGCCAGCGAGCGGAGATCCGCTCCATCTCCCGGCGCGAGAACGCGAGATCAGCTTCCGCCACCGGTCCGTTGAAGGAGATATCACCGGAATGCACGACGAGATCCGGTGCCGTCTGCTTGATCTCTTCGGCCAGCACTCGGAAGTTGTCCACGAAGTAGGCATGCGTCTCCGACAGGTGCGAGTCGGAGATTTGCGCAATGCGGTAGGTCCGGCGACTGCCGGGCGTAACGTCGTTCGGTCGGTTCATGCCGGATCGCCTTCGTTCAGCCAACCCGGCAATGATGTTACCGGCCGGAACGAGCTTTGGCGATCATGGCGTCGAGACGGGCACTACTCCGCTGCGTCGAGCATCTCGTCGCTTGCCATCGACGTGTTCGACGGATCGACGAGCATGCCGAGCGCATGCAGATACGTTTCGAGTACCGCTTCCTCTTCCGTGCGCTCGGCCTTGGAGCGCTTCCGAAGCGAGATCACCTTCTTCATGATCTTCGGGTCGAAGCCTTGCGACTTGGCCTCCAGGAACTTGTCCCGGATGTCAGCCGTCAACGCCTTCTTCTCTTCCTCGAGTCGCTCGATCTGCTCGATGAACTGGCGGAGCTGCGCCTGCGAGGACGCCTGTAGCGTCGTCATGTCCAAATCCCCCGATCGTTTCACATTTGCCGTGCACGCTAGCGCGGCGCGAGGCGGGATCAAGGCGAGAAGTCGGGATCTCCCTCAAATCCACATGCTGCTTGCCTACCCGGGATGATCCCTTGACAGTGGCCCAAGCGCTGAGCCGAGCGCGAGGGAGCACGTCATGCAGCAAAGTTTCCGTCCACTCGAGGGCGTCAAGGTGATAGACGTAAGCCACGTTATCGCCGGGCCATTCGCGACGTTTCATCTTGCTCAGATGGGCGCCGACGTCCTCAAGGTCGAAAGCCTGGCCGGCGATGTCATGCGCCGCGGCGCACGTGGCGCCCAAGCCTTCATCGCCCTGAACGCTGGCAAGCGCAAAGTCCGTATGGACCTTGCCCAGCCGGAGAACCTGGCACACCTCAAGGCACAGATCGCTGGGGCCGATATTTTCGTCGACAATCTGCGGCCGGGCTCCAGCGAGAAGCTGGGCCTCGGCTGGAAAGCGCTCAAATCCGTCAACCCGCGGCTCGTCTATTGCTCCATCTCCGGTTTCGGCCGCGACACTTCGCGCCCCGCATACGATCACGTCGTGCAGGCCGCCACAGGCATGACGCTGGCATCGGGCGCCGAGACCGATCCGCCGCAGAAGATCGGCTTCCCCCTGATCGATTCCGGCGCCGGCATCATAGCCGCCCTCGCCATCGTCTCGGCACTCCGCGAGCGCGACCGCACCGGCAGCGGCATGCTGCTGGACGTCTCGATGGCCGGTGCCGCGCTCCAGCTCATGTACCCGCTCACCTGCGAGGCTCTGACCAGCGGCGTCCGCCCCGCGCGTCAGGGAAGCCAGGCGTTCTCCGGCAGTCCAGCCGCCGACCTTTTCCCGACCCGTGACGGCGGGCAGATTGCCTTCGCGGCAAACACGCCGCGCCAATTTCTTGCCCTACTCGGCGTGCTCGGCATTTCGCAGGTCGCCTCCGATCCGACACTCTTCGAGACAGCGCTGACGGTCGATGCCCCGGCTGCCTTCCTGCGCGCGAAGAATCCCTCTGCCGTCAAACAGCGCATCTCGGCCGCAACCCGCGATCACGACGGCGCCGACCTCGAGCGCCGCTGCACGGAGGCGCGCGTACCGGCTGCCGTCGTGCGACCGCTCGACGTCTTCGCGCGCGAGGCGGCCGAAGCCGGCCAACTCGCGACGACCATCCTCGAGGACGAGGGAACGCGCGTCGTCTCCACCGGCCTCGGCTTCAAGGTGAGCCGATAGGGAGCATTCGCACGCATGCCCGGAACCATGACCTGGAAACACATCAGGCTCGAGCGCGACGGCCCGGTCGCTACACTCGTCTTCGACCGACCGGGCGTCCTCAACGCCTTTCACAATGAGGCCATGGACGAATGCGTCACGGCTCTCAGGGAGGTGGCGGACGATGACGCCGTCCGCGCGGTGCTCGTGCGTGGCGAAGGCCGCGCCTTTTCCGCAGGCTTCGACATGAAGGCAGCCGCAGAGCGGGACATGTCGACAGTCGACAAGGTGCGCGCCCAGATGGAGCGCCAGTTCGATTTCATCATGGCCTTCTGGGATTGCCCGAAGCCAACCATAGCGCTCGTGCATGGATTCTGCATGGCCGGCGCCTTCGAGGTCGCCCTTGCCTGCGACATCACCATCGCCGCCGAAGGCACTCGCTTTGGCGAGCCCGAGGTGCGCTTCGGCACCGGCATCGTCGCAATGCTGCTCCCCTGGGCCGTGCTGCCGAAGCACGCAAAGGAGATGCTGCTGACCGGCAACGACAAAATGGACGCCCGGCGTGCGCACGAAATCGGGATCGTAAATCACGTCGTCCCCGCCGGCGAGCTCTTGCCGTTCGGCCGGCGCATGGCTCTCGACATCGCCGCCGCTGCGGGCCCGTCTGTGTTCTTCACCAAACGAGCCATGAACCGCACTTACGAGATCATGGGAATGAGGGATGCCTTACGCGCCTCCCTCGACATCGACGTCATCTTGAACGCAACGCCCAGCGCCGAGAAAGCCGAGTTCGCCCGCATCCGGAAGGAGCAGGGCCTCAAGGCCGCACTCGCATGGCGCGACGGGCGCTTCTCGGACGGCAAGCCGGACTGAGGCGCGCGTGCGGCTCCATTTCGTCACGGTCGCTGATCCATCCGTAGGCTTCGGGCGTTGTAGTTCGACATCAAACACCTGATCCAACCGGATGCGCACTGGAGCCTCGAATGCCCCGCCAGATCGCAATGCTCGTCGCATTCGTCCTCGTGACGGCCGCCGTATCGGCGTTCGGCGCCATCTTCCGCCCAGGCGATTGGTACGCCGCCCTGGCCAAGCCGCCGTGGAACCCGCCGAACTGGGTGTTCGCTCCCGTCTGGACGATCCTCTACATCATGATCGCCGTCGCCGGCTGGTTGGCCTGGCGGGCCGAGGGCTTCGGCCGGGCGGTCGCGATTTGGGCGCTTGCCCTGGTTGCGAATGGCCTGTGGTCATGGATCTTCTTCGGTCGCCAGCTCGTTGGGCCAGCATTCGTCGACATCGTGCTGCTTCTGGTGCTCATCGCAAGCTTCATAGCGGCAACCTGGACACTGTCCCGTACGGCCGCTCTTCTGTTCATTCCCTATTTCGCCTGGGTTGCCTACGCCTCGACACTGAATGGGGCGATTTGGGTTCTCAACCGATAGGAGGCTGCCCGTTCACAGGAAGCTGTAGGGATCGATGTCGACCGTCAGCTTCAGATCGCCCTTCACCTCGGGCAGGCGCGCGAGCCACTCGCGGATGTACGTTTGTACGTCCGTCTCCCGCGGCGCCTTCAGCAGAAGTCGCCAACGGTAGCGACCACGGATCACTGCAATCGGCGCCTCCGCCGGCCCGAGCACGTCGATCCGCTCTGCCGCCGGCGCCCGCCGCGCGACCTCGCGCGCGAAAGCCTGGGCGGTATCGCGATGTTTGGCCGAGACGACCAGCGCAACCAGCCGGCCGAAGGGCGGCAGCATTGCCGACTGCCGAAGCTGGATCTCGTGATTGAGAAACGCCTCCCGGTCGCTCGCCACGATCGCCTGCATGACCGGATGGTCGGGCATGTGCGTCTGCACGAAGCCCCGGCCGCGCGCGAAGGATCGTCCCGCACGTCCGGTCACCTGATGCAGAAGCTGGAATGTCCGTTCGCCAGCCCTCGGATCAGCCCCCTGCGCAAGCCCCAGGTCGCCATCGACGACGCCGACCGTCGCAAGGTCTGGAAAGTGGTGGCCCTTGGCGACGATCTGCGTGCCGATGATGATGTCCGCCTCCCCGTCCTCGATCTTCTTGATGATGGCCCGCATCTCTGTCAGGCCCGGAACGAGGTCGGACGAGAGGATCAAGGCACGCGCATCCGGCCAGCGCTCGGCGACCTCCTCGGCGACGCGCTCCACGCCCGGCCCGCAGGCAACCAGTGTGTCCTCGTTCTCACACTTCGGGCAGCGCTTCGGTAGCGGCAGCGAGAAACCGCAGTGATGGCAGTGGAGCCGCCCCCTGAACCTGTGCTCGACCAGCCAGGCCGAGCACTGCGGACACTCGATCCGATGCCCGCAGGTCCGGCAGAGCGTGAGCGGCGCATAACCGCGCCGGTTGAGAAAGAGCAGCGTCTGTTGCTTCTTCTCGAGCGTTTCGTTGACAGCCTCGATCAGCGGCGGCGCCAGCCACTTTCCTCGCTCCGGCGGCGTTTTGCGCAGATCGATGGCCGTGATCTCAGGAAGCTCCGCACCATGGTAGCGCCCCGGCAGGATCAGGTGCCGGTAGCGTCCTGTCCGCGCGTTCACGTGGCTCTCGATCGACGGCGTGGCCGACGCGAGCACGATTGGCGCATTGCCGATGCTCGCGCGCACGATCGCCATGTCGCGGCCCTGGTAGTGCACCCGGTCCTCCTGCTTGAAGCCGGGATCGTGCTCCTCGTCGATGACGATCAGGCCGAGATCCTTGAAGGGCAGGAAAAGAGCCGAGCGCGCACCGACGATGCAACGGGCTTCGCCAGTCGCTGCAGCCTTCCACGTCCTTCCGCGCTCCGCAGGCGACAGGGCCGAATGCCACTCCGCCGGCGGCGCCCCGAAGCGCGCCTTGAAGCGGTTCATGAATTGGCTCGTCAGGGCGATCTCGGGCAGCAGGATCAGCACCTGGCGCCCCTTCGAGAGCGCGTGCGCTACCGCCTCGTAGTAGACCTCCGTCTTGCCAGAGCCCGTCACGCCGTCGAGCAGAGAGACAGAAAAGGCGTCCGCGTCGATTGCCGAGCGGAGCGCATGTGCGGCGGCCGCCTGGTCCGCCGAAAGCTGGACTTCCGCATGTCCATGCGATGGAACCGCGAAGCGCTTCTCCGGAATGGCGACCTCAGCCAGGCATCCCGCTCGGACCAGGCCATCGATCACGCCGCTCGTGCACGCCGCCTCGGCCGCCAGCGCCGATTTCGCTCGGATGAGGCCGTCCGAGGCAATGTCGAGAGCACGCTGACGCTCCGGTGTCATGCGCAGCGGCAACGACGCATCGGGCACGCTCGTTACGCCGAACCGCGGCTTCACCGGCTCGAAGGCGGCTTGCGCGCTCATCATCATCCTGACCACCATGCCGAGCGGTCCCAGCGTGTAGCGCGCGACCCATTCCGCAAAGCGCAACGACGGGACCGGCAGCTCCGGCACCTCGAGACGCTCGGCGATCGCTTTCATCTTCCGGGCGTCGACCGGCTTGGCTTCTCCAACCTGGCGATCCCAGACGATGCCGATCCTCACCTGCGGCCCGAACGGCACCAGCACGAACGAGCCGGGCTCGAGGTCGAGGTCAGCAGGCACCAGATAATCGTACGTCTGGTCGAGCGCGACCGGCAGGAGAACGGGCACCTGCGACGTGCCACGCCCCCTTCCCTCGCCATCGCGGATGTCGAGCAGGTCTTCCAAGCGTCGCGCCTTCCGACTAGAACGCCACCGTCCGGGGCCGAATCGCCGCGTAGGACGGAAACGTTAATTCTAGCGCAATGTGCCCCTTTCGAGGCACCGCTTTAGCGCTGGATGAGGAGGATTGAGGCATGGACTTCTTCGTCGACACTGCCGACGTGGCCGAGATCAAGGAGCTGGCAAGTCTGGGCCTCCTGGACGGTGTCACCACGAATCCGTCGCTTGTGGCCAAGACGGGCCGCGATTTCAAGTCGACCATCGCCGAGATCTGCGAGCTCGTCCCTGGCCCCGTGTCTGCCGAGGTTGCCGCGACCGACGCCGAAGGCATGCTCGCCGAAGGCCGCACGCTTGCCAGGATCGCGAAGAACGTAGCCGTGAAAGTGCCCCTCACGTGGGATGGCCTCAAGGCCTGCCGGGCGCTGACCGGCGAGGGCACCATGGTCAACGTCACGCTGTGCTTCTCGGCCAATCAGGCCCTGCTCGCCGCCAAGGCCGGCGCCACCTTCGTCTCCCCCTTCATCGGCCGTCTCGACGACATCGGCCTCGACGGCATGGACCTCATCCGCGAGATCCGCACCATCTACGACAACTATCCGGCCATTGAGACGAGGATCCTCGCCGCCTCCATCCGCACCGTGAACCACGTCCGCGACGCGGCCCTCATCGGTGCCGACGTCTCGACGGTACCGCCGGCGATCCTGAAAGCACTGGTCAAGCACCCGCTGACCGACAAGGGCCTGGAGGCGTTTCTGGCCGACTGGAAGAAGACCGGGCAGAAGATCGTCTGACGCACTTCAAGCGAGTGTCGCCAGAACCTCGGTCTCGTCCGGAAAGCGCCCGGTCGCCATCTTGGAATAGGCGAGACGACCATCGACTCTGATCTCGAACACACCCCCGCTCGACCGGCGTAATCTCACATCTGCGTCGGGTCGGGCCTTGGTAATGAGACTGCGCGCCGCACGGGCGCGTGGCTCGTAGCCTCACGCCCCGCAGTATTCGATCTCCACCTGCATGACCGTCTCTCCTTCTGTCCGGCGGCGGGCGGATGATGTCCGCCCGCTTCTTCGCTTGGTAAGCCGCCAGCCAGCGCTTCTTCAGCGGAACACTTCCGGATTGACGGCATTCTCCTTGCGAGGGGCACCGTCGAACACGGAAAGCACGTTCTTGGCAGCCTCGACCGCCATCCTCTGCATGGCTTCCGCCGTCACGCCCGCCATGTGCGGCGAGAGCACGATGTTCGGCAGCTTGAACAGCGGATTCTCCTGGTCCGGCGGCTCGCGATCGAACACGTCGAGCGCTGCGGCCGGAAGCGTGCCGTCGGTCAAAGCCTGATGCAGCGCCGCCTCGTCGACAATGCCACCGCGCGCCGTCGAGACGAGATAAGCCGTCCGCTTCATCTTCTTCAGTCGCGCCGCATTGAACATACCGACCGTCTCCGGCGTTTTCGGACAGTGGATCGTGACGAAGTCCGCTCGCGACAACGCCGCGTCGAGATCCGAGACGGGCTCGCAGCCGGCCGCTACGATCGCCTCGCGGCTGACATACGGATCATAGATCAGGACCGTCATCTCCATGGCGAGGCAGCGCTTCGCCGTCCGCGTTCCGATCCGCCCGAACCCGATGATCAGCACGGTCTTCTCGAACATGTCGACGGCGACGTACTCGGGCTTCAGCCGGTCCGCCCACCGACCCTCCGCCACCAGGCGTGTGAGCTGGGGCCCCTTCCGGGCGAGCGTCAGCATGAACGTCATGGCCTGCTCGGCAACCGAGGGCGAGTTCGCCGTGCCCGCGATCATGACGGGCACCTTTCGGGCGGTCATCGCAGGAATGTCGATTGCATCGTAGCCGACGCCGGTCCGCGCCACCACCTCGATGCCGGCCGCGGCGGCATGCTCTGCCTCGGCGAACGGCGTTGCGCCGAGAATGACCGCATGGACCGGCGCGTGGGACTTGAGCAGGGCCTGATACTCGGCACCCTTCATGAAGTAGTTGAACGGAATCGCCTCGACGTCGTCGCGCTTCCGTAGGATTTCGATCCCGTCCGTGCCCATCGAGTCGGTATAAAGCACCTTCTTCTTGTTGGTCGTCATGCGTCTCTTCCCTGTCCAGCTCTTCCTAGATCAGTAGTCCGACGCCCATGGCGGGCGCAAGCCGCGGCGCAGAAGGCGGTCCGCCGATCCGAAGCTGCCCCTCGGTTCATCTGTTGTTCAGGAAGGACGAGGCACGGAGAGGCCGAGCTCGCACACGCCTGGAACAAGACCCGTTGGAATGCGCCGAGCAGGAGAGCAGACGCGGCATGGGCTGGATCGAGTACTGGGACGACAAGCCCACCATTTATGTGAGCCGGCGCCACCGGGAAGCCCACTACCGCTGCGTAGCAGACGGGCTGGGTGCCAATCTCGGCGACGGGCGCCCCGTGGTTCTCGATTTTGGATGCGGCGAAGCCTTGTTTGCTGACGATGTAGCTGTTCGCTGCTCGCGGCTCTACCTGTGCGACGCGGCCCCGAGCGTCCGCGCCGAGCTTCAGCGTCGCTTCGCGTCGGTGCAGAACATTGTCGTCGTGGCGCCCGAGGATCTGGCCAGTCTGCCCGCCGCCTCGCTCGATCTGGTCGTCGCCAACTCGGTCATCCAATATCTGTCCGCGGCCGACCTGGACCGCTGCCTCGAGGATTGGAAGCGCCTTCTCGCGCCTGCCGGACGCCTGCTGCTCGCCGACGTCATCCCCCCAAAGGTCGGACCGTTGACCGACGCGTTGGCCCTTCTCGATTTCGCCCGGCGCGAAGGCTTCCTGGTCGCGGCGTTCGCGGGCCTGGTACGGACATTCTTCTCGAGCTATCGCAAGGTCCGTGCCGAGCTGGGCCTGCAGCAGTACGAGGCCGACACCCTGCTCCAGCGTCTCGCAGCCCACGGTCTCTCGGCGCGACGCCACCATCCGAACCTCGGGCACAATCAGGCCCGCATGGCGTTCATCGCCACCCTCGCCGACACCAAGGTCGCAGGCACGCATGTCTAGCCTCACCACCCCCGAGGCGAAGCTCGGCGCTGTCGAGCCCGTCGCAGGCGATCGGCGCTCGGCCTGGCGCACGGCCGGACTGGTCGTGTTTGGCCTCTGGGCACTGTTCGCCTCTCCTTGGCTGCTGGGCCGAGTCACCATCCCCTATGATGCCAAGGCCCTGTTCCAGGCTCAGTTCCAGTTTCTGGCCAACGCTCTGCACTCTGGCCAGTCGCCGTTCTGGAACCCGCACACCTTCGTCGGTCTGCCTCAGATCGCCGACCCGCAATCCCTGATCTTCTCGCCAGCGCTGCTGCTTGCGGCCCTGAGCAGTAGCCCGAGCTTCTGGTTGCTCGACGCCTACGTCTTCGTGCTGCTTGGTCTCGGGGCCGGCGCCATCCTTCTGCTCTTTCGCGATCGCGGATGGCATCCGGGTGGCGCTGCCGTAGCAGCGCTGTGCTTCGCATTTGGCGGCTCGGCATCCTGGCGGATGCAGCACATCGGTCAGATCCAGAGCTACGCCTTCTTCGCCGTCACCCTATGGCTGCTCTTTCGCGCCCGTGATCGGGAAAGCGTCGGCTGGGGGGCGGCGGCCGGGCTCGCAGCCGGCGCCATGCTCATGGAGCCGGACCAGGTTGCCCTCCTGGCATCCTACCTCTTGGTTGTCATCGTGATCGCCGACTGGCTGAGCAGCCCGGCCCCCCCTGCGAGAATCCGCCGCGATGTCGCTCCCTATGGCGCGGCGGCCGTCGTGGCCCTTCTCGTCGCCAGCCTCCCCTTGCTGCTCACCTACGCCTTCGTGGCATCCTCCAATCGGCCGTCGATCGCCTTTGCAGAGGCCGCGCGCGGCTCTCTGCATCCGGCCTCGCTGCTGACATTCCTTTTGCCGGGAATTTTCGGCATCAACGACGCTGTCGGCGGCTATTGGGGTCCCTACAGCGAGCCGTGGGACCCGAGCGAGCTGACGCTCTCGCCGAACATGAGCCAGCTCTACATGGGTGCGCTCCCGGCTCTTGTCCTGATCAGGGGAGCACTCACCCGTGGCGCGCTGCGCAAGCCCGAGATCCTCGGCTTCACCGCAGCGGCCGTTGCAGCCCTTGTTTACGCCATCGGCAGCTTCACCCCGCTCTTCCGCCTCGCCTACGACGTCGTCCCCGGCGTTTCCCTGTTCCGCCGGCCCGCCGACGCGACGTTTCTGCTGGGCGGCGTCTCCGCGATCCTGGTCGGCTACCTCGTCCATCACCACCTCGCCGGCAACGAGGTTCGGTCAGGCCGCAAGAGGTGGCTGCTGGAAGTGCTCGTGGTTACCGCCGCGGCCCTCTTCGCGGCCGTGATCGCCCGGGCCCACGGCCGACTCGACACCAGCCTGATGCCGATCGTACTCGGCGTTTCCATGCTCGGGTTGGCAGCCCTCGTCCTTGCCGTCCCGCTGCCGAAAGTGCTCGCCGCTGGACGCATTGCGGCCTTCCTTCCGGCGCTGTTCGTCGGCGCCGACCTCGCCATCAACAATGGGCCGAGCGAATCTACGGGCAAACCGGTCGACCGTGCGCAAGAGGCACTGCAGCCCGGCACGCGCAACGAGACCATCGCCTTCTTGACCGAGCATGTTCGGCGCTCGCCAGGCACCCCCTGGCGCGATCGGATCGAAATCGCCGGCGTCGGCTTCGACTGGCAGAATGCCGCCGAGGCACACGGCCTTGATCAGACGCTGGGTTACAACCCCCTTCGCACAGGCCTCGTGACCCGTGCCCTTGGTGCCGGCGATTACATTGCCGGCTATGACCAGCGCACCTTCAGTCGGCTGTTTCCAACCTACCGCTGCCGTCTCGCGAGCCTGCTCGGCCTGCGCTTCATCGCAACGCCGGTTCCAATCAACCTCCTCGATCATCGCGTAGGGGCCGACGACCTTCATCTGGTCGCCCGCACCGAGGACGCCTACATCTATGAGAACCCACGCGCGTTGCCTCGCGTCCTCGTCGCCGACAACGTCATGACGGTAGACTTCGAGCGGATCATTGCCGACGGCCGCTGGCCCGAGTTCGATCCGCGCCGGACTGTCCTGTTCGACCGGGCTGACAAACCCCTTCTGACGGAGCGCCAGCGGCCCAGGACCATGAGCAGCCGCTCCCCGGCACGAGCCTTGACCGAGCCGCCGCCTCGGACGTCTCCCGCAGGCCGAGCCACGGACGAGGCCGCACCAGAAGCCGTCATAAGCCGCTACGAGAACACGCTGATCGAGATCGAGGTCGACACGCCACGCCCGGCCTTCCTGATATTGAACGATGTTTGGCACCCTTGGTGGCAGGCCACCGTGGACGGCGCCACGGCGCCCATTCGTCGCGCAAACGTCATGTTTCGGGCTGTTGCGGTACCTGCGGGCCGCCATCGCGTCGTATTCGAGTTCCACCCGCTGGCGGGCGCGCTCGCGGACGTAGCCCGGAAGCTGCGCTTGTGAGGCGGCATGCCGTAGGCCTCTCGGCTTGCCTCCGCCGCGCGACACTGGTTCTCTGACCGGAGCCTTCCCGGACGGCCGGGAGCCGATACACCACCACCGGCAACGCAGTATCCGTCGCCGGGCACCGTGAGGTCCGAGTGAGACGACAATTTCTGATCGCCCTCTATCGCGCACTCGGCGCGTCGATTGCCATAGGTGTCATGGAGACGCTGGCGATCTTCGCCGGCGAGCCGATGGTCAGGGTCCCGTTCGTGACGTCGATCGTCCTTGCGATGGCTTTGCCCGACAGCGAGCCGGCGCAGCCGCGCTCGATCATTGGCGGCCACATGATGTCGAGCCTCGCAGGTTTCGCCGCACTGCATATCGTCGGCGCCGGTCCCACCGCAAGCGCCCTAGCCGTAGGCCTCGCGACGTTGGCGATGGTCGCGTCACGAACCCTTCATCCACCGGCCGGCATAGATGCGTTCCTCGTCGCGTCTTATAGCTTTCCATTGCAGTGGATCATTGAGCCGGTGCTGATTGGCGCCCTGCTTCTGACAGGCTTCGCGCTCGCGTGGCGAACGTTGGAGAAACGGCTCTTCATGCCCGGCGAGCGCAGAGCAGCCCCCCAGCTCTGGTCGATGGAGCGCATTCGCGCTCTCACGCGGCCTTGGCGAGCTCGCCCTTGAGTGCCTTCTGGATGAGGACCCGCGTCTCACCGACACCATAGAGCTCGATGAACGAGCCGAAACGCGGCCCTTGGGTCTGGCCGAGCAGAACCTCGTAGATCGCCTGGAACCACTGCCGGAGCTTGTCTGCGAAGCCATTCGCCTTTCCGGCCTCGTAGACGATGTTCTGCAGCTCCTCTGCAGTCGCGTCGGCAGAGGCCTTGGCAAGCGCCTCATCGAGCGCTTCGAGCGCCACCCGCTCCTCCTCCGTCGGAACCCGGAACGTCTTGGCCGGCTTCACGAAGGCATCGTAGTAGCGAACCGCATACCCGACGAGTTGATCGAGAAGCGGGTACTTCTCTGCCGTCGCGTCAGCGGCATGTCGCCGAATGAAGCCCCAAAGCACCGCCTTGTCGTGCGCGTTCGACGCCGACACCAGGTTGAGCAGCAGCCCGAACGAGATCGGCAGCTCGGCCGCTGGAGGATGGCCCGCATGAATGTGCCACGCGGGGTTCTCGAGCCGCGCCTTGGCCTCTTCCGCCGGATACTTCGCGATGAAGGTCAGGTATTCGTCGACGGCGCGCGGAATGACGTCGAAATAGAGCCGCTTCGCCGTCTTCGGCTTCTGGAACATGTAGAGCGAAAGGCTCTCGGGCGAGGCGTAGGTCAGCCACTCCTCGATCGTGAGACCGTTGCCCTTGGACTTCGAGATTTTCTGCCCCTTGTCGTCGAGGAACAGCTCGTAGTTGAAGCCTTCGGGCGGTGTCGCGCCAAGCGCCCGGCAGATCTTGGAGGAAAGCGTCACGGAATCGATCAGGTCCTTGCCGGCCATCTCGTAATCGACGCCGAGTGCCGCCCAGCGCAAAGCCCAGTCGGCCTTCCACTGGCACTTGACGGCACCGCCCGTGACGACTGTCTCCTGCTTTTCGCCCGTTTCGGGATCTACGTAGACCACAGTACCCTTCGAGGGATGACGCTCGATCATCGGCACGTAGAGCACTTTGCCCGTCTTCGGCGAGATCGGCAGGAAGGGAGAGTAGGTCGCCCGCCGCTCCGGCCCCAGCGTCGGCAGGATGATCTCCATCACCTTGTCGTAGACTTCGAGCATTCGGAGCAGCGTCTGGTCCATCGCACCAGACTTGTAGACCTCTGTCGCCGAGAAGAACTCGTAGTCGAAGCCGAAGCGATCGAGAAAGGCCCTGAGCCGGGCGTTGTTGTGATGCGCGAACGAAGGATAGGCGCCAGCGGGTGCCGTCCCACCTCCCGACCGTGTTTCGCCGTCCGCATCAAAAAAAGGATCCGGGACGCGCGTCAGCGGCGTATCGATGAAGTTGGCCAGCATCTCCTGGTTGGGAACATTCCCTGGCACCTTGCGGAAGCCGTCCATGTCGTCAGAGAAGCAGATGAGACGCGTCTTGCGTCGGCGTTCCGTGAGAACCTCGAAGGCGTGCCGCACCATGCTCGTGCGAGCCACCTCGCCGAAAGTGCCGATATGCGGCAATCCGGAGGGCCCGTACCCCGTCTCGAAAATCACCGTCTTGTCTTTACCGTCGGGAAGTTTGTCGAGACGTTGGATCAGCCGGCGCGCTTCCTCGAACGGCCAGGCCCGGGCCTCGGCGGCTGCTGCAATCTCTTCACGGGAAATTGGTGCGGTCATGGGACAGTCTTCGGTTCGCGACGGCGGGACCGTAGGTGGATCAATCCCTTGCGTCAATCGAGCCGTGACTTGCTCCAACGCAATTCAGTCTTATGTTCGGGATCGCCTCGAGCGAGGCCCAGGACCGGGGAGCAGGACATGACGACGCTTTCGCCAGAGGAAGCCCTCATTTACGCGATGATCACCACGGCAGCCGTCGATCGGCGCATCACCGACGACGAGCTGATGCGCATCGGATCGATCGTGAAGGAGCTGCCGCCCTTCATCAATTACGACCACGACTGGCTGGTGAAGGAATCTCAGGACTGCGGCAAGGTCCTTGCCGGGCCAAACGGACTGGACGCCGTTCTCGATCTGATCGCCGACAATCTACCCGAGCACCTGGAGGAGACGGCTTACGTGCTCTGCGCTGAGGTGGCGGCAACCGACCTGCGGGTGCGCGTCGAAGAGGTGCGGTTTCTGGAGATGCTGGCGGGCCGCTTCGGCCTCGACAAGCTCATCTGTGCCGCGCTCGAGCGCGCCGCCCGCGCGCGTCACCAGCAGATCGACCCGACGACGCCGATCCGGCCATGGGTCTAGGCGGCCGCGGTCTGCCTATCAGGACCGCGTTCAGAACGTCCCCCCGGTCTCGAAGTCTTTGCCTGAGCCGCCGCCGCCGCGGCTTCCGCCGCCACCACCCCAGCCGCCACCGCCGGAGCCGCCCCATCCGCTCGGGAAGCCATCGAACGGCGGCAACCCGGACTGACGGCGCCAGGGATCGGCCGGGCGATGCCGCCACCGCTGCTGCTGCTGCATCCTAGCCCAGTACTCTGCCGCCGTGATGGCTCCCCGGAGCAGCATCTGCAGCAGATCCTCGACGCCGGGATTGTCGTCGAACTCGGAGCCGACGTCGTCGTACCGCTGCCGACGAAAATTCGAAGCGAGCCGCTGCAGCTCCATCTTGCGGTCGGAGAGCTGGTCCAGCCGCCGCCGGCGACTGACGTTCGTCGCCTCGATCTGATCGAGCGAGACCGCGAGACCGCGCACCCGTTCGACCACCTGATCGTCCTCTTTGGTCTCTGTCGCGGCGGCATCGCCCATCAAACGGCGCAGCGGCTCCCGCTCGAGGAACGCCGCGTATGCCGCGACCGCCGAGATGAAGGACTGGTCCTCCCCCTTGGCGTACACCTTGAGCTGGTTTCCAGTCTCCACGAGTTCCGTGGTAATCCGTTCGAGTTGTTGGCCGAGCTCCGTCTGGCGTTCGCGCTGGTCTTTGATCTCACTCAGCAGATCCGCTCCCGCCAGCTCGCGCGTTCGTTCCGCCTCGGCCTCATCGATCGCCGCCTTCGCCTGAGCGACCTGCCGCCCGAGGTCCTCGGCATGAGCCCGCAGGCGAACCGGTATCTCCGTCAGCAAAGCGTAGTTTGCACGCGCTTCGGGATAGTGGACGAGGCGCGCCACCCATTCGTCCAGCATTCGGACGACGCCAGTCGCCTGGTACTCGGGCGTCCCCATCTTCCGGCGCCAGAGGTACATGAATAGTTGGTCGTCGCGGTAGGGCGTGCCCTTCTCGTGCTCGTCCCGCGTGACCTGCTCGGCCTTCTGCGCAGCCTTCTCCAGCGTCGCAGCGAGACTGGCGTGCTGCGCGACCAGTTCGTTGAATTTCGGTTCCGTCCGGAGGGCCGCCCGCGCCTGCGAGGCGAAGCGGTCGAGGCGCTCCTCCAGACCGGCGATGCGCCGCGTCAGTTCGTCCTGCCTGGCGATCTGCTCCGATCGTTCCGCTTCCGCCTTCGCCTGCCGCTCTTGCAGACCGGTGATCGTCTTGAGCCTGGCTTCGAGAATGCCACGCACCTGATGCGTGAGGTTGTCCGCATCGTCAATGACACCGTCCGCCAAGGCGTCGCGCGCGCGGATCGCTGCCAGGTGCCTCAACGCCTCAAGCCGGTCGGCAACGAGACCGACACGCTCCCGGTTCGCCGTCTCGAGCTCGCGCGTCAACCGCGCCTCCTGGTCGGTGACGTCCCGAAGCGCTTCCTCGATCCCGGCGAGTGTCTGCTGGCCGCTCTGCATCCTCACCACCTCGTCAGCGCGCCGCCCGAGACCTCACGACGCCACCTGGGCTCGAGCTCACCCCGATTTTTCGTCCCGAGCACGGCATTCTGAATGATGCCATCGTCAAGCTTGTCCGCCTGCACCGCGTCGAACACCGACTTCGGCACCCTGACGGCCCACTTGGTGACCATCTCCCTCTGCCCCGTCTCCTCGTTCAGGATGTCTTGCGCAATCGCCTTGCCGGAAGCGTCGATCGCCTCGACCACCAGATAGTAGTTGCGGCTGAGCGGGTTGACGCGCGGCACCCGCCAAAGGCCAGTGATCTCGCCGCGCCGATTGACGATCCGGATCTCGTAGGCCGCCCGCAGCTTGTCCAGCACCCCTTTCAGCCGGTCCTCGGCGGCAATCGCCGCCTTGCGGTCTCCGCCGGCCGCCGCCGATCTCGCGCTCTCCGCGGCCTGCCGCGCCTCACTGACCGCAGAAGGATCTTTCGCTTCCCGCTCGATCTGCCCCATAAGGGCGTTGACGCGCTGGGGAATCTCTTGCCCGAGCTCCCGCGTCAGCGCCGCCTTCTCCGCCTGGCGGGGCCGCTCGTAGAGCAGATACCAGCCGCCACCGGCCACGGCCGCTGCCAGCGCTGCGATACCGACACGCTTCCCCCAGATGTCCCGCGTGACGTAGAGACGGGCGAGCCGCACTTCGAGCGACGAGGGCGGCGGCGAATAGACGAAGCGCTTCTCCTCGAGCGCCTTGACACCGTCCTCGAGGATCTTGTCCGGGACGTCGATGCCCTGGCTCTTGTAGATTTCTCGCAGGCGTTCGATCAGCTCAGCGCGACGCGTCTCGTCGTTGAGCTCTCGCTCGACGAGGCGCTTGTCGTGCCGCAGCGTGTCGACGACATCCATGGCGATCATGACGTCGTCGAGGGGCCGCGCGGATTTGTTGTCGGTCTCGGCCATCGGAACAGACCTGTTACCCGCTCTCTGCAGGCCCCAAACATGGACGCCTCTCGGCACCGCTTGATGGCCGCCCTGCGACGAGCAGCGTCGCCACGCGCCAGCACACTCGCACCTCGATGCACCGAGACGAGGCTAGGCCACCTTCACTCGAGCGCCGCTGCATCGACTGCGAGCTGGGCCAGCCGCCGCTTGCCGTCCTCAACGGCCTCGTTGATCTCCTCGGAGTTGCGGCTCGCCATCGTGCGCATCTCCTTGATGATATGGCGCGAGCGCTCCTGGAACGACACGATTGAATCGACGAGCTTCTTTACGGCATCGGCTCGCACGGTGGGACCATATCCCGCCTTCACCGCCGCCTCCTGCACCTGATTGCCGATCTCGCCGATCGTCTCGAGGCTGTCGGAAACGCCCTTCTTCATGGCCTCCAGCGTCGCCGTCGACTCGTGCAGCCCGAACAGCCCCGTGAAGGATGCTTTGAGCGCGGTCAGCACCGCCTCGTTGGTCGAGAAGAACGTGATCGCCTGCTGATAGACCCGCTCCTTCGCGTTCGTCGTCTGAAGGAGCCGCGCCATGATCACTTCCGTCGTGTTGTATCCGACGGTCAGGTTGTCCGCGAGGTCCTTGGCGATCTGGTAGCGCTTGTCCTCGTCCTGCATGCCCCGCAACTTCTCGTCCCGGGCAAGCTCGAGCTTCGCACGCTCTGCTGGGTCGCTTCCCGCGAAGCCCGATACGACCTCCGAGGCTGCCGTCAATGCTTTCTTGGCGACCTCGAGTTTTGCCTCGGCCTTTTTCAGCACCTCGAGCGCCAGGATCTGAGCCTGCTTGTAGGCGCCGCGATAATCCTGATAGGCGGCGAGAATGCGCTGTTCGCGCTTGATCTGGTCCGCGCTGTCCGAGGCGACGGCGAGGTATGTTTTCTGGATCTTGTCGAACCTCTGCGCCACGTCTCCGCGCGACACCTTCATCCAGACGTTGTTGACCCGCTCGAACGTCGAGATCCGCCCGTCCTCGAGCTGGTCGACGAGACTCTTCGCATCGTCACGGATCGAGTTGAAACTTTCGACGATATCGTTGTAGCGCTCGCCGATCTTCATCGCCGAAATCTCGTTGCGCACGATCTCGTTGAAGGTCGAAGCCTCGGCAAGTGTCCGCGCGATGATAGTGACCTTGTCCTTGTCGAGATCAACGATCTGCTCGAGCAACGCCACGATCGGGTCCTGGCCCGAGCTTTCCGTCTTGAGGCCCATGTCGCGCACCTGGGCGAGCGCCTTGTCGAGGTACTGAAGCGCCGGTAGCGTGGCCATAGGAAATCTCCTGTTCTAGGCGTCGTGACCCGGGAACTTTGCCATCGCAGGTGTGACTTGCCGCGACACGCGTCAAGTCAGAACCATCGTCAAACGACTTGCAAGTGTTACTCCCGCTGCCTCCGGGAAGGCAATTCCATCAGACCACGCGACGATGGTTGCGGGCGCAATATGCTCTGCCGCCCGCCTCAAGCCTGAGGGCGCTTCTTCCAGCCCATTTCCCAGAAGTCCGCTTCGAGGCGGCTGGCCTCCCTGAAGATCGCAATGAGCTCGGCCTCTCGCGCGGGTGTCGCATAGCGGGCGGCAAGCCGATCCAGATGCTCGCGAGCCGCCGCCGCGACCGCACGGTAGGGCTCTCCCGCATACTCGGCGATCCATGCAGCATAAGGGTTTTGCGGATCGGCCCCCTTCGGCATTCGTGAAAGCCGCTCGGCGATCTCGGCATAACCGATCACGCAGGGTGAAAGCGCCACTTTGAGGGAAAGCAGGTCGCCGCGCATTCCCGCATCGAGCACGTATCGGGTATAAGCCAGCGTCTCTGGCTCTGGCGGCGCGCGCTCGAGATCCTCAGGCGAAAGACCCCAGGCGCTGCAAAGCTTGACGTGTAGCCCCATCTCGACGTCGAGAATGGCCGAAAGGCCCGCCGCGCCTTCCCGCATGTCGGCGAGAGACGGCGCCTTGTAGACGGCAAGGGCGTAGGCTCGGGCAAACTCGATCAGGAACAGATAATCCTGGACCAGGTAGTGCCGGAAGGCCGCCTCGGGGAGCGACCCGTCGCCCATGCCGATCGTGAACGGATGCTCGGAATAGGCCCGCCATTCTTCCGCCGCCGCCCCCTTGAGCTTGTCGAAGAAATCCATGTCGGTCCTCGCTTTTTGGGGGCTCAGTCGCCATCACGAGCTGAATTGGAAGCTTTGGCCCGCCCCGCCACTAAGCTGCGGCGCGCCAGTTCCTCACCATCCGGAACCTCGCTGCGGGCACGCCGGCCACGCGTCGTACCGAGGATCCGGCCGTGATCAGCGTGCCATTTGGCGCCATGATTGTGGTGCCGGCAACCGACATGCAACGGCATATGCCCCGGCTCGACGCCGCCCAGCACGAGCGCCGCCGCTCCGGCAAGCACGAGCCCCGTGCCGAGCACCACCATCTTCATCCGCGAGCGTCCCATCAGTCCGTCTTGTCCTGCCGCACGGTAACTTATGACGCCTGCCTCATAAAGGTAGCCTTCACCATTCGATGGCAGACTGCGGCCATGGACGTTGGAGGCGGAATGTCTGCGTTGGTCGAGCAGCTATCGGCAGGAACCGTACCGGCTCCGGACCTGGGGGATGGGACGGTCGCGCCCTCCGCCTTGAACGCGTCCATCTCAGGCCTCGAATGCGAGGTCCGATACCTGCGTCGCCGCCTCGACACGGTCACCACTATCCTTGGCGGATGGATCTGGGAAACGGATCGCCAGCATCGCTTCACCTACATGAGTCCGAGCGTCGAGCGGTTCGCAGGCCGTCCGCCCGAGTGGCACTACGGCAAGACGCGCCAAGACCTCGGTAACATGGGATTGCGCACCATCGACGGCAAATCGTGGGTCGACCAGCTCGAACAGCATGCCGTCTTCGGCCCCGTCGATTTCGTCCGGTACCAGGCAAACAGGACATTCGTCTTGCGCACCATCGGCCATCCGCAGTTCGACGCCCGTGGCGAGTTCACCGGCTATTGCGGCGTGGCCTTCGAATTGCCGAGCGATCCGGACGTCGACATCGGCGAGCGGCGTGGAGAGGAACGTCGCAGGATCGTGCGCGCAGCCGAGATCACGGTCCCGGGGGGAGCCCCCCCTATATCTTGCGTGCTCGCGGACATTTCGCAAACGGGCGCACGCTTGAGGATACCGGCGGAAGTCGTCGTTCCAGATCATTTCCGCCTGACCGTCATGTCGATGTCCATCGACACGCTCTGCGAGGTCCGCTGGCGCCGCACCGGCGAGCTCGGTGTGCGCTTCTGCAACTAGGCCCACAGGCTGCAGCCGGCCTTCACCATCAGTCGATGTCCTCGACCTCCACCTGTCCGCCCCCTTTGATGCGGTGCGCCAGGGCCGCCTCGATAAACTGATCGATGTCTCCATCGAGAACGCTCGCTGTATCGCTTGTTTGCACCCCGGTCCTCAGGTCCTTGACCATCTGGTAGGGCTGCAGCACGTAGGACCGGATCTGGTGCCCCCACCCGATGTCCGATTTCGCAGCCTGGTCCGCCAGCGCCTTCTCCTCGCGCTTCTTGAGCTCCATCTCGTAAAGGCGCGCCTTGAGCCGCTTCATCGCGATGTCGCGATTCTGATGCTGCGAGCGCTGCTCCTGCGCGAAGATGATGATGTTGGTCGGCTTGTGCACCAGCCTCACCGCCGATTCGGTGCGGTTCACCGACTGCCCTCCCGCGCCCTGCGAGCGCGTATAGGAGATTTCGATATCGGCCGGGTTGATCTCGATCTCGATGGTGTCGTCCACCACGGGATAGACCGTGACGCTCGAGAACGAGGTGTGCCGGCGCGCGTTCGAATCGTAGGGCGAGATGCGCACCAGCCGATGCACGCCGGCTTCCGTTTTCAGCCAGCCGTAGGCGTTCTCGCCCTTCACCTCGATGGTTGCGCTCTTGATGCCAGCTTCCTCGCCCTCGCTCTGGTCGATCAGCGAAACCTTGAAGCCCCGGCTTTCCGCCCACCGGGTATACATGCGCAGCAGCATCTGCGCCCAGTCCTGGCTCTCGGTGCCGCCGGCGCCGGCATGTACCTCGAGGTAGGCATCCATGCCGTCGGCCTCGCCCGACAGGAGCGCCTCGACCTCTTGCCGCTGCACTTCCTTTACCAGACGCTCGAGACCGGCCTCCGCCTCACCGAGCGTCGCCTCGTCTTCTTCGGCTTCCCCGAGCTCGATCAACGTCAGATTGTCGTCGAGTTCCCGCTCGAGTTGCTTGTAGCCGGTCACCGCACGCTCGAGCGACTGGCGCTGGCGCATGACCTTTTGCGCGCGCTGCGGGTTCGACCAGAGATTGGGGTCTTCGCTGTCGCGGTTCAGCGCCGCGAGTCGATCCTCTGCGGTCTCCCAGTCAAAGAGACCTCCTCAGCAACGCCAGCGACTCTTGAATGTCGCTGACGAGCTTCTCGTGCTCGGCCCGCATGGGCATGGCTCCAATGATCAATCCGTTTTGCGTCGAGCGGATATAGGCCGACACCGGCAGTCGCGCAATCGGCCGGCGCCGCTTATGCCTCGAGCCGCGACCGCAGGCCTCCGCGCTCGTAGGCTTCGCCCGAGGCCCCGGAGGTCAGAGCATCGAGAAAGGCCCGTGCACCTTCCGTGTTCGTCGCCTCGCGGAAGATCGCCACCTCGAAGGTCGACGAAACCTGGATCTCCGGCGGAAACGGACCCACGACGTCGATCCCGTCGACGCTCATCAACTCGCTCACCTGCTGGATTGCCAGATCGGCCTCGCCGTTCGCGACCCTTTCGGCCGTGAAGCCCATGGGAATGACGACCGCACGGCTGTTCACCTCGTCCGCGATCCCCAATCGCTCGATCAAGGCCGCGAAATAGATGCCGCTCGCTCCGGCCTGTGAGTAGGCGACGGCCCGCGCTCCGCGCATCGCGCTCTTGAACGCCTCGACAGTCGAGATGTCTGGCCGCCGAGCGCCGGCCTTCACGCCCACACCGAGAACCGAATCCGCCAGCCTTTTCCGGCTGTCCGCGAGCACGATCCCATCGGCAACGAGCCGATCCATGGAGTCCGAAATGGCGATGATCATGTCCGCCCGCGCACCGGAGGCGATGTCGCGCATCAGCGCCGCGGTCGGCCGCCAGTCGAAATCGAGAACCAGATTTGTCTCGGCTTCGAACTTCGGCTTGATCCACCGATTGACGGCAACCTCGAGGGCGAGGCCGCTCATCACACGTATCGTCTTTCGGTCGGAAGGAGCAGACACGTCGAAATGCGTCCTTATGACTGGCACCGGCCCGGGGCCGGTACACCGGAGCCGGTACATGCGCAAAGGGATGGGGTGCACCGCCCTGCGACGGCGCAAGGACAGGCAGACGCGAGCGAGTCTATAGGCAATCGACGGAAGATGAAAACTGCTTGTCCCGGCTTATGGATCCGGGACGGCACCGCGCGCCGCGGCATCACCGCAGACGGTCGCTACCAACGCCCGCCGTAGCCCGGCCCGCCAACGACGGACCGCTCCGCATCATTCGGCGCCAACCGTCCCCCGTCGGCCGAGTTGAACCCGATCACGGAATACGCGTCGTCCGGCTCCTCGTTCGGCTTGAAGGCCTCGAGGATCACGTCGTCGTCGCCCGGCTGTGCCCTGAGCCCGGTCTTGTGGTTGACCTTGACCATCTTGATCCCTGGCGGGATGCGGAACGGAACCGGCTTCTTGTCGGCGAGCGCCAGTTTCATGAAGTTCGCGAAGATCGGCGCTGCCACCTGACCGCCCGTCGCCGACTTGCCCATCGGCTTCGGCGTATCGTAGCCGACGAAAACGCCAACCACGAGGTCGGGCGTATAGCCGACGAACCAAACGTCCTTCGATTCGTTCGATGTGCCGGTTTTTCCCGCGATCGGCACGCCGGGCAGCATCCTCTTCACGATCGTGGCCGTGCCCCGCTGCACCACGCCCTCGAGGATCGATGTCATCTGGTAGGCGGTATGCGGATCGATGATCTGGCGTCGGGTATCCTCGAGCTCCGGCTCGGCCTGCCCGGCCCACTTGTCGGCTGCACAGCCCGTGCAGGGGCGCGCGTCGTGCCGCCATACGGAGTGGCCCCACCGATCCTGGATGCGATCGACCAGTGTCGGCGTAATCTTCTTGCCGCCGTTTGCAAGCATGGCATAGCCGCCGACCATGCGCAGGAGCGTGGTCTCGCCAGCGCCGAGCACCATCGCCGGCAGCGGCGCCAGGTCGTCGTAGATGCCAAACCGTCGCGCGTATTCGACGATCACCGGCATGCCGAGATCCTGTCCCAGCCGCGCCGTCATCTGGTTGCGCGACTTCTCGATGCCGACTCGAAGCGTGGCCGGTCCGAGCGACTGCGACTTGTTGTAGTTTTCCGGCCTCCAGGCCTCCTTGCCAGGCCCCTGCTCGATCTCGATCGGTGCATCGAGGACGATCGACGTCGGTTTGTAGCCGTTGTCGATCGCCGTGGCATAGACCAGCGGCTTGAAGGTTGAGCCCGGCTGCCGCTTTGCCTGGGCGGCTCGGTCGAACTGGCTCATCGCGAACGAGAAGCCGCCGACGATCGCCAGCACGCGCCCGGTATGCGGGTCCATCGCCACGATGCCGCCGCCCACCTCGGGAATCTGCATCAGCGACCAGACCCCGGTCGGCTTCGCGGGATCCTTCGGGGCAACCCAGAGTACGTCGCCGATATGGACCACGTCTGTCGGGGATTTCGGCTGCGCCCCCCGCGACTTTTCGGGTCCATTGTACTTTCCGGCCCATTTCATCTCGTCGAAGCCGATCTCGACGGCCTGACGCTCCGGCTCCAGCTTACCGTCCGGGCGGCGTGGCGGCCGCAGGCCCACCACGATCTTGGCTTTCTGGATCTCGAGCACCACGCCGAGACGCCACGGCGCGAGATCGTTCGGAATGTCGATACCGCCGAGCGTAACGCCCCAATCTCCGGCGACCTCGATCTTCTTCTGCGCCCCCCGCCAACCTTTCGTGCGGTCGAACGACACGAGACCTTCCGTTAGCGCCTGGCGTGCGAATTGCTGCAGTTTGGGGTCGAGCGTGGTACGGACCGAAAGTCCGCCTTCGTAGAGCTTCTTCTCGCCGAACTCGTCCCGTCCGATCAGCCAGCGACGCACCTCTTCGGCGAAGTAATCGGCCGAGCTGATCTGTGTGCCAAACGGACGAATGTTGACCGTCAGTGGCTTGGCCTTGGCGACTTTGGCCTCCTCAGCCGTCGCGTAGCCGTTGGCGACCATCTGATCGATGATCCAGTTCCGTCGTTCCACCGCCGCGGCCGTTTTGCGGTACGGATGGTAGTTGTTCGGCCCCTTGGGCAGAGCTGCGAGGTAGGCCACCTCCTCGAGCGACAGCTCGTCGAGCTCCTTGTCGAAATAGTTGAGCGCCGCCGCCGCGATGCCGTAGGAGCCGATGCCGAAATAAATCTCGTTCAGGTAGAGCTCGAGGATCTTGTCCTTCGAGTAGGTTTGCTCGATTCGGATCGCCAGGATCGCCTCGCGCAGCTTGCGGTCGAAGGTCCGCTCGCTCGACAGGAGGAAGTTCTTCGCTACCTGCTGCGTGATGGTCGAGGCGCCCTGGATCGAGCCACGGCCCTTGATCTTGGCCTCGATGTACTTGATCCCGGCGCGCGCGATACCTGTGAAATCGAGCCCGATATGCTCGTAGAACCGCCGGTCCTCTGCCGACAGGAAGGCATGGATGAGCTTTTGAGGAACGGTATTGATCGGCACGAAGATGCGTCGCTCGCGCGCATACTCGGCGATCAAGGCGCCGTCGTGCGCATGAATGCGCGTCATGACGGGCGGCTCATAGCTGGCGAGCTTGTCGGACGCCGGCAGGTCGCGTGAGGCTTGCCAAAGCAGGAAGCCGGCAGCGGCGGCACCCAGCACGAACAGCACCACCATGGAGGCGAATGCGAACCCGAGCAGGCTCAGCAGCCGGCTACGGCGCCGTCGCCGCGGCCGCCGCGGCGCTGGTGGGGGCACGATGGGCTGTCTCATATCCGCTCGATTTGTTCCGGCCTGCGTGACTTGCCCGCTTCACGGCCCATTGGCAAGCTTCGAGGGAGCTTGGCTCACAGAAAGGTCACTCTATCACGAAATGTGGCAACAGGCTGTCGGCAAAGGTGCTTCTCCGCCAAAGCGGGGGATAGCCGTCCACGTCGCATCAGCGTCGCGCCGCGAGACGCTGCCTGAAGTGCTCGTCGGTCGCTTTCACCACCGCGTTGGCGACGCTGGCCTGCCAATCGGCTCTCGTCATGATCCGCTCGTCCTCCGCATTGCTGATATAGCCGAGTTCGACCAGGACGGCGGGCGAGCTCGGGTTGCGCAGCACCCGGAACGGACCGCTCCTCCGCGGATCACGCGAAAGCAGGACACCGCGCTTGAGCTCCTTCAGGAGCGATTCCCTGAACGCGCCGGAAAACGTCAGTGTCTCCCGCCACATGAGATCCATCAGAATTCCGCGCACCATATCGTCGGCCACTGTGCTCGCCGGCAACCCGGCCAGCAGGTCGACACCATTCTCCTTGTCCGCCACGCGCCGGGTGAGATCGTCCGAGGCACGCTCGGCGAGCGTGTAGACCGTAGCCCCCCTGACGTGCTTTGCGGCCTCGAGCCCCGGTATCGAATCGGCGTGCACCGATATGAAGAGGTCGGCGTTGTGTCGCCGCGCGATGGCAACTCGTTCGTCCAGCGGGATGAAAACGTCGTCCCGCCGCGTCATGACGACCTGATAGGCACGGGTCGCAGTCAGAGACCGCTCGATCCTGCGTGCGACGGCAAGCACGAGGTCCTTCTCCGCGATCCGTGCTCCGGAGGCACCTGAATCGATGCCACCATGCCCTGCGTCGACCACGATGACCGGCTTCTGCGAAACACCGGGCCTCGTCGGCGGTCTGGCCTCCGGCTCCGGAAGCGTCGGTTTGAGACTGAGAGCTGCCTCGGCAAGCTCCGCAGCCGCCAACTCTCCTTCGGTCGTGGGCGCAAGCTCGATTTCCAGCCGGAACGCCCCGTCGGCGTCGGTCAGCATCACCTCCGACCGCTCCACACGGACCGGCCCCGATGTATCGATCACGACACGAGACTTGCCGGCCTCGATCAGCCCGTACCGGAACACGCGAACCAAGCCGCGGCCCTGATTACCGGCTCCGGTCGGCAGGCGGAACTCGGTCTCCGGCAGATCGACGATAACCCGCGGTGGATTTGCGAGGCTGCGCGTCGCGACCTCGGTCGGGCTGCCGAGATCGAAACTGACGAGCGTCCGCCGCTCGTCACCGTGAAGCGCATATCCGAGCACCACGTTGGCAGGCCCTGGCGCTGCCCCTTTGACGCGCCGCGAGGCGGCACGTGCTCGAGGCCCGGAAGTGCCGGCCCGGCGTGGCGCCGGTTGCTCGACGATGCGCTTTTCCACCTCGGCCGGGCGGACCTCGGTTGCCGCTCCCCAGAGTGACGCCCCTGTGGTCTGGGCCAAGCTTCCGGTCGTCGCCCAGGCAATCACGATCGCCATACAAGAAGCTGCGAGGCACAATCCAGCTAACGCTCCCCGTACGGTACGTAGCGCACGGTTGTATCCCCACGCCCAAAACACTTCGATTGCCTCGATCCCCAGCCCTTGTGCCGGCCTATGTCCCTCGTTAACCGAAATTTTTCCGATTCGGCCGCTTCATGTTTCCCGTCGATCAGCGGTTGACGGTGCGCTAGATGGCTTGCCTTGTCACTCGCCGACCCGTACAACGTATATCGCGTCTCGGCGCGCTCGTCTGCCGCCCTGTCCGGCCAAGCCCCATCGTCTGAGGACGTGTGGGCATTGATGCCACATTCGGGCAAAGATGAGCGACCACCGAGCGAACTCGACGTAACTGCGACGCGCCGACGTCGATCCGGAGCCGCAATCGGTCCCGGGGAGGTTGGGTCTTGATTCTGCTTCAGAATCGGACAAAGCAGGCCGGAGCAGAGGTCGACGCCATTCCAATGCCCTCCTCGCTGACCGCCTTCGTCGCGGCCGACGAATGGGCGGTTGAACTGGCTCTGAACGGCTGGGCGTTGCGCTCGGGCGGAATGAGCGAAACTGAACGCGCCGTGTCACATACAGCGGCCGGCGCTTGGACCGAGAGGTCCGAAAAGTAGGGGCCCGTCGGGTCCTTTCGAGGAACACAATGGCACGCCGGAGCGAGAGCATGCACGCCAGGGACGAGTCGCAAGGCTCGGTCCATCGTGGCCGCATCTCGGGATGCCCGAAGACGCTTCCTGAAGATGCCGGCCCGCGCCTGCGCGTCGCCGCAGCTTCGCCCCACACCCTTTCAACCCATCGAGAATCAGGCGCCGTCACAGGCGCGTTGCGGGCCCGCGGCTTGAGAGCCGTGGCCTTGCGAGGCCCTGGACGTCGCGTCGGGAACAAGACGCAATGGACAAGAACAAGATGCTCATCGATGCCACCCACCCGGAGGAGACCCGGGTGGTGGCAGTGCGAAATGGTCGGGTAGAGGAGTTCGATTTCGAATCCGCAGCGAGGAAGCTGCTCAGAGGGAACATCTATCTGGCCAAGGTGACGCGGGTGGAGCCGTCGTTGCAGGCCGCCTTCATCGATTACGGCGGCAATCGGCACGGTTTCCTCGCGTTCAACGAGATACATCCCGACTACTATCAGATCCCCGTCGCCGACCGCGAGCTGCTGAAGCAGGAGGAGGCCGAGGCCGAATTGCGCGCCGAAGCCGAGGCCGATGAGCGGGCACGCTCCCGCGGACCGCGTCGGCGGCGCCGCAGCCGCAGCGACCGCTCCGGCGGCGAAGGCCGGGGCCCCCGCGTCGAGGCCCGCGACGAGGAGCAGCCGTCCGACGTCGAAACTTTTGAGGACGGCTACCGCACCTCTGGCGGCAGCGACGACGATGCCGAGCCGCGCACCCCGGCCCAGCCACATCGCCACTTCGGGTCGGCCGACGATGCATTGCACGCCGAGCCTGAACCCCAGCCGACAGCTCTCTCTGACGGTCTTCCCCAGTACTATGACGCTCCACTCCCCGCTCCCGGCAACGACACCGCGCCTTCGTCGACCGGGGATGAGCCTGTAGCCGCCGGCCCGAAGCCGCCCGTCCCGGCTTGGCCGAAGGGCGATCCGCGCGCTGAATTGTCGCGGAAGGCCGTCGCGGCCCATACCTCTGGCCGCACCGCCGATGATCGGTCGCTGGACGACGACGCGACGGCAGAGGCATCGCCCGGCCACGAGTTCGACGAGGTCGAGGACCTCGAGGTCCTTGACGACGACTCGGAGGAAAGCGGCGACGCAAGCGGCAACGGATCCGCCGACGACGAGACCGTCGAGCAGGTCGCGACCGAGGACGACGCGCTCGAGGAGCTTCCCGAGCGCCCCCGCCGTCGTGCCCGCCAGTACAAGATCCAGGAGGTGATCAAGCGCCGCCAGATCATGCTGGTGCAGGTCGTGAAGGAGGAGCGCGGCAACAAGGGCGCAGCACTCACCACCTACATTTCGCTTGCCGGACGCTACACCGTGCTCATGCCGAACACCGCGCGCGGTGGCGGCATCTCTCGCAAGATCACGCAGCCCCAGGACAGGAAGCGCCTCAAGGCCATCGCCGAGGAGCTCGATGTCGAGGAGGGCATGGGCCTTATCATTCGTACGGCCGGCGCAGCCCGGACCAAGCAGGAGATCAAGCGCGACTACGACTACTTGATGCGCCTTTGGGAGAGCGTCCGCGACCTCACCCTGTCCTCGACGGCACCATGCCTCGTCTACGAGGAAGGCAACATCATCAAGCGGGCCATCCGCGATCTCTACTCGAAGGACTTCGATCAGATCGTCGTGGCCGGCGACAGCGCCCATCACGAGGCGCAGGACTTCATGGAAATGCTGATGCCAGGCAGTGGCAACCACGTCGCGAATTATCGCGCGCCGGAACCGCTGTTCGCCCGCTACGGCATCGAGCGCCAACTCAACGCCCTGTTCAGCCCCTACGTGACGCTGCGTTCCGGCGGCTACATCGTGATTAATCAGACCGAGGCCCTCGTCTCGGTGGACGTCAACTCCGGTAAGTCGACGCGCGAGTTCTCGATCGAGGAAACGGCGCTCAACACCAATCTCGAGGCCGCCGAGGAGATCGCCCGCCAGCTCAAGCTCCGCGACCTTGCTGGCTTGATCGTCGTCGACTTCATCGACATGGAGGAGAAGCGCAACAACCGCGCCGTCGAGCGTCGGCTGAAGGATGCGCTTCGTCACGACCGGGCGCGCATCCAGGTCGGCCGGATCTCTCACTTCGGCTTGCTTGAGATGTCCCGCCAGCGCCTTCGCGCCGGCGTCCTTGAAGGCTCGACCTCCCAGTGTCCCCACTGCCAGGGGACCGGCATCATCCGCTCGATCGAGTCTGTTGCGCTTGCCGTCCTGCGCGGCCTCGAGGACCAGCTCCTGAAGCAGCCCTCCTCCCTCGTTGCCACCACGACGGCGGAGGTTGCCCTTTATATCCTCAACCACAAACGAGCCTACATCACGGACATGGAGCACCGTTACGGTGTAACGGTCCGCGTCGAAGCATCCGAGCGCATGCAGGGCGCCAACTTTGGCGTCGAACGCATCGCCACACCAGCGACCGCCAAGCCCGCCGCCCGCGCCGCAGTCAGCATGGAATGGGGCTTCGATCGCGACGAGGAAGCTGCGGACGAGGTCGAGGACAGCGGCAGCGACTCGGGTCGCGACGAGCCACGCGACTCGAGCGAGCCGGCGCGCGCCCGTAGCGAAGCGGCGAGCGAAGATGAGCGCCGCGGCCGCCGCCGCCGTCGGCGTCGGGGGCGGCGCGACCGCGAAGGCACGGAACGCGAGGCTCTCCAGGCGGATCATCTTCCGGACGAGGGCTCCGACGAGCTCGCTCCCGGAGCGGACGACCAAGCCGAGGCCATGCCGGAGGCGCTGGACGATGAAGCTTCCGCCGCCACTGGTGCCGGTGCGTCCGACGAGGGTCCGGAAGGTGCAGGCGATGGCGATGGCGGCGAAACCCGTCGCCGAGGGCGCCGTCGCGGACGCCGCGGTGGCCGCTCTCGCAGGCGCGAGGGCGACAGTCCGGCGATCGAGGCCGGCTCGCCGGACGAGGTCGATCGCCACGAATGGGGCATTGCCGAGTTCGCGCGACCCGGCGCTGACCAGCCATCGACCTCCGATCTCAATGCGGATGCTCCGACTGCGATCCACCTCGTCAGCTCGGTCGAGATCGAAAGCAAGACCGAGGGGCGCGGCAGGTCGCGGCGTACGAGGATCGTCGAGAGCATCGACGCGGCAGCGGATGATTCACCCTATGCGCTGAGCTCTGAGGAAGCCATCAGGCGGGCAGTCACCCTGGCCGGTGGTACGGAACATTCGTACGCCGAGAAGGTGCCTCTCGCGACCGACATGGCCGCTGCCTCGGATCAGCCGCATGGGCGGCCGGACATGTT
>JAWKWD010000021.1:0-85645 GCA_041397805.1 Hyphomicrobiaceae bacterium
CCGCCGATTGAAGGCCGCGGGAGCGGTGCTCGTCGGCAAGCTGTCGACGTGGGAGTATGGCACGGGCAACGGTGGAGAGTATTTCGATCTGCCGTTCCCTCCGGCACGCAATCCCTGGGATACCGAGCGCTTCACAGGCGGCTCGAGCACGGGCGCCGGCACTTCGGTCGCTGCGGGGACGGCCATGTTTGCGCTTGGCTCGGATACGACCGGCTCGGTTCGCCTGCCCGCCGCCGCAACGGGCACCGTCGGCATCATTCCGACACCTGGACGGCTCAGTCTCGAAGGCATCCTGCCGAACTGCTATTCGCTGGATATCCCTGGACCGTTCACATGGACGGTCGAGGATTCGGCTATCGTCCTCGACACTCTGGCCGAACGGATTGCATCCGATCCGCACGGAGGGATTGGCTTGCGACGCGCGATCAGTGGTGGCGTCGCAGGCATGCGTATTGCCGTCGTGAGCGATCCGGGACAAGGCATGCCGTCGCCGGATGCGACAATGGGCCGAGCATTCGACGAAGCAGTCAGCGCCATCCAGCGCCTTGGTGCGAAGATCGTCGAGGTCGTCTTGCCGGTCCCAGCCGCACAATGCTTCAGCGTCACACGCATCATCGGACCAGCCGAATCCGCCGCTATTCACGAGCAGGAGCTACGCCAGCGGCCTGAGGAGATGGGCTTTGCTCTGCGCGACAAGCTCATGGCTGGCGCCATGGTGCGCGCCGTCGACTACATCGCGGCCCAGCGCCAAAGGCTCCTCATCGCAAATGCGCTTGATGCGCTCATGCGCGGCTTCGATGCGCTTGTGACGTTCGGAGCGCTTCACGTACCACCCCGGCTCGGCGTGGAGCCGGAGATGACAGCCTTCACGACCGACACGATGCTGACGCCTTTCAACCTGTCAGCTCATCCGGCCATGGTCCAGTGCACCGGCTTCACGCCGGAAGGCTTGCCGCTGCATTGGCAGATCGTCGGCAATCGCGGAGATGAAGCGAGCATCTATCGCCTTGCCGCCGCCTACGAGGCAGCCACGCCGTGGCGAGACAGGCGGCCGGCTCTCTGAGCGAACGGTCATTTCGGAGGTCCAGTGATGACGGCACCCAAGCCCGACTATACACACGAGGAAATTGCCGCATTCGCACGCCGGTACGGGCTCGAGAGGCTCACCGAGGCGCATATTGCAAGAATGCGGGAGTTGGCGCCGCGCGTTTCGGATGTCGGACGAGATCTTCCCCGCCCCACGGCGAAGTCGAGTCCGCCCGCACCGACCTTCGATCCGCTGCGCAAGATGCCCTGGTAAGTCGAAAGGTGCCGGCAATGCATTGACGCACTTCAAAGGACCGTCGCAAGGTACCGATGCTGGTGCCCTGACGTCCGATCCGCCACCGGCCAAGTTGCCTCGCAGCCAGCGTTGCCGAAAGAGCGCGTTTGCAGTCCCGGAAGCCCGACCGCAGGGAGACGTAGTCAACCATGTCCACTTCTCATGACGACACCGCAAGAGGCTTCAATCGCCGCCAGTTCGCACGACTTGCTGCAGCGGCCGGCGCTGCCGCTGCGCTCCCGGTCAACTTCGCATCGCTGACGCCGGCCTACGCGGCGGGCAAAACGCTGCGCGTGCGCATCGGCTCGGACATTTCGGTTCTCGATCCGGCCCAGATCTTCCAGCTCGAGAACCAGACGGTTGCCGGACACGTCTTCAACGGTTTGGTCAAGTACGATCAAGCGACGAACAAGATCGTGCCCGATCTCGCCTCGTCGTGGGAAATGTCCGACGGCGGCAAGGTGATCACCTTCAAGCTCCGCCCAGGCGTCAAGTTCCACAAGGGGTACGGGCCCTGCACGTCCAGTGATGTGAAGTTCACTCTGGAACGCGTGCTCGACCCCAAGACAGCCAGCAAATATCGGGGTCAGCTGGAGGGACTGAAGGCTGTCGAAGTGCCTGACGCACAGACGGTGCGCATTGTCCTCGAGAAGCCGAATGCGGGCTTCCTGCACAAGCTGACCGCTTTCAACCAGGGCTGGATCGTCTCCAAGAAGGCCATCACGGAGATGGGCGACAAAGCCAAGCTTGATCCGGTCGGCACCGGTCCATTCGTGTTCGAGAAATGGACCACTGGAAGCGAGGTGCGCCTTTCCGCGAACAAGGAGTACTTCGAGGGCGCGCCGAAGTTCGACACGCTCATCCTCCGGCTCATCAAGGATGAGACGGCCGCGGCGATCGCACTCGAGAAGAAGGAGATCGACATCTTCTTCTCACTGCAGCAGCCGCAGATCATCGAACGGTTGAAAGCGGCTTCGGGCATCAAAGTGCTGAGCCGCGAGGCAAACCACACCATCAACCTTGTCTTGAATACAACCGTGAAGCCTCTCGGCGACGTCAGAGTTCGCCAGGCCATCGCCCATGGCATGAATCGAAAGGCGCTGATCGACGGCTACTTCAAGGGGACGAAGGCGGAAGGCGTCTCGGTGCTGACTTCCTCCTTCGCCGAGTACACCGACGATCTCCCCAAATACCCCTATGATCCGGATAAGGCGAAGGCACTGCTCAAGGAAGCGGGCGCCACATCCTTCAAGTTCGAAATCACTTCGGTCGGTCTGTCGCCCTACGACAAGCTCGTCGTGCCGCTTGCCAACGACCTCAACCAGATCGGCATCCAGACGAGCCTGCGCATCCTCGAGAGGGGCGCCTATACCCAAGCCCGCAATAGCGGCAATGTCATGTCTTGCGTCACCGGCGTCGTCGGTCCGCCGGATCCGGATTCCCCACTGGTCACGCTCTATGCTACCAAGTCGTTCCCGCCCGGCTTGAACACTGCCCGCTACAAGGACGTGGACGATCTGCTCGTGAAGGCCAGTGCCGCGACGGGCGCGGACGCGCGCAAGGCTGCCTACAAGGCGATCTTGCTGAAGACGATGACGGACGTGCCGGTCATTCCGCTCTATGCAGACCGCCTGTTCCTGGCACACACCGATGCCGTGGATGGCCTGGTGCAGAACTCGCTCTTCACGATTCAGACCTATCCGGTCTCGCTGAAGGGGTAGGTGCCGGTGATAGGCTATCTTGGGCGCTGCCTGATCCAGCTCGTCGTCACCATGATCGGGATCGTCACGGTCGCCTTCTTCCTGATGAGGGCTATCCCCGGCGATCCCGCGGCCTACATGCTGGGCGACTACGCGACGAAGGAAGCGCTCGCGACACTGCACGCCCAGCTGGGTCTCGATCGTCCGCTCTTTGAACAGTACCTCCTGTTCATGGGGCGGGCATTCTCCGGTGATCTCGGCACCTCCGTGGTGACCGGCCAGCCGGCATTGTCAGAGATCACATCGAGCCTGCCTTCGTCGGCTGCGCTCGCCGTTCTGGGTCTGCTGATTGCCGTGCTCATCGGCATTCCCTTGGGCATTTGGTCCGCCATGCGCCAAGGGACGTGGGTCGACGTCACCATCATGCTCGGGGCCCTTGCCGGCATTTCATTTCCGGTCTTCTGGTTTGGCCTCGTCGCGATCTTGTTTTTCGCGCACTGGCTCGACATCTTCCCTGCACTCGGCGCCACAAGCTCCGAGAGCATCTGGACGCAGCTTTACTATCTGGCCCTGCCGGCGCTCGTATTCGGGTTCTCCATTGCCGCCTACATCGCGCGGCTCACACGTTCGGCAATGCTCGAGGTGCTGAGCCAGGACTACGTCCGCGTAGCGCGCGCGATGGGTGTCCCGGAATGGCAGGTCATTTGCAAGTTCGCCTTGCGCAATGCGCTCATTCCCATTTTGGCGGTCGTCGGCGTGACGTTCGCCTGGGCCTTCGGCAATGCGATCCTCATCGAAGCGGTGTTCAGCCGTCCCGGCGTCGGCTCGACCCTCCTCAAAGCCATTCTTGCGCGTGACTATCAGCTCGTGCAGGCCGGCGTGTTGGCATTGGCCGCCATCGTCGTGGTCATCAACGTGTCTCTCGAAATCGCCTACGGGCTGATCGATCCGAGGCTCAGGAAGTGATGACGGATACCTCCGGCCAGACCAGCCTCGACGATCTGCCTCCAGCGCGGAGATTTGCCTGGCTCGACAGGTACGTCCGGCATCCGGGCCTGATGATCGGCATGGTCATTCTTCTTCTCCTGGTGACGGTCGCCGCCGCCGCTCCCTGGATCGCTCCCTACTCGCCTCTCGACACGGATCTCGCCGACACGCTCGCCCATCCCTCTGCCAAACATTGGCTCGGCACCGATCAGTACGGGCGAGACATCGTTTCCCGCCTGATCTGGGGCTCTCGCATCTCCCTGCAGGTGGCGCTGGCCGTTGTCCTGATCTCGCTCACATTGGGCACGTTGATCGGCGCTGTCGCCGGCTTTGCGGGCGGCTGGGTAGATCGCGTGATCGTGGTGTGCAACGACATCCTGTTGGCATTCCCCGGCTTCCTGCTGGCGTTGGCTCTCGTGGCGGCGCGCGGCTCGTCGCTCGAATCCGTGATCACGGCGGTATCGATCGCGTTCACGCCGCGCGTCTCCGCAGTGATGCGCTCGGTCGTTTTGACCATCAAGCCGCGCCTGTTCGTCGAAGCCTCGCGCGCCATCGGCATGTCATCGTGGCGCATCCTTTGGCGCCATGTCGTGCCGAATGCGCTGCCCCCAGTCATCGTGGTGGCAACGGTCAGCGCGGCGACAGCCATTCTTGCCGAGGCGGGACTGAGCTTCCTCGGCCTCGGCGTGCAGCCGCCCACGGCGACGTGGGGCAATATCATCTCGGATGGCAACGCTATCATCACAACGAACCCACTCATCTCGTTCTCGGCGGGCCTTTGCATCGCCGTCGCCGTCGTGGCTCTCAATCTGCTCGGCGACGGCTTGCGCGACACCCTGGATCCGCAAATGCGGCGACAGACCGGCAGGATGATCTAGCGGCCATGGAAACCGTAACGACACCCCGCAACGCTCGATCGGAACCCGAGTCCGACGGCGCGGCGGTGCTGGAGATACGGGGCCTTCTCACACGGTTTCCAGGCGAGCCCGTTCCGGCGACCGTCGTGAACGACGTGAGCCTGTCCGTCCGCGCGGGCGAGACGCTTGCCGTCGTGGGCGAGTCGGGCTCCGGCAAGACAATGACATTCGTCTCCGCGATGGGTCTTGTCGCACACCCCGGCCGGGTCATCGCCGGCGAGGCGCTGCTCTCGGGCATCGACCTTCTGAAGCTCCCGGCAAAGGAGCTGCGCAAGCGGCGGGGTGCCGAGATCGCCATGGTTTTTCAGGATCCGCTGTCGGGTTTGAACCCGGTCTTCCGGATCGGAGATCAGATCATGGCGGTTATCCGTGCACACCGGGCCCTATCCCGCACAGACGCGCGAAAGGAGGCCGTCCGCCTGCTGGAGCGCGTGCATATTCCCGATGCTGGCCGTCGCGTCGACGACTATCCGCACCAACTTTCGGGCGGCATGCGTCAAAGAGCGTTGATCGCCATGGCGATCGCTCTCGGGCCCAAGGTCCTGATTGCCGACGAGCCGACGACGGCGCTCGATGTGACAGTTCAGGCGCAGATCCTCGAGCTGCTCTCGGAAATCCAGGCCGAGACCGGTATGGCAATGGTTCTCATCACCCATGATCTCGGGCTCGTTGCGCGCCACGCCGACCGCGTCGCCGTCATGTATGGAGGGCGGGTTGTCGAGCAAGGCGCACTCGACGCGATCTTCAAGCGGACACGGCATCCCTACACGGTCGCTCTTTTCCGCTCGATCCCACACCTCGACACACCGGCTGATTCAGATTTGACGCCCATCCAGGGCCAGCCCCCAAACCCCTCGCGCCTGCCGAAGGGCTGTGCCTTCGCGCCACGCTGCTATCTCGCCCAGGACAGGCGCGACTGCCTCGAAAGGAGTCCTACGCTGGCAGCCGCGGATTCGCCGGGACATTTGAGCGCCTGCCACCACTGGCACGATCTTGCCGCAGAGGGGGACAAGGCGCGATGACCGACCAGCCGTTGGCCGAAACCGAAAACGCGATCCTCGAGCTCGACAACGTCACGAAGGTGTTCGAGAGCGCCGGCTTCCTCGGCCGCAAGCCGAGCCACGCCGTGCGCGCTGTCGACGGCGTGTCGCTCAGAATTGACCGCGGCGAGACGCTCGGCCTCGTCGGGGAGACTGGAAGCGGCAAGAGCACCATCGGGCGCTTGGTCTTGCGCCTCGAAGACCCTACATCGGGCCATATCGCATTCGAAGGGACGGACATCACCGGTCTGGGAACCCGGCAGGTGCGCAAGCTGCGTCAGCGCATGCAGATGGTCTTTCAAGACCCGTACGGCTCGCTCGATCCGCGCATGACCGTGCGCGACCTCATCGCCGAACCCATGATCGTGCACGGCGCGCCAGCCGCCGAGATTCCTGCACGCCTCGAGCAGATCATGCTGCAGGTCGGCCTCAATCCGAGGATGGCAGACCGCTACGCCCATGAGTTCTCGGGCGGTCAACGACAGCGTATCGGCGTCGCGCGCGCTCTCGTTCTGGACCCGAGCCTGCTCGTTCTGGATGAGCCGGTCTCGGCGCTCGACGTCTCGATCCAGGCACAGATCCTGAACATGCTGCGCGACATTCAGCGGACCAGAAACATCGCCTATCTGTTTATCGCCCACGACCTGGCGGTCGTCCGCCACATCAGCCACCGGGTGGCGGTGCTTTATCTTGGAAGGATCGTCGAGACCGGCCCGCGTGACGAGATCTACGAGAGACCGCGCCATCCCTACACGGTGTCGCTGCTGTCGTCGGTCCCGGTGCCCGACCCCGACATGGAGCGCCGCCGGAACCGTATCGTCTTGCATGGTGAGATCAGCTCCGGCACTGCCGTGCCAGCAGGATGCCGCTTTCATCCGCGCTGTTTCCGGGCCCGCATGATTGCAGCGCAAGGCAAGGGGCCGACAATCGAGCGCGCCGGCGCCGTGCTGCCGGTTCGGTGCGTCGAGGACGACCCGCCACTCTCCGGTGAGGGCACGCACCAGGCAGCCTGCCACTTCCCTTTGGCACCCCAGGAAACCGTAGATATTCTTGCGACCGGAAAGCGCGGTGCGGCGCACGCTCGGAATGCCGATCCGCCAGGCTATGCGCCCCCGCGAATAGCAGGATCGGACATATGAAGAAGCTTATCATCGAGGTCCGCGTCACTCCGGCTGAGGCGCGCGCAATGATCGACCTGCCCTCGAGAGCCTGACATCGAGGCCGCCTGCCCCAATCAGGAGAGACGGAATGAGTGAGACGCGCGAAACGAACTACGAAGGCGTTTTTGATACGAGGCTGGGCTTCGGCAAGAAGGCTGCCGTCATCGTCATCGATTTCATCCGTGCTTACACGACACCCGGCGCGCCGTTCTTCGGTCAGGGTGTCGTCGATGCCGTCGACCATTCGGTGCCGCTGCTCGCAGCCGCCCGCAAGGCAAAGACGCCGATCATCTACACGAAGGTCCTGTACCATCCATCGGGCATGGATGGCGGACTGTTCGTCAAGAAGGTTCCAGCCCTGCGCATGCTTGTCGAGGGCGAGCCATTGGCCGAGATCGATCCCAAGATCCCGCCGGCGCCCGAGGACCTGGTCATCGTGAAGAACTACCCGAGCTGCTTCTTCGGCACGTCGCTGCAGTCGACGCTGGCGGGGCTCGGCGTCGACACGCTCATTTTGATTGGCTGCTCGACCAGCGGTTGCGTGCGGGCCGCCGCGATCGACGCCATCCAGTATGGCTATCGCGTGATCGTGCCGCGCGAATGTGCGGGCGACCGCCATGATGCGCCTCACGATGCCAATCTCTTCGACATCAACGCCAAGTACGGTGACGTCCTGCCCAAATCGGACGTGATCGCCTATCTCGAGAGCGCTGCAGCCACCTAGCCCGTTCGTGAATGAGGCACAGTCGGTTCTTCCGCTCCGCGCAGCCGGACCTGTGGCGGAGCATGCGCACCTGCCAAAGTGCACACGCGGAAAAAAAAGCGTCCGCTCGCGGCCCGCCAGCCTCCACTCCGATTGTTGCTCGCAACGCGTCCAACGGGTGGAACACAGCCACTGCCGGGGACGGGAGTTGATCATGCCACACGCGCGAGACGGCTGCCGGGCGATGAGGCGACGCCGTCAGTCCCCTCCCGTTGTGACGTAGATGGGGCTCGACCACGCCTGATGACCATCTTCTTGAGTGACACGCACGTAAAGGGCGTTATCGCGGCAAGGTTCGATCTCGAACGCGTGCTCGCAAGAAAACCGCCAACAGTCGTTCGTATCAGGAAGTCGGAACAGGCGCACTCGGCGACCGAGCCCTCCGAGATCCACGACCGTGTCGTCGTAGCCGATGTCGGCGACGGAGAACCTTCTGCTGATCTGGTTCGACGCGATGTCTATCTCGCCGGTGTCGCCTTCCTCGAGCCACAGATCGAAGCCTGAGAAGTTTCCGGTCGTGACGGTATCGAACTCGAGCAGGTCGCCGTTGCTGCCCAAGCGCAAAGGCTTATCGGCATTGAAGTGATTGATGGCATGCGCGCGCGTGAAGCGATTTGCAATGAGGCGAACGATGCCGCGCCAGAAGGTCTCCCGGCCCCGTCCGCGATATTCCGCACCCTCGAAGAGCACCCGCACCCGCTTGCCAAGCTGCGATTTCGAGTATGCGCGTACGGTCGCGACGGACTTCGCGCCATCGAAGAAGGTCACTCGTTCGACCGGCGCCGACCCCAGCACCTCGACCGCCAGCGGAACCTGTCCGCCTCTCACACGGACCACATCTCCCATCCGCGCGGAAGTTGCAGACACTTCTCGAGCGGGCCCCAGATGCGGATCGTCCGAATAGACGATGCTTCCCTCTGGCAGGGCAGCCTTGACGTCGAGCAGCAAGCGGGTGCCGGTCGTGCCGTAGGTGCGTCGACGGCGAAGGGCCTTGAAAACATTTTCGCGGTCGAGATTCGAAAGGGGATAGCACGTAAGCCCGCCGATGGCGCCGAATTGAGAGGCACCGGGATAGGCACCACCGGGGCGGCCCTTGTGGTCGTCACTGTGGCACACGACGCCGACTCGATGGCCGAGAGCAATCGCGTCGTGCAGCAGCCACTCGAAGGTGCCCCAGCATGAGTGGATCTCGACCGCGCGCTCCAACCGTCCATCGTGCCCCTGCTCGAGGTTGGCATAGCGACCTCCGACATGGGCGATCACCACGGCGTCCTCTCCCGAGAGAGCCTCGAACAGGTCCTTGACGTGGTGCACGTCGGTCTCCTGCGGGCGCTTCAGCAGCACACTCGACGACCGGCGTATCGTCCGCCCCTCGGTCGCGAAGAACACGTTGCGGTCCCCGCCGACACCGGTATTGCCCGACCATTCGTAGCCCGGCAGGGCAACCATGGAGCCTGGCTTGTCGTAGGCGGCGGCCAGCCGATTGATCTCCGCCCAGAACCCATCGTCGACCTGGAAGTCGTTGGCCTGATGGCCAGTGATGTCGAGAAAAGCCTTGTCGCGCGCGAAAGCGAAATACTCGGCCGCTGTGCCGGTGCCGACGGTCTCGCCGCTTTGGCCGTGAATGTCGCCCCAATAGGGCAGCTCTTTCGCTTGCGCGACGATCCGCAAGGGGTTCGAGCGCGCGAGCAGGTTCCCGTCCTCGTCTTCAAGGTCGATCCGCAAATCCTGCGGCTCTCGCACCGTCAGACCGTCTATTGAGAGCGGACCCTTGCCCTGTGTCAGCTCAACGGTCTGCGGCAAGCCCGAGATCGGATGGCTGGATCTCAGGATGAACCGCCGGCTGGCCTTGTCGGTGACATTGCCCCACCTGTCCTCCGCGACAATGGCAAGCCGAAACGGATCTCCCACGCGCCGCAGTGTTGGCAATATCGCCTTGAAGCGCACGGCACGTCCAGGCACCAGCGTCACCCGAGGTCCGTCTTCGAGTTCGACGAAGTCGTAGGTCGCGAAGGCATCGACGAAAGTCTTGAATTGGAAGGGCGCCTCGACCGCGGTCTGCAGTCGGTAGCCGGGCGAGCCTTGCCGGCGGTCGCCGAGCCGGATGGTTATGGTGTCGCCTGGGGCGATGTAGCCTTTTGAGACGCGCACCAGCAGAGACGGCGCCCAGGGCCTGATGTTGGCACGCGAGAAAACGAGCGTGAGTCCGGCGCCATTGCTGCTCTCGGCCGTCGTGAAGTTCGGAGCCTTCGGATCCGTGAACTGCGGAGCACTCGAATCCGAGGCCGATCTCCAGGAGATTTTCAGGCCGCCGGTGTCGTCGAGACCGAAGCGGCCGGCCGTGTATGTGATCACCACCTCCTGCAGCGAGCCCGCCTCGACAGGCTTGTCCGGAGTGATCGTGGCCGAGCCGATGCTGCTCTGCTGATAGGTGGAGAAAGGCATATCGTTCCTGCTTTTGGTTTCTCGATGAGCTGCGTGATCGTGTCCATGGCTCGTGTCAATCAGACCGGGATAAGGCTGGGCGAACGAGCCCGTAGTGCGATCTCAACGTCGAACCGGCGTACTCGGTGCGGAACAGCCCGCGGCGCTGAAGCCTCGGCACGACCTCCGAGATGAAGACGTCCAGCATCCAGGGAAGCACGGGCGGCATGAGGTTGAAGCCATCGGCTGCTCCGTCGGCATGCCAGTCAACCATGAGGTCGACCAATTGCTCGGGCGTACCGGTAAACACGAAATGTCCCCTCGCGCCCGCCAGCTTGGCCAGCAACTGTCTGAGCGTCGGCTTCTCGTTGCGCACGAAACCCACGATCACTTCGGTGCGGCTGCGTGCGGCCTGGACACTTGACGGATCGGGAAAGTCCTCTGGCGACAGCGGCTTGTCGAGCGGCAAGTGCGAAAAATCGAAGCCGCCGAAGCGGCCCGACAGCCGCTTGCGGCCAACCTCCGGATCGGAGAGGTCATCGAGCTCCGACGCGTAGCGGCGCGCTTCCGACTCGGTCGAGCCCAGGAATGCAGACAGCCCCGGCAGCACGAGCACCTGGTCACCCGATCGGCCCTCGGCCGCGGCCAGAGACTTGATGTCCGCGTAGAACCGCTGTGCAGTCGTCTTCTCGAGGTGGGCCGTAAAGATTGCCTCGGCATGGCGAGCGGCGAACCGCCGACCTGTGTCCGACGATCCAGCCTGCACCAGGACAGGTCTGCCCTGTGGCGGCCGAGGAATGTTGAGCGGTCCCGCGACATCGTAATGGACGCCGTGATGATCGACAGGTCGTATCGCTTCGGCGACGGCATAACGTCCGCTCTCGCGATCATCGAGGATCGCGTTGTCGGCCCAGCTGTCCCAAAGTGCTTTGACCACGGCGACATACTCTTCCGCACGCTCGTAGCGGTCGGCATGCGTGACCTGGCCATGGCCGCCGAAATTGGCGGCTGCTGCCACCGACCATGTCGTCACGATGTTCCAGCCGACGCGGCCACAGCTCATGTGATCGAGCGACGCGAACTGGCGCGCGAGATTGAAGGGCTCGGTGTAGGTGGTCGATGCCGTCGCGATGAGCCCGATACGCTCTGTCGAGACAGCGAGGGCTCCGAGCGTTGTTATGGGCTCGAGCCAGTTGTGCGGCGCGCTCGCGACGTCGTCCCATAGGGAGAGGACATCGGCGAGGAAAATTGAGTCGAGCAGGCCAGCCTCGGCTTTGCGCGCAAGCTCCTGCACGTAGCGGATGTCGGTCAGGGCTAGGGGCGAGGCGGCAGGGTGGCGCCACGAGGCCTCGTGATGGCCACGGCTCTGAATGAAGAGATTGAGGTGCATCTGGCGTGTCATGGGGCTGTCCACGGAGAGCGGTTGGCTGCGCCATTGTGAGCATGCAAGGCCCCGTGTGCCAACGCTGCATACGGGCGCCCGTCGCAGATGCCGGAAAATCGGCCGTCATCTGCCGAATTCGTGTCGGCTCTGCACCAAGCCTATCGACACGACGTCCGCGCCTGCTAGCATCGTCACCTGAAGTGGCTCTGGAGAACACGCCACACCTGAGTGGCGCGAAGAGGTCCGACGAGCCGGACTTCTTCGAGGTGATCGCAACCGTGCCCGTGCCACGCGTCGGAGAGGAGGAGACGATGAGGTTGAACCTTGCGAGTTGGCGATCGGCCGCGCTCGGCGTCGCGATGGCGGCCATGGCCTCGGTGCCCGTGCAGGCCCAGATGACGCCGGCCGAAAAGACGCTCTACGACGCGGCCAAGGCCAATAAGGAGCACGTGACCTGGTACATCTCGCACTACACATCCGAGACTGCCGAGTCCCTCGGCAAGGCTTTCCAGGCCAAGTTTCCCGGCGTCGACGTGAATGTCGTGCGCACGACCGCGCAAGTCGCATTCCAACGGCTGACGCAGGATCTCAAATCACGTGTTCAGCAGTGCGACGTGTTTTCGAGCACCGATGTCGGCCACTACTCGTTTTTGAAGTCGAAGAATCTGTTGATGAAATTCACGCCGGACGCCGCCTCCAAGATCCACAAGGCGTTCCAGGGCCTCGATCCGGATGGCTATTTCCACACGACGTCGGCTGGACTCGTGCTGATCAACTACAATACGGAAAAGCTGAAAGGCAAAGAGCTCCCGAAGAATTGGACAGATCTGCTGGACCCGAAATGGAAGGGCGAGGTGACGGTCGGCCACCCCGGCTTCTCGGGCTACGTCGGCACGTGGGTCGTGCTGATGCGCAAACTTTACGGCTGGGACTATTTCAAGAAGCTCGAGGCGAACAAGCCGCAGATCGGCCGCTCGATCAACGATACGGTGACGATGCTCAATGCCGGTGAACGATCGGTCGGGGCCGGGCCTTCTGCGACCACCCTCAAGAGCGCCTCGAAAGGCAATCCGGTCGGCGTGATCTATCCTACGGACGGCGCGCTCCTCATGATCTCGCCGTCGGGCATCATGCAGGGCACGAAGAACCCGAATGCCGCCAAGCTCTTCATGGAGTTTCTCTACAGCATTGAGGCGTCCAGGGTCGTGGTCGCCGATTATGTCGAGTCGATGCGCCCCGAGGTGCCTCCGGTAAAGGGCGCGAAGTCGGTCAGCGAGATCAAGACCGTGCGGCCGACCACGGAGGAGATTGAGAAGGGCATTCCCGAGGTCAAAGAGCTCTGGCGCGAAACGTTCGGCATCTGAACCGAGCATGACGAGGCGCGACGCCGCCTCGCCCGCATCTCACCAGGCCGCAACGGTGGTCGCGGCCTGCCGACCGGGGAGCCCTCATGACCGACATCGCACCGGCCGCGGCCGGCGACCGCATGCCTTCTAAAGTTGCCGAGGGCGGACTCGCCGCGCGTCTGCGCTTCTTCGACCCGACGAGCCTCATCTGGCTGGCGATGGCGGCTGTCCTGGTGTTCCTCGTCGTGAGCCCGATGGTACAGCTCTTCATCTCGAGCTTTCAGCTCGCCGACAAGGGCACGTTCACCCTCGGCAACTACGCAGTGGCCTTCGGTCGCGCGCGCTACATCGAGGCGGTGGTCAACACCTTGATGCTCGGTGCCGCTGCCGCCGCGCTGAGCACCATCATGGGCGTTCCGCTCGCCTGGGCCCTCTCGCGAACAGACGTGCCCTACAAGATGCTGATCTGGCTCGTCGTGCTCGGCGCGTTCATCGTACCGCCTTATCTCGGCGCCATCGGCTGGATCCTTCTCGCGGGCCCGAAATCCGGGTGGCTCAATCAGTTGTGGTTCTGGCTCGGCGGCGGTCCCCAGCCTCTGGTCAACGTCTACAGCTTCATGGGCCTCGCGCTCATCATTGCACTCAACTCGTTCCCGTTCATCTTCCTGTTCACGAAGTCGGCGCTCGATCTCATCTCCTCCGAGATGGAGGATGCGGCCAACATTCTGGGTGCAGGGCCGTGGCGCACGATGATCCGTGTCACCCTCCCGCTCGCCTGGCCATCCATTCTCGCCGGCATCATCATCGTGTTCCTCGAGACGATTGCGCTGTTCGGCGCTCCGGCTCTGATCGGTATCCCGGCACGCTTCAATGTTGTGACGACCCAGCTCTGGCAGTTCTTCGAGTTTCCCGTCAGGGCCGAGGTCGCCGCCGCCTACGCCATGCCGCTGCTGCTGGTCACGGTGGCGCTGATGTGGGTGCAGCGCCTCATGCTTTCGCGCAAGGGCTACGTCTCGCAGACGGGCAAGGGTGGCGAGAGGCGCGAGATCAAGCTCGGGGCTTGGCGCTGGCCGGTCTTCGGCTACTGCGCCTTGGTCGGTATCATGTCGGTCGCCTTGCCGATGATCGTGCTGGTCCAGGCCTCGTTCAGCCGCGCCTGGGGACGCGGCCTTTCCCTCGATAACCTGACCCTGCGGAACTACACCTACCTGATGTTCGGCCATGACATGGCGCCTACGGCGATCTGGAACACGTTCGTGTTCGGTTTCGGCTCGGCGACAGCGGCGGCCATCCTGGCACTCGCCATCGCCTACATCGCCAATCGTCGACTGGTGCCGTTCGCAAATGGCCTCGCATTCCTGTGCATGGCGCCCTTCGTCATTCCGGGCATCGTCATGGCGATCGGCTTCTATGCCGCGTATGCCTCGCCGCCGCTGGCGCTCTATGGCACGGCGACGCTTATGATCCTGGCGTTCACGACACGCTTCCTGCCGATCGCCTATGCCAACAGCTCGGCGGCGCTGCGCTCGGTGCATCCAGAGATGGAGGAGGCCGTACGGATCCTGGGCGGCACACGCGTTACCGCGATCCGCCGGGTGATCGGTCCGCTGCTGAAGCGCAGCCTGATGGGCGGCTGGCTTCTGATCTTCATTCTGGCCACGCGCGAGCTTTCCGCCGCGATCTTTCTGGTTGGGCCGCAGACGAGAACGATCTCGGTCCTCCTCTACGACCTGAGCGAGGAAGGCAACTTCGAGGTTCTTTCGGCCCTCGGCGGGCTCCTGCTCGTCATCACCCTCGCCTTCGTCGTGATCGGCATGCGTGTCGCCGGACGCGATTTCATGCTTCGCCGCGATTGAGGAGCCTCCCTGCATGTCGAAGCTCGTGCTCTCGAACGTAGTCCGTCGCTATGGCACCACGACCGCCGTCGCCGGCGTCGACCTGACGCTCGCGGAGGGCGAGTTCGTCTCGCTGCTCGGCCCGTCCGGCTGCGGCAAGACCACGACACTCCGGATGATCGCCGGCTTCATCCCGCCGAGCGAGGGTACGATCTCGATCGAGGGTCAGCTCGTCTCGACACCGACGGCGGTCGTGCCGCCCGAGCGGCGCAACATGTCGATGATCTTCCAGAGCTACGCCATCTGGCCGAACATGACGGTCGAGCAGAACGTCGGCTTCGGCCTCGAGCTGCGCAAAATCGGATCGGCAGAGATCAAGCGACGGGTCGGCGAGATCCTGGAGGTCGTCCAGATGGGCCATCTCGCCAAGCGCTATCCCGCGGAGCTGTCGGGTGGCCAGCAGCAGCGCGTCGCGCTCGCACGTGCCATCGTCGTGAAGCCGGCCGTTCTCCTGCTCGACGAGCCGCTCTCGAACCTCGATGCCAACCTGCGCGAGGAGATGCGCTTCGAGATCCGCCGCCTGCACGACGAGTTCCGCATCACGACGGTCTACGTGACGCACGACCAGGCCGAGGCCATGGTCACCTCCGATCGCGTCGCCGTGATGAACGAGGGACGTGTCGAGCAGATCGATGCGCCCTACAACGTGTATAATCGGCCGCGGACGCGCTTCGTCGCCGGCTTCATAGGACGCACCAATTTCGTCGAGGCAACGAACGACGGCACGAACGTTGCGTTCGATGGCTTCACCCTTCCTGCCGCGGACTTCGACCCGGAGGTACGAAGCGCGAGTGGCCCGCTGGTCTTCTCCGTCCGGCCACAGAGCCTCTCGCTCGGCAGAGAGGCCACCGGAACGGCTGTTCGTGCGAAGGTAGTGCAGCGTGCATATCTGGGTGATGCATGGGACTATCTCGTGCAACCCGATGGCAGCGGGCTGCGCCTGCGCGTCGCCGCGGCGCCGGCCGAGACCTTCGACGTCGAGGAGGCGATGTGGCTGCGGCTTCAACCGGGCCAGATGGCGGTGGTGAAGTAGCAGGTTCGAGCCGAACCGCGGCGCTTCTTGGACACGCGGCGGTTCCACCGACATCGCCTGGCAAGCGAGCACTTCGCGCCATTCGAGCGCGAGAGAGACCGTTCGGTCGCACGCCCAGAACGACTGTTGCCACCAACTTGGCGCCGTGCAGCCTCAGGAACGTCAGGCGCAGGCTGCTTCCGCTCCGGCGTCGTGAACCGTCGCTCATTCCGGTAGCCCTGCAGCGCTGAGTGCTTCTCCCATCTTGGTTGCGAGCGCTGGTGCGCAGCCGACGCCGGCGAACTGTCGGCTGAAGCGGAAATTTGGCTGTAGCTGCAGGACGCGTTCAGCGGCCGCGCGCGCCTCGTCGAGCCGTCCAAGCTTCGAAAGCGCGGCCGCCAGTTGCACATAGGTAATGCTGTGAGCGGGGTTGGCCTGGTTGGACTTGTATGCTGCCGCCGCCGCTTGCTCGTACCGACCGAGAAAGAAATGGCTCATCGCCTGGGCGTCATGGGCAGCGAAGGCCCACGGGTCGAACGGGCTCAACCGCAAACCACGCTGGCTCCATTCGATGGCGCGTTCGGCTTCGGCGCCCCAGCCGAGCACCACGCTGCCGAGGATGTAGGTCAACGCGCTCGATGCGCTGAGCGCCAAGGCTGACTGGAATGCTGCAAATGCGGCGACGCGATCATGGCCATCCATGCCGATGGAGAAGCCGGCGTAGGTCAGCGCCAGGGCGTCGTCCTGCCCATAGGTCATCGCCGCGCGGGCATGGGCGAGCGAGGCGAGTCTGTTCTCTTCCTTCAGGCCGGTGCGCAGGTACAGGCAATGATGGCACATCGCAGCGTTGGCGTGCGCCAGGGCGTAAGTTGGCAATAGCGCCAGCGACCGCTCCAGGTGCACGAGCGCATGTGAGACCTGCGTCGGCATGCCTGAATCGACGTCGGGCTGTGCTTTGAGCACCAGTTCGTATGCATCGAGACTGTCGGGCCTCTTGCGCCTGACGCGCTCGACTTCGGCACGTCTGAGCCCAGGCTCCATGGCTCCCACTACGGCCGCGGCAATCTCGTCCTGCAACGCGAACAGGTCATCGAATTTGCGATCGTAGCGCTCGGCCCACACTTGTGCGCCGCTCTCAGCCTCGACAAGCTGGCAATTTATGCGAACGCGGTCGCCGGCCCTGCGGGCACTTCCATCAAGGAGATACCGTACGCCGAGCTCTGTCCCAACGTATTTGGCTTGCAGCGCTCGCCCCTTGAGGGCAAAGGTCGTGCCACGTCCGATCACGAACAACCATTTGATGCGTGCAAGTCCGGTGATGATGTCGTCGACCATTCCATCGATGAAATAGTCCTGGTCCGGATCAGACCCCAGGTTCGCGAATGGCAGCACCGCCACGGACGGCCGCGTCGGCAACGCGAGCCCAGGTTCGGTTTCGTCGGCGATAGCGTCTCGTACGGGTTTGGAGACGGGAGGGCCGATGTACCGATAGCCGCGGCGCGACAAAGTCTCGATCCAAGTTGCCCCGCCGACCTCGTCGAGAGCTTTGCGCAGCGCCGTCATCTGAACGGTGAGATTGCTGTCTTCGACCGCCAAGCCGGGCCAGGCCGCCGCTGTCAGATCATCCTTGGACACAGGCTCGCCAGCCCTCTCGACAAGCAGACGAAGCAAGGCCACCGCCCGTTGGCCGATCGCAACTGGCTCGCCGTCACGTAGCAGAATGCCGAGCTTCGCATCGAGGCCGAATGGACCGAACTGATAGTCGACGGGCATCGTCCGACAAGCCTCGCTTCGGAAAAGTTTAGCAGCAATTTCGCAGGCCTTTCACGACTCGTCGAGCCGGGCGGCTCACCATCGTCGCGGCTCCGCATCCGGAGCGACCATTCTGGGAGATTTATCATGCCGAACAATGCGGTGATCCGCCGACCCGACGATAACTCCGGCGTAAGACTTGCCGGACAGCCCATGACCTTTCTGGTGACCGGCACAGACACCGTACACACGAGCATGTTCGACTGGACGATCCCCGCACGGTTCGCGACCGGGCGCCACGTCCACCGCGTGCAGGAAGAGACCTTCTACGTGATCGACGGCGAGTGTGAATGGCAGATCGGCGAGGAGACCGTGCGCGCCACCCCAGGAACATTTGTATTCATTCCGCCAGGCGTTCCGCACAACATCGCCAACGTTACGGACAAACCCGCTCGTGTCATTATGACTGTCTCGCCGCCCGGTCATGAGCACTATTTCGAGGAACTGGCGAAGCTGGCCTCGACGGGTGGCAAACCTGACCCTCAGGCCATTGGCGAACTGCGCCGCCGATACGATACCGATCAGCTCTCGGCGCTCCAGACCAGCGGCTGACGTCGATCATCCTGGTGAAGTCGCGACGGCTTTTGCCGCGCTTCTTCCGGCCCGCGGGGCAGCTCGTCTCTCGCCCTCGCCGCTCGCTGGCGCAGGCCGAGCTTGGTGCCGAGGCGAAGACGATAAGGCGGATCGGCTGATGTTCTGGGCGAAGGCGCTGTAGCACTCGAGAGTAGACCTCGCGGTTATGAGTCTTCTCGTGGTTCGCGTGAGACATCGCCTTTGCGGACTTTTCGCGCGAGGGACAGCGCAACCTTCTCCCTTCGCGGCCCGCGGCGTCACCCACGCGCGCCCGTCAGGCCGGCGAACGCGCGCGCACTGCCACGACATGTCGTGCGATGACCGCGGCCGCGATCGTGCCGCCGACGAGATCGGTAACATGGTTCGGATCGATCAGCGCCACCGCCGCCGCTGCCAATGCGATACGCTCCCACCACGCCAATCGCTGGATGAGACGTCCCTCGATCGCAAAACAGAGGGCGACGGTTCCGACGACGGCGACCAGCGTCGCCAGCGCTTGATCGCCGAGCGTACCTTTGACGCCGAGGATTTGCGGCTGATAGAGGAACAGGAACGGAAGGAAGAATCCGGGAAGCGCCAGCCGGCATGCCGTGAGCGCGGTAGCCCAGAAGTTGGCTTTCGCGATGTTGGCGCCGACCAGAGCCGCGACCGCCACGGGCGGGGTGATCGCCGACAGGTTGGCGAAGTAGAAAACGAACATGTGCGCAGCCAGCGTCGGCACGCCCAGCTTGATGAGGGCCGGAGCGCCGAACAGCGCAACGATGAAGTAGGCCGCCGAGGTCGGCAGCCCCAGCCCGAACACCAGGCAGGACATGGCGACGATCAAGCCCAGCGAAAGCAGCCGGCCGTCGGCCAGATCGAGCATGGCAAGGGAAAGCCGCTGCGCGAAACCTGTGACGCTCAGCACTTCCACCAGGATCCCGATGACGGCGATCACCGTCGCCACCGATGCGCCGTCCCGGGCCCCCTCGATGAAGGCGCGAACGATGCGCATCAAGCCGGCCTTCGCCCCTTCGATCGGGCCCAATCGGACGAGGCACATGCCGAAGTCGAGCGTCAGCAGCAGTAGCACCGCATAGAGCGCCGCGGTCCCGGCCGGAATGCCTGTCGTCAGCAGATAGACGAGCACGACGATGGCGGCCATCAAGTGCCATTGGCTCATCGCCTCGCGCGCAATGTCGGCCTCGCCGAGTTCTGCCGCCGCCCGCCGTGCATCGAGGCCGAGACTGGCGGATCGCAAGTCGACCGCGAGCACGAGAAATCCGTAGTAGATGAGCGCAGGCACGATCGCCGCGATCATCACGTCGAGATAGGGAATGCCGGTGATTCCGACGATCAGGAAAGCGGCGAGGCCCAGAACCGGCGGCATGATCTGGCCACCCGTTGATGCAACCGCTTCGACGGCTCCCGCAAAATGCGGCTGGAATCCGTAGCGCTTCATCAGCGGAATGGTGATGGCGCCGGTCGAGGCCACGTTTGCCACGGTGGAACCGGATATGGTGCCCATCAGGCCACTGGAAATCACAGCGACCTGCGCGGGCCCGGCACGATTGCGCCGCCCAACCGCGAATCCGAGCTTGACGATGAAGTCGAGCGCACCGGTGGCCTTCAACGCGCCGCCGAACAGCATGAACATGAAGATCGTCGAGGCGGACAGCGCCGTCAGACCGCCGAGCAGGCCTTGGAAGTAGGGAATCGACGAGTACCCGAGCAACCGCTCGAAGCTGATGCCGGCGTGGGACAGAACGCCCGCTGGCATCGCTGCGCCCCAGTAGCCGTAGGCGAGCCCCAGAAGGGCCAGCAGCGGAATGGTCCAGCCCCACTGCAAGCCCGACAGCACCAGGGCGAGGAAGATCAGCGTCGTCGCCACCACCATGTCCGCCGCGTTCGGCAGAAAGTTTCGCTCGTCGATGAAGGCCGAGTACTCATGGTGGATGTAGGCCGTAACGGCGATGCTGGCGAGCACCATCGCACCGTAGATGATGGTGCCTGCACGACTTGTCTGCTTCTCCATCAGCACCGCAAAGCCGATGACGAGCGCAAAGCCGAGATGCAGGTTGCGGAATTGACCGGTCGGTAGCTCGTACGTGAAGAGCTGATAGATGTGGGTGGCCACCATCAACACGGCGGCCACGCCGATTAGCTTTCCGATCAGTGACGAGTGCGACTGCGCTACGCCGTCTCCAGCGCCCGCGGCATCGGATATGGTAGATTGCAGCTCGCTGGCGGCATCTTTGCGCATGTCGCTGTTCATGGTGACCGCCTCTCGACGGCTCAGCCCGCGATCTTCAGGTCGTCACGCCAGACGCCTTTCTCCTTGAAGTACTGTGCGGCTCCGGCGTGCACCGGATACGCCGGGAGCAGATAGCTGGTCGCGAACTCGGGCGACAATTCCTTGAGCGCGACCCCGCCTGTCTGATGCACCTCGGTGAGATTGTCGAAGACCGCCTTGGTCACATTGTAGACGAGCTCCTTCGGCACATCGGGACGCGTTGCCGCGATGCCGCCGAACGACAGCATGAGGGTCGGCGCGGCAAGGGTTGGCCAGGTGGCGGGCTTGACGGTTGCGCTGAGCACGCCCGGATTGAGTTCCTTCGCCTTCTTGATGAGCGCCTCGTCGATCGGCAGCACGCGCACCTTGTGTGTTGTCTCGAGTTTGCGCATCACTCCCGACGGATTGCCGGACGTCAGCAGCGACGGAATGCAGTCGACGGCGCCGGCAGCCAGGGCATCGTAAGTTTCCTGCCACGAGCCGAACGTCATGCGGACGTCCTGCGCGACTCCTGCCGCCTTGAAGAGGGCATCCCAAAGCCCTCGCGTGGCGCCGCCTGCGGTAGCCGGCATGACGCGCTTGCCCTTCAGGTCCGCCAGCGTCTTGATCGGGCTGTCGGCGCGCACGATTGGCGAGCACTGCCACACCGTATAGGCGAACATCTGCACGGCCTCGACTGGACGACCCTTGAACTTGCCCGTGCCTTTGATGGCCGGCTCCCAGTCGGTGGACGTGGTCTGGCCGAAATCGATCTGCTTCTCGCGCAGCAGCGCCATGTTCTCCGAACCACCCGCCGTCGCGAGTGACGTATGGCGCTCCTTCGAATGCTTACTCGCCGTGGCCGCCAGCACCGCGATGATCTGATAGCCGGTCGAGCCGAGGCTCGATGAGCCCCACTTGTAGATCTTGTCCTGGGCCAGCGCCGAGGTGACGAAGGATGGGGTCAGCGTCGCGAGGCCCGCAAGGCTGGCCGTCTTGAGGACAGAACGGCGGTCGAAGTCGGTCATGTTTCAGTCCTTGAGGAGGATGGCCGTGGTGGTCGCGCTGCGGGCAATCCACCGAGCAAGACCCAATTCTATGAAGGCTACTTCTTCACTTCAAGAAATACTGGTGAATTGTCGTGCCGTGCTGGCCGCAACCAAATGATGGACAGGTCAACCGCATCACAATTGAGCAGGCCTGCCAGATAAATTGTCAGCAAGCATTGATATTTCTTGTTGCCGCATCGCCTGCCGGGCCATGCGAGATGCGGGCACTAATGATTTGAGGCTCCTCCGATAGCCGGCGCGAGCGCTCGATGTGGAAGGGCGTCCATGACGCACCAGCGACTTGAGCTTCCTAGTCGGAGACCTCGAGCGCGCCGTACGTCGCCTTCCACGCGTAGAACGTCGCATCGCTGATGCCGTGCCGCATGTCGACCTCGGCGTGGAAGAAGCACGCGTCAGGGCAGGAGTGCCGCAGGTCCGTGTCCACGCTCCGAAGCACCCTTGCGAGCTTCGGCTTCAGACGGCCGAAGTAAGCTTCGAGGACAGGCAGAATCTGCCCGATCACCGTTCGGGACGGATCACGACACACTATTCCGCAGTCGGTCTGCCTCGCCTCTTGGCGGCGGCTGAATTCGTCACTGACCGAGACAACGCATGGTCGGCGCCGGTCGTGCTGAGCGGACGGCTCGGAGGCGACCTCTCGCAAGACTTCCGCGAGCGACCCGCATAAGCTTGCGGTTTCGATCTAACCTCTTGATCTTGTGGTGGGTGTACAAGGACTCGAACCTTGGACCCGCTGATTAAGAGTCAGCTGCTCTACCAACTGAGCTATACACCCGCACCCAGGCACTCGGGATGCCTCATCCCAAGGGGCGTCTGTCTATAGGAGTTGCGGAAACGAGTCCACACCCCAACGCAGGTCGTCCTCAAAAAAGATGGCTGGGAGCCCGACGCCGCGGCACGCCGTCAAACCGCGGACGTCCACGATCCGACCCTTCGAACGCCCCTGCCCAAACGAGGCGACCTCTTCAGCAACGACTCGGCGGTGACATGCAGGCGCGGATGCGTCCACTTGGGTGCAACTTGCACAAGAGGCACCAGGACGAAGCCCCGTCGAGCCAATTCCGGGTGTGGCAGGATGAGACGGCCACGCGGGGACCTCTTTTCGCTGCGTCCCAGCATACGCCCGCCCATGTCCAGAATGTCGATATCGAGCGGCCTCGGTCCCCATCGGCCGTTGACCCTCCGCCCCGCCGTCGCTTCGATCGTCTTCAACTGCCGCAGAAGCGCTCCCGGGGCGACCGATCCTCGGCACCCCACGACGGCATTGAGAAATGCCGGCTGTGCCGGACCGCCGACCGGCGCAGTCTCGTACAGATCCGAGCAAGCAACAATGACAAGTCCACGACGGGTGATCGCATCGAGTGCACGGCGAAAGGCATCGGCCGGCCTCCCCCAGCGCCCCCGGACATTGCCGCCAAGCGCCAGAATGATCAGCGATATCTGCATTTCATGTTCCGAATCGCAGCCTTACCGAGAACGCCCTTGGCAGATGGTATTACCAAAGATCAATCAACGTCGCGGATCTTCAATAATTAATTGCACAGCCGATCGGCATAGGCCTTTGCGACCCGACCGACTCTACCGTATCATGATTGCCGCTATCACTGGCAGATATCCGCTCACCGGCAGGTATCCGGTTGCGCCAGGACGCGACGTATAATCTGCGACCGTCACATTTTTGGCTGTCCCAGGCGCGGAGCGAAACGGAAGTTTGGCCGGCCTTTCCGCTGGTCGAGTTCGACAAAGGCGATAACCAAAATGTTCTTCTATCCGACTGAGCGCATCGCCCTGTTCATCGATGGCGCCAATTTGTACGCGACCGCCAAGGCACTTGGGTTCGATATTGATTACAAGAGGTTGTTGGGCGTTTTCCGGGGCAAGGGCCGGCTTGTCCGGGCGCTGTATTACACCGCATTGGCCGAAGACCAGGAGTATTCCTCGATCCGGCCATTGATCGACTGGCTGGACTACAACGGCTACACCATGGTGACCAAGCCGACCAAGGAGTACACGGACTCCTCGGGCCGCCGGAAGATTAAGGGCAACATGGACATCGAGCTGACCGTTGACGCGATGGAGCTCGCCGACCACCTTGATCACGTCGTGCTGTTCTCGGGCGATGGGGACTTCCGGTCGCTCGTTGCCGCACTTCAACACAAGGGTTTGCGCGTCAGCGTCGCATCGACGCTCCACACGCAGCCTCCCATGGTCGCAGACGAATTGCGGCGGCAGGCCGATCAGTTCATCGACGTGGCAGACCTTGAGAAGGAAATCAGTCGCGACCCGACCGCGCGCATCCCGCGTGAGACGCGGGAGCGTCAATTCATGCGGACGCAGCAAACGCGTGTGCCTGAGCGCGAGGTCTACCCGGGTGGTGATGATCCCCTTGATCTCTGAGCCGCCACCGACCCGCGCATGCCTGCGGGATACGCTCAGGACCCGCTCATCAGAGAATGACCGCCTGTTGCCCCCCAAGCTTGGCAATCCGACAAAGCGCATGCCTTCGGCTCTTGCGGCAACATGAAGCCTACCGTCACGGCCTGCGAACCCGGGCATGATTGCCCGCTCTGCCCGAGACTCGTCGCCTTCAGAGCCGACGCCCGCGTGGCCAACCCAACCTGGCACAATGCTCCCGTCGCCTCGTTCGGTGCCAGCGCGGCACGCATCCTGCTCGTTGGGCTGGCTCCGGGCCTCAAAGGCGCCAACCGGACAGGCCGGCCCTTCACCGGCGATTTCGCTGGTGACCTCCTCTACACGACACTCTTGGAGCTCGGCCTCGCGAAAGGCAGTTACGGCGCCACACCCGACGACGGCCTCGAGCTTGTCGATTGCCGCATCACCAACGCCGTCCGCTGCGTCCCGCCCGCAAACAAGCCGACAACCGCCGAAATCGCCACATGCCGGGTTTTCCTGGCCGCCACCATCGCCACCATGCCGCGACTGAAAGTGGTTGTCGCGCTAGGCCGGATCGCGCACGAGAGCGTGCTCGCAAGTCTTGATTTCCGCCGCGCGACCTATCCGTTCGGACACGGCCGCGTCCACCACCTGCGCCCCGACCTCACGTTGCACGACAGCTATCATTGCTCACGCTACAACACCAACACAGGTGTCTTGACACCGGCCATGTTCCGGAGCGTGCTGCAAAACGCAAAGGCGAGCGCCCGCAACGCCTGACGAGCGTGCCTCATGTGCGCGGGGGCACCCTGTGCCTCACCGGCTCAGCACGGCGACCAGCGCCCGAACGTGCCCACCGTTCTCCGCGATGTAATTCTCGAACAGCTTCTTCAAGAACGGCGTCATCCAGAAGCCGTAAACCATGGCGTCGCGTACCCGGTACCCCGTCCCGCGCTTCACGAGGAGCCAGCGCACATCGTAGCTCGATCCGTCCCTAAGCGAAATGACGCTATCGACCATGATCCCTTGGCCGCCGCGCACACTTCCCGTGATCCGGTAGGTGGCAACGGGATACTTCGGCGCCTCATTCGCCGCATACCGCCCGATGAACCGGACCATCCCCGCCAGATAGCCGGGCCGATCCGCTGCAGCGAGCTGATTTCGGTAGCTGCCGAGCGAATAGCTGCCGATATAGCCGGTGTCGGCGTGCCGGTGGATCACCGAAGCGATCAAAGCTGGCGACTTCGACCGCGACGCAGCGAGCAGCTCACGCGCAACTTTCTCCATATAGGCGACTGCCGGATCCGCAGCGCGCGCCGAGCTCGAGCTCAGGCAAAAGATGCACGCCGCCACGCCGAACCACCGCGCAACCGCAAACAACGCCGGACTTGCATATCCCGCCATATCGCATCCCCGTGGCCCGTCATACCGGCCCGTTCAGCCAGTCGCTTCCCCAAACCGAGCGGCGGCAATGGACCACAGCGCGCGTCACGCGTCAAAGCCTCCCCGGCAGGGCGATTAGCCCCACCTAGAGCAAGCTCGCGGCAATTTCCGGGCGAGCGACTGGAATTATGCGCCAGCCGTCGCTATCGCGCTCGAGGCATCCCCTTCCCGAATGCGCTGGCCTCGCTCGTAGATGGCACGCGCCGAAATTTCCGGTAGGCCGAGCAAACGCTTGCACTCCTCCAGCATGGCTTCCGTCACCCGGTCACCGGAGTGCAGCGTGACGTTGAGCGCGGCCTGTGGATGAACCATAACCACCTCATGCGTCAGACCGGAAAGCGACGCCCGGATGTGATGGGCAATCCCCTGGTACTCATCCAGCGACACGTAACGTCGCCGAATTCCGAACGGGGTGTGGCTCACGATCTCCACCTCGTTGCCGCGAACACGCACTTCGCGACGCACCCACAGACGCGCCAGTCCGCGCGCGATAGGTACAGCTAGAAGAGCCGACCACAGCGAAAGACCCGCCGCGATCTGGGCAGCCGCCAAAGGACGCTCCGCCAGGACGCTGAGCCCCGAAGCCTGACCGTCCGTCGCAAGCGCGATCCCACCGACGAGCACGGCGACCGTGGCACCCAACGAGGCGACAACCACCCCTGCGAGCAGCCCTTGCGAACGAAACGCCGACGACGGCCTGAGCGACAGACCATCGAGCGTGACGACCGGCGCGGCTGCGCCGCCATCATTCCGCGACATTGACCTATTCCCCCGAGAATCAGTGCGCGCCACGATAGCGCAAGACGCTTGATCAGCCGTTAACCCTTTGCGTCGCAGCCCCGGTATCGAACGAAGCCGCCACCCCTCATGCCCGCCGTGATCCTCAAACAACTCCTCGCTTGACATATAAACATATCTTTATATTTGTCTCTCCACGCGAACCTGGAGATGACTTTGCTCGACCAGCGCACAGTCCTGGCGATGTTGCGGGCAGCCGCTGAGCCGACGCGCTTGCGCATTCTGGCGCTGCTGACCCGCGGCGAGCTGAGCGTCAAGGACCTCACCCGCATTCTCAATCAGAGCCAGCCCCGCATCAGCCGGCACCTGAAGCTTCTGGTCGAGTCCGGCCTCGTCGATCGCCTGCGCGACGGCAGCTGGGCCTACTTTCAACTCGTCGAGCACGGCGACAGCGGCCGTCTGGCGCAGGATCTGCTCGGCGCAATCGACCCTCTCGACCCCGTCCTCGAGCGCGACAGAGGTCGAGCCGACACGGTCAAGCGCGAGCGCGAGGCAGCGGCGCAGTCCTATTTCCAGGCCAATGCGGCCGAGTGGGACCGCATTCGCTCCCTGCATGTCGCCGAGGCCGAGGTCGAGGCCGAGGTCTGCCGGGCCCTCGGCGAGGGACCATTCGGCCTTCTCGTCGACTTGGGCACTGGCACCGGTCGAATGCTGGAGCTGCTGGCTGGTCGGTATGACCGCGCCGTCGGTTTCGACCTGAACCACACCATGCTCGCCTATGCCCGGAGCAAGCTCGAAGAAACCGGCATCCGCGATGCGAGCGTCCGCCACGGCGATCTTTACGAGGTGTCCCTGCCGGACGGCACCGCCAACGCCGTCATCATGCACCAGGTGCTGCACTTCCTGACCGAGCCGGCGCAAGCCATCCGCGAGGCAGCGCGCATCCTCGCTCCGGGCGGCTGCTTGATCATCGTGGACTTCGCTCCGCATCAGATGGAGTTCCTGCGAGAAACGTTTGCGCACGAGCGCCTGGGCTTTTCGAAATCCCAGATCGCACAGTGGCTCTCTGAGGCTGGATTGCAGCTCGCCGATGCAAGCGATCTTGTCCCTGCGTCGCGCGGCGGCGAGGGGAAATTGACTGTTTCGGTGTGGAAGGCGGTCCGCCCCGTCGTCACCGCCAGGGAGGACTCCGGCCTGGGCCGTAGGAGGGTAGAGGCATGACATCGTCGATTGGCAGCACCGACAAGCTCGAGCGTCGCAGCCGCATCGTCGGCAACGGCGACATCGACGTCTCCTTCGAGTTTTTCCCGCCGAAGACGGAGAAGATGGAGGAGGCGCTCTGGACATCGATCCGGCGTCTGGCACCGCTCGGCCCGAGCTTCGTTTCCGTCACCTATGGCGCGGGCGGCTCGACGCGAGAGCGCACCCACGCGACCGTCGCCCGGCTCGCCCGCGAAACCCCGCTTCGCCCCGCAGCCCATCTGACGTGTGTCAACGCCTCGCGCGCCGAAATCGACGAGGTCGTGCGCGGTTACGCCTCGGTCGGTGTTCGTCATATCGTGGCACTGCGCGGCGACCCGCCGACGGGTGTCGGCACGCGCTACGTGCCCCACCCCGAAGGCTATGCCCAGGCCGCCGATCTCGTCGCCGGCATCAAGCGGATCGGCGGCTTCGAGGTCTCGGTCGGCGGCTATCCCGAGATGCACCCCGAAAGCCCGGGCTTCGAGGCCGACATCGACTACCTGAAAGCCAAGGTGGATGCGGGCGCGGACCGCATCATCACTCAGTTCTTCTTCGACAACGCACACTATCTGCGCTTTCTCGAGCGCGTCCGCGCACGCGGCATCTGGTGCCCCGTGCTGCCCGGCATCGTGCCGATCCACAACTTCAAGCAGGTCGCCGGCTTCGCCGCGAAGACCGGCACCAGCGTACCGGCCTGGATGGCACGGCGGTTCGAGGGGCTGGATGACGACCAGGCGACGACACACCTCGTCGCCGCAGCCGTCGCCGCCGAGCAGGTCCTCGATCTTGTCGATCAGGGCGTTCGGCAGTTCCACTTCTACACGCTCAATCGCGCCGACCTCGTCTACGCGATCTGCCATTTGCTCGGCCTGCGTCCGCGGACGAAGCGGTCCGAGGCGGCCGCATGAGGCGGCTCGCAGCCCCCGAGCCCGGATATCGAACCGATCACACGAGTGACAGGCGAATGAGACGATGACCGTTACACGTTCGATGGACGACTGCCGCCAGACCACCGCGCGCCTGCGCAAGCTCGCGTCCGAGCGCATTCTGGTGATCGACGGCGCCATGGGCACCATGATCCAGCGGCACAAGCTGGGCGAGGCCGAGTACCGCGGCACCCGCTTCAAGGACTGGCATCGCGACGTGAAGGGCAACAACGATCTTCTCGTGCTCACGCAGCCGAAGATCATCCGCGACATTCATGCCGAATACCTGGCGGCGGGCGCCGACATCGTCGAGACGAACACGTTCAACGCCCAGGTCATCTCCATGGCCGACTACGGAATGGAGGCTTTGTCGTACGAGATCAATGTCGCGGCCGCACGGCTCGCACGCGAAGCCTGCGACGCGGCCTCGACCAAGGACCCCGCACGGCCGCGCTTCGTTGCAGGCGCAGTGGGCCCGACCAACCGCACCGCCTCCATCTCGCCCGACGTCAACAATCCGGGCTACCGCAACGTCTCGTTCGACGAGCTGCGAGACGCCTACAGGGAGCAGGTGACGGCACTCATCGAGGGCGGCGCCGACCTCATTCTGATCGAGACGATCTTCGATACGCTGAATGCCAAGGCGGCGGGCGTCGCGACGCTCGAGGCTTTCGAGGAGACCGGCATCGAGCTGCCGATCATCATCTCCGGCACGATCACCGACCGCTCGGGACGGACACTTTCAGGGCAGACGCCGACTGCGTTCTGGTATTCGATGCGGCACCTGAAGCCGTTCGCCATCGGGCTCAACTGCGCGCTCGGCGCCGACCTGATGCGCCCGCACCTCGCCGAGATCGCGAGCATCGCCGACACCCTCGTCTCGGCCTACCCCAACGCGGGACTGCCGAACGCCATGGGCGAGTACGACGAGACGCCCCACGACATGGCCTGCCAGATCGAGGCGTGGGCCAGGGACGGCCTCGTCAACATCGTTGGCGGCTGCTGCGGCTCGACGCCGGATCACATCGCCCACGTCGCCGAGCACGTCGCCAAGTTCGCGCCGCGCAAAGTGCCGGCGATCGAGCCCCGGATGCGCCTCTCCGGCCTCGAAGCGTTCGTGGCGGGGTAATGACTGATGCAGCGGCGACTCCGCCCGATGCGTCCGACGACAGACAAGGTAGTGTCATGACCACCACCCAGCCCTCGGGCTCCTCTTTCATCAACGTCGGCGAGCGGACCAACGTCACGGGATCGGCCAGGTTCCGGAAGCTGATCGAGCAGGGCGACTATCAGGCGGCCCTCACCGTTGCGCGCCAGCAGGTCGAGGCGGGCGCCCAGATCATCGACGTCAACATGGATGAGGGTCTTCTCGACAGCGAGAAGGCGATGACGACGTTCCTCAACATGATCGCGTCGGAGCCGGACATCTCCCGCGTGCCGGTGATGATCGACAGCTCGAAATGGTCGGTGATCGAGGCCGGACTCAAATGCGTTCAGGGCAAGGCGGTCGTCAACTCCATCTCCATGAAGGAAGGCGAGGAGCAGTTCCTGGACCAAGCGCGCAAGATCCAGCGCTACGGCGCGGCGGTGGTCGTGATGGCCTTTGACGAGAAGGGCCAGGCCGACACCAAGGAGCGCAAGGTCGAGATCTGCGCGCGGGCCTACGAATTGCTGACGGAAAAGGTTGGCTTTCCCCCCGAGGACATCATCTTCGACCCCAACATCTTCGCCGTCGCGACAGGCATCGAGGAGCACAACAACTACGGTGTCGACTTCATCGAGGCAGCCCGCGAGATCAAGCGCCGGTTCCCTCTGGTGCACATTTCAGGCGGCGTCTCGAACCTGTCTTTCTCGTTCCGCGGCAACGAGCCCGTACGCGAGGCGATGCACTCCGTCTTTCTCTTCCATGCCATCAAGGCCGGCATGGATATGGGTATCGTCAACGCCGGCCAGCTCGCTGTCTATGACGATATCCCGGCCGACCTGCGCGAGCTCTGCGAGGACGTGGTTCTGAACCGGCGACCGGATGCCACCGACCGCCTCCTGGAGGCTGCGCCGCGCTTCAAGGGAGACGGCGCGAAGAAGAAGGAGGTCGATCTCGCCTGGCGCAACGCATCCGTCGAGGAACGTCTGAAGCACGCGCTCGTCCACGGCATCACCGAGTTCATCGAGGCCGACACGGAAGAAGCGCGGGCGAAGTCGGCGAAACCGCTGCACGTCATCGAGGGCCCGTTGATGGCCGGCATGAACGTCGTCGGCGACCTCTTCGGCGCTGGCAAGATGTTCCTGCCGCAGGTCGTCAAATCGGCCCGTGTCATGAAGCAGGCGGTCGCCTACCTGCAGCCCTACCTGGAGGCCGAGAAGCGCGCGACCGGCCTCGACCAGATGCCGGCTGCCGGCAAGGTGGTGATGGCGACGGTGAAGGGTGACGTGCACGACATCGGCAAGAACATCGTCGGCGTCGTCCTCCAGTGCAACAACTACGAGGTGATAGATCTCGGCGTGATGGTGCCCGCCCAGAAGATCCTCGACGTGGCAAAAGAGGAGGGCGCGGACATCATCGGGCTTTCCGGTCTCATCACCCCGTCGCTCGACGAGATGTGCCACGTCGCCGCCGAGATGGAGCGGGAAGGATTCGACGTGCCGCTGCTGATCGGTGGGGCGACGACGAGCCGCGTGCACACCGCCGTGAAGATCAGCCCGAACTATAAGCGCGGCCAGGCGATATACGTCACCGACGCCAGTCGCGCCGTCGGTGTCGTCTCGAATCTGCTCTCCGAGACCGAGCGCGGCCCCTACGTCGAAACGATTCGATCGGAGTATGCAAAGGCCCGCGACGCCCATCTCAGGGGCGAGGCCCGCAAGACCCGCATCACGCTCGCAGAGGCCCGCTCCAACGCCTTCCGGATCGACTGGAAGAAGACGCGGATCCGCAAACCCGAGTTCTTCGGCACGAAAACGTTCGTCGAATACGATCTCGCCGAGCTCGTGCGCTACATCGACTGGACGCCATTCTTCCAGACATGGGAGCTGTCGGGCCGCTATCCACGCATCCTCGACGACAACGTCGTCGGCACCGAGGCACGACGCCTCTTTGGTGATGCGCAGACGATGCTCACGCGCATGGTTGCCGAGAAATGGGTGGAGGCACGCGCGGTGATCGGTTTCTGGCCGGCGAATTCCGTCGGCGACGATATCGAGGTCTATGAGGACGATACCCGGTCCGGGCACCTCGCGACGCTCCATACCCTGCGTCAGCAGATGGCCCGCGATCCGAGCCGCGAGCGCGCCCACACGGCGCTCGCCGACTTCATCGCGCCAAAAGAGACGGGCATCGCCGACTACATCGGCGGCTTTGCCGTGACGACGGGCCTCGGCGAGGAGGCAGCCCTCGAAAGCCGTATCCCGAAGACGGACGACTACGGCCGCATCATGCTGAAGGCTCTGTGCGACCGGCTGGCCGAAGCGTTCGCCGAGCGCATGCATGAGCGCGTCCGCAAGGAGTTCTGGGGCTACGTGAAGGGCGAGCGGCTGACCAACGACGAGCTGATCGCCGAGAAGTACGTCGGCATTCGCCCGGCGCCCGGATATCCGGCACAGCCCGATCACACCGAGAAGGCGACACTCTGGCAGCTCATGGACGTCGAGAAGGCGACCTCCATCCAACTGACCGAAAGCTTCGCCATGTGGCCGGGAGCCTCGGTCTCGGGGCTCTACTTCTCCCATCCGGACAGCCATTATTTCGGCGTCGGCCGGATCGAGCGCGATCAGGTCGAGGACTACGCACGCCGGAAAGGAATGGCGGTGGAGGAGGCCGAGCGCTGGCTCGCACCGGTACTGAATTACGATGCCCAGGCGAGCACGGGGCGGGCCGCCTGAACCAGATCCTGCAACGGACGCCGCGGCCGCTGCAGCAGCACAGATGCCTCTCTGCCACGGCGGCGGCTTCGTCGCGACACGCTGAGCATCCTGTCTCGCAAGTGGCGCGTGCCGCTGCTAGCTTTAGGGCGCGCTGGCTTGCGATTCGGCGAGCGAGACACATTGGGCGAACGGGGTGACAACATGCTTCCGCGCATCGTGCTGCTGCTGATCCAGGTCGCAGCGGCCTGGTTCCTGGCCACCCCGATCAAGTCGGCCCTGCCCGCCCTGTTCCGCAGTCAGTACGATATTTTCATCTACGCGGTGCTCTACGCTGTGATCATCATGGTCGTCGGCTTCGCGGGCTCGCTCGTCTTGAAGGGCGTCCGGGTCCCGACCTCGGCGACATTCGTGGCGAGCCTCGTCCTTGCCGTCATCCTGGCGGTCCTGACGCTCATTCCCCAGATCACGGGCCCGCTGCAGGACGCCCTGCCACTGCTGCGCGGCAACGCCAAGCTATACCCGCTGGTCGGCGCCTTGGTCGGCTATCTGCTGAAGCGCTGAAACGCTCGCGCACCCCCCAAAAACACCAACGGCGCGGACCATTGGATCCGCGCCTTTCTGCTCTGGAGGAACGGCTACCGCCTTGGAGCCGTGGAAGGTGCCGCAGGCCCGGCCAGCAGGCGGGGCCCGACCCGATCAGATCATGCCGAAGACGATCGCCGCCAGGAATCCGAACGAGACGATCGCGGCCAGCACGTTCAGTCGCATTTTGAGTTCCATGGTGCCTCCTTCGGTGGCTCAGCCACCTCGAGTTCAGGTCTCACCCGCTCCCGTGAAGATCCATTAATCTGAGCGCCACGAGTTTGCCAAGCGAAAAATGCACTGTCGCCGCAATAGTTCGTCGTATTGGAAAAGAACATTGATTAAAAATATGTTGCAGTTCCGTTACTTGAGCTGAAGCCCAAAAACAACCTGAGTGATATATTTGACGGATACTAAGATGAAAGGAAGTCACCGCTCAAGTTTACTGGGATCGGGGGCGGCGCGGATGCCAGATCAGCGCGTTGCAGCGCTGGCACAGTCGAGTTGAGACATAGCATTGCCCGTGTCGAATGCCCTGTCATGATTGCGCCAATGCCACTCCTCGAGCGAGACTCTGTCACGATTGCTGGCCGGCGACTGACATGGGAAGAAGGAGACCGGCAGACCGCTCCTGCGGTTGCGGCAGAGCAGCTATGCTTCGGCTGACCGAACCGGCGCCGAACCGGCTGAAGAACGGAGATTAAATTATGAACTTCAACGCCTTCGTGCTCACCAAGGGCGACAAGGGGCAGGATCTCGCGTGGCGCTCGCTGAGCGATGCGGACCTGATGGAAGGCGATGTGACGGTTCGCGTCTCCCACTCGACCGTCAACTACAAGGACGGGCTGGCTCTGACCGGCAAGGCTCCCGTCGTCCGCCGCTGGCCAATGATCCCGGGGATCGATTTCGCAGGCACCGTGGAAGCGTCCTCGAACCCGGCTTTCAAGCCCGGCGATGCCGTCATCCTGAACGGCTGGGGGCTGGGCGAAACCCACCTCGGCGGCTACTCCGAGATCGCCCGCGTCAAGGCGGATTGGCTGATTGCACGCCCTGCCGACATATCGCCCTCCGAGGCGATGGCGATCGGTACTGCGGGCTATACCGCTATGCTGTGCGTACTCGCGCTGGAACGTCACGGCGTGACACCGGGCAGCGGCCCTGTGCTCGTGACGGGCGCCGCAGGCGGGGTTGGCAGCGTCGCGGTCGCAATTCTCGCAAAGCTCGGCCACCACGTCATCGCCTCGACAGGCCGCGCCTCGGAAGCCGATTACCTGAAGGGCCTCGGCGCCAAGGAGGTCATCGACCGTGCGGAGTTGGGCGCGGGCCCCGGGCGCCCTCTCGCCAAGGAGCGGTGGGCAGGCGTGGTCGATGCGGTGGGCAGCCACACGCTGGCCAACGCCATCGCAGCGACGAAATACGGCGGCTGTGTCGCCGCCTGCGGCCTGGCCCAGGGCATGGACCTGCAAACCTCCGTGGCGCCATTCATCCTGCGCGGCGTCACACTGGCCGGCATCGACAGCGTCATGGCCCCGAAGTCACTGCGCGTCGAGGCATGGAAGCGCCTCGCGAAGGATCTCGACAAATCGGCCCTGGCCGCCATGACGGTGACGCGCCCGATCGCCGACGCCCCCGCCCTCGCCCCCGACATCCTGGCGGGCAAGGTGCGCGGTCGAGTCGTCCTGGAAATCGCCTGACGTTCGCAGCGCGGGCCGTCGCACGTCAGGCACGGCCCGCCGTTTCGCAGGACAATCTTAACCCTGTCGTGCTTCCGGTGCCCCGCGCTAACCGTTCCTGGCGGCAATTTGGCTTAAATTGTCAGGGCTCGCTCCTGGGCAGGCAACGCCGGACGCCTATCGATGGGCTTGGACGACGAAGGCACACCGCCACAATGGATGTTCAAGGCCTCGGCCGCGCTGTTCGTGCTGTTCACGGGCCTCGCCGGCGCGTTGGCGTTCGTTACACCCACCGCTCCGCCTCCCCCGGCGGTCGTGCTCTCTTTTGATCGCCCGCAACTGGTCGTTTTCGAAAGCCAATCCTGCCGCTGGTGCAAGCGGTTTCGTGAGCGCGTGGCCCCTGCCTACGAACGCTCCCATCTGGATCGGCGCGCCCCCCTGCGCTACGTCGACATCTCGGCACAGCGAACCGCCGGCTATCGTCTCTCGCGGCGCGTCACGTCGACACCGACGTTCGTGCTCGTCGATCGCCAGGGGCGCGAGGTCTCGCGCATCCAGGGCCTCCCTGGTGGCAAGGGCGAGTTCGAGACCGAGGTCGAGGGTCTGCTGACCAAGCTGCCGGACAACGGCCAGGGCTGAGCCCCAACGCCTGCCCCGGCGACAGGCCGATGCTCACCGCACCAGAAGCGACTGGCCGGTCATCTCCTTCGGCTGCGGCAGCTCCATCAGCGCCAGCAGCGTCGGCGCGATGTCGCCCAGCCGTCCCCCGTCTCTGAGCCGCACCCCGTTCACACCGGCGAGCACCACCGGCACCACATTGGTTGTATGGGCGGTATGCGGACCTCCTGTGTCCGGATCCCGCATCAGCTCGCAGTTGCCGTGATCCGCCGTCACCAGCAGGGCACCGCCGGCCGCAATCACCGCATCGGCGATCCGCCCGAGCCCCGTATCCACCGTCTCGACGGCCTTGATGGCGGCCTCGAGGCTTCCGGTATGACCGACCATGTCGGGGTTCGCGAAATTGAGGATGGCGAGGTCGTACTTGCCCGACTGGATCGCCGCAACAGCCTTGTCCGTCAGCTCTGGCGCCGACATCTCGGGCTTGAGATCGTAGGTCGCGACCTTGGGCGACGCGACGAGAATGCGGTCCTCGCCGGGATAGGGCTCCTCACGCCCGCCGGAGAAGAAAAAGGTAACATGTGGGTATTTCTCGGTCTCCGCCATCCGCACCTGCGTCCGTCCCGCCTTCGAGACCACCTCGCCGAGCCCCATGTCGAGCTCCTGACGCGGAAACAGTGTGCCGCAGTAGGGATCGAGCGCATCTCCGTAGGAGGCCATGCCAGCCGCGGCCGCGATCTTGACGGTCCGCTTCCGCTTGAAGCCGTCGAAGCCCGGAATCAGCAAAGCAGCCAGGATTTCGCGCATGCGATCCGAGCGGAAGTTGATCGAGAGCACGGCGTCCCCGTCCCGCATTCCCTCGTAGTCGCCGATGACGGCCGCCGGTACGAACTCGTCGAACTTGCCCTCTGCATACGCCGTTTCCACCGCCTCGGTCGCCGACGCACAGCGCTTGCCCGCGCCGTCAACGATCAGGTCGTAGGCCTGCGCCACGCGGTCCCAGCGCTTGTCGCGGTCCATCGCGAAATAGCGCCCGACCACGGTCGCGATCGGCACTTCACCTGGCAGCTCGGCAGCCAGCCGCCGCATGTCCTCAGCCCCCGACTGCGGCGGCGTATCACGCCCGTCGGTAAATGCATGCACGACGGCCCGCACACCTTTTGCAACGAGGAGCCTCGCGACCGCCGCCGCGTGCGCCTGATGCGAATGAACGCCGCCCGGCGACATCAGCCCCATGATGTGACAGGTGCCGCCCGAGGACTTCACCTTTTCGATGAGGCCGCTCTCGCCGATGACGCGCTCCAGCGTGCCGTCACCGACGGCCTGATCGATCCGCGGCAGGTCCTGCATCACGACGCGGCCCGCCCCGATGTTGAGGTGGCCCACCTCCGAGTTGCCCATCTGGCCCTGCGGCAGCCCGACGTCGAGACCGGACGTCTTCAGGAAGCTGCGAGGCCCCGCGTCCCAAAGACGGTCGAAAGTCGGCGTGCGCGCCAGCCGGACGGCGTTGTCGGCCTTTTCCTCGCGCCAGCCCCAGCCGTCGAGAACCACGAGCATCACGGGACGGGGTGCCATCCGAGCCTTCCTTCACTTGCCAAGTCCGTTACCCGAGACAAAGGCGATCGCAGCCGCCATTGCAAGCCCGCGAGACAAGAATTCCCAAGCGCCGGGGTGGCAGGGTGAATGCCGGGCGATCTGGATCAGTCGTGCGGCTCCAGGTTGCGCTTCCACCCTTCCCCAGCACGCGCGAAGTCGCCTAGTCTGCTGGGATCGGAAACAAGGAGCACCGGGAGACGCCCATGAGAGCCGCAGTGATGTACGAGGCCCACAAGCCACTGGTGATCGAGGACATCGACGTCAAGAAGCCGGGACCGCACGAGGTGCTCGTTCGCACGGCGTTCGCGGGGTTGTGTCATTCGGACCTGCATTTCATCGAGGGGCTCTATCCGCATCCGCTGCCGGTGGTGCTGGGGCACGAATCGGCCGGCGTGGTGGAAGAGGTCGGCTCGGAAGTGCGCTACGTGAAGAAGGGCGACCACGTCATCACCTGCCTATCCGTGTTCTGCGGCGAGTGCGAGAACTGCACGTCGGGGCGTCCAGTCATTTGCACCGACACGTCCGTCAAGATGCTGCCCGGAGAGGCGCGACGGCTTTCGAAGGGCGGCAACACGGTGCACACGTTCGCCAACCTCTCCGGCTACGCCGAGATGATGCTCGTCCACGAGCATGCGGTGGTGAACATCGACAAGGATTTCCCGCTGGATCGTGCGGCGCTGATTGGCTGCGGCGTCATCACAGGCTTCGGCGCGGCGGTGAATACGGCCAAGGTGGCTCCGGGCGAGACGGTGGCGATCTTCGGCTGCGGCGGCGTCGGGATGTCGGCCCTGAATGGCGCGGCAGTAGCCGGCGCGGGCCGGATTTTCGCGGTCGACACCAACCCTGCCAAGCTCCAGCTCGCCGCCAAGATCGGCGCCACGGACCTCATCAACCCGGCAAACGGCGATCCCGTCGAGCAGATCCGCGACGCGCTCGGCGGCAAGGCATCGGACGGCGTACATCATGCAATCGAGTGCCTTGGCTTAAAGATCACGGCCGAGCAATGCTTCCGGGTGCTGCGCCACGGGGGCACGGCGACGATCGTCGGCATGGTGCCGTTCGGACAGAACCTCGAGATCCATGGCGCCGATTTCCTGCGGGAGAAGAAGATCCAGGGCTCGTCCATGGGCTCCAACCGCTTCCGCACCGACATGCCGCGGCTGATGGACTTCTATCGCCGCGGCAAGCTGCATCTCGACGATTTCGTTTCGGCTCACATCAAGCTCGACCAGATCAACGAGGGCTTTGCCAATATGAAGGCCGGCAAGGTGGTGCGCAGCGTCATCGACTTCGGCGTCGTCAAGGCGAAGCCGTAACGGCGTTCCGTGGAGATGCTGAGTGACGCGCGGGGTTGGGCAGGCAGGAAAACCCCGCCGCACGCGCCCGCTGACCCGACATGCGGGCCAACCGCACTCTACTCGGTCATCTCTCGCGTCCCTCGTCGGCTTGCCGAAGCGCTTGCCATCCCGTCATGCGCCGCGGCGCGGGCAAGAGACGCAATATTGCCGACAACGCGGAGAGCCTGAGATCAAGGCTTTGTCGCCGGGGGTGGCGGCGGCGTGGCGGGCTCAGGCGGTGCCGTCGCTGGTCTCGCCGTCCCGCTGGTACCTGAGCCGGTTCCGGTCACGCTGCTGGGCGCGTTCGTCGGCTCGCGGATGTAGCCGGTGCTGGAATAGATCCACGCGCCGATCCCAACCAGAATGATGAGCGCGATGACAACATATGTCGTTGTGCGGTCCATGAAGCACCTCGACGGAGGACGGCCCGTCGATCGATGATCGACGGGCCGCCGCATTGGGAGTTACTTCTTCGTGCCTGAGGTCGAGCCCGACGTGCCGCTGCCCGCCCCTGTGGTCGCCGTGCTCTTGGCCATGCCGTGCTGACAGGCCGCGAGGAATTCGGCGCTCGAGAGCTTTTTGTCGCCGTTGGTGTCGGCGGACTTGAAGTTCGTCACATAGGGTTGCGCCTGTGTCTCGGTGAGCGAGCCCGCAGAGCTCGCATCAGCCTTGCTCCAGATGGCCTGGCACTCGGCCTGCGTCATCTGCTGGCCGCCGGCCTTGCTGCCCGCGGAGCCGGTCGTGCCGGCCGTCTGCGCCGCAGCCGTGGCGACGCCGAGAAGGAGGATGGCACCGCTCATCAGGACTGACTTCAGCATGGTTCACGCTCCATTGGGTTGCTCGCGCGTCGTGCGCGCTGGCTAAGCAACGCCGGAAGCCATCCCATGTTCCGACCGAATGTCCACGTCCGGCCAGTAAGGGTCCAACCTGTTCGAAAGCTGGTCCAACCTCGCGCGTGAACCGTCCGGTGACCGAGCGCCCCAAGGCATGGTCGGCCAGCTATTCGCCAGGACCAGTGGGTCCTGTCCTCAATCGAGCTTTGCTGCTTCCGCCCGCCGCGCGGCGACACGCGCGCGGAACTCGTCCGTTGAGTTCGTGCGTGGGAAGGGCTCCGACGGAACCGCGACACCGAGATGGCGACAGAGCGGCTCCCAGCCCTCTGCGACGTCGTAGACGAGAAGGCGGGCGGGATCGATCGTCGCTCTGACCTCGTCGACGTGCGCCCGGAACACAGCGGCAGCATGCTCGGCGTCGCCCAGCCGCCCCCCGAACGTGCGCCGCTCGATGATGTCGTAGGCCATCTCGCCCTGCTGACGCTGCAGCTCTGTCGCTCGCGCGCTGCGCGAATTGAGGCTCTCGTGAATGGTGGCATGGATCGACTTGACCCAGTCCTCGACCGGCCTGACCGACAGAATGACCTTGGCCTTCGGATAGTGCGCGGCAATCGGCTTCCAGAAATAGGCTGACGGCCAATCGACCGTCGCCCTGAACCCTTCGAACACCGTATCCCAGTCACTGCGCTCGCCGCGCGCCGCCGCTGCCCAGAACGAGATCTGCTCGGGCCGGTCGCGCACCTCGAACATGTGGTGACAAGGCCCGAAGCCCAGCATTTCCAGCGCGATCTTGAGCGAGTTGGTCCCGGTCCGGCCGAAGCCGGTGCCGACAACATCGAGGGCCATGGAAGGATCCTTCGCGAAGAAGAAACGTCGGCGGAGAGTGAACTTTGCCCGGCGGCGGTGCAAGCGATTGCGACCGCGCAGCGCAGCCCGAAGCACGACGGGCCGGCGCAACCTGGCCGGTAACGCCCCGCAAAGGATCGCTTGCTAGGCTGACGGGTCAGTTCATGGCGGAGTGCCCGACGTGCAAAAGCTCCGACGCAGCCTCGTCATCCTCGCAGGTGTCTGTCTCGCCGCCAGCGGGGTGAACGTCATCGCGCCGGCATCGGCTCGCGAACCATCGCCTCCCCGCACCAAGGCCGCCCGGAAGGTCGCTCATGGCTCAGCCCTCACCGCTGCCGACGTCGGCCCCGCGGCCGCGGGCCTCGCACCCAAAACGCTCCACCCCGGCGGCGAGATGCACGACGGTCGCCCCGTCCCCTTCGCGCGCCGGATCGAGCGGAGCGCCCTCTACGACGGCTTCCGTGTCGCAGGTCCCCACCTCCTGATCGAGCAGATGCATTTCTACGGGCCCCTCGACGTCTACGTAACCGTACCCGTCGTCCTGCGCGGCGTCGAAATCCGTCCTCGCAAGGCAGCCGATTGGGCGCTCCACACCCGCCCCGGGGCCGGCCCCGTCTACGTGCTCTGGTCCGAGATGGCCGCCGCCTCCACGACCGGCGCGCCGTCGAGCCGCGCCCACGCCCTCTCTCGCGCGCTCTACCTGAGGAGCGAGAACGTCACCGTCTATCGGAGCCACCTGACGCTGGCCGCCGACGGCATCCAGATCCACGCGCCGGGTGCGCGCGTCGTCGAAACGCTGATCGACCGCCTCGTCTACTGGGCCGGCGACCATAACGACGGCATCCAGATGCTGGGCAAAGGGGCGGACGCGCAGATCGTGCGAAGCCGCATCGACAATCCGAACCCGCAGACGAGCGCCCTGAACCTGATCGGCGATCGCGTTCTGATCGAGAACTGCTACCTCTCCGGCGGCGGCTGGACACTCTACGGCGGCGCCCACCATACAAGGCGCGTGCCCGGCTCGACACGAGGCGTCGTCATCCGCGGCAACGTCTTCGGCCGCGACCATTTCCCGAAGGGCGGTAACTTCGGTCCCGTCACCGGCTACGACACGGTGGGTCCCGGCAATGCCTGGTCGTCCAACCGCTGGAGCGACGGCACGCCGCTGGTGATCGGCGGGCCGCCCGCCCCTCGCCCGCGCTGAGGAGCGGCGCCAGCTCAGGCCGCTGCCGCCGCCTCGAGCGCCATCGACGCGCACTTCTCGCCGATCATGATCGACGGCGCGTTCGTGTTGCCTGACGTGAGCGTCGGCATGATCGAGGCATCCGCGACACGCAGCCCCTCGATGCCACGCACCCTCAGGCGATCGTCGACGACGGCCATCGGATCCGTGTCCGTGCCCATCTTGCACGTGCCGATCGGGTGATAGGCGGTCTCGGCATAGCGCGTCACGTAGTCGAGAAGCTCGTCGTCAGACTGCGCCTGCTTGCCCGGCCCGAATTCCTTGGCCTCGAGCCACGCGAGCGGCTCGGCTTCGACCACCTTGCGCACGGTACGCATGGCAGCGACCACGCAATCGCGGTCGATCTGGTCCGACAGGAAATTGAACTTGATCGCCGGCGGCTTCGAGGCGTCCGCCGAGCCGACGTGGATCGAGCCCTTGCTCTCCGGCCGCTGCTGGTGCGTGATGATGGTGATGCCGGCTTCCTTGTCGAGCTTGATGTCGGGCGTCACCAGGAACGGCTGCAGCATGAACATGGCATCGGGACTGGAGAGCCCCTCGCGCGTCTTGAAGAACGCCCGTAGCGGCGACGCCGGCAGCGCCAGGAATCCCTTGCCCGTCAGGATGTAGCGCAGCCCCTCGTTCACCGCCCGAATACCACGCGCCTTCTCGTTGTAGGTCGCGCCGTGCCGCCCGACCTTCCATTTCATGCGCGGCGCCCAATGGTCGCGCAGGTTCTCGCCGACCCCCGGCAGCGCGTGGCGAACCTCGATGCCGACCGACTTCAGATGCTCGGGGTTGCCGATCCCCGAAAGCTCGAGGAGCTGCGGCGAGCCGATCGAGCCCGTCGAGACGATCACCTCCCGCGTCGCACTCGCCTCGCGCACCTCCGAGCCGACACGGTAGCGGATTCCGACGCAGCGCTTGCCGTCGAACAAGAGCCGTTCCGCATGCGCACCCGTCTCGATGTCGAGATTCGGCCGCTTGCGCGCCAGCTCCAGATAGGTCGCCGCCGTGCTCATGCGCTTGCCCCCGCTGATGGAGGCTTGCGTCATGGCGATACCTTCCTGCTCGGGGCCGTTGTAGTCGTCGTTGCGCTTGATGCCGACAGTCTCAGCCGCCTCGAAGAAGCTGTCGTAGAGCGGGCCGTGCTCGGAAAGGTCGGAGATGCGAACGGGCCCCGCCCGGCCGCGAAAGTCGCCGTTCCCACCTGCATAGCTCTCGAGGCGCTTGAAAATCGGCAGCACGTCCTCGTAGCTCCAGCCACGGTTGCCGAGCTGCGCCCAGGTATCGAAGTCCTGCCGCTGCCCGCGCACCCAGACCATGCCGTTGATGGCGCTCGAGCCACCGAGCATCTTGCCGCGCGGAACCGGGATATTGCGCCCCCCCGTCGCTGCCTCGGGCTCGGAGGCAAAGAGCCAGTTCACACCCGGCCGGTTGATGAAGTGCGCGAACGACACCGGGACCTGCGACAGCCAGTGCGTCTCCTGGCCCGCCTCCAGCAGCAGCACGCGGTACTTGCCGTTCTCGGTCAGCCGGTGGGCCAGCGCAGAGCCCGCTGAACCAGCGCCAACGACGATGAAATCCACCACGTGCTTGTACATTTTCGCTCCCTCGACCCCGCGCAAGTCGTCGCCGGGACGCGCGTTACCGCGACCCGCCGCTCGCCGCTCCCGTTCTTTTCCCGAGCCCGCTCGGTTGCAGGCTTGACGAAAGGATAGCAAGGTGCCGGCATATGTCCAGACAAGCCGGCGCCCCGAGCCGCCGCATGATTTCCCGGAGAATCACCCATGCCGCTGGCTAGAGAACTTCCGCAACCTGGCAGCCCAGAGGAGGGCAAGGCGGTCGATGCGATCATCGTCGGTGCAGGTTTCGGCGGCATGTACATGCTGCACCGGCTGCGCGAATTGGGGCTGACCTGCCAGGTGATAGAGGCTGGGACCGGGGTCGGCGGAACCTGGTACTGGAATCGCTATCCGGGCGCGCGCTGCGATACCGAAAGCATGCAGTACTCCTACTCGTTCTCTTCGGAGCTGCAACAGGAGTGGAGCTGGACGGAGCGCTACGCCTCGCAGCCGGAGATCCTGCGCTACGCCAACCACGTCGCCGACCGCTTCGATCTGAGGCGGGATATCCGCTTCGAGACGCGCGTCACCTCGGCCCGATTCGACGAGACTGCGAACCGCTGGAGCATCACCACCGACAAGGGCGACTGCTATTCTGCACGCTATTGCATCATGGCGACGGGCTGCCTCTCGACGGCGCGGCTTCCCGACATCCCGGGCCGCGACAGCTTCGCGGGCGCGACCTATCACACGGGCCACTGGCCGCACGAGGGCGTCGATTTCTCGGGCCTGCGCGTTGGCGTCATCGGAACGGGCTCGTCGGCCATCCAGGCGATTCCCGTCATTGCCGAGAGCGCCCGGCATCTGACCGTCTTCCAGCGCACGCCCAATTACTCGATTCCCGCCCGCAACGGCCCGATGACCGACGAGTACGAGGCGCAATGGAAGAACGACTACGAGCGCCGCCGCGCCGAGGCGCGCCTCACGCGTACCGGCATTCTCTCCAATTTCAACGATCAGTCCGCGCTCGACGTGGCCGAGGCTGCACGGCGGCGCAACTACGAGGCCCGGTGGATCGCAGGCGGCACCACGTTCATGGCCGCCTACAACGACCTCGTCACCTCCAAGGCCGCGAACGACACCGCTGCCGAGTTCGTGCGCGAGCAGATCCGCGCGATCGTCAAGGACCCGAAGGTCGCCGAGCTTCTCGCCCCCAAGGACTACCCTATCGGCACCAAGCGTATCTGCGCCGATACCCTCTACTTCGAGACCTACAACCGCGCCAATGTCTCGCTCGTCGATATCCGCTCCTCGCCCATCGAGGCGATCACGACATCCGGTATTCGCACGACAGACGCAAGCTACGACCTCGACGCCATCGTCTTTGCCACCGGTTTCGATGCCATGACCGGCACGCTGCTCGCGATCGACATTCGCGGCCGCCGCGGTGCCGCGCTGCGCGACAAGTGGGAGGCCGGCCCGCGCACCTACCTCGGCCTGATGTGCGCCGATTTCCCGAACATGTTCATGATCACGGGGCCCGGCAGTCCCTCGGTCCTCTCCAACATGATGGTGTCCATCGAGCAGCATGTCGACTGGATCACGCGCTGCCTGGGCCACCTGGAAAGCCGGCAGCTCTCCGTCATCGAGCCGACCCAGGAGGCCGAGGACGACTGGGTCGCACACGTGAACGAGCTCGCAGGCAAGACGCTCTACCCGGCCGCCGCCTCTTGGTACATGGGCGCCAACATTCCCGGCAAGCCGAGGGTCTTCATGCCCTACATCGGCGGCGTCGGGCGCTACCGCCAGCACTGCGACAAGGTGGCGTCAGCAGGCTATCCGGGATTCGTGATGGCACCGGCGCGAAGCGCCGCAGCGTGAGCTATCGCACGTCCCAGGCGCGCGCTAGTCTCCTCTCCAGCCGTTGGAGCCCGGGAGAACCACCATGTCCGATCAGATCGAGAAGGCCCGCCGCCTCGCCACGCTTCATGCGGGCCCGGGAGCTTTCGTCATCGCCAACGCCTGGGACGCGGGCTCGGCCCGCATGCTCACATCACTGGGTTTCCAGGCACTCGCCTCCTCGAGCGGTGCGGCAGCCGGGGTGCTCGGCCGACGCGACGGGCGGATAACGCGCGAAGAATCGCTTGCCCACGCCCGGGCCATCGTCGCGGCAACCGCGCTTCCCGTCTCGGCCGATCTCGAGAACGGCTTCGGGGATTCGCCGGCGGACGCGGCCCTGACCATAGCCGGCGCCATCGCGGCGGGCCTCGTCGGCGGCTCGATCGAGGACTACTCGGGCAAGGAACTCTATCCAAAGGAGCATGCCGTCCGGCGCATCGAGGCAGCCGTGGCCGCGGCGCGCGGCGCGCCGTTCCCGTTTGCGCTCACCGCACGCTGCGAGAACTTCATCCGCGGCAACCCCGACCTCGACGACACCATCGCACGGCTCAAGGCCTACGAGGCCGCCGGCGCCGACGTCCTGATGGCGCCCGGTCTTCCCGACCTCCACGCCGTGCGCAAGGTTTGCGCCAGCCTCGGCAAACCCTTCAACTTCATGGGCGGCATCAGGGGCCGCAACCCGACGGTCGCCGAGCTCGAGGCAGCGGGCGTGCGCCGGATCAGCCTCGCGACCTCGCTCTACCGCGCCGCAATGACCGGCCTGCTGGAGGCCGCGCGAGAGGTGAAGGAAAAGGGCACATTCGGCTACCTCGACACGACACTTGTGACGCCCGAGTTCAACGCTTTCATGCAGGATTGATCAGCGCGCGCGTCGTTCACTAGACTTGCTCGCGAGCAGCCTCATGGCGGCAGACGGAGAGAAGCGAGCCGCGACCTGCAGATTTGGTGACGGGGCCGTTCGCGGCTGGCTCGAGTGGAAAGGGGAGGCACAATTGGCAAGCGACGGCATCACCTTCGGCTGGTTCCTTCCCTCGAGCGGCGACGCGGTGCGCCTGGGCGAGCGCTCGGGGCGCATTCCGACGACGAAGCCCCTGCTCGACGAGATCGTCGACGCCGTCGACAACGGCGGCTTCAAATATCTGCTGATCCCGGTGAACACCACCTGCTGGGAGGCGACAGTTCTCGCCTCCTACTACGTGGCCAGGACCCGCAACGTCGCCCCGCTGATCGCTCTGAGATCGGGCTACGTCAATCCGGCGCTTTCCGCGCGCATGTTCGCGACGCTCGACCAGATGTCGCAAGGTCGCCTGTGCATCAACCTCATCGCCGGCATCAACGACGACGAGGCCGTGGCCGACGGCATCCATGACAGCAAGGTCGTGCGCTACGAGAAGATGGACGAGGAGGTCGAGATCATGAAACGGCTCTGGTCCTCGACCGAGCCGATCGGCTACGTCGGCAAGCATTACCGCATCAATCAGGTCGTCGAGCCGAAACCCTTCCAGAAGCCGCATCCGCCTTTCTTCCTCGGCGGCGGCTCGCAGCAAGCGGCAGAAGTCTCGGCCAAGCACTCGACGGTCCACTTGTTCTGGGGCGACAAGCCCGACGTCATCGCCGGCAAGGTGGGCGATATGAAGCGGCTGGCGGCGAAGTACGGCCGCGAGGACGCCCTGAACTTCGGCATGCGCCTCCAGATCATCTGCCGCGATACCGAGGAGGAGGCCTGGGCCGAGGCCTGGCGCCTGATCGAGGGCGCCCAGCGCTTCGACTTCGTCAACATGCGGACCGGCGCCGCAGCTGTCGAAGGCATCAGGCGCACCTCCGACGCCAACCGCCGGGTTTGGGAACTGCTCGAGCAGTCGGGCGACGATATGAAGATCCATCCGCACCTCTGGACTGGAATCTCGACCGTGCGCATTGGCGCTGGCGTCGCTGTCGTCGGCAATCCCGGGCAGGTGGCGGCGACCTTGCAGGAGTTCGTCGATGCCGGCTGCTCGACGTTCTGCCTGTCGGGCTATCCCCACGCCGAGGCGGCGCGCATCTTCTCGCGGAAGGTGATGCCGCTGTTCAAGGACCGCATCGCCGACCGACTGCCGGCCGTCGCGTGACCCAGTGCCGTCGAATGCTCGTTTTGACTTGAGGCCGGACGCGCCCGTAGGTTGGCCCCAAGATTTGGCCAGCCAGCGCGCGGAAGGATGAGATGGCAAACGAGACCGCCCCCCTGAAAGCGCCCTCCGGCCGCATCGATTTCGAGCGATCGCCCGAAACCTACCGGCATTGGAAGCTCGCCGTCCGGGGCGAGGTGGCCGAGCTGATCATGGATGTCGACGAGACAGCGACACTTTTTGAAGGCTACGAGCTGAAGCTCAACTCCTACGACCTCGGCGTCGACATCGAGCTGGCGGATGCCCTGCAGCGACTCCGCTTCGAGCATCCTGGCGTCAAGGTGGTCGTCCTCAAGTCGGCCAAGGATCGCGTGTTCTGTGCCGGCGCCAATATCCGCATGCTCGCGGGCTCGAGTCACGGCCACAAGGTGAACTTCTGCAAGTTCACGAACGAGACGCGGAACGGCATGGAGGATTCGTCCGCCCACTCCGGCCAGAAGTTCTTGTGCGCCGTCAAGGGAACGGCCGCGGGCGGCGGCTACGAGCTGGCACTTTCATGCGACGAGATCCTCCTCGCCGACGACGGCAACGCGACGGTGTCGCTGCCCGAGTTGCCGCTTCTCGCCGTGCTGCCGGGCACCGGCGGCCTCACTCGCGTCACCGACAAGCGGAAGGTTCGCCGGGACCTCGCCGACGCGTTCTGCACGACCGAGGAGGGAGTGAAAGGCAGGCGCGCCGTCGCCTGGCGCCTCGTCGATCAGATCGCGACGAGCTCCAGGTTCGACGAGACGATACGCGAGATGGTGAACCGCCTTGCCGCCACGTCCGACCGCCCCTCGGGCGAAACAGGTGTCACGCTGACACCGCTTTCCCGCACCGTCGAAGGCGAGACGCTGCGCTATTCGGCCGTGCGCGTCGAGATCGATCGCACGGGCCGCCGCGCCACGATTACCCTGGCGGGGCCCGAGACGCCGCCGCCCGGCGACCCGGCCGCCGTCAAGGCCGAAGGTGCGGCGTTCTATCCGCTGCGGCTGGCGCGCGAGCTCGACGATGCGATCCTGCACCTGCGCTTCAACGAGCCGGCGATCGGCACGCTCGTCTTCAAGTCCGAAGGCGATCCGGCGCGCGTGCTTGCCTACGACGCGCTGCTCGCGGCCAATGCGAGCGACTGGCTGATGCGCGAGATCCTGAACAACTGGAAGCGCGTCCTGAAGCGCATCGACCTCACCTCTCGCTCGCTGGTGACCCTCGTTGAGCCCGGCTCCTGCTTTGCCGGCACCTTGGCCGAGATCGTCTTCGCCTCGGATCGCGCCTATATGCTCGACGGCCACCTCGACGGCGATAATCGCCCCGATGCCCGCCTCACCCTGTCGCCGCTGAATTTCGGCCGTTACCCGATGTCGAACGGCCTGACCCGGCTCGAGACGCGCTTCCTCGGCGAGCCGGCGAGCGTCAAGGCCGCCAAGGCGCGCGAGGGCGAGCCGCTGGATGCAGGCGAGGCGGCGTCGCTGGGCCTCGTCACGGAAAGCTTCGACGAGATCGATTGGGAGGACGAGGTGCGCATCTTCCTCGAGGAGCGCGCCTCGTTCTCGGCCGACGGCCTGACCGGAATGGAGGCGAATTTGCGCTTCGCCGGTCCCGAGACGATGGAGACGAAGATCTTCGGTCGCCTCACCGCCTGGCAGAACTGGATCTTCCAGCGGCCGAGCGCGGTCGGCCCCGACGGCGCGCTGAAGCGCTTCGGCAGCGGCGTCAAAGGCGACTTCGATCCCGATCGCGTTTGAGCCGGCAGACAAGCACCAGCCGGCCCGACGGCCTCCGTCGACTAGCCGTTGTCCCCGCCGTCGGCGCGCGGCATGACCAGCGGCGGCACGGTCGGCACGTTGCCCTGCGGCACCCGCGTCGGATCCTCGCGGAACTTGTTGGTGATCGGATAGCGCCGGTCGCGACCGAAGCTTCGTGACGAGATCTTGACGCCTGGCGCCGCCTGCCGCCGCTTGTACTCGGCAAGATAGAGAAGCCGCTCCACGCGCTTCACGGTGTCGACCGGATGCCCGCGCGCGACGATCGCGGCGAGCGGCATCTCGTTCTCGACGAGACAGTTCAGGATGTCGTCGAGAACCTCGTAGGGCGGCAGCGAATCCTGGTCCTTCTGGTTCTCGCGCAGCTCCGCCGACGGCGGCTTGGTGATGATGTTCTCCGGAATGACGATGCCCGCCGGGCCCTTCCCGCCCTTCGGCACGTTCGCGTTGCGCCAGCGGCAGAGCCGGAAAACCTCCATCTTGTAGAGGTCCTTCACCGGGTTGAAGCCGCCGTTCATGTCACCGTAGATGGTGGCATAGCCGACGCTCATCTCGCTCTTGTTGCCGGTCGTCACCAGCATCGAGCCGAACTTGTTGGAAATCGCCATCAGCGTCGTACCGCGCACCCGGCTCTGGATGTTCTCCTCGGTCAGATCCGGCGCCCTGCCGGCGAACAGCGGCGCGAGCATGCCGAACAGCCCCTCGACCGCAGGCGCGATCGGCACCGTGTCGTACCGGATGCCGAGCGCATCCGCGCACGCCGACGCATCGGCAAGACTCTCGTTGGAGGTGTAGCGGTAGGGCAGCATCACGGCATGCACGCGATCCGCCCCGAGCGCGTCCACCGATATCGCTGCAACAAGCGCGGAATCGACGCCCCCCGAGAGTCCCAGCACCACGCCCGGAAAGCCGTTCTTGTTCACGTAATCGCGCAGGCACAGCACCGCGGCGTGGTAGGCCGCCGCATCGCCCTCCTCCACCAGCGCTTTGACACCGGCCTGGCAACGCCACCCGTCTCCCTCGCGGACCCAGTCCGTGACGACGAGCCCCTCATCCCAAGCCGGCATCTGCACCGCAAGGCTCGCGTCCGGGTTGAGCACGAACGAGGCGCCGTCGAACACCAGCTCATCCTGTCCGCCGATCTGGTTGACGTAGGCGAGCGGTAGGCCCGACTCCGTCACGCGTGCCACCGCTACGTTCAACCTGACGTCGGCCTTGCGCCAATCGAACGGCGAGCCGTTCGGCACGATCAGAATCTCTGCCCCGCACTCGGAGAGGCACTCGACGACCTCCTCCTTCCAGATGTCCTCGCAGATCGGGACCCCGAGCCTCACACCGCGAAAGCTGATCGGCCCCGGCAACGGGCCGGCATCGAAAACGCGCTTCTCGTCGAACGGCCCATAGTTCGGCAGATCCACCTTGTAGCGCACCGCCGTGACCTGTCCGTCCTCGACCATCGCCACGGCGTTGTAAACCTTGTCGCCGTCCGGCCAGACTGTGCCGACGAGCACGGCTGGCCCCGCCCCGAGGCGCGACGCCAGTTCCTCGACCGCTTCCCGGCAGGCGGCCGCAAAGGCCGGCTTGCGGACCAGATCCTCCGGGGGATAGCCGCAGATGAACAGCTCCGGGAACACCACGAGCTCGGCCCCCATCCCGGCGGCATCCGCGCGGACACGCTCGATGCGGCCCGCGTTCCCGGCAATGTCGCCGACCACGGGGTTGAGTTGCGCAAGCGCGATTTTCAGGGTCTTGGCGGGTGCGGTCATGAAGCTCGGCCGTACGATTGAAGTCTCTCCGCACACTCTTACCGGGGGCCGCCCGGGAGGCAAGCCGCCAACCGTTAACCCTTCAACGCGTGCGCATGGCGGCCGGCTCCCCGCAGGGGAGGCGCCATGCGCAACGAAGCCCCCGGCCGGTTGTCCGTGGATGACCCCCCAGCACTGCGAAGAACGCCACCAACAAGCCTCGCTTAACGTCTTTGTGCGATAGACAAGGACTCCATTTCCGGTTGCGTAAGGGTGTCAGGAATGGTTCGTTTGCTTGGCATCGATGCCAAACGGAAGACGTTCAGCTTCAAGTGCGGCTTGTGCAACAGCTTGCACGAGGGCCCGCCGTCGTTCGCTCATAAGCGCCCCCCGTACTACTTCGACGTGCCTGAGAGGGAGCGCGCGACCCGCATCGAGATCAACGACGATCTTTGCCGCATCGCGCCGACCGAGGCCGACGGCAGCGACGCGATCTATTGTATCCGCGCCACGCTCGACATCCCGATCATCGGCAACGATGCGCCTTTCTGCTGGGGCGTCTGGGTGACGCATTCGGCGGACGCCTTTCATCGCTACGAGGCCACGTTCGAAGAGGACCAGAGCGACGACGGCGCCTTCGGCTGGCTCGCCGTGGTGATGCCCTATTATCGGCGCACGGCCCCCGGCGACTTCCTCGAGCACTTGGCTTGTGACGTGGAATGGGGCCCCAAGGGCCGGCGGCCGAAGGTCATCGTCCGGCCATCGGACCATCCGCTTTACGTCGACCAGTCGGAAGGCATCAGCTGGGAGAAAGCCGTCGAGATCGCACGCCTTGCGATGCACGGTCCCGCTCACTGACCTCCAGCCTGTAGAGCGCTTGCCGCCTCCCAGAGAGGCGGGACCGGCCCACGCGCTTCCGAAAGACGCGCTACGAGGCGGCCCGCACCTTTGGCACGTAAGGCTTCGACGTGAAGTGTTCCGCGGCCGGATCGGCGAACTTGAGACCGGCACGCTTCAACGCATCGTCGTCCACCCTCTCGAGCGGCACGTAATAGCGGTCGTCGTCCTTCTTGAACGTGTCGTTCGAAACCGCGTTGTAGCAGCAAATAAACGTCCATCGGCGCCTGTCGGACCTGTTCTGGTCCGAGCGGTGCAATGTGTTGCCGTGGAAGATCACCGCGTCGCCCGGCTCCAGCACGCAGTCCACGGTCTCGTAGCGCGCAAGGATATGCGGCATACGCTCGGGATCGGTGGTGTTCTGCCCCGGTGTCAGCTGGACATGGTCGAGTCGTCCGAGCTTGTGTGTGCCGCGCACCACCTTTAGGCAGCCGTTCTCCGCATCCGTCCGGTCGAGCGCGATCATCACGGAGAGCATTTTCGGCTCGAGGCAGCCATTGTAGTACCAATAGCCGTAGTCCTGGTGCCATTCCCAGGCACCGCCGACCTTGGGATCTTTGGCGGTGAGCTTCGATTGGAAGTGATAGACGGGCTCGCCGATCAACGCTTCGACCGTATCGACGACTCGTGCCGACCGCGCCGCGATGCCGTAGGCGCTGTCGCCTGCCCGGTTCCAGAGCGAGATTCGCGTGGCTCCGCCCTCCTGGTCGGCTCTCAACAGCGAATGATCGCGGATCGCGGGGTCCTGCTCCATGGCGGTGCGCAGAATTGCCGTCTCCTCGCCATCGAAGAGCCCACGGACGAAAATGAAGCCGTCCTCGTGATATTGCGCGATCTCCTCGGCGCTCAATCGGCATGCCATCGCGACGTCCTCCTCGATCCTGCTTCGACAGAAGGCATCGAACGCCAAGCTGCCAGCCGACACAAGGCCGGAGTGTGCCCCCGAGACAGCCCGCTCCGGTGCGGACGATCTCGGACCGACGCGTGAACAGGGAACAATGCCAACTCCGCAGCGATTTTTCCGGCAGCCCCCACTTCGGACACGCGCTGTGCTGACACCCCTCGATACCATCGCACTCCTGCTCGCTTTTTCGGCCTTTTTCAGCTGGATCAACGCACGCTTTCTCTATCTTCCGCGGGCCAGCGCCCTGGTCTTCACCGGCCTCCTCGCATCGCTCGTGCTGATCGCAATCGAGCATCTCTATCCTGACGACGAGGTTCATCGCGCGATCACCAATGCCATCCTGCGCGTCGATTTCAGCGATGTGGTCATGAAGGGCGTGCTCGCATTGGTTCTTTTCGCGGGCGCCCTCGAGATCGATCTCGAAGTCCTGCGGCGACGGGCGGTCCCCATCGCGGTACTGGCATTTGCGGGCACGGCGATCTCGACGGCCGTCGTCGGGGTCTGCTTCTGGCTCGCCGCCCAGGCGCTCGATCACGAGATCTCGTTCGCCTGGTGCCTCGTGCTGGGCGCGCTGATCAGCCCGACCGACCCCATCGCGGTCCTGAGCACGGTGCGCAGCCTTGGCTTGCCCCGCCAGTTGCAGACCGAGTTGCAGGGCGAAGCCTTGTTCAACGACGGCGTCGGCATCGTGCTTTTCACGTTCCTCCTCGGCATCGCGGGCGAACCGCGGGGCGGCGAAGGCGATCACAATGTCCTGCTGCTCGCGACCCGAGAGGTCGGTGGCGGTATCGTGATGGGCTTGGTCGCGGGCTACTTTGCGTATCGCGCGCTCCATGCCATCGACGATTTCGCCATCGAGGTGCTCATCACCCTGGCGCTCGTCACGGGCATCTACGCCGTCGCACTCCAGATCGAGGTGAGTGGACCGCTCGCCGTGGTCGCCGCCGGTCTTCTGATTGGCGACCGCGGCAAGAGCTACGCCATGAGCGAGCGCACCGAGAAATACGTCACGGCGCTCTGGACGCTGATCGACGAGGTGCTGAACTCGCTGCTCTTTCTGCTGATCGGCCTCGAGGTTCTCGTCATCCGGATCGGCGACGTCACGCTGCTCCAGTCGCTTGTCGCGATCCCGATTGCGCTATTCGGGCGTCTGCTGGCCGTTTCCGCGCCCCTTCTCGTCCCACGCCTCGCCCGCTCGCTCTCCGCCCACAACGTACCGTTCCTGACATGGGCTGGCGTGCGCGGTGGCGTGTCCATCGCCCTTGCCCTCTCCCTGCCGGACAGCTCGGCGAAACCGCTGATTCTCGCTGCCACCTACGCCGTGGTCCTTTTCGCGATCCTTGTGCAGGCCTCGACGCTCGGTCCCGTCGCCCGCCGCACCTTGCCCGACGGCGCCATGCAATAGCGCTCGGGCGGCCTACCTGGCATCGGCAGCGCAAGAGAGTTCCTTTCACGTTGACGTCCCCCGCCCCGGTTGGACATCCTGCAGGAAAGAGCGTGAGACCAGGCTCGGGCGGCCATCCGATCGCGAGCCTGCAGGAAAGAGACGCCTCGAAATTCGGGAGAACGCCCATGAACGACCATGCCACCGCACCGACACGTGCCGAGCATCAGGCCCGCATGGCCGATTACCTGGCAGCCGGCGAGGCCCGCGCGAAGGCCATCGGCAACAAGGGGCCCGTGCGCTTCGGACCTGACGGCAAGCTCGCTCCCGATATCGTCGAGGCCTACTGGCGCCACGGCTTCTACATTTTCGAGGGCGTCGTCTCGGCCGGCGAGATCGACGAGCTGCGGGCCGACGCCATGAACATGCTCGAGCGCGCCCCCGCGACGCCCGGAGGCAAGCTCGACGCCAAGGGCCGCCCGGCAATGGGCCGCGACTGGGCGCGCGAGCCCTACACCTTCATCAAGCCGCTCTCCGACCCCTGGGGCGCCACCGACAAGCTGAACGGCCGCCACCCGACGAAGATGGCCGAGGCGAAAGCCGATTCCGATGCGCCCGAGCACGTCGTCTTCCTGATGTACGGCATGTGCATGGGCATGCCGGCGGGCCTGCGCGTCTACGGCCATCCGCACCTGCTCGCCATCGCGGAAGCGATCAACGGCACCGACTTCGTTCCTTACAACGACGCGATCTTCGTCAAGCAGCCCGGCGTCGGCGGCTCGGTCTCCTGGCACCAGGACGGCGTCACGCACTGGGGCGCGCCGGACTGGGACCAGGGCAGCCACGGCTTCAACTTCCAGGTCCAGCTCTATCCGACCACGGCCGCCAATTGCCTCTGGGTGGTGCCCGGCAGTCATAAGCTCGGCAAGATCGACATCAAGAAGCTCGTCCACGAGAACGGCGGCGACGACCGCCTGCCCGACGCGGTGCCGCTGATCTGCAAGGCCGGCGACGTAACCATGGTCAACCGCCAGTGCCTGCACGGCTCGTTCGCCAACTCCTCGCCCGACATCCGCGTCTCGATCACCTTCGGCTTCCATCGCCGGCGCTCGGTGCTGGGAGCCAAGGCCGGCCTCTCGATGACGACGCAAAACGTCGTCTACGACGAGAAGCGCATCGAGGAGCGTGCGGCCGTGATCCCGGTCGCCATCGACGCGCGCCACAAGCATTTTCCGTCTGAGAAGCGCTTCCACTACCAGCCCTTCTCCGGCCGCGAGAATGAGTTCCGCCACTCGCCCGAGGTCATGGAGCGGGTGATCAAGGACTACAACACGAAGGATCTCGCGATCTGAGCTCCCGGGCGCGGACCGTCGGGTCAGGCAGGGCTACCCGACGTCGATCCGCGCCGCGCCCGCCTTGATCATCGGGATCAGCTCGCGCCCGAACTCGGCGACGTCGCGCTCCGGATCGAAGCCGCGGATCAGGAACGACCCGACGCCGAGCTTGTAGTAGGCGAGGATCGCGTCGGCCACCTGCCTCGGCGTGCCGACGAGCGCGCTCGTGTTGCCGAGCGCCCCCGTCGCCTTGGTGATCGGCATCCACAGGCACGCATCGTGCAGGTCCTTCTCGGCGGCGAAGCCCATGAGCCGGCGACCGGCGTTGTCGACGGCTTCCTTCGAGGCTTCCTGACGGCTCCAGCCCCGCGACGCCCCGCCCTCGAGCTTCGCGAGGATCGCATGCGCCTTCTCCCAGGCGGCGGCCTCGGTGTCGGCGATGATCGGCCGCGCCGAGATGTTGAAGCCCAGGGTCCGCCCGAACCGTTCCGCCCGCGCGCGCATCTCCCCGATCCGTGCCTCGGCGGCAGCGAGTGGCTCGGCGTACATCGCATAGGTATCGCAGTGCTCGGCGCCCATCGCGAGCGCCCCCTCCGACGCCCCGCCGAACAGGATCTCCGGATGCGGCCGCTGGTAGGGCCTGACATCCGACGCCGCACCTTTCACCCGGTAGAACCGACCCTCGAAGTCGAACGGCTTGCTCTCCACCCACGTGCGCCGCATCAGCGCCAGGTACTCCGCCGCCCGCTCGTACCGCTCCGGCTTCGGCGAGAAATCCCCGTCGCCCCACTGCTCGGCGTCCGTCTTGCCGGTGATGATGTGGATCGCGAGCCGCCCCCGCGTCAGCTGGTCGAACGTCGCGATTTTGCGCGCCATCAGCGTCGGCGCGACGAACCCCGGCCGGTGCGCGACCAGCATTTGGATGCGCTCCGTCGCGTGCGCGGCATGGAGAGCGACCAGGAACCCCTCGGCCGACGACGACGTGTAGCCGACGAGCGCCATGTCGTAGCCCGCCGCCTCGTGCGCCCTGGCACTCGCCACCACGTACTCGGGCGAAAGCGCTCCCTCGATGATGATGAGTTGCGCGTCGCTCGCTGGCGGCGTGACACCGATCATGCCGAGTATGCGGACGGGCATCGTGCGGCTCCTTCCTGTTGGGCGCAGAACGGCGGTGCGCACGAACCGCTGCCGGGTTGCGGATAGCACCAGACGCACGATGCGAGGCCTGTCATGGCCCGGGCTTCGGCTCGGGCCTGCCCTCGCTTCGCGGCCCCCGCCATGCACCCGGCATCCAGCTTCAGCCCGGCATCCTAGCGCACCCGCGCCCGATGCTCACCTGCCTCGATGCCCGATCGCTGCGCCTGGCGGACACATCGAACGCGCCTGCCGTGGTAGCGGCCATTGAGGGGCGCATGCCGGGGTGTCGGGAGTCGTTGCGGCCACGCCGCCCTCTGGTCATGTCCGCAGCTCGGGGGAGTCCTGCCGAACGGCAACGGGCGCTAATGCGGGCAAGTGACCCATTCCGGACATGCCTTGCTGACCGGGCACCCAGCGGACGCACTCATAGTCGGGGCCGGGTCGTGGCGCGCCTTGCGCAAAGGCTGCGGACGACAGGAGCGCCACACTCAGCGCGGCAAGGGCAGACACTTGAACCTTCATCGCTTTTCTCCTCGCATTCCCGCTGTGCGCCGCCCTTTTCTCGGCGGAGCCAAACGCGCAACGGGCTTCCCGACCGTGGCTCACGGAGGTCCGTTGTCAGCGCCCGGCCGATTTGCTGGGCCCTGCGGCCTTGTTTTGGTTTCTCTGGTGAAGACCGCGGATGTCGTAGGTGCCGGTCATGCCGGGTCGGTCGATCGGCATGTACCAACCGCCCTGGTGCTCCAGGAACTTGAAGCTCGGTGGCAGCGCACCGGGGATTCCAGCCGTCGCCGCGGAGACGCGATCGGGGTCGCGAACGACCTCTGTAATCCGCGGCGCGCCGGCTGGTCTCTCGTGCGGCCGAACCCCCGCGATCAGGTGCTCGGCTCCGGCGATCTCGGGAGCGGGGAAGCAAGCCAGCCCGACGGTCATCGTCAGGGCGAGCGCAGAGACTATCGACATTCGCGGCACGGTCTCTCACATGCTCGAATTCGATCCGTGCTGAAGATGAGAGCAACGCGCGTGCCAATCCGGCACGGACTCCTGCTATTATGTTTCAATTCAATACATTAATGTCGAAGCATGCAGCGCTCGCGAGTGCGGCTCGGCTTCCGAAAACTGCCAACTTGGAAGGAGGCAAAGCGACGCTCGAAGGTAAGCCACTGCGGAATAGGGAAAATGCGGCATGCCATTCTGGCAGTGGGGCGGGCTTGAGCCGACCCCAACTCTGTGCGTGCCGCTTGCAGGTGTCGAGCAGAGCGTCGAGCCTGGTGCGGTCTGCGAGGGCGCCTCCGATGTCGCCATCCGGCTCGAGCCAACACTCCTGATGAGTGCGCTGCTGAAACCTTTCCAGACGAGACTGCGAGGCTGCTCAGATCCTGACAGCCTGCGGCATCGACATGGCGCTGCGGAACGAAGTCCTTGCCGTCGACATCGGCGATCGACGTTGATCTTCAAGCTCCGCATCCCCTGGACAGCCGGAGGCGCGACACTGATCATGATCAGCCGAGCAACGGTTTGCGTACGGCACCCATTGATTTGGTGGGGCTGACGGCCAGCTCACCCTTGCTAGGGTTGGGTCGGACATAACGGGACAAGTTATTATGAACATATCTTCGATGCCGGAAGGTGACGCCCGATCCGGGGCCATACGGGAGCCTGGTCAGCCAGGCGATCGCCTCACTTCAAACCATTGGCGAGACGAGCAGATTTCTGCCCTTCTGGACGGATTGCTGGATGGGCTCGAGGGTCTCGACGTGCGTCTTTCGTGCGCCCAGCGAGGGGATGGCCGTGCCGACGGTCCCCCCTGTTCGGTGACCAAAGACAGTCAACCGGAGTTGGCAGAGATGGCGTCGCCCGTCGCGCTGGACGTGGGGAGAGATGCGGGCCACGCATATCAGATCCACGCGAAAAGCGGGACGCCTTCCAGCTGGAGCCAGACCGGCGATGGCGTCCAGTTGAAGAAGTCCATGTCGACCCTGCACTTGCAAGCGGAGCTCGTGGTGACGGCCACTCCGGGGAGCGAGCACCTCCTCGGGGTGTTCGAGTCCCGGTGGATGCACCAGGTCCGACTTTTCGCGGCTGCTCTCGAAAATGCCGCGCAGTCTCTCCACCAACAGCCGCCGAGGTCTGGGCTCGACAACATGGACGGCACCCGTTTCCTCGTGAGCGCCACGGGACGTCTGATCGAGGCCAGCCCCTCCGGGCGGCGCAATCTGGAAGCCGGCGGCTCGATCCTGCTCGGCTCGGACGGCCGCCTCAAGCTGCGCGACCGCGCCAAGACGCAGGAGTTGAATCGCTTCTTGCTGGCCCTGGCCTCGGATCCGCTGTCGGGCCCCTTCGCACTCAGGGTCGATGGTCCGAGCGGTGACGGCTGGGACGGCGACGACGAGCCCACCTGCTCGGCGTGGCTCATCGTCAGTCTGCTTCAATCGGCGCCGCCGCAGGGAACGAGCGAGGACGTTCGCATCCTTCTGCGCCTGAAAACCATCGAGCGGACTTGGACGGTGCCCGAGCGGTTCATTGCCCAGGCGCTCGGATTGACATCGGCGGAAGCGCAACTCGTCGCCGCTCTGGTCTCGGGCTCCTCCATCAAGGAGTACGCCGAGGCGATCGGCCGGCGCCAGAACACGATCCGATGGCATATGGCCAACATTCTCGGCAAGACGGGCTGTCGAAGCCAGCGCGAGGTCGTGCAACTCGTCCTCAAGCTGCTGATCGAGTGATGCACTTCGGGGAGAGAAATAGGTGTGTGGTGAGTTTTCGCAACCAGCAGGACGGAGGAAGGCGCATTGCGGCCTGCACCCATGGAAATGAATGGGGCGCGGCGCGAACACCTGATATTCAACGCTCTCCGGTTACGCCTGAGCGGCCGGGCCTCGATTAACCCCACCGGTTTGTCGCGTCTTGTAACGGGTCCGGTCCGCACGCGAGAGTGTTGCGAGATGCCTGATGCACGGCGCTGTGCGTCAGACCGCCCGAGTTGTCACCTCGGCGCTTCTGCTCGCCGCCATCCCTGGCGCCGTCGAGGCCGGGGGCGCGAAGCTCGGCCAGTGCTGAGATCACCCTCCGCGGTGTGGTGCCCGCCATTTGCAGCGTCAAGGCCGGCTCCGGCACCATCAGGCTGACCGGCTACACCGATCACGGCGAGGGTGTCGATCTGGGCGTGCAGGGCGAAGGCGCGTTCAACGTCGTCTGCAACACGCCGTATGCCCTGGGCGTCCACCGCCAGCTCCGGCGAATCGTGCCGTATCACCACCACCGCGACCATCGCGGGCGCCCACGCGTCGAGGCCCCGAGCGGCACGCACGAGATCACCACCGCCTCCATCACGCCGTCGCCCGTGCCCGAACCGGCCCGTTCGTCGCTCTCGGCCCTCGATCTCGGCATCGACCTCCAGGTCTCCGGCAACGGCGAGGTGCAGACCTCCAGCTGCCTGTTGGGGCCGCTGCCGGAGCGAATCGAGGGCGCCTTGCTGCCCGGCACCGCGCCCTGCGGCGTCCGTTCGGCGCTCGACGACGCGAGTCGCCCGATGGCCCGCGTCCAGGCGCTCGTCATCGTCACCGGCTCCATCGCCCGCTCCCCAGCGCCCGAATCGCCGGCACTGGCGGCCTCCGGCTATCCCGAATGGGGACCCAGGTCGCCGATCTCGCGCCGTTCGTGCGCGATCCGACCGTCATGTCGGATGCGCCGACGGTCGGGACGCCGCCGCTTCTCCCGGCGCCGAGCCCCGTCTACGAGCTCGAGCACCTTTCGCTGTCCGTCCAAGCCAAGTTTTGACCGGCATCGAGTCGCGCCTGCGGCCGCGGCGACAGCGTGGTGCTGGACGTGTGCCCGCCGCACGCCGTCGCTCACGCTGCGAGTCCGCGCATTATTCCCTTAAATCTGCGAATTTGCCCGGCCCCGGCACGGCGGGCGTTGCGATCGAGCAACGCGGTCCTGATCCACAGGCCGAAGGAAGTAACGAATCCTTAAGACCCCATCGAAATGCACGGGGCCGCGTGTGCCGGGTTGCTACGCTCAATCTGTAAGAAACGACGAGAGACAAATGTCGTTTCAGCGGAGATTTGGCGAATGCGGGGTTTGGCAGGACATATTGCACGAAAGGGGGCGCCGATGGTTCCTCGCCGACGGCGATCCGAGTACTCGCCGCGCAATTGCCTTGGCGGTTTCTCTTGTCGCCAGCCCGAATGCCATCGCTTTTGCGGCAGACGAAGTGAAATCACGGTCGAAGGCAGGTCGTCGTCGCCTCCTGCGCAATCAACGGCATTGATGCCAGCGCCAATCTCGAAATATACCCGGTACGGATCGCTCAGCGTCTTTCACCATCGACTGCAACGCGCCATTTTCTTACGCGCTGAAAAAGCGCGAATGGCGCCGGAAGGCCTGCGGCGGCTGCTGCGGCGCCCTCGGGGTTCTCGGTTCTGTTGCCCTATTCGGTGCAAAACCGTCATCGCGACCACCCCGGCGCGGGCATCAACTGTGATGCGCACCTCGGCGAATGTGAAGGACGGCGCGGTGACGTGCCCGTTCGCCAACTCGGGAAATGCCGCAAGTGATCAATCAGCCGGGCAGCCTCGGACTCTGCGGAGCGTGAGCGGACAGCCGCTCGTTGCGGGAAGCTATCAAGACGTTCTCATCCTCACGGTGTCGACGCCGCCTTAGACGCGGCGCGATCCGGGGTGGGGAGAAAGACAACGCAAGCGGACAGCAAGGACATCGGGGGATGGCAACACATGCGGAAACTTTCGTGCCGGATCTCCGCTGCTGCGTCCGCAGTGGCACTCGGGGCAGGGGTTTGGGGGTGGCGGCGAATGCATGGATAGCGCATCCAGCGAGATCACTTTGAATGCGACTGCGGAGCCGACCCTTGCGGAATAACCGCTACGCCAACAGTGGGTGCCGGCACAAACATGACACTCACTGTGGCTGGCGCGAATGCAAGTACCGTTCAATCACGCGGACATGATCACCGACGGCTACGATCGCTGAATGCAGCGTTTCGTACGCTTGTGTTTCCGGGGTATGCAATTATGCGCATCACATTGCGCTTCAGTCCACAAAGGGCGGCCCAAAGACGATACGCCCGGAGACGGTTGTGTCTGGCAGCGGTACATTCTTATCCAGGATAGATTACGGAGCTTCGGCTGGCTGGGCGTTGGGATTGAGCGGTCCTCAATACCAGCGGTATAGCTGGGGCGAAATCGAATAGCGCCAATTCCGGAGGAGCGTTCGCAGGCACATTCACGGTGACGATCACCATAAACAACAAGCTCCACTGCGCCCGTTGTTGCTGGAACTTACTCGGATGTATTGAAAGTGCAGATCGGCCAGCAGCTCTAGATCACCAAGTCAACCGGTGGCGTCCCTCGCATCGCCATCGGCTCTCAACAAAGAGCGGGAATGTCCCTCTCGGAGGCTCATCTCCGAGCACGGAAGGGTGTGTCCAACGGCTAACCACAAGGAGCCTTGTTATGGAAGAAAATTGCCGGATTTGTTGCGGGTGCAGCACTTCTTTTCGTCGCGGGCGCGGCCAATGCGGCCGATAGCGCCTCCAGCGACATCACGATCACCGGCGTAGCCGAGAATGTCTGCACATTGTCCCGAGTGCTCCGACGCCGACGTCGTCCACCATGACGGGGACACCCGCTCTCCCGACAACCGCTCCACGATAACCGATTTCACGATGACACGACGCGGTTGCAAATGCGGCGTCGGCAACGCTCACGTTTTCGAACGCAATGTGCAATTACGCGCATAACGTGGAGAGCCTCAAGACGGGCAACATGGCCTTACCCAACAGTCCGGCGGCTCTACTCCGGTGTCCGGTTCGGGAGCTTTCTCAGCCGTGTAGACTATACCGCGACGGCAGACTTCGGTGGGGCTCAGCCAGCTTGACGACAACGGGAACGGTAGACGCGACAGGCACTGTCGCACCCGGTGGTGCCAATCTCGGGTCCCTTGTCGTAGCCGTGAATATTAATGCCGGCAGCGTTCCCGTATTGCAGGGGACGTACCAAGATACGTTGACCGTCAGAAATCGGCGCGACGTTCTAATCGATCAGAAGAGGGCGGAGCGCCAATGCTCCGTCCCTTTTCAGTAATTGAGAGAAGCTGGGTTCGATGCATAAGATCGTTTTTCAGGTTTTGCAGTATTTGCGGGCCCATTGGGGGCATTAGTCGCTGAAGTGTCTTCGGTAAAGTAATGTCCGTCACGCCTGTCGTCGTCGACATGGCTGTCGGCGGACGCCAGCGAGAGCTTCCATCAGGGTCGTCAACGACGGCACGAAGCCGCTGCCGGTCGAGTTTAATCTACAAGCTGGATGTCGGCCCCAAGGGCGAGACCACAGAAGGCCGCCGGGGACGAGTTTCTCGTCTTCCTGCTGCGCAGGCCTCGGTGCCGCCGGGCGCCACGCAGGTGTTTCGCATCCAGTGGGTCGGCAAGGCCGACATCAAGAAGAGCGAGAGTTACATCTTCTCGGTCAACCAGATTCCGGTGAAGCTGCCGAAGTCGGTCTCCGGCGTGCAGATCGTGTTCAACTTTGCCGTCGTCGTGAACGTCGCGCCTCCCGGTGGGGTCGCCGATCTCAAGTACATCGGCGCCGGCACCGGCAAGGACGACAAGGGCAAGATCCGCCCGGCGATCACGGTAGAGAACACCGGCAACATGCACGCTTACCTGCTGGAGGCGACGATCAACTTGTCCGCGGTCGTATCGAAGTCCCTGGCGCCAGGCGACATCCGCCAGCTCATGGGCCTCGGTCTCGTGCAGCCTGGCAAGCAGCGCCGGTTCCTCGTTCCCGTGGACCTGCCGGCGGGGGTCGGCAACGTCACGGCCAGCATTTCCTACAAGCGTAAGACGGCGCGTTAGGCGGCAGTCTCGCGATGCGTGGCGGCATCGCGAGGGAAGGTGCGCCCCAACTCGATCGTCAGTCGTGCGCGTAATTTCAGTGGGTAGGATCGTCGGTCTCATGGCAGGGGGAGGGACCATACCAGCGCTGCTGGCGCTCGCCGTGTCTGTGCCCTGACCCAGGGCGCGCTCGCACAGCGGCCGGGCAACGGCAAGCGCATGACGGCCGAGGAATTGCTCGCTGCCGCCGGCTACGGCTCCAACGGCAAGCCGGCCAGTGCCGCCAACGCGAGCGCCGCCCCCGCCAATGCCGTCCTCGGCTGCCGATGCCCTCGCGAATGGAACCGGCGTCTCGCTCAATCCCACCGGCCAGGTCATCCCCATCGACGTGCCGCTCAAGTGGACAAGTTCTACCTCGGCGACGTCCCGATCCGCATCGAAGGCGGCGGCAAGGTGATGGTGGATCGCCAGGGGCTCGCCCTCCCGCTCAAGAAGGTGATGAAGCCCGAGGTCGTCGCGCTGCTCACCAAGGGCCTGCCGGGCGAGCCTCCGGATACCAAGCTCGCGGACGGCGACAAGGCCAGCAGCCCCGACAAATGGGCCTTCGGCTCCTGGCTCGGCAACCTGCTCGCGGCCGACCAGAAGCACGAGAAGCCCGCTGGCGTCGGCGCCCGCGAGCTGAAGCCGATGCCACCCGGCACGATTCCTGTCTCGCCGCCGGCCTACATGTCGATCGAGGAGATCCGCGCGCTCGGCATCAACCTGCGCTTCGATCCGCTCGCCAACGAGCTTCGCGTCGAGCCGACCGTCGAGCAGCGCCCCACCGGCGACATCTCGGCCTATAATCGCGATGCCATGCCGATCAGCGCCAACGCGCGCCGTCCGGCCTTGTTCTCGGCCTATCTCAACATGCGCGGCGCGGTCGATTACGTCAGCCAGACCACACGCGGGGAGGACGGCCTCGAATCGCCGCGCTTCGACTTCGACTCGGCCGTGCGCATCTCGAACGTGGTGCTCGAGAACGAGTTCACCTGGGACACCGACAACCGCAAGGGCTTCACCCAGGACTACTTCAATAACTACGGCTTCTATCGGCGCGGCAGCCGCATCGTCTACGACCTGCCCGAGCACGTGCTCCGATTCAAGGTGGGCGACGTCTACCCCGGTTTCACCAGCTTCCAGACAGCGCCCGATTTGCTCGGCTTCACCGTGGAGCGCTCCTATTCGGCGCTGCGTCCCGGCCAGAACATCCGTCCCACGGGCCAGCAGTCGTTCCGCATCGACCGGCCGTCCGATGTCGATATCGTCGTCGACGGCGCCATCGTCCGCCGCGTGCGCCTGGCGCCCGGCAACTACAACGTCAACGATCTGCCGCTGCGGCCCGGCGCCAATAACGTGATCCTGCAGATCACCGAGGACACCGGCCAGCGCCGCATGCTGGAGTTCACGGTCTTCTCCGATCGCTCGCTGCTCGCACCGGGCATCAACGAGTTCCAGGTCTCGGCCGGCATTCGCTCGCGTCCCGCCGACAGCGACTGGCGCGACCATTTCTTCGGCCAGCCCGACTATATGTGGGACTCGCCGGCCGCTACCGCCTTCTATCGCCGTGGCCTGACCGAATCGCTGACGGGAGAGCTTCATGCCCAGGGTGACGACAGCGTGGTCATGGGAGGTGGTGGCGCCATCTGGCAGAACAAGTTCGGCTTGTTCAGCGCCGATCTCGCGTTCAGCACCTCGGACCATGGCCTCGGCTACGCCATCGCCGGCAGCTACGATCTCTTGAACGTGCGCGGCTGGGACGGCTATCGCCACTCGTTCCGTGTGTCGGCCGAGTACAAGTCCGACAACTTCGCGTCGATCCAGCAGCACGATCCGCATTACGACTACTGGCTGAACCTCGCCGCGATCTACGCCCGCGATCTTGCCTGGGACATCACCGGATCACTGTCGGGCCGCTATTCGCTCGCGAAGGATACCGCGCTCTTCGACGATCGCTGGTCGGTCGATCTCTCGCTCTCGAAGCGGATCTGGGCCAATCTTTCAGGCTCTCTCTCCGTCGGCTACGGCGAGGGCGGCCGGCGATACGACGAGACGCGCCTGGCTTGCGCCACCTGCGCGGGAAGTCTCGACAGCGACGGGTTCCATGCCTTCGCGCGCCTGCACTACCGCATCGACGATCGCTCCTCGATCTCGGCCTCGCACGACACGCGCAACGAGGTCAGCCACGCGACCTACGTGCGCAACGAGGGCAGCGGCGTCGGCTCGTGGAATACGGTCGTCGATGTGGCCAACGACCAGCGCTACGAGGAAGCCAGCGTCAACGGCGCCGTCGGCTATGTCGGCAACCGGGGCGAGGTCTCGGTCTCGCACGCGAGCCGTCTCAGCGGCGTCTCCATCGGCGGCGCATACTTCGACCCACGCAGCACCGAGCAACGCACGTCGCTGCGCGCGGAGACCGGCATCGCATTCGCGGACGGCGCCTTCGCCGTCGGCCGGCCGGTACGAAACGGCTTCGCCATCGTCGAGCCGCACAGGAACCTGAAGGGCGAGAGCGTCTCGCTCGGGCCGCGCGATTCGGAGATCGCCTCGAGCGGCGCGCTCGGCCCGGCGCTCGTGCCCGACATCTTCGCCTACTCGACCCGGCGTGTGGAGTACGACGTGCCGAACCTGCCCTTGGGCTACGATCTCGGTGCCAGCGCCTTCGATTTCTTTGCGCCCTACAAGGCGGGCTACCGGCTGACCGTCGGCTCCGACTACACGGTGACGGCGCTCGGGACGCTCATCGGTCGGGACGGTGCTCCGGTGCCCCTGCTCGCCGGCACCGCCTTCGAGGACGGCAAGAACGATGGGCCCAAGGTGCAGCTCTTCACAAATCGGGCGGGTCGGTTCGGCGCCCAGGGCCTCGCCCCCGGCCGCTGGGTGATCGAGATGCCGACCGAGCCAGCAACCCGCTACGTCCTCGACGTCCCCGCCAACACCGTCGGTCTCTTCGACGCCGGAACGCTGAGGCCTGTGAGATGAACTGTGCTGAGATCGTATTCACCTGACAGTTGAGGTCACGGCGGCGACCGTCAGAGTCGCGAAGCCGTGGCCGTGCCGCTGCCGGTTGAGGTTAGATGGTGTTGCTGAGACATCATCCTTCCTCACAGGCAGAACGACATGACCACGACCACCGACAAGGTAGCACGGCGCAAGCTGTCGTTGCTCGAGCTGGCGAGCGACCTCGACAACGTCTCCAGGGCCTGCAAGCTGATGGGCTATTCCCGCCAGCAGTTCTACGAGATCCGCCGTAACTTCCAGACCTACGGCGCCGACGGGCTGATCGACCGGTTGCCCGGCGCACGCGGCCCGCATCCCAACCGAGTGCCCGCCGCGACCGAGCAGGCGATCCTCGACCACGCGCTCGCCCATCCCTGCCACGGCGCCACCCGCGTCGAGCAGGAGCTGCGCCTCAAGGGCATCCAGGTCTCCTCCGGCGGCGTGCGCGGCGTCTGGATGAGGAACGGCCTGCTCACTAAGCACGAGCGGCTGTTGCGGCTCGAGAAGGCCACCGCCGAACGCAAGATCGAGCTTTCCGACGAGCAGGTCCGCCTGCTGGAACGCTTCTCGCCGGAGTTCCGCGAGCGCCACATCGAGGCCCCGCACACCGGCAGTCTCGTCGCTGTCGACACGTTCTTCGTCGGCGTCCTCAAGGGCGTCGGAAAGATCTACCTGCAAACGGCCATCGACTGCCACTCGCGCTATGCCTGGGCCAGGCTCTATCCCTCGAAGCTGCCGATCACGGCGGTGCATCTCATGAACAACGACGTGATCCCGACCTTCGAGGCCGCCAACGCGAAGATAGACGTCGTGCTTTCCGACAATGGGCGCGAGTTCTGTGGTCGCCTCGACCAGCACCCCTACGAGCTGTTCCTGCAGCTGGAGGAGATCGAGCACCGCACGACGAAGGTGAAGCGGCCGCAATCGAACGGCATCGTCGAGCGCTTTCACCGCACGCTCCTGGACGAGCACTTCCGTGTCGAGGGCCGCAAGACCTGGTTCGAGACCATCGAGGAAATGCAGGTGGTGCTCGACGACTACCTCGTCGGCTACAATCAGCGCCGACCCCATCAGGGCCGCGGCATGAAGGGCCGAACCCCCGCGCGAGCGTTCCGAGAAGGCCTGTCGCGCAAAACCAAACTGCAACAGCCAAAGGAGACGAAAGCCACACCCGAAGCCGAACCCGCGCAACCCGCTCTCTGACCCTCAGTCGGCAGCGGCAAGTGTCAGGCGATTACCGTTCTTGTACAGATGAACTCAACCAAAAGATCGGTCGGGTCAGTGCCGCAATCTTTGCAGCGAGTAGTCTCTTCTCATGGGCCTATGCGGCCTGCGATGGTGCAGTTTCAGGAGCCCCTCCCGCTCCGATGATCAATTCCTATTTTCCCTTCAAGGCGACACCAGAGATCAGTAGCACCTACACGATCACAGCTCAGAACATCGGAAATCAGAATTGCCCTACTCTTATACTTGCATTCTTTTCCGGCGCGGGTGCAAACTTGGGCACGACGCAAGTGAATGCGACGTCTGGCGTTGAAAACCTGCCATTCGAGATCGCAACGGCCTCTGGTCAACCGAACGTCATCAATTCAGGAAGGCCACCCAACCTTACCACCTTGGGGCAGACCGCAACGATCGTGACCGCAACGATCGTCGCACCCGGTGCTACGCGTGCGATCCCATTTGTCGTTCGGGTGCCAGCCGGAACAGTTGTTCCATCAGGAGATTACACCGCGAACTTGACGGCAGCCGTGTATTACCCCAACGGGTCAAATATAAAGTTTGGTAGCAGTACCACCGTAGCGGTAACTATCCATGTCAGCGCAGAAATGTCCGTCAACATCGCCGGTGGCTCGAGCCTTGCGACGACGCTGGCCTTCGGCAACATGATCGCCAACGACGTGCGCGCGGTCGATATCCAGGCGCGTTCCAATCAGGGCTTCAAATTCACGGCCACGTCCGACAATGGCGGCGTGTTGAAGCTCGATCCCAATCCCGGCGACGGCGTGAATTGGCAGGTGCCCTACACCGTCAAGATCAACAACGGTGCGCCGCTCAACCTCTCGACGGCTCAGAGCGTCGCCATCTCGTCGGCCGCTACGTCACTCGCGGGCGTGAATGTTCCCGTCCAGGTCACGCTCGGCAATCCGGCCGGCCAGCGCGCGGGAACATACAAAGACGTGATCACAGTGAAGATCGAGGCGAACCCTTAGAGCGGTTGTCTCCGTCGACGTCCCGAGAACGAGCCAAAGGGCTCAGAGCACTCGGTGCGTGATCGATCGGCTCTACGTCATAAGAGGGGGCATCCTCGGACCGAGATCTATTGTTGGGCGTCTTGCCCGGACGTTCCAACAAAGGACATGACGAGGATGCCTTCATTCGTCGTTACGCTCAACCTGCCCGGGTTCACAATCTCCACGACCAGCGGCTTCAACCCCATCATCCATGATCTCGACTGTCATCTGGAGCCGTGCTGCCCGCACTGCTCGGCCTAGGATCTGCGCAAGAAGGACAAGACTGAGCACCAAGTCTGGCACGAGAGCGTCGGCTTGCGCCGGGTGCTGCTCAGGTTCGCCGTCTGCAAGTTCCATTGCCGCGCGTGCGGGAAGTATTTCCGCCAGCGCCTGGATGGCATCCTGCCCTATCAGCGCTCGACCGAGGCCCTGAAGCGGCAGGTCTACCGCCAGCACACACAGGGCATCTCACGCAGAAGCCTGGCCGAGAATTGCGGGCGCTCCGACACCACCATCGCGCGCTATTACGATCACATGTACGACCTCGAGAACCGCAAGCTCCTGAGCGTCGAGGTGCCGCGCGTGCTCGGCATCGACGAACGCTTCTCGGCCAGGAAGCGGTTTGCGACGACGTTCTGCGACTTGAAGAAGCGACGCATCTTCGACGTGGCAGTCGGACGCTCGCAGGCCGATCTCCAGCCGTATCTCTATGACCTCGCGAGCAAAAGTCGCGTCCGTATCGTCTGCATGGACCTGTCCGAGAGCTACCGGTCGATCGTCCGGTCCGCCTTTCCCGCAGCTCTCGTGGTGGCCGACCGCTTCCATGTCGTGTGCCTTGCCCTGCATCATCTGATGCAGGCCTGCCGCGGCATCGATCCCACCCTCACCGCCAGACGGGGTGCGTTGCGGCTGCTGCAGAAGCATGCCCGTAACCTCACCACCACCCAGGCCCGGCGGCTCGAAACCTACCTTGCCGGCCATCCGGCGATCGCGGCGATCCATGCCTTCAAGGAGGAGCTGATGGCGGTGCTGATTGCAAAGAACCAGACGAAGGCCCGGTGCCGCATCCTGGTCCACCGGCTGCTCGATGGCGTCCGCCAGCTCCGGGAAAGCCCCTTCGAGGACTGTCGCAAGCTCGGCCGCACGCTTGCGGACTGGCAGGTCGAGATCGGCCGCATGTGGCGCTTTTCGCGCTCCAACGGCATCACGGAAGGCTTCCATGGCAAGATGAAGCTCATCCAGCGCCGCGCCTTCGGCTCCCGAAACTGCGAGAACTATCGCCGCCGCGTCAGGGCGCTGTGCACGTGATCAAACCGAAGATGGACACCGAAACCGGCCAACTGATAACCACACGTCCCAGGACGACCGAAAATAGACCGTGCCCCGGCATTCAGCGAAGAGCCTGACTTCGTTGGTGTCTTGGTGGAGCCGAGGGGACCCTACCGACGATGACGATTCAAGCACTTAGCGCTCCCAAACCTCTCAAGCTCCCACACTGTCTTCCATAGCGATTTCCGGCGGTGAACCAAACCCCAGCCTGGATTGGGGCGGCAAGAACCGGCTGCCACGAGCGACGACAGAACTACGGTCAAGGTGGTGGCTGACCGCCGCAGTACAGAGGAAGCCGCCCGTGAGGGAGGCATATGACGCTAAAGCGTTGGCCGAACTCGGCAATGACTGTACCACTTGGCTGGCAATCGGCGAGCGTTGAGTTTCACGGCAGCTGGACCACGGGTCGAGTATGCCCGCATGCTTCAATTGTGTGCCGTGCCGACCTTTGCGACGTCCGCCGTGCCCCATCATCGGACGACCCTCGCGCCGCCACCAATGCCGGAGCCAACGTCCGTTGTTGGCCCTCCTCGACGTTGCGCTGCGCTGCATCAAGTCGGAAGCTAATTGGTCTATCGCGTCGCCAGGCGTTGGAGACGCTGGCGACGGTCGGTATCGGGGCCACTCCGGCAGCGAGCTGAACGACGGTCATTTCGCCCCGCGACCGAACCGGGCCTCACATGTTATCGAGGTAAGGGGCCACGACGTCTCGGGTTTCCTTGCTGCTTACCACTGGCACGATCTCAAACGACGCCCCCGAGCCTCTCCACTTCAACACCCAATCTTGCAGCAATCTGAGGTCATCGCACTCCATGAGCTGGAAGCAACGGCTAAAGTTCGGTTCGACCCAACTGTCTATGTACTTCAAGCCTTCAGGGAACATTCGACCGCCGTCGCGGACCCGCTTGTAGATCGGCAGCATGTCGTCGTCTTTGAACCGCTCGATGATCATGAAAAGCATGTAACTGGCCCCTCACCATTGGATCGGCTGGGATCAATAGATATCACGGGATAGGCCGGCACGGCAGGCCTGTCCGAAAGACTGCATCTGTGCTTTGGTCCTCAGCGAGGGCCAGAACCATACAGGTCTCGGAGGTCAACCGGACATTCCTGGTGCGGCGGCCATTGTGCAGGAAATATTGCGGCGCACTTTGCGCCAATCCACGCGTTCGCTTTCGATGCAACACAGGTGTTGAGCGCCGGCACAATGTCTCAGTTGGGTCACTCTGAACGATGGCCTGCACTGACCATGTTGCGCGCGCTTACGTCCGCTTTCTCCGCTCTCACCGTCATGCCTGTCCCGGATCAGGTCCGGAGTGAACTGCGGCCGGCACCCACGACAGGCATCGAATGCACGCACAGACCCGACGTGGGTCCCGGCTTCGCGGGGATGACGGGGTGGTGAGGGGATGGGTCGCGAACGACCGAAGCGTATGCAGCCCACGCTCTGTCATCCCGGTGCTTCCCTGCCCCGCCGAAGGCCGGGGTCTACGGGACCCTTTCATCAGCTCGCTCGGTGCGCAGGGGTTAGGGCGCTACGCGGGTGCGCACAGTGCGAAACCCGCTGGAAATCCTGGCCAAGCATCTCCGGAAGGAGTGTGCGGCGCGATGGGTCCCGGGCACAAGGCCCGGGATGACATCAGTGGGTGTTTCTCGGCTATCGGATTACCCTTTGGGCCACGCGGGATGGCTCGGATCGCTTTCCGGAGTCCAGAACTTATCCCCGGCCCCTCCGGCGTCACTTATCCTCCCGGCATCCTGTTCGCGCGGGTCGCTGTCGCGAGGCGTGCCGAGAGCGAGGGCAGGAGGCGGTATCCGGCCTCTGGAGAGGTGAGCGCCACTACGCAAGCCGGGCGTCGCGTGGAGATGAGCCGGGGAACCACCCAGGGCGCGCTTCCGCGACGCGAAAATGCCGTCGGAGGGCGCCGCGAGGCTGCCTCAAAATATCAAAACGGTGGCCGGACGGCGTCCTCCCCCCGTGCAATTCGACAACGACTGGAGCGCCGAGCGCTGCCGGGCGCGACGGCGTGGCCAGAGCCCATCAGAACGGGAATAAGGGACCGGACATCGTGCGCGCCTGCCCTCGTCTCGACGAATGCCGAGGCCGGACCCCGGCTGAAACCGCAAAATCGACAGACAGCCGGCCCGATGTCAGGCTAAAGGCAAAGATTGAACACGGCGAACCCATCCAGCGGAGGAGAACGACATGGCGAAGGTGGCATTCATTGGTCTGGGCGTGATGGGCTACCCGATGGCCGGGCACCTCCTGAAGAAGGGCGGCCACGAGCTCACCGTCTACAACCGCACCTTCTCGAAGGCCGAGGCCTGGGTGAAGCAGTACGGCGCCGGCAGGGCCGTGCGCACCCCCGCCGAGGCGGCCAAGGACCAGGACTACGTCTTCTGCTGCGTCGGCAACGACGACGATCTGCGCTCGGTGACGGTCGCCAGGGACGGCGCCTTCGAAACCGTCGCCAAGGGTGCCATCTTCGTCGACAATACGACGGCCTCGGCCAACGTCGCACGCGAGCTCTACGCGACCGCCAAGGAGAAAGGCTTCGGCTTCATCGACGCCCCCGTCTCGGGCGGCCAGGCCGGCGCCGAGAACGGCGTGCTCACGGTCATGTGCGGCGGTGACAAGGCGACATTCGAGACGGCGAAGCCGGTCATTTCGGCCTACGCCCGCGCCGTCAACCTGATCGGCGAGCCGGGCTCGGGCCAGCTCTGCAAGATGGTCAACCAGATCTGCATCGCCGGCGCCGTGCAGGGCCTCGCCGAAGGCATCCACTTCGCCCAGAAGGCCGGCCTCGACATCCCGATGATGATCGACACGATCTCGAAGGGCGCCGCCGGCTCGTGGCAGATGGAGAACCGCTGGAAGGCGATGATGGAGGGCAAGTACGACTTCGGCTTCGCAGTCAACTGGATGCGCAAGGACCTCGCCATCGCCATCGACGAGGCACGGAAGAACGGTGCACACCTGCCGGTGTCGGCGCTCGTCGACCAGTTCTACTCCGAGGTGCAGCGCCTCGGCGGCGGTCGCTGGGATACGTGCAGCCTGCTCGCCCGCCTCAACGACCAGCACGGCGACGGCTACAAGAAGGGCTGATGCGAGACGGCTTCGGCGCCGACCGGGCTACTCATTCGAGCAGCATCCGGTCGCGCCACTCGGCTGCCGCGACCGTCGCCGTGCGGCGGTCGGTCGCCGAGAGCGCGGCCACGGCCTTGTCGAGCGCCGCATCGCCGTGGCCTCCGGCTTTCGCGATCAGATGCCACTTCGCCGCCTCGATGGTATTCTTCGCCGTACCGAGCCCGTCGAAATAGCAGTGCGCCAACCGGTTTTGCGCGACGACCAGCCCCTTGCGCGAGGCCGACCGCAACAGCTCGACCGCCCGGTGGCGCATCTTGGCGAGTTGGTCGGCCGGAAGCTGATGGTTCTTCATCAGGATGACGGCGTACTCGACCTCGGCCTCCGGATAGCCTTGATTGGCCGCCTTGCCGATCCACTTGGCCGCCTCGAACGCGTTCGCCGGCGTTCCGGTCCCGGTGGCATAGAGCGTGCCGAGATCATACATCGCGGCTATGACGCCTTTGTCCGCAGCATACTCCATCAACATGAACCCACGGCGCGGAAGCTCCGGCTTGCCCTTGCCGGCGAGGAACAGCAGCGCCAGGTTGTAGGCTGCCTCCGCATGCCCCTTTGCGGCGGCCTTCTCGAAAAACTCGGCGGCCTTGCCATAGTCCTGCGCGACACCTTCGCCGCGCGCATAAAGCGTTCCGAGACCGAGCGCCGCCTCCGGGTCGCCGAGCTCCGCGCCCCGCGCGTACCACTGCGCGGCCAGCTTGGCATTCTGCGGCACGCCCAATCCCTCGGCATGAATTCGTGCCACCAGCGTATGCGCGATGGCATCGCCCTGCTTCGCCTGCTTTGCCGCGATCGAAAGCGCCGTCAGGTACTTCCCTTGGTCGAACGCCTCGTAGGCCGCATCACTGCCGGGCCTCGCAGCGTCCGCGTCGTCCATCACCGAGGTCGTCATCGGCCCAAGCGAGGCCTTTTTCGGCACCGCGCCCGAGGCATCCTTGGAGAGCGCGCCCTTTGGCGCCTGCGCGGGATCGATCGTACGGCTCTTGACCGCAGTGCCGCCCTTGGGCTTGGCCTTCACGTGCGGCGCCGGCACGATGCGCTGTTCCCAGCTGCTCGTTTCGGCACGTCCTGGACCGGCCGCCCCACCGGCTCCGACGGAAAGACCGACGCCGAGAGCGAGAGCAAGTTGTCCGACCCGAGCCCTCATTGCGGCCCCCTATCGTTGAGTGCCTCACCTGGCATTGGCCAGCGCCGCGATCCAGCTCCGTGCTTCATCGACCAGATCGGCCGCCGCCCGGCCCGCCTCAAGCTGCAGGCACACAAAATCCGCCCCCGCGGCCGCCAGCGCCTCAGCCTGTGCCAAATCCGCGACATCCATCGCCACCGACGGCACCTCGAAGATCTCGGCCCACCACGCCACGAGCTCGAGCTGGCGCTGCCCCGCCGTCTCCCGGTCCTTCACGAACGGCGGAATCCCGAACGCAACGTAATCGGCTCCGAGCTCACCGAGCGTCATCGCATCGTGCTTCGAGCGCCCCGCATCGGCCCCGATGATCGCCTTTCCGCCGAGCACCGCTCGGGCCGTCTCGTAGCTCTCCAGAATGGTCTCGCCGTAGCCGAGGTGCACGCCATCCGCATTGACCACTCGGGCCAGTTGCACATCGTCCGCAATAAGCACTGCTGCGCCCCGGCCCTGCACCGACTCCACCAGCCTGCCGAGGCCCGATCGCCCGCCCTCGCGGACGTTGACGACAACAGACGAGACGGGAACGGCCGCCAACAGCGCAGCAAGGCGCTCCTCGGCGCCTTCGACCGCATCCAAGGCCACCATGAGCTGCGTGCCCGATGTCTCCTCGACTGTCATATTCCGTTGCTTTGCCCGTTCGCTTGGTTCGCCGCTATCCCGCCGAAATACGGCGAAATCGTGAGGCAGCTGCGCCGACGCCGAATGGGGCCGAAACCTCCGTCCCGACCCGATGAGCGCAAGCGGGGGTGCATCGCCACGCACCGAGAAAAGAACAGGGGAGCCGTTTGGCTCCCCTCGGTTCGGTCGGCATTGATCGCACGCTCGGGCAGGAGCGTCTACGCTGCGACTGTTCCTTCATCGCTCGGGTCGCGCAGGACGTAGCCGCGTCCCCACACCGTCTCGATGTAGTGCTTGCCGCCTGTCGCCGTCTGCAGCTTCTTTCTGAGCTTGCAGATGAAAACGTCGATGATCTTCAGCTCCGGCTCGTCCATGCCGCCATAGAGATGGTTGAGGAACATCTCTTTGGTCAGCGTCGTGCCCTTGCGCAGCGAGAGCAGCTCGAGCATCTGATACTCTTTGCCGGTCAGGTGCACGCGCTGATTGTTGACCTCGACCGTCTTCGTGTCGAGATTCACCTTCAGCTCGCCCGTCTCGATCACGGACTGAGCGTGCCCCTTCGAACGGCGAACGATTGCATGTATGCGGGCCACCAATTCGTCCTTGTGGAACGGCTTCGTCATGTAGTCATCGGCGCCGAAGCCCAGGCCCTTCACCTTGTCATCGATCTGAGCCAGACCCGAAAGGATCAGTATGGGCGTCTGCACCTTGGACACGCGCAGCTGCTTCAGGACGTCGTAGCCGCTCATGTCCGGCAGATTTATGTCCAGTAGAATAATATCATAGTCGTAGAGCTTGCCAAGATCGACGCCCTCTTCCCCGAGATCGGTCGTATAGACGTTGAAGCCTTCCGACTGCAGCATCAACTCGATGCTCTGTGCCGTGGCGCTGTCGTCCTCGATCAAAAGGACCCGCATTCGAACCTCTCTTCTCCGACCTGAGCCGGACCCGCTGCCCCGAGCCTTGCCTCACGGTGCGTCGCCCCGCACCGCATATTCATGATTTCGAAATGTAGGACCCAGAGGTTAACAAACTCCTGTACCGCGTCGGCGAATCGTTACTTTCGCCGCCTGAGCGAGCAACCCTTCGCTCCCTCTGCGCGACACGCTCCGGGACGCAATCGGCCGCCCGCTGCGAATACTTCGCACGGCCAATGTTCCTACTTTCGACTTGGATTTTACTGGCGAACGAGCGACGGCGTGCCACCCCGACCACCGCCGACCCGCGAACTATGTCGTGGATCAATACCTGATTTGCCATTGCCGCCCTAGTCGAATATTTGCCGAATCGGTCCCCAGGCCACGACGAAACGTGTCTCCTGCGGCGCCTCGGCTGCGTCGACGGCGAACCCGAAATGCCGTTTACGGACGGCACCTTGGCCGAATTCGCTACTTGACGCCTGCGACATTTACCTGCTTGAGACTCACACACTTCGCGCCTATGGCACTACAACTGCCCCGCTAATCGACTGGTGATAGTTGCTTTACCGCAACTTAAGCCGCATCGGGCAGAGTGCACCGGTCCTGTTCGGTCGGAAGGCTCAGGGTGGCACACGGTGTGCCATTGCGTGACGGCTGGCTGTACGGTCGGTCTTGCGCTACGCGAAGAAGCCAGCCTAAATGGGTGGCACGGAACTTGAATTTGCGGTTCGACGTAGAGTTCATCGAGCGAGTGGGGGTAATGCGTCATGAGGCCACGAGAGAGCGCTCTTCGTCTGATGCGGTTCGAAGCCCGCGAGAAAGCCCGCAAAGTCGCTGACTTGGAAGCGATGATCCGGGAGTTCGAAGCGATGGCGGACGACCTCGATCGCCAGATCGCAACCGAGGAGGAGCGTACTGGCGTCCGTGATGCCAAGCATTTCGCCTACTCCACCTTCGCGAAGGCGGCGCGCCAGCGGCGTGACAATTTGCAGCTGTCGGTCGACGGGCTCAGAGCCAAGCTCGAGGTCGCCCTCGCCGAGCGCGATCTTGCAGCCGACGACCTCGCCAAGGCAGAAACGCCGGAGCCACGGGACGCCTCTCCGAGATCCCGCCGCCTTGGCGAGCGCAATACCGACGCCCTGGCGGGCTGAAATCGGAAAAACCGCATCCCATAGAAGACGGTGGCGGAGCAGTGGCCGACCGCTGCCCCTCGACCGCGGCTCCCGCGCCGATGCGCGATTTCGTGGGCTCTGCTGAGAGCCTGCTGGCCCTGAAGGCGGCGCACTTGAGGGCCGGAGGCAGGCCTTATCCCCATCACTGCGGCCGTCTGCCATCCACCGGGGCCACCTCCGACCTTGCCTCGACGCCCATCCTCAGGGATTGATTGTGCGCCGCACGCATAGTGCGGGTCGCTCAGAGGTTCGAGGATGTCGCCCTGCCCCCCTGCCAGGCCTTCGGCAATCTTGCTCGCCGCTGCGCTCAGCGCCGGATGTTCGGCAGACTCCACGTCGCTCCAGAGCGTGACTGGCACCCTCGGTACCGCCAATCTCCCGGTCTCCACCAGCGCCGATCCTCCGGTCGAGGTTTATTCCCGCATCGCCCGCGGAGCACTCAAATGCTGGTTCGGGCCGGAAGGCTCCTTGAAAAAGACCCACGTCTTCCATGCGAAGGTGGATTCACCCACGGAGGGCCATCCGGCTGAGATCGCCGTCCACACGCGCGAGGCGGGCTCGTCTCACGGCGTCCTGCGCGCCTTCGCCGTGAACATCGCACCCTCCGGGACCGGCTCTCTCATCGAGGCCCAGAATTTCCGCTTCTCCGCGAAGGAGGCCGAGTTGATGATCGCCGACGTCGGCCGCTGGACCGCTGGCCAGGACGATTGCAGCATCGCCGGTACTGGTGGCTGGTCCCCCGCCGCGCCTGCTGGGCAGTCCGTCCCGTTGCCGGCAACCGCTCAGGCAAAGCCGGCGAAGACCAAGCCCTAGTCGTCCTCGTCGCCTTGTGCCTGCGCCGCGCCATCCCTGCCGAAGCGGAATCTCGCAGGCAGCGTCCTCCTCCCTCGACGGGCCTCAAGCGGCCTTCCCCGATCTGGCCGCCTCGATGGCAGCCCACACCCGGGCGGGCGTCGCCGGCATCTCGATGTGCTTCACCCCGAGCGGCGCCAGCGCGTCACAGATGGCGTTGATCACCGCCACCATCGAGCCCACGGTCCCGGCTTCGCCCACCCCCTTCACACCCAGCGGATTGACCTTCGTCGGCACCGGACGGGTCGTGAGGTTGACGCCGGGCATCTCGTCGGCACGAGGCATCTGGTAATCCATGAACGAGCCGGTCACGAGCTGTCCGGAGTCCGGATCGTACTGGATCACCTCGCCGAGTGCCTGTCCGACGCCCATGGCCACACCGCCTTGGATCTGTCCGTGCGCCAGCTTGGCGTTGAGCACAGTGCCGATGTCCTCCACGACCGTGTAGCGGTCGATGCGCACCACGCCCGTCTCCGGATCGACCTCGACCTCGCACAGGTGGCAACCGTTCGGGAAGGTCACGGTCGGCGGCACGAACTCCGCCATTTCGACAAGGCCCGTCGGGCTTTTCTCCCGGGCCCGCGCCGCCACCTCGGCGAGCGTCACCGACCTGTTCGTGCCGCTGAGCGGGAAGCGGCCGTCGGCAAAGCCGATCTCCTCCGGACGAGCTTCCAGCATCTCGGCCGCAATCGCCTTACCGGTCTCGATCACCTTCTCGACCGTCCTGAGTGTCGCAGATGCTCCGACCGGCCCCGCCGACGATCCGCCGTTTCCACGCCCATACGGCAGGTCGTCGGTGTCGCCGAACGAATAGTCGATCTGCTCTCTCGCGATCCCCAGTTGACCGGCAACGAGATCGATCATCATCGTCTCGAGCCCCTGGCCCGTCGACATGGCCCCGGCCGTCACCTTCACCCGACCGTCCACGCCGACCTCGATCCGCGTCATGTCCTTGGCAGGCTTCGTGAACGGCCCCCCGGCCACTTCGATCGGGTTGGCGATGCCGAGACCGCGATAAAGGCCACGCTCCTTTGAGGCGGCCCGTCGCTCGGCAAAGCCCGCCCGGTCCGCGATACGCGCCGCCTCCGACATCAGCCCTTCGAACTCGCCGCAGTCGTACGTGAAGACGAACCCCGTGTCGTAGGGCATGGCCGCCGGCGCGATGAGATTGCGCCGCCTGAGCTCGAACGGATCGAGACCAAGCTCCCTTGCCGCAAGGTCGATCAGCCGCTCGATCGTATAGGTCGCTTCGGGACGTCCAGCGCCGCGGTACGGCGCGTTCGTCATTGAGTTCGTGTAGACGCCCGTGATCGAGGCCGCGATCGCCCCGATCCGGTAGACGCCGGCAATTCCGCCGATGTTGTTCACCATGAACAGCGAGCGTCCCGAAAGGTAGGCACCGACATTCACCGTGAAGTCCACCCTGAGCGCCAGGAACCGGCCGTCCTTGTCGAGCGCCAGCGTGGCGTCGATCCCCATGTCGCGGCCGTGATCGTCGGCGAGAAAGCTTTCGCGGCGCTCCGAGATCCAGCGAACCGGCCTCTTCAGGCGTCGCGCTGCGAACAGCACCAGCACGTCCTCGGGATAGGTGCCGCTCTTCATGCCGAACGAGCCGCCGACGTCGCCGGCGATGACGCGCACCTGCGCCGCCGGCACCTTCAGCATCTGCGCGAGCCCTGCTTTGAGGATGTGCGGGCTCTGGTTGGCGGCATGCAGAACCAATCGGCCGTCCCGGTCGACCAGACCGAGCGCGCCCCGCGGCTCCAGCGACAGCGCATTGACGCGAGACACCTGCGACGTGAAGCGGGTGACGTGCGCCGCGCCTGCAATCGCCGCGTCTGCCGTCTCGCGATCGCCCTTCGTCCAGATGTAGGCGACATTCTCTTGCGCGCCGTCCCAGATGCGCTGTGCTCCCTCCGCACGCGCCGCCGCCGTCGTCGTGACGGCCGCAAGATCGGCGGTCTCGATCACGACGGCTTCTGCCGCTGCCTCGGCCGCCTCGGCCGTTTCCGCGACGACGAACGCGACCGGTTCACCCACTGTCCGGATTCGATCGCGCGCGAGAACCGGTCGCCGCGCAGGAAACGCGGGCTTGCCATCGGCGCCCGGAAGGCTCACCGCACAGGGAAAATCCTCGATTCCATCTTCGGCAATATCGACAGCCGTGTAGATTGCAACGACCCCCGGCATGGCGCGGGCAACCGAGCTATCGATATTGCGGATCACAGCGTGCGCCACCGGCGCCCGCACCACCACTCCGGTCAGCGTACCGTCGTGCAGGACATCGGCCACATAGCGTCCCCGCCCTGTTATGAGCCGGTCGTCCTCGATGCGGCCCTGGAATTCCGCCCACTTCTGCTGCATGTCCCAACTCCGTCGCCTCGTCCCGCCGCACCCGGCGGTCGAGCGCTTCTGGCTTCGCCGCAACAATGACCACGATAGGCAAGCCCCCGCAAGCCGCCGCACGTTCGGTCCGTGTGCCGCTCGCACCATCCGAGCCGTATGGCGCTGAAGCACGAGCCCCCGCACCTGCAATGAGACTCTCGGCTTGCCATCCCACTCATTAGAACTATTCTAAGAATCGAGTGCGCTGCACAAAAACACAAAAGGCGGGGCTTCCCCATGCGGAAATTCTCAGAGCTCAACCAGCAGGAGATCCTGGCCCTCGCCATTAGCCTCGAGGAGGAGCACGGTCGCATTTACGCCGACTACGCCGAGGGCCTGAAAGAGAGCTTCCCGGCCTCCGCCAAGGTCTTTTCCGAGATGGCCGAGGAGGAGCACGAGCACCGGCGCTGGCTGCTCGACCTCTACCGTCAGAAGTTCGGCGAGCACATTCCTCTCATCCGTCGCCAGGACGTGAAGGGCTTCGTCCATCACGAGCCGATCTGGATGGTCCGCCCCCTCGGCCTCGACAAGGTCCGCAAGCAGGCCGAGACCATCGAGTTCGAGACCCGCCAATTCTACGAGCGCGCCGCCGAACGCTCGTCTGACGCCAGCATCCGCAAGCTTCTGGGCGACCTCGCCGCGGCCGAGCGCGAACATGTTTCGCTCGCCCAGAAGCTGGGCCAGCAGCATCTGACCAGGGACGCGAAATCGGAGGAGGAAGAAGCCCGTCGCAACATGTTCGTGTTGCAGATCGTCCAGCCCGGTCTGCTCGGTCTGATGGACGGCTCCGTCTCCACCCTCGCCCCGCTTTTTGCCGCCGCGTTCGCCACCCACGACAACTGGCAGACGTTCCTGGTCGGCATCGCCGCCTCGGTCGGCGCCGGCATCTCGATGGGCTTCGCCGAGGCCCTTTCCGACGACGGTGAGCTGACCGGTCGCGGCCATCCTTGGCTGCGCGGCTGGATCACCGGCCTGATGACGACCCTCGGTGGCGTCGGCCACACCCTCCCCTACCTCATCCCCGGCTTCTGGACGGCGACCACGGTGGCCATCGTCGTCGTCATGATCGAGCTCTGGGCCATTGCCTGGATCCGCGCACGGTATATGGACACCCGCTTTCTCCAGGCCGCCTTCGAGGTTGTTGTTGGCGGGCTGATCGTCTTTGCTGCGGGAATCCTGATCGGCAGCGCCTGAGTGCTTGGTTCGCGGCTGTGCACATGGTTGCCTGCCTCCCTTGCGAACCGGGGCAATTAGGTAGCAACTTTCATTCCTGGAAAGCAAAATTCATTCTGCCGGGGCACGTATAGTCAGCCGCCGTTGGAGCGGTGCACGTATTGCATTGCAACCGCACAACGACCCTCCTAACCAAAAGGGCGTGTCAACATTCCATCGACGGATTGCAGCCGTCGGACGAAAGCGCGATAAGCGATAGATGGGTACACGGAACACACCAGCGCCGGATACATCTTCGGCACGTCTCGAGTTCGCGCAACGCCTCCGCGAGTTGCGTATCCCTCGGGGGTTCCGCACAGCCCGCAGCCTCGCCCGTGCCCTCGAGATCGATGAGAACCGCTACACACGCTACGAGCGTGCCGAGGTCGAGCCGGACCTCGCCATGATCCGCCGCATCTGCGAAACGCTGAGCGTCACGCCGAGCGAGTTGCTCGGCGTGAGTGTCGCCCGGCCGCCATCGGTGCGTCCATCCGACGGATCACACCCCGGTCCGGGCATCGGCGAACCCGAGGCAGGCGCCTCCGACCAACGCCCCGATCTACTTTCGACGGCCGCATGGGCGCTTGCCGAAAGCGCCGTCGAGCTGATGCGGAAGCGCCAGTCCGCCGTCCGCCCATCCGGCGTCAGCCATCCGCGGTTGGCCGTGGTGGCCGAGACGGGACGTCTCTACCGGGCGTTGATGAGGCAGCCCTACGAGAGCATCACCGAGTTGCTGGCCGACGCCAACATCAGCGAGGCGGGCGACGCTGACACCGAGCCGTTGCGGCAAACCATCGACCAGTTCCTCGCAGTCATCAAGGCGCGCCCCTGACCGCGGTGCCCGAGCTGCCCGCCCGGGTCCGCTGGCGGCGTGCTGCAACGCTCTCACCGATCGGCTCTGGCAAGTGCCGCGTGCAACAGCACGTTTGCACCGGGCACCATCTCCTCCTTGGACATGTCCTCGGCCTCGTTGTGCGTGATCCCGTTCCGGCACGGTGTGAAAATCATCGCCGAGGGGCAGACGGCGACCATGTGATACGCGTCGTGCCCCGCCTCTGACTTCAGATCCATGGTTGCATGTCCGAGGCCCGTGGCCGCCTCGCGGATGAGGCCGATCAGGCCCGCATCGAACGAGAAGCCCCCGAAGCCCCATTTCTCGGCAATCTCGATGTTGCACCGGCTTCGGCGCGCGCAGTCCGCGAGTGCCACGTCGACCTCTGCCTCCATGGCGGCCAACGCCTCCGCCTGAGGATGGCGCATGTCGCAATAGAGCGTCGCTGCGTCCGAGATGATACCGGGCAGATTGGGCGAGAGATCGAGACGCGCCGCCGTCGTCTTCCCTTCCCCTGCCGCATAGCGCCATCCGATGTCGTCGATCGCAACGGCCACGTAGGCTGCGCCCACCAGCGCGTTCCGCCGCCTCGGCATTGGCGTCGGCCCGACGTGCGCCGTCTCGCCGCCCACTTCGATACGAAGCCCCCGCGTCGGAAACCCGCCTGTGACGATCCCGACCGGCACGCCGGCCGCATCGAGCCGCGGCCCTTGCTCGATATGCAGCTCGAAATAGGCATCGATCGGCCGCCCTCCGACGGGTTCAGGCCCCGCAAAGCCGATCCGCTCGAGTTCGCCTCCGATCGTGTGTCCGTCCTTGTCGGTGCGCGCCAGAGCCCAAGCCACTGTCTCCTTCCCGGCGAACGCCAGAGAGGACACCATTGGCGGGACGAACCTCGCCCCTTCCTCATTGGTCCAGTTGACGACCTCGATCGCCCTTCGTGTCGAGATGCCGGCCTCGTCGAGCGTCCTGAGCACCTCGAGCCCCGCGAGTACGCCGAGGATGCCGTCGAACCGCCCCCCTGCAGCCTGCGTGTCGAGATGGCTGCCGATGAGCACCGGCGCGAGGTCTGGCTCCCGGCCTTCCCGCCGCGCGAACATCGATCCGAGCCTGTCGACTTTCAGGTTGTAGCCGCTCGCCTTCACCCATCGCGCGAACATCTCGCGCATGTCCTTGTCGGCATCTCCGAGCGCCAGACGGCAAAGCCCCCCTCGGGTACCGGGTCCAACCTTCGCCGACTCCATGATGGAGCCCCAAAGCCGGTCCGCGTCGATAGTGAGATTGCTGGTCATCTGAAGCTCCGCCACCGCTTGGTTTGGTGAGTCAACGGTAACGGGACTTGCTCGATCCGTTAACCGCAAGTTGAGAACTGCGCGCTAACGTCTCTAAGGTTCTTGGGGTGGCAAAGCGCGAATAGAGATGTTGGGCGGACCAATAGGTACCGGCAGAAACAACTCGCTGATGAGTGACTACTCGCTCAAGCTGGGCGAAGCAGTGCTCAGGAGCAGGACCCGTCAGGCCGAGAAGCACGCTCGCATCGAGGCCGAGATAGCGAACAGGATAAAGTCTGAGTTCATTTCCAACATGAGTCACGAGCTTCGGACGCCCCTCAATACTGTCATAGGCTTCTCGAAGCTTCTCGCTGAGCACGACCGGCGGCGCTTGGACGATAACGAGGTCGTCGAGTACGCACGTCTCATCAACGACGCGTCCTGCAACCTTCTCGCGATCATCAACGATATTCTCGATATCTCGAAGATCCAGAGCGGCCATTTCCGTCTCGACAGCCAGGTTTGCAGTCTCGACGAGATCATCGAAGGGGTCGTCGCGGCGCTGCGCAAGGACGCCTCCTCCGCCAGCATTTCGCTCGAGCTCGACATCGGCAACGACCCGCTTTCGGTCCGCGGTGACGCCGCCAAGCTCAGGCAGGCATTCGGCAACCTTATAGGCAACGCCGTCAAGTTCACGGCTGATGGCGGCCGGGTCAAAGTCGGCAGCGAGGTCGAGCGAGACGGCGCCATTTGCATTCACATTCACGATACCGGCGTCGGCATGGACGCCGAGGAGATCGACGTTGCTTTGTCCCCATTCGGCCAGGTCGACGGAACACGCACACGTTGGCGGGAAGGCACCGGCCTTGGCCTGCCCATCGCCAAGGCGCTGATCGAATTGCACGGCGGGTCTCTCATCATCACGAGTGAGAAGGACGTCGGCACCCACATTGCCGTGAAGCTCCCGTCGCCCGAGTTCGTCGAATTCATGCAACAGGATCTGGGTCTCCAGATCGGGCGTGCCTGACCAAGACGCGGTGAAGAGGAAAAAACCAATGCAACTCATCGCTCCTGACAACAGCCAGGCCACCAACCCGGGTGATCATTCGATCGGCCGCATCGTGTCCGTGACCGGCTCGAAGGCGATCGTGCTCCTCGACTCGAGCGCTGAGGCAGTCATCTCGCCCTGCGACCGCCCGGAAATGGGCACGCTGCTTGCGATTGACACCGAGCACACGATCGTTCTGGCGATCGTTTCCGCGTTGAACGTGCCGGTTCCGGCCCAGCGCGAGGGCGAGAGCGAGATCTGGATCGCCGAGCTCGGACTCGTCGGCGAGCTGAGGAAGGACAAGAACGGCCGCGCGGAAAGCTTCAACCGTGGCGTCACCGTGTATCCCTCGCTTGGCGACCGCACCCGCGTTGCATCGAAGGCAGAGCTTCAGATCGCCTTCTGCGGTGATACCTCGCGATCGGTTCGCGTCGGCTGCATCCGCCAGGACAACTCCATTCCGGCCACCATCCGCGTCGACGATCTGCTCGGCAAGCACTTCGCCATTCTCGGCACCACGGGCACCGGCAAATCCTGCACCACGGCGTTGATCCTGAGATCGATTCTCGAGAAGAACCCTGCGGCACACATCGTCCTGCTCGATCCCCACAACGAGTATGCGACGGCCTTCTCCGAGTGGGGCGAGGTGGTCTCGCCGCGCAACATGCAGCTTCCCTACTGGCTGCTCACCTTCGAGGAGCTGGTCGAGGTCGTGATCGGCGATCCGACCGACCGCAAGCAAGAGATCGAGATGCTCCAGGAGCTGATCCCGATCGCCAAGGCGCGCTACTCGGCCGGTCGTGCGAAGGAAGGCCAGGCGTCTCGCCCGCGCATGCTCGACGCCGGAAAGTTCACGGTCGACACGCCCGTGCCCTACCGCATCTCCGATCTCACCTCGCTCATCGACGAGCGCATGGGCAAGCTGGAGAACAAGCGCGACATCGGCCCCTACCGCAACCTGAAGACTCGCTTCGAGATCCTGTCCCTCGACCCGCGCTACGCCTTCATGTTCGGCTCCCTCACCGTCTACGACGGCATGGCCCAGATCCTCGGTCGCATCTTCCGCGTGCCGGTCAACAACAAGCCGATCACCATCCTCGAATTGACCGGTCTGCCGACCGAGATCATCAACGTCGTCGTCTCCGTTCTCTGCCGCATGACCTTCGACTTCGCGCTCTGGAGCGAAGGCAAGGTGCCTGTCACCCTCGTCTGCGAGGAGGCGCACCGCTACGTTCCGGCCAACCCGTCGATGGGCTTCGAGCCGTGCAAGCGCGCCATCGCCAAGATCGCCAAGGAAGGCCGCAAGTACGGCGCTTCGCTCTGCATCGTGACCCAACGCCCCGCTGAGATCGACCCGACCATTCTCTCACAGTGCAACACCGTGTTTGCGCTGCGCATGTCGAACGATCGCGATCAGGCGATCGTCCAGTCGTCGATCTCGGACACCGGCTCGGGTCTCATGGAGTTCCTCCCCGCCCTCGGCCAGCGCGAGGCCATCGCTTTCGGCGAAGGTGTGACGCTGCCGGTGCGCATCCGCTTCGACGAGCTGCCGAAGAGCGCGCTGCCGCGCAGCTCCACCGCCCGCTTCTCCGAGCAGTGGCAACAGTCGGTCGGCGACGAGGGCTTCCTCGATCAGATCGTCGAGCGCTGGCGCCACTCCTCTTCGGGCGTCTCCGCCGATCAGGGCCAGAACACCGCCATGTTCGCCGAGGCGATGGGCATCCATCATACGGGCCACTCCGACGAGCAGGCTCCCGCGCCGCAGCCTTCGCAACGCATGGCCTCACCCGAGCCACGCACGGCGCCCATGATGCAGC
>JAWKWD010000022.1:0-77639 GCA_041397805.1 Hyphomicrobiaceae bacterium
ACCGCGTCTCGTCGCTGCCCCGTTGGTCAAGCAAACCCATAGCAGACAAGGGTGCTGGGCACTTCGTTCAGCATGGGGCAGGGTCCATTCTGGCCGTCCGGCGGCATGTGGCCGTCGGTCTGGTAGCCCTTGTCTGCTCGATCACGCGGACAGCGCCCTGACGTAGCGGCGATAGTTCTCGAAGTTTCTGAAGCCGAAAGCTCGGCGCTGGATGAGCTTCATCTTGCGACGGAAGCCGTGGTAATGCCGGTCCAGCGCGAAAAGCGCTACATGCCGCCGATCTCGACCAGCAAGGCCAGCATGCGGGAAGCGGTGGGCCGCCAGGGGAGCTGCGGGAAGCGTGGATCGGGCGGTGGCTTTCCGACGGCGGCGTGCAGACGATGCGGACGCCACTTTTCCGCTACAGATCACGCAGATACGGTTCCTGGTCGGCGTGCGAGCCGACGGGGGCCGGCCGGCGATGCTTCTTCCCCCTGCCCGAATGTCGGTCTAGCCTTGACCGGAAAAGGGGCATTTCCCCCGAAATGCATGGAAGGAAGCGCTGAAAAATATGAGCACGAGCTACGTCAGGATCACGCGCGGGCTCGGGCCCGAGGGCCGGGTGGCGCTGGTGCGCTTTGATCGCGGCAACGCCGTCAATCCGCTGAGTCCCGAGGCCATGCGTCAGCTTCGTGCCGCGGCACGGTCGTTCGAGGACGATCTAGACACGTCGGTCGTCGTGCTGACCGGCAACGAGACGGCGTTCTCTGCAGGCTTCGACCTCAAGGACGCCGAGCGCCGCGAGAAGGCCGCTCTTGGTCTCGGTGAGCAGCGGAAGTCGCTGAGGATCGGGCCATCGATGTGCCGCGCCTGGGCCGAGATGGAGCAGGTGACCATTTGTGCAATTGAGGGGTTTGCGATCGGAGGGGGAGCGGCGCTCGCCGTATCGACAGACTTTCGCGTGCTTGCGAAAGGCGCGCATTTCCGCATCCCCGAGATCGCCCTCGGCATGAACATGAGCTGGGGCTCGATCCCGCGCATGCTGCAACTCATGGGGCCGGCTCGGACGAAGCAGGCTGTGATCCTCGCTAACGAGCGGATCGAGGCAACGGACGCCTACGCCTGGGGGCTCGTGGAACATCTCGCCGACGACGGCAAGGCGCTCGATGTCGCGCTGGACCTCGCCCATCGCATGGCCGCCATGCCGCCGATCCCGGTCAAGATGACGAAGACGACGGTCAATCGGCTGGCGGGCGCGCTCGACGATCTTGCAAGCCACATGGACCTCGACCAGTTCACGCTGACATCGAAGAGTGACGACAGCAAGGAGGGCGTCGCGGCTTTCATAGAAAAGCGCAAGCCCAGGTTCCGGGGGCGCTAGATGCCGCAACTCGCAGACAACGAGGCAGTAGCAGGCGCTTTTGCACGCGATGGCGTCGTGTTGGTCGAGCATGCCATCGAGAAGGCACAGCTCCGCTGCCTAGAGAGCGCCTTCGAGGCTGCTGGCGGCCGGCGACATGGGGGAATGGAAGCGGCCTTCGTCGCCGACCTGACAATTCATCCCGTGCTCTCTGCGCTCGCGCGGATGCTGGCCGGACCGAAAGCTCGCCTTGTGCGCATCATCGCGTTCGACAAATCGCCGGAGGCGAACTGGTTCGTGCCCTGGCATCAGGACCGGACGGTCGCTCTTGCTCGCCGTGAGGCGGTCGCCGGGTTCGATCGGTGGACCGAGAAAGACGGCATACCGCAGGCTGAGCCGCCGATCTCCCTTCTCGAAGGGATGGTGACGCTGCGTTTGCACCTCGATGCCTGCAACGCATTGGCCGGGCCGCTTGAGGTGATCCCGGGAACGCACCTGTTCGGGAGACTGGGAAAGACTGCCATCGAAAAGGCCCTTTCCGGCGGGACCCCGAAGGTCTGCTTGGCCGCGCGCGGCGACATTCTCGCGATGCGGCCGCTGCTTCTTCATCGCTCGCAGCGCGCGCTGGCGCCCAGTCATCGACGGGTGCTGCATCTCGAGTACTGCGCGGCGGCCCTGCCGGCGGCTCTTCAATGGTCGCTACCTCGAGGCGCTGAACCGATCAGCGGGCTTCTCCATTGAGCGCCAATCCATTCAGCGCTGCGGGCCAGCTGTTCCGCATTCCGGACTATCGACGGCTCTGGGTCGCCGGCGCGCTCAGCGGCATGACCCGGTGGCTCGAGTTCATCGCGCTTGGCATTTTCGCTTACGAGTTGACCAAGTCGCCGCCGCTCGTCGCGCTGCTTGCGGTGATCCGCATGGCACCCTATGTGCTGCTCGGTTTCTTCATCGGAGCACTCGCCGACCGCTTCGACCGCCGCCTGCTGCTATTTGCGACGACGTTCGTGCTCGCGCTCGTTACCATCGTGATGACCGTCATGACGGCAGCGGGGCACGCGACCTACACGGCAGTGGCCGTCGTCACGTTCCTCTCCGGCGTATTCTGGACGATCGACATGCCGGTCCGCCGTAGGCTCGTGGTCGATGCCGCGGGCGAAGCGAACATTGCGGCCGCACTCGGATTCGACAACGCAACCACTTACGCGACGCGCGCGCTCGGCCCTCTGATCGGCGGCGCCACCTACCAGCTCCTTGGCATCGAGGGCATCTACGCGCTGATCGCACTCTCCTACCTGATCTGCACCGAGATGGCGGTCCGGCTGACGCCGGCGCCGCGGAGGGCGAGGACAGAAGGCGGCGCGAAAGGAATGCTGGCTGCGCTCACCATTCCGGCCGGCCTGATCTTCAACCGGCGCTTTGCCATCATCATGGGCATCACACTGGTGCACAACCTGTGCACGTTTCCGTTCCTCACCATGGTGCCGGTCATCTCTCAGAAGGACTTCCATCTGGAGCCGTATCTTGTCGGGGCCATGTCGTCGCTCGAAGGAGTCGGCGGTACGATCGGTGCGATTCTGGTCGGCATCTTTGCGAGCGAGCGGACGCTGTTCCGGTTTTATTTCACGGGCCCGGTGGCAATGCTGACGTTCATCCTTCTCCTGTCTTTCCATTTGACGGTGCCGGCGGCGATCCCGTCGCTGATCTTCATGGGCGCAGCGGCGGCTTCGTTCTCTGCGACCCAATATGCCCTGGTGCACGTAAGCTCGCCGCCCGAGCACCGAGGGCGCGCTACGGGCGTCCTCTCGATGTTCATCGGCTCGGCGATGCTCGGGCACTACGTCGCTGGGCAGCTTTTCGGCGCCTTCCCGTCTCCGGTTGCGATGCGCCTCATTGCGGGCGGCGGCTTGATCACGATGGGCTTTCTGGGCCTACTGTGGATCACGACACCGGAACGTGCGGCAAAGGGCGTGCCTGCCACGGGATAGGAAATTGAGATCAAGCCCGCGAAGCGTCCTCCAGCACCATCGCTGCGCATTTCTCGCCGATCATGATCGAAGGCGCGTTGGTGTTGCCGCCGACCACCTGCGGCATGATCGAGGCATCGGCGATCCGCAGTCCCTCGACGCCGTAGACTTTCAAGCGCGGATCCACGACGGCATCGGCACCTCTGCCCATGCGGCAGGTGCCGACCGGGTGCAGGTTCGAGACGCCGCGATTCCGCAGGTCGTCGATCAGCGCCTCGTCGGACGTGACGGCGGGACCGGGTGCCACCTCATCGGTGATGAAGGGGCGTAGCGCCGGTTGCGCGGCGATTTTTCGCGCAAGCCGCATTCCGAAAAGCATCGCCTCGACGTCGTAGGCAGTCTCGAGGAATCGGAATTCGATTTTCGGCGGGGCGAGAGCGTCGGGAGACTTCAGCGAAACGCGACCGCGCCCCTCGGGGCGCAAATGGATGGGCGACAGCGAGAAGCCCGGCCATTTATGGGCGTAGATGCCGGTCGCATCGCGCTTTTCGATCGACCAGAGGAAGATGTTCATCTGTAAGTCGGGTCGGTCGAAGCGTGGGTCGGTGCGCGTGAACATGCCGCCGACCGTCGAGATGCCGGCGAGCGGTCCAGACCTGGTGAGCATGTACTTGAGGCCGGCCTGGACCTGCTGCAGCGGCGATTGGGCAAGGTCGTTCAGCGTTCCCTTTCGCGTCGAGCGGAAGGCGACATAGGAGTTGAAATGGTCGTGCAGATTGGCGCCGACGCCGGACAAGTCGCGCACAAGCGGGATGCCCATCTCCTGGAGGTGAGAGCCGGGGCCGATCCCGGAAAGCAGAAGCAGCTGCGGGGAGCCGTAAACACCGCCCGCGACCACGATATCACCGCGACAACGGGCCGTCTCTACGCCTCTCGGCGTTCGATACTCGACCCCCACTGCACGACCAATCTCGACAAGGAGCCGCGTGGCATGCGCCTCGGGCGTCACGACGAGGTTTTTTCTCGCACGAGCGGGCTTCAGGTAGGCGGTGGCAGCGCTCCAGCGCCGGCCGCCCCCCACGGTGGTCTGGTAATAGCCGGTTCCCTCCTGGCGCGCACCGTTGAAGTCGTCGTTTCGCGGGATTCCCGCCTCTACCGCGGCTTCTATCACGGCATCGGCTATGGGATGCTTGAAGCGGCTGTCCGAGACCTTGAGCGGGCCGCCGATGCCGTGAAACTCGTTCTCGCCCCGCTCCTGATCCTCGGCCTTGCGGAAGAAGGGTAGCACCGACTGGTAATCCCAGCCTTCGCAGCCCATTTGTCGCCAACCATCGTAATCGCCGGGCGTTCCACGCATGTAGACCATGCCGTTCAGTGATGAGGTCCCACCGAGCATTTTCCCGCGTGGTTGATAGGATGTTCGCCCGTTGAGGCCGGGAACGGGCTCGCTCTCGAATTTCCAGTTGTAGGTCTCGTGGGTATAGAGCTTGTGATAGCCTACGGGGATGTGAATCCAGGGATTGGTGTCGCGCTGACCCGCTTCAAGTAGAAGCACACGGTAGCGCCCCGACTCGGACAGCCGTGCGGCAACGGCGCAACCGGCCGAGCCGGCTCCCGTGACGATGAAGTCGAATGTTTCCCCGTGCATAGTGCTCCTCGAGACGCTGTGCGGCGCTCTCCGGCCGCCTTCCGTGCGCAAGGCTACACACAACGTCGTCGCCACGGGAAGGCGTCACGTCTTGCCGGTCGGCGTTTGGCTTTGCGAAGATCGCGCCTCGCCCGCCGGAACAGGGCGCGTCAGCGGATGGCCAATGCATTTCCTCATCGCCCTCATCATCGACGGATGCCTCGCAGGTGCGATCTACGCGCTCATCGCATTGGCGTTCGTGCTCGTCTACAAGGCCTCGCGCGTCGTCAACCTGGCGCTCGGCGAATGGGTCATGCTCGGCGCGCTCCTCGTCGCCACGGCGATGAACGTGGGCGGTCTCGGGCTCGCGGAGTCATTGGTTGCCGCGTTTGGGGGCATGATCGCCCTCGCGTGGATTTTCGATCTCGTGGCGCTGCGCCATCTGGTCGGGAGGCCGCTGATCGCCGCCCTGATGGTCACGCTCGGTGTGGGGACCTTCATTCGAGGGACGACTCAGATCGGCTTCGCGCATGTGCCGCGGTCGATCCTTTCGCCTTTCCCGACTGATCCTTACCTCCTCGGAGAAATCGTGATCCCGGCCGATCGGCTGTGGGCTGGGGCGATCGCGCTCCTCGTGGTCGCCGGCATCGCATGGCTCTATCGGCGCAGCCGTACGGGTGTTGCGCTCAGGGCCATCGCGGACGACGTCCAGGCCGCCATGGCAGCCGGCATCGATACCAGCCGCCACGTGCTGATCGCCTGGGGCAGCGCCGGGGTCGTGGCTGCGATCGGTGGCGTGCTCTGGACGTTCGTGACGGGCGGCGGATTCGGGGTGGGTCTCGTCGGCCTCAAGATCTTCCCGATCGTCATCATCGGCGGGCTCGACAGCATTGCCGGTGCGCTGGTTGCGGCAGTCCTGATCGGGGTTCTCGAGAGCCTGGCGGCAGGCTATCTCGAGCCCTACCTTGGCGCGGGGTGCAGTCTGCTCGTCACCTATCTCGCACTTATCGCGATGCTGCTCGTGCGTCCGCATGGCCTTTTCGGGGAAGTGAAGGTGGCTCGGGTCTAGCCATCGGACATCGCCCGTCGCTACAAATATCGACGAACACGAGCCCGGAGTGCCCGCATGTCCGCGTCAACTGCCTACTCGCCTGCCGCCGATCATTTCGCCTGGGAGGCCGGGGCGTCCGCAAGGCTCGACGCCGCACGCCTGTCCGACGCCGTTGCCTTTGCCGAGGCCTCGGCAACCCAGTGGCCAGCGAGCTTCCATTATCCGGACGGACGGTACGTCGGCATCGTCGAGTGGAACGAGAAGGGGCCGTGGAGCGAGGTCGCGGGTGTCGTGCGCCATCGCGGTGGCCCGGCGGGCCTCGTTCTCGATCGTGGCCGCATTGCCGCCCAATGGGGCGATACGCGGCGCACCGACATGACGTTCTCGGTCGCGAAGAGCTTCCTCTCGGTGCTGGCAGGCGTCGCGGTCGGCGACGGTCTCATCCCGCATCTCGACGAGAAGGTCGGACGCACGGTCGTTGGACCGTGGTTCGAGGGCACGCACAACGCGCAGATCACATGGCGGCACCTGCTGCAGCAGTCGAGCGAGTGGGACGGCGTTCTCTGGGAAAAGTCCGACCAGGTCGATCACTATCGCAATCTCGGGGTGGACGCCGACAACTCGCGCAAGGGCGATCTGCGTCCGCGGCAAGCGCCGGGTACCTACTACGAGTACAACGATGTGCGCGTGAACGTGCTGGCGTTGGCCTTGCTGATGCTGTTTCGAAAGCCGCTGCCGGAGGTTCTCAGCAAGCGCATCATGGAGCCGATCGGCGCCTCCGGCGAATGGGAATGGCACGGCTATCGCACCTCGTGGATTGATGTCGATGGACGACGCATTCAGTCGGTTTCCGGCGGTGCGCATTGGGGCGGCGGCATGATGATCGGTGCACGGGATCTCGCGCGGCTAGGCCTTCTCGTCGCGCGGCGCGGCGTGTGGAACGGGCGCCGACTGCTGCCGGAAGACTATGTCGCACAAATGCTCGCGCCGTCGCCGACCAACGACGCTTACGGCTTCCTGTGGTGGCTCAACCGCGGCAAGAGCCGCCGCCCGGCGTGGAGCGAGGCTTGCGTCTCGGCCATGGGGGCCGGCACGAATCTCGTCTGGATCGACCCCGATCGCGATCTCGTTGCGGTGCTCCGGTGGATCGACAAGGGTGCCGTCAACGGCTTCCTGGAGCGCCTCGGTAGGGCCGTTCGCGACTAGGCGCGCCGTCGCGTTCAAGCATTCTGCACGTCGAGCGTGACGAGGACGAGCGTCGAATCCTCCGGGTCGCCAGAGACTGTGAAGCCCAGGCTTCGGCACATGTCGATCATCGTCGTATTCTCGCGGAGCACGTGGCCGTACATCGTGGCGAGGCCTGCCGACTTCGCGTAGTCGACCAACTGGCGCATCAGCGCCCAGCCGACGCCGCGCCCCTTGAGGTCGGATCGCACGAGAACGGCATACTCGCCTTTCTCGAAATCCGGATCGGCCATGAAGCGCGACACGCCGAGCAACTCGGTGCCCGCAGGCGCGAGGGCGACGAAGGCCATCTCGCGCGCATAATCGATCTGGGTCAGGCGGGCGAGAAAACTGTGCGAGAGCTCGGTCTTCGGAGAAAAAAAGCGAAGCCGCTGGTCAGAGTTCGACACGTTGGCAAAGAAGGCGTCATACAAACGCTCGTCGTCCGGGCGGATCGGACGAATGCGGATGTCCATCGAGGGCTCGCCGACGCTCAGCACACGCTCCCACTCGCTCGGGTAGGGTTGAATAGCGAGCGGGACGCGGGGTTGCTCGGCCTCGTCATCTACGCGCACGCGCGCGTCGAGCGCAACGACGCCAGTCTCATCGGCCAAAAGCGGATTGATGTCGATCTCGCGGATCTCGGGATGCCGGGCCACAAGGTAGCTGAGGCGCACGAGCGTCAAGGCGATCGCATCGATCGCAGCGGCAGGCTGGTCCCTGTAGCCTTGAAGCAGTCGCCACACGAGGGTCTGGCGCATCAGGTCGCGGGCCAGATTCATGTCGAGCGGCGGCAACGCGTGCGCCACGTCGCGCGAGGCTTCCACCGCGACGCCTCCGGCGCCAAAAAGCAAGAGCGGACCGAACGTCGGGTCGACACTCATGCCGAGGATCAGCTCGCGGGCGTGGGGGCGACGCACCATCGGCTGCAAGGTGAAGCCGTCGATCCTTGCGCCCGGCGCGCCGGCCTGCGTTCGCATCAGCATCAGGCGCGCTGCGTCCTCGACGGCTTTCGGCGTCTCGAGATTCAGCCTGACGCCGCCGACGTCCGATTTGTGCGTGATGTCCTTCGAGAGGATCTTGAGCACTGCGGCTCCATGCTTGGCGATGATGTCGTGAGCGGCGGCTCTGGCCTCTTCGGGCGTCGTCACTGTTGCAGTCTCGACGACGGGGATCGCGTAGGCGGAAAGCAGGGCTTTGGCCTCGGGTTCGGTCAGCATGCGGGAGCCCGAGGCGAGCACATCGCGTATCACCCGCGTGCCGGTCTCGCACGGCTGAAAGATGCCATCCGGAAGCGATGGGGGCGTTGCCATAAGTTCAGTCTGGGCGCGGTGGTAGCGGACCAGATCGGCAAATCCATCGATCGCTTCGGAGGGCGTGTCGAAGGAGGGGATTCCCGCTTCGGAGAACAACTGGCGGGATTCGCGCGCTGCGGCCGAACCGAGCCAGCTCGTTATCACAGGTTTCAATGGGCGCCCGGAGGAGCGCCTGTCGGCCAAGACGCTCAGTACGACTTTCGCTGCCTCTGTGCTTGGATTGATCGCCGTCGGGCAATTCATGACGAGCAACGCATCAAGCCCTGGATCGTCCAGTGCGGCTTCGACTGCTGCGCGATAGCGTTCGGCATCGGCATCGCCGATGATGTCGATGGGATTGCCGCGCGACCAGGTTGGAGGCAGAACCTCATCGAGGCGCACAACCGTCTCGGGCGCGAGGTCGCCAAGCTCGAGATCGAGATCGGCCAGCCGGTCCGCCGCCATGACACCCGCACCGCCGCCGTTGGTCAGGATGCCGAGACGGTCGCCGGCGAGCGGCTTCACTTTGGATAGGATCTCAGCGGCTTCGAAGAGATCTTGCAGCTCATTGACACGAACGAGGCCCGCGCGACGAAATGCTGCCTCGAACGCGGCATCAGCGCCGGCGAGCGCGCCCGTGTGGGAAAGAGCCGCCTTCGCGCCGCTCGCGTGCCGGCCCGACTTGATCACGACGACCGGCTTGACGCGCGCCGCGCGACGGGCCGCGGACATGAACTTCGGCGCCGACTTGAGACTCTCCATGTAGAGCAGGATCGCGCGGCTTTGCGTATCTGCTGCAAGGTAGTCGAGCAAGTCACCGAAATCGACGTCGGCCATGTCGCCGAGGGACACCACGTGCGAGAAGCCAATGCCACGGCTTTCGGCCCAATCGACGATCCCGGTGATGAGGGCGCCCGACTGCGAAAGAAAGGCCAGCCGCCCTGGCCTCGGGGCAACGTGGGAGAACGAGGCGTCGAGGCGTCGCGGGGGCAGGATGAGGCCGAGGCAGTTTGGGCCCTGTATACGCAAGAGGTGCGGCTTGGCGGCATCGAGCATCGCCTGCCTTGTTTCACCTCGGATTCCGGCAGTTATCACGACCGCGGCACGACACCCCTTGGCGCCCAACTCGCCGATGATGCCGGGAATTGTCGCGGGCGGTGTGGCGATGATGGCCACGTCCGGCGCCTGAGGCAGCGAGGGAATCGACCGGTAGCACTGCTCACCTTCGACAGTACCGCCCTTCGGATTGACGAAATACAGCGGCCCCGGGAAGTCCGTTCGGCGCAGGTTCCGCGCGACGACAGCGCCAATGCTTCCTGGCCGGCTGCTGGCGCCGATCAGCGCTGCAGATTGCGGGGCAAGCATGTGCTCGAGATTGCGAACGCTCATCGCGGTTTCTCCTCGCCTCCCGGATGGATGCTCACCAGTATGCACTCCAGTCTGACGGGACCTTGACAGGCCGCAAGAACCGCCCAGACCACAATGCTGCTGCCTAGGTCAACCCGCGCAGTGCATAACCCACAAAGTAGGCGACACCGGCCGCAGCGAGACCAATGGCGAGCGTCTCCAGGCCAGACCGCCACCATGTCTGGAGCGACCAGATGCTCTTCAGCGAGCCAATGGCGAAAAAGACGAGCATGACCATGGCGAGTGCCCAGTCGAGCGCCGCTTTAGCGCCCAGCACGTAAGGCGCCAGCGGAACGGCGCCAGCGAGCAGAAAGGCCACGAATGTGCTGAGGGCTGACAGAAGCGGCTGCCTTTGGGCAGTGGCTAGGCCGTACTCCTCCGCGAGCATCATCTGGATCCACGTCTCATCACGTGCCGTGATCGCGTCCACCGCCCCCTCCAAGATGTCTCCTTCGAGACCCTTCAGAGCCAGGATTTGACGGATTTCCTCGCGCTCGCCTTCGCGATCGAGCTGGATATGACGGCGCTCGACCTCGGTGAGGCGGGCAATGTCGTCGACCTCCGCCTTGGTGCCGCTGTAGTTGGATGCGGCCATGGAAAGGCCGTCGGCAAACAGGTTGGCAAGGCCCAGAATGATGACGATACGCGAGGCCATCTCGGCGCCGGCGACACCCGCCACAACCGCAAACGTGGTGACGGCGCCGTCGATGCCGCCATAGACCCAGTCACGCAAGTAGTTGGGACGTGCGTTCCCGGCAAGCCGTGCACGGATGGCGTCGGGCGAGTGTTCGTGCTCCATCGGCGGAAGGCGCGAGCCTCTCCGACCTGCATCGGGTTCCTGCGTGTTCGCAGTCGTCATTTTTCCCGCCCGTCATTTTGCGTTCGATCAGTGCGCCTCTGGGGGTCGCTCGGAGACTCTCACGCCGTTCTTCACGCGATCGCTCGGGTAGAGTACGACGCGATTGCCCTTGGAGAGACCGGACAAAACCTCGGCTTCGGACTCGTTCCGATGGCCGAGCGCTACGATGGTCAGAACAGCTCGATGGCCTTCGATGCGGTAGATCGCCCACTCACCACGATAGCGAAACAATGCGCCGATCGGCACTTTGAGAACGTCGCTACCCTGCCAGACACGAATGCGCACGATCACACGGTAGGCATGACCCAGCTTGTGTCGGGCGCGGCTTTCTTCATCGAGATAGATGACAACGCGCACGCGCTGCTCCTCGATGCCCAGTGCGGAAACCTTCGTGAAGCCCGCCGTCTCGACACGGTGGACGGTTCCGGTGAGAGTCTCGCCACCGCCCCAGCCGACGATCTGGACATGGGCGCCTTCCGACACCTTGACGGCGTCCGTCGAGAGCAAGTCGGCGACGATCTCGATCATCCGGGGATCTCCGACCTCGACCAAAGGCGTTCCGGCGGGAATGACCTGCTCGCTCGTCTGGTGGACGGTCAGGACCCGCCCCGTGACGGGCGAGCGGACCTCGACACAGCAGCCCGCCTCGGCAACACCGCCAAGCGTTTCGTCCTGGGGATCTGCCAGTTTTGCCTCGACGCTTTCGAGCTGACGCCGCTTCACTGTGCCGTTGGCTTCCGCCTTCTCGACGGCGGCCTTGGCGACCGAGGCCGCGTGCGTAGCCTTCTCGAGTGCTTGCTCGGAGACGGTTTGCGTCTTGGCAAGCGTCTTCGCGCGGGCAACCTCGGCGTCGGCGAAGCGCTGGTCGGCACGGGCCTGTTCGACCTCGGCATCGGCGAGACGCACGGCGGCCTGGGCCGCCTTCACGCTCGCCCTCAACTCGAGGCGGGTGCGAAGATCGATGAAGGGGGGCTGTGCGGGCTGGAGGACCGCGACGAGAGTCTTTTCTTTCGTGACCGCATCGCCTGCAAGCAGAGGCGAGCGCAGGACGATGCCGGACTGAGGCGCCGAGACAACATAGACATCCTTGATGCGCGTCTTGCCTTCCTCTTCGACGGAGACCGCCATCGGACCACGAACCACCGTTGCGATATCGACCCCGACCGACTTCGGCCAGAGCGCCCATGCGGCGAGCGCCAAGACAGCGATGGCAAGCGCGCCCCAGCCCAGCCGCCCTGCCGTGAGCCACTTGCGTGCCTTGTCCAAGCCGGCACTCATCGCTGGCATGGTTCACTCCCTGGTTTTCAAGACCGCGATCAAATCGAGCCTGTCGATGCGAGAGCGCACGACGGCGGCAGATGCGAGAGCGGCGGCGAGCGTGACAAGACTCGCCTTGGCGTAGGTCGCGGTCTCGATCACGAACGGGGTCGTGTAAAGATCGCTCGAAAAGCTTTGCAGCGTGATCCACGACAGCGCGTAGCCGATCAACCAGCCGAGAGGCTGGGCCACGAGCGCCAGCACGGCTAGCTCGGTGAAGAGGACTCGCGCGACCTCGCGCTTGTGAAAGCCCAGCACGCGCAGGCTCGCCAGGTCTCGCGCGCGCTCGGAAAGCTGGATTCGGGCGCTGTTGTAGACGACCCCGAATGCGACGACGACGGCAAGACCGATGTAGATCGAGGTCATCATGTCGATGTTCTCGGCGATGGTGGCGCGGAAGCGTGCGAGCGCGCTACGGCGAAGCTCGAGCGATGAGATTCGCGGAGTCCGCTTGATCTCCCGGAACAGCGCGTCTTCGCGCGCCTGGTCGTAGGCTATGTCGACGCCTGTTACCACGGGTCCTTCGTCGAGCAGATCGTTGAGGCGGTCGATACGCATGAGGGCAACGAGCCCGATGTAGGATTCTATCACGTCGGAGATGCGCACCCATTTCGTTCCCCGGCGGCGGTCGAGCAGGTCGACCTGGACGAGGTCGCCACGATTGAGCTTCAGGACCTCGGCGAGGCGCTGGTTGACGAGGAGGCCTCTCTCAGGCACCTGCACCGGCTCGAGAGCGGTGTCGAGCTGGCGGGTGAGAACTGTTCCCTCGGGCTTGCCCGTCAAGGACAGGCGACGAGACAGATTGGCATTCTTCAAGCGTACGCTTGCGGTGCGAAACGGCTCGGCCCGGAGCACACCGGGCAGGTGGCGCACGTCGTCGACGATGCGGAGGGCGGACTCATCGGTGAAATTCAGGGACGCATCCTGCCGCTGGCTCATGAAGAAAGTGGTATCGATCATGGCATCGACGGCGTCGAAAGCGAACAGAGAGACGATCAGCAGACCGACCGACAGGGAGAGACCGAGGGCGGTCAGCGCTGCGCGGACAGGGTATCGGGCCATGTTCCGCAGCGACATCATGGTCATTTGGGAAACGCGTCGATAGCGGCCGCTCGTCTCGCCTGGAAGGCGCCTGTAGCGTGGCGGAGAGGGCGGCCGCATGGCGACGGCCGGAGGCATGGCGAGCGCCTGCAGCGTGGCCTTCAATGCCCCTGCCGCGGCGGCGAGTAGCGTCAAACCGCCGGCAACGACGTATAGGTCGGCGTCACGCTCGAAGACCAGAAACGGGAACTGGAAGAACTTGCCGTAGAGGCGCGTCAGGCCGGTCCCGAACAATGTGCCGAGCGCGAAACCGATCGCGATCCCGACAAGCGCAATGACGGCAACGAGCTTCAGATAATGTGCACCGATGGAGCGGTTCGTGTACCCCACGGCCTTGATGAGCCCGATCTCGCCCCTTTCGAGCGCAATCATGCGCTGCAACGTCATATTGAGAAGGAACGCCGACACCAGAAGAAACACGGGTGGGATGACGCGGCTCAAGGCGGCCAGCTGGCGTAGCTCCGCATCGAGAAAAGCGTGACTGATCTGGTCGGAGCGGCCGTAAGCGCCGGTTCCGCCGAAACGCTCGAGCACGTTGTCCAAACGCTCGATGACCTCGGCCTCGCGTGCGCCGGCCGCGAGCTTCAGAGAGATCGAATTGAATGCCCCGTCGAGGCCGAACGCAGCTTCCAAGGCCTGCTCGGACATCCACATGACCGCGAAACGACGATAGTCGGGCACCAGGTCGCCGGGTCCGATGGCGTAAATGTACTCGGGGCTGAGTGCGGTGCCGACAATGGTAAGCGTTCGTTTGTGGCCCTTGAGAATGGCTTGGAACTTGTCGCCGATGCGCATGTTCTGGGCGTTGGCGAACGCTTCGTTGACCATCACTTCACCGGACGCCCCCGGCTCGGGTCTGCGGCCGCTGCGCACGTAGGTTCGGTTGAGAAGCGCTGCCTTGTGATCAGGGACGGAGATCGCCAAGCCGGTCGCAGGCTCCGCCATGCCCTCGATGTCGAGCACTGTGTAGCTGGCGATGCGCGCCTCGGCGACGGCGACGCCCGGCAGCTCCTGGATGCGTGCCTCGACCCAACGCGGGGCACGCGTCAGTGTCGCGAACACATCCGCGAATGAGTGCTCGGCGTAGTAGATGCGCCGCGTTTCCTCGAGCGAACGGTAAGCACCGATGGCGAGGATGAGGGTCGCCACGCCAGAGGCAAGCACGAGCGCAATGGCGAGGGCCTGGGCCCACATCCGCACGAGATCGCGCAGCAGCTTTCGATCGAGCGCGCGTATTCCGGGCGCTAAGCGCATGGTCGCCTCGCCATGCCTGTCACCACCTCACCTCCGATGGATCGATCCGCTTGGCGTTGACTCGGGTCTCGGCAACACGACCATCGGCGAAAATGCAAACTCGATGCGCGATGTCCTTGATCGCCGCATTGTGTGTGATGAGCGCCGTCGTCGTTCCGAGCTCGGCATTGACTGCAGTAATGGCTTCGAGCACGCGTACGCCCGTGTGGCTGTCGAGTGCGCCGGTCGGTTCATCGCAAAGCAGTACGTCGGGGCGCTTCGCGATGGCCCGGGCGATAGCGACACGCTGCTGCTCGCCGCCCGAGAGCTCGGCCGGAAAATGGTCCATGCGCGGTCCGAGGCCGACGAGGTCGAGGGCTTCGGCGGGGGACATCGGGTCCTCGGCAATTTCGGTGACGAGTGCCACGTTCTCGCGGGCGGTGAGCGACGGAATGAGATTGTAGAATTGAAAGACGAACCCCACGTAGCGACGACGGTAGGCCGTGAGGCTCGCGTCGTCGAGTTTACTCAGCTCGAGATTGCGGAACCTGCACACCCCCGAGGTCGCCCGGTCCAGACCGCCGAGGATGTTGAGCAATGTCGACTTTCCCGATCCAGAGGGTCCGAGCAGTACGACCAGTTCGCCCGCGTAAAGCTCCAGGTCGACGCCCGTCAGCGCCCGCACCTCGACCTCGCCCGTCCGGTAGACCTTGGTTAGGCCGCGTGCCTCGAAGACGACGTCGGACATGCCGCTCCCATTGTTCTCCAGCCATCCTAGGTCCGGTTCAGGCCAAGGCCTTGCGACGGGTCAAACACCGGCTTCATCCGCCTTCTGTTATTTGACGCCGCTCATAGGCGGTACCACGTGGCGATGCTGATCTCGCAACACCGCTCTTCGTACAACTTCTAACAAGCCGGAGGGGCCAATGGTTGAAAGATCGCATACGGCAGGCTGGCTGCCGTCCGTCACCGGACCACTCAAGGCCGCCGGCCAGAAGATCGCCGGCTGGTTCGCGCCGCGCTCGGACGCGTCCGTCTCGTCGGGATCTTACCAGATCAGCATGGAGCTTCCAGGCTGCACGGCCGACGACATTGAAATCGCGATTCACGACGGAGCCATGGTGATCTCGGGCGAAAAGCGGTTCGAAACATCGGAGGAGGGCGAGAGTTATTTCTTCTCCGAGCGCGAGTATGGCGCGTTCCAGCGATCGTTCCGCTTGCCCGCGGATGCGCGGGTGGAGGCGATCGACGCGAGTTTCCGCGACGGAATTCTGCGGATCTCGATCCCGAAGATGACCGCAGCCACCGGCGAGGGGCGCAGGGTGCAAATTCGGACAGACTGAGCAGTGGGCGCGGCGCTTGCCTCCGCCGGCAAAGGCAGGAATGCTGGCGCCTCTGCCCACGAATCCTGACGAGCCAGCCATGACAGCCCAATGCGACCCTGCCGCCGGCACCGGCATTCTTTCGGTGTGGAACGAGTATCCGGCCGATGACGCCGACTTTTACGAGCGTTGGTACATGACCGAGCACTTTCCGGAGCGGCTCAGCGTGCCGGGTTTTCTGCGCGGGCGCCGCTACCGTGCGATCGATGCGGACCGCACTTATTTCACCTTCTATGACCTCGAAAGCCCGGACGTTCTCTTCTCGGGCGCCTACATCGCGCGGCTCAACGATCCCACCGCCTGGACCGCGCGCATCATGGGGCGCTGGTCTGGCATGTTCCGCACCGCCTGCCGGCGGATTGCGCGGGCCGGAAATGCGGTGGGGGGATTCGCGACCGTCGCACGGTTCGAGGAGCCGGCGACAATCTCACGCGGACAGGCGCAGGAGCTGAAGGAGCGGCTTGCAGACCCGTGCGTCCTCGCGGTGGACATATGGCAGGCGACTGCCGAGCAGAATGCGGAGACGAAGGAAGCCGGTACCCGTCGCGAGGCGGATCGCTGGATTTCCGGCGCCGTCATCATCGAGACGACCTGCGAGCCGGCGGCCCGGACTGCACGAGACAAGCTGCCCGAGATCCTCGGCAACGGTGCCAAACCTACCGCAATTGGCATCTACGGCCTGATCGCAATGCTCGATGCTCCGGGGCGGTAGCCTCGGCAAGAGATTGTCTCACGCCATGGAGCGCGTCGCACCCCGCGGCCCGGGCGCCCGTTCCCTACCGGTGCCCGAGTCCGCCGGTGCCCTGTTCACTTCCTTGCCCGGTCCGGGTAGCTCACGGCCATGCCGTCGCGCACGTCGTTCTGGATGCCGTACTGCGGGAAGGGATAGCGGAAGCCGTTTTTCGCAAGGCTCTCCATTCCCTTGATCGCCTTCTCGAGCTGATCGGGCGGGATCGCCATCAGCATCTCCTCGTCGAGCACGCCGCCATAGCGGCGCTCGGCAAAGCAGGGTATCGACAATGATGGCTCGCGTTTCGATAGGGCGCGTCCCCAGCTGTCTGCGCAGGCCGACTCCCCGACGATGCCCCATTCGAACTTCTTGTAGCCGACGTACTGCATGCCGTTGACGAAATACATCATGGCGCCCGGCGTAGCGTAGAAGAGCGCGATGTCGGGCGGGTTCAGGCGGCCAGCGGCCAGCGGCGAAACCACCAGGGCCTCGTACTTGCCGTCCGGCACACAGGTCAATGCGGCCTGCCGTTTTGCGGCATCTTCCTGGGTTCCATGCCAGACGCCGGCCGTCGATTTGCCGGAAGCCCATTCAGCATTCTTCTGGTTTCCGAGACCGACCACCGCGCGGCACTGCGCACCGACGAGATTGTCCGCGGTGACACCAACCGTCCAGCCGAGGCGTGCGGCCTGAGCCACCACCTGATCCAGCGTGTGGATGTGCTTCGGCCGCCGGAGGCGCGGAATATCCTCGAGCGCCGCCGCACTCTCGAAAAGCTTCATGCCGAACGGCACAGTCTTCAGCTTCAGCAGACGCTCCAGATCTGCAGCTAGCTTCGGAAGATCAAGTTCGGACATTGGCAGCGTCTCCTCTCAAGAACATGCTCAAATTCGAGCCTGCGGCCCCACGTCGCTCGCGTCAATGGCTCCCGTCAATCGGCAACGGCACCCTCCGCGGCCGGGGGAACCCCGGGAATAGGGGAGCGTTACTTCAGCATAGCCAAGATCAGCGCCCCGCTCACGCTATCGGCGCGAGCATGTGGAAACGTCTTCGCGTTCAGGAGCCACCATGGTCGATATTAAGAAAACCCGCGAGCAACCGATCGAGCAATTCTGGGAGGTCACGGACGACATCCGCGCCGGCATGCTCGGAATCGAGGGCAGCGGCCAGCATATGCAGCCGATGCACCCCAACTGCGAGCGCGAGGGCCGCAACATCTGGTTTTTCGTCAAGAAGCAAAGCGATCTCGTCCAAGCCATAGGCAGTGGCGCTCGAGGCCACTTCTGCGTCGTCGGACGGGAGCACGACTACCACGCCTGCGTCGCGGGCCGGATGACCGTCGAGAACAACCAAGCCATGATCGACCGCTTCTGGAGCAAGATGACCGCGGCCTGGTTCAAGAGTAAGGATGACCCCGATCTGACGCTCGTCAAGATGGCGCTCGACAATGGCGTGGCTTGGGCCTCCGTGGGACCCGTCAAGTTCGGGTGGGAGGTAATGAAGGCCAATCTGTCGGACCAGGAGCCCGATGTCGGCGCTCGCCAGCACTTCTCTTTCGTCCACCGGGTCGAAAATGGCGCCGGGGCCACGGCGGCAATGCCCGGTCAAGCGCGCTCGGCCGCACTGCACGAAGGCGAGATGTAGACCTGATGTGCAAGCGTGGCGGCGGTTGCGGCCGTGAGCCGGTCGTGCAAGTTTGATCGGAGAGGCGCTTCTCGAGGGAGCGCCTTTTCCACGTCAAACGTCGATCCGGGGAACGCCGCGCCCATGGCCACGAACATCAAACGCATCATCTACTTCCACTATCGCATGGACCCCACGGCCACACGGATCCGGGAACTTCGGCCCGACATCGACATGTTCCGCCGGCCGATGGAAACCGAGATCGACGAGAGCTGGGGCGAGATGGCGCGTGCCCACTGTTATCACGTCTCGGGGCGGACCGAGCTGCGTGAGCCCTGGTTTGCCGATAAGCGGCTCTTCGCGCGGGCACCAAACCTTCTGGCGATCTGCTCGCTCGGGGCCGGCTACGATACGATCAACATCGCCGACTGCAACGAGGCCGGCATCATCGTGTGCAATCAGTCAGGCGCCAACAAGGAGGCCGTCGCCGAGCATGCGCTCGGCCTGATGCTGGCGCTTTCGAAGAAGATCGCGCAAGCCAATGCCGCCATGCGCCGACAGCAAAACCTCGAGCGGTTCCTCTATGCGGGCAATGATCTGCTCGGCAAGACGGTCGGAATCATCGGCATCGGCAATATCGGCGGGCGGGTCGCCGAACTCTGCTCCGGTCTCTTCAAGATGACGGTGCTCGCCTACGATCCATATCTCTCTGCTGAGAAGATCGCGGCCAAGGGCGCGAAGAAGGTCGAACTGGACGAGTTGCTGGCCAGGTCCGACTACGTCACCTCGCATACGCCACTCAACGACACCTCGCGAAACATGCTGGGCTACGACCAGTTCAAGGCGATGAAGCGATCCGCCTACTACGTGAACACGTCGCGGGGCGGAACCTACAGCGAAGACGATCTTGTCCGCGCGCTCAAGGACGAGTTGATCGCCGGCGCCGGTATCGACGTCTTCCTCGAAGAGCCGCCACCGACCGACCACCCGCTAATGCAGTTCGAGAACGTGGTCGTGTCCCCGCACAACGCCGGCATCACACACGAGGCTATGGCAAACGTCGCAATCTTCTCGGCAGACCAGTGGATCGACATCCTCGACGGCCGCGTACCGCCGCGCCTGATCAATCCGGAGGCGTGGCCGAAATATTGCGCCCGCTTCGAGAAGATCCTGGGTTTCCGGCCGCAGCCGTTGCCGGCGGGTTGAGGGCCGAGCATGGCCTTCTTCGATGGCTTCAGACTTGAGCGGATCGCCGTTCGAGACGGGGTGCTCCGGGTCCGCATCGGCGGCGCTGGTCCGCCGCTCGTGCTGCTGCACGGCAATCCGCAGACGCACGCCATGTGGCATCTGGTGGCGCCGGTACTGGCGCGCGACTTCACGGTGATCGCGCCGGACCTCAGGGGCTACGGGCAGTCGTTCAAGCCAGCGCCGACGAGCGACCATGCGCCCTATGCCAAGCGCGAGATGGCGCGCGACGTCGTCGAGCTGACGGCCGGCCTCGGTTACGAACGATTTTCCGTAGCAGGGCACGACCGCGGCGGGCGCGTGGCGCACCGGCTGGCCATCGACCATCCTGAGCGGCTGGTCCGGCTGGCGCTCCTCGACATCGTACCGACGATCGAGCACTTCGAACGCGCCGACATGAGGTTCGGCATGGGCTACTACCACTGGTTCTGGTTCGCCCAGCCGCACCCCTTCCCCGAGGACGTGATCTGTGCGGCACCCGACGCTTGGTTCCGCGCCCACACCTCTCGCGAGCCGAAGCCACCGGATTTCTTCGCCGCGGAGGCGCTCGCCGACTATCTCACGGCCGCTCGAACGCGCGAGATGATCACCGGCATGTGCGAGGATTACCGCGCGGCCGCGACCGTAGATCTCGAGCATGATCGCGAGAGCCGCACGGCTGGACGGCGCATTCAGTGTCCACTTCACGTGCTCTGGGGCTCCAAGGGAAAGATCGGCGTCTGGTACGACCCGATGGCGATCTGGCGAGGTTATGCAGACGGCCCCGTCAGCGGGACAACCATCGACACAGGTCACTATCTCGCCGAAGAAAGCCCGGCTGCAGTGATCACGGAACTCCAGCGGTTCTTCTCGGAAGACTGAGCGACTTGCATTGAACTTGCCTCTAGGGACGACGCAGAGCGAGCCACTGCCGGCAGTAACCATATTGCTGCGTCGCTGTTCTCAGCAGCCCCCTCATCCCTACATTACGCAACTTCCTCCGAGTTCTGACTTCCTGTGCCGGGGTTTCGAGACATGAGGCGCGTCGTCGCGTTCGCCTTCGGGAAGCCCGCGCATTCCCCAGAGGGAAACGCAGCCGTTCTGCTTGTCGGTGTCGATTCGATCGCGACACCGCTTGATTTCGATTTGCGGCGTGTTGGCGGTCCGCTCGAGGCAGACCGCCGAAGTCTCATTCGGCGGCGTCTCAGGGCAGATTCGTGTCGTCTCACAGACCGCGGCCTCCTGATCACCCTCGAATCTTCCACGGCACGGGTGCTGGCCCTGTACGCAGGTGATCTCGTTGAAATGGACGTGCCTGCCCTTGGCATCCGAGCGGCGTTCTTGTGGCCGGGCATCGGAGATATCGCGGATGTGAGCAGCAAAACTGAAGGCGACGCGATACGCGCCGCTGCTCAAAGTGAACGTCAGCCGACGGCAGAGGGAATGGTCATCGGTGGAGCCATTCCAAGATCGATGCAAGACGACTCGCATCGGCGTGATGATCGTCGGCTTGATCGGGGCGCCGACACCGTCGGCTTCGGGCACGAGACGGGGGAGTACCATCCAACCGCCCGGTCGGCGCGGCTATTTCGCGACCACGATTGCGCAGGTGGGGAACGCTCAGGGACATCGTCCGTGTCATACCCGCCGCATGGCGGTGTGGTGAAGACCGGTCGGTTCACACGCGTCGGGCTCACTTGGCTGGCGGTCGTTGGCACCATCGGTGCGCATCTGGCGCTATGGTTCCTTTTGGAAAGCAGAACTCTGCAGGTGCCCGGACGCCATCTGACTACGCAGACCGATCTCGTCGAACTGCATGATCTTCTTGTGCCGCGAAGCGAGCACTCACCGTCGGGCCTGTCGTCGGCGAGTGTCCACGCGGACCGGGCGCTCGCAATCGCTGCCGCAAATCTGCATGGACTGAGCGGGCATCGCGACAGCGAGGAGGGTGCGTTCTGGTTGCGCAAGCATCTGAGCGTTCGCTTCGGAGATCCACAGATGCTGAGGGCGCTGACGGAGTTGGGCGCCACCTACGCTGAGCCGACGCGCGGCGAGCCAAACTACCGCAAGGCGAGCCAGATCTGGCAATTCGCCGCCGCGTGGGGCGACCGGCTGGCGATGTGCCTCCTAGCAAAACTCCATTCCGGAGCATTTGGAGGCGCTTCGAAACCGATGGTAGCGGAGCGCTGGCGGGCTCGGGCAGCTCCCGCAGGCGGCTGCGAGGAGGCGGCCCTCCCCGGGGCATCCCGGTAGGGCGGTCGAAACAATCGTCCGATCTCATTGATTGTGGCGTCCTCCCTCGGCCCCGCACGCGCCGACGAAGATGGCGGCGTTAACCGCCATCAATCAGAGTGACGATCTCGTTCCCTCGCTCAGGTCGCCGCCTTGGCCAGTGCCTGATCGAGATCGGCAATGATGTCGGCCGCGTCCTCGATACCGATAGAGAGCCGCACGACATCGTCGCCTGCACCGGCTGCCGCGCGCTGCTCGGGAGTGAGCTGGCTGTGGGTGGTCGAGGCCGGATGGATAACGAGGCTGCGCGTATCGCCGATGTTGGCGAGGTGCGAGAACATCTCGAGCGCGCCGACGAATTTGACACCCGCGTCGTAGCCGCCCTTCAGGCCGAACGTGAACACGGCGCCGGCGCCTGCCGGACAGATGCGCTTGTGGACCTGATAGTACTTGTTCGACTCGAGACCGGCGTAGTTCACCCAGGCGACGCCCTGATGCTTCTCGAGGTGGCGGGCCACGGCCAGGGCATTGGCGCAATGGCGCTCCATGCGCAGCGGCAGGGTCTCGATGCCGGTTACGATCAAGAAGGCATTGAACGGCGAAATCGCGGGACCAAGATCGCGCAGGCCCATGACACGGCAGGCGATCGCAAAGGCGAAGTCGCCAAAAGTCTCGGCCAGAACCATGCCGTTGTAGCTGGCATTCGGCGCGGTCAGCGTGGGGTATTTGCGGCCGGACTTTGACCAGTCGTAAGTGCCGCAATCGACGATCACACCGCCGATCGAATTGCCGTGTCCGCCAAGGAACTTGGTCATCGAGTGGAGGACGATGTCGGCGCCGTGCTCCTTTGGGCGGCAGAGGTAGGGCGAGGCCAATGTGTTGTCGACGATCAGGGGGACGCCTGCCTTCTTGGCGATCGCCGAAATGGCGGCGAGGTCGACCACGACGCCACCGGGGTTGGCGATCGACTCGACCATGATCGCTTTCGTCTTGGGCGTAATCGCCTTCTCGAACGAGGCCGGATCTGTTGAGTCCGCCCACACGACGTTCCAGCCGAACTTCTTGAAGGAATGATTGAACTGGTTGATCGAGCCACCATAGAGCTGGCGTCCGGCGACGAAATCGTCGCCCGGCTCGAGGAGAGTGTGGAAGGTGAGAAGCTGCGCGGCGTGGCCGGAGGCGACGGCGAGAGCTGCCGTACCGCCCTCGAGCGAGGCAACACGGGCCTCGAGCACGCTCTGGGTCGGATTACCGATTCGCGTATAGATATTTCCGAACGCCTGCAGGCCGAACAGCGATGCAGCATGCTCGGCATCATTGAAGACGTATGACGTGGTTTGGTAGATGGGCGTCGTGCGTGCGCCGGTGGCGGGATCGGGGGCGGCGCCAGCGTGAATGGCTCGGGTGGCAAAGCCGGGTGTCGTATTTTTGGTCATTGGGCAATCTCCTCCTGTCGGGGCGCCTCATGAACCGGCGCTCTTGCTTTGAAGTCAATGGGGAACTGGGCCGACCCTCCCGAAAGGGCCAGCATTGCCGGCAGGGACGGGCGGCTGGAAATCCGATCCCTGTTACGACATCATGCGCGCAAAGATTTCCGCACGGAGATGCGCATGCGGTCTCTCGAGTTCGGCTGGTACCTGCCCACACACGGCGATACGATCCGCTTCAATGACGCGATGACCGATATTCCGCCGTCGCTTGAGCTCTTCGAGCGCATCGTCGAGTCCGCCGAGACCGCCGGCTTCTCCTATCTGCTTATTCCTGTGGGGGTGACCTGTTGGGAAGCCTATATGGCGGGGGCCTACATGGCTGCGCGACATTCCCGCATCCGGCCGCTGATCGCGGCGCGGCCAGGCTACATCAATCCAGTGATGCTCGCGAAGATGATCTCGACACTCGATCATCTGTCCAAAGGTCGGGTCGCGGTCAACCTGATCGCCGGGCAGAACGAGGCGGATGTGGAGGCCGAGGGCGTCACACTCGGGAAGTCCGAGCGTTACGACCTGATGGAGGAGGAGGTCCGCATTCTCAAGGCACTATGGACCGGCGCTGAGCCCTTGCACTTCGACGGTCGCTTTCATCGACTCAAAGGCGCGGAGATCAGGCCACGGTCCTTCCAGAAGCCGCATCCGCGCTTCTACCTCGGTGGCGGCTCGGCACAGGCGTGGGACGTCTCGGCACGCCATTCCGACGTGCATCTCTTCTGGGGCGATATCCCCGAGCGCATCGCCGACAATATAACCGCCATCCGCAAGCTTGCCGCAAGACACGGCCGCGAGCACGCGATCGGCTTTGGCATGCGCCTCCAGATCATTTGCCGCGAGACCGAAGCCGAGGCATGGGCCGCCGCAGAAGCACTACTCGCCATGTCGAGCGAGGAGGACCGTGCCCGTGTCATCCAGCGCACCGCCACGTCGGAGGCGAACCGGCGCATCCAGGATCTCGCCCGGGAGAAGGGGCCACATATTGCACAAAACCTGTGGTCGGGGCTTACGCGCGTGCGCCAGGGTGCAGGCATCGCGATCGTTGGCGATCCGGTGCAGTGCGCAGATGTGATCCAGCGCTTCATCGAGGCTGGGTGCCATTCGTTCTGCCTGTCGGGCTATCTGCACGACGAGGAGGCGAGGCGGTTCGGGCACTTGGTTCGCCCCATCATTGCCGAGCGAAACCCCGACAGGCTGCCCGCGTAGGCTTGATCTCCGCGGCAGAATGTTGTTCCTGCCCAAAGGTTCCATGGAGTTCGGATTACGGATGCGTATTGCGCCTTTGCTCGTTTCGTACCTCGCTCTCGTGGTTTCGGGGGCGCAAGCGAGTGCCGAGGCCGACGGTCCCGATGCATGGCGCGTCACGGGCGTGCGAGCCGGGGACAAGCTCAACATGCATGCCCAGGCGTCGGTCCGCAGCCGCATCATTCTCGTCATTCCGCACAATGCAACCGCCCTGAAGAATGGCGGCTGCAAGGGTGGCCCGACGTTCGCCGAATGGCAGAAGATGAGCGCCGTTGAGCGCAAGCGCGCTTCGCGCAACCGCTGGTGCCGTGTCACCTTCAAAGGCAAGACGGGGTGGGTTGCCGGACGGTTTCTCGCCGAGGCGTCGGCCGGGGAGGGAGCCAGCACGGGCGTCAGCGTCGGCCCGTGGCGTCTCAGCTGCGATGGCAGCGTTTGCGCGATGGAGCAGGACGGCATCGCAACGGCTAAACGGACGACCTTCCGGGTGCAGCCGACGCCGGACGGCAACGCGCGGATCTCCATCGTGCGCAGCGCCTGGCCGAAGGAGGGTGCGCTTTCGATCTACATGGACGGCGACGAGATCATGCAAGGGGCCATCGCGCCGTTGCTCAAGGGCGCTGACCGCATCGTTCTCGACCGGGACGATCTGTCATTGGGCTTGATGCGCCAGATGGCGCGCCACAAAAACATGGTGTTGAGCTTTCCTGGCGAGAAGCGGGGGGTCGAGTTCCGCGTCGAGGCGTTCGCCACCGCGAAGGTCCGCCTGGAAAGCTTGGCGAAGGAACGAGGCAGGCGTTAGTCCGGGGCAGGGGAATGCGACTTATTGTTGATTGCGAGCCTGAGCCGACGCGCCGATCGGCGCTGGCGTTGCTGACGGCCGGCGCTTCCGCACTGCTGGGGGCTCCGGCCCTCGCGAAGCGCTTCACACCGGAGCGGAGGCTTAGGCCCGGAGAATTCGTGTGGCAGCCGGAGCGATCACCGACGGGGGCCGTCGTGATGATCGTATCACTGCCGGAGCAGATGGTGCACGTGTACCGGGGCGGTGTCGAGATCGGCATCTCGACATGTTCGACCGGACGGGCCGGTCACCGCACGCCGACGGGTGTCTTCACGATCCTCGAAAAGCAACGCCAGCACGTCTCGTCGCTCTACAAGGGCGCACAGATGCCGAACATGGAGCGCCTGACCTGGACAGGAATTGCGCTCCACGCTGGCAACCTCCCGGGCTATCCTGCGTCGCACGGGTGCGTGCGCTTGCCGCTCCGTTTCTCGTCGCTGCTCTACGAGGTGACGCATCTCGGAGTAACGGTGATCATCGCGGACGAGCGGACACAGCCTGCGAACGTGGTGCATCCGGGACCGATGCTGTCGCGTGTGGCAGAGGTCGAGTCACGCTCCGTCGTCGAGCATGTCTCGAAGAAGAAACCGCACGGCGCGTGGGATGCCGAAGTGCACTATCCGGTAACGTCGGTCGTCGTGTCGCGTGCCGACGGGAAGGCCTATATCGCCGAGGACGGGCGCCTGCGCGCCGCCTATCCAGTTGCTTTCCGCAACCCTGAGACACCGCTCGGCACGCACGTCTATTCTCTGCTCGGACCAGCAGCCGATGGCTCGGGGCTCACTTGGCTCGCGTTCGGTGTCGGCAAGTCGCATCGGGAGGCCCACATCGTGAAGTGGCAGGGGGACGCCGCGATGCGCCGCATCGTCTTTCGCGACACGCAGCGCGCGATGCAGATTGCACGCTCCTTCCATCCCGGCTCGACGGTCGTCCTGACCGACGCCTCGGCGCCGCATTCGACCCGCCGCACACCCGGCAACTTCTCGGTGATCGCGAGCGACCGAGCGTCCTGACGCACGGCACGGGTGAGATCAGGTCACAGTCCTTATCCGAGCCGACGGGCGACCGCATTCAGCGCAATCAGACCAGCGACACCGACCAGCACCAGTACGAATCGTCGAACGAGGGCAGGCGTGGGTGCCAGATAGAGTGCGAGCGGGACAAGTGTCGCTGCCAGCGCCATCCCGAGGCCTGCTGCAAGCGCCGAAGTATCCGTCACCGGCAAGAGGATGTCCTGCTTCATGAGCAGCGGAATCTGGGCCAGCATCACCGGCACCGGGGCGAAGACCGCCGCAAAGGCGAGCGCGGAAGTACGATTCCTGGCAAGCAGCGCGAAGGGGACGGATGAGACGAATGCGATCAATAGCAGGGCGACCAGGAGCACGCCCTTGCCGTCTATGAGACCATGGAGGGGCGCCAGGACAAGGATGGAGCGGCTTGCGACCCACAAGCTGGCCATCGAGAGCACTATGGCCACGATTACGAGTGGTAGGAGCATCCACGCGCTTCCGAGGCGCAAGCCTGGCCTCGCACACTCGTGTTCGAGTGCCGCCGCCTTTAAACGGACGCCGAGCACCGTGGCCAGAACTGATGCAGCCAAAGAGAGCAGGACAACGTACTCCTTGGGAATGAGGCCGGTCCCCAAGCCCAACACTCCTGTGACAGCATTGGCTGCCGCCTGCATGATCTGCCCCCATGCATCGGCGGCGATGCGCGCCCCCGAAGAGAACTCGACCGCGCCATCGAGTCTCGAAAACAGCGACAGTGCGCTCCCCACGACGCCGCCCCAAGCAAGGGCGTCATACCGGATCGGCGCTTTCACCGTATCGCTCGCGCGCATCATGGCGCCCCACCGATCTGATGTCGTGGCCCAGTCAAGTTCGGAGCATGTCCGAATGAGCAATCCTGGCTCATCGCCAGTCATTGGTGCAATGGAGATGCGCCAGCCAAGTCAATTCTAAGGCACGGAATGACTAAGTGTTGTCGGCCGCAGGCGGCAAGCCGTGGGTTACAACATTCGGCAAAGCAGACTCGACTTGGAGGCCACGACCGGGTTCGAACCGATGTAAACGGATTTGCAGTCCGCTGCGTAACCACTCCGCCACGTGGCCCTCCGCCTCGTAGATTCACCACGAGACCGCGAAGCGTGTATCACAGGCGCGTCACCCCGCGCAATGCGAATGCCGGGGCGAAGTGAACGGCGGCCGTCTGGCCCGCATCACCTCGGTGTTGGCATTTTGGAAGCGTCGATTGCGGCGTGCCGTCGCAGGTACGGTGTTCCGGACCCGGTGGTCTCGGGCGGCTGCCTTCGCTAGCCTGAACGCCTGCATGAGCGATCGCCGGCTGGCCCGAGCTCCGAATGGCGGCTGATCGGGTGCTACATCGTGCCATGTCGTGATCTGCGGGCACGGCAGGCATGAGGGTAGTCGAAAATTCTTGCGTCGGCTCGCGGAGGCCGTACAGGGAGGAAACAGGATGGACAGCGCCGTTCAGCGCAAGAACATGGTCGACTCCCAGGTTCGGCCGAGCGACGTCACCGACCGGCGAATCGCGCGCGCCATGCTCGAGATTCCACGCGAGGCGTTCGTGCCCGAAGCGAGTCGCGTCGTGGCTTACATGGACGGAAACCTAGCGGTCGGTGGCGGCGAAGGTCCAGTTCAGCGGGTGCTGCTCGCCCCGCGCACCCTCTCCAAGATGATCCAGCAGCTCTCGCTCGAGCCGGATGCTGCCGTGCTCGATGTGGCGCCGGCTACCGGGTACTCGACGGCCGTGCTGGCGCGGATTGCACGACGGGTGGTCGCGGTCGAGAGCGACGCGAAGCTTGCCGAGATCGCCAAGGCGGCGCTTGGCAAGCTCTCGATTGCCAATGCCGAGGTGCAGGTCGGTGCACTTGGCGAAGGCGTTGTGTCGCGCGGGCCTTACGACGCGATTCTCATCAACGGCAAGGTATCCGAGGTGCCGGCGGCGCTGCTCAACCAGCTAAAGGATGGCGGGCGCCTCGTTGCAATCCTCGATTTCAATGGCGTCGGCAAGGTCTGCGAATGGCGCCGGTTTGCGATGAATTTCGATCGGCGCGCGGTGTTCGACGCGGAAGCGCCGGTGTTGCCCGGCTTCGAACGGACCGCCGAGTTCGTATTCTAGAGATTTCGGTACCACCGGTCTGAACCTGAGGCGGCTCCTGTCTATTGCAAGTCGCGCGCGAGGCGGAAGCCGACGCCCGGCCGCCGATCACCGACGTTGATCGGACGGCGGGCGGAAAGGCGTGTCATGGTCACCGGCTCGCCGGCATGTCCATCGCGCACAACGCGTCTGGTGCAGGCTGGAGTAGCGTTCGCAGCACCATCTCCCGGAAGCAGAGACGGGGAGACAGTCCAGCAGCCAGCGACGATCTCTGCTGCATTGCCGTGCATGTCGTTCACGCCGAATGCGTTGGCCGGATAGCTGCCGACGCGCACGGTTAGCCCGTGCGGACGCTCGATGTTGGCGTCGCCAAGACCGATATGTTCGCCTGTTGCATAGGCTCCGGTCGCACCGGCACGCGCGGCGTACTCCCACTCGGCCTCTGAGGGAAGACGGAACGGCCTGCCTGTCTTGGCTGCGAGCCAGGCGGCATAGGAGTCGGCCTCGCGAGCGCTGACGCATGTCGCGGGGAGGCGCGGGTCATCCTCGGCGGCAACAAAATCGGGGCATTCAGGCATCGCCCGGCCCGTTGCCGCGAGGAATGCCGAATATTCTCCGAGCGTCACTTCGTTGCGACCGATCGCAAACGGGCGAGCGATGCCGATTGTCCGCGTTGGGCGCTCGCTATCCTCGGCAGCCGTGTCCCCCTGCGCGGCTCCGATGGTGAACACGCCGGGCCGGATGACGACCATGTCCGGGCAATTCGGGCAGCCGTCGAACGCCCGGAGCAGTTGGCTCTCGGCGCGTCCGCTGTCGGCGCCCGAGCTGGCGGATGCCATGACGACCGAACCTGCACCTGTGCCGCTTGCCGCACTGTGCCCGGAGCCATTTTCATCAGCTTTCTCGAAGGCGAAAGTGCCGCGTTCACCGCTTCGGTTCTGCTTGATCGGGCCGGGCCGCTCATATTGGACCGCCGGCTCGCCCGCATATGATGTCAGGAGCATGACGTTGGCGGCGCACACCGAGAGGATTGCTGCGATCGCGCAGAGACGTCCTGTTTCCCGGTATCGATGCGCCGTAGCGTAGACCAGCAACACGGCCGTTAGCACGAACAGCGACGCTGCCAGAAGCTCCAACAGCGTCATGCCCCATAGTATTGTCATGACACGCCCAATCGTAAGGAACTGTTAACGATTGGCTGTGTTGCAACGGGCGGGCCACCGACCGGCGCATTCCGGCAGCAGGGCGAACATCGCCGGATTAGCTTTAACGGCCGGCATTACGACCCCAGGACGTGTGAGGTACGCATTCTGTCCAGGGGCGGCGAGCCGTGCTCGCACCGTCGTGTTGAGCTCAGGGGCCCGCCCCCGAGTCCTTCTGATCGGGCAGCGTATCCGCCATCGCGGCACCGCGTGAGCCCATTGGCATGTCGGAGCCGGTCGTCGTGTCGTGAGCCGTCTGGTGCTCCATCTCGGCGTTGATCTCGGCGCCGAGCAGCACGATGACCGCGCTGATCCACACCCAAGTCATGAAGGCGATGATGGCGCCGAGCGAACCGTAGCTCGCGTAGCCCGCGAACGTCCGCGCGAACCAGGAGAACAGTAGGGAGAAGGCGGCAAGCGCAACGACGGCAATGATCGTGCCGGGCGCCAACCATCTCCATTCGGCCGCGTCTCGGCTCGGCCCCCACTTGTACAACACGAGCAGGCCGATCCAAAGAAAACCGAGCAGCAGCGCGAAAGAGACGAAGCGGATGAAGCCTCCAGCCGTGCCGGGCACGACATAACCCAGTATGATAGGCACTGCGATCGTCGCTCCGATGACCGCCACGAACCCGACGAGCCCGCCTAGGGTGAGCGCCAAGGCCGTTCCATAGAAGCGAACGAAGCCGCGCTTCTCTTTCTCGTCGTACACAATGTTCAGACCGTCCATCATTGCCTTGGTTCCCGCACTCGAGCTCCAGATGGACAATGCGAGGGAGACCGCGAAGGCAAGGCTGAGTGATCCCGACGAGGCGGACACAAGGCGCGTGAGCTGACCCTCGATCAGCGTTCGAACCTCGGGCGCCAAGAAGCCTGACAGACGCGAGACCTGCTCGACGACGCTGCTCCGATCGAAGATGAGGCCGTAGACGGCCACGAAGGCACTCAGGGCCGGGACGAGCGCAAGAAGCACATAGAACGCGGCTCCCGCGCCGACCATGGTCAGCCGATCGTTCGAGAACTCAGTTACCACGCGACGTGCGATGTCCAGCCAATCGGGACGCGGAAGCTGCGCTGGCGTCTCCGCTTTTCGACCGTCATTCCCCCTTCTGTTGTCCGCGTTATCCTTCGTCACGAATGCAGCACCTCGGATCGTTGCTCTCGAGGTGGAACGCAGGCGCGGGGTAGCAAGCTCCCCTCGAGCAGAAAAATGCGACTGATGCCCTTCGACCATATTGGACCATGGCTGCTCGCCCAGCCTTTCCGGCCGGCTAAGAGCCTTGTCCACACATCTGGTTGAATTCGCGTCGCGTCCAGCGCGAACGGGCAGAGTAGCCGGCACCGCAATCGGTTGCTGTCGGAGGGAGCGAATCTCGAGCACGTGTTCCCGAACGCCTGCCCCGCGACGGCGCGGACCTTGGAAGATAGCCTGGCGTCGTGAGGAGAGGCCCGGAGTTGGATCCGGGCGAGGCCCTCGGCTCGACATAGCTTCTGCCGAACCGCTCGGAGCCGATGAGATGTATGGCTGCCCCCGCAGGAGGCGCCGACAAAGCAGACGTGTTCGCGCCGCCGGGTGGACGCCAGGTCATGGCGACGATGAGAAGCGCGGCTGACGAGCCCGGCATTGTGCTTCCTCTGGCTATGCAGTTGTGGTCGACCGTTGAACGCGAAACCATGGATACGGGTTCCCGAGCACATCCGGAACGCGTTGGCAGCGTTGCTCCTTGACCCTGCATCAACGCGGCGCCATCTCCCGAGTGAGCCCGTACCCGAGGTTTCCGCAATCTGGCTCGCGAATGTGGGAGTGGCGTAATGAGCTATTATTTCAACACGACCCTCGCCCTCGACTTCGATGAAGCCGTCGCGCATGTGACCGAGGGCCTGAAGGTGGAAGGCTTCGGCATTTTGACTCGGATCGACGTCACCAAGACGCTGAAGGAAAAGATTGGCGAGGATTTCCGACGTTACACGATACTCGGAGCCTGCCATCCGCGCCTCGCACATGAGGCACTGCAGATCGAGGATAAGGTCGGCACGATGCTTCCCTGCAATGTCGTCGTTCAGGAGCTCGAAACCGGAAACGTCGAAGTGGCCGCGATCGATCCCGTGGCGTCGATGCAGGCGATTGACAACCCGCGCCTCGGGCGAGCGGCCGAGGTTGTTCGCGACAAGCTCAAGAGCGTGATCGAGGCCCTGTAGAGGGTGCTCCGTGCCGCCTTGCGCGGTGCCTGCGGCCGGAGCCACGCAAGCCCCAGGAAGGCGCGGCGTCGCGGACGCGATTCCGGGCCGCCTTGTATCTCAGCAAACATATCGATGGCGGAGGGATAGGCTGCGGGCTTTCATGCCGATAACGAATGACCTAGATTGTTGCGCTCGGCTTACCGGAACGCGCGCCCATGCCCCGCCTCACTCTTCGCATCGACTTCGACAACGGCAGCCAGATCGGCCATGGCAAGATCCGGCTGCTGGAACTCATTGCCCGGCATGGCTCGATCAGTCGTGCGGCCAAGGAAATGAACATGTCGTATCGCCGGGCCTGGCTCCTGACGGATGAGATAAACCGCATGTTCAAGACGCCCGTACTGGAGACGCAGCACGGCGGAGCAGGCGGCGGTGCGGCCCGCCTGACGTCGTTCGGACACGCGGTGATCGGCCATTATCGCGCCATCGAGGCGCAATCCATGAAGCTTTTCGGCAAGGAGCTGGCAGATCTGGAAAGGCGGCTGAACAGCAAGCCGCGCGCTGCCGCGGAGCCCTGATCAAGATGTCGGGGTGAATATTTCGCTTGTTCCGCGGAATGGCGCCGCCTTAATATCCGATAGGCTTCGCGGAATATCTTGATGGAGATGGCGTGATGAGGCATCCGGGGACGGCCAGACCGCAACCGCCCTGGTTGCTGGTCGCCACGCTTGTCGCCGTGGCGGCACTGGCTTGGGGCGGACCGGCGCAAGCGCGCGATGCCAGGGATGTCAAGGTCGCCGTTGCGGCAAACTTCACTGCGGCTGCCAAGAAGCTCGCCGCCGCCTTCGAGACGGCGAGCGGTGCGAAAGTCATCCTGAGTTTCGGCTCCACCGGCCAGCTCTACACCCAGATCACACAGGGGGCGCCGTTTGAGGTGTTCCTCGCCGCCGATCGGGAGCGTCCGTGGAAAGCCGTGGAAGAGGGCTCGGCCGTAGCCGGAAGCCGGTACACCTACGCCGTCGGCAGGCTCGTCCTCTACAGCAGGACGGACGGGCTCGAGCTAGGCGAGGCCGCGCTCAAGGCCCGGAACTTCACGAGGCTCGCCATCGCCAACCCGACCACGGCGCCCTATGGCGCAGCAGCCGTCCAGACCATGAAGGCGCTCGGCGTCTACGAGGCGCTCATACCGAAGATCGTGCAGGGTAGCAGCATCGCACAGACGTACCAGTTCGTCGCCAGCGGCAATGCAGAGCTCGGCTTCGTGGCGCTCAGTCAGGTGGCGAAGGTGGAAGTGGGCTCCCGGTGGGTCGTGCCGGGCAGGATGCATGCGCCGATCGCTCAGGATGCTGTACTGCTGAAGGCCGGTGCGGGTAATGATTCTGCGCGCGGTTTCCTCGCCTTCCTCAAGGGGCCGCAGGCACGAGAGATCATCGAGACTTTCGGATACGGCGTCGGGGAATAGGATTTCTGCGGCATGCTCGATGCTGAACAGCTCTGGTCTCCCATTTGGGTGACAGTCGAGCTAGCCACCATCACGACAGTGCTTCTGCTCATCGTTGGGACGCCGATCGCCTGGTGGCTGGCGCGCTCGCAGGCGCGCTGGAAGGAGGCGGTGGCCGCCGTGGTAGCCATGCCGCTGGTGCTGCCGCCCACGGTCCTCGGGTTCTACCTTCTGCTGGCCTTCGGGCCGAACGGTCCCGGTGGATGGCTCGCGGGGCTCTGGGGAGCCCGCACGCTCGCCTTCACGTTCGAGGGCCTCGTGATCGGCTCGGTGGTCTATTCGATGCCGTTCGTCGTGCAGCCGATTCGGAATGCCTTCGAGGCCATCGGCGACAGACCGCTCGAAGTGGCGGCAACGCTGCGAGCTTCGCCGTTGGACACGTTCTGGTCCGTCGCGGTGCCGCAAGCCCGCCCCGGCTTCATGACAGCGGCGGTGCTCGGCTTCGCGCACACGGTCGGCGAGTTCGGCGTCGTCCTCATGATCGGAGGCAACATACCCGGCGAGACGAAGGTGCTCTCGGTTGCCATCTACGACTTCGTCGAGACGCAGCAGTGGGCGCAGGCTCACATCCTGGCGGGCGGCATGGTGCTGTTCTCGTTTCTCGTGATCCTGGCCATGTTCATGCTCGAGAAGCGCGCCCGGTCGATTGCACCATGACAGAGCAGCGGGAGCGGATTTCGGTGGCGTTGAAGGGGAGCCTGGGTCGCTTTGCGCTCGACGCTGCTTTCGAGATCCCGGGCCGCGGAGTGACGGCGCTGTTCGGCGCTTCGGGATCCGGAAAGACCACGATCCTCAGGTGCCTCGCCGGATTGCAGAGGCTTCCCGGTCGCATCGCGGTCGGCAACAAGATCTGGCAGGACAGCGCCGGCGGCATTTTTCTGCCACCTCATGCGCGCCACGTCGGCTACGTCTTCCAGGAAGCGAGCCTCTTCTCGCACCTGTCGGTGCGCGACAACCTCCTATATGGCGCGCGGCGCGTGAAGTCCAACGTGGGCGGCAATCGTGCCTCCGTCGCCGACATCGTCGAGCTGCTCGGGATCGACCGTCTACTCGATCGTGCGACCGCGACGCTTTCAGGTGGCGAGCGCCAAAGGGTTGCCGTAGGACGTGCCCTGCTCTCGGAGCCTCGCGTGCTCCTGATGGACGAGCCGCTTTCGGCGCTCGATCGCATGACCAAAGACGAGATCCTGCCGTACTTCGAGAAGCTGCACGAGCAGTTCGCTCTGCCAATTCTCTACGTCAGTCACGACCTCGGCGAAATTGAGCGGCTAGCAGATACGCTGGTTCTGGTGACGGACGGCCGGGTGCTCGCTCACGGGCCGCTAGCGGAGGTGCAGACCGATCCGACACTCCCGCTGCTTCGCGCGCCGCAGGCAACCGTCGTCCTTGAAGGCAAGGTGGTCGGCATTGACCAGACCTACGCATTGACCGAGATTGAAGTCCCCGGCGCGCATCTCGTCGTACCGGGGCGGCATGGCGCGGCGGGCGACAGACGGCGTCTCAGCATCGCAGCATCCGACGTCAGTCTCGCACGATCCGCGCCGCACGATTCGAGCATTCTCAACTGCCTGCCGGCCCACATCCTGGCGATCGAGGGAGATGGGCTGGCGCCGCAGGTGAGTGTGCTGCTCGCGCTAGGCTGTGCGCCCAGCCAGAGCCGGATCGCGGCCCGCATCACCCGGAAATCGCTCGACGCGCTGTCCCTCGCGCCGGGCGACAATGTGTTCGCCCAGATAAAAAGCGTAGCGCTCGTGGCCGCCCGTGCCTCGGTTCGCCCGGACGAACCGGGCGCATAAAATGTGACTGACCTACCGAGGCGACGTGTGCTGAAGCTGGCGGACGCGCGGTTCTACGTCTCCCCGAAAGACTCCGAGCGCTCGGAATTCTCTACGGCAGCGGCATGATTCCCGGTTTTGGGAACCCCGTCCGGCAGAAGACGCCTCAAGGCCGCCCGCCGGCGGTCTCAATGCGACATCGACTTGCCGATCTCTTCGGTCATCTTCTTCGCGTCGCCGAGCACCATGATGGTGTTGTCGCGATAGAACACCGAGTTGTCGATCCCGGCGTAACCCGAGGCGAGCGAGCGCTTGTTGAAGAGTACGGTGCCGGCCTTCCAAACCTGCAGCACAGGCATGCCGAAGATGGGCGAGGACTTGTCCTCCTCGGCCGCCGGATTGACGACGTCGTTGGCACCAATCACATAGACGGCATCGGTCTGCGAGAACTCGGAATTGATATCCTCCAGCTCGAACACCTCGTCGTAGGGAACGTTGGCCTCAGCCAACAGAACGTTCATATGGCCTGGCATCCGTCCCGCCACCGGATGGATGGCGTACTTGACCTCGACGCCTTCCCTCTTCAGAGCGTCCGCCATCTCGCGTAGCGCGTGCTGCGCCTGTGCGACGGCCATGCCGTAGCCCGGCACGATGATAACCTTCTGCGCATTTTTCAGGATGTAGGCCGCATCCTCGGCCCCGCCCAGCTTAACCGGCTTCTGCTCGCCCCCGGCGCCCGTCGGCCCTGCCGTCTCGCCACCAAACCCGCCGGCGATTACGGAAAGGAACGCCCGGTTCATCCCCTTGCACATGATGTAGGAGAGAATGGCACCCGACGAGCCGACCAGCGCGCCCGTGATGATCAGCGCGATGTTGCCGAGCGTGAAGCCGATGCCGGCCGCTGCCCAGCCCGAATAGGAGTTGAGCATCGAGACCACGACGGGCATGTCCGCGCCGCCGATCGGTATGATGATCAATACGCCGAAGATCAGCGCGGCGATTGTGATCGCCCAGAACAGCCAAGCGTTGCCCCCCGAGAGGCAGAACTGCCAAATCAGCCAAGCCATGCCAAGGAACAGCGCCAGGTTGATCGCATGCCGCGCCGGTAGGATGATCGGCTTGCCCGACATCCGCCCGGAGAGCTTCGCGAACGCAATCACCGAGCCAGTGAATGTGATGGCGCCGATCGCCACGCCGAGGCTCATCTCCAGCAGGCTCGCGGCCCGGATGCTCCCGTCACCGAGCGCGATACCGAAGGCCTCCGGCGCATACAGGGCGCCCGCCGCGACGCAGACCGCGGCAAGGCCGACCAGCGAATGGAATGCGGCGACGAGCTCCGGCATTGCCGTCATCGGGATGCGTTTCGCGGTCACCGCGCCGATACCGCCGCCGATGCCGAGGCCCGCAACGATCAGCACCCACGTCAGCACGTCGCCCGGAGCTCCGAGCTGGAACAGAGTCGTGCCGATAGCGATCGTCATGCCCAGCATGCCATAGGCATTGCCGGCTCGCGACGTGTCCGGGCTGGAAAGCCCCCTGAGCGCCAGGATGAACAGGATGCCTGCCGCGAGGTAGAGCAACGCCACGACATCGGGAGAAAGCGCACCAGCGAAGGAGTGGGCGTTCATCGGGCTCAGGCTCCGTTGCGGGGGCTTTGGCCGGCGGCCGTTGCGGGGGACTCGACGAGCATTGCAACGAGCCGGCGCACAGCGGGCGCGACCACCAACACGGCCGCGAATGCAACCGGCCAAGACGAAGTCCACGCCCTGAGCCATTGCGCCAGGAAATCTATCGGCAGCCCAACCGTCCTCAGCGTCGCCACACCGGAGACGATGAGCGACATCAGGCCTGAGAGCAACCCTCCGAAAAGGAGCGGCGCAAATCGGCTCGGCAGCCTCATCGTTTGTCCTTCTTCTTGTACATCGCCAGCATCCGCTGCGTGACGAGGAAGCCGCCGAAAATGTTGACCGAGGCCATCACCAGCGCGAGGAAGCCAAACAATTTGGAGAGCCACGAGCCCGTGGAGACGAGCGCCACGCCGGTGGCTAGCAGAGCACCGACCACGATCACTGAGGAAATTGCGTTGGTGACGCTCATCAATGGCGTGTGCAGCGCCGGCGTCACCGACCAGACCACGTAATAGCCGACAAAGATCGCAATCGCGAACACCATCAGCTCGTAGACGAACGGCGAGACCTCTCCGCCCCCAGCGGCAAGCGCCGGCGAGGCGAGCGATCCCGCCACAAGTCCGAGAGCAATCGCTGGCAATGAGCGCAACATCACGCGGCCTCCTTCGGCGCGAGGCTCGGATGCACGATCCGGCCTCCCTTCGCGACGAGCGTGCCCTTGACGATCTCGTCGTCCCAGTCGACGGCGAAGTCCTTGGTCTTCCGGTCGAACATCGTCTCGAGGAAATTCATCAGGTTCTTGGCGTAGAGCGCTGTCGCGTTGACAGCCACTGTTCCTGCCAGGTTGACCGGGCCCCAGATCTTTACGCCGCCGGCCTCCACCACCTCGCCCGGCTTGGTCAGCTCGCAGTTGCCGCCCCGCTCCGCCGCGAGATCGACGATCACCGCCCCCGACTTCATCGACGCTACCATCTCGGCCGTGATCAGGCGCGGTGCTGCCCGCCCTGGGATCAGGGCCGTCGTGATGACGAGATCCTGCGACTTGATGTGAGCGGCCACCAGCTCCTTCTGCTTGGCCTGATAGGACTCCGACATCGGCTTCGCGTAGCCGGCCGCCGTCTGGGCCTCGCGGAACTCGTCGTCCTCGACCGCAATGAACTTGGCCCCAAGCGATGCGACCTGCTCCTTCGTCGCGGGCCTGACGTCCGTTGCCGAGACGATGCCGCCGAGCCGTCGCGCCGTCGCGATAGCCTGCAACCCTGCGACGCCGACGCCCATGATGAATACCTTTGAAGCCGGCACCGTGCCTGCCGCCGTCATCATCATCGGCATGGCCTGATGCAGCATGGACGCGCCGTCAACCACCGCCTTGTAGCCCGCGAGGTTCGACTGGCTCGAAAGGACGTCCATCGACTGCGCCCGCGTGATCCGCGGCATGAACTCCATGGAGAAGAGCGAGGCGCCCGACCCAGCTAGCGCCTCGAGGCCCGGTCGATCGTCGAACGGCGCCAGCGTGGCGATCACAAGCCCACCGGGCTTGAGCCCTGCCAGCTCCTCTAGCGCCGGTCGGCGCACCTTGAGCAGAATATCGGCGCTGCTCACGGCCTCGGCGGCACTGGACACGATCGTCGCCCCCGCAGCCTTCAACACGTCATCGGAAAAGCCAGATGCCGTTCCAGTTCCCTGGACGATGCGCACGCTGGCCCCGAGACTGGACAGCTTCTTGACGGTGTCGGGCGATACGGCAGCGCGCGTTTCACCGGATGCTTCGGGCGTGACGGCCACCGTCACCATATCGAGCTCTCCTAATGATCTTCGGATTCGAGACCCGAAAAGCGATGCTCGCCCCGGCTCACACAGGTGGCCGGATCACGACGGTGCGTGAGGTCTTGGTCGAGGCTCAGACGAGGAAAAACAGCATTCCGAGCAGGATCAGCGCACACAGCACCACCAACACGATGCTTCCGCGCAAGAAACCCTCGTACGTCCGCAGGTGCTCCTTGTAGTCCATGGCCGGATGGCCGCCGGACGTATCGACCGTCATGTCTCCCTCCCGATGCTGACCGAGCGCGCACTCTGCGAGTCTGCTAGCGCAGCCAGACCAAAGCTTCAAGGCTCTCAGCGGCCTTCGTCAGTTGGCCGCAGGTGAAACACGAGCCACGCTCAGCTTCGGTAGCACGCTTGCGATGCTCATTTGAGTGCCAGCTCCAGCCCCCGCACCAGCCGCGCAACGTCCTCTTCGTCATTGTAGACATGGGGCGAGAGACGCAGGCGGCCGAGACGAGGCGCAGCGTAAACCTTTTCGGCGGCCAGTCGCTGCATCAGCCCATCCGGCATCCCGCCAGGAAAGCCGAGGCAGATCAGGTGTGGCGCCCGAAACCTCTCATCCGGCAGGGTAACCTTGTTACCCAGCGCCCGTGCCTGCTCGCCGATTGCCCCCGTAATGCCGCGCAGCCGCTCCTCCACCGCTGCCCGTCCGAGCCCCGTCACCGTCTCGATGCCGACGGCCGCCATCTCCATCGAGACGAACTGGTCCCGCTCGCCCATGTCGTACCGCCGCGCACTTGCGACATATCGTATGTCCTCGAAATAGACGGTCTGTTCGGCCTTCACACTCCGGCGCCCGTAAGAGGGCTGCTCCAGGGGAATGCCGTTCTGGTGGCGCTTGGCGACGTAGACGAACGCTCGACCATAGGGCCCGAGCAGCCACTTGTAGGTGGGAAACATCACGAAATCCGGGTCGAGCGTCTTCACGTCGAGCTCCAGGATCCCGGCTGCATGGGTTGCGTCAACAACAAAAGCTGCACCCTGCGACTTGGCCGCCGGTCCCACCCTCGCCAGGTCGATCGCCCCCCCGTCCGACCAGTGCACGGACGAGATCGACACGACCGCCAGCGGCGGTGCTTCCTTGCGCTCCACGGCCTCGAGTACGGCCGCCGTCCAGTCCCCGTCACCTGGCCGCCTGATCGTCTCGACCGTGAAGCCCTGTGGCTCGGCCCGGCTCATCCACTCGAGCACGGGCGCGGTATGATCGTCCTCCAGCACCAGGACCCGACTGCCGCGCGGCACATCGAGCACCTTGGCCGCTGTCGAGACGCCGTAGCCGACCGATGAAACGAGGGCTACGTCGTCAGGGTCCGCGTTGATGACCCGCGCCGCCGCCGCTCGCGTCCGCTCGTACATGGCGTCGGCGAATTCGGCATCGAGTGTCCACGGCTGCGCCTTGCGGGCTGCGCCCCGGACTCCGGCCTCCACTACGGCCTTCGGTATAGGGCTCCATCCGGCCGCATTGAAGTAGGCGACGTCGCGGGGGATGTCGAACAGCGCGCGCTGCGATGCTAGCATCGTTGCAAGTCCTGCCGGTTGGTGGCTTTCTCGTGCTTATCGGGAGAGATCATCGCATCTGTCGCTGTCCTCGGACAATCCAGGAAAACTTATCGGGAGCATTCGCATGCGCGGCCGTGACGTCTTCATGCAGTCCCTCGTCGCCCACGGGGTCGAGCGCATCTTTGGCAATCCCGGCACGACGGAAAGTCCGCTGTTGGATAGCCTCGCCGCCTATCCGTCCATTCGCTACGTAACCGCGCTCCACGAATCGATCGCGCTCTGCGCCGCGAGCTACTACGCTCAGGCTTCCGGCAAGACGGGCGTCGTCTCGTTGCATGTGGCACCAGGCCTGGGCAACGCCATCGGCATGATGTACGGAGCGCTCCGATCGGGCTCCCCGATGGTCATCACGGCCGGTCAGCAAGACACGCGGCTCCGCCTCAACAACCCGGTGCTCGGCCACGATCTCGTTTCCATGGCCGCGCCCGTTACGAAATGGTCCGTGCAGGTCGAGCGCGCCGACGAGATGGGCCCGATCCTGCGCCGCGCCTTCAAGGTCGCCCATGACGGCGCTCCCGGCCCGGTCTTCGTCGGCTTGCCGATCGACGTCATGGAGCAGGAAACGAAAGTCGCCCCGGTCGAGCCCGCAATTTTGTGGCGAGCACCGCATCCCGAGCCCAAGGGCATGGCCGCCATCGCCGAGGCACTACTCGCCGCCGAGCGCCCCGTCATCGTCGCCGGTGATGATGTGGCTCGTGCCGCTGCCACCGGCGAGCTCGTCCGCCTTGCAGAGATTGTCGGCGCCTCCGTCTGGCTCGAAGGCCTGAAGCTGCACATGCCGTTTCCGACCGCGCACCCCTCCGCGCGCCTCGGATTGCCACTCGATTCCGCGGCCATTGCCAAGGCCCTCGGCACGGCAGACATGGTGCTGCTGGTCGGCGGCTCGTTCTTCGAGGATGTTTGGTACGCGGATGGTGGCCCCTTCCCTGCGGGCGCCAAGGTGGCCCAGGTCGAGGCCAGCCCGGAGCGTCTCGCCTACGGCGTGGCCCCGGGCCTCGGCCTCGTCGGCTCCATCCGTCACGCGCTCGCCGGCATCGTCGCCGAGCTCGACCGAGCCGCTTCTGGCGACTATCGCGGCGCCGCGCGCCGGCGGAACAAGGCGCTCGCCGAGCTCAAGGCCAAGGAGAACGCCTTCCAGCGTACACGCGCCGAGAAGGCATGGGACCGTGAGCCGGCCTCCATGCCACGCGTCATGGCCGAAATCCGCGACGCCGTGCCGCCCCGCACCATCGTCGTCGACGAATCGATCACAGCTTCGATCGATCTGGCCCGCACACTCGAGTTCGAAGGGCCCGGCGACTACTATGGGGCCAAGGGCGGCGGCATTGGCCAGGGCGTTGCGGGCGTGCTTGGCGTCGCTGTGGCCCAGCCGAGGCGCCCCGTGCTCTGCATCTCGGGCGACGGCTCGGCGATGTACGCGATCCAGTCTCTATGGACCGCATCCCACCTTGGCCTGCCGATCGTATTTGTGATCCTCGCCAACCGCGAATACCGCATCCTGAAGCACAACATCGACGTCTACCGGCAACGCTTCGACATCACCTCGCAGGAGCCTTATGCCCACATGGACCTCTCCGGTCCGTCGCTCGGCTTTGTCGAGATGGCCTCCGGCATGGGCGTACCCGCGACACGCATTGGCAAACCTGGCGAGATCGGCGCCGCGATCAAGGCCGCCTTCGCCTCCGGGAAGCCGCATCTTGTCGAGATCGCGATCGAGGCGAAACGCTGAGGCCACCGCGTTGCGGATCCGGCTGGGGTCGGACACCGCAACGCCATACTCTGTGCCCTGCACCGCATCGCTCAGCCGACCGCACCACCCATCGCGCCCGCGTGTTTCAGGCTCTCCGCCGTCCCGATCGAGTGCGCGTGCAGCGGTGTCGCCATCGCGTGGACGGCCGGCAGCACTTCCTTCGCGAAGAGCTCGAGGCTCTTGCGCGCCTCCGTCGGCTCCTTCGATCCGTGTTGCGGGTGCACGATCAGATACGCGAGGCTGATCCGCTCCTGCACATGCGCGATTTTCTCGAGGATCTCCTCCGGCGTACCGATGAGGTGGCAATCCTCGGAAAGAATTGCCTCGTCCTCGCGCAGCTCGCGCCCTTGCCGGAAGACCTTTGCGTAATCCTCGTAGCCCGGCGCGTCCGCGAACGACGGGGCGTTCCACACCGCATAGTGGTTGCGCGCTGCCCATCCCTGCTCCGCGGCATGTTTCCGCGCCCGCTCGAGCTCGGCCTTGTCGCGGGAGCAATGGAGATACATCATGCACGTCGGCTGGTCGGGTGGCAGACCTTTCTGTGCGCGGATGGCGTTGAACTTCGCTACACCCTTCGCCATCGTATCGAGCGACACGGCCGTAACGAACATCTGTCCGAGTCCCATGTCCGCCGCGATCTGCATCGACGACGGCGTGTTGAACGCGCCCTTGATATCCCGGAAAAGCTCGCCCCGGTGCCTCGCCTGCGGCCGGATCGTCGTCGGTGGCACCTGATAGTGCTTGCCCTTGAACTCGAACCGGGCGGCCTCGGAGCGGCGCAGGATGGCAATCATCTCCGCGAACCGCTCCCGTGCCTCTCCGCGCTCGATTCCGAAGCCCTCGTATTCGTGAGCCGATATGCCCCGGCCGATGCCGATATGAAGCCGGCGCCCCTCGAGCAGCAGATCCAGCATCGCGATCTCGTGCGCAAGCTTCACCGGCTGCCACCATGGCGCGACGATCACTGCCGTCCCCATGTTCACCCGGCGCGTCCGACCCGCCCAGAAGGCAAGCCACTGCAGCGGATTGCCTTGCATCGAATAGGGCGAGCCGTAGTGTTCCGCACACCAGATGGCATCGAAACCCATCGGCTCGACCATGTCCCCGAGCTTCATCGTCTCGTCATGGATCGCGACGTCGGAAACGGCTGGCGGCGCCCCATAATCGCCAGCCAGCATGCGATCCCAGTCGCGGTGGTTGTAGCTTGTCACCATGACGCCGACCTGCATCGGGCGCTCTCCTCCTCGGGTTCGGGTCTCTCGTCTCACTGAGGACGGCCATCGGCCGACGGCACGTGCCACCAGCCGCACATCGCGCTACTTCCGGACCAGCCGTCCGGTCGGGGTGGCGAAGCCCTGCATCGAACGCACGCGCTTGTCGAGCCACCATCCGTACTCCTGGCCCCAATCCTCGAAGTGCTCGTTGATGCCGAGATCGTGGCCCCAGTGATGCACGATATTCGGATTGAACTGCGCCTGTCGTCCGATGGCGATCAGGTCCGCCTTGCCATCCCGCAGGATGGCTTCCGCCTGGTCGGCTTCGAGGATCAGTCCGACCGCCATCGTGGCAATGCCGGCTTCGGCCTTGGCACGCTCGGCGAACGGCACCTGGAAGCCGGGCGAGCGCGTTACGGGAGCGGCAGTCGCCGAGCCCATCAGCCCGCCTGACGAGCAGTCGAGCACGTCGACGCCGCGCGCCTTGAGCTCGCGCGCCAGCACCACCGTGTCGTCCATTTGCCAGCCCTCCTGCGTTCCGTCGACGGACGAAACGCGGAAGAACAGCGGCGTGTGATCCGGGATCGAAGCCCTGACCGCCTCCGCCACCTCCAATGGGAACCGCATCCGTCCCCTAAGGTCGCCGCCGTAGGCGTCGTTGCGCGTGTTCGTGACCGGCGACAGGAACGACGCCAGCAGATAGCCGTGCGCGCCGTGGATCTCGACGATCTCGAAACCGACCCGCACCGCTCGCTTGGCCGCAGCTGCAAATGCGCCGACGATGTCCGTGATCTCGGACGGGGATAACTGATGCGGCGTCGGCCATTCGGGCCCGATCTTGACGGTCGTCGGCCCGACGGGCGTCCATCGCTGCCGGCCCTGACGCACCTCCTTCTCGGTCAGCGCCCCGTTGCCCTCCATCGCCGACTGCATGCCAGCCTTTCGCCCGGCGTGCGCGAGCTGGATGGCCGGCACCGCACCCTCTTCCTTGATCAGCTCGATCACCGGCCGAAAGGCTTGCGCCTGCGTCTCGTTGAAGATCCCGAGATCCATGTCGGAGACCATGCCGCGCCGCTCGACGGCCGCGGCCTCGGTCATCACGACGCCGAAGCCACCCTGCGCGAACTTGCCGAGGTGGACGGTGTGGAACGTACCGCAAACGCCCTCCCGGGCTCGATAGTGGACCATCGGCGCGAGGACGGTGCGGTTTTTCATGGTCACGCCGCGGATCGTGTAGGGCTGGAACAACAGCGGGCGCCCGCCATCCTTGTTGTCGATTTCGGTGTTCATGAGGCTTCCCCGTAACGCGAAATGCCGGCCGTCGGCCAAGGAGGCCCAAGTATTCGACGACATTCCGCCCCCGGCAAGCTCGCCCCCGCGCGGCACATCGGCAACACCCCACTTGAGCCTTGCCGTGCTGCCGTCGTAATGCTCGGCTCTCCTGTGGGAAGAGTGGGAGACGACTTGCGGGGGAGAGCCATGCGAGCCGGCGGTCTCGAACGCCTGACCGACATTCTCGAAGCCTTGGAGGCCCTCGCGCGCCGCGGTTCCAAAACCGAGCCGGAGATAGCCACAACTCTTCATGAGTCCTACCGCGAGTTCTTCGAGGCTGATTTCTCGACCTTCGATGTCGACGCCGTCAGGCGGCAAGGCCCCGCCATCGTCGATCGCATCTTCACGCTGTATCTGGCCTTGCGCGACCAAATTCCGGTCTGGCAGGAACAAGGTGCAATGAGCCACCGCGTCCAGGTCGCCCTCCGCGACGTTTTCCGCGCTTCGCGCTACGCCCGCGACATCGTCGGCGAGATCGCGCTTGGTCATCCACGCCTTGCGAAACGCGAGGTACCCCCGGAAGCGTTTGCAGGGCCGGATTACTTCACCTTCAAGAACCCTCGCTTCGGACCCGGCCCCGTCGAATTGCGCCCGGGCGATATCGTTCTCCAGCGTGGCATGGTCCACAACAGCGCCGCGATTTCGCGCATCGGAGACGTCGACAGTCAGTTCAGCCACGTGTCGATCGTCGCCCGCGACCCTGCCGGCCACCTCGTCATGGTTGAGGCCTTGATCGGCGACGGCTCAGTCGTGACGCCGCTGGATAAGGCGCTCGGCCATGGCGTCGGCCGGGCGGTCCTTCTCCGTCACCGGGACATCGACCTTGCCTCGCGCGCCGCCGAGATGATCCGCTCGGCCATTGCCCGAGCCGACGGCAGGCACGAGCCACGCATCCTCTACGATTTCAGCATGGAGCTCGGTGGTTATCGCCATCTCTACTGTGCCAAACTCGTTCGGCTCGCCTTTTCGATGGCCTCGACCGGCGCCTATCGAATCCCGACGTTCTCCACGCGCCTCGACATGAAGAACCGGGACTTCATCGACCGCATCGGCGTCACCGCGGTCGAAACGTTCGCCCCAGGCGATATCGAGCTCGAGCCCGACTTCGACGTGGTCGCCGAATGGCGCGATTTCCGCATCACCTCCGAGCTACGCCTGAAGGACATGGTGATGCAGAAGCTCTTTGAATGGATGGAGCGCTTCGACTATCGCTTCCAACCCACGTTCTTTGCCCGTCTCGTCGGTCGCTTGGGCGCCGCGACCGCCCACATGCCGATTTTCATGCAACGGCTCACAACGCGCTTGGCCGGCAAGGTTCCGATCAACATGGGTGCGAAGGCCGTAGCCGCCGTGGCGATGTTGCATTGGACTGCCGAGGAGCTCTACGAGGAGCTGCGCGCCCTCGAGGACAAATCCATCCGCGAGACGGGCCGTCAGCTGCACCCGCGTCTGGTTCTCGATGCGCTCGAGCGCATGCGCGAGGCCCGGGGCGCCCACATCGGGTATCTCGCAACCGACACTTGAGACGGCCGATTGGGCAAGACCTCCATCGCGGATCTCGGCACTCGCCCCGCTTGGCCGCTTCGGCTAGGCTTACCCCCTCGCCAGTCAATGGAGGTCATGCGATGGCAAACTACATCCCAAGCCCGCGAGACTGGGTCCGCGAGCAGGTCGAGCTCTACGAATCGAGCGGAGGCACCGAGGGGACCACACTCCGCGACACGGGCCTTCCCTGTATCCTCTTCACACACACCGGCAACAAGACAGGTGCCATCCGCAAGACACCGTTGATGCGCGTCAAGGATGGCGACAACTACGTGCTGGTGGCCTCGGTCGGCGGCGCACCAAAAGACCCGGTGTGGGTGCACAACCTGCGCTCCAATCCGGATATCGAGCTGCGCGATCGGACCGAGGTCTGGCCAATGCGTGTCCGCGAGGTCACTGACGAGGGAGAGCGCCAGCGCCTGTGGGCGCTCGCCGTCGCTGCCTACCCACCCTACGACGACTACCAGAAGAAAACGACCCGCCGCATCCCCGTCTTCGTCGCCGAACCCGTAAGGAGCTAGACGCAGAAGCGCCTGGCTCATCCAGACACCGACAAGCAGAGAGATACCCTGTGCAAAAGCGCAAGCTCGGCAAGAGCAGCCTCGAGATCGCCCCCCTCGTCTTCGGCGGCAACGTCTTCGGCTGGACGGTCGACGAGCCGGCCTCTTTCAAGCTGCTCGATGCTTTCCTCGACGCCGGATTCAACTGCGTCGACACCGCCGACGTCTATTCCAAATGGAAGCCCGGCAACAGAGGCGGCGAGAGCGAGATCATCATCGGCAATTGGTTCAGGGCCCGCGGCAACCGCGGCAAGGTGATCCTCGCCTCGAAGTGCGGGCTCGAAATGGCGCCCGACAAGAAGGGCCTGTCGAAAGCCTACATCCTGCGCGCCGTAGAGGATTCGTTGAAACGCCTTCAGACCGATTACATCGACCTCTACCAGTCCCACCGCGACGACAACGTCACGCCCGTCGAGGAGACGATGGAGGCCCACGCCAAGCTGGTGAAGGATGGCAAGGTCCGCTTCGTCGGCGCCTCGAACTTCAATGCCGAGCGCCTGAAGGCCTCGCTCGACGCCAGCACAAAGGCCGGCATCCCCCGCTACGAGACCCTGCAGCCGCTCTACAGCCTCGTGGAGCGGAATGAGTACGAAGGCCCGCTGCAGGACCTCTGCGTGAAGGAAGGCATCGGCGTCATACCTTACTATTCGCTGGCATCGGGCTTCCTGACGGGCAAGTACCGCTCCGAGGCCGACCTGGCCGGCAAGGCCCGCGGCGCCGGCGCCGGAAAGTACCTGAATGCCAAAGGCCTCGGCGTCCTGAGAGCGCTCGACGACGCCGCGAGGAAGTTGGGCGCCACCCAGGCCCAGGTCGCGCTCGCATGGCTGCTCGCCCAGCCGGGGGTCGCCGCCCCCATCGCCAGCGCAACGAACGAGACCCAGCTTGCCGACATCCTGAAGTCAGTGACGTTGAAGCTCGACGCAGAGTCGCTCACTGCCCTGACTGCCGCGAGCGCCTAGGTCATAACCCTCCCTATTGCCCTGCACTCGCAGTAGGGAGGGAAGAAGAAAAGGCACATCATGTTCCATGCCCTCCCTCGCGCACTCGACGGCAATCCTGCCTTGGCGCGTCGCAACAGGTTCGCCCCTATTGCCGTGGCGGTCGAGAGCGGCACTGACCGCTGGACCGTCCACTTCGGCCGCGAGCCTATCTTGGTCGAGCAATCGGCGCCCGCCAAAGCCGACATCACGCTCTCGGCGCCCGCCGACACTTGGGCCAGATTTGCAGAGCCCGTACCGCCCGTCGGCTACCAAAGCCTCGACGGCATGATGCGCGTCGGAAATCTGACCGTCGGCGGCGATATGCTCGCGTTCGGCCGTCACCTCGGTCTCATCGAGCAGGTGTTCGCGACCGTCCGCGGACCGAAACCACCGCGCGAGAAGCCAGCCCCGGTGGGCAAACCCTGGATCGAAAGCATCGTCGGCCGCTACCTCCACACCGACCTAGCGGGCCGGCCGCATCGCATCTACTTCGAGGAAGCAGGCCCCGCCGACGGCATTCCTTTGCTGTGCCTCCACACCGCCGGCTCCGACGGCCGCCAGTACCGCGGCGTGCTACGCGACCCCGAGATCACCAGGATCTACCGCGTCATCGCCTTTGACCTGCCGCGTCACGGCAAATCGTCCCCGCCCGCCGGCTTCGAGACCGAGGTTTATCGTCTCACCACCGACCTCTACGTCGACACCGTGATGACCGTCTCCCGCGCTCTCGGCCTCGAGCGCCCCGTTGTCATGGGCTGCTCCATTGGCGGTCGCGCAGTACTCCATCTGGCGCTGCGGCATGGCGATCATTTCCGCGCAGCAATCGGCCTCCAGTCAGCGCTCTATGCCGATCCGGGCGCCAATCCGAAGCTTCGCGAGCTCGAGGTCATCCACCGCTCCGACGTCCACGGTGGCGAGGCCGCACCCGCCTTCGTCTCGTGCCTGATTTCCCCCACCTCGCCGGACACAGATCGCTGGGAGACGCTCTGGCACTATTCGCAGAGCGGCCCCGGCGTTTTCATGGGCGATCTCGTCTACTACATGGCGGACGGCGACATGCGAAATCTTGACCTTTCGCCACTGCAATCCGAACGGTGCCCCCTCTACCTTCTCACCGGCGAGTACGATCTTTCGGCGACTCCTGCGCTCACGGCCGATCTGGCCAAGAAGGTCAACGCTCGTCACTTCGAGGTCATGAAGGGTCTGGGGCACTTCCCTATGTCTGAAGCCCCGGACCGCTTTCTCGGCTATCTGAGGCCGGTACTGCAGAGAATAGCGAGCGAAGGCTGAACTCGCTGCCTCCGGATCAATCGGTACTGCTCAGTAGCGAGAGGGCATGCCTGAGGCGCGCCGGCGCGCTTCAAACCGCCGGCCGGCGCAAGCCCATCCGTTCGAGTCGCGGCAACACCTCGGCGACGAAGTACGGAATCTCCTTCAAATAGTCGAGAAACGCCACGGAGGTGCCCGCAAACCCCGCCTCACTGACTTGCGCCAGCTCTCTCGCCACATCGTCGGGTGTCCCCACCAGCGGAAACGCGCCCGGATAGGCACCGTCGAAGCGCTTGCCCGTCGCCCGCTGCAACCGATTGACGAAAGGCCTCGCGATCTTGGCTCCCTTGGCAGTACCGGCGACAACGCCACGCTTCTCGCGATAGTAGGCCTGCCCCTCCGCGTCCGCATGCTCCTCCGCAAAATAGTGGAAGAACTCCTCAGCCTCCTTCCGCGTTGGACGACAGACCACATGGCTCATCGTGAATACGCTGAGCGGCCGGCCGTGACGCGCTGTCAATTCCGCTACGCTTCCCAGGAGCGACGGCGCTTGCTCGATCTCGGTCATGTTGATGAACAGCGCATCCGCTGCGACAGCAGCGAAGTCACGCCCCTTCGGTGAAAAGCCGGCTGACATCACGATCGGTCGCGGCCGCTGCACCGAGACCGGGTTGGTCTCGAGCCGCTTCAGCTTGAAGAAGCGTCCCTCCCAGTCGAACTCGGGCCCACCCTCCAGAAGCCTCGACCAGACCTCGAACCACTCGCGCCCGTGATCGTAACGCGTGTCCTGCTCGATCGTGACGCCGTGCAGATCGAACTCCTCCTGGTTCCACCCGCACACGATGTTGAGCCCGGCCCGCCCATGCGTAACATGGTCGATCGTCGCGATCGCCTTCGCCGCGAATGCAGGCGTAACCAGCGGCACATGCACTGTCGAAAAGACGCAGATCCTCTTCGTCAGCGCACCTATCGCCGCCGAATGCGTCAGCGTCTCATACGACTTTCCGTAGATGTTCGCCTTGCCCTGGTAGCCGCGCCACTTCGCGACGGGCAGGATGAACTCGAGCCCCGCGGAGTCCGCGATCTGGCACATCCGTGCAATGTCGTCCCAGTTCGCTTTCCACCGGTCCGGCGCCAGGCTCATGGTCAGCCCGCCGTCGCAGTTCGCCGAGAAGATGCCGAGCTTCAACCTGTTCGGCCCGAACATCGCATTGGTCTGGGCCCGGGGATCGTGGCTCATCGTGCGCTCACCTGCTCAGAACTTCAGCTGATCGATGCCGTAGAACTGCTGCACCGCCGCAACGCGCTCCCGACTCGGCACCGAGTTGAAGAATCCGTGCCGGCTGTGACGGATACCCGTAGCCCGCGCCAGGTCCACCATCGCCTCGGCCGTCTTCATCGCCACCGCGAGCGTATCCATCACTGGGACGTCGTCGACTCGCGACACGCCGTTGCGCGCCAGTAGCAGGCTGAGCGGCACCTCGCCGGGCACGATCACGTCCGCACCGTCGTCGCGGATCATCTCGCGCGCCTTTGCTTCGAACTTTGCGATCACCGGCCCCGGATCGCTGTAGCCTGCCAGCACTTCCCGAAACGTGATGCCCGAGGCTCGTATTCCCGCACACCTCTCGCCGAGCCCATAGCTGCGCACCTGCTCGCGATAGAGCGGCACCATGCGATCGATGAACAGCATTACGCCGAACCGCTGGCCGTACATCGTCGCGAGGTGGAACGTCGCTTCGCCGAGCCCGACTACGGGAATGTCGACGACCGAGCGGACCTCGCGCAGCATGGGGTTAGGCAGCGTACACATCGCATAGGCATCGAATCCCTGCGCTTCCGCTGCCTGCCCAGCTGCGATCCACTGGTTGCCATGCATCGCGACCAAGTAGCCGTAGCCGATATCATCCCCTGGATAGTTGGCGGGATATGTTCCCTTGAGCTGCCCGTGCCATGCAACCTCGGTATCCGTGCGCAGCACCTTGGCTGCGTGCAACTTCATGGCGTCGGCATATGCCGGAAGGTCTTCGAGCACCGTAAAGCTCTGGTGCCAGATGCGCATGGCCATTGCAGCCTCCTGCTTCACGAAGCGCACAAATGCGCTCTGCTAAGCCTGCCATGACCGCCGCGGCCCGGCCACTACCGGAATGAAATGCCGCAAAGGTTCGCCTTTTGCTCCCGTAATCAATGAATTGCGATTTAGGGGGTTGTTCCTCCGCGCCGATCGAGGCACCATGTCGTCAAGCGCGGGGTCCGCTCGTGACGCGATGCATCGCGCTGAAAAAAAACCGAGCTAAGGGAGATAAAATGACCAGAAATGCTTGGCGCACGGCCTCGATCGGGGCCGCTGCGGCGTGTCTCATTTCATCCTTCGGCCTCTCTGCCAGCGCGCAGGACATCAAGTTGCCCCCCTCGATGGTCTGGAGTGCCTACGATTTGGGCTCTAGCGGTTATGCGGAGGCCTCGGGCATCGCCAATGCGCTGCAATCCAAGTTCAAGACCCGCATCCGCATCGTCCCTGCCGGCACGTCCATCGGTCGTCTTCTGCCGATGTTGACCGGAAAAGTGCAGTACGGCTTCCTCGCCAACGAAACGTACTTCGCCGCCGAAGGCACCTACGACTTCGCGGCGCAATCCTGGGGGCCGCAGGACCTGCGCATCGTGCTCGGCCGCCCCGCGTCCGTCGGCTTTGCTGTCGCCAAGGACACCGGCGTCAAGAAGATGTCGGACCTCAAGGGCAAACGCATCGGCTACGTGAAAGGCAACCCGTCGGTCAACGTCAAGAACGACGCCTATCTGGCGTTCGGCGGTCTGACCCGTAAGGACGTCCAGGTCGTCTGGTTCGGAAGCTACAACGCCCTGAAAGACGCCATCATCGCCAATCAGCTCGACGCCATGGGCTCTGTCACGACCTCGGCGAACATGCGCCAGATCGAAGCCTCGCCGCGTGGACTGGTCTGGCCACCCTTCGAGCCGGAGAACAAGAAGGGTTGGGAGGCGCTGACCAAGGTCATCAGCTTTGCCGAGCCATTCAAGGAGACTGTTGGCGCCGCCATCAGCGCCGAGCATCCGGCCCATCTCGTCGGTTATCGCTACCCGATGATTGTCACCTACGCGAAGACGTCCGCCGACGAAGTCTACAATCTGGTGAAGGCCATCGACGAAAGCTTCGACCTCTTTAAGAACACCACAGGCAGCTCGAAGAATTGGGAGGTCAAGCGCTCGATCCTTCCTCCGGCAGACGCTCCCTGGCATGAGGGTGCGATCAAGTACGCGAAGGAGAAGGGCTACTGGACCAAGGAGGCCGAGGCTTGGAACAAGAAGCGCCTCGCGCGTCTGGAGAAAGTCCGCGCCGGTTGGGATACGGCCCAGGCAGAATTCGAGAAGCTCGTCGCTGAGAAGGCTGAGAAGAAGGAAAAGTTCAGCGCCGAGAAGGAGTGGCCCGGCTTCTGGGAAGCCTACATCGAAAAGAACTTGAGCAACTAGCCGAGTGAACATCGTCCGGGACTGCACACGCGCTTCCGGACGATGACACGGCGTCAGCAAAGCTCTGAAATCCGGAAAATTACCGGATTAGATTATTGTGGGGCCACAGGCTCAGCCTCAAGCCTCGTCATGGAGCCATTGCCCCAATAAAGCCGCTTCGAAAATTTCGGGCTGGCTAGTTGCCAGCTCGGCGAGCCGATAGTTGTCTGCGAAGCCATAGCAGATCGCCACGGCATCCGCGCCGCAGCAGTTCCGGGCCGCGCTCGGAAGCCGCCCAACCTGCCGCCCCCCCGCGGCTTCACACTGGAATCCGGGTAGCCACGATGAACGCCCCGACGACCGCTGACCAGAAAGTCATCGCCGAAGGCCCCACCGAGCGGCGTCTCTCGGGCTTTACTCTCTGGCTCGTCATGGGCCTCGGCCTTGTCGGCATCCTTCTCAATATAAATCGTCTCTTCAACCTGCAGTTCGGCATTGGCGTCCTGCTCATCGATACATCCTACTATTATCTTCTCACCGGCATCTTTCTCGCCCTCGTTTTTCTCATCTATCCGGCCCACGACAAGGCGGCCTCCGGCCTTTTCGAATGGATCGTGTTCGCCATAGCGGTGGTCGCCATTGCGTATGTGAGCTGGAGCGCGATCGCGATACTCGGTGGCCACTGGAGCGGTGCGTCCACACTTGCTTACGTTCTCGCTGCTGCCATCGTCCTCTTGCTGCTTCTCGAGATCGTTCTCATTTACCCGAGGCAGTCTCAGAGCGAAGGCAAACCCGCCTGGTTCGATTGGATCCTCTTCGCTGCCGCCATCAGTTCGATGAGCTATCTCTCGTACAACGGCGAGCGCATCGTGCAGGAAGGCTGGGATATCGTCGCGCCGACTTCGGCCACCTTCGTTGCCGGCATTGTGTGCCTGCTTGTGCTCGAATCGATGCGCCGCGTCGGCGGCCCGCTCCTTTTCCTGATCAGCCTCTTCTTCTTCCTCTATCCTCTTTACGCCGATCACATGCCTGGCTTCCTCTGGGGGCCGGCAAGCCCCGTTGACGAGTTCGTCCGCCAGCATGCGCTCGGCACCGAAAGTATCATCGGCGTGCCGATGCGAACCGTCGCCGGGCTCCTCATCGGCTTCCTGTTGTTCGGCTCTGCGCTCGTTGCAACTGGCGGCGGCGAGTTCTTCATGACGTTTGCCACGGCACTTATGGGCCGTGCGCGCGGCGGCCCGGCCAAGGTGGCGATTCTGTCGTCCGGGCTCTTCGGCTCGCTCTCGGGCAGCGTCATCTCGAACGTGGTCACCACCGGCCAAATGACCATCCCGACCATGAAGCGCGTCGGCTATCCGCCCCAATACGCGGCCGCGGTCGAGGCATGCGCCTCGACCGGCGGCGCGCTGATGCCGCCCGTAATGGGCGCCGTCGCCTTCATCATGGCCGAGTACTTGAACATCTCCTATGCAACGGTCATGATCGCCGCGACCGTGCCAGCGCTCATGTTCTACATCGCGCTGCTCTTGCAGGCCGATTGCTACGCCGCCAAGAACAATCTGAAGGGTCAACCTGCCGACGAGATTCCCGCCCTGTGGCCGGTCGTGAAGGTGGGCTGGCACTATCTCTTTTCACTCGCGCTTCTCATCTACCTGCTGGTCTGGGTCGGCAACGAGGCCCACGCCCCCTTCTATGCAACGCTCGTTCTTCTAGCGACAAGCATCGTCAACGGCTGGATCACCGGCGTAAATCCTTTCCACTTCGGCCGCCTGCTCCACATGCTGGACGACGGCGTCAAGAACATCGCCAACATCGTCGGCATCCTGGCCGGCATCGGCCTCATCGTTGGTGCTTTGTCATACACCGGAGTGGGCGGCGCTTTCTCGCGCGAGCTGGTACAGTTTGCGGGCGGAAATGTCTATCTGCTCCTGTTCTTCGGAGCGGTCACGTCCTTCATTCTCGGCATGGGAATGACGGTTTCTGCTTGTTACATCTTCTTGGCCGTCGTCATGGGTCCGGCCATGATCAATGCCGGTCTCGATCCCGTAGCAAGCCACCTCTTCATCCTTTATTGGGGCGTCTTGAGTTACATCACCCCGCCGGTGGCACTCGGGGCGATTGCCGCAGCCACCATCGCCGGCTCTCAGCCTATGCAGACCGGCTTCCTTTCGATGCGGCTCGGCCTCATCAACTTCATCCTGCCTTTCCTGTTCGTGCTCAATCCGACGCTGATCCTGCGCGGCGACACCTTTGCCATTGTGCACAATGTCTCGACCGCGCTCATCGCTGTCTGGTTGATGGCCGCTGCGTTCGAGGGATACCTGCATGGCATTGGCCGCATCAGCTTCATCACCCGCATCCCTCTGCTTCTCGCCGCCGGCTTCCTACTCGTCCCCGGCCTCTACACCGACGTAGCCGGCGCAGCGATGATCGCCCTCGCCTTTGTCGCCGGCAAACTCACCGCGCCTCCCGACGACATTCTCGCGGCTCCAAAGTAGGGAGATGAGCGGTGGGCCGCCCCCTCGGCTTGCCTATTCGATCTTCCTTCGGAACATCCACGCTGCGGCAACGATTGTGACGACGGCGACGCCCGCCATCGGCCAGATTTGGCTCACGGCGAGGCCCAGCGGCATGTCTCGCAGGAACACGCCACGCACGATCACCAGCATGTGCGTCAGGGGGTTGATCTCTGCCAGCGGTTGCAGCCAGGCTGGCATGTTCTGCACCGGCGATGAAAACCCCGAGAGCAACATGGCCGGCATCATGCAGACCATTATGCCCATCATCGCCTGTTGCTGGTTCGAGACGAGCGACGAGACGAAAAGCGCCACGCCGATGATCGCGATCAGGAATACGGTTAGCGCCAGGAACAGTGCTCCGACCGACCCCGTCACGGGAATACCGAACACGTAGACCACGATCAGAGTGATAACCACGCATTGCGCCAGCCCGACGATCAGCCCCGGCACCGCTTTGCCGATTATAATCTCGATTGGTTGCAGCGGCGAAACCAGAAGCTGCTCGAACGTTCCGAGCTCCTGCTCGCGCGCCACCGACATGCCGACCACCATCAGCACGATTGTCATTGGCAGTGTCGCGATCAGGATGGGCACCATAGCCGTTCGGTAGTCACGGTTGGGGTTGTACCACGACCGCTCGACAAGCTCCGTCGCCTGCGCCGCCTCACGCCCGAGACGCCAGTCGGCACCGAACTGAGCCACTATTGTACTGATGTAATTGTTCACTATCTGCGCACTGTTCGACTTCCGTCCGTCGAGCAGCACCTGGATGCTCGGGCTCGCGCCGGCCTCGAGGTCCCGCGAGAAGTCCTGCCCGATGTGCACCACCGCCATCACGTCCTGTGCATCGATCGCCGCTTGCGCCGCATTGACGCTCCGATAGTGACGAATTTCGGAGAACACGGACGCCCGCTCGAAGCGGCTTACGAGTTGTCTCGAGGCCGCCCCCCAATCGTCGTTGATCACGCCGACAGGCACATTCGACACCTCGAGTGTTGCCGCAAAGGCGAAAAGAAAGAGCTGGAGGATAGGTGGCGCGACGAAGGAGGCGCGCGCCTTGGGGTCGCGAAACGCCGCAAGCAGCTCTTTGATGACCAGTGCGGCAAGGCGTGTCAGCATGGCTAATCGAGCCTCTGTCGAGACGTGAGCGCTGTCAGAGTGAAGAGAACGGCGCTCATCACGGCCAGAACCGCCGACGCCGGGATGAGCACGGCACCGACATCACCGGCGAGAAGGATCGTGTTCAGTCCGCGCACGTAGTACCCGCCGGGAATGATCTTTGCGATCCCCCGAAGAACCGCGGGCATGCTCTGCACCTCGAAAAGGAAGCCAGAAAGGTAAACGCCCGGCAAGAATGCAACCAGCATTGCCAACTGGCTGGCCAGGAATTGGGTGTGTGCCACCGTCGAGATCAGGAGCCCGATCGCGAGCGCCACCGAAAGGAAAAGGCCCGTAAAGCCAATCAGTACGACGAGCGATCCGCGCAACGGGATTTGAAACACCACGATGGAGGTGATGACGCAAACTGCCATCGCGCACATGCCAAGCGCGAAGTTAGGCACCAGCTTCCCTATGATGAATTCGAGCGTACCGACCGGTGTCGCTAGCAGTGCCTCCATCGTGCCGCGCTCCCATTCGCGCGAAACCACGAGTGCGGTGAGCAGCGAGCCTATCATCATCATGATCAGCGATATCGACCCGGGCACCAGAAAGCGGCGGCTCTCCAGCTCGGCGTTGAACCAGAACCGGGAATCGATCGCGATCTGAGCGCTTCTCGGTTCTGGCCGCCCGAGCTTCCTCTGCACCTGCCAAACCTGCCAAGCGCCCCGCACGTATCCCATCGCAAGCCCAGCCGTATTCGGATCGCTACCGTCGGTAACGACCTGGATGCCCGCTGTGTCGCCCCGCTCGAGTCTCTCCGAGAAATCACCCGCGAGCACGATGATGCCGTTAAGCCCGCCGGCCGATAGCGCGTCCTCGAAGGCACGTCGGTCCGTGCCGCGCCGTACTGCGAAATAGGGCGAATCCGCCAGAGATGCGACGAAGCCTGCCGTGTCCGGCGTCGGCTCTTCGACGACGAGCCCGATCCTGAGTCGCGTCGCGTCGAACGAGATGCCGAAACCGAACAGAAACAGGAGCAACGCCGGCAGCAGAAACCCCACGACGATGCTGGAAGGATCCCGAACCACTTGAAGGGTCTCCTTGCGGATCAGCGCCCTGATCCGCCTGAGGCTCTGCACCACAATTGCACCTCTCCCTCCTCGTGCGCTCATGCTGCTGGCCTTTCCCGCGCTCCCTCCTGGGCTTCGATCAGCGCGATGAATGCGTCCTCGAGTGTCGGGTTCGGCAGCGTTTCGGACTTCACGGACGCTTGCAGCGCTTCCGGCGTGTCGACTGCGATCGAGCGCCCGCGATGGATCAGCGCCACGCGATCGCAATATTCCGCCTCGTCCATGAAATGCGTCGTCACCATCACCGTTACGCCATGGCCGACCATTCCGTTAATGAATCCCCAGAACTCCCGCCGCGTCAGCGGATCGACACCAGATGTCGGCTCGTCGAGAAACAGCACCGGCGGCTCGTGCATGATTGCCGCGGCCAGCGCGAGCCGCTGCTTGAAACCGAGCGGCAGTCCACCCGCATTCCGGCTGAGATGTGGCTCAAGATCGAACGCGGCAACAACGCGCTCCACGGCCTGACGCTTCCGCGCACCGCGTAGCCCGTAGGCACCAGCAAAAAACTGCAGGTTCTGATGTACGGAAAGATCGCCATAGAGCGAGAATTTCTGTGCCATGTACCCGAGCCGCCCCCGCGCCTGGGCCGGCGCCGAGTAGAGATCGAGCCCGTCGACGTGCGCCGTTCCCGACGTCGGCCTCAGCAGCCCGCACATCATCTTGAATGTGGTCGACTTCCCCGCGCCATTAGGTCCGAGAAGCCCGAAAATCTCGCCGCGTCTGATCTCGAAGCTGATGTCGTCGGCAGCCGTGAAATCACCGAACAGTCGCGTCAGCCCGACCGCCTTCACCGGCGTCGCGCCGTCACGCGGGACATGCGGATTGGCTTCGAGTTTGAGCGTCCGCTTCGGTTGGCCGCCGAGGGCCGCGACAAAGGCATCCTCGAAGCGCGGCGCAATCGGTGTCACCACGACGGACGGCGCCCCGACAAATTCTCCTGATTGCGGCGGCGTGGCGCCTTCGGCCAACACCAGGCGCACCGCCTCTCCCTGCATCACACCGTCGATGACATCGCTCCGCCTGAGTGCCTCTGCCAGGACGTCGCGCCGCTTCTCGCGCGCCCCCGAAAGATGCACCACCCGTCCCGCCATGGTCGCCGTCATCGTCTTCGGCGGACCCTCGAAGAGAAGCTTGCCGGCGTTGAGCACAACGACCTCGGCACAATTCTCCGCTTCGTCCAGATAGGCCGTGCTCCACACCACACCGACACCATCCGAGACGAGGTCATAGACCATCCGCCAGAGCTCTCGACGCGAGATCGGATCGACGCCAACGCTCGGTTCATCGAGCAGCAGCAGCTTCGGCGACCTCAGCATCGCACACGCGAGGCCGAGCTTTTGCTTCATGCCACCCGACAGCTTGCCCGCCAGGCGATCCGTGAAGCGGGCCAGATCGGTGAACGTGAGCAGCCGCTCGAACGTAGACGATCGCTCGGCCTTCTCGACACCCTTCAGATCGGCGTAGAGAACCAGGTTCTCCATCACCGAGAGATCCTCGTAAAGTCCGAAGCGCTGCGGCATGTACCCGATCAGCTCATGCACAGTCGCTCTTTCACTCACCGTGTCGAGCCCCGCGACAGAGATTCGCCCTTTAGTGGGAGCCAGAAGTCCCGCGATGAGCCGCATCAGCGTCGTCTTGCCCGCCCCATCTGGGCCGACGATTCCGGTTACGCGTCCCGCTTCGATTGTCGTCGTTAGGCTCGCGATGGCCTCCGTTCCGGCATCGCCGAACACTTTGCTCGCTGCATCGATGCAAACGAGCGGCGCCGTCATGTCCGCCGCTCGCTGACCCGTGTTTCCGTCCCTGCTCCACTATCTGGCGCCGACACCGTCACCGATACGGGCATCCCTTGCCGAAGCAGTCCATTCGGATCGTCGACGACGATCCGCAACCTGTAGACCAGCGCCGTCCGCAGCTCGCGCGTCTCGACGGTCTTTGGCGTGAACTCCGCCGTCGTCGAGATGAACCCGATGCGCCCCTTCATCGCCGGCACGCCCCGAGTATCTGTCGTGACAACAACGGCCTCCCCGGGCTTGACCCGCGGGAGGTCGGTCTCCGAGACGTATGTGCGCACCCACACCGGCGTCGTCAGGCTCAGCACCAACACGCTTTCACCGGGATTGACGATGGCGCCCGCCTCGCGCACGCGGGTCAGGATCACCCCGGCGTTGGGCGCGGTAAGCTCGGCGTCCGCAAGTTGGCGCCGAGCAATGGCGAGAGACACTTCGGCGCCAGCGACTTGCGCGCGTGCCGCAGCAATGTCCTCCTTGCGAAATCCCGCGTTCATCAGAATCAGCGCCTGGCGCGCTGAATTGAGCTGAGCCGTCGCCTGCCGGTCCGCCGCCAGCGCGTCGTCATAGGCCTTTCGCGTTCCGGTTGACGACTCGAGCAGCGTCTTCGCCCGCTCGAGCGCGATCTTCGCATTTGCAAGCGTCGCCTCGCGTTCGGCCACCACCGCCGCGGCTTGTGCGATCTCTTCCGGGCGGTTGCCCGATTCGAGCTTCGCGAGATTGGCTTTGAGCTGGTCCCGCTGCGCTTTCAGTTGCGCGATCTGATCCTCGAAGTAGACCTTGTCAAGGCTCGCGAGGCGCTGGCCCTCTGTGACGCTGGCCCCCTCGTCGACATCGAGCTTCGCGATCCGGCCGCCCACCTTGAAGCCCAGATTGACCTGCCGGATCTCGACATTTCCTTGAAGTGTCAGCGGGCCCTCCGGTCGGGCGCGCTGCGACCACCACCACCACCCGCCGCCGGCAATCGCAAGTCCAACGGCCAAGAGAGCAAGAATGCGCATTGCTGGCTTTGCCATGGCTCAGACCCTTCGCGATTTCCCGGCGGGAGCGATCATCCGGCGATGCGCCGCGAGCAATCCTTCGACGTCGAGAGGCTGATACTTGGAGAAGAGCCCGTCCCAGATCACGGCCATCACGACCGGAGCGAAGACGAGCTGCGGGAAGGAGACGAGATCGTACGAAGCAAGCTCGCCACGTGCATAGGCTCTCTTGGCGATGCTCTGCAGAATGTGCATCCCCTTCGCGACGACTTCCCGGTGGTAGGTCTCTGCGATCCGGGGGAACCGATGGCCCTCCGTTATCACGAGACGCATGATGTCGCGGCGTCGCGTTCCGAGAACTTCCTTGCGCACGAAGTCGAGAAGAAGCGCGAGAACCTCGTCGATCGGCAAAGACGCGTCACCCGCAAGTGTCTCGACACGACCGAGCACTGGACCAGCAGCGCTGGTCAGAAGGTGCTCGAATAGATCCTCTTTGTCTTTGAAGAAGAGATAGATGGTGCCTTTTGCGACACCGGCCTTAACTGCCACATCGTCGAGACGCGCCGCCGCGAAACCTTGCGCGGAGAATACATCGATTGCCGCATCGAGAATGGCTTGGCGCCGCTGCTGGGACGCCTCCCGACGTTTACTGATCTGCCTCGACTGGCTGGTCATGACCGCCATCGTTGTTGTCGTCGCAAGCACTTGAATAAGACTGACTGACCAGACAGTCAATAACAACAAAGAGCCTACCGGTCAGCTTCCGCTATCGCCGTCGGCGCGTCACCCTGGAAAGAAGAGGCTCGGTTTCAAACGACTGCCCTGGAGTGCCCCGCGAACCGCCCGATGTCGAGCGCCTGAAGCGGCACATTGGTTCGCCCGGTCGTAAGGAGCTCTGCCATCACCGCGCCCGTACCGGGCCCGAGCTGGAACCCGTGCGCCGAGAAGCCGAACTGGTGGAAAATGCCCTCGGCCTTGTGACTCGGGCCGACCACAGGGATATCGTCCCGCATCCGCGCTTCGATCCCCGCCCACGCGCGCACGATCGCGGCCTCGCGCATCACCGGAAACAGCTCCCAGACCGTACGCGCGCTTTCTTGCAGCTTGCCCCAGTCGAGAATCGTGCGGTTCGCTTCGGGAAAGGCACGTCCGAGATGCCCGCCGCCGATCAGCACCGTCCCGTTCGGGAATTGTTTGAAGGAGAGCTTCCGCGAGCGCAGAATCACGACCGGATCGATGAACCGCTCGACTCGGCTGGTGATCATCAGCATCGGCGCGATCACCTCGAGCGGCACGGGCTCTCCGATCATCGCTGCGAAGCGTCCTGCCCAAGCACCGGCCGCGTTCACGACTTTCGGCGCCAGGAAGTCTCCGGACGTTGTTCCGATCCGCCACGCCCGCCCGGATCGCGCGAGCCCCGTCACCCGAACCCCCTCCAGGAAACGCACCCCATGCCGGCTTGCAGCGCGCCGGAAGGCCTGCGTCGTACGATAGGGTTGAGCAGCGCCGTCGCGCCGCGAGATGATGCCTCCGGGACAGGTCTCCGCGACCGCGGGAAGCACGCGCTGCAGCTCCGCCTTGTCGATCAGCTCTTCGTGCGTAAAGCCGCGCCTCTGCAGGTCCGCCACCCTGACACCGAACTCCTCGAGCTCGGCCTCCGTTTCCGCTACGAGCACTTGACCGTGACATTCGAAGCCACAATCGTCATCGACGAGATCGCCAATACGCTCCCAGATTTCCATTGACGCGATAGAAAGCGGGATTTCCGCGACGTGCCGCGCCAATTGCCGGACTCCGCCGGCATTGACACCTGACGCGTGCCGTCCCGCGTGGTCCTTCTCGATCACGATGACGCTCGCGCCCCGCAGGGCTAGATGCAGCGCCGTCGAGCAGCCATGGATGCCGGCCCCGATCACGACGACATCCGCGCTCTCTGCCGCCATAGCTATCCCCTAACGACGGCCTTCGTAGCGGCCTCACTCACCGGCATTTCGGCGAGCTCGGAAAGCGAGATCGGCTTTACCGGAGGCCTCACGCGCAGATGCCCGACTTCGCCGGGTGCTACTCCGTTTGCCTCAGCAAGCAGCTCGGTCAGCGTGAGACCACAGAGGCGGCCTTGGCAGGGCCCCATCCCCGTGCGCAGAAACGCCTTCAGCTGGTTGGGACCCGCACATCCGAGCCGAGCCGCCTTACGCACCTCGCCCGCCGTCACCTCCTCGCAACGGCAGACGATCGTGTCATCCGCTGGAGCACGCATCTCTCTTGGTGGCTGAAACATAACGTCGAGAAACGGCCGGGCGCGCTCCTCCCGCTGTAGTTTCTGGCGAATGGATTGCGTCTCCGAGCTCTCATACCCGGGCCGGAGGTCTCGCACCACGGCCAGGCCAGCGAGCCGTCCACGCAACTCTGCGGCCAAGGCACCGGCGATCCCCGCACCGTCGCCTGCAACAAAGATGCCTTCGATCGAAGAGCGTCCATCCTGATCAAGAACCGGAGACCAGCACAACTGCCGCTCGTCCCAGCGATGTGCCACACCGGCTGCCATCGCAAGCATGGTATTCGGAACGACGCCTTGGTGCAGCAGAAGCGCGTCAGCCGGAAGCGTCGCCTTCGCGCCTTGGCGTGTCGCGAAGGTCACCGTCTCGAGCTTGTCGCCACCGGCTGCCACGAGCTCTGTCACATGGCGCACCACACGCACCTTCCGCATGACCTCGCTGCGAAGCGCTAAGCCCTTGGCAAATAGAGGCGACAGCAGAAACCCGGACGCGTATGGCAGCGCGCGAGTGAGGCTCCCCCTGGGCGTTGTGTCGAGGATCGCGTCGATAGCGCCACCCGCGCGGAGAATTTGCGCCGACAAAAGCCACAACAACGGCCCCGTCCCCGCAACCACGGTTCGGCCGGCGGGCAGCAAACCAGACGACTTGAGTAGCGTTTGCACCGCACCTGCAGTCATTACGCCTGGCAATATCCACCCCGGAATGGGGAACGGCCGCTCCATCGCGCCCGTCGCCACCACCACCCGCCGAGCTGAGACATTACGCGAACGCCCACCCCATGAAATGCCGAGCATGAGATCGGCATCGAGGCTCCACACCGTCGCTGTTTGCGTGACAGACGCCCCGCTCGAGCGAACCTCGTCGACGAGCGCTGCACCGTTCCAAAACTCGTCCCCGAGAATTTCGCGCTTCCGCACGGGTGTCGTTGTGATCGCACGATAGATCTGCCCGCCCGGCCCTGCGTTCTCGTCGACGAGCAACGTGTCGAGACCTGCCCGCGCGATTTCAGCGGCCGCAGCCAGCCCCGCCGCTCCGGCACCGACGACAACGACATCGTATGCATCCTTGAATTCGTGGCCGCTCACGCGCTGATCTCCCGCCTACCTCTGAGCGTCTCAATTCGCATACCCTCTCGGACAGGCACCATGCACCCTTGTCGGTTCGCGACACCATCTACCGTTACCATGCACTCGAAACACACACCCATCATGCAATAAGGAGCACGAGGCGATTGACTGACTGCCGACTGACGCGTTTGCGCAAACCCGGCCGCAAGTAGTGCCGCCGCAACACTGTCCCCTTCGCGCGCCTCGATAGCGCGTCCGTCCACTGTCAGGATCACGGCCGTTGCCGGACAATCAGGCAAACGCTTGAACATCGAACCTCCTCGCACTGAATGCCTCTAGCGTCTCGTCGAGCTGGCCGGCATGAATCATCGGCGCGAGCTTCAGCGCATGCGCCGCCGCCAGCGTCACGCCCGAGTGGCAAGTGACGACGAATGCGCCCGGATGGCTTGTCGACTGCTCGTAAATCGGAAATCCGTCCGCTGGCATCACGCGGATGCCGCGCCAAGAACGGATCACGTTGAGCTTGCCGAGCACTGGAAACGTCCGAACCGCCCGCGAGGCGATCGTCGAGCTGATGCCGAGGTTGAGCCCCACCGGATCCGTCCCCTCCTCCTTGCTGTCGCCGAGCATCACCGTCCCCTCGTCCGTCTGTCGGATCGTCACGATGGGATGCCTGAGGAACGGCTTTACGCGCTCCGTCACTATGATCTGCCCGCGCTCGGGGCGCATCGGCGCCTTGAGCCCGACCATCGGCGCGAGATGCTGATTCGCGTTTCCTGCTGCGAGAACCACTTTTCCCGCAACCACCTGCCGACCGCCGGCCGTCAGACGGAAAGCGCCCTTGTCATGTTCGATGGCCGTCACGGCGTGATCCGCCAGATACTTTGTCCCTTGCGCCTGCATTGCGATGTGCAGCGCCCGAAAAAGCTTGAGCGAGTTGACGTGTCCGTCGAGCGCGCAGTAGCTACCGCCGACCACATCTGGCCCGAGCCCTGGAAGAAACCTGTCCAATTCTGCCCGCCCGAGAATCTCCGTCTTGTATTGGGCGACGCCCGTCTGATTGTGAAAACGCTTGAGGGTACTCGTCCGCGCCTCGAGTTCGGCCTCGCTCAGGGCGATGTGGAAACCGCCGGTCTGCTCGAGGTGCACGTCGAGACGCGTCTCGCGCCTAAGCTCCTCCGCAAGCTCCGGCCACGCCTCTGCCGACGCCACCGTCCAGCCCGCGTATTCGGGCATGCCGAGCCCCTTCGATTGCACCCAGACGAGCGCGAAATTCGCCCGCGATGCGCGAACCGCCATGTCCCCCTCGTCGAGCACCACGACGCGATTTCCGAGGCGGCCGAGACCGTACGCTACCGCAGCCCCGACGAGACCGCCGCCCACCACCGCCACATCGAAGTCGTCGCGCTGCGCGCCCACACTCATGTCTCGCCCTTTCCGCGCCCGATCAGCAGCGTCTCGAGCCCGTACACCCTGTCCAGCGCGATGAGAGCCACCACCGTGATCGCGATGACGCAGGCCGACACGGAGGTCACGAGCGGATCGATATTGTCCTGGATATAGAGGAACATGCGCACTGGCAGCGTCTCCGTGCCCGGCGTCGCGATGAACACCGTCATCGTCACCTCGTCGAACGACGTTATGAAGGCGAGCGCCCACCCGCTCACGATGCCCGGCAGCACCAGCGGCAACGTGATCCGCCTGAGCACCGTCGCTTCGCTCGCCCCGAGCGACATCGCCGCCTGCTCGATGGCAGGGTTCATGCCGACCGCCGACGACAACGTCAACCTGAGCGCAAACGGAAACACCAGCACGATGTGCGAGAGCAGTAGCCCGAGAAATGTGCCGCTGAGACCGATCTCCGTGAAGAATCTCAGGAACGCGATGCCGAGCACCACGTGCGGGATCATCAGCGGAGACTGGAAGAGCGTCAGCATCGCCTCCCGCCCTGGGAACGCGTACCGGGCCATCGCAAGCGCCGCCGGCACCGCAAACCCGATCGCGAGCAGCGACGAAAGCGCACCGAGCCATGTGCTCTGCCAGAATGCGGCAATGAACTCCGGATAGTCGCCGATGGCCCGGAACCAGCGCAGCGAGAAGCTCGTCGTGGGAAACGAAAGATAGGTCTCCGGCGTGAAGGCGACGACGCAAACGACCAGGATCGGTGCCAGCATGAACGCCACGAACAAAGTGTGGAAGGCGATTGCGAGAGGCCCATTCCGGTTCATCGAAAGACCTCCGCATAGCGCCGCTCGACGATGGCATTCGAGCCGATGATGATCGCCGCCAGTGCCACGAGCAGCAATACCGCGACCACCGCGCCGAGCGGCCAATTGAGCGTGTTGAGGAACTCGTCGTAGGCCAGCGTCGAAGCCACCTTGAGCCGGCGCCCCCCGATGATGGACGGCGTCGCAAAGGCACTCGCTGCAAGAGCAAACACAATGATGCCGCCGGAAAGAATCCCCGGCACGATCTGAGGCAGAACGATTCTCCAGAGGATCGTAGGCTGGCTCGCGCCGAGCGAGGCCGCCGCATTCTCCACCATTGGGTCGAGCTTCTGCAGCGCCGCCCACACCGACAGCACCATGAACGGCATCAGCACGTGCGCAAGCGCCACCACGACGCCGGTCTCCGTGAACATGAAGTCGATCGGCCGCTGGATCAGCCCGAGCGACATCAGCGCTTTGTTAGCGACACCGGACGAGCCCCCGAATAGCAGCGCCCATCCGAGAGTTCGCGCCACCACCGAGATGAGTAGCGGTCCAAGTACGATGACGAGGAAAATCGACCGCCAGGGCCGCCGCATGCGGTTGAGGATGTAGGCTTCCGGCGCCCCGAGCAGTGCGCTGAGCATCGTGACCAGCAGCGCAATGCGGAGTGTGCGCGCGAACACCTCTGCGAAGTAGCTGTCGCCCAACACCTCGCGCCAGTTCTTCAGGATCAAGACCCGCTCGATACCTTTGTACTGGCCCCAATCGTGGAACGAGAGCACGAACGTCATCACGAGCGGAATTAGAACGACGCCGAGGAATAAGAGGAGTGCAGGCGCCAACATCACGTAAGGTGCGCTCTGTCGCTTTTCCGCGTGCACCGACGGCGCCTCATCCAAAGGTTCGCTGTCGGCCCGCGCAGGCGCAGGCGCTGCGCCGCTCATGGCGTCAGCCTTCCAGCTGGTCTGACGCGCATGTCCTCGCGATGCCACTGCACGCGCACCACATCCCCCTCTTCCGGCACCTCTCCGCCCGTATTCTGCCGCACGATCGTCAGGCTGCGTCCCCCAGCATCCACGTGATAAAGCCAGTGATGGCCCTGGAAGATCCGCGTTCGAACGAGTCCGGTAAGTCCTGCCTCATCGCTACTCGCGAATTGCATCTTCTCGGGGCGCACCGAGATCTCGACCTCGCCGTCCCCGATGCCCGGCGCCTCCCACCGCGCGCCATCGAGCCGGATGACACCGCCCTTGGCATCGGCCGCAAGTACATTGGTTTTGCCGAGGAAGTCGGCGACGAACGGCGTCGCAGGCCACTCGTAGGTCTCGTGTGGGGCACCGATCTGCTCGGCCTCCCCTTTGTTCATAACCACGATGCGGTCTGCTAGCGCCATCGCCTCGCCCTGGTCGTGCGTGACGAGGATCGTCGTCGTCCCGAGCGAGCGCTGGATCTGGCGAAGCTCGATTTGCATCTCTTCCCTGAGCTTCGCATCGAGATTGGAGAGCGGCTCGTCCAGCAGCAGGATGCGCGGCTTGATCACGAGCGCCCGCGCGAGCGCGACCCGCTGTTGCTGCCCGCCCGACATGCGACGCGGATATCGATCGGCGAGTTGCCCGAGTCCGACGAGCGCCAGAACCTCCGCGACGCGCTTTTCCCGATCAACACGCCCAACACCCTGCATCTCGAGCCCGAAGCTTACGTTCTCCGCCGCCGTCATGTGCGGAAAGAGCGCATAGCTCTGGAACACGATGCCGAGCCCCCTCTGGCTGGGCTTTACCAGGGTAAGATCGCGTCCCTCGAGCATCACCATGCCCGACGTGGGCTGCACGAACCCGGCAATCATCTGCAACGTCGTCGTCTTACCGCAACCCGATGGTCCGAGCAGGGCAATGAACTCTCCCTGCTCTACCCCGAGCGAAAGGCTCCTCACCGCGTAGTGAGAGTCGTACCGCTTGCTCAGGCGATCCAGTACAAGAAATGTCACGAGAGAAGCCCTCGCATCAGTTCCGCGAGCACATCGGCAGCGTCGCAAGGGCTTGTACCGACCCTTGGACCACACGTCGCTTCACTTGCACTTCAACGCTCGATCTCGCGCGTCCAGCGCTTGTTCCAGTCTTGGCGAACCGGATTGATCACGCTCCAGTCGACCGTCTTCAGGCCTTTCACCTGCTCACCGTAAGGCAGACCCCGCTGCTCGGCCGGCGCGAGCATCACTTTGACATTCGTGGGACCGAAGCCCGCCCCTTTGGCCAGGATCACCTGCACATCAGGGCTCACCAGGTGCTGGATGAAACCCTGCGCCTCCTTCTCGTTCTTCGTACCCGCGACGGTGCACGCACCGATTCCAAGCGCGATGCCGCCCTCCTTGGGATAGATGAACTCGATCGGGAAGCCCGTCGCGTCGGCGAGAGCCTTGGCCCGGCCCGAGCCCCACACGCCGATCACGGCTTGCTTCGACTGGAAAAGCTCCGTCATCTTTCCAGGCGATGGCTCATAGGCGAGGATGTTCGGCCCAATGTCGTTCTTGAATGCGGCGAAGCCCGGATCGATGCTTTTCTCGCCGCCGCCACGGATGCGCGCCATCATGACCAGTGCGTGCAAGCCGTAGGTATTGTTCAGTGGCGGAATGACGACCCGCCCTTTGAACTTCGGATCCTTTAGGTCTTCCCACGAAGTAGGGGCCGGCCAGCCTTTCTCAGCGAAGATCGCCTTGTTGTACATGATGCCGGTGCCGACCATCCCGACACCAATGGCTCGGTCATCCTTGAACTTCATGATCGAGTAGACGTCCTTGTAGACGTCGGCCGGCCCGAGCTTCCCGCAGAATCCAAGATCGATCGCCTGATACATCGGACCATCGTCGACGATGATAGCATCGATCACCTGGTTGCCCTTCTGGGCTTGCAGCTTGGCGAGCGTGTCAGTCGAGTTGCCGGCGACATAGGTCACCGTCACCCCGTACTTCTTTTCGAACGGCGGGATCACCTGCTCGCGCATCGTCTTCTCGAACGAGCCGCCATATCCAGCCAGCGTGAATGTCTTTTGGGCGGCCGCCGGCGATGCCAACGCCATGAGCAGAGCACTGGCGGTCAATATCATCCGCGAACTCGGCATCCTGGTAGCTCTCCTGTAACTGATGGTTTCGGCAATCTCGAATTCGCCTGCACCCATTCGTGGGCCACAAGCGTTTCTCCGCGCGTTTACGGTGTCTCGCAGCGCCGCATAATGTCAAATCAGTTCTTCTGGGCCTGGCATGCCCATTTGTTATGCTACGCTTGGCATCCGCATTCAGGATCCCTGACGCCATGCAACTCAATCCGCGCCAGCTCGAAGCCTTCCGCATGGTCATGCTGCGCGGCTCTGCAACGGCCGCCGCTCGGGCCCTCGGCATCACCCAGCCCGCTGTCAGTCGCCTGCTTCGCGATCTCGAGGTGCGCACGGGCCTCGCCCTGTTCGAGCGCCGTGCCAACGTGCTCGTGCCGACACCCGAAGCCTCGTTGCTCCTCGTGGAGGTCGAGCGCTACGCGAGCGGTATTTCGGCAATTGCCTCGTTCACGGAGGAGCTTCGCCAGCGCCGCCGTGGCTCGTTGAGTATTGTCGCCATGCCGGCCCTCGCCATGAGTTTCCTGCCGAGCTTCGTTGCAGGCTTCGTCGAGGGCCGCGACCTCGACAGCGTTCTCGTCCATGGCATGCCATCCCACCTCGTCATCGATGCGCTGCTCGCGGGCCAGTTCGAGGTCGGCATTGCAGCGTCGCCACCTGAGCGCCCCGGTCTCAACGTCGAAACGATCCGGGCCGATCTCGTGGTGGCCATGCCATCGGGCCATCGGCTAGCAGCTCGCCGCGAGATCAAGGCAGCAGATCTCGCAGGCGAAAGGATCATTGCCCTCTCTGACCCCCTCCTTTTTTCTTACACAACGAGTCCAGCACTCGGTCGCCTGTCGCATCAGCACGCGGCGCTCACGACACCCCTCTCCGGCATTGCCTGCTGCCTTGTCGCAAGCGGCACCGGCATCGCGATCGTCGATCCCTTCTCCGTATCCGACTACATCGGCCGTGGCGTCGTGGTGCGCCCGTTCAAACCTGTCATCCGCGCCCACATCGCCATTCTGACGAACGCGCACCGCCCGACGTCCGCGATCACACGCGAGTTCATTGCCGGATTTCGTCGTCACGCCGAGCAGTCGGCACGGCGACTGACGAACCCGCCACAAGCGCGAGGCTCGGGAGAGCCTCGCGGGCGCGGCGCAAAATAGCCAACCTTTGCGCCGCCTGGAGCCAAAGCGGCATTATTCGCCAATCTGGCCGCAACTAGCGATCAAACTTAGCAACTAATTCTGCCCGAGCTCCGATATTTTTTCAGGGCAAAGACCGCACCCTGCCAGGACGATCGACCAAATGGCGAACACTACTGGTCCCCTCGAGGGCGTCCGCGTACTTGAGCTTGGACACTTCATAGCGGCGCCCTTCTGCACCCGCGTGCTTGGCGATCTTGGCGCGGAGATCATCAAGATCGAGCCGCCGGGAGGCGATCCGGTGCGCACCTGGGGAGCTCAGATCGACGGCAACTCCGTCTGGTGGAGTGTCCACGGCCGCAACAAGAAATCCGTTGTCGTAGACATGAAGCAGACACATGCGCGCGACGTGATCCTGAAGATCGTTGCCAAGTGTGATGCGGTGGTCGAGAATTTCCGGCCGGGGTATTTGAATAAGATTGGCCTCGACGACGAAGCGCTGCGTGCGGCCCGCCCTGGCCTCGTCATCGCTCACGTCTCCGGGTTCGGTCAGACCGGGCCGGATCGCGACCGCGCTGCTTTCGGCGTTATCGGCGAGGCGATTGGCGGCTTGCGGTATCTTGCCAATTACCCCGAGCAGGAAAGCGATCTGCCGCCCGTCCGTGCCGGCATCAGCATCGGCGACTCGGTCGCTGGCCTCTATGCAGCGCTCGGCGTCGTCTCGGAGCTGCTACGAGGGCATCGCCAAGGGATCACTGACCGCGGCGGCACGGTTGACGTGGCGCTTACTGATTCTGTGCTTAGCCTCATGGAGGGGCTGCTTCCCGAATACGGCAGCCTCGGCATCGTGCGTCAACCAACGGGCTCACGCATCCCGACGGCAGCGCCGACCAACGCCTATCCCTGTCGCGACGGCAAATGGCTGCTAATCGCAGCGAACTCAGGACCACTCTTCGCGCGGCTGATGGAACTCATAGGGCGTGAAGAGCTGATCCAGGATCCGCGTTTTGCGGGTAATGGCGAGCGCGTCGCCAATGTCGACGCCCTCGATGGGGAGATTTCGGCCTGGACGAGGCGCCACGATGCCGCCGAGGCTGATCGGCAGTGTCACGACGCAGGCATCCCGTCGACGCTCGTCTACACTGCGAAGGAATGTGCTGAATCAGATCAATTCCGCGCCCGCGGTATGGTGCGAGAGGTCGACGATCCGATCATCGGGCGAACATTGCATCCGGGCGTCGTCCCGCACACGCCAGACGGCGAGACGCCGTTGCGGTGGACCGGTCCTGCCATCGGAGCGCACACAATGGAAGTACTGCGCGATCTCGCTGGCATCGAGCCTGTAGCGGCGACGCCGCCCAAGCGCGGATGAATGACTCGCACGTATTCATATGCGGTCGGCATCTCTGTGATACCAGCGGAACTTCGACACTCACGCAAAGCACCACGTCGGCAGCAACGGAGTAAGCGCGTAAGAAGCTTTGTCAGAATGCCTCCTTCGACCGTTCGAATCGTGCACGGCGGTGCCGGCGGTTCTGCCATGCGCCTGACGGGAAACGCGAACGCCACCTGATGTATTTGCCCGTTGGTCGGCACACAGTGGCGCAGCTGGTGGCTCGCGTCTTGTCTGGGAGGCCACCACGCCCGGCGATCTCGACTGGCTTTTTTCACATCGGCCGCTCACCCTTGATGGTGACCCGGTTCCCCGAGCGCACATTCGGAAAATAATCCTACATTGCGAGGTGCTGGACGCAGCGCTTGTCCCAAAAGGCGATCGAGTTGCCTCCCACTTGAAACGGCACTGGAACTGCGGCCGATTGTTGTGTTCGTAGAGGGTTGGGAGCGCGAGTGCCATCGATCCATCTGAAAAGGGGGCGATCGACATTCCGTTATGGTCCACGGTGAATTAGACCAGACCGGCCCGCTTCACTGAGCCATCTGCGCCACGTCCAAACAGTCCGCACCGGTCGGCCCGAAGACCCACTCAAGGGTGTCGCAAAGCGCCTCTGGCCGCGCACGACACAGTAGATGGTTGCGCAGTTCCCGCAATACGCCGGTGGCATGATAGACCTCGCCGAACTGGCGGGACGTGAGCTGAATGCGCGCTGTTCTGAGATAGCGCGCGCGGGAGTATGCCCTGAGGGCCTCTATGATATTCGGCATTCTATCAATTGTCTCAGCCAAGACGACTGCATCCTCTAGCGCCATACACGCGCCCTGCGATATGTAGATCGTCGTCGGGTGAGCGGCATCGCCAAGAAGCGCTACCCGCCCTCGGGACCACTCCTTGATCGGCGGCCGGTCGTAAAGCACCCAGGTGCGAGAAGTGTCAATATACCCGAGAAGCTCTCGCACATGCGGGCAGGCATTGCGGAACCGGTGCTCGAGCATCTCTCGGTCAATGGTCGGGTTTGGTGCCCCCGGATGCAGCGTGGGATCGCGGTAGCTCGCACCAATGTTATAGATTTCACCGCGGCGCAGCGGATAGTGGAAGAGATCGAGCTCTGGGCCACCCCACATTGTCACCGACTGCGAATAGAGCGCTTCCGGAATCCGTCCGACCGGGACCACACCGCGGCACACGACATAACTATCGGTTCGGGGGGGCTCACCTCCGACCAGCGCCATTCTGGTCGTCGACCAAAGGCCATCCGCCGCAATCATGCCCTCGCCTTCATAAGTATCGCCTCTTTGGGTCTCGACAACGACACGGTCAGCTGCCTCGCGGAACGATACCATTCGGGCGCTCGTCTGGATGGTAATGAGGTCGGATGCGCGGCATGCGTCCACCAGCACCTGCAGAAGATCACCTCTATGCATGAGAGCGTAAGGAAAGCCGAACCGCCGAATGAAGTCTTCGCGGATCGGCGACTGGTAGACGGGTTCGCCGGTCACCATATCGCCCAGCACGAGCCGCTCAGGATATGCGGCCACCTTCTGCACCGCCTCCAACACGCCCAGGCTCTGAAACGCCTTGAAGGCATTGGGCGGCATCTGGATGCCGGCACCGATCTCTCCCAAGGCATCGGCCTGCTCGAGAACGATGCTGGTCCGGCCTTTGAGAGCCAGAGCAAGTGCCGTGGCTGTGCCACCGATGCCCCCGCCTAAGACGACGATGGGAAGATTATTTTCCATTGCCAATCCTTCCCCTCATCGGCCCGCCCCCATGCTTCATGAAACGAAAGACGCATCGGGGGCTGACCAGGGTCATCTGCCGGCGACGGAAGCCGCCAGCTTGGCTGTCGGCCAAACGTTCCTTCCGACGCGTCGCATCTCAGCTCTGCCCCGTGCCATTCTCAGCATTTGCGATCCACCCATACTCCCGTTTCGCATGCTCTTCGGTGACGAAGCCGTCCGCGAGGTCCTCGGCGATGGCCTTCGGATCGCGCTTCTCGGGCGGGCCGTAGCCGCCCGCGCCCGAGAGCCGAAAGCTCAGGATGTCGCCGCGCTTTATCGCTCGCGTTTCCTTGGAATGCAGCCGTTCGCCGTTTCCTTGAGGATTGAGGATGCTCTCGGCGAGTGCTCCGGGCTTGCCGCCGAAGATGCCGTACGGCGCGAAAACGTGCCGATCCCCGAGATGTGACAGCGTCGCCGTCGAGTTGAGAAGCTCGATGTCCTTCTGCACACCGCAGCCGCCGCGCCACTGTCCCGCCCCCCCCGAATCCGGGATGAACCCGAACCGATGTATGCGCACTGGATTGTGCGTCTCGTGCACTTCAACCGGAATGTTCGAGCAGTTCATCACCGGTGTCATGCCCTCGACGCCGTCCTTGCCGTACTGGCCGCCGTAGCCGCCGAGCGACACGTCGTACATCACGAATGGCCGTCCGGTCCGGTCGTCTATGCCGCCGATGTTCGGATTGGACCAGTGTGAGAACGCCCCCATGGCGCGCTCTGGCAGCGCCTTGGCCATGGCTCCGTTGATCGTGTCGAAGATCCGGATCTGGAGAATAGGGCGCCCCCCCGACGGCGCGGGAAAGCGCGGATTGAAGAAGCAGCCCTCGCGCACTGTCAGCTTGATCGGCCGCATACTGCCTTCCGTCTGCGGGTCGAGCGCGTTGCAGAAAGTCTTCGTCGCGAACACGGCGTAGGCGCGGGTGTAGTTGATGTAAGAGTTGATCGCGGCCGGCACGGCATCCGACGAGCGCGAGAAATCGAACTCCACCGAGCCTTTGCCGTCGAACGTGATGTCGACAGCCATCTTGATCGGATCGGTATTGGGCCCGTAATCGTCCATATAGTCTTCGAAGCTGTACGTGCCTGCCGGTACCTTGGCGAGCGTCTCGCGCATCGTCGCTTCCGACCGATCGAGAATAGTGGCGTATGCACTCTCGACCGTGGCAACACCATAGTCCGAGAACATCTTCTGCAGCCGCGCCGCAGCCGACAGGTTGGCGGTGTGCTGTGCGAGCAGGTCTCCGCGAACTTTGTCCGGAACACGTACGTTGCCGAGGACGATACGCATGATGTCCTTGTCTATGCGCCCCTCGCGCACAAAGCGTATGGGCAATATTCGCAAGCCCTCCTGGAACGCTTCCGTCACGCCGTGCACCTTCTGCGAGCCTGGTGCCGCCCCGCCCATGTCCACCTGATGCGCCGAGCAGCAGACGAAGCCGACGAGCCGGCTGTCAACGAAAACCGGCATGATCTGATAGACATCGGGAAAGTGACCGGCGCCGATGAAACTGTCGTTGACCATGATCGAGTCGCCGGGCTTCAGCGTCTCGGCCGGGATATACTCGAGCACCTGCTTCGCCATGAACGGCATCGAGCCAAGGTGCCCCGGGCTGTAATTGCCCTGGGCGATCATTACTGCGTTCTTGTCGAAGAGCGCAGTCGCGAAATCGTCGCCCTCGCGCACGGCCTCAGAGAAGGCCGTATTGCGGAGAGTGACGCCCAGTTCCTCCGCGATGGAAAGCAACGTATTCCAGATCACGGTCAGCGTAATCGGATCAAGCTTGGCGCTGGCGTCGCTGGACAAGGCCGTCATGAGCGTCCCTCCGGATCGATATCGATGATGATGTGACCTGCGTCGCTCATGCGCACGCTGTCGCCGGGCGGCACCACGATCGTGCAGTAGGGATCGTCGATGATCACGGGACCAGCGAACGTCGCTGCTCCGAGGAGTGCGGCGCGGTTGAGGACACGTGTCTCCGTGAAGCCGTCGGCTTCTGGAAACCACGCCTTACGCGTCAGGACCTGCGCGCCAAGTGCGCCACCCTCGGCCATTCGAATGGCCACGTCCCCATGCCGTCCGTGCGTCGCGACGAGTGTCCAGTCGACGCCTTCGACGATGCCCTGCTCATCGACGAACTTGTTCTTTCTGAGATAGGCTTGGCGGAACGCTTCGGCGACCTTCTCTGGATAGCCGGCATCGATCGGCCCACCCGGCAGATCCACATGAATCTCGAAGCCCTGCCCCACGTAGCGCATCTGCGCATAGCGCGACCATTGAGGCTCGCCGCTCTGGCCGACCCGCGCGATCTCGCTCCGCGCCTGCGCCTCGAGCCGGCGATAGAGTTCCTCGATCGACGACGAAGCGTCTCTGCCATCCAGTCGGAGCACGCGGGTGGTCGACACATCGATGCGCGGCGCCGCCTGCAAAAGGCCGATGGCGGACCCGACCCCGGCACCATTCGGCACGACCACTTGGGGCACGCCGGCTCGCCGCGCCAGTCGCGCCGCGTGGAGCGGCCCTGCCCCTCCGAAAGCCACCATGGCGTAGTTGCGCGGATCGCGGCCGCGCTCCACTGAAACGAGCCGCAGGGCGTTCTCCATGTTCGTCGTTGCAATCATGTGCACGCCCCACGCCGCCTCCGCGACGGATATTCCGAGCGGCCGAGCCACGTGGATCTCCATCCCCAGGGTCGCGCCCGCTACGTCGAGTGTCATGGTTCCAGCGTTGAACCGATCCGGCGAGATGTAGCCGAGCACCACGTTCGCGTCCGTGATCGTCGGCAGCGTCCCGCCCTTGCCATAACAGATCGGCCCCGGCACCGCGCCGGCACTGTCCGGCCCGACAGCGATCATGCCCTTCTCGACCCGCGCAATACTTCCGCCACCGGCGCCGATCTCTTGCATCTCGACCGCCGGCAAATTGAGCGGCAGGCCGCTGCCGCGTCTGCTCCTGACGAGATCGACCTCGAACGTGGGCATGATCGCCGGCGTGCCATTGTCGATCGCGCCGAGCTTTGCGGTCGTCCCTCCCATGTCGAACGTCACGACGTCCCTTCGCCCGATCGATCGCGCAACGTCCGCGCACATGAGAATGCCGGCCGCCGGTCCGGACTCGATCACGCGCACCGGATAGTCGCGGGCCATCACCGGCGAGGCGAGCCCCCCATTCGACTGCATGATGAGAAGGCGCTCCCGACACCCGATCTCCGCGAGCGTCATCTCGAGGCGCTTCAGATAGCGATCGATGATCGGCATGACGTAGGCGTTGGTCACGGCGGTGCTGGTCCGCTCGTACTCTCGGAACTTTGGCGACACCTCCGACGACAGCGTCACCGCAAGCCCCGGCGCCTTCTGGCGTATACGCTCGGCGATCCGCCGCTCATGCTCCGGATTGGCATAGGCGTGGAGCAGCGCAATCGCGATCGACTCCCGCCCCGCCGCGAGCATGGCATCGATGGCGAGATCGACGCTCGCCATATCGATCGGCGCCACGACGCTTCCGTCAGCAGCGATGCGCTCGCGCACCTCGACGATGTGCCGGCGACGCACCAGCGGTGCGGGCTTTTCGATGTAGAGATCGTACGTCTCGTACCGCTTCTGCCTTCCGATCAATAAGACGTCGCGGAATCCTTCGGTGGTGATGAGGCCGGTGGCGGCGCCTTTGCGCTCGAGTACCGCGTTGGTCGCAACCGTCGTTGCATGCAGGACAGCCCCAAGATCGCTTCCTGTGATCGCGGCCGTGGCGAGCATCTCCTTGAGACCGGCCTCGACCGCGAGACTCGGATCCTCCGGCGTGGTCGATACCTTTCCAGTAAGAGTGCGGTTGGACCGGCTGTCGTGAAGAACGAAATCTGTGAACGTGCCGCCGATATCGAATGCCACTCGGATCATGAACTCACTGCCCCTCGCTTGACGACCCGGCGACCGATCGCCCATCGGACGTGTGGAGGCCGTCGCGATTAGGCTGCGAACAGCATCCTGAGACGTGCATCGAGCGCATTGCGCATATTCTGACGCGCTGCCGCTTCAGCCGCCTCTGCATCCCGGCGCTCGATTGCGTCGACAAGCTCGCTGTTCTCGGCGAGTTCGACATTCCACCGTCCTTTGAGGCTGAACGTCGTGCCACGCAGAAGCGCAAGTGTATCGTTGAAGTCGTCGAGCGACTGGCTGAGATATCGGTTGTGTGCGGCCTCGTGAACGGTCGAATGAAAGACGCGATTGATGCGTGCGAGCCGTCGCGGATTGGGTGCTGCCCGATTGAACTCCTGCAGCACGCACCACATCGCGACGATGTCGCTCGGGCCGGCATGCTGCGCCGCAAGGCGGGCGGCCGCGCCTTCGAGCAGCTCGCGCATCGCATAAAGTTCGACCACCTGCTGACGATCGAGCTCGGCTACCAGAAGGCCGCGCCCCGGAGCTTGCCGTAGAAGCCCGCGTGTCTGGAGCTTGTGCAGTGCCTGCCGGACAGGCGTCCGGCTGATGCCGAGCAGCCTCGACATCTCGTCCTCACGCACGCGCGCGCCCGGCTTGAGCGTTTGGTCTCGGATCGCATCGAGCAGCATTCGATAGGCGAATTCGGCGCGCGAGGTCCCGTCGAAATCATCGTTTTCGAATTGCCTAGTGACTGTCACTACTTACCGTTCTCCCCGAGTGATACCGCCGCGATCGCCGCCTTTCGCCACTCTTGCTTTGTATATCACTGTATACAACACTGAACCCGCGTCCACTGGTTAGAAGCACCGGATCACTTCGTCGAAGGATAGGAACATGAACCGTCTGCCGAACAGCTTGCACGCGCTGGACGTCGCTAGTCTGGTCCATCCCCAGTCGAACCTGCGCAAGCACCTCGACCACGGCCCGACGATCTACGCGAGAGGGAAGGGCATCTTCATCTACGACGAGGACGGCCGGGAGTATCTCGAAGCGGCGGCGGGTCTGTGGTGCGCGTCCCTCGGCTTCGGCGTCGAACGGCTGGCGAAGGTCGCCTACGACCAGATGTGCAAGGTCGGCTACTATCACATCTACCGCTCGGCCTCGAACGAGACCGCGATCGAACTCGCGGCGAAG
>JAWKWD010000023.1:0-61555 GCA_041397805.1 Hyphomicrobiaceae bacterium
GCCAGCTTGCGCTCGGCGTGCATTACGCGGCCCACGTCGATGGCGAGGCCCGTCACGAGGAAGATGACCATGATGCAAAGCGCGAAAATGATGGCGATGGTGCCCTTTTCGTCGCGCGCCACGTCGCGAGCCAGGCTCTCAATCTTTCTCGAATTAACGGCGAGCATCGGTTCTCTCCCTGGGACCCTGTCGTGGTCGTGCCATGGGAGTGCAAGCCGAATGCCGACTTTCGGCCTCGCCCTCATCGCGCTCTTCTGTGAGGCGCGCGGGCGGCGCGGAAGGGCCTGGAAATCTTAAGCAATCCTTGATGCGTCGGTCGCAATGGGCCGAAACGCCGTAGTTGCGACCAGCCTTGAGGTGTAGCGCGTGCGCGAGCGCATCCTCTGGTTGTTTTCGATCGTAGCTATCTGCACGAAGAGCGGCACGTGGCGGCGTGCGATGTTTCCGGCCCTGTCCCGGGATGGAACAGATACGCCTTGGGCGTCTATCAAATTGAAGCGCCCGGAGGCTGTGCGGGGACGCGGAAGATTGGCCGCAATTAAGCGGCCAAGGGCTCGATCAGAAATCGGAGACGATGCCGCCGTTCTCCCAGTCACCGTAGCGGACCGGATCGGGACCTTTCCGGCCGCCGAGTTCCTTCGGGCGCGTGACGGCTTCCTCTTTCGCTGCGCTTTCGCGCTGGCGCCGACGTTCCTCGGCCTCCGCAAGCGCGCGCTGGGCCTCGGGCGTCAAGGGGCGGCGCTCCGGCTCGGCTTCGAACTCGACGTCTCGCTTCTCATTGTCGTTCGACGTCACAGAAGATCTCCCCTACTTTGGTCCGGGGCCGGTGCAACTTGCTACCAGCTCTGCTGCATTGCCGGTCAGGCTCGCCTATATCATATGGGCTCGAGCTCGGGAGGGGGCTAGCCCCATCGGGAGCCGGGGCCGGAGAGACCTGATGCCCACCAATTTTACCAAGACTGCGCTGCTGCTCGGCGTTCTTACGCTGATTTTCGTCGGCATGGGAGCGGCCATCGGGGGCAGCAGCGGCATGGTCGTCGCGTTCCTGATGGCGCTGGCCATGAACGCATTTGCGCTGTGGCGGTCGGACAGTCTCGTCCTCGCCATGCATGGGGCGCAGGAGGTAGGGCCCGGCGACGCGCCGCAATACTATGGCATCGTTCAGGATCTCGCGGCGAGGGCTGGTCTGCCGATGCCGCGTGTCTTCATCATGCATCAGCCGCAACCCAACGCTTTCGCAACAGGGCGCAGCCCTGCCCGGGCAGCGGTTTGCGCTTCGACGGGGCTGCTCGAGACACTCTCGCCCGAGGAGGTGGCCGGTGTGATGGCGCACGAGCTTGCGCACGTTCGCAACCGCGACACGCTGACGATGACGGTAGCCGCCACGATCGGCGGTGCCATCTCGATGCTGGCGCAGTGGCTACAGTTCTCGGTGCTGTTCGGCGGCAACCGCCGCAATGGCGGCAACTGGCTGCTGTCGCTGGTCGCCATGCTGGTCGCGCCATTCGCGGCTATGCTGGTTCAGATGGCCATCAGCCGCTCGCGCGAGTATCAGGCGGACCGACTGGGCGCGCAAATCTGCGGCAATCCTCTGTGGCTCGCGTCGGCGCTGGCGAAGATCCAATCCATTGTCCGCCGGGTTCCGAACGAGGCTGCGGAAGCGGTGCCGGCGACGGCCCACATGTTCATCGTCAACCCGCTGACGGGGCGGGGCTTCGACAATTTCTTCTCGACGCACCCCGATACCGAAAACCGCATTGCCGAGCTCGAACGCTTGGCCCAGGAGATGGCGGCGGCCGGCACGTTGGCGCAGCCGGGCCTCGGGCGAGGCCCGGGGATCAGCGAGCTCGAGGATCGCAGCAGGCCAGCGAGCGGCCCTTGGGCGCGCCCGCGGGGACCATGGGGATGATGGCGCGGTGAAAGAGACGCGGAAGCCGCCTCGCGGCGCACGACCGAGGCCGGTGAAACCGAGTGGCGGGCTCAGAGCCTGGCGGGCAGACGCCGCGGACGGTGCCAAGGCCGAGCGGAGTCAGAGGCAGGACGGCAAAGACCTCGCAGGCCTCAGCGCGCGCCAGCTCGCGGTCGAGCTGATCGAGGCAGTGCTCGTCTCGTCGCGGTCGCTCGACGATGCGCTGGAGGCGGCGGACGGCAATCCACAGTTCCGTAGGCTCGAGCCGCGCGACCGGGGTTTCGCACGTCTGATCGCGGCTACCGTACTCAGGCGGAAAGGCTCGCTCGAGGCGGTGCTGGCGAGGTTCCTGGAGCGGCCATTGCCGGCGAGTGCGCCGCGGCCGCGTTCGATCCTGCTTGCCGGGGCGGCCCAGGTTCTCATGATCGGCACGCCGGTGCATGCGGCCATCAATCTCGCGGTGGAGCAGTGTCGGCGCGACAAGGCGGCCGAGCGGTTCGACAAACTGACGAATGCGGTGCTGCGGCGCGTCGCCTCGCAGGGGCCCGCCATTCTCGACGAGCTCGATACGCCGCGGATCGACATTCCGGACTGGCTCTGGACCAAGTGGGTCGAGGCCTACGGGGAGGCCGGCGCGACCCGTATCGCAAATGCCAGCCTGGCGGAGGCGCCGCTCGACCTCACGGTGAAGTCGGATGGGCAGGCCTGGGCCGAGAGGCTCGGGGGCGAGCTGCTGGCGACCGGCAGCGTAAGGTTGAAGGACGCCGGGCGGGTCGAAGACCTGGAGGGTTTCAAGGACGGCGCATGGTGGGTGCAGGACGCGGCTGCGGCACTGCCGGCCCGACTTCTCGGGGATGTCGCGGGGCTCGATGTCGCCGACCTGTGCGCTGCTCCGGGTGGCAAGTCGGCTGAGCTCGCCTCGGCAGGGGCCCGTGTTACCGCGATCGACCTTTCCGCCGAGCGTCTGGCGCGGCTCGAAGCCAACGTCGCCCGCCTGGGGCTCGGTGAGCGCGTCGAGGTCGTCGTCGCCGATCTCCTCGCCTACGAGACGGACCGGGCATTCGACGCGGTGCTGCTCGATGCGCCCTGTCTCGCCACCGGCACGATCCGACGGCACCCGGATCTTATGCACTTGAAGCGGCCGAGTGATCTGGAGCGGATCGTCGCCTTGCAGGGCCGCCTCCTCGACCGCGCGGGTGCGCTGGTGAAGCCCGGCGGGAGGCTCGTCTACTGCGTCTGCTCGATCGAGCCGGAGGAGGGCGAGCACGTGGTCAAGGCATTCCTCGAGGCGCATCCCGAGTTCGAGCGCAAGCCCGTGGTGCCGTCCGAAATCCGCGGGTCCATCGATTGGTTGACGCGTGCCGGGGACCTCAGGACGCTGCCTTTCCACGAGCCCTCACCGGGAAGCCCCGGGATGGACGGCTTCTATGCGGCGCGGCTCTCCAGGCGCGTTTCGTAGCGCGACGGCGAGGACATCGCCTCCCGTTGGCCGGCGTGCCATAGTCCGCGCCGTTCTGTTTCCCTGGGAGGAATTCCATGACAACCAAGAGATCGCGGCTGGTCGCGATCGCTACAGCGCTGCTCGCGCTGGCCGCTTCGCCTGCTGCCGCGCAAAAGTCGGGCGGTGTCCTGAAGACCTACATCTGGGACAATCCGCCGAGTGCGTCGATCCACGAGGAAGCGACGATCTCGACCGTGTTCCCGTTCTCGCCCGTGTTCAACAACCTGGTCATTTTCGACCAGACCAAGCTTGAGTCGGGTCTCGACACCATCGTGCCGGAGCTCGCCAAGTCGTGGAGCTGGGACGACACGAAAACCAAGCTCACCTTCAAGCTGAACGAAGGCGTCACCTGGCATGACGGCAAACCGTTCTCGGCGGCAGATGTCAAGTGCACCTTCGACCTCATCGCCGGCTTCCGGAAGGCACCGGATTTCCGCAAGAACCCTCGGCGGGTCTGGTATCACAACCTCAAAGAAATCACGGCGACGGGCGCCAACGAGGTGACCTTCCACCTCAAGGCACCGCAGCCGTCGTTCATCGCGCTCCTCGCCTCCGGCTATTCCCCTGTCTATCCGTGCCATGTCGCGGCGAAGGACATGCGGGTGAAGCCGATTGGCACGGGGCCTTACAAGTTCGTCGAGATGAAGCGCGGCGAGATCGTCCGGCTGGTCAAGAACGCCAACTACTGGAAGAAGGGCAAACCCTACCTGGACGGCATCGACTATCGCATCGTCAACAGCCGCTCGACGCGCATTCTGGCGTTCATTGCCGGCGAGCTCGACATGACGTTCGTGTCCGATGTGACCGTGGCGGGGCTCAAGGACATCAACGCCAAGGCTCCGCAGGCGATCTGCCAATTCGTGCCGTCGAACAACACGATCAACATGATCGTCAACTCGGCAGCGGCGCCTTTCGACAATCCGAAGATCCGAAAAGCCATGGCCTTGGCGCTCGACAGGGCTGCGTTCAATACGATCCTCGCCGAAGGCAAGGCCTCGATCGGCGTCGTCATGCTGCCTGCGCCGGAAGGCAAGTGGTCGATGCCGCCCGAGGAGCTTGCGAAGATCCCGGGCTACGGCAACGACACCGCCAAGAACCAGGCGGAGGCGAGGAAAATCATGGAGGAGCTAGGCTATACGGCGGAGAAGCCGCTGAAGGTGAAGGTGTCGACGCGCGACATCCCGCTCTACCGCGACCCGGCGGTGATCTTCATCGACCAGATGAAGAAGATTCATATCGAGGGTGAGCTCGAACCTGTCGACACCACCATCTGGCACGCCAAGGTCCAGCGCAAAGACTATTCGATCGGGCTCAACACCACCGGCGTCGGTGTCGATGATCCGGATGTGAACCTGGTGGAGAACTACACCTGCAAGTCGGAGCGAAACTACACCGGCTACTGCAATCCGGAGGTCGACCGCCTGATCTTCGCCCAATCGAGCGAGACCGACCTTGCCAAACGCAAGCAACTGCTGTGGCAGGCGGAAAAATTGATCGCAGAGGAAGTGGCGCGGCCGATCATTCTGCACAACCGGGCGGCGACGTGCTGGCAGCCCTTCGTCAAGGGGGTCACCAGCCACAACAACTCGCTCTACAACAGCTGGCGCATGGAGAATGCCTGGCTGGACAAGTGAGGCTCGCAATGCGGGCTTTCAAACGATGACGCTTGCGGGGGGCGGCAGTTGCCGTCCCTCGATTCGGAGCCAGGTCTGGGCTTCGAAGTCGGCAACCCGTGGTCGAACGGGCAACACGGAACTTCTACGGCGCCTTACGCGCTTGTCGGGCGTGGGCCCAGCCGCTAGTTTCCGGGCACACTTGCCGTTGACCCATGTCAAATCGCAACCGAAGGAGTAATCCGGTGGCTCTTACGCTTCCTCCCCTCCCCTACGCGTACGACGCGCTCCAGCCCTATATGTCGAAGGAGACGCTGGAGTTCCACCACGACAAGCATCACAACGCCTACGTGACGGCCGGTAACCCGATGGTTGCGGACGGCACCAAGTACGCCGGCAAGAGCCTTGAAGAGATCTGCAAAATGGCCTTCGATGCGAAGGACCAGCCGGTCGTCAACCAGATCGGGCAGCACTACAACCACACCCACTTCTGGAACTGGATGAAGAAGGGCGGCGGCGGCACCAAGCTGCCCGGAAAGGTCGAGGCGCTGGTCAAGGACTACGGCGGCTACGACAAGATGAAGGCCGACTTCATCCAGGCCGGCGTGACCCAGTTCGGCTCGGGCTGGTGCTGGCTCGCCGTCAAGGGCGGCAAGCTCGAGGTCATGAAGACGCCGAACGGCGAGAACCCGGTCATGCACGGCGCTTCGCCGATCCTCGGCTGCGACGTGTGGGAGCACAGCTACTACATCGACTACCGCAACCTGAGGCCGAAGTACCTCGAGGCGTTCGTCGACAACCTGGTCAACTGGGACTACGTCGAGGACATGGTGTCGAAGGCGAAGTGAGCCTGCCGCAAAGGCGGAGAGCAGTCTTGCGGGGACCCGGTCAGGGTCCCCGTTTTGCATGCGGTGTGCGCAAGTCGCTGGCGCACATACGATAAGGGTTTTTTGCCTCGCTCGCGGATGGTAAGCTCGTGCAACTCGGCCATGGCGTGTGGGAGCGCTGGCGCCGGGACGAATGGTTTTGTCGTGGGGGGCGCTGGGTGCGCGTGGCCGGCACAGCTCGTTTGAGTGCATTGCTTGCTGTGGGCATGGCGCTGCTGCTTGCCGGTTGCGCGTCGGTCATTCCGCGCAACGTGCCGTCGAACGCGCTTGCAGCGAGCAGGGCCGTCATTCCCGGCATCCCGCTGGCGCGCATCTGGGGCGACGAAGCCCCGTCTCATCTTGTCGCGGCGATCGAGACCCACATGCCGAGCGTAAAGCGGCTCGCGCGGGCCGCGCGGATCGTCAACGGGCGGCCGCACGTCTACATCCTGGCCCTTTCAGGCGGCGGACCGAAAGGTGCCTTCGGTGCAGGGCTGCTGAAGGGCTGGACGGAAAGCGGGTCGAGGCCCAGGTTCGATCTCGTCACGGGCGTGTCGGCAGGCGCTATCATCGCGCCCTTCGCCTTCCTCGGGCCCGCCTACGACAAGACGCTCGAGCACATCTGGACCGAGTACGAGACGTCGGAGCTGATCGTCGCGCAAATCCTGCCGGGTGTGCTCGGCGGCGCTGCGCTCGCCGACACGACACCGCTGGCGAAGCTGATCGAGAAGTACGTCAATGGTGCGTTCCTGCGGGCCGTTGCAGCGGAGCATGCGCGTGGCCGCATGCTCATGATCGGGACCACGAACCTCGATGCGGAGCGACCGGTCTACTGGAACATGGGCGAGATCGCCGCCAGTCGCCATCCGCACAAGATCGAGCTCTTCCGCAAGATCATCCTGGCATCGGCCGCCATCCCGGGCGCGTTTCCCCCGGTCGAGATCGAGGCGGAGACGGAAGGCCGGCTGGTGCAGGAAATGCACGTCGACGGCGGCACCACGCGCGACGTTTTCGTGGCTCCGGCGCAGCTCAATCTCTCAGCGCTCGACCGGCTGTATCGCTCGCCGCCCAAGCGGCACATCTACATCGTGATGAACTCGAAAATGACGCCGGAGTTCGAGCCGGTCAAACCGACAGCCATCGCGATCGGCGCGCGGGCCGTCTCTACGCTGATCAAGTCGCACGACAGGGGCGACCTCTACCGGATCCGCGAGCAGGCCCTGGAAAGCGGGGCCGATTTCCACCTGACGTCGATCCCGCCCGATTTCGACTTGAAGCCAGCGCAGGCGTTCGATCCCGTCTACCAGCGGGCCCTGTTTGACCGAGGGCGAGAAATCGGGCGTCAGGGGGGCGGGTGGCGGCGCGATCTGCCGGACCCGAGCCAAGCCCTGCGGAGACCCTGACTTTCGGGGCCGGGCGCGTGCGCTAACACCAAACGGCGAGAGGGCTCGCATCCGCTGGCCCTGCCTGCTTGAATAGGCGCGATGGGCGCTCCCGCTCTCGACGATGACCGCAGTTCCAGCTCGCTCGATACCCATGCTGCAATGTGTGCTGCCATCCGGCTTTGCCAGGGTCGGCATCTTCGCCGATCTGACGGACGAGGAGCGAGCCGCCCTCGAGGCCGAGCTCGAGCCGTTGCAGTTGAGCCGTGGCGACGTCTTGGTGCGTCAGGGCGAGGAAGCCGACGACCTCTATATCGTCGTGTCGGGACGCTTCGACGTTCGGGTCGCAGGGCATGAGGCGGCGGTTGCCGAAATAGGTCCCGGGTCGCCCATCGGCGAGATCGCCTTCCTGGCGGGGGGACAGCGGACGGCCACGGTGACGGCGGTGCGCGACAGCCTCGTTGTCAGGCTCGAGCGAAGCCATTTCGACCGGCTGTGTGGGCGCGTTCCGCGGATCTGGGGTACGCTCACGGCGGCGCTGGCGCGGCGTCTGGCGGACCAAACGGCAGGTCGCCACGTCCAAGCGGAAAGCGTGCCCCGAACGATCGCTGTTATCCGGGCGGGCGGCGAGCCCGTCCCGCCAGGCTTCATCACGGATCTGGCCTCGGCGTTCGAGCGGGTCGGCCGGACCATCCTGATCGATAGCGGGAGCGTCAGCGGCGTGATCGGCGACCGGGAGCTCGCCAGCGGTGCCGCGACGGAAGCGCTCAATGCGCTCGAGGGGTTGCACGACACGGTCATCTACGTCGCCGATCCATTACTCACTGCATGGTCGGAAAAGGCCATCCGCCAGGCGGATCTGGTGCTCAGGGTCGGGTTCGTCAGTCGCGATGCGACGACGCCCGTTGCGGAGAACGTACTCGAATCGTTCGCAGCCGGCCTGGTGGCCGCCTCGGCGCAGAGGCTCGTTCTTCTGCATCCGCAACGCCGGGGGCCGAAGGGCACGCGCCACTGGCTGGCCGAGCGCTCTGTCGGCATGCACCACCACGTTGCGCTGGGCGAGCCGGCGGATGTCGATCGTCTGGTGCGGTTCATATTGGGCCGTGCACGCGGCCTCGTGATGTGCGGCGGCGGAGCCTACTGCGCAGCGCACCTCGGCATCTACAAGGCACTCTCCGAGCGTGGCGTGACGCTCGACATCATGGGGGGCACGAGCGGCGGCAGCGCGATGGCAGCCGGTTTTGCGATGGGGCAGTCGGCCGAGGACATCGACGCGGTCGTGCACGAGATCTTCATCCGCCAGAAGGCGCTCAGGCGCTACACGTGGCCACGGTATGCGGTTCTCGATCACACCCGCTTCGATCGGCTGCTCGAGGATTGCTACGGTGGGATCGACATCGAGGATCTCTGGCTGCCCTTTTTCGCCGTTTCGACGAACCTGTCGCGCTACGGTCTCACCTGTCACAGAAGCGGAAGCCTGTGGGAGGCCGTCAGGGCCTCGAGCTCGATCCCGGCGCTGCTACCGCCCTACTACACGAGGGATGGCGAGATGCTGGTCGACGGCGCACTCGTCGACAACGTGCCGGTCCGCGTGATGCGCGAGCTCAAGGCGGGACCCAACGTCGTCGTGGCGTTCGAGGTGCCACAGCTCGAGCGGTTCGCCGTCGACTACCGGGAGCTGCCTTCGCGCTGGGCGCTCATCCGACGGGCGCTCTTGCCGTTCTCTCGTCACCCGCTGCCGGAGGCGCCGAGTCTCGGCGCGGTGCTGATGCGCAGCATGATCGCCAACCGACACGAGTTCGAGCGGCATCTCAGAGAGAGCGACAGGCTCATGGTGCCGCCACTCCCCGTCGGCATGGGGATCCTGGACTGGGGGCGGCACACGGAAATGATGAGCACGGCCTATCTCTGGGGACTCGAAGAGATCGAGCGAGCCCGAGGGGAGAGCCATCCTGCGGTCGAACGGCTCGAGCCGGCGGCACCGATCGTGGCCGTCCGGCGCTGATCGAGCAGTCGTGAGCAGATGTGATTGGGTCTCTCTTCAATCGTCGCCTACTTCAAACCACCTAACTGGTATCTGGCAGGGTGGCTGCTTGCGAGCCGTAAGCCGCCCGGCCTAGAAATGGAGCCCAAGGAGCGCTTTCGACATGGTGTCTCGACGCACCTTCAGCCTTGCTGCCGTCTCAACCTTCGCTGCCTCTCTGCTGGCCCGGCAGTCGGCGGCGTCCGATGCCCCGAAAGGAGCTTTTCCCGTGCAGAAATCCGACGCGGAATGGAAGAAGATCCTGACCAAGGATCAGTACTATGTGTTGCGCCAGCACGGCACGGAGCGCGCTTTCACGAGCCCGCTCGACAAGACCTATTCTCCGGGCGAGTACCACTGCGCAGGGTGCGGGAGCCTGCTTTTCAAGTCGGACACGAAATTCGACAGCGGAACCGGCTGGCCGAGCTTCTTCAAGCCGGTGGAGAATGCCATCGGCACCACCACGGACCGAAGCTTCTTCATGACGCGCACGGAAGTGCATTGCGCGACGTGCGGGGGGCATCTGGGTCATGTGTTTCCGGATGGTCCGCAACCGACAGGTCTTCGGTATTGCATGAATGGCGTCGCACTCAAGTTCGAGGCCGAGGCCGACCCGGCGTCCGCTTCTTCGGGCAAGACCGAGAAGAAATCCTGAGCCGGGCAGGTCTGGAGGTCTCGAGATGAAGCGATGGACCGCGGTGGCGCTTCGGCTTTTTGCCGCTCTCGCATTGATCTTCGCCGTCGGCCACACCGGCGTGGAGGCGCAGGCCCCCAGCTCTGCCGGCAAGGCCGGTTCTTCCCGCAGCACGCCTGCAAAAACCGAAGTCGCGACGTTCGCGGGAGGCTGCTTCTGGTGTGTCGAAGCCGACTTCGACAAGGTCGACGGCGTTTTGTCCACCGTATCGGGATACATGGGTGGCACCACGCCCAAGCCCACCTATGCGGAGGTTTCAGCGGGCGGAACCGGTCATCTGGAAGTTGTCAAAGTGACCTTCGACCCGGCTCGGGTTTCCTACATGGAGCTCGTCGAGAAATTCTGGAAGTCGATCGATCCCTACGATGCGGGCGGGCAATTCTGTGATCGCGGCGAAAGCTACCACACTGCGATCTTCACCTATTCCGCCGAGCAGAAGCAGGTTGCCGAGGCCTCGAAAAAGAAGCTGCAGGCTTCGGGTCCTCGGCGCGAAACGGTGGAGACGGCGATACGCGACGCCGGACCGTTCACGAAAGCCGAGGACGTCCACCAGAATTTCTATATGACGCATCCGCTGCGCTACAAATTCTATCGCTACGGATGCGGGCGGGATCAGCGACTCGAAGCGATCTGGGGCAAAAAGGCCGGCCATTAGAAAAAGGTCAGTTGAGTTCCTGTCCAGAGGCGTCCGGGCCGGATTGATGTTGCCAGTCGATTGATTGCTGCCCGGCGCATCGCGCTCCTGCCCGTGCCTGCCCTACGACCCGAAACCCGGCGGATCGAAGATTGCCGGAAAGTCCGCCGGCTCGATGCCGTCCTTTCCCGGGCGGGAAACACGGCCGACGGCGTGGCCCAGAGCATAAAGGCGGCGCAGCACCTCGGGCTCCGTATTTCCGAGATCGCGAATTTGCTCGAGATCGATCTTCGCCTCGGGGAAAACCCTGTGAAGGTTTTCCTCCTCGAGGGATGCGTCGTAACGCTGAAAGGCTAGCAGCTCCTCGTCGCGACAAAGGTGGCCGTCCAGATCGTAGATCTCCGAATCGATGTGCCAGGGCTTGCGTGGGTTGCTCATGGCCTGGAGCGTGATGATTGCTTGCCGGGAGCTATCCGGGACCATGCCCTGAATGGCGGTGGTCGCCTTGGCCCAATTGTCCAGCATCATGAACTTGAGGCGCTCAACCTTGGTGCGCCAGAAGCCTGTGCCCACCGAGACCAGGAAGAGGTTGCTAGCGCCGCAGGGCCAGCCGAAACCGTACGGCTTCAACGTCGCCGTCAGAAATGCCTGCAGGCTTGGATTGTTGAGCCCAGCCACGGCACCATCGACGAAGACGCCCACTTCGCCATCGTAGATTCCATCTGCCGGCGCGATCTCGAATTCGAGCGGCTCGAAGAACAACGGGGCGGCCGTGCTCGCACGCAGGATGCGCCACAGGTGGTAAGCTTTGTTGTTACCCTTCTCCCAGTACGGCGCTTTCGGCGAATTCGTGAGCACCCAGGGACTGCCGGTATCGAGGCGCTTGGTGCAAACCATCAGGCCGGTTGCGAGGTCGGGTGACTGCAATTCGCGCTCCCCAGCGATCGCGCGCAATGCGGCCTCGATCGCAGTCTCGTTGTAGACCGGCCTCAGGCCTCCCTCGGGATACAATCTTCCTCTCAGGCTCGTGTCCTGCTGCTTCGTGAATATGTTCGGGGACATGCGCATGTAGTGCTGCCGGACCTCGTCGACCGACATGCCGAGGGCGAGTGCAGCAGCGATGATCGCCCCCGTGGAGGTGCCGGCGATGAGGTCGAAGTAATGGCAGAGGCGGAAGTCCTCGCGACTGCCAGGGTAGCGGGGAGCGAGCGTCTCCTCGATGCGTTTGAGGATGCCGAGCGTGATCAGGCCCCGTACACCGCCTCCATCGAGGCTGAGGATCCGCTTGCCTTCCCCCGCGCGCGTCTCGAGGTGCCAATCGCGGCTCGTGTAGTCGATCGCCTCGGTCATGTCTTCCCCCCGATCGATGCTTGGCGAAGTGCACCGGTCATATTGGACGTTATTGCGCAGGACCACTACGCTTCCAAAACGTCGCAATCGTGGTCAAGCGAGGAGAGATCCGGTGAGCCAAACAATCAGCCTTCCCAAGCGCAAGCTTGGCCGTACCGGTCTGGAGGTGAGCGCACTGGGGTTCGGCAGTGCGCCGCTCGGAGACATCTACGAGGTGCTCGACGACCGCGTTGCCATCGAGACCGTAGAAACCGCCGCCGAGGCGGGCGTGACCCTCTTCGATACTGCTCCGCTCTATGGGCAGGGCAGTGCGGAGCACCGGATCGGCACCGCGCTACGCCGCCGTCCGAAGGGCAGCTATGTGCTCTCGACCAAGGTCGGCCGGCTGTTGACGCCGGCGCCCAAGGGGCGCGTCAAGACCAGCCGGTTCGTCGGCGGCCTCGAGTTCGATGTCACCAACGACTACAGCTACGATGCCGCCATGCGCTCGCATGAGCAGTCGCTGCACCGGCTGGGGTTGCCGGCGGTCGATGTCCTGCTTATTCACGACGCCGACGTTTGGACGCATGGTCCCGAGGAAGGGCCGAAACGTTATCGGGAAGCGATGGAGGGAGCCTACAAGGCGCTCGACAAGCTCCGGAGCGAGGGTGTGATCAAGGGCATCGGGCTCGGTCTCAACGATCCCGTCTACATGGCACGCTATCTCCGGGACGGCGACTTCGACTGCATCCTGATGGCTGGCCGCTACTCGCTGCTCGAGCAGCCGGCTCTCGCCGAGGTCTTGCCGATTGCGGAGCAGAAGAACATCGGGGTGATGCTCGGTGGCGTCTTCAACTCGGGCATCCTGGCGACGGGGCCGGTCGACGGGGCACGATACAACTATACGCCGGCGCCGCCCGACATTCTCGACAAGGTGCGCAAGATCGAGCGGGTGTGTCAGTCGCATGGCGTCCCGCTCGCGACGGCGGCGATGCACTTTCCTCTGGGACATCCAGCCGTCTCGTCGCTGGCGCTCGGCGCGGTGAAGCCCGACGAGGTTCGGGCCAACGTGGCTGCGGTGACGACAATGGTGCCGGCATCGCTGTGGAGCGATCTGAAGGCCGAGGGGCTTCTCGAAAAGAGTGCGCCGGTTCCGGGGTGAGGGAGCCGGAACAACTGGCTCGGCTTGCGAGCGCCCCTAACCATTCGTGAATGCGCTTGTCATAACCTGCTCGGCAAAGGCTCTCGTGGCACAGGATCAGGTTGCGTCGTCCATGTACGACCTCGCAGTCATCGGTGGCGGTGTGAACGGTTGCGGCATCGCGCGTGACGCGGCCGGTCGAGGGCTGTCGGTGCTGCTCGTCGAGAAGGGCGACCTTGCCAGCGGTACGTCCTCGGCCTCGACAAAGCTCGTTCACGGCGGTTTGCGCTATCTCGAGCATTACGAATTTCGTCTCGTCGCGGAAGCACTCGCCGAACGCGAAGTGCTGTGGGGAATGGCGCCGCACATCATCTGGCCGCTCCGTTTCGTGCTTCCTCATCACGGCGGGTTGAGGCCGGCCTGGATGATACGGATCGGCCTCGCTCTCTACGACCGGCTCGGCGGGCGGCGATTGCTTCCCGGAAGCCGAGCCCTCGATCTCTCGGCCGATGCAGCAGGCAAGCCGCTCAAAGAGATGTTCCGACGGGGCTTCGCGTATTCGGACTGCTGGGTGGAGGATGCACGACTTGTCGTGCTCAATGCGGTTGATGCCGCGCGACGGGGGGCAGAGATCCGGGTCGGCACGGAGTTGGTAGAGGCCAAGCGAGAGGGCAGCGGGTGGACGTTGCGGCTCCGCGATGGCGCCTCGGGAACTGTCGCCGAGGCGTCGGCAAGGATGCTCGTCAATGCCGCCGGGCCGTGGGTCGAGGAGGTCCTTTCAGCCAGGGCCGGTCTCGACGCCCGTGCTCGGATTCGACAGGTCAAGGGCAGCCATATCGTCGTCCGCCGGCTCTTCGAGCACGATCGCGCCTACATCTTCCAGAATGCAGACGGGCGGGTCGTGTTTGCCATTCCCTACGAGCGCGACTTCACGTTGATCGGCACGACCGACGTGGAGTTCCGCGGCGATCCGTCCAAGGCGGCCATCGATGCGGCCGAGATCGACTATCTCTGCCGCTCGGTCAGCGTTTATTTCACGACGCCCGTCGTTCCCGGCGATGTGGTCTGGAGCTATGCCGGCGTGCGGCCGCTCTACGACGACGGAGAGAGCGCGCAGGCGGTGACGCGCGATTTCGTCCTCGAGCTCGACGCGCCGGAAGGCAGAGCGCCGGTGCTCAGCGTGTTCGGCGGCAAGATCACCACGTATCGGCGGCTGGCCGAGGCGGCACTGGTCAAGCTCGGTCCATGGATGGAGGAGGCGGGCGGCCCGTGGACCCGGGGCGCAACGCTTCCGGGCGGCGATTTTCCGGCGACGGGATTCGCGGCGCTGGTGGACCGCTACGAGGCGCAGTTCCCGTTCCTTTCCCGCGCCACGGTGCAACGGCTGACGCGCGCCTATGGCACGCGTGTTTCCGAGCTCCTCCGCGACTGTCGCTCGATCGGTGACCTCGGCGTGTGTCTCGGCGCGGATCTGCACGCGCTCGAGGTGTCTTGGCTGATGGACCAGGAATGGGCGCGAACGGCCGACGACGTGCTCTGGCGACGCAGCAAGCTCGGGCTCAGGCTCTCGCCGTCCGAGCGAGACGCGCTCGCCGCATGGATGGCCGGACGCGGCGTCACTTCGCCTGCCGCACCACTCCCGTCCGCGTGAGCTCGTCGATTTCGGCCTGGCTCAGCCCTCCAAGCGAGGATAACACGTCGTTGGAATGCTCGCCGAGCTCGGGTGCTCCTTGCTGCGGCAAATCCTCCGTTTCGTGCAGACGGGCGGGTGTTCTCAGAACGGGATAGGGTCCTGCGCCCCGATGCACGACCTCCCTCACTGCGCCGCGTGCTGCGACCAGCTCGCTGGTGAGTGCTTCTGCGACGGTGGCGACAGCACCAGCCGGTACGCCAGCCCGTCTCAGGCTTTCGATCCAATAATCGCGTGGCTCGGCAGAAAAGATCTCTGAAAGGACGCGTCCGAGGTCGGCGACGTTGGCGAGGCGGCCAGGGCCCTTGGCAAAGCGCTCGTCAGCAAGAAGATCGGGACGCCGGATGACGTCGTTGCAGAGCGCGACGAACTGGGGCTGCGTGATACAGGCCATGACGAACGGACCGTCCTTCGCCTCGTAGACGTCGGCAGGCTGGGCGACCTGGTTGGCATTGCCGGTGCGCGTGGGATTGCGACCGGTCATCAGGTAGCCGCCGCCGTGGTTGGCCAGCATGTTCATCGCCGTTTCGTGTAGGGCGACCTCGATCAGGCGGCCTTCGCCCGTCAGTGCCACGTGCCGCAGAGAAGCGGCGATGGCCTGCGCGGCGTAGAGGCCGCTGACGAGATCGACGACGGAGGGACCGACGCGCATGGGGGGGCCGTTCGGATCGCCGATCATGGACATGAGGCCGCCCTCGGCCTGGGCGATCGGATCGTATCCGGGCACGTCGACATTGGGGCCGGATCGGCCATAGCCAGAGATGGCGCAATAGATCAGCGAGGGACGGATGGCTTTGAGCGTCTCGAAGCCGAGGCCGAGGCGCTCCATCACACCGGTACGATAGTTCTCGACGACGACATCGGCGTTGGCCACGAGCTTCAGGAAGGCCGCCTTGCCGGCCGGCGCTTTCAAGTCGAGAGCGACCGATCGCTTGTTGCGATTGATCGATAAAAAGTAGGTGGAGACGCCATGGAAGTTGGGGTGAAGAAACGAGCGTGTGTCATCTCCCCCTTCCGGATGCTCGATCTTGATGACGTCGGCGCCCATATCGGCAAGCATCAACCCGCAGTAGGGGCCGGCCAGGACGCGCGAAAGGTCGAGAACCACCACGCCGCCGAGAGGCAGAGCACGCTGGCCTTCGGGCCCCTTCATCGATGCCTCGGTTGCATTGGTATCCTCACCGCTCCGCTACTGTTCGTCGTGCCGTTCAATTCGCTAGTGGGGTATCGCCAACTTGTGCCGCCCCGCAGGGGTGAGAATAGTCTGGGGCATACGATCGTGGTCAAGCGTCGTTCGTGCCGGCGAGTTGACACAGCTTCAGCCAGGTCGGACAGTCCGGCATCGCAGCGACCCGGAAGAGGCCGTGTGCCACGTGGGAGGCCAAGCAGCCCGTGAGCGAATTTCTGATCAATGTAGAAAACATCCTGCAGGCGCTGTCTGCCGGTCTGCTGCTCGGCGGCATATACGGCCTCATGTGCGTCGGGCTTGGAATCATCTTCGGCGTGATGCGCGTCATCAACTTCGGCCAAGGCGACCTGATGATGGTGGGCATGTATTGCGCCTTCTATCTGTTCGGGTCGCTGGGCTTGAGCTCGGTGCTCGGCGCGGAAGTCGGTGCCATCGTGGCGGCGCTGCTGGCCGGGCCGATCATGTACGTTTTCGGCCTCCTGTTGCATCGCTTCCTGATCAGCCGGGTGACAGGCGTGCGCGTGGCGAGCCTCGAGGGCGAGGGCCACTATGCGCAGCTCATTCTGACGCTCGGCATGGCATTGATTCTCGCCAACGGCGGCTTGCTTCTGTTCGGATCGACGCCCGTCTCGATCCGCTCGTCGCTTTCGTCGAGCGCGTGGGAAGTGGGACCGCTGGTCGGCGACTACGTCAGCATTTTTGTCAACAAAGCGCGTGGAATCGCTCTCATCGTGTCGCTCGCGGTCGCGGCTGGGCTCTTCCTTTTCATCACCCGATCGCGGCTCGGAAAGTCGCTCCGGGCAGCCGCCGACAATCCCGAGGCCGCCATCTACATGGGGATCGACGTCGACAAGGCGCATCGCATGGCTTTCGGGATCGGGACCGCCATCACCGCCGTCGCCGGCGGGCTGGTGGCGACCTACTACCCGTTTCAGCCCTACGTTGGGCTCGAGTTCGTGATCGTGATGTATGCCGGGGTCGTGCTCGGCGGGCTCGGCTCGATCATCGGCGCCTTCTGGGGCGGCATGATCATCGGCCTCGTACAGCAACTCGCGACGCTGGTTCTGCCGACGCAATTGCAGAACACCGCGGTTTTCGTCGTGTTCCTGCTGGTGGTCTTCCTGAGGCCTCAGGGCCTGTTCGGCGTCAACGTGACGAGGGCCTGACATGCAACGGAACTCCGAGGCTCCGCCGGTCCAGACGACGTCGGCGGAAGCGCGACGCAAGTCGATTCGCGCCTGGCTCGTCCCGCTGGTCGCGTTCACGCTCGTCTACCTCGCGCTCGTCGCGATGGTGCGCAATCAATACTACCAGTTGATGCTGACGCTGGTGCCGGTGTGGGCAACGCTCGGCATCTCCTGGAACATCCTGTCCGGCTATTCCGGCCTTGTCTCGTTCGGGCATGCCGCGTTCTTCGGTCTCGGCGCCTATACCTTGACCATCCTGTTCGTGAACTACGGCATTACACCGTGGATCGGCATTCCCGCTGCCGGCGCCGTCGGCGCGCTCGCAGGGCTCATCATCGGCTATCCGACGTTCCGGCTCAGGGGCCATTACTTCGCGCTCTCGATGCTCGCCTATCCGCTGGCGCTACTCTACGTGTTCGAGTGGCTCGGGCTGCAGGAGGTTTCGCTGCCGATGCGGCGGGATGCGCCGGCCGCCTTCATGCAGTTCAGCGACAATCGCATCTATACGTTGATAGCGCTCGGCATGATGTTTGCGGCGCTGCTCACATCGCTTCGGATCGAGCGTTCCAGATTCGGAATGTCGCTGCTCGCGATCAAGCAGAACGAGATCGCGGCCGAGGCGGCTGGCATCAATACATTCAATTGGAAGCTCAAGGCGATCGTCGTCTCGGCGTTGATCGCGGGCGCGATCGGCGGCTTCTATGCGGTTGTGCTCCTGGTCGTGACGCCGCAGACGGTGTTCGGAATGCTGACGTCGGCGCAAGCGCTGATCATGGCACTGTTCGGGGGCGTCGGGTCGGCCTGGGGGCCGGTGGTCGGTGCGGCCGTGCTCATACCGTTGACCGAAATCCTGCACGCCGAGCTCGGCGACAAGTTGCCGGGCATCCAGGGTGTCGTCCTGGGCGTCGCCATCATCGCCATCATCCTCTACGCGCCAGAAGGCATTCTGTGGCGCGTGCGCGACATGCTGCGTGCACGGCGGAGCGCTCCCTCCGATGGACAGGCGGCGCCTCATGCAAGCGCTGCTCCGCAAGCCGCGGCCGATCTGCCTCCGCGCCATGCTCCTGCAGCCGATGCACGAGTCATGCTCGACGTGCAGGGCCTCTCCAAGAGCTTCGGAGGTCTCCGCGCGGTGCAGGACGTCAGCTTCGCCGTCAGGGAGGGGGAGATCCTCGGCATCATCGGGCCGAACGGCGCCGGCAAGACGACGCTTTTCAACCTGCTCAACGGCATCATCAAGCCCGACAGCGGCAAGGTGGCGTTCGTCGGCGAGAGCATCTTCGGACTGCCAGCGAACGCGATCTGCCAGCGCGGCATCGGGAGGACGTTCCAGGTCGTGAGACCGTTTCCGCGACTCACCGTGCTCGAGAACGTGGTCATCGGCGCGTTCATCGCTACCGATACCGACGACGATGCCTATGTGCTGGCCCGCAAGGCGCTGGCCCGAGTCGGCATGGAGGACGACGCCGATCTGCTGGCCGGCGGATTGACCACCAAACAGCTGCGTCTCCTGGAGCTGGCACGTGCGCTTGCGGGCAATCCCAAGCTACTTCTCCTCGACGAGACGCTGGCCGGTCTCGGCTCGGACGCGGTCGAGGATATGCTGGCGGTGATGCGCAGAATTGCGGCGGACGGGACGACGATCGTAATCATCGAGCACACGATGCACGCGATGGTGCGTCTGGCGGACCGCTTCGTGGTGCTCGATCACGGTACGGTTCTAGCCGAGGGGCCACCGGAAGCGGTGACGCGCGACCCGAATGTCATCGAGGCCTATCTCGGCAAAAAATGGAGCGCCCATGCTCGAGCTTGACGACGTGCACGTGGCGTACGGCGGCCTCAAAGCGCTGGAGGGCGTCTCGATCAAGGTCGGCAACGGCGATTTCGTCTCAATCATCGGTCCGAACGGGGCGGGCAAGACGACGCTGTTCAAGGCTATCTCGGGTACCGTGACTCCGATCGCGGGGCGCATCCGGTTCGACGGACAGGATCTCGCTGGTATTGCACCTTCCGAACGGCCGCATCTCGGCATCGCGCATGTGCCGGAGGGCCGTCAGGTCTTTCCGAACCTGTCGGTTTTGGAAAACCTCGAGATGGGTGCCTGGACTTCGCACGGGCGGCGCGACTGGGCGGACAACCTCGACTACATCCTCGGCCTCTTTCCGGTGCTCGCCGAGCGGCGAGACCAGTTCGCGGGTACGCTTTCGGGAGGCGAACAGCAGATGGTGGCCATCGGACGCGGGCTTGCCTCGTCGCCTCGGCTGCTGATGCTCGACGAGCCGTCGATGGGTCTCGCGCCTGCCATCGTCGACACGATCTTCGAGCGCATCGTCGAGATCCGGCGGGACAAGAAGCTCACCGTCCTGCTGGTCGAGCAGCGCGCGGTCGAGGCCCTACAGTCTTGCGACCGCGGCTATGTGCTCGAAACGGGGCGCGTCGTTCTCGAGGGAGGCCACGAGGAGCTTCTTTCGGACGATCGCGTCCGCAAGGCCTATCTCGGCATCTGAGCCGGGAGGAAGAAGGCGGCACGGTGACGTTGCCGAAACCCTGGGAGGACCAGACATGACACGACTTAGCAAGCCTTCGCGCCGCACCGTATTGCAGACCGGCCTCGCCGGATCGGCCGCACTCGCACTCGGGCCCGCAGGGCTCGCCCGCGCGCAAGCCAAGGAGGTGAAGGTCGCCCTCATTGCGCCGCTCTCCGGTCCCTGGGCCCGGCAGGGCGCACTGATGAAGATGGGCGCGGATCTCGCCATCAAGCACATCAACGCCGAAGGCGGCATCAAGTCACTCGGCGGTGCAAAGATGACGCTTGCCGTTCTCGATGCAGGCGACAGTGCCGAGAAGGCCAAGAACGCAGCGCAGCGTCTCGTCTCCTCGGAGCCCGACGTCGTCGCAGGCGTCGGATCATGGCTCTCCTCGTTCACGCTCGCCATTACCGAGGTGACGGAGCGTGCGGACCTGCCCTGGCTGACGCTCTCCTACTCCGACCAGCTGACCTTGCGCGGCTTCAAGAACATTTTCGCCACCTCGCTGCCGGCAAGCTTCATGGCGGCGGAGACGGTGCCGACCGCGCTGAAGCTCGCTGAAAAGGAGACGGGCAAGCGTCCCAAGACGATTTCGATCATCAACGACAATACGGCCTCGCCGGTCGCCTTCACGAAGGGACTGCGAGCGGGCGGTCTCGAAAAGATGGGACTGAAGCTCGTCTCGGACGACGTCTTCACGCCGCCGCTCGCCGATGCCACGCCGCTCGTGCAGAAGCTCAGATCTGCCCGGCCGGACCTGCTGCTGCTCGTGCCGACGGCGCTTTCCGACTACAAGCTCCTGCTCGAGAAGATGAACGAGTTCGGGCTCGGCAAGGGTCGTCTGCCGGTCATCTCGAACGGCGCGCCGCTCGGCACGCCCGAGATCTTGAAACTGATCGGCAAGGATCTTCTGGAAGGGCTGATCTTCTCGATCGCCAACTGGCCCGGCAAGGGCATGGAGAAGCTCGAGGCGGAGTTCAAGAAAGAGACGGGCGAGCCCTGGCTGTCGCAGGACCCGCTTTGCACCTACGGCCACATCATGGTGATGCGGGAGGCCATCGAGGCGGCCGGCAAGGCCGATCGCAAGGCGGTGGGCGATGCCATGCGCAAGCTCGACACCAAAGGCGGCTCGGGCAAGTTCTTCCCGGGTGGCGGCGGCGTCATGAAGTTCGACGAGAAGGGTCGCCGCGTCGGGGCCGAGATCGTGTTCGTGCAGTGGCAGGGCGGCGTGCCGGTCACCGTTTTCCCGGAGTCTGCTGCGGTAAAGAAGCCGATCTGGGTCAAGCGATAATTCTCTGTCAGCTGTCCCTCCCGCAGCTCGAACCGCGGCGGGAGGGATTGTTCGCTTCGGGTGTCCTCATGCGCATTCACTCCATCGAAGCCATCGCGATCGACATTCCGCTCACGCGCAACTTCGGAGGGGCGACCTATTCCGTGCTCAAGCGGTCGACGATCATCACGCGGCTGCGCACCGAGGGCGGGATCGTCAGCGAGGTCTACAATGGCGACAATCGCGCGGACGGTCCCGAGATCTGCCGTCTGATTCGCGAGTTGCTGGCGCCGGCCGTCAAAGGGCAAGATATCTTCTCGGTCGAGCGGATCTGGGAAACGCTCTTCGCCTTCACGATCGCCAACGGCGACCGCAAGGTCTTGCTGGAGGCGATTGCCTGTATCGACTGCGCCATCTGGGACGCGATGGGCAAGGCGGTGGGGCGCACGGTCGGCGAGCTGCTCGGCGGCTACCGGCGCGAGAACCCGATCATCTCGATCGGCGGCTACTACATGGAGGGCAAGACGCTCGGGGACATCGGCCGGGAGATGGAGATGTACCGGGCGGCCGGCATGGCCGGATGCAAGTTCAAGGTCGGCGGCCTTTCTCCCGAGGAGGACGCCAAGCGCGTGGAGGCGGCGCGCAAGGCCGCCGGCGACGATTTCGTGCTGGCGGTCGATGCCAATCGCGGCTGGTCGGCGCCGGATGCCATCTTCTTCGCGCGACTGGTCGAACGCTTCAACATCGCGTGGTTCGAGGAGCCCTGCCACTGGTCGGACGACGCGGCACAGATGGCGCGTGTCAGGCGAGCCATCCGCATTCCGGTGAATGCGGGACAGTCGGAGATCACCAGTCACGGGGTGCGCCGATTGATCGATGCGGATGCCGTGGATCTGGTCAACGTGGACGTGTCGGAGTGCGGCGGCGTGACGGATTGGCGGCGCTCCTCGGCACTCTGCTGGGCGTCAGGTATCAAGCTCGCGCATCACGAGGAATCGCAGATCGCGCAGCATCTCATGTCGGCCGTGCCGCATGGGACGTACATCGAGTGCTTTGCCGATCCGGAGCGCGATCCGGTGTGGCAGAGGATGTGGGTGAACCGGCCCGCGCCGCGCGATGGCGTGATGGCCGTGACGACCGGGCCTGGCTTCGGGCTGGAGCTCGATGCAGACATGATCCGGAAGTACCGGACGGCCTGAGCCGAGGGCGCGGCCCGGGCTCTCGACGCTGCCGCTTGCCGGGCGCCGCCTGCCGACGTCCACGACCGACTGGTGTTGTCAAGTGCCACCAGACTCGTTGCCGGCCAGAGGACTTCCCCGCCCGAGACGGGGAGTTGGGCGCCAACGCCATTTCGCCTTGCAATCGCCCATGCGACCGACTAAGAGAAGCCTCCTTGCGGGGACGATGCGTGGCATCGCTCTCCGGCCGGACTCGTTCCGGGCATGCGCCGGTAGCTCAGCTGGATAGAGCGTCTGACTACGGATCAGAAGGTCGTGGGTTCGAATCCTTCCCGGCGCGCCAACCAATTCAAGGACTTAAATCGGCTCTTCAAGCGCTCGCGATGCGCTTGCGGGAGGTCGCCTTCAAACCGACCTCAGAGCACGTGAACCTGCCCCCTGAAAGGTACCCGCCTGCTTGTTAGTCTGTCGCCCGCTGAGGAGACGGACGATAACGCAAGAGCTGGTTTTCGGAAGAGCAGATCATCGTGATCCTGAAGGAGGCGGAGGCCGGGGCTTCAAGAGCGCCGCGTCCATCCGAGCTGGAGCTTCCGCAGCTCGGCGATCGACCTCGCCGGATTGAGACCCTTTGGGCAGGCTTTGGCGCAGTTCAGAATCTGACGGCACCCCCAAATCCCGCTCGGTTCTGCGGAACGGGCCACGCGTTCGGGCGCGTTCTCGTCGCGACTGTCCCGAACCCACCTATGAGTCTGTAGGAGGGCAGCGGGACCGGGAAATACGTCGGAGTTCCACCAGTAGCTCGGACAGGCCGCCGAACAGCAGGCGCAAAGGATGCACTCATAGAGCCCATCTAGCTTCGCGCGGTCGTCGCGCCCTTGCAGTCGCTCGTGATCGGGTGTTGCGCTTTCCGTCTGTAACCAAGGCTCAGTTCTATGGTAATGCTCGAAGAATTGGCTCAGATCCGGGACCAGATCCCGAATGACGCGCATATGGGGCAATGGATAGATGTGGATCGGGCCCACACCTTGTTCGATGTTCCGCTGGCAGGCAAGGGCGTTTCTGCCATCGATATTCATCGAGCACGATCCGCAGATTCCTTCGCGGCACGAGCGGCGAAATGCCAGTGTTGGATCAATCTCATTCTTTATCTTGATCAGCGCGTCGAGCACCATAGGTCCGCACTGACTGCGGTCGACCCAGTAGGAATCCAACCTCGGATTGTCTTGAGTTTCGGGATGCCAGCGATAGACCTGGAACTCGACCCAATCTGTGCCGCCGCGATCATTCCATTGGCGGCCTTGCTCGACTCTCGAGTTTGCCGGCAACATCAGGGCTACCATATTTGGCTCCATGAAAAGAGTAGGTTCGTGAAAGGACGGCGGTTGCTACCTCGTGATGAGGTCGTGGCTTTATCCTTCAGGTGCTCCATTGCCTGTTCCCGCGGCTTCGCTCGCGATAATCGATGATGGCCTGAGCGCACTCGTTACCCGTTGGCCGGCCATTCTTCCCATTCGCTGATATCAAGGCCAGCACCCGCCGTAGAGCCGAAGGCAGAACGCCTTCGCCGAGAGCTTCATCGGCTGGTTTCGGGACGAGTGCCTCAACGAGCACCAGTTCTGCACCATCCGCCATGCCCGCGAGATCATCGTGGCATGGCGGATCGACTACAATCACGACCGGCCGCACACGAGCCTTGGAGTGCTCACAACCGCCGAGTTCGCAACGAGGTCAAACCAGGACGAGCCGCGAACAGAGCTACTGGCTTCCAAGGAGGGCAGGCGAGAGCCCCTGCTACGGAGGGGTCACTCGACTGACGCGGGCTTTTCCAAAACCCCAACGATGCTGCTGCCCGCTCTCTTCGTAAGTGCGGCCTGCCGGAGGCTGCGCTCGGAGTTCCGCCAGTGCATGCCGTTCGACGTTTCCGGCAAGGGTTCGTCCCATGCCACATGTGCCACCGACATGTCGTCGTGAAGCATGCACTGGAGTCGGGTGACAAAAGCAGGATCTCCACCGTGCGAGGGATGCGGGTCCGAACTATCGGAGAGGCCTCGGTCCGGAGTTGGACCTTGGTCAAGGCTGCTTCTGGCGCCCTGTTGTTGACGACGACGGTCCGGTTTGCCGGCGGACCTCGTCCCGAGCTGCCTGCGCCGTCTCGCGACCAACTTTCTCGACCCGCTCTACCACCGTCGGCTCGTCGGCACCCTCTCCGGGAACGAGTCCCTGCTTATCGGCTTCCCTGGCAGCCGCTTCGCCGGCCTTCGATGCGACAACCTCGGCCTGGTCGACGATCTCCTCGCCTCGCGCACTCATGACTTGCTTGGCCTTGTCGCTGGCTTCGCCCATCTGGCGATCCTCGAAGTCGGTCCGCGGCAGGGCGGAACCGATCGCAGCGCCAAGTGCCACCGCAGCTGCTCCGACTACCAAAGGATATCGTTCGACCAGATCTTCGCCCACCTTCTGTAAGTGTTGTGGGGCATCTGCGGCGGCCTTGCTTGCAGCGCCCAACGCCTGGCTCGATCCGTCGGCCGCCGACGACATGCCGCTGGCGACCGCGTTGCTCGTTTCACTGACTGCGTTGCCCGCGGAGGAAAGTGCGTCGCTGACGCGCGAGGCAGCCGACGAGGCGCCTTCCGCGAGTCGGCCCGCGGCATCCCGCGCCGAGGACGCGGAATCTGCTGCACTGGCACTCATGCTGGTGGTAGAGGGGAACGCCGTGCTTCCAGCATGAGGCGAGGCATGACCGCCATTCATTGGTCGTCCATTTCCGATCATCAGCCAGGCGATACCCGCTCCTACGAGAGCCAGGGCCATCGGATTTGATTGGGCTTGGCGAGAAAGGTTGTTCATCATGGTGGACACGGCACCGCTGCCACCCAGCTGAGACTGGACCTCGGAAATCAGCTCGCCAAGAGACAGCTTCCGTTTCAGCGCGTCTATGGTTTCGCCGAGATCGGCGCGCGCCTGCTCGACATTTGCCTGAGCGGTCCTCGTCGAGTCGGTCATTGCATTTTCTCCCTGGCCATGTCGGCCGTCTTGCTCGCTTCCGTTGTCGAGCGCCTAGGGGTCAGGCTTGGAACACTCCCACGCCCGTAGCTGAGCAGTCCGATTCCGATCAGCCCGACCACCACCCCGACGATGAGCGAAGACCATCCGGCGCCTATGCCCGCTTTCGTAAGCGCCACGACGACGGCTTGAAGCAGGACGAGCAGCGCAGCGAACAGGCAGACGCCACCCGCTGCCATGCTGCTGACAGCCGCTTCCATTCGGTCGACCTTGGCGTTCATCTCGGCGCGAAGCAGATCCGCCTCACTCTTCATGAGCTTGACGACTTCGTTCCCAAGCTCGGGCAAAAGCTCAGTAAAGTTGCGATTTTCGACGCTCGGCGAATCTCCGGTGGTCTTCATCTGATCACCTCGTTTGAAGGGGTGGGTGCAGGCGGCGCGGTCGAGCTAGCGTCGGGTGGCCCGGCCAATGGCCCTTGAGCGCCCGCGTGTCCTCGTGGTTCCGCCGGTGCGCTCGTTTCGGGGCTCGATTGAGGAGGCGAAGCCACTGCGAACCGCGCAAGAGCCATGCCGATCAAGAGCGAACCGCCGATGTATGCTGCCGGATGCTCGCGAGCGAACCGGCTGACGTCAGCGATCATCCCGTCCACACTTTTGTTTTCGAGTGTGCCGGAGAATTGCGCGAGCCCCGATCCGATCGCATTTGCGTAGTGTGCTGCCGCAGACTGATTGCGGGCTCCGAGCTCGTCAGCTGCCGCGCTGACGGCTTGGCTGATGTCGCGAACGAGCGAGTTGAGAGAGTCCTTTTGCTCTTCTGCGGCGTCTGCAGCTTTCTCGCGCACATCGTTCGCGAGATCGGTTGCGCCTTGTTTCAAGTCCCGTCCAGCCATGGAGGCTGCTTCTTTGGCGGAACCAACCTCTCGTTCCATGCGCTGGGATACGGGTTCAGAGCGCGAGCCCAATGGCTCGCGCGGCGGTGTCTGCGGCATTCAGATCTCCTCCATAGCGCGCGGTTATCGCTAGGCCAACCCAACGAGGTTCAGCACAAGGAGAACAACGACCACCAGTCCGATCAGGTAAATGATGCTGTTCATGCTCTGCTCTCAGGTTGAATAAGCGGTTTGGAATTCAACGGAGCATCACGCAGCTCGTTCCACGAGGTCCGCAATTTTCGACTCTTAAAGTGAGATCTTCCGGCGGCCGCGCCTGAACTTGCCACCCGGCAGGCCGGCAAGGCGACAATCGTGCCGGGTTTGCGCAGCAGGTGAACTTACGGTGATTGACGTTCCTTGATCGCTCTGAACGCCGCGCTCTCTTCGATGTCGACATCGTCCGCTTCGTTCCATGGGCCTCTCTCGTTTGTACCGAGATCTCCGGCGCCCGTGCTGTCGTCATAATAGGGCCTTACGTGGGCGTCCTCGGGTGCCAGATCGCCGATTTCCCACGGAGTCCTTGGAAGGCTCTCGAGCGCCCGACCGAACGCCTTGAGGTGTGCGATTTCGCGCGACATCAGGAACATGAGCGCGTCCTTCGTCCCGGGGTCGTCGGTGAAGGCGATCAATCGCTCATAGGTGATCTTGGCGCGTGCCTCGGCTGCCATGTTCGATCGCAAATCGACTTCAATCTGCCCCGAGATCTTCAAATAGTCTGCGGTCCATGGATTGCCCTGCGAATTGTTCAATGAAACCCCGCCGCCGCCGATGATCGCGATCAGAGGATCCGCGGCCGCCTTTTCGCCTGCCTTGCGCACGGGCTCGAGGTGGGCACGTGCGAGAACGCCAATGACCTCGAGGTGGCTCAGTTCTTCCGTGCCTATGTCCATGAGGAGATCTTTGCGTGCCGGGTCGGTACAATTTAGCCCCTGCACCGAATACTGGAGCGCGGCAGCAAGTTCGCCATTCGCGCCGCCGAATTGTTCCATCAGCATCGCGCCAAACCGTGGATCCGGTTCGCCGACGTCGACGGTGTACATGAGTTTCTTGACGTGATGATACATACTTCAGTCTCCATGTTGCGGGGCGTCGTTCTGTTCAGTGCATCATGCGGACAACACGGCTGCCCGTTGTCGGGTTGCTGAAGCGCTTTAATAATGAAGGCGGGTCGGGGGCTACGCCGACGTGGCCGACAATCCCGAAACGTTTTCAACTGTGGTCTTCGGCGTCTTTGGGCGTCGGCCAATGGCAGTGCAGCGGAGTGAGACACCCCGGAGCAGGTGCCGTCTCCCCGTCAGAACGTATTACTCTTCAAATCATCCTCGAGCACATCGCGCACTTTCTCGATCCGATCCAGATGCACACCGACAAGGGGCGCCTCGGCGCCGAACGTGAGGCTTATGAGCTGGTTCAGTCGGTCCAGTGCGGCCTCGGCGTTGGATCCCGTCTCGCGTTGAAACGCGATTAACCTGTCACGTGCAGCGATGAGTTCGTTCATCCCCTCGCCAATGGCTGAGAGCGGGTCATTTTTTTCCTCGAGCGCGCGCATCATGCAAGCTCGAGCGCGCTCGAGGTATGGGGCGATCGAGGGAAGCTCCGTCATTGGCCCGCGTCACTCCTGTTAGATGCCTTCGGCTGTGCTTGCGCGAAATATCGCCTGGCATCTCGCGAACCACGCTTTCCGTCCTCGAGTGCGTCGTTACGCGATAGAAAGGCTCCGGCGAGGAGCGCGAAGGAGCCCGTGGCGGACATGAGCCGCTCCCTTCTCGGACTCGTCGCGCGACCGAGCCCGTAGCACGCAAGAGGAACGACAGTGAGGAGCAGGGCCGCTGTTCCCGATCCCGTCGTCTTCGCGGGGGCTCGCTGCTCTGCGGTCGTCGGAGATTTCTCTCCGGGAACGCGCCCGGCCGCGGCGTGGGTCAGGACGCCGAGGCAAGCAAGCAACTCAAGCCGGCGGGCCGTCGGCAAGCGGCCGCGCATGCGGGCGGTCAGCGCCAGCGCTGCTGCGCCGCTCGCAAAAGAAGAGCTGGCGAATCTGGCTGCCATTCGCCGCGGGTTCTCGGTCCAACCCGGGCTGCTCGTGGCACCAAGCAGGCTCGCCGTGTAGATTCCGAGGCCGGCGCCGGTTATGCCCGCGACTGTCTGAGCGGCTGGCGCGGCTTGCATGACACGGCGGCCTGCTGCGGTGCGGCCCCGCAAGACCTCATCCGCAACGCCGACTGAGGTGGCTGCTCCGAACGTCGTGAGCAAATAGCTACCGATCGACATGGGGGAGGTGGGGCGGAAAATGCGCAGCATGTTGTACCAGCGTTGCGGTGTCCGGAGATCCGCGATCAACATGGCGGCGCCAGCCAGAACGGAGACTGCTCCGATGAGACGCGCATCGCGAACGACGCCATCCGGGTTCCTGCTTCGCGATTGTCGGGCGACAGCGCCGATCATCTGCGCGGCGCCACCGAGACCGGCGACGAACATGTAGCCACTGACGAGATGGCCCCAGGGGGCCGCCTTCAACGCCGGTCGGTCATAGTATGTCTCGCCACACCAAGCAGCTCCACCAGTCGGCATCGGACGCTTTGCGGCGGACAAGTTTGGCGCAATTCGCAGATCCACTTGCCGAACAGTGTCGTCACTATCGGGAATCGCCACCGCCCTCTTCATCGGCGTCCTCCAGATAGCAGGGCGCCTGCCGCAAGGGCGAGGACTGCCATAACGGTTGCGCCGGTCGCCAACGCCGGCGCGACGCGGCGCGAGGCGCGCTCTGGTGCGGCAGGCAAGTTGTAGACTTCGGGCCGCGCCGTCAGCAAGAAGAACGCGTTGAGACGATCGAGGCCTCCCGTTGCGCCCGGAGATCCGGGAACGCCATACAGGTAGGCTTCTGCGACGCCTCGGGATTGCAGCGAAGCAACGCGATGCTGGGCCCTTTCGGTGAGCTCGTCGATCGCGCCGAACTGAATGCTATCGGTCGGACAGGCTTTGGCGCACGCCGGCTCGAGGCCGCCCTTCATTCGGTCGTAGCAAAGCGTGCACTTGTGCGCCTTTCCGTCTATCTCACTGACTTCGACGACGCCGAACGGGCATGCGGGCTGGCAGTAGCCGCACCCATTGCAGATGTCCTGTTGCACGACCACGGTGTCGAATTCCGTCCGGAAGATGGCTCCGGTAGGGCAGGCCTCGAGGCACGGTGCGTTCGAGCAGTGCTTGCACACGTCGCTCATCATGAGCCAGTGACTTTGGAAGGGCTGCATGTGCGTCCCGTCATCGGTTCCTTCGCGCACCCTTTCGACAAAGGCCACGTGCCGCCACGTTGTCGACGAAAGGCCACCGGTATTGTCGTAGCTGGTGCCGCGGAGGCTACCCGCCTCTGCGGGCAAGGCGTTCCATTCCTTGCATGCGACCTCACAAGCCTTGCATCCGATGCAGAGCGTCGTGTCGGTGAAAAAGCCATAGCGCTGACCGGGCACGATGCGCGTTCCCGCCGTAAGTTCCGCCTCGTGAGGAATGACGCCATCAAGCAGGCTATCTGCATAGTCGAGCGCGCGCGCTGGTACGTTCATGTGCTTGCCTTGCCCCTCGAGTCTGGCGGTGTTCGGTCGACGCGTCCCTTGCGCAGTGCGCAGGTCAGAGCCTTGTTCTCGTGCATGCCCGTATTGGGATCCTGCACAATAGCCGTCAGAACGTTGGCGATGTCGCCGGTGGCAAGCCCCTGCCAGCCGAAATGCCACGGCATGCCGACTTGGTAGACGCGTCGGCCGTCGAGATAGAAAGGCCTCAGGCGTGCCGTGACGAGAGCTTTCGTCTCGATTTCTCCGCGCAGTGTCGAGATGACGATCCAGTCCAGGTTCCGCACCCCGAGATCGTGCGCCAGCTCGGGAGGGATCTCCGCAAAGCCTTCGGGCTGAAGCTCGGCCGTATGGGGGACAAGCCGCGTGGGGGTACCTCCGGAATGATGTTCCGTAAGGCGGTAGGTGGTGAGCACATGCGGAAAGCTTGCGTTCCCCACGGACTGAATCGGATTGTCGGGCCGGTGCCAGACCTTCGCGACCGGGTTGCACTGTTGCCCGTGAAGCGCATTGGCGACGGGCGACTCAACTGGCTCGTAGTGGGTTGGTAGGGGCCCGTCCTTCAGGCCGGATGTCACGAACAAGGCAGCTCGCCCGTCGGGCATCATGATGTAAGGGGCATCGCCGCGGATGGCGTCCATTCCACTTTGCCGTTGCGACCAGTCGGGGGTGAAGTCGGGCGCCTTGTGGGGAATGTAATCGATGGCATCCGTGCCTTGCCATGTTCTCTCCTCGGTGTCCCACCAGACAAGCTTCTTTGCTTCAGACCAAGGCTCGCCGTTCGGATCGGCGGAAGCGCGGTTGTAGAGCGTGCGCCGATTGGCGGGCCAGGCGAAGGCCCAACTCAAATGCGTCCCTGGGCCGTCAGGGCCATCCGCCTTGCGCGAGCGGGCCTTGTTCTCGTTGTCGGACGGGAAGACGCCGCAGTAGAGCCAGCTTCCGCATGCCGTCGAGCCGTCGGCTGCGAGGTTCAGGAACGAAGGAATCTGCTCACGATCAGGCCAAGTGTAGCCGTTGATCTCTTTGAGGACGGCCTCGGGGTCGGGATCCTGCCGCTCGCCCGAGATCGGGTAGTCGAGTGTCAGGTTCCGGATGGGATCGTCACGTCTTCTCGTGCTGTCGGCGTAGAGTTTCTGGAGACGCTGCGCCAGATGATAGACGAACCACAGCTCCGAGCGGCTGTCACCGGGTGCGTCAACGATTTTGTCGTGCCACTGCACAAGGCGATGCGTGTTCGTGAACGTTCCGGCCTTCTCGCCAGCGAGCGCGGTTGGCATGAGGAAGATCTCGGTTCCGATGTCTTCCGGGCAAAGCTCGCCGTCCCGAATTGCGTGTCCCTTGTACCAGAAGGAGGCGGTGTCGGTTTCCGCGAAATCGCGGATGACGAGCCATTCGAGCTTGCCGAGTCCCTTCTGCACGAGGCGGGAATTGCTGCCGCCGACGACGGGGTTCTGGCCCAGGATGAAAAGCCCGCGAATCAGGCCGTCCTGGATCGCGACCGTCATCGGCAGCTGCGAGTGGTCGCCGACGATTTTGGGCAGCCACTGGAAGCCCCATTCGTTCTGCTCGCTAGCCGATTTGCCGTACCAGGCCCTAAGTAAACTGACGATGTACTTTGGAAAGTTGTGCCACCAGCCTGTCGGCATCGTTTCATATTTCAGGAATTCGGTTATGCCGCTGGATTCCGGACGGAAGGCGTTTGGCTGAGGCAGATAAGACGGCAGCATGTTGTAGAGTGTGGGGATGTCAGTCGAGCCCTGAATGCTGCAGTGACCTCTGAGCGCCAACACGCCACCGCCGGGGCGGCCCGTGTTGCCGAGTAGCGCTTGGATGATGGCTGCGCTCCGGATCATCTGGACGCCCGTCGAATGATGGGTCCAGCCGACGGCATAGCAAATGGCGCCGGTCTTTTCGCGGCCCGAGGCTTCAGCCAGCGCGTTGGCAACGTCGATCACCATTTGGGCAGGACAGCCGGTGACCTTCGCTACGGCCTCGGGCGTGTAACCCGCGTATTGCCGCCGCATAATCTGATAGACGCAGTTCGGATGCTGGAGGGTCCGGTCCTGAGGCGGAGGCGTCTCTTCGAGTCGGTGTGACATCGAGGAAAAGGACTCGGCCGTATTGAGATAGTGCTCGGAAAGGGCAGACGGAACGACCATGCCCTCGTACTGCCAGCTGTCGAACTGGTACTGCTGCTTTTCCTCGCTCCAGCCGGAGAAGCGCCCGTTGCCCGTCCCGGCATCGGTGAATCGGCTATCGATGATCGTGGCAATGTTCGTGTAGTCGAGCGCGTAGTCCCGGAACCAGAGATCGTTCTCGAGAATGTGACGGATGATGCCTCCGAGGAAGGCGATGTCGGTGCCGGCTCGAAGCGGCACGTACATGTCCGCGAGGGCCGATGTTCGTGTGAAGCGGGGATCTGCGTGTATCACCGTCGCGCCCTTTTCCTTCGCCTGCATGACGAAGCGAAACGCGATCGGATGGTTCTCTGCCATGTTGGATCCCATCACGAGGATGCAATCCGAGTTAGCGAGATCCCATTGCGCCATCGTGGCGGCGCCACGGCCGTAGGTTGCGCCCAAACTTGGGACGGAGGAGGAATGTCAGACCCTTGCCTGGTTTTCCACCCAGACTGAACCCAGTCCCCCACTGAAGACCTTTTTGATGAGGTAGTTCTCTTCGTTGTCGAGCGTGGCACCTCCGAGGCTCGCTAGCCCCAGCGTGTGATTGACCGTGGTGCCATTGGGAAGGCTTTCGACAAAGGTCTCGTCGCGCGTGCGCTTGGTGAGCTCGGCAATCCGGTCCATGGCCCAATCTAGCGGCCTCTCCTCCCAGTGGCGCGAATACGGCGCCCGATACTTCACCGTGCTCATGCGCTCGGGGTTCGAGAGGAGGCTGAACGTGGCCGCTCCTTTGGGGCACAACGTGCCTTCGTTGATCGGGCTTCGCGGATCGCCTTCTACATGAATGATCCGGCCGTCACGTGCGTAGACGAGTTGCGCGCACCCGACAGCACAGTAAGGGCAGATGCTGGTTCCGACAGTATCGGCGTCCTCGAGCCGAGGGCGAAGCTCTTCCGACATGCGGCTTCGCGCGGCAGCTGCCGTACTATCCTGGCCCGCGAGCTGGCGCGGGAGTGACCAATTCTCGAGGAATGATGATAGACGACGGCGGATCTGCGATTGCACGCGACGCTTCACGGGCGTTCCTCCTTGAGAATTGCGGGCTTGGCGCGAGAAGCCGGTTCGGGCCGCTGGCTCATCAAGACGATCCGCGTCGCGATGCGTGCAACGAGCCCCTCAGCGGCCTTGTGTTCGACCAAGACCTGACCGGCGCCGATCAACGAGGGGAGGCCTTGTGGCCCGAAAGGCGCGCTTCGAGACATCAGGAACAGCATGGCACGACCCTCGGAGGTCACGAGCCGGAACCGGCTTTCCTGCACGAGCACGATATGTCCGATCGCGATGGCCACGGCAGCTGTTGCCCTTCCGTCTATTCGTATCGGCAATGCGTCGCGTCTTGTAAGGTTCCCCAAGGATGCGAGATGAAGAGCGTGGCCGCGAACGGTACCCGAAGCGGTATCGCGTCGTGCTTGTCCCGGCTTCGCAAGCCGATGCGTGCTGCCTTCACGTTGACAGTGGCGTTTCGCTCGAAGGATTGCGTCGAGTCTATAATTGTCGAGGACGTGCGACTTGATCGACCCGGCCAAATCGTAGACTTTCTCCGCGTGTCTTGCCGCAAGCGAAGGGTTCCGACAGTGGACATGTCTCGCTTGTTCGATTGGGAACCGCGCCTACTGGTCTGCGTTGCCCTCCGCGACGAGCCCGCACGTGTCCGCGTCGGGCGCTGTCGAAAGGGACAACGGCGAGAGCGCCCTTCAGGCGCAATGGCCGACAGCTCCCGCTCTACGCAAATAGGTCGATGGAGAAGGTCGATGGCTGAGGCTACGTTCGAGATCATAAGCGGCCCCGACAAGCCTGAAATGCTCTGGTCCCTTCAGTACCCCAACCGCGGGCAAAGCGTTCAATTCAAAGCACCTGATGCCTCTATAGAGGCGGTGATTACTCGCATGGATGAGCTCCCTGACGGTCTTTCGTTCTTTATCGTAGGGACCATATCGTCGGGCGACTATCAGGGAAAGTTGCTGAGCGGCACCTACAATTTCGGCGATCGCCGCGGGCAATTCTCTGTGGGTTAGGCCCGACGATCGCGTCAGGTGTGCATCGCGAGCGCCGAGCCTAGCGAGTGCAATGCCCAGCCATCTAGATAATCGGCTTTCCGCCGGTCACGGCGATTGTCGCTCCTGAGACATAGCTCGACAGGGAATCGGCCAGCATGACGAATGCTGTCGCGAGTTCCGCCGGCTGGCCGGGCCGCTTCAGTGGGACCTGCTTCCCAAAATTGGCGACGGCTGCATCTGGCAGGGTCGAAGGAATGAGCGGGGTCCAGATCGGCCCCGGGGCGACGGCATTGGCGCGGATGCCCTTGTCGGCAAGCAGCTGGGCAAGGCCGGCAGTGAAATTCTGAATCGCACCTTTTGTGGTGGCGTAAGCGAGCAGAGTGGGATTGGGCACATCCGAGTTGATTGATGCGGTGTTGATGATGGAGCTGCCGGGCTTCATATGCGCAACTGCTGCCTTGGCGAGATAGAACATGGCGTGGACATTGACCTTGAACGTCAACTCCCACTCCTCGTCGGAGACGTCGGTGATCGTCTTGAAGCTTCCCTGGTGCGCTGCATTGTTGACGAGGATGTCGATCCCCCCGAGTTCTGACACCGCCAATTCGACAAGCTTCCTGCAATGCGATGCATCCTGGATGTCGCCGGATACGATAACGGCCTTTCTACCCGCCGCTTCCACGAGCTCTCTCGTTTGCTCAGCGTCCTCGTGCTCATCCAGGTAGCTAATGAGGATGTCGGCGCCTTCGCGGGCATAGGCAATGGAAACCGCACGACCGATGCCGCTGTCTCCGCCTGTTATGAGCGCCTTCTTGCCAATGAGGCGGCCGGATCCCTTGTAGCTTTCTTCGCCGTGATCGGGAACGGGCACCATTTTGGATGTCAGTCCCGGAACCGGTTGCGCCTGCTTTGCGAACGGCGGCTTCGGATAAGTCGATGTCATGGCAATCCTATTCTCGACCTGTGCAACGAGGGCTCTTCATGGCGACGGACCACGGTCGCTTGGCGGATGGACGCCGGGTCGATCACGTGACGCCCCCATTGCCAGAGCGCGAGGTTGGGGGGTATAGCAATCTGGTGTCGCGCCTCTCGCCTGAGCGAGCTATCCGACGTCTCCCATCTATTTCGGCAGAGCTTTCTTCAACTCTGGTACTGGCGGCGCCTGGAAGCTGCCATTGAGAACAGCGGCAGGCTCTACTTTGGCGCCATAGAAGGCGCGGTTGTTGCCGTCGTCCCAGTTCACGTCGGAGACGCTGATCGTTGCGCCAGCATAGAGGCCTGCATTATCGGACCACATCACGATGTCGCCCTTGCCCCATGATCCCTGACCGTTGGCCGAATAATCGATGATCGAAAGTCCAGCCTCCGCATTCAGAGAAATCTTGTTACCGCTCATGAATGCGTCGATAGCGCTATCCGACATGAGAAGAAAGGCAACCGAGCCTCCCGAAGCTCCCGCCTGAACGCCGATGCTGATCGCACCGAAGTCGTAGAAGGCCGGGCCGGACCACTTGCCCCGGCGATGGGCGAGAACCACACCTGCGCCGCCCCGGGCTCCGACGACAAGCGCTCCGCGACCGAAGTCGGGCACAACGTATATCCCTTTCGACCGCTCGATGAGCTTCGCCAGTTGCGGATCTGCCTTCATCTTCTCGATAACCCGAGCCGCTTCGCGCAAGAGCTGTCGAGCATCCTGCTTGTCTTCGCGAGTTGCCTGCGGGCGGGCTGCGCCTGTGGTACCGGCCGCCGCGCCATTACTGCTGCTCGATAATGCCGCTTTGCCAGGCGGATCTGCAGCGAAGATTGGTGAGGAAATCAGCGTCGAGATTGCCATCGTTCCGACGATGAGCACAATGTACTTGTTCAACATGACCACCTCCTTGGACTCCGACTCTCGGAGAGAACGTCATGCCGTTTGGACAGTTCCTCCCTGCCCACCAACGTCGGGACTTGCTTTGTCAACCGCGTTCGGAGCGCGAGACGACGTTTGAATGAGTTACAGGAAGGGGCAGGCGCGGCGGTTTCGGCAACCGTCGTGGCATCCTGCCGTCACTCTTCCTGATTCCATATCCACTCCCCACCAGATCGTCGCTGCCATATCCGCTGAAGCACCCTGCGGCGTCAGAAGTTTCTGTCCAACTGCGATCAGGAAGGCGCCGAAAGAGAATCGGCTCGCGCCAAAATGTTTTTGGCTGATCTTCCGCAATCGATAGCGGGACTTCGAAAACAGATCTGATTGTGCACGCTCGTTTTTGTACAAACAAAAATGCGCTCTTCAGTCGCACTTCAAAATCTCGTCTGGAACATTTCTTCGCGACCGCGACTTCACGGTAATTGCATCGTCAACTCAAGCTGAAATGCAAGGAGTGCTACATGGCATCACGAAGGAGCTACCGAGGCTACGACGATGATCACGAAATGGGTCGCGATCGAGAAATGAGATCCGATGGACAGCGTGGTCGGGTGCGCGATCCGGAGCACGATCATCGCCTGCACGGCAACGAGAGCGATCGGCTCTACGAATCGCGTCACAGCGGAAGCCCCGGGCAGGGCGCTGTCCGTGATCCGGAGCACGATCATCGCCTGCGCGGCAATGAGAGCGACCGGCTCTACGAGTCGCGTCACAGCGGAAGCCCGGGGCAGGGCGCTGTCCGCGATCCGGAGCACGATCATCGCCTGCGCGGCAACGAGAGCGATCGGCTTTACGAGTCGCGTCACAGAGGTGACCCCGGCCAGGGCGCTGTCCGCGATCCGGAGCACGACCATCGCCTGCGCGGCAACGAGAGCGATCGGCTCTACGAGTCGCGTCACAGAGGTTACCCCGGCCAGGGCGCTGTCCGCGATCCGGAGCACGATCGGCGTGTCAGCTATCGTGATCGCTACGAAGATCGTGGCCGGCATTCTCGTTATCGCGACGACGAGGACGAGGGGTACGGTCGCCGCTCCGGCGGGTCGGAAGACCGTTATTCCAGGTCGCGGTACGAAGACGACGATGATCGCTACTCAAGCAGGTCCCGGCACTCGCGTGACTATGAGGACGAGCGGGATGAGCGGAGGGGCGGGGGCGAGCATTACGATCCGGACTCCGATCGCTATCGGGATGCGTCGGGGCGCTTCACGCGGCGCTAGCCGAGTTTTCGATCCGGCCCGGTGAGCTCTGCTCGCCGGGCCTCCTCGTGTTCGGAGGCGATCGACTTGCGCCTGAGCATGCAAGTTTGATGCAATGGGTGCCCCCCTCATCTTATTCGCTCTCAAACAGACTCCGATGCCGTGAGCGCGCGTCGCCCACTGCGTCAACGGCTCGCGTCTCAGCGCCTACCCGGAACTCATGATCTTCACTCGGATCTGACCATTGACGGCAGAAACGGCGAAGGCCGACGTGACAGGTCGGAGACCGACCATCGCTCCGACTTCGGCCTCGGGCCAGACCGCCATAGGTCAGATAGAGACGATCCGATGTCGTATGCTTTTCACGCCAATATTGATCGAATTGTCTGCCGCAATCGGTTAAGCGCGATCGCCACTTGGCATTACGCGCAGTCGACCTTGGCTTCCACGATCTGGACGAGGCGGTTCAGATCGGCCGGCTTGGACACGACCTTCGCCGTTCGCAGCGGAGGGTCGAGGTGATCCCGGCTGTATCCGGTGTAGACGACGAACGGGATGCCTCGCTCGTTGAGTTCCATCGCGAGGGGGGCAGTCGATTCCCCCTTCAAGTTGGCATCCAGGATCGCGGCGTCGACGTCGCCCATGGAAAGCGCGCGAGCCTGCTGCAGCGAGGACGCGGGCCCCACCGCTTCGTGACCGTTGCTCTGCAAGGCGGCACAGAGGCTGGTCGCCAAAAGAAAATCGTCCTCGACGATGAGAGTTCGCATGACGCACTCCTAAACCGCCCCTGAGAAGCCCCCTACTGCCGCTCGCGACCAGCGCGCCCGGTCGGAGCCTTGCCGATGACCATCTCTCGCAGTTTTCTGCTCCGCTCTTCCAACCGTTTCGCAGCGCGCAATAGATCGTCGGCGACGGTAGCCTCACCCCGCAGGCGCTCGTCCACAGCCAACTCCATCAACGTCGCTCGCTCCTCCTCGCACGACTTGATGGCGGTCCAGATCGAGGCCTCCGTGCTCTCATGCTGAGCCAATGCGAGCGTCCGTTGGGTGAAGGCATGCCCGGTGTGACACCGGAAGCGCGCCGGCCGTCCGTCCTGCATCCGCATCAAGACGCCCGCGCACTCAGGGCAGGTGAAGAGGGTCGGCTGCCCGAGAGCCTGCCGCGGCGTGGAGCCGGGCGACGGGCTACCGAGTGCGATGTCGATCTCCACGCGCTCGCTTTCGGTCATGACGCACAGTTCCGCGGCGGGCGTCGGCGCCCTCGCCAGCGAGATGAGGTGCTTCCCCATGGCCGCGAGGCTCAACCGGTCGTCCACTTCGACGGCGCGGAGTGCCGATCGCGGCATCGATGGCGCTGCCGCCTCGTCAGGATCCTGCACGATTGCGACGCCCCCACAGCGCTTGATCGCTGCAAGTCCGGCACTCCCGTCGTCGAGACCGCCCGTGAGCACGACGCCCGCGCAGCCGGCTCCGTAGATGCGTGCAGCCGAGCGGAAGAGGGGGTCCACCGAAGGCCGAAAGAAGTTTTCTTTCGGTCCAGAGCCGAGGCGCAGGATGCCATGCTGGCATACGATGAGATGGCGGTCCGGGGGGGCGACGTAGATTCGCGATCCCTGGATCGCCTCTGCGTCCTCTGCGTGCGTAGCACGAAGTGCGCCGGCCTCGGATAGCATCGCCGGCAAAGATCCGGGAGCGTTGTGCCCCATATGCAGGACGACACAGATCGCGGCGGGAAAATCGGCCGGCAGCTGTGAGACGAGGGCCCTCAGCGCCGAATGACCACCTGCCGACGTTCCGACCAGAAACACCCCGACGGTTTGCATGGCGCGGCTTCCATCTGTTCGAGTGGGAACGTCCGCCTTTGCACTCAGGTTCATTCTCAAATAGCACTTGTACTCGGGCCGCATGCGCTATGAACTGAAGGCGCTTAGCTGCGAGACGATCTGATGCCACATAACAATCTGGATTCGCCACAAGATCGTCCGCCGTTAACCACGGTTGCAATCGGCTGCTCTGCGGGCGGCGTGCGCGCCTTGCAGCAGCTCTTCTCCGGAATGCCCGTCGACCTCGGCGTCGCTTTCGTCGTGATCATGCATCTGCATCCGGACCACCCGAGCGACCTCGCACAGATCCTGCGACGCGCCACCTCGATGACCGTGGTCGAGGTCGAGGACACGGTCGAGCTCGCGCCGAACCATGTCTATATCATCTCGCCTAACAAGCGCCTGATCGTCAGCGGCGACGAGCTGTCGGCTTCGCCCTTCGACGAGCCGAGAGGGCAGCGATCGCCCATCGACCAGTTCTTCCGTTCGCTCGGCGACGGTCACGGAGACGGGTATGCGATCGTCCTGTCTGGAGGCGGAGCGGATGGTTCCGTGGGCCTCAAGGCGATCAAGGAGAACGGCGGGGTCATTCTGGTGCAGGATCCGGCTGAGGCCGAGTTCGCATCTATGCCGAGGAGCGCCATCGCGACCGGTCTTGCCGACTTCATGGCGCCCTTGGCGCGCATGCCGGGGCTCCTCGAGGAGCTGATACGCGGTCGTCGGCAAATGGCGGAGGAACAGTCAGACGGCGACGAAGAGTCGATCCGCCAGATCCTCACCTATCTCAGGGCGCGTACCGGTCACGACTTCTCGCGCTATAAGCGCTCCACCATCCAGCGCCGGCTGTCGCGCCGGCTGCAGCTCAACCGGATCGAGCGGTTCCCGGAATATCTTCGCTTCCTCCGCGAGAACGTCGAGGAGGTTCAGGCGCTTTTCTCCGAGCTGCTCATATCCGTCACCACCTTTTTCCGAGATCCGGAAACCTTCGACGCGCTCGCCCACCAGGTGCTGCCCGTCCTCTTCAACGAGAACGACGAGACGATCCGGGTCTGGGTCCCCGGCTGCGCAACGGGCGAGGAAGCCTACAGCATAGGGATGCTCCTTCTCGAAGAGGCAGGCAGGCGCCAGACCCGCCCAGAGCTCCAGATCTTCGCGACCGATCTCGACAACGGCGCCTTGAGCTCGGCCCGCGAGGGAGCCTACTCAACCGCGATCGAGGTCGATGTGACGCCCGAGCGGCTCGGCCGGTTCTTCACGCGAGAGGGCAATGTCTACCGGGTGCGCAAGGAGTTGCGCGACCTCGTCGTTTTCGCGCATCACAGCCTGCTTAAGGACCCGCCCTTTTCCCGCCTGGACCTGGTTTCCTGTCGCAACCTGCTGATCTATCTCGAGCGTGACCTCCAGCGTCAGGTCTGCAGCGCGTTTCACTATGCCTTGCGGCCAGGCCGCTTCCTGCTCCTTGGCTCGGCCGAGACGGCCGACGCGACGCCCGGCCAGTTCCGGCCCCTCGATCGGGAGCACCGCATCTACCAATCTGTCGATCGGCTGGGAACGCGCGGCGCCAGCCTCCCTCCCATGCTCCTGTCGCCGTCGGTGCCGACGCTACCCGTTGCCCTGCCTCCTGCACGTACGGCCCAGCAAAGCGAGCTAGTGGTCCACCTCTCGGCCCTGGAGGAGTTGGCGCCGCCGAGCATTCTCGTCGACCAGGAGCATCGAGCGCTCCATCTTTCGGAGACCGCGGGCCGGTTCCTGCAGCCGACGGGCGGCACGCCATCGACGAATATCAGCCACCTGCTTCGTCCTGAGCTGCGCCTCGATGTTCGCGCGGGGCTGCACCGCGCCCTCGACCGCGGCGAGACGACGACCAGCCTCCCGATTTCAGTTCAGTTCAACGGCTCGCCGCACCGCGTCATCGTTCAGGTGAGACCAGTGAGCCGCAAAGAGGACCCGCCGCGATCGCTGGCGGTGGTCTTTTTCATCGATACGGGGGCCGTCGGCGACAGCGACGCGTCCTGGCCCCCGGTCGAGAACGAGAGCGTTGCCACGGCGCAGCTCGAAGAGGAGCTGAAGGTCACCCGCGAGCGGCTGCGGGCAACGCACGAGGACTACGAGGCGACCAACGAGGAGCTTCGCGCCGCCAACGAGGAGTTGCAATCGATCAACGAAGAATATCGCTCGACCGCGGAGGAGCTGGAAACGAGCAAGGAAGAGCTGCAGTCCATGAACGAGGAGCTGCAGACGCTCAATTCCGAGCTCAAGCTCAAGCTCGAGAGCGTCTCGCGCGCTCATAGCGATCTGCAGAACCTAATGTCGGCCACCGAGGTCGGCACGCTGTTCCTCGACACCAGCCTGCACATCAAGCGGTTCACGCCCAAGCTCGCCGAGTTGTTCAACATCGCCGCCACGGACGAAGGACGCTCGATCACCAACTTCACGCACCAGCTCAAGTACGACGACCTGGAGAAGGACGCCAAAACGGTCGCAGCCGAGCTGACTCCACTCGAGCGCGAGGTCGAAAGCGGGTCGGGCCGCTGGTACCTGCTCAGAATGCGGCCCTACCGGACGCTCGAGGACAAGATCGACGGGGTCGTCGTCACGCTGGTCGACATCACAGAGCGGCGGGAAAGCGAACGGCGGTTGCGCCAGCTCACGGCCGAGCTCGACCACCGGGTGAAGAACGTGCTATCGCGGGTTCTCGCGGTGGCAGAGCGGTCGCGCTCCGAGGAGCAGTCCACCGACGAGTTCATCGATGCGTTCAACAAGCGGCTGCAGTCGATGGCCGACACCCATGCCTTGCTGAGCCGCGCCCAATGGTCGGGGATCAATATTCGCGAGCTGGTCGAGCACGAGCTCGAGCCCTACATGCAACGCGATACGGTGACAGTGACCGGCCCCGATCTGCTGCTCAATGCCGATGCCGCTCAGGCAATCTCTCTGGTGATCCATGAGCTGAGCACCAACGCCGTGAAGCACGGCGCGCTCTCGGCAATCGGCGGGAAGGTGCTATGCGAGATCTCGACCACCAAGGCCGACGGCGAGACGATGCAGATCGACTGGCGAGAGACCGGCGGGCCGCCAGCCGTCACGCCGCAGCGCAAGAGCTATGGTCTCCAGGTCATCGAAGGCCTGCTCGACCACGAGCTCGGTGCCAGCACGGCAGTCGAGTTTGCTCCTACGGGGCTGCACTGTCGCTTCGTGATCCCACTGAAGGCGGCAATTCCACGCGATGCACAAGCTGACCCTGCAAGCCATTAGCGGGGCGATTGCCCGCTTCACAAGCATCGGCTTCGATCGTAGATCGGCAAGGTATTCGGCGGTTTGACGTCAATTCTAACCAGTTGTTTGCCTGGCGCCGCCGATTTCGCGAGACCGTCTTCGACATCGGCGGTAGAGCGCGTTGCACGTTCCTGGTGTTGGATCTGCCGAGCCATCCATTGCCATCAGCAGCACCGGTTTCCGCGTCGTTCCGGTCGAAAGCCAGCTTGCCCGTTCTGCCGCCCGAGCTGCAATGACCGCTTGCGGAGTTCAACTCGTCAAGATGTTCTCGATTCGGATCGGCGTCTTTCGAACGCGGACGCCGGTTGCGTGGTGGACAGCGTTGGCCACTGCTGCGGCGGTGCCGACAATACCGATCTCGCCAATACCCTTGACACCGGCTGGATTGACCTTGTCGTCCACTTCAGGGACGAGGATGGCCTCGATTTGTTGCACGTCGGCGTTAACGGGGACGAGGTACTCGGCAATGTTGTCGTTCATATAGGCTCCGGTTCGCGGATCGACCTCGGAAACTTCGAGTAGAGCGTGACCGATGCCCCAAATCATGCCGCCGAGATACTGGGACCGGGCGGTCTTCTCATTCACGATCCGTCCGGCGGCAAATGCGCCGACAATGCGTGGGACACGTATCTCGTGGGTAAACCGATTGATGCGGACTTCCACGAACTGGGCTCCGAACGCGAACGCTGCGTATTGCTTTTCTGCACCTCCCACGATCTTCACCGCGTCGCCTCGCAGTGAAGCAGCTCCACCCTCACCGACAGCCGGTGGAATCCACTCGGCATATTCCTCGATGCGCGATTGACCGATGCGCTGCAGCGCCGCCACAATATCGACCTGGCCCGCATCCGAGTTCCCGAGGCGCCTGAGTATGCGATCGCAGGCGATGTCGATGGTGGAAACATTGGAGGCCGTCGTGATCGAGCCGCCGGCGATCGTGCCCGTGGGCAGCCGACTGTCGCCCAGCTCGACCCTCACCTTGTCGACGGGGATACCGAGCTTGTCGTGCACGGCCAGTGCCATGACCGTGTATGCACCCGTGCCGAGATCGTGACTGGCTGTTTGAACGCGTGCCTCACCCGCCGAGTCGACGGACACGCGAACCGAGCAGGGCGCCATCTGAGTCGGGTAAGTCGATGTGGCAACGCCCCATCCGACGAGATCGTCACCATCACGCATTGAGCCGATGCCGGGTGTGTAACGGGACCAGCCGAACCTTTCCGCCGCCTTTCGATAGCACTCGACGAGGGAGCGCGAGGTGAACGGCACGCCACGGACCGGGTCCTTGTCGGTATCGTTTTGGATGCGCAGTTCCACGGGATCGACGCCGATTTCCCGGGCCAGCTCGTCCATGGCGGATTCGAGCGCGAAAAAGTAGGGCGTTTCCGGCGGTGCCCGCATGAAGCCCGGCGTCTGTCTGTCGGCATGGACGACGGACGCAGCCGCCTTGATGTTCTCCGCGCGGTACATGCGCGTCGAATTCTCCGTACCGTTTACGACATAGCTGTCCGGCCGCGACGTGAGTTCGTGTCCCATGTGAACAAACGTAGTGATGAGATTATCGGCGCCGACAGCTATCTTCACCTCTTGACGCGTCTCGGCGCGGAACGAGGCGACGGTGAACCCTTGCTCACGTGTGACGTACAGCTTTACCGGTCGATTCAATTCTCGCGCTGCAGCAGCGACGAGGCCTGTCCAAGTGAAGAGGGAGCCCTTGCCGCCGAAGCCGCCACCAACATAGGGACAAAGGACGCGGACGCGATCGGGCTCGATGGCGAGGTTCTTGGCGAGCCCCGACTGGAAGCCTTTTACCCATTGGGTCGGCACGTACACCGTCAAGTCGTCGCCTTGCCAGTGGGCAGTCGTCGCGAACAGCTCCATGGCGTTGTGGGTATTGGCCGACGTCTCGTAGGTATGCTCGACGCGCGCGGCTGCGCTGGCCAGTCCCGCCTCGACATTGCCGACGGACAGCTCCGTGCGTTGAAGGGGTTCGACAGTGACTCCGGGCGAATCCAGCGTAACGGCCGGTGGCTCGGTCACGTAGTCGAATGAGAGTGCGGCGGCCGCCTCGCGCGCGCCGATCAAGGTTTCCGCCACGACCATGCCAATAATCTCGCCGTAGAACTTCACGTCGGGCCCGGACAGTGGGCGCCAGCTCTGCTGAGCCTGCCCCTGACCTGAGCCGAAAAAGCCAGCAGGCCGGACGCCCAACGAGTTGAGATGTGTATAGATTGCGCGCACGCCTGGGACGCTTCGAGCTGCCTTGTCGTCTACGGCCGTGATGTGTCCCTTGCCGACGGTGGAGACGACGAGCTGTGCGTAGAGGGGATTGGGCACGGCAAAGTCTGCACAATACCGGGCCGTCCCCGTCACTTTAGAGCGGCCGTCGATGCGATTCCGTGCAGTTCCGATTTCTTTCGCCATCAGTTGCTCCCGGCACCCGTGCCAGCCGAATCCATTGCCGCCGTCTCGAGAAGTGCTCTGGCGACGGTCCTTTGGCCCAAAGGAATCTTGAAAGCGTTGTGCTCGAAGCCGGTTGCGCCGGCGAAAGCCATTCGGCCTGCTTCCAGTGCTACACTCTCGGTGAGGTGCTTCCCGGCGAGAAACCCCTCTGCCTCTTTAGCCCGCCAAGGAACAGTAGCGGCGCCGCCGATACCGATGCGTGCCTCGCGTACGGTCTCTCCATCCATGTCGAGCGCGACGGCGGCGGAGGTGAGCGCAAAGGCGTATGACTCACGATCGCGCACTTTCACGAAATGGGAACGGCGTGCCCATTGAGGCAGGGTGAAGCGAAAGCCGGTGATGAGTTCGTCCTGCGCGAGCACAGTCTCGCGCTCTGGGCGGTCATCGGGACGTACGTGCAATCGGTCGAATGCAATGGTGCGCTCACCGCGACGGCTCTCCGTCTCGACCTCCGCATCGAACAACAACAGGGCGTTGGCGAAGTCGCCAGCGTAGTTGGCAATGCAATGGTCGGACGTGCCGAGGACGGCAAGGAGGCGATTGATCCCGTCCATCGCACTGCATCCCGAGCCCGGATTGCGCTTGTTGCAGGCGCTGATGTTGTCCCGGAAGTACGGGCAGCGGGTCCGTTGGAGCACGTTACCGGCGAGCGTGGCAACGTTCCTGAGCTGAGGGCTCGCCGCCTTCCACAAGGCCTCGGACAGGACGGGGACGCGCTCCTTGAGCATGGGATGATCGGCTGCTTGTGCCATGGTCACGCGGGCGCCAAGATGCACAACGTCGCCGTTCCACCGAATCTCGTCGAGGCCCAGTTTCTGGAGATCCGTCAGCGATGGCGGCGACACGACCGAGAGCTTCATGAGATCCAGAATCGTCGTTCCCCCGGCCAGGAATGCACCTCCCTGGCCGCCCTCCCCTATGGGCTCGACCGTCTTCACCGCATCTCCGATCGAAAGTGGAGCCCGATAGCGGAACGGTTTCATTTCGAGGCCTCCCGAGGTCCGATACCGATCTCCCGCGTTTCGTCGCGCGCTTCGCGCACGGCCTCCACGATGCCCTTGTAGGCTCCACATCGGCAAAGGTTGCCCGACATGTATTCGCGAATCTCAGCGTCTGAGTTGGCGTGGCCCTCGATGACGCAGCCGATCGCGGACAGGATTTGTCCGGGCGTGCAATAGCCACACTGTAGACCGTCGTGCTCGATGAATGCCGCCTGCATCGGATGAAGCTCGCCATCTGGATGCGCGAGGCCCTCGACCGTGACGATGGATTTTCCGTCCGCCGCGACAGCCAGTACGAAGCAGGAATTCACGCGTTTGCCGTCGAGGAGGACGGTGCAGGCTCCGCACTGGCCATGATCGCATCCAACCTTGGTACCCGTGAGGTCCAGAGTTTCACGCAGCAGGTCAAGAATAGTTGTGCGCGGGTCAAGCGCGAGCGCGTGCTCTACGCCGTTGATGGTTATGGCTGTGCGAACCAGGCCATCTTGATCGGCTGGCACGGGTGCTGCAAAGCTCATTCGCGCACTGCCAAGGCTTCCTAGCGCCGAGGCACCTGCACTGGCACTTGCGGCAAGCAGGCTGCGACGGCTGAAGCCAGGCTTGGGGGCATGCGTGTCATCAATGCCTTTCGAGGGGCTGACGCGTTTCGAAAACATTGGCTTCGAGGTCCATTCTATGATTTTCGAGGCACGGGGGCGATTCGGACAGCCAAGGAACATCGAGCTGCTTAGTCGAGAAGACCTGACGGCAGCAAAGGTTCCTGTCGCCCCCGTGATCTCGCGAAAGAGAGATCCCGCGTCGAGGGACGATGATCCGCGCGATCCGCCGGTCCTTATTCGCCATGTCTCGCCGCTCTCGCCCTTGAGCAAAAAATCGCAGTTCGGATCCGTTCAAGCGCGGGTACCTTGTCTCCAAACGGGGCAAGCCAAAGCTCTTCTTCTCTCGCGCCGCTTCTCTCGCGCCGCGCGCTTCGCATATCGGCGAGACCGCGACATCGAATTGTCGCAAGAAGTCTGGCAAACCCGACACTTTCCGATTCGCGTCCTTGGAGACAGCGAGATAGCTACTCTCCCCGCTCTGCGCGCGCGTCTGCTTTCTTGGGAGCCGGTAGATCGACTTCTCGTTCACATCAGCTCGCTCGGGCAGAGCTGGACAAATCAGTAACTACCGATCTCAAATCAGCGCGAATTTCGAAGCCAGGCAAGCGGTCGCAGCGAACGCCACGCTTGCTTGGGCTCATCTCGCGCGCTTGATCATCTCGGCTGGCGTAAAGGCCTAGCCATTCAAAGCCAGGATGCTCAGAGCCAATCCCGTCTCCGTCGCAGGCCCCACGCTACAATCATCACCTATGCATTCGTCCCTTCGCGGAGGGGTGCGTCAGGTATCGATCGATCACAGGAATTGCGAACAGCCTGCAGACGTTCGGCAAGGCGCGCGACGAGCTACTCGGATAGACCCTGAAGACAATCCGCGCCAGCCGGTCTCTGCTTTTTGGATCCGTTGCTGCCGCCACTCCGATTTCAGTCGCAGCGGCCTCGAACAGGCTTTGCAGCTCGGCGATATCCTTAGGTTCGTAGACTTCAAATCGATTCCGAATCTGATGCTTCGGCATGATCAAACTCCAGGACGATGTCTTGGACACCCGTCCCTTCCCACTTACACAGTAAACAAGCCACCGGCGAAGGGCAAGGTGATCTCGGCGGCATCGTGGGGGGACCGTTCAAGGGCGGGCGTGTACAGTCGGGCGGTCACGTATCTCTCTTCGACCCGCGCTCCGCCATCGATCCAGATTACCTGTCACGACAATTGTCGAAGCTGCCAGCGCAGGCCCTCTTCTTCTCCGAGTCTTCTCCGAGAGCTGACTTCAACGTCGTCGTCGCATTTCCTTTTGGAACCGTGCGCGTAGATCTGCGTTATCCCTGTGCGCGGGGCGTCTGTGTGATGAGCATCTGCGTAGACGGGTCCGGGCAGACGTGAATCCAGGATGAGTACACGGGCCTGCGGAGGTCCTCGTGCCAAGAGTTGGGATGCAAATCGTCGGCAAGAGCGATCCGCCGGAACTGGCATTGCGCATCGGTCACCGGCTCTCCAGCGCACATCGCATTTGTCAGGGAGGGGGCACGTAATGGCATCTGACGACATCGCTTTGGTGCCCGGCGTTTGCGCAGGAGCGCCTTCGACGCACAAGCCGTCCTCGCTGGAGCAGCTCGCCGCCTCGCGCCTTGCCATCGAGGGCGTGTCGCCCGAAATCGATGGCGGGAGGTTTCCAGCGAAGCGAGTCGTGGGCGATCTCTTCGTTGTCGAGGCTGACATATTCACCGACGGTCACGATAAGATTGATGCGGCTTTGCTCTACAGGCGTTCAAACACGGCGACGTGGGAAGAGGAACGCATGCGCCACGTCGACAATGATCGCTGGCGCGCGAGAATCCGCCTCGGCGAGAATGGGCGCTACGACTACACGATAATCGCGTGGCGGGACCTCTTCGCGTCCTGGCGCGACGAGTTGAACAAGAAGCAAGCCGCTGGCGTCCCAGTTGATCTTGAATTGACGGAGGGCCGTCTGCTCGTCCGGCGCGCCGCCGACGAAGCCAATCGTGGCGACGCTGGCGACCGCGAAGCGCTCCGCAGGCTCGCCGACGAGATCGAAGGCTCGGAAGGTCTACGCCAGCGCGAGTTTCTGCTCGGGGAGAGCTGCGCCCACCTCATGCGTCGCGTGGGCCCCCGTACGCACCTGACGACATACCCAAAAGCGCTTGGGGTCTGGGTCGATCGTCCACGAGCCGCCTTCAGTGCCTGGTATGAGATGTTCCCCCGATCGCAATCGGGTGATGTGAAGCGACACGGCACCTTCGATGACGTCATCCGGCAGCTGCCGTATGTGCAGGATATGGGCTTCGATGTGCTTTATTTCACGCCGATCCATCCCATCGGTCGGACAAATCGCAAGGGTCGCAACAACTCGCTGGTGACCCAGGCGGGCGACCCCGGCAGCCCCTATGCGATCGGCTCGAGCGAGGGCGGGCATGATGCGCTGCATTCTGAGCTTGGCACATCAGAAGACTTCGCCCGCCTCGTGGCAGCAGCGCGGGACCATGGACTGGAGATCGCCCTCGACTTTGCCATCCAGTGCTCTCCCGATCATCCCTGGATCAAAGAGCATCCCGAATGGTTCGACTGGCGCCCTGACGGGACGATCAAGTTTGCGGAGAATCCGCCGAAGAAGTACGAAGACATCGTCAACGTTCATTTCTACCGCGATGCATTCCCGTCGATCTGGTACGCTTTGCGCGATGTGGTGCTGCTTTGGGCGGAGCGCGGTGTGCGCATTTTCCGCGTCGATAACCCCCATACCAAGCCCTACCCGTTCTGGGAGTGGATGATCGCCGAGGTGCAGGCTCAATATCCCGACACCATATTCCTGTCGGAGGCATTCACGCGACCGAAGGTCATGAGGCGGCTGGCAAAGCTTGGCTTTACCCAGTCGTACACATATTTCACCTGGCGCAACACAAAGTCCGAGCTTACCGATTATCTGACCGAGCTCACGCGCACAGAGGCAGGTGAATACTTCCGGCCCAATTTCTTCGCCAATACGCCGGACATCAATCCGTTTTTCCTGCAAGCGAGTGGTCGCGCCGGCTACCAGGCGCGCCTCGTTCTGGCCGCGCTTCTGGGCGGAAACTACGGGCTCTACAACGGCTTCGAAATCTGTGAGGGCCGTCCGCTGCCGGGGAAGGAGGAATACCTCGATTCCGAAAAATACGAGATCAAGGCCTGGGACTGGGATCGCGAAGGGCATATCCGAGACGACATCAGGCTCGTCAATCGACTGAGGCGGCAGCATCCTGCGCTGCAGCAGTTCCTCAATGTTTCGTTCTACAATGCCTGGAACGACAACATCCTTTATTTCGGAAAATACACTGACGATCGGCGTAACTTCGTTCTCGTTGCCGTCAATCTTGACCCTAGAAGTGCACACGGCGCCCACTTCGAGGTTCCGCTCTGGGAGTTCGGCCTCGGCGATGATTCCTCGATCGAGGTCGAAGACCTCGTGACAGGTGATCGGTTCGGCTGGTCGGGGAAAGTACAGCACATGCTGCTGGACCCGCAAAAGCGCCCGTATTCGATCTGGAGGCTGTTCGATCCGAAGGGGAGGTCGGCCTGATGTCCATTGTTCATTCGTCGGCGGGGACCGATGGGTCGGCAGGCGCCGCGCGGGAAAAGGAGAGTGGCGAGGGTGGCATCGACCGAACCGCTGCCGACTGGTACAAGGATGCTGTCATCTACCAGCTCCATGTCAAAGCTTTCCAGGATTCCAACGGGGACGGCATTGGGGACTTCGCAGGCCTGATGCAGCGCCTCGATTATGTGCAGGAGCTTGGTGTCAATACGATCTGGCTCTTGCCGTTCTATCCCTCGCCCTTGCGGGACGACGGCTACGATATCGCCGATTACCTAAATGTTCACCCGAGCTATGGCGACCTCGAACAGTTCAGGGGTTTCATTTCCGAGGCCCATCGCCGTGGTATCCGTGTGATCACGGAGCTCGTGATCAATCACACTTCGGACCAGCATCCCTGGTTCCAAGCCGCCCGCGTAGCGCCCGAAGGTTCCCGAGAGCGCAACTTCTATGTCTGGAGTGAGACGGACAAGAAGTACGATGGAACGCGCATCATCTTCGTGGACACGCAGAAATCGAACTGGACCTGGGATGACCAGGCGGAAGCCTATTTCTGGCACCGCTTTTATTCTCATCAGCCGGATCTCAATTTCGACAACCCAGAAGTATTATCCGAAGTCATCAAGACTATGCGGATCTGGCTCGACATGGGCGTTGACGGGCTCAGGCTCGACGCCGTGCCGTATCTGTGCGAGCGCGAGGGCACCAACAATGAAAACCTTGCAGAAACACACGCGGTCCTGAGGCGGATCCGGGCAGAGGTTGACCGGCTCTATCCGGACAGAATGCTGCTCGCCGAGGCCAACCAGTGGCCCGAGGATACGCGTCCCTATTTCGGGAATGGCGACGAGTGCCATATGTCGTTCCACTTCCCCCTGATGCCACGCATGTACATGGCCCTGGCTCAGGAGGACCGTTACCCCATCACCGATATCCTGCGGCAGACGCCGGAGATTCCGGCGAACTGCCAGTGGGCGCTGTTTCTGCGCAACCACGATGAGCTGACCCTCGAGATGGTTACGGAGGACGAGCGCGATTACCTCTGGCGGACGTACGCATCGGACCCGAGGGCGCGCATCAATCTCGGCATCCGCCGCCGCCTCGCACCGCTGCTGCAAAGCGACAGGCGCAAAATAGAGCTCATGAACGCGCTTCTTTTGTCGATGCCAGGGACGCCGGTCGTCTACTACGGCGACGAGCTCGGAATGGGGGACAACTATTATCTCGGCGATCGTGACGGTGTGCGCACCCCGATGCAGTGGTCGGCCGACCGCAATGGCGGTTTCTCTCGCGCCGATCCTCAGCGGCTCTACCTGCCACCCATCATGGACGCCAACTTCGGCTACCAAGCGATCAACGTCGAGGCGCAGCAGCGTGACCCCTCATCGCTGCTAAACTGGATGCGCCGCATGATCTCGGTTCGAAAGCTTCAACCGGCGTTCGGCCGTGGCGAGTTGACGTTCCTCTACCCGCGCAACCGGAAGGTACTGGCATTCACGCGCGAGCGCGGCGATAGCCGGCTTCTCTGCGTATTCAACCTGTCCCGCTCGGCCCAGGCGGTCGAGCTCGATCTGTCGGCCTACCAGGGATCAGTGCCCATCGAGCTGACGGGCAACTCTCCTTTCCCGTCGATCGGCGAGCTGCCGTACATGCTGACGCTGCCGGCCTACGGCTTCTACTGGTTCGCGCTCGCGGAAGCTGGACAGGAACCCGACTGGCGGAGCGTCCCCGTCGAGCCCGCCAAGGATCTCGTCACGATCGTGTTCTCGGGCGGCTGGGAGAACATCCTTGCGGGTCGAGAACGCGGCGAGCTCGAGCGCACCAGCCTGCCAGAGTTCATAGGCAGGCAACGATGGTTCGGCGGGAAGGACGCGGGCATTGCCGGCGTCTCAATTCACCCCCTTGCCGACCTCGTCAGCGACGGTGAGCGGTTCCCGTTCGTCAATGTCGAGGTATCCCTCAGGGAGACGGACCCGCAACGGTACTTCCTGCCCTTGTCCGCGCTGTGGGGGACCGAGCATGTCGCGCCGGGCGCGGCGCGGATGCCATTTACCGTCGCCAAACTTCGGCGGGGATCGCGCGTCGGCGCGCTGCTCGACGCAACTTTCGATGAGCGCTTTGCACGTGCGGTCGTCGCAGCGGCGGCGCGTGCGGAACGTGTTGGCTGCGCAAATGGAGACTTGGTGTTCGAGGCATTTGGCGATCTGCCATTAGCCGACGTGCTCAGTGACGACACGATCGTGCGGAATGTTGGCGCCGAGCAGAGCAACAATTCTCTTGTCGTCGGCGAGCACGTGCTCCTCAAGATATATCGACGCCTCCGCGAAGGGGCGCAGCCCGAGATCGAGATGAGCCGCTTCCTGAGCCAGACAGCGGGCTTCGCCAATACACCTGCGCTACTCGGGTTGGTCGAGCATCGGCCCGAAACGGGCAAGCCGACTGTTCATTGTGCCCTCTTCGACTTCGTCCGCAACCAGGGCGACTGCTGGGGGGTGATACTGGATGCGCTGGAAAGGCATCTCGACGATGTTCTGCTCGTGGCTGACTCGGCCGCACAGGGCACACTGGACGAGCCGACCTGGCCGCATCCGCTCGACTTGCCGATCATCATCGGTCGGCGGACCGCGGAGATGCACCGTGCGCTCGCTATTGACACGCCAAATGTCGACTTCCGGCCCGAGCCGGTGACTTCCGACGACATCAAGTCCTGGGTGGAGGCGGCGACGAAGGAGGCGGAAGCCGCTTTCGCTGCGATCGAGCGGTTGTCCGCCCGAGCGGGCCACGACGCAAGCGGCGAGCGCGTGCAGCAGCTCATAGAGACTCGCCGCAGCGTCGAGAACCGCCTCCAGATGCTTGCGTCGCTGGCCCCCCGAGGCGTCAAGACCCGCATCCACGGAGACTATCACTTGGGGCAGATTCTCGTTGTCGAAACCGATGTTTTCGTCATCGACTTCGAGGGTGAGCCTAGGCGGACGCTCGAAGAGAGGCGTGCCAAGACCTCGCCTATGCGCGACGTCGCGGGCCTCCTGCGCTCGCTCGACTATGCCGCCTGGGCGGCGCTCGATCGCGTCGCAACGCGGACGCCAGACCTTCCGGCCCGCGTTACCGCCGCAGCTCTCGCCTGGCGGGAGTGGGCGTCGGAAGCCTTCCTCGATGCCTACAAGAAGGCGCGCGGCCCGGACATTCCAGCGCCCGAGCTCGGCAGCCTGCTCGACATCTTCCTGCTGCAGAAGGCCTTCTACGAGATCACGTATGAGGCAGCCAATCGCCCGGGATGGATGTCGATCCCGATCAGAGGGGTGCTCGATCTGCTGGCGCCAAGCCAAACAAGAGAGGGCGCATGACCGTGTCAACCGAAACTGGGCATGGATCCGGCGGCATGCCCTCCGCTGCCGATATCGCGGCCATCGTGACCGGCCGCCACGGCGATCCCTTCTCGATCCTCGGACCTCACGTAACCGCCGATGGCCGCCTCTCGCTGCGCGTCTTCGCGCCCGATGCCGAAAGCGTGGAGGCCATCGATCGTGACGGGAGAGAAATCGGCCGGCTGGAACGGCTTCATGACGCTGGTTTCTTTGTCGGTCATTTACCGCCCGACGCAGGCCGTGCCGACTATCGGCTTCGTCTCGGCAAGGAGGGAAACAGGTGGGAGATCCACGACACCTACAGGTTTCCGCCATGTCTCGGCGACGTCGACGTCTATCTCCTGAGCGAGGGAACCCACCGGCGGCTCTACGAGCGGATGGGCGCGCACCCGACTTCGCTTGAACGTGTGGACGGCGTGTCGTTCGCTGTCTGGGCGCCGAATGCGCGTCGCGTGAGCGTGGTAGGCCAGTTCAACGGCTGGGATGGGCGACGTCATCCGATGCGGCGTCGGATCGAGGCGGGCCTGTGGGAGATCTTCATCCCGCATCTGACGGTGGGTGATCTCTACAAGTTCGAGATCATCGGACCGCAAGGAGACCTGCTCCCTCTCAAGGCGGACCCCTATTCCTTCGAGCAGGAGCCGCCACCCGCGACCGGTTCCCTTGTCCACGGTCTGGTACGGCACGACTGGAAGGACGGCACCTGGCTCAGCGCACGTGCTTCTCGCCAGCACCGCAACGAGCCCGTCTCGATCTACGAGGTGCATCTGGGTTCCTGGCGCCGTGGTCCCGACAATGCGTTTCTTGACTACCGGCGTCTTGCGACGGAGCTGGTCGATTACGTCCGCGACTTGGGCTTCACTCATATCGAGCTGCTCCCGATCAGCGAACATCCGTTTTCGGGATCCTGGGGCTACCAGCCGATCGGTCTCCATGCTCCGACCTCGCGTCACGGTCGGCCGGAGGATTTCGCCTACTTCGTCGACTGCTGCCACCAGGCCGGGATCGGCGTCATTCTCGACTGGGTGCCAGCGCACTTCCCTTCCGACCCCCACGGACTTGCCCGCTTCGATGGCACCGCCCTCTACGAGCACGAGGATCCTCGGCTTGGCTTCCACAAGGACTGGAACACGCTGATCTATAATCTCGGCCGGCGGGAGGTGGCGAATTTCCTCTATGCCAACGCACTCTTCTGGCTCGACCGATTCCATGTGGACGCTCTCAGGGTCGATGCCGTCGCTTCCATGCTGTACCTCGACTACAGCCGCGAGCCCGGTGAATGGGTCCCGAACGCCCATGGCGGGCGCGAGAACCTCGAGGCTATCGACTTCCTTCGGTCGATGAACAGCCGCGTCTACGAGGCGTTTCCAGGAGCGATGACGATCGCTGAAGAGTCGACCGCGTGGCCGCAGGTCTCCCGCCCGGTCGATGCAGGGGGGCTTGGTTTCGGATTCAAGTGGAACATGGGCTGGATGCACGACACGTTGCGCTACATGTCGAAGGAGCCGGTGCATCGCCGCCATCATCATCATGACCTGACATTCGGCCTGCTCTATGCGTTCAGCGAGAACTTCGTGCTACCCCTGAGCCATGACGAGGTCGTGCACGGTAAGGGCTCACTGCTCGGCAAGATGCCAGGAGATCGCTGGCAGAAATTCGCCAGTCTCCGTGCCTACCTCGCGTTCATGTGGACACATCCTGGCAAGAAGCTTCTGTTCATGGGGGGCGAGTTCGGCCAGGAGCGCGAATGGAGTCATGACCGGCCTCTCGACTGGCACCTGCTGGCCCAAGCCGATCATCGGGGCGTGCAGAGCCTCGTTCGCGACCTGAACGCTCTCTACCGCACGTCGCCATCGCTTTACGATCTCGACTGCGATGCGGAGGGGTTCGAATGGGCTGTCGCAGACGACGCGGACCAGAGCGTTCTTGCGTTCTGGCGCAAGTCGCGCGGCTCTGCTCCACCGGCGCTCGTCGTGTGCAATTTCACTCCGCTTGCGCGACATGGCTATCGGATCGGGGTTTCAGTCGACGCCCGGTGGCGCGAAGTGCTCAATACCGATGCCGAGATCTATGGTGGCACGAACATCGGCAACAGGACTGCGGCGGCCGCCGAGCGAGTCCCGTCACACGGGCGGCCGTTCTCGATCGTGCTGACGCTCCCGCCGCTCGCCACCATTGTCCTGCAGCCGTGACGTCCCTCATCGGAGCCAGCCGAATGCAGAGAGGCGCTATCCGGATCAATGCTGGTCGCCCCTATCCACTTGGTGCAACGCACGACGGATCGGGCGTCAATTTCGCCTTGTTTTCGGCCAATGCCACGCGTGTCGAGCTATGCCTGTTCGACGACAGGGGCGTGCGCGAGACGGCGCGGATACCGTTGCCGGAGAACACCGATGAGGTCTGGCACGGCCACGTTCCGGGGCTCAAGCCTGGGCAACTCTACGGGTACCGTGTTCACGGTCCGTGGGCGCCGGATGCAGGTCACCGCTTCAACCACCATAAGCTGCTGCTTGACCCGTACGCGAAGGCCCATAAGGGGCCTCTGACGTGGGATGACGCCGTCTATGGCTATCAGATCGGGGCCGCCGAAGGTGACCTCGCCATCGACAACCGCGACTCGGCACCCTTTGTGCCGAAGTGCGTCGTCATAGAGACCGCTGCCCGCTGGCGACCCTCCTTCTCCTGGCGGCGCGAGACCCGTCCACGAACGCCATGGGCGGAAACCGTCATCTACGAGGCGCACGTCAAGGGCATGACTGCACGTCATCCGGCAGTGCCGACACGGCACCGTGGCACATTTGCCGGCCTGGCGCACCCCGCCGTCATTGAGCATCTGGCGAAGCTGGGTGTCACGGCCATCGAACTACTGCCGGTCCACGCCTACTGTGACGATCGTCACCTTGTCGAGAAGGGGCTCGGGAACTACTGGGGCTACAATACGCTCAGCTTCTTTGCACCGTCGCAGCGCTATATCCCTTCTGGAGGAGATGCCAACCAATTGAAGCTAATGGTGCACCGGCTGCACGAGGCAGGCATCGAGGTCATCCTCGATGTGGTGTACAATCACACGGCGGAGGGCAACCACCTTGGTCCCACCCTGTCGTTCAGAGGCATCGACAATGCCAGCTATTACGTTCTGGCCGACGATCCGCGGTTCTATTTCGACACGACTGGATGCGGGAACACGGTGAATCTCGAGCATCCGCGTGTGCTGCAGCTGGTTATGGATTCGCTTCGCTATTGGGTCGAGGAGGGCCACGTCGACGGCTTCCGATTCGACCTGGCGACGTCGCTCGGCCGTGAGGGCCGCGCATACCGCCAGACGGCATCGTTTCTTGACGCTGTGCGCCAGGACCCCGTGCTCGCCAACGTGAAGCTCATTGCCGAACCTTGGGATCTCGGCATCGACGGCTATCAGTTGGGCAATTTTCCGCCGGGCTGGGCCGAGTGGAACGGCCGGTTCCGTGACGACCTGCGCAGCTACTGGAAAGGCGATACTGGCTTCCTGCCAGGCATGGCAACGGGTCTCCTTGCCTCGGCCGGCCTCTTCGACAAGAGGGGACGACGATCCTGGTCGAGCATCAACTTCGCCACGGCCCACGACGGCTTCACGCTCGCCGACCTCTATGCCTATGGCGATAAGCACAACGAAGCCAATGCCGAGGACAACAACGACGGGCACGACGACAACCGGAGCTGGAATTGCGGTGTCGAGGGGCCGACATCCGATCCCACGATTCTCGAGCTGCGTGAGCGCATGCGCAGGGGGGCCCTGACGCTGCTGCTCTTCTCGCAGGGTACCCCAATGTTGCTCATGGGCGACGAGATTGGTCGATCGCAACAGGGCAATAACAACGCCTACTGCCAGGACAACGAGATCTCCTGGATGGACTGGGAGAACATGTCCGAGCGGGACGAGACGTTCTACCAGTATGTCGCGGGTCTTGTCCGGCTGCGGAGAGAGAGACCGCTTCTGCGCCAGTCCCGCTTTCTCCATGGTGAGAGAACTGTTCGCGACGGCCTGCGCAATATCACGTGGTTGCGGCCGGACGCGAAGGCGATGACCAAGCATGATTGGAGCAACGGGCATGCCCGCGCGTTGGGCATGATGCTGGCCCGACCGGAAGCTGCACCTCTGCTGCTGCTCATCAACGCGTATCATGACGACGTCAAGTTCCGGCTGCCGCATCCGCAAGTCGTCACAGGTTGGCGTCTTATTGTCGATTCGGGGCGTGGCCTCATCGAGCCGAACGAGGCGATCCAGGAGCCTGGGGCAGGTTCTGTACTGCCGCAGCGCAGCGTTCTTCTCTACGAAGGGCGTCGGAAATGAGCGCTGGTTTTATGTTCGAGAAATCCTGGGGCCCTGAACTCCTTCGAGATGGTCGCGTGCGCTTCCGGCTTTGGGCGCCGGGCCAAGGCTCCATCTCGGTACAGGCAACCGCGAGCGGTGCCACCGAGCCCATGTCGAAGACTGACGATGGCTGGTTCACGCTCGAAACCCGATTGCTTCGTGCCAATGAGACCTACGCTTTCGTGCTCGAGGACGGCACACTTGTTCCCGATCCTGCGGCGCGAGCGCAGGCAGGCGATGTACATGGCCCATCACGGATCGTCGACCCGTGCGCCTACCACTGGAAGTCCCGGGACTGGCAGGGCCGGCCGTGGTCCGAGGCCGTCATTTATGAACTTCACACCGGTACTTTCAGCGAGGTCGGCACCTTCGCTGGTGTGGAGCGCAAGCTGGACCATCTGGTGGAAATCGGTGTCACTGCCGTCGAGCTGATGCCGGTCGCGCAATTCTCGGGCAACCGCGGCTGGGGGTACGACGGCGTACTGCTCTACGCACCACACGTCGCTTATGGAGGTCCTGAGGGGCTCAAGCGCCTCATCGACGGCGCGCATGATCGCGGCCTGATGGTGCTGCTGGATGTCGTCTACAATCACTTCGGGCCGGACGGGAACTATATTCACCTCTACGCGCCACAGTTCTTCGACGCGGGACGTCAGACGCCGTGGGGTGCGGCAATCGATTATTCGCGTGAGCCTGTGCGCCGATTCGCCATAGAGAATGCACTTTATTGGCTCGAAGAGTACAGGTTCGATGGTCTGAGACTTGATGCCGTCGATCAGATTGTCGATCCATCGGAACCGCATCTCTTGGAGGAGCTTGCGAGCGAGGTCCGTGCCCGCATCACCGACCGGCATGTCCACCTGACGACCGAGGACGAGCGCAACATCACCCGACTGCATCGGCGCGATGAATCCGGCGCTACCAAACTCTACACGTCTGAATGGAATGACGACTTCCATCATGTGGCACACGTCCTGGCCACGGGGGAAGCAGATGGCTACTACAGCGACTACGTCGACGAGCCGGCTGCAGGCATAGCGCGCGCCCTTGCCGAGGGCTTCATCTACCAAGGTCAGGCTTCAAGCTATAAGGATGGCCGTCCCCGCGGCGAGCCGAGTTCCTGCCTGCCACCGCTGGCGTTCGTGAATTTCCTGCAGAATCACGACCAGATCGGAAACCGGGCCTTCGGCGAGAGATTGACGACGTTGGCTTCGGCCAAGGCCGTAGCGCTGCTCACTGCGGTCCTGCTGCTCAGTCCGCAGGTGCCGCTCATCTACATGGGAGAGGAGTGGGGCGAGACGAGACCGTTCCAGTTCTTCACCGATTTCTGTGGCGATCTTGCCGACGCCGTGCGCGAAGGGCGGCGCAACGAGTTTCGGAAGTGGCGCCAGTTCCAGGATCCTGCCATCCGTGCGCAGATTCCCGATCCCAATGCGCTGTCGACCTTCGATGCCTCGAGAATCGACTGGATGGCGGCGGAACGAGAACCGCATGCCGGGCGGCTTGCGCTGGTGCAACAGCTGCTCGAAGCGCGGCGCACGCACCTGACGCCCTGGCTTGCCAGTCTGCAGGGAGGCGCGGCGAGTGCACGCGTGATCGGGCACAGGGCCATTCGCATCGAATGGCGCACGTCCGGGTTACGTTATCGTCTGCTTGCGAATGTGTCTGACGCCGTCGTTTCACTGCAGCCAGCAGACTTGGACGAATGGCGAGACGGGAACCAAGTGATTTTCGAGCTGCCGGAGGGTACGTGCAAGAGCATTGCCACCGGCGGGATCGAGGCATGGTCATGCGTCTTCACCCTTGATCGAGCCAGCGACGCAGGGTCGAGCTGAAGCATGGCCGAGAAACCACTCGACAGATTGGCGGAGGCGCATGGAATTGCACTTAGCTACATCAGCGAGACCGGGGAGAGCCGTCCCATAAGCGACGACGCCAAGCGGGGCCTGCTTGGAGCGCTCGGCGTTGCCGCCCGTACTGACGCCGATCTTGAGGCCGGCCTTGCCGCCGTGAAGTCGCAACCAAGATCGGGATCTCGATCGGTGTCCAGCGCCGAGTGTTATTTGCCGGACTGGCTCGCCGCCGCTCGTTTCTGGGGTGTGACGTGCCAACTCTATGGGATCCGCTCCCGGCGCAATTGGGGTATTGGCGACTTCGAGGACTTGGCGCGTATCGCCGAGATCATGGCCGCCGAGGGCGCGGATTTCATCGGTGTCAATCCGTTGCACGCGTTGTTCATGGCTCAACCACAACGCCACAGCCCGTATTCGCCATCGAGCCGACGCTTTCTCAACCCCATCTATATCGCGACCGATCGTCTTCCAGGATGCGGCGCGCCGCCGACTGACCGCCTAACTGCAACAAGATGCCGGGAGCTGGTTGACTACGACGAGGTGACCACGCTCAAGCGAGCGGCGCTGGAAGCGGGCTTTGTGCGATTCTGCGGCAGCGAGTACGGCACCGGCTCTTCCTGGGATCGCGACTTCTCGCGCTTCTGTGCCAAGGGCGGGTCGGCCCTTGCCGATTTCGCCCTGTTCGAGACCATATCGGAGGCCGAAGCAGCGAGCGGGGGCTCGGCAGGATGGCACGGCTGGCCCGACGAGCTCCGGTCGATGGGCAGCCCAGCGGTGAAACGTATTGCCCGCGAGAAAGAAGAGCGCATTCGCTTTCACCTGTGGCTGCAATGGGTCGCGGACGGCCAGTTGGCAGCAGCTCAGCGCAGAGCGCTGGGGGCGGGCATGCGCATGGGGCTCTATCTCGACCTTGCAGTGGGCGTAGCGCCCGATGGTGCCGACACCTGGTGTGCTCCGGCGGAGGTCTTGGCGGGCGCCCGAATCGGCTCGCCGCCCGATCCGTTCAATTCTGCAGGTCAGGATTGGGGGCTTGCACCGCTAAACCCGGAGCCGCGAAACGGTTCCGGCGGAGGGCTCTTCCGTAGCGTGGTCGAGGCTGCAATGCGATACGCGGGTGCGGTTCGGCTGGATCATGCCATGGCACTCGAGCGCCTTTTTCTCATCCCGGAGGGACACTCGAGTGCCGATGGCGGATACGTGACCTACCCCACCAATGTGCTTGTGGAGGATCTGGCACGGACATCACAGGAGTGCCGCACGGTCGTGATCGGCGAGGACTTGGGCACCGTATCGCCGGGCTTTCGCGAGACCATGCGCGAGGCCGGAATCCTCGGCTATCGCGTCCTTCTTTTCGAGCGCGACAAGACAGGAGGCTTCCGGCCACCAGTCCGCTATGATCCGAGAGCCCTCGCTTGTGTCTCGACGCATGACCTGCCGACACTTGCCGGCTGGTGGGAAGGGCGCGATCTTTCCGAGCGCGAGGCATTGGGCTTGACGATCGGCGAGGACGCGCAGAGAGCACGGGCAGCCCGGCAATCAGACAAGCGCGCAATGATCTCAGCACTAGCAAGGGCGGGCATTTTGCCATCTGAACTGATCCCGTTCAGGCGTCGATCGACACTGCCTTCAGATCTGCCCGATGCGCTCTGTGTCGCTATTCACAGGTTCGTCGCTAGAACACCCTGTCGCTTGGTTGCGGCCCAGCTTGAGGATTTGCTGGGCTCGCCAGACTGTCTCAATATTCCCGGAACGACTGACGAGCACCCGAACTGGCGCCGCAAGATTCCGATCGAAATAGAGGACATGGCGGGGTTGCCGCTGCTGCGCGCTATCTGCGGAGCACTGAAAGAGGAGCGCCCGCGCTCATCATGAGAGCGACCTATCGACTCCAGCTGCGCAATGGCGTCACTTTCTTCACGGCCGCCGAGCTTGTGCCTTACCTTGCATCGCTTGGTATTTCCGATTTGTATGTCTCGCCGATTTTCGAAGCAGAGCCGGGTTCCACGCACGGCTACGATGTCACCGACGTAGGCCGCCTCGATTCGACGCTCGGAGGTGACGAGGGTTTCACGGCTCTTGTCGGCGCTCTCAAGCGTCACGGGCTCGGCCTCGTCGTCGACTTCGTTCCAAATCACATGGCGGCGTCGCCTCACAATGCCTGGTGGCGAGATGTTCTGGAGTGGGGAACGTCAAGCCGCTACGGCCACCATTTCGACATTGACTGGTCTGCACCCCGGCTGCTGCTGCCTATACTGGCCAAGCCTTACGGTGAGCTCCTCGATGAAGGTGCATTCGGCCTCGTATTCGAGCCGGGCAGGGGGG
>JAWKWD010000024.1:0-45879 GCA_041397805.1 Hyphomicrobiaceae bacterium
AGACGATAGTGGACTGCGACGGAGAACGGCTTTCGCTCGACGATGACTCCTCCGATGCGCCCGAGCTTCTGCTGAAGCGCGTCGGCCGCCTGGCTGATCTTCGCCGCGACCCCTGGCGGCGCATGCTCCTCCGCAGCACAGCCTTTGATTTGCTGTTCCATGCCGTGGCTTGCGATGAAGGACAGATCCACTCCGACCAATCGACGGATCTCGGCGAGCGAGCGCCCGGTCACGATCCCTGTCGGGCACTGCTCGGCAAGGCTCGAAAGCACACCTCGCATCCGCTCCGACAATACGGCGAGCTCCGGTCTCGCGACGATGGGCGTAAGTGTACCATCGTAGTCGAGGAGAACCGCGTGCGGCTTGTCTTGAATCCGGGCAGCGATCTCGTCGAGCGACTCGGACGCGGAAGGAAGGCCCTCGACATCGATTTCCGCCAGACTGCGAACGGTCGCGCAGCCTGCCCTCGAGTCGGGTTCGCCTCCTTTGCGCGAAACGAGAATGGCGAGCCGGAATCCGCCCGCGTTTGCCGCTTCGATTCCCGCCGGCGCGTCTTCGATGACGCACGCTCGATCAGGCTTGATACCCATCCCCTTCGCTGCCGCAAGGAACATGTCGGGAGCAGGTTTACCCCGCAGCCCGAGGCGCTCGGCGTCGTTGCCATCGATGATGATGTCGAAGAGAGGGGCAAGCCCGGATTTGCTGACGATAAGACGGCAGTTTCGGCTGGCGCTGACAAGCCCGCAGATGATCCCCACGCTGCGCAATCGTTTGATGAAGTCCCGGGCGTCATCGTAGACGTCGACGCCACGCGACGATAGCAGCTCCCGGAAGAGCCCGTTCTTCCTGTTCCCCAGCCCCCAGACCGTCTGGAAACTAGGCGCGTCTTCCGCGCGCCCCAGCGGCAACGAGATCCCGCGAGATGCGAGAAACGTTCTCACGCCGTCCTGGCGCAACCGCCCGTCGACGTAAAGCGCGTAATCTTGCACCTCGTCGAAGGGTTCGAACGCCTGCCCGTCGCGCGCTTCGAGAAAAGCGTCGAACGTCGCCTTCCAGGCTGCGGCATGCACGCGCGCCGTACTCGTGACGACACCGTCCAGGTCCAGGAAGATTGCATCGATATGTTGGGCCTCGATGGTCATTTCGTGCATGACCAGAACTCACTGAGATTGACCTTCGCGCCGCGTTGGTCCGCTCTCCTTGCAGTACAGGACGTCGGAACGCCTCCGAACCTGGGCCCATCTTGAAGAATGTCAACCCCGCGGCTTCTTTCCATCGGCCTCCGCAAGGGCAAGAAGACGCTCGAAATCCGATCTGAGAGCCAATCCGGATCCCGGCGTTGCGACCGCTGCCGCCCCAGCTGCCATTCCGTGCCGGAACGCACCATCCAAAGATGAGTTGCGCGCAAGTGCCAGGACGAGCCCTGCCACGAAACTGTCGCCGGCTCCGACTGCACTCACCTTCGTCACCGGAAGCGCCGGCAGCCTGATTTGCTGGTCGCGGCTGACAAGCAACCCGCCCTCGCCACCGAGCGTCACGACGACGACTTCCGCCGTTCCGCTTTCGACCAGCGCCTGCGCGCGAGCCTCTACGGTGTCATGTTGCCAGCCCAGCGCTGACGACAATTGGACAAGTTCTTCCTCGTCAGGCTTCACGAGAAAAGCGCCGGCGCCGACGAGTGCAACAAGCGCTGCACCCGATGTATCAGCGACGAGCCGAACGCCGAGATCTTTGCATTTCCTGGCAATCCGCGGCAGGAAATCCGGAGACGCTCCGGGTGGGAACGATCCGCTGACGACAAGATAGTCCGGCTGCGCCTCCGAGATGAGAGAGAGCAGAGCGCCTTCAATGGTCGCCATGTCTCTGTCTGAGAGCTCGATCCCGGGCAGCACGAAACGATAGAGCTGCCGGGACGACCGCTCCATGACATGCAGACTTGGACGCGTGCTGCCCTCGAACTCCTCGGCGATGACCTCGATTCCGGCCTTCGACAGCATTTCGACGAGCCATCTCCCCGTCGGCCCACCCGTCACGACGAAAGCCGCCACCTCGCCACCGAATTCCTTGATCACCCGCGCAACGTTGACCCCTCCCCCACCCGGCTCATAGCGGGCCCCCTCGCACCTGATCTTGACCTCGGGGCAGAAGCGTTCTGCCTCGGCCCAGATGTCGAGCGCGGGGTTGAGCGTGACAGTCAGCACCTTGGCCTGTTGTATCATCGGTTGCACGAAATCATTGAGATTGCCGAACGTCATTGAGCATTGTCATGCCAGCGACCTTCACCACCTTCTAATAGTGGCGGCTTCCCGAGATTGCGAGCCTGGCAAGCGTCTGATTGGAAGTCGGGTCTGGAGAGTGAGGAGGATCGAATATGCACAAGAAGGCCGCCTACGAGCTGGCGATCGGCTACACACTGCGCAGCCTCCAGAGCGACCGCAAGGCATCACGCGATCGCCTCGCCAAGGCGCTGGAAATCGATGAACTGGCTGTCACCCGCATCGAGACAGGCGAAGAACGCATGAGTGCCGGCGACTTGGTCTTGATGCTGGAGCATTTCAATATTGGCTGGGACGACTTTCTCTCGCGGGTCAAGGCAAATCTGCCGGCAGCCGAAAGCGCCATCACGAAAAGATGAGGGTCCGGCGCGTCGTTCATCGACGCTTGGGCGTGTGATGCGGCGACAGGATCTGCGAGCCGCGCGACGGCGGTGTCGCATCCAGCCGCCGCCTGCGTCTCCCGTCGTTTGATCGGCGTCAGTTTAGAGGCCGCGGAAACAGGCATCTTCCGATGACGCTACCTACGGAGGATCCCATGTCGATCGACCGCGTTGTCCTCGCCTTCGCTGGCGCTATGGTTCTGCTCGGCCTTTGGCTCGGGCATGTGCACAGCCCGAACTGGCTATGGCTCACCGCATTTGTCGGCGCCAATCTGCTGCAAGCAGCCTTTACCGGTTTCTGCCCGCTGGCGAAGATCCTAAAGGCCATCGGCGTCCGCCCCGGCGAGGCGTTTCACTGAACGCTTGGCGTCCCGCGTCCCGCGCACTATCCGTTTTTCTTGGAAGGCACCCGCATTTCTGGGTGCCTTTCGCGGGCCAGAACGGAACGGGTGTGAGATCATGAGCCAACGCGAAGTGACCGTCGTCGAAAGTGGCAACGGGCCCTATGGACAGTTCATCACTGCGGGCCACCACGTCCTCGGAGCCGACGAGCCCGAGTCAATCGGCGGCAAGGACACTGGGCCGGACCCCTTTGAGCTCGTACTCGCGGGCCTCGGCGCCTGCACTGCCATGACCCTCCGCATGTATGCGAATCGCAAGCAGATCCCGCTCACCAGGGTAGAGGTGCGCTTGAGGCATCTCCAGCGCGCGACCGCCGGCAAGGACACCAAGGACAAATTCGAGCGTGTCATTGTGCTTGAAGGTCAATTGAGCGAGGAGGAGCGAGAGCACCTGCTTGCCATCGCCGACCGTTGCCCTGTCAGCCAGACGCTGAAACGCAGCTCCGACATCGTCTCGGCCCTGGCAACCTAGCGGACGCCGAAGCCGAATTTCGCTTCAGGCCGGTGACACATGCCCTACTCCGCGGCATGCGGCGCCGGACCGGGCCGACCGTCGGCCACGGTACGGCGGCTTCCCGCCAACTTTCGGCAGAGCACGTAGAAGACGGGCGTGAAAATGATCCCGAACAGCGTAACGCCGATCATGCCGGAAAACACGGCCGTGCCGAGGGTCTGACGCAGCTCCGCTCCTGCGCCGGTCGCCCAGACGAGCGGCGCGACACCGAGAATGAATGCGAGCGATGTCATGATGATCGGCCTGAGCCGGAGCCGCGCTGCCTCCACAGCCGCCGCCAGCCTGTCACGCCCCTGATCCTCGAGTTGCTTCGCGAATTCGACGATCAGGATGGCATTCTTGGCCGCGAGACCGATCAACACGATGAAGCCGACCTGCGTCAGGATGTTGTTGTCCTGACCTCTGAGGATGACGCCCGTGATCGACGCGATGAGGCACATGGGCACGATGAGGATCACGGCGAGCGGCAGAGTCAGGCTTTCGTACTGCGCCGCCAGCACCAGGAATACGAAGACCACCGCCAGCGCAAAGACGAAAAGCGCCGTATCGCCCGCTCTCAACTGCTGGAAGGCAAGCGTCGTCCACTCGTAGGAAAAGCCTTGCGGAAGGACTCGCGCCGCCATCTGCTCCATGACTTTGATGGCCACGCCCTGCGACACGCCCGCTGCCGGCGCACCATCGAGCTCCGCCGCAGGATAGAGGTTATATCGTGGCACACGATAAGGACCCGACACGTCACGCAGCGTCGCGAACGATGCCAGGGGCACCGGCTCGCCCGATTGGTTGCGCACTCGGATCTTCCAGATGTCGTCCGGCCTCAGCCGGAATTGCTCGTCGGCCTGCGCCGTCACCCGGAACGTCCGGCCGAGCAGGTTGAAATCGTTGACGTAAGCGGACCCCAGAAAAGTCTGCAGCTCGCGGAAGACGTCCGGCAGCCGCACGCCCAGAAGCTGCGCCTTCGTACGATCGATATCGAGAAACACCTGCGGCGTCGACGTTTCGAAGAGCGAGAACACGCGGCTCACTTCCGGCGTCTGTGCAGCCGTAGCCATCATTTGATAGACGACGCGCTGCAGCTCCTGCGGCCCCGCTCCACCTCGGTCCTCGATCATCATCCGGAAACCGCCCGCCGTGCCGATACCCCGCACCGGCGGCGGCCGCACCACGAACACCATCCCCCCTTCGATCGAAGCCATCTTCGCAGATAGCGCAGCCTGGATGGCCTCGACAGACTTCTGCGGGTCCTTGGCCCGCTCCTCGAACGGCTCGAGCACCGTGAAAATCGCGCCGGAGTTCGGCGCAGTCGTGAACGTCGCGCCGGAGAAACCGACGATATTGACGGCATGCGCCACACCCGGCACCTCCAGCGCCAGCTCTCCGACACGCCGGTTGACCGCGTCCGTCCGCGACAGCGACGCTCCGCCGGGAAGCTGCACCACGATGATCATGTAGCCGAGATCGAGCTGCGGAATGAAACCAACGGGTGTGCGCCGGAACTCGTTCAATCCGAATGCGATCACGCCGGCATAAACCGCGAGCATGAGCAGCGAGATTCGCACGAGCCGACCCGTCAGCCAGCCATACCCTGCCGAGAGCCCGTCGAAGGTCCAGTTGAACATGCGGAAAAGCCACTCGACCGGACGCATCAGAAGACTCGTTCTCCGATGATCGTGCGGCTTGAGCAGCAACGCGCACATCGCCGGAGACAACGTCAGAGAGACGAACAGCGAGATGATCGTCGCGCCTGCGATCGTCAGCGCGAACTGGCGATAGAACTGCCCCGAGATGCCCGTGATGAACACGGTCGGCACAAACACCGCGCACAGGACGAGCGCAATCGCGATCAGCGCGGAGCCCACCTCGTCCATGGTGCGGCGCGTCGCATCGCGAGGGCTCAGCCCGTTCGCGATGTTGCGCTCGACACTCTCGACAACCACGATTGCGTCGTCGACCACGATCCCGATTGCCAGAACGAGACCGAACAACGAAAGGTTGTTCAGCGAGAAGCCGAACATCGCCATGAAGAAAAACGTGCCGACGAGCGAGATGGGAATGGCGAGAATCGGAATGACGGCGGCGCGCCACGTCTGCAGGAACAGGATCACCACGAGCACGACGAGAATGACTGCCTCGCCGATCGTCTTCAGCACCGCATCCACGGACTGCTGGATGAATTGCGTCGGATTGTAGATGATCGTGTATTTGAGCCCGGCAGGAAAGCTCTTCGAGAGCTGCTCCATTTCTGCCTGGATCGCGTCCGACGTCGCGAGCGCATTCGAGCCCGGCCGCTGGAAGACGCCCAGGCCCACCGCCGGATCGCGATCGAGATAGGAGTTGCGATTGTAGTCGAGCGCCGCGAGCTCGACGCGGCCGACATCCTTGAGCCGCACGACGGCGTCGCCTGCCTGCTTCACCACGATGTTCGCGAACTGGCTTGCCTCGACAAGCCGTCCCTGCGTGCGCACCGTGAGCTGGAATGCACCCGGATTGTCGACCGGCGGCTGGTTCAAGACGCCTGACGCGACCTGTACGTTCTGGCCTTGCAGCGCCGTGACCACGTCGCCAGCCGTCAGGTCGAGCGACCTCAGCAGGTCGGGATCGAGCCAGATCCGCATCGAGTATTCGCGGTTGCCGAACACGGTGATCGAACCGACGCCCTCGATCCGGCTCAGCGCATCGGTGACCTGGATCGATGCATAGTTCGAGATGAAAAGCGTATCCCGTGACTGGTCGGGCGAATAAAGGTGCACCACCATCATCAGGTCGGGCGATGCCTTGTTCACTGTGACGCCGATGTTGCGCACATCGGCCGGCAAGCGCGGCAAGGCCGTCGCCACCCGGTTCTGCACCTGCACCTGCGCCACGTCGAGGTTGGTTCCGAGCTCGAACGTCACGCCGATCGTGAACTGGCCGTCACTGGTGCTGTTCGACGTGACGTAGAGCATGTTCTCCACGCCGTTGATCTGCTGCTCGAGTGGTGCCACCACCGTCGCCGCGACCACGTCCGCACTGGCTCCCGGATACTGGCCCGTGATGTTGATCACGGGCGGCGCGATTTCCGGATACTGCGCGATCGGCAGACGGCCGAAGGCAACCCCGCCGAGGATCACCATGATCACCGAAAGTACGGCGGCAAAGATCGGCCGGTCGATGAAGAAGTGGGGAATGCGCATGCCGCGTCCGTCAGTTGGAGCGCGCGGGCGCGGGTGTTGCCGCCGCGATGGTTCCCGCTTTCGGGTTGACAGTCATTCCTGGCCGCGCGCGCATCAGCCCGTCGATGATCACACGTTCCGAGGACGCGAGCCCTTCGCGCACGACGCGCAGCGCGCCGACGCTTTGGCCAAGCGTGACATACTTCGGCTTCACGACGTTATCGTCTCCGACCACCATCACGATCTTGCGCACCTGCTCGCTGCCGATCGCCGCTTCCGGAATGAGCAGGGCCTGCTCCGGCTCCCCCACTTCGATGCGGATCCGGCCGAAGAGACCTGGCGTCAGCAGTCCCTTCGGATTCGGGAACTGGGCGCGCGCCCGGATCGTGCCGCTCGTGCGGCTGATGGCATTGTCGACGAAATCCATTCGTCCGACGTGCGCGAACTCATTCTCGTCGATCAGCTTCAGCTTGACCGCCAGCCCTTCGCCGGGCGCTTTTCCCGGACCGCTCCGCCGTTGAAGTCTCAGATATGAGCTTTCGTCGAGCGTAAACTCGAACCGTATCGGATCAATCGACTGGATCGTCGCCAGCACGCTCGAGTTGGGACTGGTCGCTGCCGTGACGAGATTCCCGACCGAAACGCGGCTGTCGCCGATGCGCCCGGAGATCGGCGCAACCAGCTCGCTGAATTCCAGATCCAGCATCGCTTGCCGCACAGCCGCCTTCTGCGCCAGCACCGCCGCTTCAGCCGACCTCTTGGCCGCCGCACGCTGATCCATGGTTTGCTGCGTGATCGAGGCGCCCATGACGAGCTCCTTCGCTCGCGTCAGGTCGCTCTCGGCGAGCACGAGGTTGGATTCCGCCTGGCGGAGGTTGGCCCGGGTCTGCTCCAGCGCAATCTCGAATGGCCGCCTGTCGATGGTGAAGAGCTTGCGACCCTTCTCGACCACTTGGCCATCCTTGAAATGGACGCCCTCGAGGTATCCCGACACCTTCGCCCTGATGTCGACGGCATCGACCGCAACGAAGCGGCCGACTTGCTCCTCTTCATTTGCGACCATTCGCACCAGCGGTTGCGCGACCGTCACCGTCGGCGGCGGCGGCTTCGGCCGTTGCGCTGTGGATTGCTGACGCTCGCACCCAGCCAGCGCCAGGGCGACGATCGGCAACAGCCAGAAGGCACGCGTTTGGAAGACGGGCATTTCGAAGGTCCTTGTGGCGAGCGCAGATCCTCTCGGTAACGAGCCATCGCCAACCGCCCACCGACCGGAAGTCCAGATCGGTAGCTTTGTGGCGCCTCGGTCTCCTTCGTCTGCGCACCTGCCTTGCAGAGCCCACGGCTAGCATTGGTCGCAGCCGATGTCCACGTGGGCCAGAGTCCCTGAGCCTAAGGGCAGGCCGCCAATCGCCGGCGCTGGCCCCCGCCGCCCCCCCGCTGCCCCGCGCGAAGAGAGAGCAGCAACGAGCAAAACACTGGCCCACCCGGCCGTTTGTGACGCAGGATAAGCGCCACGACGAGATTGCGTGGGCGCGTCCGGAAAAAACGGGCTCGCCATCGTCACCGGGAGGAATATGCCATGACGGCCTATAAGCACATTTCCGTGAAACCTCTGGCGGGCGCGCTCGGCGCCGAGATCGGCGGCGTCGACTTGAGGCAGATGAGCGACGAGACGTTCGACGAGATCCGCCAGGCCTGGCTCGAGCATCTCGTCATTTTCTTCCGTAATCAGACTTTGACGCCTGATCAACAGATCGCATTCAGCAAGCGGTTCGGCGAGATCCACCATCATCCCTTCGTGAAGGGGATGGACGAGTATCCCGACATTCTCGAGATCATCAAGGAAGAGTCGGATACCCGAGCCTTCGGCTCCACCTGGCACACCGATCAGATGTTCAATCCCAAACCGGCCAAGGCGACCATCCTCTACGCGAAGGAAACGCCAGATGTCGGCGGCGATACGATGTTCACCAACCAATACAGGGCCTACGAGACGCTTTCGGACGGCATGAAAGCCATGATCGAGAGCGTGAAGACCTGGAACGTCGGCAGCCGCAAGAAACTTTCGGCCAGCGACGGAATGGGAAGCGTCGCAGAAGGACGCTACAAGGGAAACGAGAAGATGGCGGCCAAGATCCGCGATCCTGGCGACCTCGTCACGGAGGCCGCCCACCCTCTCGTGCGCACCCATCCCGAGACCGGACGCAAGGCGCTGTACATCGGCAACCATTCAATCGGTCTGCACGGCTTCAACGACAAGGAGGCGCGCCCGCTGCTGGACGTGCTCATGAGCCATTCTGTGCAACCCGAGCTGACGTGCCGCTTTCGGTGGGAGGTCGGCTCGATGGCCATCTGGGACAACCGCTGCACGATGCATCGAGCCTTGAACGACTATCCCGGCAAGCGGCGACGTATGCACCGCATCACCATTTGCGGCGATGCCCCCTTCTGAAGCGGGTATGTGGGATCTGCGGCGCGGCGAGAAGGTCGCGCCGTCTGCTCCGGGACGTCAGTTGACCTCGAGCCACTCGCGCCGGATGTCGGGTGTATTGCGAAGGTCTTCGGGCGTGCCCTCGAACACGATCTCGCCGTGCCCCATGACGTAGACGCGCGCCGAAACCCTGAGCGCGATCGTCAGCTTCTGCTCGACCAGCAGCACGGAAACGCCCTTGTTTCGGATCTCGCGGATCATATCGGTCACCACCTCGACAATCTTCGGCGCGAGACCCTCGGTCGGTTCGTCGATCAGGATGACGCGTGGATTGCCGAGCAGCGCCCGGCACATTGTCAGCATCTGCTGCTCGCCACCCGACAGCATGCCCGCCGCCGTCGTCCGGCGCTGCTTCAGCTGCGGAAAGAAGTCGTACATTTGATCGATGGTCCAGCTCGGCGCGCTCTCGCGCGGCGGCTGCATTCCGATCCGCATGTTCTCCTCGACGGTGATGTTCGAGAAGATCTCGCGCTCCTCGGGCACGTAGGCGATGCCGGCGCGCGCGATGCGAAACGCACGCTCACCCGCCAGGTCGCGACCGTCGAGCCTCACATGGCCGCCCGTCGGTGCCACGAGGCCCATGATCGTCTTCAGCGTCGTCGAGCGTCCCGAGCCGTTCCGCCCGAGCAGACTGACGATCTCGCCGGACGCGATCGACATCGTGACGCCATGCAGGATATGGCTCTTGTCATAGTGAGCATTGAGGCCTTCCACCTCGAGCAGAGCCGGCGCCCCCATTAGTGGACCTCCTCGCCCAGATAGGCTTCCTGAACCTTGCTGTTGGCCCTGACCGACGCCGGATCGCCACTCGCGATCACCTCGCCATAGACAAGCACCGAGACTTGGTCGCACAGCGTGAAGACGACGCTCATGTCGTGCTCGACAACCAGCAGCGTCCGACCTTCGGTCACCTGTCGGATCAGCTCGACGACATACGTCGTCTCCTCGCGTGACATGCCCGCGGTCGGCTCGTCCAGAATGAGCACCGACGGCTCGGTCGCGAGCGACATGCCCATTTCGAGGATGCGTTGCTCGGAGTAGGCGAGGTCTCCGGCCATGTCGTCGCGCCTGCCAACCAGCCTGAGCTTTTCCAGGTAGTCTTCGACCTCGTCATTGACCGCCTTGAGCCCGCTGATCCCCCGGAACAGGGTGAACCGGTGCCCATGCCGCCCCATGATGGAGATGCGCAGGTTCTCCGCCACTGAGAGGCGCGGAAACACGTTCGTGATCTGGAACGAGCGCGAGAGCCCGCGCCGGTTGATGATGTGCGGCGGCAATCCGGCGATGGATTGCCCGTTGAGAAGGATGTCACCCGAGGTCGGCACGTAGTGTCCCGAGATCAGGTTGAACAGGGTCGATTTGCCGGCGCCGTTCGGGCCGATGAGGGCGTGCCGCTCCCCCTGCCGGACCGTCAGGTTCACCCCGCGAATGATCTGCGTCTCGCCAAACGCTTTCCGCAGCTCTTTGAGCTCGAGGACAGCCTCGCCACCCGCCATTCCCGAAGCATTCATGCTGCGGCCCTCTCGCTCTTGCCGGAGTGGGGAACCGGGCTGCCATCCTCGTCGTCGACAGGCTCGCCGATGGCCCGTCGCCACGCCCGTGTCGCCGCCCGCTGCGCGAACGGGAGCAGCAGACCGCCGCTCGCGAAGAGCGCAATGGGCAGCAGCCATGTCACGACTTGATCGGGCCGGAAAGTCGTACCGAACAGCTTGTATGGAACCCAGGCGCCGTTGGCGGCGCGACGTGCCGCCATGTAGCTGTCGGTCAGCACGACATGAATGCTTTCCACCGTATAGACGAGACCGGCAATCAGAAGCAGTCCGGCGAGCCCCGCAAGCAGATAGGGCCCGACCAGCAGCTTCCATCCCCCGGTCTTGACCTTCTGGGCGTGCATAGCCACGAGGCCGCCGAGCCCCGTCGGCGCGAATAGCATGATGAGGACGAAGATCAGGCCCTGATAGAGGAGCCACGAACGGGTGAGATCCGACGTCACACGAGCGAAAAACGTCATCACGGCGGCGCCGAGTGCAGGCCCGAAGAAGGTGCCCGCACCGCCGATGAACGTCTGCAAGACCACGTTCGCGGACGCGCCCGCCGCGAAGATCGTGTAGTTCGTGCCTTCGTTGGCGATCGCCAGGAGCGATCCGGCGACCCCCGTGAACAGGCACGAGATCGCAAAGATCAGCGTCCGCGCCACATGCGTGTTGAAGCCGAGAAACCGCACGCGATGCTCGTTTTCGCGGAGCGCGAGCGCCAGCCGCCCCAGCGGCGTTCGCGTGAAAGCCCACATGCAGAATGCTGCGAACGCCACCCACGCCAGCGTCAGATAGTAGACGTGCACGTCGGAGCCGAAGTTGAAGATCCACCACGGGCCACGGATCGTCGAGATGCCGGACTCGCCGCCGAAGATGGAGTTGAGCGTTGGCGCCAGCGTATAGAGCAGCTCTGCCAGAGCCAGCGTCACCATCGCGAAGTAGACGCCCGTCCTTTGTGTTGCGAACCAGCCGAATATGAGCCCGAATACGAAGCCGGCGACTGCCCCCGCAAACGGAATAAGCGGCGTCGGAAACCAGAAGATCTCAGTCTCGACGGCACGCATGACGTGCAACGCCGCGAAGGCCCCGAGCCCATAGTACGCCGCATGGCCGAACGAGAGCATGCCCGCCTGCCCCATGGCCAGCGTGAACGCGAGAGCGAACAGCGCCGCGATCATCATCTTGATCACCGCATTGAGCAGATTGCCTGACAGGAACAGCGGCAGCGCGGCCAGCACGATCAGCAGCGCCAGCACGAGCAGTGATGAACGCGTGAGCTTCACTGGCGATCTCCCATCAGGCCGGCGGGACGAATGAGCAGAATGAGAAGCATCAGCAGAAACGGCATGCTGTTCGCGATCGACTGCAGCTTGAGCGTCAACAGCCCTCCGACCGACTCGGCCCACGCGCCGAGACCGACGAGCCCGAACAGATCCGCGAGCGACAACTCGATGCCGACGGCGAACGAGATGAAGACGCCGATCATCAGCGACGCGATGAAGGCGCCCAGAACCGAGCCCAGACCACCGACCACGACCACCACGAAGACAAGCGTTCCGAAATCCACTGCCATGTTCGGGCCGGTCGGGTAGAAGGCACCAGCAACCGCGCCGGCGAGACCCGCCATCGCCGTGCCGCCCGCGAATACGCCCATGAAGACGAGCGGAAGGTTGTGGCCAAGAGCTTCGACCGTGGAAGGCCGATAGGTCGCCGCTCTAACGATGATGCCGACCCGCGTGTAGGCCAACAGCAGGTAGAGCGCGGCGAACATCATCAGCGCCACGGCACCCATGAACAGCCGGTAGAACGGATACTGCGTCTCGAACACCGAGAACGCCGCGAAGCGCAGGTAATCGGGCATCTGGTAGCTGACGAGAGCATCGCCGTAGAACAGCTTGATCACTTCCTCGATGATGAAGGCCAGGCCGAACGTCAGCAGGAGCTCGTGCGCGTGGCCATACTTGTGCACGCGGCGCAGCATGAAGCGCTCAACCAGCACACCAAGGCCACCCGCGACGATCGGTGCGAGTACCAAGCCAACCCAGAAGCCCCCGTGGCGTGTCAACGTGAAGCCCACATAGGCGCCCAGCATGTAGAACCAGGCATGCGCGAAATTGAGCACGCCCATCATGCCGAAGATCAGCGTGAGCCCCGCCGACACCATGAACAGGAGAAGGCCGTGCACAACGCCATTCAGCAGCGAAACGATGAAGTATTCCACGGCAACACTCTGGCTGCTTGAGCGGCACGGCGCTGGTCTGCGGCCAATGCCGGTCTGCCGGATCCGGGCTTGCTGAGGACGGGCCACGAGGCCCATCCCCAGGGCGACTTGAGCAAACTGCCGGCTACGCTTTGGGGCGCTTCATCTTGCAGTTCGCTTGCACGGGGCCCGCTGCTTCCGCACCGGAAAGCAGCTTGATCGTCTTGAAGCCCTTGTCGGTATTGTCCGCCTTGAACTTCGCGTCTTTGGAGACGACGGCGACCGCGAGAGGCACCAGCGCCTGGTGGTCTTCCGCGCGCATCTTCACCGGTCCGACCGAAGTCTCGACCGTCACCTGCTCCATCGCGAACGCGAGCTTCTTGATGTCGAGCTTGTCGCCCGGCTTCGCTTTCAGTGCCTTGAGAGCCTCGCCGATACCCCACATGCCGTGCACCGTATGGCCTTGCACGTTGATCGGATATTGGCCCGTCTTGGCCTTGAAGTCCTCTGCGAACGCGGCCGATTTCTCGCCGTTGGCGTCGGCGAAAAACGTCGCCTCGCCGTAGTGCCCGAGCGCCGTGTCTCCGGCGTTGGCGATGTTGCCCGGCTGATCGAGCCAATAGGCGGCGAAGCGCACCTTGAGACCGGAGTCGCCCGCGGCCTTCATCAGCAGCAGGAGATCGTTCGACCAGTTGCCGGTGATCACGGTATCGGGGTTGGCTTCCTTGATCTTCGCCACGTAGGGCGCGAAGTCCTGGATCTTGTTGACGTCGTGGATGACGTCACCGACGACCTTGTAGCCGTACTTCGGGGCGTACTCGTTGACGAGCTTCTGCACGTCGTGGCCCCAGCTGTAGTTCTGGCCGATGACGTAGATGTTCTTGCCGAGCACATTCGCCGACTTCATCGCCTCGAGCATCGCCTTGAGACGGATCTCGGCATTGCCGTTCCAGCGGAAATGATAGAAATGGCACCGGGAGCCCGTGAACTCCATCGCCTCGGCGCCGACGTTGATGTAGATCACCTCTTTGCCGGGATTGCGCAGATTGTGCTTCTGCACGTCGCCTGTGATCTGGCCGCCGATGGCCGAGGAGGCGCCCTGGATCACAAGCCGCGCGCCGTCATTGATTGCGGCCTTGAGCTTGTCAGCCGCTTCGGAGGGCCCGCCCTGATTGTCGTATTCGAGAAGCTGAATGCCGTCCGGCCAGGCCTTCTCGGCCGCCAGCTTCTGGAGACCATACTTCACCGCCGACTGGAACAGCTTGCCGGTAACGGCCTGTCCCCCCGAGAGCGTCTCGATCAGGGCGATCTTGACCGGCTCCGCGCGCGCAGCACTCGTCGCTGCCAGCGCCGTGCCCGCAAGGGCCAGCGCCACCATTCTTCTGAGCATTGTTTCCTCCTTTGATCTCGAGTTGGCCTCGATGATCTCTTATCGACGTAACCCGGTTGGGCTCGCCGTTATTATCTTTAGCGAACCGTTGCTCTGCGCCGTTGGCAAGCAGTTTTTTCGTTAGGTCTGTCACAGAACGCGAGTTCGCCAGCGAGCCTGGTTCTTGGCTCGCTGGCGATGCACGGAAACGGCAAAATAATTGCTCAATAGACGTCGGCGTGCGCCGTCGCGACCAAGGACGGCCGCTCTGCGATGCGATCGGCAAACGACGCCAGCGCCGGACGTCCATCGCGCCAGCGTTCGCCGGCATATCGGAAGTCCGCGTAACCGACTACGGCAGCGGTCGCGATTTCCGCAAGCCCGAACCGCGTCAAGTCCAGCCGTCGCGCTTCGCCCTCCAGAGCATCGAATGCCGTATTGAACTTCACCGCGAGCGCCGCCTTGAGCTCGGGCGATTGCTGGCCTTCCGGCCGCGCACGCTCGGAAAGGCCCACCAAGAGAAAGTCCAGCATGCCATCGCACAGCGCCTGCATGCGAAGCGCCTCGAACCGTGCCGGACCTGCCTCGGGAATGCGCTTGGGTCCGGAATGCAGACCATCGAGGTACTCGACGATCACGCGGCTGTCGTAAAGCGCCTTGCCGTCGTCCAGGACGAGCGTCGGGAGCTTGTTCAGCGGATTGAGCCGCATGACATCCGCATTGGGCTTTGTCGGTGCGACGACGGTCCGCTCGCAGTGGATGCGCTCGGCAAGCCCCGTCTCATGGGCAAAAATCATGACCTTGCGCACGAAGGGGGAGCGGGAGGACCAGAGTAGTTTCACGGGTTGCACCTTCGGTTCGAGCCTTGTGAGCGATACTGTAGATCGGCCCCTGGCTCCGGCAAAATTCATCATGCACGCGCCCAGGATCAGTGGGCCAGATCCCGTATTAGTGCAGGACGGGTCCCTTCAGGAACTCGCGCCGATCCGCCGATTGCAGATGGACTTCCATCGTCCGCCCTTTGCGGTGGATCGTTAACGGGATCACCGCGCCAGCTTCACCGAATGACCAAACGCGCCGAAAGAAAGACGCCAAGTTGCGCACCGAATCCCCGCCCACCGCGGAGACGACGTCGCCCGTCCTGAGATCTGCCCGCCGGGCCGGGCCGCGGGAGACCACGCCGGCAACCGTGATCTGCTGATCGACCTCGGTCGCGTAGAGGCCGAGCCATGGCCGGGCGGGGCGATTAGGCCGCCCTACGGCCAGCATGTCCTCGAGAATCGGTTTCAGCAGATTGATCGGGACGATCATATTGATGTCCTCCGACCGACCGTCCTTGAGCACCTGCTGCACCTGCAGCGATCCGATCCCCAAGAGCTTCCCGCCGTCGCCGATCAGCGCCGTCCCGCCCCAGTGGGGATGGCTTGGCGCCGTGAAAATCGCATCGTCGAGCACATACTCCCAGTAGCCTGCGAACTCCTGCCTCGCGACGACCGTCGCCGCGACGGAGTTCTGCCGCCCGCCGATGCCGGCTAGCACGACCTCGTCCCCGACGACGACGAGATCGCTGTCTCCGAGCGACAGGCTCGGCAACTCGACCCGGCCCAAAGCTTGCACAAGCCCGAAGCCAGTTTCCTGGTCGAATCCGATCACATGCCCCGGCAGCACTCGCCCGTTCGACAGGCGCAGCCAAACAGCCTCGGCCTCTGTGACGAGGTAGCCGATCGTCAGGACGATACCATGCTCGCCGATCAGGACGCCGTGCCCAAGCCGTTCCGTTCCCAGCGTTTCGGCCGTGAAGGCGTCCGCGGGTATAACGGTCTTGAGGCCGACCACCGAGGTCAGGGCCTTGTCCAGATCGAACTCATAGTTTTCGGGTCTTGGCTGCACGGCCGCACCTCCGTGAGGACCAATTGGCTTTGGGCCAGGATAGGCCCTTACGCCGCGCCTCACAATCTCTCAGCAGTCGGGGCTGATCCCATGTCAGGTGGCCTTCGACCCGTACGTGCGCCGGGTCCCTCGGTCGATCCGGTCACTCCCGCTCAACCGCCTCGCCTGTATTTCTGTGAATGACATCCGAGATCACACGTTGTGTCGCCGACTGCAGATAGGCCGACAATGCCGCGTTCAATTCGCTGAACTCGGGCCACAACACGCCGTCGACGAATGACTTCGGAGCATTGATCACGAGAGTCTGCCGCTTCATGCGGGGATAGCGGTACGGCTCGAGCCCATAGCGTCGCGCGAGAGCCAGGAACAGCATGCGCGACCAGGGATCGTGAATAGCGAGCCGCATCTCGACTGCTGCCTCGGTCGCGCCAATCTCTGCAAGCCGGGCCCGGATGCGCTCCGCCGCGGCACCTGCGGCATCGCGCTCGCCATCGGTCTTGGCACCGGCAAACAGCGCCTCGATCTTGCGGAGTTTCTCCCGCAACTCCTCCTCGCCGCTCATGCACCGTCCCCCAAACTAAGCGGGCTTGGGTCGTCGCCCTCACGAAAGAACGGCCACCCTCTTCCGCTCGATGAGGTCGAAATCGATAGCGGCGCCGAGCCCGGGCCCGGTTGGTGCGTGGACGAGGCCCTTCTCATCCACCTCGATATCCTGCACGAGCCCGTACTTCTGTGCCGCATCCGGGAGCAGAACCTCGAAATACTCGCAGTTTCGGATCGCCATGATGAGATGCAGGTTCGCCACGTTGTTGAGCGAGTTTCCGCCGTGGTGAACCTCGTAGTTCATGTGGAAGCACTCCGCGAGATGCGCGGTCTTCAGACAGGCCGTGAGCCCGCCTTTCACTGCGACGTCGCCCCGCAGATAGTCGGTCGCCTGCGCGATCAGCCAGGGGGCATAGGCGGTGTGCCCGCCGGGAGCATATTCGGTGGCGAGGATTGGAACTGAAAGCTGCTTCTTCAACTTCACGTAGCCCGCCATGTCATCTTCGATCAGCGGATCCTCGTACCAGTAGAATCCGAGCCGTTCTGCCGCCTGCCCGACACGCAACGCCGCCACATAATCGTAGGACCAGGTGGAATCGAGCATGACGCGGTAATCATCGCCGACCGCTTTGCGAACCGCCTCGCAGACTTGGATGTCCGTTTCCCACTGTGTCGGCGGATGGATCTTGTAGGCACCCCAACCGCGCGTCTTGAAAGATTGTGCCTCCTCGGCATAGGCCTCTGGCGACGAGAGGACCGCCGAGGACGCATAAGCAGGCGCGCTCGTGCGAAAACTGCCCATCAGCTTGTGCACGGGCATCCCGGCCATCTTTCCGGCAAGGTCCCAGAGCGCCACGTCCACCGCGCCCAGAATGCGCAGATGGTTGTTCATCCGGCACCGGCCCCACATCCTTTGGAAGTGGCGCTCACGGTCGAGCGGATCCTCTCCGATCAGCATCGGCTTCAGGATGCGGACCAGCAGTTGGGCGTCGTTGCTGGCCGGACGGCTGGCCGATCCCAGGAACGCGTGCCCTTCCAGCCCGCCGTCGGTACGGATGGTGACAAGTCCGAGATCGCTCTTGCCTGCGAAACGGCCCGTATGACGGCCATACTGGGTGGCTGGAATATCGTCCCAAGCAAACAGCGTCACGCTGACATCGGTGATCTTCATGGCGACTGCCTCCCCTGGCCGCGGCGGCCGAGCACGATGACGCGCCGGCACCGCCACACGGGCCGCACACTCAAGAGCGGCGGCCTCTACCCATGATGGTATCCGGGCCGCTTGAGGGCGCAAGGCACATTGCCACACCGCTCAGCCGGCGCACCGCGCGCCAAACACGCCAAGGATGCAAGATCGAACCGTTCAGCCGCTCGCCATGACGAGATAGAGAGCCGCGCCGACGACCAGCGACAGCGAAAATCCGATGGCGGCGGCAGGCCAGGCACTGACGTGGCCGCGATCTGCGCTGCCACCTATGAGTCCCAGACACTGCTCTGCCAACGCCCGCTCGATGATCATTGGCGGCCGCTCCATGGCCTCCGCATCATACGAATGACCGACGGGCGTCGCCGTCGGGTGCGAAATTGCGTCCGGCATGTTGACAGCGGCCAACGCGCGCACGATGTCGGCGCCCTTCAAGTCCCCCTCGGCAAGCTTCGCCTCGGCCCACGCCAGGGTCTCGTTGCCAGGGACCTCCGCGTTGAAGGGCGGGACCTCTGGTTGGCGAGCCGGCCGCGGCGGCGGCGGAAGGTCTCCAGCTTCGGAGGGACCGGGCTTTGCAACGCCCACGTCGGCCTCCCGCGCGGGCTCTTGCGACTGTCGCTGCACGGTCGGGTTCGATTCGCCCGCACCCCGCACCTCGTCGACGCCAGCATGCAGGTCGTGGCGCGGCTCACCGGACGGCCAATCCCCGACCCCAGGCTTCGGACCGGGTCGTGCCGGCCCGAGCTCGGCCAGAGCGTCGTTGAGCTTTCGTCGAGGCCAAGGCGGTGTCCGGTCCGATGCTGCAGCACCCTTCACGCCCGCACGCTGCGATCGGGTCTCGTGCCGTGGAAAACGAATCTCCTTGCCCGCATCCGCTGCAACGCCCTTGGAGCTGCCCTCCCATTCGCTGACGTCCAAGGCGTCGGCTGTGACCGAGCTCGACATGAGAAACTCCTACGCAAACGCAAACTGAACCCGCGGACGCGAGCACAATGCAACACTACGGCCAAATTGCGAAAGGCGTCAGCATATCATCGTCGGGAAACATCGGATCGCGCCACAGCGTCGGCTCGCGAGGCGCAAGACGGACCACTGCGCTACGACGTCCGCGACAAACCGGCGAGACGATCGAGGAGACGCGGACGCTGTGCCAAACCGCGCTGCCCGCCCCCCCGTCCCTCGGCTACGACGTCCGATTCGATCGACGCGCGGCCAGCTTCTTGCGACCCGGCAGGTGCCATGCCCTCGCCCGGGGCGCCGCTACCCTGAGCCGACGTCTCGTCCGCTGCGGCGGCAGCGATCGAGGCATCCTCGACAGATCGCTCGTCCAGATCGACCGCCCTGTTGGCGTGGGCAACTCGTTCGGACAAGGTCGGACGGGCAGCGGCGGCAGCACGCCGGTTGTTTTGCCCGTTCGGGCCTCCCCCGCCGAGCCGTCTCAGCTCGCCGGTGAAGTGGGCCGCCTGCCGCGCCAGCCTTTCGTTGGCCGCGGCCAGCTCACTCCGGAGCTTCGCCACGGTCTCGCTCTGTTGCACGGTTTGCGCCTCGAGCGATTGCACCCTAGCCTTGAGCGCCAGCCGGCTTTCCCGCATCGAACCTAGCATCTCGCCGTCGGCGTTCTTCTCGAACACCTCGATCGCCGCCTTCAGGCGCGCAATCTCCACCGTCTGATCGTCGTTCCGCGCCCGCAGGGCAGCGATCTCGCCTTCGAGTTCCGCCAGCTCCGGGGCCCCGTTGGCCGGCGAAACAGATCCCGAGTCACCGGCAGCACCCTTGATCGGGTTGCCGGACAGGGATTGCAGGCGTTGAATAAGCTGCGCCTGCTCCTTGGTTTTCTTGGCGAGCTCGGCAATCTCGGCCCGCAATTCGGCCTCTCCCGCCAATTGAGAGCCTCGGCCCGGTATCGCCTTCAGTCGCGCGATCTCGTCCTTTTGGGAATCGTTGAGCGACCGGGCCGCAGCAAGTGCCTGAACCTGTTTTTCGGTCTTGGCCGTCAGCTCTTCGATCTCCCGCTCCCGGGCATGGAGGACCTTCTTGGCCTCGGTCAAACGCCCTTCCACACGCGGTAACCGGTCGGCAATGGTCTGCTCCAACACGCGGCGGGCATTTTGCGCCTCTTCGTGTCGCGCCCTCAAGCGCTCGAGGTCCCCCTCGAGCATGTTCACTCTGGCATCGCGCCGGTTGATCTCGATCTGCTGGCGCGCCCCTGCCAGCTTCACCTGCTCGACCAGCATCTCGAGCTTGTGCATCTTGATGGCGTATTCCGCCCGGATGCGGTCGCGATCCGCTTCGATCTCCAGCTCAGAAAGCGGCATCGTCGTCTTGATACGCCGCGTCGTAAGCCGGACAGCTCTGCGCCAAAACGCCGGCGCAACCAGCAGCCCGAGCAGCACCGCCGCCAGGAAACCCAGCGCAATCAGCATGCCGGACTGGATCGTGATCACGCGGTCGTCCCCGGGTCTCGTGTAGCCAGCACCTCGAATCGGTCGAATCGAGCACGCCACAGGCGACTCGGCTAGCAAATTATGTCGCGTATTGCCTGCACAGCATGGGTGTGGTGCGTCGCCGCGACCATGGAAGTCAAGCGCATAAGCCTCGCGATCGTTCGACCACGAGCCATATGTGTCTTCCGATCCATGGTCCGGACGGGCATTAGCCAGGCGTTTCGATCGTCGCCCCGCGCTTTAGAACGGGTTCCAGGTCGGACGGCGTGTGTACTTGAGATAACCCACGTTGGCGCCGAGCCGGAAACCGACTCCGGCACGAATGGGCGCCAGCACGATGTGGTCTCGCTGTTGGAAGGTCATGCCCACACCGCCGACGACGTATGCCGATCCGGCCACCCCGCCGAAGCGCTGATAGATCTCGGACGGATCGCGAAGGTTATAGACGAGCACCATGACCTTGGAGCCCTCGGCGCCAGCGTCGTAGCCGATGGACGGCCCTTGCCAGAACACCCGGTGCGTTCCCGCATCCCGCGTGTAGAGCCGCCCCTCACCATACCTCAATCCCGCAACGAACGCTCCACCGGCATCCTCGCCGAGGATGTATCCGTTGGGCCGCCCTTGCGTCTTGAAGGCATACTCGAGGACGCTGGCCAAACCCTGGCTGATCGAACCGAAGAAGCCGTGTCCTGCGTCGACGATCTCTCGCATGGAAAATGTGCCGTCGCGAGGCGCAGGCTCGCGATCGTCATAAGCGGGAGCACGCGACGCATACCGGTCCCCGTAGGTCGCACGGCCGGGCCCGTCGCGCCACTCCGGCTCATCCGAGCGCGCGGGCGGATAGGGCGCAGCGTACTCGCGCGGCGGCTCGTAGCGCGGTGGCGGACGATAGGCGTCATCGCGTCCATAGGTCCGGGCCGGTGGCGCTCCGTAGGAGTCGCCGCGAGCCGGGGGATGGTAGGCATCGTCGCGCCGGGAGTAGTCCTGCGCCCCGTATGGCCGGTCCTGGGCTGGTGGATGGTAGACGTCGTCGCGCCGATCATAGCCTCTTTGTCCGGCGGGCGGCGCGCTGTTGTAGTTCGGATCGGGCTCCGCCCCTTGCGGCGGAGGGAGCTGCCCTCGGTCGACATCCCCGGCCTGGGCGTAGGTTTGCTCGCGCTGCGGCGGATCCCTGAGCCAAGGCAGTCGCTCTTCTGCGGATGCCATCGTCCCCGACAGTGCGGAAAGCACGAAGCTCGCCACGAGCAGAATGCCCCCCTTGGGGGCAAAGGTCGTTATCGGCATGACTCGGTATGTCTCGCAGTGCGATGCCAGCTGGCCGCTGCGGCCGCATTCCCGGAGCTGGGAAACGCTGGCCGCGGTACAGGCTCAATAAAGTCTTTACAAAAAGTGTTACCAAAGTGTGGCCGAGCTATTGCTGCCATCTGAGCACAAGCCGCTCCGCGACGCGCTCAGCTGCTCGCGGGAATTGGCCGCGGCGTACCCCAAGCCACGAAATGTCCGTTGCGGAATGCGCTTTCCGTCTTCCCGTACCGCAGCGGCCCGCCGTCCGGCGTCGTCACCGAGCCGCCGGCCGCGACGAGCACCGCATGGCCCGCCGCAATATCCCACTCCATGGTCGGAGCGAGTCGCGGATAGATGTCGGCCTCGCCGCGCGCAATGGCGCAGAACTTGAGCGACGACCCGCTGTCCCGCCGCTCCCCGATTTGGTAGCGGCCGAGGAACGTCTCGGTCTCCGGGGTCTTGTGCGAGCGGCTGGCGACCGCCGTCAGGCTGGCGCCAGGAACCCTGACGTGGATCGGCTTGAAATTGCAGTCGCCAGCACGCGCTGTCGCGACTTGCCCCGCGAGTTTCGCCAATGCCGCCTTCCCAGGCTCGAGCGTTGCATAGAGCTCACCCAGAGCCGGCGCGTAGACGATACCCGATACCGGCACCCCATTCTCGATCAGTGCCACGTTGACGGTGAACTCGCCGCGCTTGTTGATGAACTCCTTGGTCCCGTCGAGCGGATCGACCAGGAAGAAGGTCCGCCCGATCTCGGGCACACGCCCTTCGGACACCGCCTCCTCCGCGATCACCGGAATGTCGGGGGCGATTTCGGCCAGCGCCGCGAGCAGGATGGCTTCGGCCTCTTGGTCGGCGATCGTGACGGGCGACGCGTCTGCTTTCGACTGGACCTCGACTCCCGCCTCGTAGTGCCGCATCTCGGCAGCGCCGGCCTCGAGCACCGGATCGATCAGCAGCCGCACGATCTCGCCGAGGCGATGCGAAGGTAGGTTGGACATGGATGACGATCGCCCCCGGGATTGATGATCACACGCTGGCAGCCCGAGAAGAGCGCGTGATTCGCGCGACGCCCCGCCTGTTGGCTTCCAGTGTCCCGGCAGCGCCCGACGGGTGGCCGCCAAGACACAATTCATCGAGCTTTGGCAACTGATTGCTCTCAGCCTGCGCGCGAGACCTTGGCAGCATTGCCCGCAACCGTGTATCAGCAGGTTTACAGCCTATGCAAGCGGCCCATCGCGTCTCGCGCGGCAGCGACGACAGGCTTGGTTGGCGTGGCCACGGCTGATCCGCAGAGCCGGCAGGCGTATCCATGATGTCACCTCGGGGGAGGGAACACGCAACCGATGACCCAGACCGCACATCCGACTGATCTAGAGCTGGCCGCGCTGATTTCCAGCAAGATTTGCCATGACGTGATCAACCCGGTCGGCGCCATCTACAATGGCCTCGAAATCCTCAACGAGGAGGAGGATGCCGAGGCGAAGTCTTACGCCCTCGACGTCATCCGCAACGTCACCGAGCAAGCCTCGGCCCGGCTTCAATTCGCGCGCTTCGCCTTCGGCGCTGCCGGTTCGGCCGGATCGGTGATCGACCTGTCGACCGCCGAGCAGATCAGCCGCGGTTTCGTCGGCAAGGGGAAGCACAAGCTGGCCTGGAAAGGCCCTGCCGGTCATCTCGCCAAGGACCGGGCCAAGCTGCTGCTCAATATGGTCGCGTCGGCCATCAGCGCCCTGCCGCGCGGCGGCGAGATCCAGGTCGAGATCAAGGGCCCGCTGGAGAAGGCGACATTCTCGGTGCGTTGCCGGGGCACGGGCGCTCGCCCGCCTCATCATCTCGTCGAATTCCTGACCGGGGCCCAGACCCCGCCGCTCGATACCCAGACCATTCAGGCGTATTACACGGCTCGGCTGGCCACCAACGCCGCCATGCGCCTCGATGTGCTGAAGGACGGCCAGGACATCGTGCTCGCCGCCAGATCCTGAACGCCCGTCGAGCTCGGGTGTTCGCACGCCGGAACATGACAATTTTGAACGGCTCACTTCCTGAAAATTAACGAATAGCGGCCACAGTCGTCGGCGCGGCGGCCCGCATCTGGGCCGGCCGAGGATTTTCGCGCCAGACCCCGCTGGAGCCCAATATGAGACATTGCCTCGTCGTCGACGATTCCGAGGTGATCCGTAAAGTCGCTCGCCGCATCCTCGAGAGCATGCACTTCCATGTCACGGAGGCGGAAAACGGCCAGGAAGCCGTTGAGCGGTGCGTGCAGCGGATGCCCGACGCCGTGCTTCTCGATTGGCAGATGCCCGTGATGAACGGCCTCGAGTTTCTTGGCGCACTGCGTCTGGCGACGAAGGGCGAGCGCCCTCACATCATCTATTGCACAACCGAGAACGACCCATCGGAAATCTCGCGCGCATTTATGGGCGGCGCACACGACTACCTTCTGAAACCGTTCGACCGCGAATCGCTGACGGCCAAGCTCACCGCCGCTCAACTCATGTGATTGCGCCCCGCGCCTTGACAAGCGAGCCCGTGCATCGCTGAAGCTCGCGGCATGAATTACCGCCACGCCTTCCACGCCGGCAACTTCGCCGACGTCGTCAAACACGCGACCCTCGCCCTCGCGCTCGAGCGCATGACGCAGAAGCCGAAGCCGCTGCGCGTCGTCGACACGCACGCCGGCATCGGCACCTATCGCCTCGACGGCCCCGAGGCGCAGCGGACAGGCGAATGGAGGAGCGGCATCGGCCGCCTGTTGGGGCCGGACGCTCTCCCTCTCCCGCCCGCAGCCGAGGCCCTGCTGGCCCCCTACCTCGAAGCGATCCGCGCCGCCAACCCGAAGGGCGGGCTCGCCGCCTACCCGGGCAGCCCGTCTCTCGCTTTGGCGCTGCTACGTGCCGATGACCGCCTGATCGCGAGCGAACTGCACCCTGACGACGCTGACTTGCTGCGCCTGGAGCTGCGCGGTGACCGCCGTGCCAAGGTTCTTGCGCTCGACGGCTGGCAGACGATTCGCGCGGTCTTGCCGCCCAAGGAACGACGCGGGCTGATCCTGATCGACCCGCCGTTCGAGGAGCCCGGCGAGCTCGATCGGCTGATCACCGGCCTCGGTGACGGATTGCGCCGCTTTGCCACCGGCACCTACATGCTGTGGCTGCCCGTCAAGGACCCGTCCAGCGTTGCAGCGTTTCGCAACAGCCTGCGCGAGCTGGGTCTCCAGAAGACGCTTTGGCTCGAGCTACGCGTCGCACCCGTCGCCACCATCGGCCCCCTGACCGCGACCGCACTTGTTCTCGTCAATCCACCCTTCGGTCTCGAGGACGATCTGAAGGTGCTGCTGCCGTTCCTGGCCGACCGGCTCGCCATCGTTGCAGGTGGAGGCGCTTGGGAGGCGGGCCCCGTGTGAGCCACGACCTCCAGGCCCCGACGTGATCCGCCCCGCGCGGTCATGGCCCCTCGACCTCGAGGCGCTTTCGGTCTTCAATAATGTCCGGACAATCGACCCAGATGGATTCGGTGGCGGTACCGGTGCGCCCGCTGCCGCCCGCCAAGGAGGCTAAACGCATGAACGATATCGATCGGGCATCCCTCGGCGCAACGAAGACCGGCAGCCTCGAGGCCGCAGTCAAGGAATGGCTCCGCAGCTTCGAAGCCGCGCTCGCCAGCCGGGATGTCGGCGCGATCGAAGTCCTGTTCGTTGAGGATAGCCACTGGCGCGACATCCTCGCCTTCACCTGGCACATCACGCCGACCGTCGGACGCAGCGCCATCGCCACGCGCCTCGCAGAGCGCCAGGCCGAAACCCAGGCCAGCAACCTTACCCTCGCCGAGAGCCGCACGCCGCCACGCAAGGTGCGTCGCCTCGGCCAGGAGGTGATCGAGGCGATCTTTGAGCTGGAAACGCCACTCGGCCGCGGCAACGGAGTCGTCCGGCTCGTCCCGGACGACCGGTCGGGCGGCTACAGGGCCCGCGTGCTGCTGACCACCCTGGAGGAGCTGAAGGGCTTCGAGGAGAGGATCGGCGACCTTCGCCCGACCGGCGCCGCCTACTCCCGCAACTTCGGCGGTGACAACTGGGAGGACGTACGCCGCAAGGCACAGGCGTACGAGGATCGCGACCCGACAGTGCTTGTCGTCGGCGGCGCCCAGGCCGGCCTTTCCGTCGCCGCGCGTTTGAACCAGGTCGGCATCGACGCGCTCGTGGTGGAGAAGTGGCCGCGCATCGGCGACAGCTGGCGCAAGCGCTACCATTCGCTGGCCTTGCACAACTCAATCCACGTCAATCATCTGCCTTATGTGCCGTTCCCGCCGACGTGGCCGACCTACATTCCGAAAGACATGCTCGGCATGTGGTTCGAGTGTTACGCCCAGATCATGGAGATCAACACCTGGACGAATACGGAGTTCACCAAGGCCACCTGGGATGAGAAGGCCAAGCGCTGGACCGCACGCCTGAAGCGCGGCGACGGCTCGGAACGCGTCATGCATCCCCGTCACATCGTGTTCGCCAATGGCGTCTCGAGCTATCCGTTCATTCCCGAGATTCCCGGCCTCGACGCGTTCAAGGGCGAGGTCTTTCACTCCGAGGGCTTCGACAGCGGCGCGCCGTTCGCAGGCAAGCGCGCGATCGTCATCGGCACGGGATCCAGCGCCAACGACATCGCGCTCGACCTGCATTCCTTCGGCTGCAAGACCACCATCGTCCAGCGCGGCTCGACGACGGTCGTCTCCATCGATCCGTCGGCCAAGCTGAACTACGCGCTCTACGACGAAGGCGCCCCGCACGAGGACTGCGACCTGATCGCCAGCGCCGCGACCCCGCCGATGATCATCAAGGCCTATCAGCTCGCCGTGAAACGCATGACCGAGCTCGATCACGATATGATCGAGGGCCTGAAGCGCATCGGCTTCAAGTATGACATCGGCGACGACGGCACCGGCCACCAGATGAAGTACCGCCGCCGCGGCGGTGGCTACAACCTCGACGCTGGCAGCTCCGACCTGATGATCAAGGGCGAGATCGGGCTTCTTCAGAACGAGAACATCGAGCGCTATTGCGCCGAGGGCGCGTTGTTGAAGGACGGAACCGTTGTGCCCGCCGACGTCATTGTCCTCGCCACCGGCTACTTCCCGCAGGCGGAGTTGGTGCGCCGCGCCCTCGGCGACGAGATGGTCGACAAGATCGGCCCGGTGTGGGGCGAGGACAAGGATGGCGAGCTGTCCAACATGTTCAAGCGCACGCCGCAGGAGAACCTGTGGTTCATCGCCGGCAGCCTTGCCCAGTGCCGGGTCTACTCGAAATACATGGCCGTCCAGATTCGTGCTGCCGAGCAGGGCTATATCGGCAAGCTGGCGACGTAAGGCAGCATGATGCCGTGATCGATCATTCCGGTGCCGATGACGAGCACCGGGATCACGCGCGAAGCCTTTGCGGCATCCCCGCAATCCACAAGCGGGTGCCGGCGAAGGTGATCCATCGCTTTTTCTGTAGAGTAAGATCTGTCCAAAGTGCCCTCGCACGACCAGAGACAGAACATGCCCCTTCACCTGATCAAGCTCAGCGTCGGCAGCGAGTCGGTCGAGGACCTCGGCGCCTGGCAGGCCGAGCGCCTGCGCCAGATGAAGCACGACGGCCTGAAGCCCGAGCTGTTCCACCGCACCTTCCAGATGCCGAAGCGCCGCGAGGAATTGCTCGACGGCGGCTCGATCTATTGGGTCATCAAGGGCATCATCCAGGCCCGCCAGCGCCTGATCGACCTGCGCGAAGGCACGCGCGAGGATGGCACGCCCTGCACCTTGCTGATCCTCGAGAAGACGCTGATCCCCGTCCGTCCGACGCCACGTCGCGCCTTCCAGGGTTGGCGCTATCTCTTGCCCGATGATGCCCCCCACGACCTCACCGCCGGCAAGCACGACGGCATCACCGCCATGCCCCCGAAGTTGCGGAAGGAACTCGCGGAGCTGGGGCTGATTTGAGGGGGCACTTGCCGCTTTGGGAGATTGATAGGAAGGAAACCGAGCCGCCTCCCGAGCGGAGGTCCGAGCACATCCTTGGCAATCTCATTCATCATTAACTATATTGTCAGAGGTCACCAAGTTGACGACGGTAGCGTGGGCAAGGGGGTCGAGTGCCGCTATCCAGCGTCATCCCGGGCCTCGTGCCCGGGACCCAGGGTTCAACACGCTCGAGCGGTGGGCTGAAGCTCGGTTGATCGTCGTGCGATTGGTGGGGTTCGCTCGAGCAAGCTGAGAAATGGGTCCCGGTGACAAGCACCGGGATGACACAATTGACTGGCCTCTCAGCACCGCGCACCCACCACCCATCGACAACCGCCCCGAACCGTCCCATCATTCCGTCGTCACAGCGACGGAGAGCATGATGGATCACGTCCGCTATATTGATCGCACGCGCGACGACTACATTCGCCAGGGCTATGAGAAGTCCTACCAGTGGGCACACTTCGACGAGGTGCCGTTCACACCGCTGCCGAAGCCGCTTTCGGAGTGCCGCGTCACCCTGCTCGGCACCAGCGAGGTCGCCGTCCGCTTCGATCCCGAAACCGAGCAGAATCCGATCGACGAGGAGGACTTCCGCGGAGTCTATCCGATCCCGGCCTCGACGCCGACCGAGAAGCTCTATTCCCGCACGCTCTCCTTCGATCGCAACGCCACGCACCTGGACGACGTCAACGCTTTCTATCCCGTCGACCGGCTGCGCGAGGCCGTCGCCGACGGCCGTATCGGCTCCATGCCGTCACGCATCCTCGGCGCCTACAACAACTACAGCCAGCGCAAGGTGCTGACCCAGGAGGCACCGAAGGCCCTGGCGTTTTGCCGAGAGGAGGGCGTGGACGCGGCGATCCTCGTCCCTGTCTGACCCGTTTGTCATCAGACCGTGAGTCTGATCGCCCGTTACCTCGAAGAGAATGGCATCCCGACCGTCGTCATTGGTGCCGCCCGCGACATCGTCGAGCACTGCGGGGTCGCCCGCTTCGTATTCGTCGATTTCCCCCTCGGTAGCCCCTGCGGCGAGCCGTGGAACGTCGCCCAGCAGCGCGAGATCTTCCAGACAGCGCTCGACCTCCTGTCGAATGCCAAGGAGCCCCGCACCACGGTCGCTCCCGACTATGCGTGGAGCAAGGGCGACGACTGGAAGCGCCTCGTCTTCACCGAGGAGCAGCCCTGGCAGGACCCTGACACCCAGGCCAAGTGGCTCGCCCGCAAGGAAGAGTACCGGCGCCTCAAATCCGAAGGAAAACTCTGATGTCGGCCCCCGCACGCGACGTGATCGTATACACCTCGCCCATGTGTGTCCCGTGTGAGCAGCTCAAGCGCTTCCTCACGGCCAACGGTGTGACCTATCGCGTGCGGGACCTGCTGATGGACGAGGACGCCCAGGACAGGCTCGACGAGGCCCGCATCCGCTCGACCCCGGCCCTCGAGGTCGACGGCCGGATCTACGCCGGCGACGCGCTCACGCCGGAAAAGGTCAAGGCGCTCCTGGATTTGTAGTGCCGGCCGCTGCTGGCACGCTCCTTGCTCGGAAGGTTCCCAATCGGGTTAACTTTTCGGTAAGCAGGATGTCGGCGGCAGTGTCCATTGCGCCTTGGCGGAAGCTGGCGGCGGTTCTGAAACAAGGCGGTGTTGCGAACGCCCTTCGCCACTATCGAACCGTCGCATTGCACCGGGCCCACGCCGCACTGGACGGCCGGTTCCACCCGTATGCCGCCGACGATGCGACGACGGGCAAGGCCGAGCTCGATACACTCACCATCGAAAGCCCGAACCGGGACATCGGCGTGCACTATTTGCCGACCCCGTGGCGGATATTGGACTGGGTGCAGGAAACACTTCCCGAGCCAGACCCCAGCTGGACCTTCGTCGACTACGGGTGCGGCAAGGGTCGCGTCGTGCTGTCGGCCGCGCGGCGTCCCTTCGGCCGCGTCGTCGGGGTCGAGTTTGCGTCCGAGCTGGCCGCGATCGCCAGGGTCAATGTCGCCAACCTCTCCTATCAGGTAGCCCACTCGGTCGAGGTCGTCGAAGGCGATGCGACCCGGTTCACGGTGCCCGATGGCCCGCTGGTCGCATTTCTCTTCAATCCATTCGGGCCGCCTGTCCTCGACCGCGTGGCCGAGGCTCTGGCCCGATCCTGGCAGCGCACACCACGGCCCATCGTCGTCGCTTACCTGAACCCGCTGCACGAGACAGCCTTCGCGCGCCTCGGCGCCTTCTCACACGTCCCGCTGTTTGGCATTGATGCCATGCGGTTCGAGCTTCTCAGCCCCTACCGTCTTGCGCTCTATGCGACGCCAGATGCCGCGCGCCTCTTTCCAGCCCGCAACAGAGTTGGGCGGCCCGAAGACCGCCCTTCCACGATGGTTCGATAGACACTGCCCGCCGACAACTCAGTCCCAATCCCGGCACTGCCGGTAGCGCCGCCACCAGTAGCGGCTTCCGGTCGCGATGGCGCGGCGCCTGAGCCAATCGCAGTCGCCGTAGTAATAGCCGTCATAGAACCAGAACGAGAGACCCGGTCCCCACGAGTAGTGGCGGCCGTGCCGCCGGATATAGCTGCGACCATGCCGCCTGCCTCCGTCGCCGGCGTGCCGACCGGGATGCCCGATGCGCGGACCACCGCCACCACCGCCGATGGACGGTCTGCCACGGTGCCCCTCATGCCGCCCGCCGATGCGCGGACCCGACCTGTGCTCGCCACCGCCTCGACCGCGACCTCCGCTGAAGTGCTGACCACCGCCACCGCCACGCGACTGGATCGCCGGGCCGCCCCCGCCGCCACCATGGCGGGCACCACCACCCCCGCCGCCACCGCCACCACCGCGATGGCCGCCCCCGCCCCCACCACCGCCATCGTGACGCTGGGCGAGCTGGATAAGGTCTTTCGCGGCGGCCGGTCCGAGGTTCGGAGCGCCTGCAGATCCCATGAGGATCAAGGCACTGGCGGCGCATACCGACATGAATTTTGCGTAGGGCATGCTCACTCCAATACGTTTTGCTGAGCCTCCAAGCACAACGTATTGGATCCTGCCGCGTTCCGGATTGCGCAGTCTCAAACCACGGCTCGCGCGCGCAGGCTCGGGAAACCTCCTCGGTCACCGCATCGATCAGCCGCCGGTCACGCTCATATGCCGTTGCACGGACGGACGCTTCGTACGCCGGTCGATGACGAAGTCGTGCCCCTTTGGCTTGCGAGCGATCGCTGCATCGATGGCCTCAGACAGCAGCGCATCATCGGTGCTGGCCCTCAGCGGCCCGCGCAGATCCGCGGCATCTTCCTGCCCGAGGCACATGTAGAGCGTGCCAGTGCAGGTCAGCCGCACGCGATTGCAGCTTTCGCAGAAATTGTGCGTCATCGGCGTGATGAAGCCGAGGCGCCCGCCGGTCTCCTTGACGCGTACGTAGCGCGCCGGACCGCCGGTCTTGTACGGAATATCCTCGAGGGAATAGCGGTCGAGCAGCCGGCCCCGCACGATCGAGAGCGGCAGGTACTGATCCGTCCGGTCCCCCTCGATGTCGCCGAGCGGCATGGTCTCGATCAGCGTCAGGTCGTAGCCGCGGCCATGGGCGAAGCGCAGCAGATCCTCGATCTCGCCCTCGTTCACACCCTTCAGAGCTACGGCATTGATCTTGACGGCGAGGCCAGCCTTGTCGGCCGCCTCCAGACCCTTCATTACCCCGTTGAGGTCGCCCCATCGGGTGATCGCGCGGAATTTCGTCTCGTCGAGCGTGTCGAGCGACACGTTGATGCGCCGCACGCCGGCCGCGTAGAGGTCGGACGCGAACTTCGGGAGCTGGCTGCCGTTGGTGGTGACCGTCAATTCCTGCAGCGCGCCCGTCTCCAGGTGCCGCCCCAGCCGCTGGAACAGCCACATGATGTTCTTGCGCACCAGCGGCTCCCCGCCTGTGATCCGAAGCTTCTGCACGCCCTTGGCAACGAACGCCGAGCAGAGCCGGTCGAGTTCCTCGAGCGATAGGAGATCCTTCTTCGGCAAAAACGTCATGTGCTCGGACATGCAATAGACGCAGCGGAAGTCGCACCGGTCGGTCACCGAGACGCGGAGGTACGACACGGCCCGTCCGAACGGGTCGATCATCTCGGAACCGTCGCGCGAAGCGGGCGGTCGGGGTGTGGTGATCTCAGTCATGGCACTCTAGCTCGGGCCTTGGCCGTTATATCGGACGGTATATAGCACGGACCGCGGGAAATCCGAGTCCGTTGATAGGGATTGGCTTATTTGTAACAGCGCGGTCCAAAGGCACAGTTGAGCCAAATCACGTCAACAGCCTGCCGACGGCATCCGCATAGACTCTCGCCCCGAACACGATGTCCTCGTCCGCGGTATTCTCGGACCAGTGATGCGAGATGCCGCCGATTGACGGCACGAACAGCATGCCGGCCGGCATCACGGCCGCCAGGATTTGCGCGTCATGCCCGGCACCTGACGGGATGCGGGTGTGGCATCCTGGCAGGCGGGCCTCGGCGGATGCCTCGATCGCCGCCTGGAAGCGCTCGGCCATCTGGGCCGGCATGCCCTTCCGCTGCTGCTCCAGCGTGACCCGGCAAGGGCCTTCCCGATCGGCCTTGTCCACCAATCCTCGCAAGGCGCCCTCGAGCCGGTCGAGCAGATCCGCATCCGTATCGCGGAACTGGAACAGCATCTCGGCCCGACCGGGTATGATGCTCGGGTCGCCCGGGAAAAGTGTCACCCGCCCTGTCGTCCAGACCGTTCGCGGGCCAGAGATCGTCGGGAACAGCGCCTCGATCGCCATCTGCAAGCGCGCACAGGCCACCCCCGCATCGCGGCGGATTGCCATCCGCGTCGTCCCGGCGTGGTTCTGCGTGCCCTCGAAAACGATGCGGAAATTCCGGCTCCCTACGATCGCCGTCACGACGCCGATCTTGAGATCGTGGGCTTCGAGCCAGTCGCCCTGCTCGATGTGGGCTTCGAGGAACCCGACATAGCGGCCGGCATCGACGGTCATGCGAGCCCGGTTTTCGAGACCGGCCGCCTTCAGGGCGTCGCGCATCGAGACACCGGACGTCCGGTCGACCGCCTGGTCGACGTCGGCGTCCGAGACCTTGCCGGTGCCCGAGCGGCTTCCGAGGAAATGGCCGAAATGTCCTTCCTCGTCGCACCAGGCGGCGACATCGACGGCACACCCCGCCAGCGACGGGTCCGCCTTCACCGCACGCGCCGCCTCGAGCGCGTAGACGACGCCCAGCGGCCCGTCGAGCCAGCCCGCATAGTTCTGGCTCTCGAGGTGCGACCCACCGAGGATTTTGCGTCCTTCGACGGGCGCTATCCCGAAAACATTGCCGATCCCGTCGATCGTCGCCGCGTGACCGAGTGCCTCGAGCTCGCTTTTCAGCCAATGCAGCGAAGCAACGTGTTCCGCCGAAAGCGCCGGACGGTGAACGCCCGTCTTGTAGGCGCCGATGGTACGAAGATGTCGAAGGTCGCGCAGGACACGGTCGCCGTCGATTTGGGGCATCGGGCCTCAGCTCCGGGATTTCAGGCTAGCCAGGTCGGCAGAATACTCGTCAGCACAGAATGTGCCGCCCTGATAATACTCGGCCGCCGGGTGCTTTTGCGAGGCCGGCGGTTCCGCTGCAAGCACTTCCGCGGCAAATTCCTCGGAACGCCCCTTCGGCGCATAGCCGAGCGCATGGGCACGGCTGTTGTCGTACCAGGAGCGCTGGTTGTCGGACACCCCGTACATCACCTCGTAGACCAGGCCCGGCCGCTCGAGCCCGATGCGAATGAGCTGCACGAGGTCGTCCGGGCGGATCCAGATCGCGAGACGGCGCGCGTCGAGCGGCTTGTCTCCGACATTGCCGATCCTGAGCGACGTCACCCCCATGCCGTGCTTGTAGGCGTACATCGCGCCGAGCCCCTCGCCGAAGAGCTTCGACAGGCCGTACCGGCTGTCCGGACGCGGGATCACGTCGGGTGGGATCGTCGTCGCGCGGGGATAGAAGCCGACCGCGTGGTTCGACGTCGCGAAGACGACGCGCTTGACACCCGCCTTCCGCGCCGCCTCGAACAGGTTGTAGCACCCGACGATGTTGGCCTCGAGAATGTCCGCCCACGGCGCCTCGCCGGAGCGACCGCCGAGGTGGATGATGCCCTCCACGCCCTGGCACACGCGCTCGATCTCGTCGAACTTCGCGATGTCCGCCCGAATGAAGGTCTCGCTCGCCGTGAGGCCGTCCGGCTCGCGGATGTCCGACAGCACGAGGTCGGGATAGATGGGCGGCAGAAGCTTCCGCAGATACCCACCGATGTTACCGGCCGCGCCGGTGAGAAGAACACGTTTCATGGAGGCCTCCGCGTCATCTGGGGTACGTGATGGCCGGATGGTAGAGGATGAGGGCGCCGGGGCAAGAGGTGGTAGGCGTGGGGTTGGTGCGCAGGAACGACTGCGAGGCGGTCGGACGTTGACTTGGCCAAAACCGCCGCGCGGTCATGTCCGCTGGGGCAGATCGTGCCGAAGTCAGGGGGGCGGACACGGTTCGGCTCCCCTTGACCCCGAGCAGACAAATCTGGTGCTCTCACATAGGCTCGCACCTCACCACACGAGTGCCTGTAAGCAGAGCGAGAGGCTTTCGCCATGCGCGTGGACGGCAGTTGCTATTGCGGCAAGATCGCATATGAGGCCGACGTCAGCCCGGCCCACGTTGTCGTATGCCACTGTACCGATTGCCAAGCGCTCTCAGGCACCGCCTTTCGGGTCGTGGTTGCCACGAAGCCGGGAACTTTCCGGCTCACCCGAGGAGAGCCGAAAACCTACGTCAAGTCGAGTGCAAGCGGGAATCCGCGCGAGCAAACATTCTGCGGAGAGTGTGGCAGCCCCATCTATTCCGCACCACCGGGGCCGCACCCTAAGGTCGTTTCCTTGCGAGTCGGTACACTCAAGCAGCGATCGGACTTGATCCCGTCGCGACAATTCTGGCTCCGCTCATCTCTCCCCTGGCTGCCGCAACTTTGCACGGAGCAAGCGTTTCCGACGCAGCCGGTTTTCGACGACAACGGCGCCTTCGTCCCCGACTAGTGTTCCTGCTCTGGCATTTTCATCCCGCGGAGGCTGGTCCTGAGCAAATGTCAGAGCCATCAGAAACACCAAGCATATGATCCGAGTGTAGCTGTTGCATCTGACGTTTGATCAAGAGCCTATCGGCAAATGGGCACCAACGTCGGATACGCTGCACGAGATGCCGTTTGCGCCGATGACTGCTCCCGGCACGTAAAGTCGGCACCTCTTCGAACGGAAGCGGGGAGACCTGAGGCGTGTGCCTCTAGGCGCAATGGAGTCGGGCGCCCCGCCGCCCACGCTCGCTTCCTCCGCTCGTGACCTGCCGTTGGAAATTCGGCCTGATCAAAGGGGAAGCATCCCAAGATTGGCTAGAGCCGCGGCAACGAGCGTCGCAAACGTCAGCGCCATCCCTGCGACACGCGCCCAGCCTACGCCGAGGCTCACACCATAGGCGTGCAGAAGCCGACCAGAAATCAACGGTAATCCCACGAGGTGGAGATATGGCCTTGGCAGGCCACGCAGTTCCATCAGGGCCATCAATAGAAGCGCGAGTGGCACGTATTCGGCGAAGTTGCCGTGGACCCGTATGCGGCGGAGCAACTGGTCGTCACCCCCATCTCCGAGACTCGTGCCTCCACTGCGCCGGGAGAAAATAACGCGCAGGCTCAAGACCACGAAGAGGAGCGTGAGGATTGCTGCGTAGACCGGTGTTACGGACATTTCGAAGCCCTGTGGATGAGCGAGCACTCGTCAACCAACGAGCACCGCTTCGCATCGGATCACCGAGAACGTACTGTAGGGGAGGCGGGCACCCACGACAGGCATCGAAATGCCTCCATGCCGACGTGGGTCCCCGCCTTCGCGGGGATGACGGGGTGGTGAGGGGATGGGTCGCGAACGACCGAAGCGTTTGCGGCTCACGCTCTGTCATTCCGGTGCTTCCCTGCCCCGCCGAAGGCCGGGGTCCATGGGACCCATTCGTCAACTTGCTGGGTGCGGGGGCTCGGGCGCTACGCGGGTGCGCACAGTGCGAAATCCGCTGGAAATCCTGGCCAAGCGTCTCCGGAAGGAGCGCGCGGCGCGATGGGTCCCGGGCACAAGGCCCGGGATGACAGTTTGGGGGTGTCGCGAGGTCAGCGAAACACATCAGCACTGTTGTGGATGGCTCGGATCGCTTTCCGGAGTCCAGAACTTATCCCCGGCCCCTCCGGCGTCACTTATCCTCCCGGCATCCTGTTCGCGCGGGTCGCTGTCGCGAGGCGTGCCGAGAGCGAGGGCAGGAGGCGGTATCCGGCCTCTGGAGAGGTGAGCGCCACTACGCAAGCCGGGCGTCGCGTGGAGATGAGCCGGGGAACCACCCAGGGCGCGCTTCCGCGACGCGAAAATGCCGTCGGAGGGCGCCGCGAGGCTGCCTCAAAATATCAAAGCGGTGGCCGGACGGCGTCCTCCCCCCGTGCTCTTTGACATCGACCGGGACACGTGCCGTGCCGCCGGGCAGACCGGCGTGGCCGGGGCAGCGGTGGCAGGCTGAGGCGGCATGCCACCCGACGGTTCAGGTAGGACCGCCTCACCGCCCCATCTTGTAGAATTCGTCGTTCGGCCGCATGCCGGTGACGTTGGCCATCCGGTTCGACAGCGCGAAAAACGCAGCGATTGCTGCCATGTCCCAGACGTCGTCCTGCGTCCAGCCATGCGCCTTCACCGCGGCAATGTCCGCATCGTCGACCTCGGCGGACTCGCGCGACACCTTCATCGCGAAGTCGAGCATGGCCCGCTGGCGAGCCGTCAAGTCGGCCTTGCGGTAGTTGACGGCGATCTGGTCGGCAATCAACGGGTTCTTGGCTCGGATGCGCAGAATGGCGCCATGGGCGAGTACACAATACTGGCACTGGTTGGCGGCGCTCGTCGCGACGACGATCATCTCCCGCTCCGCCTTGGTCAGCCCGCCAGGCTTGTCCATCAGCGCATCGTGATAGGCCATGAACGCCCGGAACTCGTCAGGACGATGGGCCAGAACCAGGAAAACGTTGGGAATGAAGCCGCTCTTCTCCTGAACGGTCTCGATGCGGGTGCGCACGTCGTCCGGAAGATCCGCGAGCTTCGGAACCGGAAAGCGGCTGATGGGGGGCGTCTTCATTCGTAACTCCTGGTTTTCGTCTCGGCCAGGATACGCGCTCGCGCACCTTCCGGTAACGGGCAAACGGCCATGGCACGCACCGCCGCGCTGGCTGCAAGGCAAACCGCGTGCCGCGCGAGTGCCGAGATGCACGCATACACGGTGTCACCGAGGCAGCATGTGGCGTCCGAACCGTTCCGTATGCGCGATCAAGCCGTCGACATCGCCAAGGTACTGCACCACGTAGTCCGCAAAGCTTCGCCAGTGCGCGAGTGCATCCTCACGGGTCGCACGCCCGCGATAATGATCCTCGACCACCCTCAGAAGATCGAGCAGGGCTTCCTTGTGCTGCACGTCGGAGCGGCGAACATGCTCCATCAGTGCGATGAGGTCGGGCACCCCATCGTCTCGAGCAAACCCCGCAGGCAGCGTGGCCGGCAGAGCAAGCTGATCTCGGGCCGCCCCTTGCCCCGGATCCGGTCCTCCGAGCCGCCGCTCAGCCGCCGCGCTCGCCCGCTCGTGCTGACCTCCCCCCGAGCCGGCGCGTCGATAGGCCTGCACGGCTTGCTCGGTGATCGAAGCGCTGTCCGCACCGATCCCGCCGGCCGAGCCGAGGGCGGCACCTCCCGCGTGCCCATTGGTGTATCCGGCACCCTGGCGGCCGGCAGGAACGGTTCGCACGCCCTTTGCTTCCGCCGCATGATGTGGATGGCTCATCTGATGATGCGGCAGGCCTGCCGGCGCCCCCGTCCACGGCGGCAGGGTTCCGGGCTCCGCGGTGCTCTGCATGGCGGGTGATGCGTATGGCCCCCCGGCAGCCTCCATGGCATGCCGAATACGCAGGATGAGCGCGGTCGCAGCTTCTTCACTCTCGGCGGAAAGCTCGATCCGCCGACCGTCCGACGTCTGGATGGAAAGGATCCGCCGAACGAACAGCAGAAGGAAAAGGCCTATCCCCAGCACCAGGAAGCCGATCCAGAGGGCCAGAGACCCACCCGCCTGCAGCTTGAAGGCGTCAGGCCCTCGCGCCACCACCTCGTTGGCAATGAGGCCGATTCCAGCGAGCATTGCGACAGCCCCGATCGGGCGCAGCGGGTAGATCGTATGCCGCCCAGCACTGACCACATGCTGCAACTGGATCACGCGATCTCCGAGATCGACAACCCTCGGTGTAATCTCCAGCTTGACCTGCTGCTCCGCCATTGTCGCGCTCTCGTTTCGGCGGCCGCGACAGCCATCTACGATCGACACCGCCCTGTTAAACTCAGCATAAGTCAATTCGGCGCCCCAGCGCCAGCGTCCGATCGCAAACCATTGCGTGACCTGAGCTGCGCGGCCCGATCAACCGTTGCTCGTCGTGGCCACCCACTCCTTGTCGTCTTGCGCTCGCCGCTCGAACATCAGGAAATCATAGTACCCGCAACGCCCCTCGCCCGGATAGCGTCTGCAGATTCCCGGACGCGCATGGTAGATGGTGCAACGCCGCTCTTCCGTGTCGAAGAACCGGCAGATCTTTCCGAAATGAGGATCGGCCTTGCGCCGCATCGCATACTCTGCGCCGTGCGCCTTCTTGGTGAACTTCCGGCGGGCGGCCTCGAAGCTCAAGTCGTGGTGCTTGGCCAGCCGTTCGATATCACGGCGGTCCAGTTGGATCAGCGGGTAGCTGCAGCAGTAGCCAGGACACTTCTTGCAGTTATAGGAAGGCATCGGGTCAGGAACTCGTTTTCTCTGATCGTTTCGGCTCGCACGATCGATCCCGCGGTCGAGCAGAGGGGCACATTGCAACAAGCAGGGCTCGCGCCACCACACGACGGCTCGTATGGTGTGATCGATGCCGATGGGTTCGGCGATCCCTTAGCATGAAAAAACGAAGGAGGCTCAATGTCGTTGTTTGATCTGAAAGGGCGCGTGGCAATCGTCACCGGAGGCAACGGCGGCATAGGACTCGGCATGGCACAGGGGCTCGCCTCTGCGGGAGCGGACGTTGTCGTCGCCGGCCGCAACGTCGCCAAATCTGAAGCCGCTGCCAAGGCGCTCGGCGGCTACGGTGTACGCACGGCCGTGGTCGAGGTCGACGTCGCGGACGAGGGCTCCGTCAAGGCCATGGTCGACGCCTGTATGAAGCAGATGGGCAGGCTCGACATCCTCGTGAACAACGCCGGCATCAACATTCGCAAGCGCCCCGAAGAGTACAAGATGAACGAGTGGCGCGAGGTCTTGTCGATCAATCTCGACGGCGCCTTCTACTGCTCTCATGCAGCGCAACCCGCCATGAAAGCCGCGGGCGGCGGCAAGATCATCAACATCGGCTCCATGATGTCGATCTTCGGCGCCCCCTTCGCCGCCCCCTATGCTGCCTCGAAGGGTGGCATCGTCCAGATGACCAAGGCCCTCGCCACTGCGTGGGCAGTCGACAACATCCAGGTCAACGCCGTTCTTCCCGGCTGGATCGATACCGAGCTTACGCAGAAGGCCCGGGAGCAGGTCGACGGGCTGCACAATAACGTACTGCGCCGGACCCCCGCCGGCCGCTGGGGCGAACCGACAGATTTTGCCGGCATCGCGGTGTTTCTCGCCTCGAAGGCTTCGGATTTCGTCACCGGCACGGCAATCCCCGTTGACGGCGGCTTCTCCGTGCAGGGTTAGGACGCGCGCTCACCGCTCGAGTTGACGAGCGGGGACGCCGGGATACTGGCTCACTCACCGCGAGTTGCGCCTGAGATCGCGCATCATGCGCTCGAGTTGGGCCGCGGCCTCCGGAGGTAGGGCTGGTGTGCTGCCGCCAACCCCCGACGCCATCTCTTCGAGCTGCTTGGCCATGCTTGCTGCGGCAGCTCGGAGATCCTCTTGGTTCCGAATGACGACGGGCGCTGGACCGAGCGCCGCCGCCGCGCTTTTGGACGATTCCGGCAGGACACCCGAGCCGCTCGCGAGGGCTGCAACGCCAAGCTCCGGAGGCTTTGCGAAACCCGATGCCGAAGCCGTGAGCTCAGGCACGCCCACAACGCCCATCAGCGTCGTGGGAACCCTGGCCTCCATCGCGACCTCGACCGAGCTGTTGTCGTTCGCGATCCGCAGCCGATGCGGAAGTCGGGCCAGCTCGGTAGGCAGGTTGGCTGCAAGCATGGCCGCGACCTTGGACTCGATCACGCTACGGTTTTCGCCCAGATGCTGGCTCGCTGACTGCGCCGCCGCGCTCACCGCCGTTTCGAGCGTGCTGCGCACCTTCGCTGCCCGGCCATAATCGATGGCTGCGGCCACGATCCCGATCACCGGGATGATCACCGCCGCAAAGATGATCGCAACGCTTCCGCCCGCATCCGAGCCGAAACCGGCAATTGACCGCCTACGTGCGTCCCTGATCAATTTCAGGCTCCCGATACTGGCATCTGAGCCAGTATCGGCATGGCACCTTGGCGCAATCTTTACGAACGGACGCCCTATGCTCACGTCCGCGAAACTGGTTGAGAAGCCCTTACCTTTGCCCCGGATCGGCGCGCTCACACCGGCCGACCGGCCTCATTCGGGACGGTGGAAGAAGTCCGGGCCCGTACCCACGATCTTGTCGTCCAGCTCCCCGATCGCCTTGGCGTCCTTGCCGTCGTAGGCCATCGCCTTCAGCACCAGCCGGATCGCCTCGAGCCGCGCCCGGCGCTGATCGTTCGCCAGGATCACGGTCCAAGGGGCAACGGCAGTGTTTGTGAAGCGGAACATCTCTTCCTTGGCCAGCGTATAGTCCTCCCACTTGGCCATCGCAGCCCGGTCCATATCGGTGATCTTCCAGCGCTTCAGTGGATCGTGGCAGCGCTCGTGAAACCGCTGGAGCTGCATCTCGCGGCCGATCTCGAGGTAGATCTTGAAGAGATGGATGCCGTCGCGAACCAGCATGCCCTCGAACTGAGGCGCCTCGCGCAGAAAATCGGCCACCTGATCTGGCGTCGCGAAGCCCATCACTTTTTCGACGCCCGCTCGGTTGTACCACGACCGGTCGAACAGGACGATTTCGCCCATGGTCGGCATCTGCGCCGCGTAGCGCTGGAAATACCACTGGCCCCGCTCGGTCTCGGTGGGCTTGGTCAGGGCGACGCCCCTTGCGCTGCGCGGATTGAGGTGCTCTCGAAAGCGGCCGATGCAGCTCCCCTTGCCAGCCGAGTCTCGCCCTTCGAAGACGACGACGATACGATCGCCCGTCTTTCCGGCATGAAACTGCAGCTTCACGAGCTCGATCTGCAACAGCTTGAGCTCGTGCTCGAAATCGACCCGCTTGAGCTTCTTGTCGTAGGGGTAGCCACCGCTGCCGAGGGCCCGTTCCTCGATCTCCTTCGGAAGTTTTGGGTTCTCGAGATCGAAAGCTACGCTCTCGCCTTTGCGTCGCTCGCCGCCCTTCGACTTTTCACTTTTCGCCATGCCGCTTCGTCCACGCACCGATACGCAGCCTCAGTGTGCGCCGAGGGCCCGAGGAAGCGCAAACGGAACCTGCGATTCAAAACGAAAACCGGCGGCGCCCCCGCGTGCGCCGCCGGTCTTCCCCCGCTTCTCGGAAAAGGCGCCTGCCACGCCCGAGCCGTCCCTCGGAGCCCTTGGGCCCCCGGCTCAGGCGTTTGCGGCTTCCGCCTCTTCCTTCGTCGTTGCCTCCGCCTTGGCTGGCGTGACGGCAATCTGAGGCACAGGCTGTCGTTGCGGCTGGCCCCCGCCGCGCCGCGACTGCGGCGGCTGGAAGGCCCGCCGGGCGTGGAATTCGCAGTAGGGGAGTCCCGTCACTTTCGTCTTTCCGCAGAAATGGAAATCTGCATCCTGCGGATCGCCGATCGGCCAGCGACAGCTGCACTCCTCGAGTGTCTGGATCGACCGCCTCTCGGCCATCGGAATGACCAGCTCTTCCACGGGCGCCACGTAGGGCTCGGCGTCCTGATAGAGGGCGCGAAGGGCTGTGTTGCCGACATTGGTGAAGCGCGGCTTGGCAGGCGGTCGCTTGACCGGCACGGATCTCGTCCGCGGACGGTGGCTCTTCATCCTTGTGGTTGTTGCGCGGCCCGACAGACCGAGGCGATGAACCTTTCCGATCACCGCATTGCGTGTCACGGAGCCGATGCGTCCTGCAATTTGGCTGGCGCTGAGGCCTTCGGCCCACAGCTTCTTCAGGAGCTCGACCCTCTCGTCGTTCCAACTCATATGATCGTCTTCCTTGCGGAAAGCGCGATGAGATGCGCAACGCACACCTCAACCTTCACCGGCAAGGCACCACGGCCCGGCGAATGGCGCGGCACGCGCGCAACACAACGCCTGGGCCGGCCTCGAGCCGGTCACGAACTCTGAACTGGGTGAAGACGCAGAAACTTACCGAGCGGAAAAACGCACAAACCCGCCCTTGCGGTGGCCGATAAGCAAAAAAAGCGACGCGCCAACCGACTGAAGACACTTGACACTCTGGCGAACAATTACGCGCCACATCTCGTGTCTGACAGCCCTATGAATACTATGGGCGGTTTTCCCGGCACAAGCCGAGTCATGACCTCGAATTCGATTGACCTATTCCATCGTTGCTATTTCGCCACGGAACGATTCGAGGTTCGCTGTATGTTTTTGCGTAGTTTTGGGGCGGAAGAAGGGCGCGCTTGACAGTGGCTCGCCCGACCTCCCGGGGCCCCTGGCGATAAATCGACTCCATGCTCGATGGCCGGCGTGCTTTCGCATGCAATTCAGGCGCATGCAGCAGTCATCCCGCGCTCACGGCCCTTGGCTGGAGAAGTATCGCGCCACCTCGCGCTTCTCATTGACACGAAGTCGCACCAAGCCTTATCGTTCCGTTTGCTCGAGCCGCCGGCCTTGGCGGCTTTTTTCGTTCGCACCAGGGTTTCGCACCCAGGGGTTCCAAGCCATGTCTGCAACATCTTCTGCAAAGGTCACGTCCGCACACGCTGCATCCACCGGCCCTTCGCCGGCCGTTATGGCCACTTATGGCCGACAGGACGTAGTGTTCGAGCGAGGCGAGGGCTCGTGGCTGATCTCTACTGACGGCGACCGCTACCTGGACTTCACCAGCGGCATCGCCGTGAACGCGCTCGGACATTGCCATCCGAAGCTCGTTGCAGCGCTCACCGAGCAGGCCAACACACTGTGGCACACGTCCAACCTGTATAGGGTGAAGAACCAGGAGCGCTTGGCCGAGCGCCTCGTCTCTGAGACGTTCGCCGACTGCGTATTCTTCTGCAACTCCGGCGCCGAGGCGTGCGAGGGTGCGATCAAGGTCGCCCGCAAGTATCACGCGGCTGGCGGCAATCCTGAGCGCTATCGCATCATCACTTTCGAAGGCGCATTCCACGGCCGCACGCTCGCCACGCTCGCGGCTGGCGGCAATGCCAAGTACCTGGAGGGCTTCGGCCCCAAGGTGCAGGGCTTCGACCAACTCGTCGGCTTCGATCTTGATGCGGTGGCCAAGGCCATCGGCCCGGAGACGGCCGCGATCATGATCGAGCCGGTACAGATGGAAGGCGGCGTGCGCGTCGTTCCGGACGACTTCCTGCGCGGCTTGCGCAAGTTGTGCGACGACAACGGCCTCTTGCTCGTCCTCGACGAGGTGCAGTCCGGCATGGGTCGCTCGGGCAAGCTCTTCCATTACGAATGGGCCGGCATCAAGCCGGACGTCATGGCGATTGCCAAGGCGATCGGCGGCGGCTTCCCGCTCGGCGCATTCCTCGCAACCAAGGACGCCGCGCGCGGCATGGTGCCCGGCACGCACGGCTCGACGTTTGGTGGCAATCCCCTCGCCACGGCAGTCGGCAACGCGGTCCTTGATGTGATGCTCGAGCCGGGCTTCCTCGAGGACGTCAAGCAGAAGGGCTTGCGCCTGAAGCAACTCATGGCTGCCCTCAAGGACGAGCACGCAGACGCGATCGAGGAGGTGCGCGGCGTAGGCCTTCTCGCCGGTGTCCGCCTGAAGGCCGAGTTCCCGGCCGGCGACGTGATGAAGGCGGCCACGGCCGAAAAGCTTCTGACAGTCTCGGCAGGCGACAACGTCATCCGCATGCTGCCTTCGCTCACCGTCTCCGAGGACGAGATGAAGGATGGCATCGCGCGCCTGTCTCGCGCCATCGCCTCGCTGAAGAAGAAGGCATAAGGCAGATCCAGTGCTGACACGTACTCAGCCCAAGTCGGGCCGGACGCGCTCCAAGGCCGTCCGGCATTTCATCGATCTCGATCAGATCCCGGCCAAAGAGCTCCGTCGCATCGTCGACATGGCGCATGCCATGAAGAAGGCCGGACGCCGCACGCCCAGGGAGCTGCGCCCCAAGGGCATCAGCGACTCCGTGCTCGCCCTGATCTTCGAGAAGCCCTCGACGCGCACACGGGTGTCGTTCGATCTCGCCATGCGCCAGCTCGGCGGGCAGACCATTCCGCTCAACCATGCCGATCTCCAGACCGGCCGCGGCGAGCCCGTGTCCGATACCGCCAAGGTTCTTTCGCGCTATGTCGATGCGATCATGCTGCGCGCGAACAAGCACGAAACTCTCCTCGAGTACGCCGAGCACGCCACCATTCCCGTCATCAACGGCCTCACCGACCTCTCGCACCCCTGTCAGGTGATCGCCGATATCATGACCTTCGAGGAATCGAAGGGTGCCATCAAAGGCCGCAAGGTGGCCTGGGTAGGCGACGGCAATAACGTCGCGGCCTCGTGGATGCACGCGGCGGTCCGCTTCGGCTTCGAGCTGCGCCTCGCCTGCCCGCCCCAGCTCAACCCGGAGATGCGGGTGCTCGAGTGGGCACGCGCCGAGGGCGGCAAGGTCCTGCTGACGGACGATGCCGACGAGGCGGTGAAAGGCTCCGATTGCGTCGTCACCGACACTTGGGTATCGATGGGCCAGACGGATGCGACGCGGCGCAAACAGCTTCTTTCGCCTTACGCCGTCGACGACGCGCTGATGAAGCGGGCCGCGAAAGGCGCCGTCTTCATGCATTGCCTCCCGGCCTATCGTGGGCTTGAGGTCTCGGCGAGCGTCATCGACGGTCCGCAGTCCGTCGTCTTCGATGAGGCCGAGAACCGGCTGCACGCTCAGAAGGCGATCCTCGCCTGGTGTCTTGGCGTGTAAAGCGAGCAGGCCGCTTCGGCGCGCCCTCGGCCATGCACCGGTTCGGAACACGGGCTCGCGTGGCCCGAACGACGAGGTAGACCCATGGCGGAGCGAGCGACAGAGCCCTCCCGTGCGGCGCGCAGCGATAGCGCCGACGACATTGTGCTGCCGTTCGGCACGGTGAAGTCCAGGATTTCGGGGCGCATCGTGCGTCTCGGCCCCGCCGTCGATCGCGTGCTGGATGCTCACGATTATCCGGACCCGGTCCGGTCGACGCTCGGCGAGGCCTTGGCCCTGACGGCCCTGCTCGGCCATCCCTTGAAGCCCGGCGGTCGGCTCATTCTGCAAACCAAGACCGATGGGCCGCTCGGCTTCCTCGTCGTGCATTACGACGCGCCGGGTGTCGTGCGCGGATACGCCAGCTTCGACCGCGCCAAGATCGAGGCGCTTGCCGGCTCGGGCAGGCTCGACGCCGGCGAGCTTCTCGGCACCGGCCGCATGGCGATGACCATCGACCCGGGCCAGAACCTCGCGAGCCATCAGGGCATCGTCGCGCTCGACGGCGGCTCCCTCACGGATGCTGCGCACGCCTACTTTCGTCAGTCCGAGCAGCTCCCGACGTTCATTCGTCTGGCGGTCGCCCGTCAGATGATGGCCGGCCGCACGGGTGGCACCTCTCCGTGGCGCTGGCGTGCCGGCGGCCTGATCCTCCAGCATGTCCCGCGACTTGGCGGCGACCCTCGTCCGGACGAGACGCCGGAGGAGCGCGACGCGCGATTGCATGGCGAGGACGACGACGATTGGCTCCGCGTCGCCACGCTCGCGGCAACCGTCGAGAGCCACGAGTTGATCGACCCGACCCTGTCGCCGGAGCGTCTCCTGTTGCGGCTCTTCCACGAGGAAGGCGTCCGCGTCGGTGAGGAAACCCCGGTTGCCGCCCGCTGCCGATGCT
>JAWKWD010000025.1:0-42635 GCA_041397805.1 Hyphomicrobiaceae bacterium
GATGACAATCCTGGCCCCCGCATATCGACCCCAACGCTAGGCGCCGCCAAGGTTTCAGGTCTTCTCGACGAGGGCCGCCATCTGCATCGCGACCATCCTCTCGAGAGAGCCTTGGAACGGTACCGTGAAATAGCTGGCACCGCGCGGATCATTTTGCCAGGCATCGAGCTCGGCGGCGAAGCTGTCAGGCAGTTTGCCCGTGCCGTCGCATCGGGTCACGCTCTGCGCCAGCGCTTCGACGGTCATCGGCAGGAACGGGATGACGACACGACTGGGTTTCCCATCAGAGCCGCTCTGCAGGGCATCCGTCACAGCACAACAGGCTATGGCCCGGCCCCCGCCGTAGTCCACGATCGCACCGATGATGATCCGGCTGTCCGCGATCTCCTCAGGGCCGGCATAGGCCCACTGCTGGCCTGCCTCGAAATCCATGTCTGGCTCCCCGTCGTCTGGAACCGGGGCCCGGTCCCCGCATTGCCAATCGCCCCGATCAGGTCATCGAAGCGTGGCAGGGAGGTGGCATTGCAGCGCTCTCAGTGGGTAGGCTGCGCGGCCTCAGATGCGGCGTTCTTCCCGCCGCGGAGAGGAACCGTCATTGTCTGCTCCGCCGCGCCGTACCGGCGGGACAAAGAGCCGACTCGCTCCGCAGAGCCGCCGTGCATCCTCGTTCCGCCCGCATGATCGGAATGAGCCCTCGCGCGAAAGGCATACCCTCACCTCGCGCAATCGGTTGCCGGGCCCCCCGCAGGAGACGGCCAGCTGATCGGCTTTCAACTCCGGATTGACCGACAGGAAGTCGCGGACGACCTCCGCCGGAGAAACGGTGAACGCCTGGTTCGGTCTTTCGTAGCGTGGGGGCACGCGCACCTTGTCGAAGTAGCGGCGCGATACCTTGAAATACTCCTCGGGGCTGAGGCCCGAGCACGTCCCGTGCTTGCGGTACTCGTGAATGACGAGTTTCGAGCTCGGCATGATGTCCAGCATGCCGTCGATCACGCGTTGCGGCACGAAGGGCCGCGATCTCGTCGGGCAATTCTCGGGCCAGCCTCGTTCGTATTGCGGCCACAGCCCGTGAAGCACGAAGGCATACCGCTTTCCGTCGCGGCGATGGCATTGCGGATCGTAGTTGTCGCGACGCAGCCCCGCGCAGTAGGTCGGGCTCCACGAGAGGACGAGCGAGTAATAGTCAAATCGGCCTGCCTCGTTCCGTGCTGGCGGCTGCGCCTCGTACGGCGCCCGGCCTCCCGGGCCTGGGCCCCGTTGTGCTTCGAGGCGTGGTGCGCCGAGTGCCGTCAGCGCAGCAGCTGTCGCGACGGCCGCCATCAAGGCGAGAGTGCGTCGAAAGGACATCGGCGTCAGATCCTGCAAGCTGAGATGAGCCGTACTCGGTGAAATGCGATAAGCACGATCCCGGCGGCTATTGCAAGTCGGCATCGTGCGTAATCTGGCCTTAGCGAGCCTCCGCCAACCCTGCGAGAATGCGAGCCCAGCTCCTTGCACCTTTGCGGAAGCTCGACAGATTGTATTTCTCGTTTGGGCTGTGAATGCGATCATCCTCGAGGCCGAAGCCCACCAGAAGACTGTCCATGCCGAGTTGCTGCTGGAATGCCTGCACGATCGGGATCGATCCGCCGAGCGCGATCATCGCGGCAGGCCGGCCCCATTCGGCGGCGAGCGCCGCGGCCGCCGTTTTCATGAATTCGGCATCCGTATTGAAGGCGATGGCCGGGCTCCCTCGATCGCCTGAGAAGCGGGCCTTGCAGTCGGCCGGCAGGCGATCCGTCACGAAGCGCTTCAATGCTTCGACGATTTTGTCCGGGTCCTGCCCTGGCACCAGTCGGCAGGTGATCTTCACCGACGCCTCGGAGGGGATCACGGTCTTCGTCCCGACGCCCTGGTAGCCGCCGCCGATACCATTGAACTCGAGCGTCGGCCGCGACCAGATCTGCTCCAGCACCGAGTATCCGGTTTCGCCGGCCGGCACACCAAGACCAAGGTTGGCCAGGAACTTGGCTTCATCGAACCCCAGGTCCTTCCACTGCTTGAGTTGGCGGGCAGAAGGCTTTTTGATGCCGTCGTAGAAGCCGGGCACCTGCACCTTGCCGCCCTTGCCGTGCATCGCGCCGCAAATCTGCGTGAGGACGCGGATCGGATTTGCAGCAGCTCCGCCGAATAGGCCCGAATGCAGGTCGCGCGACGGCCCAACGATCGTCACCTCGAGCGCCGCGAGGCCGCGGAGCTGCGTCGTAACCGCCGGCGTGTCCTTGTCCCACTGGCCCGTATCGCAGACCAGCGCAAGGTCGGCCGTCACCTCCTTGGCATGCTTTGCGAGGAAGCCAGGTAGTGATGGCGACCCGCACTCCTCCTCACCTTCCAGCAGCACCGTGACCGCAACGGGCAGCCCGCCGGCCACCTTCTTCCAGGCACGCGCTGCCTCGAAGAAGGTCATGAGCTGCCCCTTGTTGTCCTCGGCGCCGCGCGCCACGATCACCTTGCCATTGCCCCTCTCGGTCGCGATGCGCGGCTCGAACGGGGGCGATTTCCAAAGCTCCAGCGGGTCTGCCGGCTGCACGTCGTAGTGACCGTAGAAGAGAAAATGGGGTACGCCCTTGCCGCGCGCCTTGCGATCGTGGGCGACAACCATGGGATGACCGGCGGTTGGAACCACCTTGGCTTCCTCGAATCCGATCTCCATCAGCTGGTCGCGACACCATTGGGCGGCCTTCAGGCACTCGCCCTTGTAGGCCGGATCGGTCGAGATGCTTGCGATCCTCAAGAGGTCGAACAATCGCTCGAGCGCCGCGTCCTCGCTCTGCTGCAGCGCCTTGAGAACGTCGCGCAACTGCTCTGCCATGACTTCACCTCTTCAGGCTGCCGATTCGGAACGGAGAGTGAGCAATCGAGGTTTGCCGGTCAAAGACAAAGCGCCGACGATCGTCCCGGCCGGCGCATGGGGCGAGTCGCTAGCCCGACCTGCCTCGTTCACTGCGATGTTCAACCTTAACCGAAATTGGCCGCGATCCGCTCGGGGATCGATCCACTGTTCGGTGTACAAACCGATCCGGACGCGGCGACTTGCGTTTTGCAGGGGCGAAGCCGGAGGGGTATGAAGCCGCAATGCCCGGGATCAACGAACGGAGGCGAGGCGATGCGTGCCCCGACGACTGTCGAAGCGCCTGAGCGGCGCGTATATCTTTTTGGCGCCGGCCGGACGGACGGCGAAGCCGGTATGCGCAATCTGCTCGGCGGCAAGGGGGCTAACCTTGCGGAAATGGCGAGCCTCGGCCTGCCGGTGCCGCCCGGGTTCACGATCACCACCGCCGTATGCAACGCCTACGTAGCCTCGGGAGGCAGCTTCCCCGAGGGCCTGAGCGCCGATGTGGCAGAGGCCATGGAGATCGTCGGAAAGGCGGTCGGAGCGAGGTTCGGCGATCCGGAGCGCCCCCTGCTCGTCTCCGTGCGCTCGGGCGCCCGGGTATCCATGCCCGGCATGATGGACACGATCCTCAATCTCGGCCTGAATGATGCGACCGTTGCGGGGCTCGCACGCCAGTCCGGCGATGAACGCTTCGCCTACGATAGCTATCGTCGTTTCATCCAGATGTATTCGGGAGTCGTGCTGGGCCTCGAGCACGAGACGTTCGAGGCAATCCTCGAGTCGCACAAGAGCCTCGCCGGGCACGATCTCGACACCGACCTCACGGCCGAGGACTGGCAGCAGATCATCGAGCAGTACAAGACGGCCGTGGAGGAGCAGGACGGTAAGCCGTTCCCGCAGGACACGTCAGAGCAGCTATGGGGTGCGATCGGCGCTGTTTTCCGCTCCTGGAATACGCCGCGGGCCGTGACGTATCGCCGGCTTCATGCCCTTCCTGACGACTGGGGAACGGCCGTAAACGTTCAGGCGATGGTATTCGGCAACCGTGGCAGCTCCTCCGCGACGGGCGTGGCCTTTACACGAAACCCGTCCACTGGCGCTCGGCAGATTTACGGCGAGTACTTGGTCAATGCGCAGGGCGAAGACGTTGTCGCGGGCATCAGGACGCCGCAACCGTTGACCGAGGCTGCCCGACTCGAGGCGGGCGACACGCTGCCATCGCTCGAGGCGCTGATGCCCGAGACGTTCCGAGAGCTTGTCGACGTCTTCGCCACGCTCGAGCGGCACTACCGCGACATGCAGGACATCGAGTTCACCATCCAGGAGGGCCACCTTTGGATGCTGCAGACGCGCAACGGTAAGCGCACGACCAATGCTGCACTTAAGATCGCCGTCGACCTCTGTGACGAAGGACTGATCACACCGCACGAGGCTGTGGCGCGGGTTGATGCCAACGCGCTCGATCAGCTGCTGCATCCAACCATCGCGCCGGATGCGGAAAAGCACGTCGTTGCGACTGGCCTCCCTGCCTCACCGGGAGCGGCTTCCGGAGAGATCGTATTCTCCGCCGATGAAGCCGAGGCATTGAAGGCCCAGGGCCACGAGGTCGTTCTTGTGCGCATCGAGACGAGTCCTGAGGACATCCACGGAATGCATGCCGCTGCCGGCATCCTCACAACGCGCGGCGGGATGACGAGCCATGCGGCAGTCGTAGCCCGCGGAATGGGCCGCCCGTGCGTCTGTGGCGCTTCGTCATTGCGTATCGACTATCGCGCTGGCACGGTCGCCGCCGGCCGTGAGCTGTTCAAGAAGGGCGACATCATCACGATCGATGGCGCGACCGGTGAAGTTCTGAAAGGCCGCGTCGAAATGCGCCAACCCGCATTGTCGGGAGATTTTGCCCGCATCATGCAATGGGCGGACGAGGTCCGCCGCTTGGGCGTCCGTGCCAATGCCGATACGCCCCGCGATGCACGCCAGGCAAGGGAGTTCGGCGCCGAAGGCATCGGACTTTGCCGAACCGAGCACATGTTCTTCGACGGTGATCGCATCCTCGCAGTGCGAGAGATGATCCTCGCAGACGACGAGGCCGGACGTCGGGGCGCTCTCGCGAAGATCTTGCCGATGCAGCGGTCGGACTTCGCCGAGATCTTCGAGATCATGGCCGGCTTGCCGGTCACGATCCGCCTGCTCGACCCGCCCTTGCACGAGTTTCTTCCGCAGGAGGATCACGAGATCGAGGTCGTTGCCAAGGACCTGGGCATATCCGCTGCCAAGTTGCGGGGCCGAATCAACGAGCTTCAGGAGTTCAATCCGATGCTCGGCTTCCGCGGCTGTCGCCTCGCCGTGCGTTATCCTGAGATTACCGAGATGCAAGCCCGCGCCATCTTCGAGGCCGCTGTCGAAGCGGCTCGGAAAACCGGCAAGCCGGTTATCCCGGAGGTGATGATCCCCCTCGTAGCGTGGCGTCGCGAGTTCGACCTGTTGGCGAAGGTGATCCGCGAGACGGCTGCGGCCGTTGAAAAAGAGACAGGCAGCAAGCTCGACTATCAGATCGGGACGATGATCGAGTTGCCACGGGCCGCACTCAGGGCGGAAGAGATTGCGCGAGGAGACGAGGGCGCGGAGTTCTTCTCCTTCGGCACGAACGATTTGACTCAGACCTGTCTCGGTCTCTCTCGAGACGACGCGGCGCCGATACTCGCGGACTATGCGAAGGCCCGTATTTTCGAGGTGGACCCGTTCGTGTCCATCGATCAGGCCGGCGTCGGCGAGCTGGTTCGGATCGGGACCGATCGGGGCCGTGCTGCGCGTCCGGGGCTGAAGGTTGGCATTTGTGGAGAGCATGGCGGCGACCCGGCCTCGGTCGGATTTTGTCACGATGCTGGCCTAGACTATGTGTCGTGCTCGCCATTCCGGGTTCCTGTGGCTCGCCTCGCAGCAGCCCAGGCGGCTGTGAAGCTAGCCTCTCACGGAACCGCTTGAAGCGGGAGTTCGTGCGAGGAGATCGGCATTTTTGCGGCGCGAAATGAATTTCGGCAATGCAAAACACGATTGCCGAAATTTGATTGCGCGATCATTTCGTCCAATTGGATGGCTTGACTCAATATAGAAATTGGGTCGAAACTCACTTTCGACGGTTGGAGCTCGTAGCTCCTGTTTCGGACTCGTTGCGACCGAGCAAGCGAACGAAACGGGAAATGGAGCACGCGATGGCATTGCCACATCGCGCGTTTCGGGCGCACCCGAGAGCTGTGCGCGAAGCTGCGAGCGGCCGTCATGGCCGAAACCTAGCTGAAAGAAAGGGGAGCATGACGCCACCGGGCAGATTTGGCCCCGAGCTGCGGCCGGGGCAAAGGTTCTGAGGACGGCCTGTGAAGGGTTGTCGTCGACCTCGAAAAATTGAATGACCTGTAGCTGGTTGGTTCCATACAGCCAGATGGGTCCCGTCATCAGGCGGGACACGAATCGTATCGCCGATTTCAGGCAGCCCCGTCTGATGCGAAATGCACGGCGGGGCATTCTTGTAAGTGGCGGAGCATTGCGCCTCGAACAGGGTTCGATCGTTTTTAGTTTCCTGACGGATCGCAAGCGCGGAAGATGCGTGAAGAAGCGTGTTGAAGTTCCTCAGCGGGAAGGATGGGGCTCATGGCCGTCATCGCAATGACGCGGGAAATGGGGACCCTGGGCAAGGATGTGGCGCAAGGTCTCGCTGAACGTCTTGGACTCGAGGTTGTCCATCACGAGCTCGTGGAGAACGACATCGCCACCCGCTCCGGATTGAGGGAGAGCGAGGTTCGTCGGTTCCTTGGCGGCGGCGCATCTTTCCTGGGGCAGTGGCGGATGGACAGGAAGCGCCTTTCCCATTTCACGTCGCAGGAGATCCTCGAGCTCGCAGCGCGCGACAATGTGCTGATCCGCGGTTGGGGCGCGACTTACCTGCTGCGCGATGTACCCCATGTTGTGTGTGTTCGCATCTGCGCACCGATGGAGTTCCGCGTCCAGGAGATGATGCGTCGTCTCGGCGTCGACGACGAAGCTGCTGCACGGCGCGAGATCGAACGCAGCGATGCCGCTCATAATGGCACGATGCAAAGGCTGTTCGGTGCAGACTGGACCGATGCGACGCTCTACGCCGCGGCGCTCAATACGGCTCGCGTACCGCCCGCCGATTGCGTCGAGCATATCGTCCGCCTCGTCGAGAGCGAGCACTTCCGCAAGACGCCTCGCTCCCGCTCCATGCTCATGGACCGGCTGATCGAGGCTAGAGTGCGCTCGGCGCTGCGCGACCGCTTCGACACCACGCTGCAGGCGATGGGCATTGAGGTCGAGGTGCAGGACGCCCAGGTCGTTCTCAACGGCGCCGTAAGTGACGACCGCGTGATTGCCGACCTCGTCCGGACTGCCGCGGCCGTGCCCGGTGTCTCACGCGTCCAAAGCCAGATCAGCTATCTGTCGTTCGTTCGCGACTTGTCCTAGCCTGGCCCCTGGCAAGGCGCCGGAATGCAGCTATTTGGGCCGCACAGCCCCGAGCGGTAGCGATCGCACACGCCGACCCGTTGCCGCGAAAACCGCATTGAGAATGGCCGGGGCGACGACACCCATCACGGCACCACCGACCCCACCCCAGAAGTCACCTGAGGGTACGATCACACACTCCACCGCGGGAGCCTCGGCCATGCGCAGGATCGGATAGCTGTCGAAGTCACGCTCGACGACCTGACCGCCGCGAATGCTGATCTTCTCTCCAAGCGTCGCGCTCGTCGCCATCATGACCGAGCCCTCGACTTGCGCTTCGACCAGTTGCGGATTGACGACGGTACCGCAGTCGAGCGCTACGACGACCCGCTTCACGCGCACCTCGCCCTCCGGTGAAACTGAGATCTCCGCGACCGCCGCCGCGTAGCTCCCGACCGCCATCATCTGTGCGAGGCCTCGATAGAGGCCCGGCGCCGTTGGCGTTCCCCAGCCGGCCCGCGTGGCAGCCGCGATCAGCACTGCGAGGTGCAACGGGTGGCCCTTCATCAGGCTGGTTCGGAATTCGAGCGGATCGCGCTTGGCTGCGTGCGCCATCTCGTCGATGAAGCACTCGAGGTAGACGCCGTTTTGCGTCGTGTGTACGCCTCGCCAACTCCCGACCGGCAAGTGCGTATTGCGCATGGCATGGTCGATGTAGAGGTTCGCAATGGAGTAGGCCATCTGCGACTCGCCCGGCTGGGCGTGGAGCCCCTGGAACATCCTGGGGTCGCGGCCTGTTTGGATGCTCGCCGCGCGAGGCAGATTCGAGATCAGGATCGACTGTCCCGAGATCCGCATGATCAGTCCCGTCGGCTCGCCCTTGTCGTCGAGTGCGGCCCTGAGCTTGGCCTGCGTCACTGGCCTGTAGTGTCCGTGCGCCGTGTCTTCTCCCCGGGACCAGATCAGCTTGATCGGACGTCCTGGCAGCGCTCGCGCGATGAGGACGGCCTGGCGAACCGCATCCTGCTTCAAGCGCCGGCCGAACGACCCGCCGACCGCCGTCCGGTGGACCTCTGCCTGCTCGACGGGTAGCCCCGCCGCCTCAGCCGCAGTCTTCAAGGCCGCCTCGGCGTTCTGCGATGGAGCCCACACTTCGATCCGATCGGGACGCCAGAGCGCCGTCGCGTTCATGGGCTCGAGCGCGGCGTGATGCAGGAACGGCGTCTCGTAAACTGCCTCGAGCGTTTGATTTGCCTGCCGGATCGCTTCGAGTGCATCTCCGTGGGTGCGCCCTACGAACGCCGCTGTCGTCTCGAGCCCAGTCTTCAGATACGCGGCGATGCTCTCGTCGCTGATCCCCGCGTCGACGGCGGCTGCCCAGACGATGGTCACCTTCTCGAGTGCCGCTCTAGCCTGCCACCAGCTCTCCGCCACCACTGCAATGGCGTCCTCCCCGACCTGCAGCACGCGGCGGACGCCAGGCATCGTTTCAGCGATTGACGCATCGAAGCCTGCAATCGTGCCCCCGGCGACCGGCGCCGCCTTGATGGCCGCGTTCAAAAGGCCGGGCAGGCGCACGTCCGTGCCGTAGACGGCCCGCCCCGTCACCTTGTTCTTGTTGTCGATTGCGGCGCGCCGGGCCCCGATGTACTTCCAGGCCTCGACCGGTTTCAGCTTGAGCGCCGATCGGGGGGGCGGCACGACCTTGGACGCGGCCTCTGCGAGCCGGCCGAAACTGACCGCCCGCCCGCTCGACCGGTGCACGACTTTGCCGTCTTCGGCTGCAAGCTCGGACTGAGCCACCTTCCACTGGGCCGCGGCCGCCCCGAGAAGCATCCAACGAGCCGCCGCGCCGGCTTCTCGAAGGAGCGGGCCGACCGATCGGATGCTGCGGCTATTGCTGGTCGTGAAATCACCCCAGGCCCGCATTCTCCTAAGGCTCTCCCCAGGTAGGACGAAATCGACGCGGACCTGCTCCCACTCGCAATCGATTTCTTCGGCGGCGAGCTGGGCGAGGCCCGTCGCGATCCCCTGGCCCATCTCCGAACGGGCAACACGTACGACCACTCGGTCGTCGCTGGTCACGACAATCCAGACGCCAAGCTCGTGGGCGGATGGCGGCTTGCGCGGGCGGCGCCTCTGCTTGCGTCCCTTTCGCTGGGCACGAGCATCGGCGACACCAAACCCAACGGCAAAGCCGCCCGCAACTGCGAGCGCGGCTAGTACGGCGCGACGTGTCGGTCGAAGGCCTCGCATGCTCGTCCGTTGACCCTACTCACCTGATCCGTCTTTGGTCTCGCATGACGTGCAGTCGCGCATGGCCGCCGCCTTGGGAGCGCTCGGCCCACCTTGTCGCGCTCGGCCCCGTCAGGACGGCTGGCGCAATTGGCTAATTTAGCCGACCCGCAAGGCGCGGCAAGTCGTGAGGAGGCGCGTCAGTCTTTCGGTTTTTCGGGCGTGATGACGGCCCCGCGCCGGATCAAGCCTCGTGCCGCCTCGTCGTCGTATCCAAGCTCGGCCAGTATTGCCGGAGCATCCTCACCGAGCAGAGGTGGGCGTCGGTCTGCCTCCGCAGCGACCCCCCGCCAGAGCACTGGTTGACGCAGCGTGCGCAGATATGGTGCGGCCTCCTCGTAGCGAGGCTCGAAAAAACCGACCGCCGCGAGATGCGGATCATCCAGCAGGGAGGCCAGGGAGTGCACGGGGCCGCATGGCACATCGAGCTCCTCGAACAACGCCAGCCATTCCGCCGAGGTGCGGTGACCCAGCGAGGCAGCGAGGATCTGATAAAGCTCGTCCGAGCGCTTCGAGCGTTCCGTGTGGCTCTGGAACCAGGCGGCAGATGTGATGTCCTGGCGCCCCAGGGCGTCGAGCACCCGCTTCCATTGTGCTGTCGTATAGGGCAGGAGCGCGATGTAGCCGTCCTTGGTGGGATAGGGCATCCGATTGCGCGACATGGTCCGGTGATAGCCGAGATCACCGTCCTTCTCGTATGTGCCGTGCATCAGGTTCTCGTTGAGGCTGAAGGCGGCCGTCGCCTCGAACATCGGCATTTCGACGAGCTGGCCCTTCTTGCCGCCGTTGCGTTCGCGGTGAAGGAGCGCAGCCAGAACGGCATAGACCACGTGCAGCGCGCCGACTTTGTCCGCTGTGACGGTCGGATGATAGGCCGGCGTTCCGTCGCGCATCCAGGTGAGGCCAGCGATGCCCCCCGCAGCCTGGATGATGTCGTCGTAGGCAGGCTTGCCGGAATAGGGGCCGTCGCTTCCGTACCCGAGTGCCGCACAATAGACGAGGCTGGGATTGATCGTGCGGCACGCGTCCCAGCTGAAACCGAGCCGGTCGAGCGCATCCTGCCGCATGTTGTGAACGAGCGCGTCCGCCGAGGCGATGAGGCGCCGCAACACCTCTTTGCCCTCCTCAGACTTGAGATCCAGGGCAAGTGACCGCTTGTTGCGGTTGTTTCCTGCGAACCCGGCGCCGATGCCGGGCTCCCCATGCGGCGGGTTCCAGCGGTTCTGATCGCCGTCCGGGGCCTCGATCTTGATAACGTCGGCGCCCATGTCGCCGAGGATCTGCGTCGCGAACGGACCGAGCAGAATGGTCGTGATGTCGACGATCCTGAGGCCAGCCAGAAGTGGGGTCATCGCCAAGGGTTCCCAGTGGAGATCATCGCTTCTATTGCCTCAAGGCCGGCTGCCCCGCCAAGGGGCAAAAAGCCATGCGCCGGCTGCGTCGGCGTCCTCGCGAAGACGCAGGGAAGCGGAGTGCCGAAGAATGGGATGTCGCGGGCATGGTGGGCGCTAGAGGGATCGAACCTCTGACCCCTACCATGTCAAGGTAGTGCTCTACCGCTGAGCTAAGCGCCCGTCTTCCGGTGGGTCAATTCGGAGAGCGATCCTATATCGGCAACTGGGAGGCTGTGCAAGGTGCTTGAAGCGCTCCTTCGCGTGCCCCTCCCGGGGTGCTTCGACACCCTGACGCGCGTCCTCGCCGGTCGCATGCGGACCGCTCGCCTGTAACGTGTCGCCGTCCCGGTTCGGGGCGGGTCGCGGGCTGTCAGCCCTCGAGAAGCTTGTCGATCTCGTTGACGAGGTCCTTGAGGTGAAAGGGCTTGGAAAGGACGCGAGCGTCCTTGGGAGCCTTCGACTCGCTGTTCAGGGTCACGGCGGCAAAGCCCGTGATGAACATGATCTTGATGTCCGGATCTAGCTCGCTGGCCCGTCGTGCGAGCTCGATGCCATCCATGCGCGGCATGACGATGTCCGTGAGGAGCAGCGTGAAAGGCTCTTCCTTGAGCCTCGCCAGCGCATCGGCACCATTGTCGAACGAGATCACCTCGTAGCCCGCACGCTCAAGCGCCCGGGCAAGGAATCCACGCATGGAATCGTCGTCCTCTGCGAGGAGGATGCGTTGTTGCGAGACGGGGGAGGCCTTGAGGGTCATGCAGGGGCTCGTCGGCGGGCGGAGGTCGGAACGCAGGCGCAAGTATGATCAAACTCTCAAGAGACGGCTGAAATCTGACGTCAATTTGGTAAACAGGTCATGAAACTCTCGAGTTCCCGCACGTCGGAGCAAGTTGCCCTTGGTGCCCGCAGCTGAAAAGCCGCCTCAGTCGCCAACCCCGCATGGACATCGCAGCGTTCCCTTGGCAAATTGCCCCCGCGGCTCGTCTCGAAGCTGGCGTGTGCGAGTGGGCTCGGTCCCGCCCCTGCCACGTGGTTCGCGCGGGCGCTCGGTTGGACGCTTGAAGGTGAGCAGGACGCGCCTATGCCTGAGCGCGAGAGACGGTCAATTGCGGCGGAGCTCGATCCGCCGATAACGATCATCGCGCCCGCGGTGCAGACGACTCCATTCGTATTCTCGTCGCCCCACTCGGGACGTGTCTATCCAGAACGGTTCCTTGAGCAATCGCGCCTCGACGCACATGCCTTGCGAAAGTCCGAGGATTGCTACGTCGATGAGTTGCTGGTCGATGTTGCCCGGTTGGGCGCCCCCCTGATCGCCGCTCGCTTTCCCAGGGCGTATGTGGACGTCAATCGAGAGCCCTACGAACTCGATCCGGATCTCTTCGAAGGCCCCTTGCCGCCCTTCGCCAATACCCAGTCGGTTCGCGTGGTCGGCGGCCTCGGGACTGTCGCGCGAATCGTCGCAGACAACGAGGAGATATATCCAGGCCGCCTGCCTGTTGGCGTCGCTCTGGAGCGGATAGAGCGGCTCTACAAGCCATTCCATTCCGCGCTTGCCGGCCTGCTCGAAGATACGCGGCGCCGGTTTGGTCTCGCAATTCTCATCGATTGCCACTCGATGCCGTCGCAACCGGCCGGCCAACCTGCGTCCTCGCGGCCCGACTTCGTTCTCGGGGATCGCTTCGGCGCGTCGTGCGATGTGAAGTTGACGCGCTTCCTGAAACAGGCGCTTTCGGCCGCCGGCCGCGAGGTTCATGTGAACCGGCCTTACGCAGGCGGTTTCATCACCGAGCACTATGGGCGCCCGGGGCGTGGGTTCCACGCTCTGCAGATCGAGATCAATCGCGCGCTTTACCTCGACGAGGCAAGCTTCGCCCGAACGCGGGGCTTTGCTCCGCTCGTTGGTACGCTGACGGGCGTCTTTGGGCGGCTCGTGAACGAGTTCCCAGCCCTGATGACAAGCGGTCGTGCCGCTGCCGAATAGAGGATAGCCGACCCAGCCGCGGCAGCGCCGGGGGCACTGCGGTGCTGGCCGTCACAGACCGTCTGCCGGAAAAGAAAAGGGGCCGTCCTTGCGAACGGCCCAAGTCTAGGGAGGAAACGCCCAAAGGAGGGCTGTGGAACCAACGGGCCGAAGCTCGTCGGCGCCACACCGCGTATGTAGATGTGCGCCGCTTCTTCTTCAAGGGTAAAGATTGTGCAGCGCAACCGGACAATTGCTCAAACGCGCAGCATAGCCCCGAAGATGCGGAAATTATCGTTTTAAAACAAGGGACATGTGATTGCTGCATAGCAGAAATGCAGTCTTGTCGAAGAAGCGCTCCGATTGACGTAAGCGTAAAGCAGACAAAAAACCGCTCGGGAATCCCGAGCGGCCCAGGTCCAGGGAGGAAACGACAATCGACTGCAATGAGCAGATCGAGCAGTGAGCGCGTGAACACACGGTGCGCTTCAGCAAGCAAGTGTGATATGCGCTCGGCTGGCGATTCGCACAATGTCTGCCAACGGCTCGATGTTGCAATTTGGCTGCATAGTGGCGCGTGGGCAACTTGACTGGGTTGGCGAGAGAAGAAGTGCGCCGAAACCACCGGACGGCGTAAGTGCCCAACAACATCAGACGACAATGAGGACCAGAGTGCCCCCACAGAAGGATCACAGGGTTGCGCCGCATAAGTTGATCGAGACGGCGCACGACTTGGCCGATGCCTCCGGCAAAGCCATCCTCAGGCACTTCCGACGACCGATCGCGATCGACAACAAAGCGCAGGGAAGCGCCTTCGACCCCGTGACCGAGGCTGACCGCGCGGGCGAACGGGCCATACGAAAGCGCCTGGCCGCGCTCCACCCGGACCATGGCATTCTAGGCGAGGAGCTCGGCGCCAAGATCGCGAACTCGCCCTACACTTGGGTGATCGACCCGGTCGACGGCACCAGAGCGTTCATCACCGGGATGCCGCTGTGGGGAACGCTGATCGGTGTCACCTGCGACGGGCGAGCCGAGCTCGGTCTGATGGATCAGCCCTATACGCGCGAACGGATCTGGTCAAGTGCAGGCTCGACGCAATGGCGCAGCACGGACGGCAAGGTACGCCGAGTGAGAACGTCGCATTGCCCACGCCTTGAGGACGCACGGCTGACGACGACGAGCCCGGACCTGTTCTCCAAGGGTTATGAGAGCGAAGCTTTCGCGCGCCTGCGTGCAAGGGCGCGGCTGACGCGCTTCGGCGGGGATTGCTATGCCTACTGTCTGCTCGCAGCCGGGCACATCGACGTCGTCATGGAGGCAGGCCTCAAGCCCTACGACATAGTCGCGTTGATCCCGATCATCGAGCGGGCGGGGGGCATCGTGACCACATGGGATGGCGGTCGTGCAGAGGACGGTGGGCGCATCCTGGCCTGCGGCGACCCACGCCTGCACGAGGCGCTGCTAAGGCTCTTGGCGAAGAAGTGACGGGCGAGACGAGGTGCGGCCGGCGGTGTTCGGACGCTTGCGCTGCGCCCCGCCCCCTGCTGGTATCGCTTCGCGCCCATCACAGGAAGGCATCGAATGACCGAGGAAGTCCTCGTTGCGCGGGATGGTCCCGTCATGACCGTGACGCTCAACCGACCCGAGAAATACAATGCACTAACGTTCGCTATGTATGCGCGGGTCGCGGAGCTCTGCGAGACAGCTGCTGCAGATGGCTCCGTGCGGGCCGTCGTAATAACAGGGGCCGGCGGCAAGGCCTTTGCGGCCGGCACGGACATCGCGCAGTTCAAGGCCTTTAAGTCGCCGGAAGACGGTCTCGGATACGAGGCAGAAGTGGACCGCATTCTTTCTTCGATCGAGCGGTGTCCGGTGCCGGTCATCGCCGCGATCGCGGGGGCCTGCACCGGCGGCGGCGCTGCCATTGCAGCATGCTGTGACATGCGCATCGCGACCCGGGACGCCCGTTACGGCTATCCGATAGCGCGTACACTCGGAAACTGCCTCTCGGCAACGAGCCTTCAGCGTCTGACGGGCCTTATCGGAGCACCCCGCGTCGTCGATCTGCTTTTCACGTCGCGGCTTTGGAGCGCCGACGAGTGCCTCGCCGCAGGCCTGGTGACCGAGATCGTCGAAGATCATGCAGCTCTGATGGCGCGCGCCAGCGAGCTTGCCCACCAGATTTCTGGATTTGCGCCGCTGACGCTGCGGACCACGAAAGAGCTGATGCGCCGCCTCCGTGAGGCCGAGCCGACGGTGGATGATTCCGACCTCGTTGCGAAAGTCTACACCAGCGCCGATTTCCGCGAGGGGCTGGAAGCCTTCCTGTCCAAGCGGAAGCCTCGCTGGACCGGCAGGTGACGCAAAGCCGCAAAAGCGACACAGCCCTTTTGGGCGCCGATCAAAAGAGAGTTGAGCACGCAGATCCCATGGCCATACGACAGAGCATTTCGCGCCCACCGATCTCCCCCGCTGTGATCGAGCGGCTCAAGGCAGCGGTCGGCCCCGGCGGCTATCTGGACAAGGCGGAGGATGTCGCCCCATACGCCAAGAGCTGGCGTGGCAATTGGCAAGGCGCCTCGCCGCTGCTGTTACGCCCCCGAACCACCGCCGAAGTGGCGGCTGTCGTCAAGATCTGTGCCGAGACGGGAACGGCGATCGTGCCCCAGGGCGGCAACACCGGCCTCACCTATGGCAGCCAGCCAGGCACCGGTATGAACGAGGTGATCCTCTCCACGGCCCGGATGAAGGAGGTCCGGGAGATCGACTTGCAGAATGACACCATCACGGTCGAGGCGGGCGTGGTTCTCCAGGAGATTCAGCGAAAGGCTGTCGAGGCGAATCGGCTCTTTCCGTTGAGCCTCGGAGCCGAGGGCACGTGCCAGATCGGTGGCAACATCTCCACGAACGCCGGAGGCATTCAGGTTCTGCGCTATGGCAACACCCGCAATCTCGTGCTTGGGCTCGAGGTGGTGCTGCCAGATGGCGAGATCTGGAACGGCCTTCGCAGCTTGCGCAAGGACAACACCGGCTACGATCTGAAGCAGCTCTTTATTGGCGGTGAAGGAACGCTGGGCATCATTACGGCAGCGGTGCTCAAATTGTTTCCACGGCCGAGCGAGTCTCAGTCGGCGTTCGTTGCGGTCGATACACCGGACGACGCCGTCGCGCTTCTGGGACTGATGCGTGAGCAACTGGGCGAAAGCGTTTCCTCTTTCGAGCTCATCAGTCGTCCAACCATCGATCTGTGGCTGTCAGGTGTGCAAGGGGCAACCGATCCGCTACCGACACGCTATCCTTGGTATGTCCTCACCGAGATTACCGGCCAGGGTGAGCCGGGATCGCTCGCCGATCCGCTTTCGCGGGTTCTGAGCGATGCTGTCGAGAAAAGCATCGCCCTCGATGCCGTTCTGGCCACCTCCGGCGAGCAGGCAAAGCGGCTCTGGCGAATGCGGGAGGAGCTGCCGTTCGGCGTGCAGGCGGCGGGAGGCGCCGTACCCCACGATGTGTCAGTGCCCCTCTCGCGCATCACGGAGTTCATTCGGCGTGCCGATGCGGCAATGCGGCAAGCGTATCCGACTTCGCGCTTCTGCTGCTTCGGGCACGTTGGCGACGGAAACTTGCACTACAACCCAGTGCGTCCCACCGACTGGACGTTCGATCAGTGGAATGCCGAGCGCGAAGCAATCAACAAGATCGTGCACGACATCGTTGTCGAGCTTGGCGGCTCCATCAGCGCCGAGCACGGTATCGGCCTGGTCCGTCTCGAGGAGAACCTCCGCTACAAGAGCCCTGTCGAGGTCGAGCTCATGTCGCGGATCAAACGCGCGCTCGACCCCTCCAACATAATGAACCCCGGCAAGGTCGTGCCGCTCTGAATCGGAAAGGGCCGCCTCGTGCGAGGCGGCCCTTCGCGGCAAGCCCTTTGGGCACAAAGAGCCGCTTAGTGGTACCGGCGATAGTGGCGGTAGCGGTACGGACGATGCGGACGGTGCGGCTTCACCCAGACCCGGTGGCAACGCAGGCCGTGGTAAGTGCGATAGCACCGACGCACCCAATAGGTCTTCTCGGCAAGCGTCTTGGCTTCCGGAGCGCTTCCGAGCGGCGCGAGGCCCGATCCAGCCGGCGCTGCCTCGGCGCTCGACACGGCGAGGCCGACGGCGAGCAGAGCGGCAGGCGCAAGCACCTTGAGAGAGAAATGCATGCTTTCGTTCCCTTCTTTGAGTGGTTCTTCCCCGGGCGCGTCACGTGAACGACGATGAAGCCGAGCTTCCGTCGTCGAATACGGGAAAAAACTGTCGATAGTGGGGCTGGAGCCCTGGAAAAAAGCGGGAGGGGAGAACCGAGTGCACCGCCTCTCCCGCAACATCGGGTCGGAGCCTGACTACCGTCAGGGCTTCACCGTCGCCGCCACGCTGCGACCGCCGAACAGTGTCGAGATCCGCCTCTCACGCTTGGTATCGACAGTCACCGTCGCCGTCATACCGGCTCTGAGGGGCAGTGGCTCGGTGCCTTCAGCCGGCTTGAGCTTCAATCGAACCGGCAGCCGCTGCACAACCTTGACCCAGTTCCCCGAAGCGTTCTGCGGGGGCAGCAGAGCGAATTCCGCACCCGTTGCCGGGCTGATGCTCTCGACCTCGGCCTGCCAGGTCACATCTGGATAGATATCGAGAACGACCGTAGCGGTTTGACCCGGGCGAACGTAGGTCAGCTCGGTTTCCTTGAAATTCGCCTCGACCCACGGGGTCTTGTCGCTGATCAGCGCGAAAAGGGGCGTCGCCGCACGCACATGCTCGCCAGGCAGAAGCTTCACATTGACAGCAAGACCGCCGAGTGGTGCGCGCACGACGGTGCGCTCCAGATCGAGCTTGGCGCGGTCGCGAGCTGCCACCTTCTCGCGCACGAGCGGATGAGCCAGCGTCGCAATTTCGGGGTTGCCGCCGAGCTGAGCGAGTACGCGCTGCATCTTCTGCCGTGCGGCTGTCACCCGAGCCCGCGCAGCGTCAGCGTTGGCGTCCGCCTCTTCGAATTGAAATGCCTTGCCGACGCCCTTGTCGGCGAGTCGCTTCTGGCGATCGCGCTGGGCATCATAGAACTGCACCTTGTCCTCGGCTTCTTTCTGCTCGGCCATGGCCTCGCGATACTCGGCTCGCAAGGCCGCGACCCGGGCGCGCGTCTGGTCCAGCTCCGCTTCCGCTTTGTCGAGCGCGAGCTTGTAGGGCTCGGGGTCGATCTTCAGCAGGAGGTCGCCCGGCTTGACCTGGGCGTGATCCCTGATGCCCACCTCGACCACACGACCGGCCACCTCGGCCGAGACATGCACGATGTCGGCCTTCACATAGGCATTCTCGGTGCCGACGTAACGCCCTCCCCATAAGTACCAAAGCAGGGCGCCGGCCACAGCGGCCACCGGCACAGCGATCAGCAGGAAGGGTCTCAAGAGGCGCATTTTGTATGAGTCTCGCTAGGGTGTGAGGCAGTGCTCAATTCGTTTCGTGTCGAGTGACTGTTTGCAGTTCGCCGCCGGTCCGGTTGTCCCGGTTGGCGGCGCGGTCAAAAGCTGGGGAGGGGGGCATCTCCCATGACTCGCTCCTCCAGATCTTCGAAGAGGGCAGCTTCCGCAATGAAGTCGTGATCCGCCAACTCGCCAAGCCGCGCTTTGACGCGCGACAGCAGCTGGGTGAGTAGCACGACCTCGGAATCAGACAGATCGCCCAGTGCATCGCTGACCGTGGATCGAGCAATCGGCCAGATCACGGCGTGCACGCGTTCTCCACGATCGGTAAGGAAAATCCGGTTTATCCGTCGATCGACGGGGTCCGGGCGGCGCTCGACCCACCCGCGCTCCTCCAGGCGGTCCACGATTTTTCCCGCCGGGGCCTTTTCGATTTCCATCATGTCCGCCAGCTCGGACTGGCTTGCGCCCGGCCGCCGTTTCAGACGGACGATCGCCAGCCACTGCGGTCGCGTGATGCCGAGGGCCTTGACGCGGCGGTCGAAAATGGTGCGAAGCAGGCGAGCGACATCGGTTGTCAGCCAGCCGAAATTGCCATCGCCTTCTGCCATCGCGGCATCTCCGACGCTCGCCCGCCCCTGTCGCGGCCTAGTCATGCTCATTGAGATAGTATCTGTCGTTACTATCATCAAGGATACAGTGGTCAAGGTTATAGAACAGCATACGAGCCATGCGTCTGATGCATGGGCGTTCTTTCGGGCCGGCATTGCTTCGTCAGCGAGCCAGCGCCGAAGAGGGGGGAACCGGAGAGCAAGGCGTCCCCGTACGCCACGTCGCATCCGCGTGGGCGGCCAGTCTCGCCAAACACCTTGCCGGTAAGGTGGGGCGGTGATAGCCAGCCGGTAACCAAATTTGCTCGAGACCGAGGACACCCGCATGACCGACGCCGCGAACGGCAACGCTGGCTCCCCGCAGGGCGGCCCCCAGGAGCTGCAGATGCAGATCCGCATCCTCGGTCAATACGTGAAGGATTTGTCGTTCGAAAGCCCGAGCATCCGCAAATTGATGACCTCGCAGGCGGAGAATCCGAACCTCAATCTGGAGATGAACGTCGAGCCGGAGCAGGTCGCCCCCGACGTCTACGAGACGACGCTTTCGTTCAAGGCCAGGGCGGAAAGCAAGTCGATCGGGGTGATCTTCGAAATGGAGCTCGATTACTCAGGCCTGTTCCGGATCGAGAACGCGCCACCGGAGGTCCTCGATGCTGTGCTGAACATTCAGTGTCCCACACTGCTCTTTCCGTTCGTGCGCCGCATCGTCGCCGACATGACGCGGGACGGTGGCATCATGCCGCCACTGATGCTGGATCCTGTGGATTTCGGCGCGCTCTACATGCGCAAGCGGCAAGCGGCGCAGGGAGGCGGGTCCGCCTGACTCGTACAGTCGATCCGGTGCCCGCGGCTCAAGCGGCTGTGGCCGACGCAATTTCAGGCCGGCCGGCAGAGGCAAGCTCCTCGTCGATGAGGCGCAGCTCGACGACGACGCGCTGCAGCCGGTTTGCCAATCGCAAGCGGAAGTGGTCGGCCAGGGCAGGCTCGTCCATCATGTGCGCACGCAATGCTTCACGTGTGATCTGGACGGCTCTCACGTCCCCGACCGCCACCACCGTGACCTGGTGCTGATGCTCGGTCAGCATGGCGGCCTCGCCAAGGATGGAGCCGGTCTCAACGTCTTCGGCTTCGACCCCGCGCTCTGCGTCGGCGCGAGTCTGGCCGAGCCCCGAGACTATAACGACGGCACCGTCCCCATCCTCACCCGTCTTGATGATGGCCTGCCCATCCCGGAAGACCATCCGATCGGCATCACGGGCCAGTCGAGCAAGCTGCTCCGGCGCCAATCCGCGAAACAGGTCCAGGCGAGATAGCCGCGCTACAATCAGGTCCAGGGCCATGCCGGTCTCCAAGCCGAACGGTCCCCCCGGCGACACCAATGCCAGGGGAACCTCATGGCGAGATTTGCGCGATTCGCGGTCCCGCACGCAAATGACCCAATGATGTTGGGGAGACCTGCAGTCCCGGCCCTCGCTCGTCGCCTCGACGCCACGATTCGTGTCGCCGAACGCAATGCACAGACGCCGATGAAATGCGGCACACCCACTCGCGCCTGCCCGTCCAATGGCCCTGGGTCAGGGGACGAGCTTGTAGCCACCCATCTCGGTCACCAGAAGCTCCGCATTCGACGGATCCTTCTCGATCTTCTGTCGCAGGCGGTAGATATGCGTCTCGAGCGTGTGCGTCGTGACCCCGGCGTTGTAACCCCAGACCTCGTGCAGCAGGACGTCGCGCGTCACAACTTTCTCGCCCGAGCGATAAAGATATTTGAGGATTGAGGTCTCTTTTTCGGTCAAGCGGATTTTGGAACCTTTCTCGTCGACCAGCATCTTCGATGCGGGCTTGAACGTATAGGGCCCGATCGTGAAGACGGCGTCCTCGCTCTGCTCGTGCTGGCGAAGCTGCGCCCGTATTCGGGCGAGGAGGACCGCGAACTTGAACGGTTTGGTGACGTAGTCGTTCGCGCCGGCATCCAGCCCGAGCACGACGTCCGAGTCCGCCGCATTCCCCGTCAGCATGATGATCGGGCTCTTGAAGCCCGCCTTACGCATGATTTTGCAGGCTTCTCGTCCGTCCATGTCGGGCAGACCAACGTCAAGAATGATGAGGTCGAGCCGCTCCTTCTTGGCCAGGTCAATACCTTGGCCTGCGTTGGCCGCCGTCAGGATGTCGAACTCGTCGTGGAGGGCGAGCTGGTCTTTCAGGCTTTCGCGCAGCTCTTCGTCGTCATCCACGAGAAGAATGGTTCGGGCCGTGCTCATTGGGGGGGCTCCCGTGACGTCGCGACTTCTCGTGATAGTAGCATCGGCTTACGCATTGAAACAGTCTTGCGCACAAGACAGCGATCATCTCGTGTATCGCGATTGCAGAGGCAACTTCAGGCGATGCCATTTCGGACAGGTGGAGCATGCCGAGGCTACGATTGCGAACCCTCTCTCGATCCACTCCGACAGGGCACTTGGAATATGGTCCGCTCCGACTGCGATGCGCCGTCGGCCGGTCGGGGATCGGAGTGAGAAAGCGCGAGGGGGACGGTGCGACGCCGGCGGGGATCTGGTCGTTCGTTGAAGTGCGCTGGCGGCCTGATCGGGGGCGGCGTCCGAGCTGCTGCTTACCCGTTCGGGTCATCCGACCGGACCAGGGCTGGTGTGACGCCCCGGCGGACAGGAATTACAATCGCCCGGTAAGACTGCCCTACCCCGCGAGCGCTGAGCGCCTCTGGCGTGAAGATCACCTTTACGACGTCTTCGTCGTTCTCGATCACAACCGCAGGCCGCGTGTGAGGGGCTTGGGCAGCGCAATTTTCGTCCATGCGGCTCGACCGGGATACGCGCCGACGGAAGGCTGCATCGCGCTGGCTCCCCGGGACCTGCATCTGTTGCTCGGACGGGTGGCCAGGCGATCAAGGCTCTATGTCGCGCCAGCCGCAAATGCGTAAGCCGACCTAGCCAACTTCCTGAGCGCCACTCTTACGCTTCGTTCAGCTTTTGAGCGGAGCGACTGAAGGACGGGTTCCAAAGGACAAAGGCTCGATTGGGTGCTTTGTCGGCCCGCCTGTCGTGCCGCTCCTGCGTCACCATCTCGGAAAGCGTGACGGGGCGAGGTCGGCTGGACCGTCGCCCCGTCGGCGACCCCGGGAGACCTTTGGGGCCGCGGTGACTGATTGCCGAGCCAGGCGATCAGGTGTTGTAGGCCCGCTCGCCGTGCTGCGTGAGGTCGAGGCCCTCGCGCTCGGCCTGCTCTTCGGGCCTGAGCCCTACGATTGCATCGACGACCTTGAACAGGATGAAGGAGCCCACGCCCGACAGAATGAGCGTCACGACGACCGCCTTCGACTGCGTCACCAGCTGACCCATCATGTCATAGGCAGCAGCCACGGCTTCTCCGGGCTTTGCCGCGTAGTCGAGCGTGCCGGCGCCGCCGAGCGAGGGCGCTGCCACGATGGCCGTGCCGATTGCGCCGATGATGCCGCCGACTCCATGGACTCCGAAGACGTCCAGGCTATCGTCGTAACCGAGCGCGTTCTTCACGCTGGTGCAGGCGATGAAGCAGACCACGCCAGCAACAAGACCGAGCACGATCGAGCCCATGGGCCCGCCGAAGCCGGAGGCCGGCGTCACCGCGACCAGGCCCGCAACCGCGCCCGAGAGCAGACCCAGCAGCGACGGCTTGCCCTTCTCGAGCCACTCCGCCAGCATCCACGACAGTGCCGCGCCCGCCGTTGCGACGAACGTGTTCATCATGGCCAGCGCGGCCGTGCCGTTCGCTTCGAGGTTGGAGCCGGCATTGAAGCCGAACCAGCCGACCCAGAGCAATGCGGCGCCGATCATCGTCATGGTCAGCGAGTGCGGAGCCATCTGCTCGCGGCGGAACCCGACGCGGCGGCCGATGACGATGGCACCGACCAGGCCCGCGATGCCGGCATTGATGTGGACGACGGTGCCGCCGGCGAAGTCGAGCGCGCCCCACTGGAAGAGCATGCCGGCGTCAGCCTGCACGGCCGCGAGTGCCGCCTCGGCCGCAGCCTTCGCGTCACCCGTGGCGCTGGCGACCTTCTTCGCCGCATCGCCGATCGCATCGGGGCCCGCCCAGTACCAGACCATGTGCGCCATCGGGAAGTAGATGAACGTCGCCCATAGGACGATGAACAGCATCAGCGCGCCGAATTTTACCCGTTCGGCGAATGCGCCGACGATGAGGGCCGGCGTGATGCACGCGAATGTCATCTGGAAGGCGATATAGAGGTATTCGGGGATGACCACGCCGTTCGAGAATGTAGCGGCTGTCGATTCCGCCGTGACGCCCCTCAGGAACGCCTTGTCGAGGCCGCCGACGAACTTGTTGAGCGACCCCCCGCCCGTGAACGCAAGGCTGTATCCGTAGACAACCCAGATGATCGCCATGAGGCAGGTGATGGCGAACACCTGCATCAAGACGGACAGCATGTTCTTCGAGCGGACCAGGCCACCATAGAACAGGGCCAGGCCCGGGATCGTCATTAGAAGGACGAGCACCGTCGATGTGAACATGAAGGCGGTGTCGCCTTTCGCCGGGACCGGGCCCGCCGCATAGGCCGGAAGCGCGAAGGCCGCCAGCGTAAGCAGGGCTCCCACGGCCGGCGCCCCGAGTCGCGTCAAAGCTCTCGACATCTTTCTTTCTTCCCCATCTCTCGTCAGGTGAATCGGAAAAATCATGTGATTACAGAGCGTTGTCGTCTGTTTCGCCGGTCCGGATTCGCACGGTGTGCTCAATGGTCGAAACGAAGATCTTTCCGTCGCCGATCTGTCCGGTCTTTGCGGCAGCCGCGATCGTATCGGTCGCCTTGTCGGCCTCGGTGTCCGCAACAACGACCTCGATCTTGATCTTTGGGAGGAAGTTCACCGCGTACTCGGCTCCGCGATAAATCTCCGTGTGCCCCTTTTGTCGCCCGTAGCCCTTCACCTCAGTGACCGTCATGCCTTGCAGGCCGAGTTCGGTGAGCGCCGCCCGGACCTCCTCGAGCTTGAAGGGCTTTATGATCGCCGTGATCAACTTCATGACGTGACCTCTCTCGCCGCCTGTGACCCCCGAGGGGCGCGACGCACGTGCCCCCGCCCGCCGTCGAGCAGGCTGAAGAAGAGAGTCAAGACCTGTGCCAGTTTGGTGAGAAAAGGTAAGAGATTGAAAATAGTATAGAAAAAAGAGGGATGCCGAATGGGCGCAACATAAAGTGCCTATAAAATAGGCAGATACGCGTACGTGTGCGATTTCTGTGCCTGAGAATTGTGCGGTCGCTTGGGATGTGCCCAGACACGCCTCAGTCGGATCGTGATGCGAAGCTATTCGACCCGGCGCGGCAGCAGCTTCACGTCGCCCCCAAGCCAGCGGTGCTTTTCGGGAACGTCCGGCAAGGGACCCGACAGGCGCCCGGGGAACCGGGCTTGATAAAGCCAAAGCCACCCGGCACCGGAAGTCGTCGAGTGATCTTGAGGGGCCCTGGCGAGCGCATCGAAGGTATGCGGGGCTGCGAGGCCCGAAGCGGTGCGTGCCACGAGCCGATGCAGCGACCCGCCAGCGAGGCCGTACCAGTCCTCGCCCTTGAGTGCGGCGAGCTCAGCCATGGCAACGAGAGCGGTGGTGGCGAACGCGTGGTAATGCAGCGCCCGCTGTCCGCGCTCGAGCTCGAGCGGCAGCGTCCCGTCTGGTCCAATATGGCCGAGCGCTTCGGACATGATTTGCCGCGCATCATCCCAGTATCGCGGGGTATCCGTCGCAAGCGCGGTCGCCGCGAGGCTGAGCCCGAGCCAGTAGAGGTGGTTGTTCCGCTTGCGCTCCGATGCCAGTTGGAACGCCTTGGCTTTCTCGGCGATGCGTCCCAGCCACGGCTCGATCACGGCCCTTTGCGACGGCAGCGCGAACGAGCGTAGCTTCAGATAGGCCAGCGCGACCCCTGCAAGATCCCACTTGCGTTGGTATTCAGCCTGTTTCGAGCCCATGTTGCCGAGCCAGGCACCCGCCTTGGCCCAGGCCTCGATCCAGGCGAGCGGGCAGGCAGCCGCAGCAGCGCTTCTCCGGCGCAATGCCTTGTCGGTGTCGGAGACGACGCGGCCGAGGAAGGCCTTGAGCGGAGCCACTGCTTCCCGGTGGGCGCGAGCGAGTTCCGGGTCGACCGTGCTACCCTTGGCGTCCCCGTAGAAGCGGGGCGGAGCGAGATCACGCACGGGCGGTGGCGGCGAGGGGCATGCGATGGCGCCAACCGGCCCCATCAGGCAGCCGACCGTTGCCAGCGCCAGCAGCGCCATGCGGAGCCGATACCAAGCCCTGATCGATACCCTGACGTTCCCGCAAGTCACGCGAACCACCGCATAGATTGGATGGGTTTGATTCGCCCACCTTCCCATGCCCCGCCTAACAAGCTCTTGAGTCCGGTGTCTGGGCGCTACATCGAGATTGCCGCAGGGATCGCGGAATGCAAACCTGCGCGCCTTTCGCCCAAACACCATCCATCCCAGGGAGACCTCCATGCAGTTCGATTTCAAGGGGAAGCGCGTTGTCATCTGTGGTGGCAGCCGCGGCATCGGCCGCTCGATCGCAGAGGTCTTCGCCCGGGACGGCGCGGCCGTGGCAATCTGTGCACGCGGCAAGGGTGGGCTCGATGAGGCAGCCGCCGCTCTCGCCAAGCACGGTGGCAAGGTCCATGCGGGCGTCTGCGATCTCTCGGTCGGCGATCAGGTCAAGGCCTTCGTCAAGGGGGCGGGCGAGGCACTGGGTGGCATCGACATCCTGGTGAACAATGCGTCCGGCTTCGGACACACTGACGACGAGGAGGGCTGGGCCGCCGGCCTCAACATCGACGTCATGGCCACCGTCCGCGCGTCCCACGTCGCCATTCCCTTCATGGAGAAGGCGGGCGGCGGCGCGATCATCAACATTTCGTCCATTTCGGGCTTCGCAGCCTCGACCCGAAGCGCTCCCTATGCAGCCGTCAAGGCCGCGATCAATAACTACACCGCGAGCCAGGCGCTTGCTCTCGCGCCGAAGAAGATCCGGGTCAATGCGATAGCGCCTGGCTCGATCGAGTTTCCCGGTGGCGTGTGGGATCAGCGCAAGACGCAGAACCCGCCTCTCTACAACGCGACGCTGAAGTCGATCCCCTGGGGGCGCATGGGCCACCCCGAGGAGATCGCTTCCGTCGCCGCGTTCCTCGCCAGCGACCTCGCTAGCTGGGTGACCGGGCAGACGCTGATGGTCGACGGCGGCCAGCTCTTGGGCTGACGCGGCGCGTCCCTGGAACGAGGATGATCGCGAAAGTGCACGCTGCGAGAAGCGTACACTTTCGCGGCACCGCTCAGCCATCGAGAACGTCACGGAGCGCGATTCCCAGTTCTCGCCGGCTATAGGGTTTGCGCAGGATCCTGAGGTCGTGCAGCTCGCCGTTCTGCTTGCGCAGGATGTCGTCCGGATACCCTGAGGTGAGGAGCAGCCGTGTCGCTGGCCAGCGCTGGCGCACTTCCCTTGCCACGTCGTAGCCCGTTAGGCCGCCCGACATGACCATGTCGCTGAACACGAGATCGACCTTCGCTCCCGCATCGAGCTTTGCGAGGGCCACCGGCCCGTTCTCGGCTTCGATCACGATGTACCCGAGGGCCTCCAGCCGACTCCGTGTGACCTCGCGCACTTCTAGATTGTCCTCGACGAGCAGCACGCTCTCGCCCTTGGCGGGCGGCACTGCCTCCTCGTAGGGCGCGATGGCTTCCGTTACACCTTCGTCGACCCTTGGCAGATAGAGCGTGACCGTCGTTCCGACGTTCGGCTCCGAGTAGATCGTCGCCGTCCCCCCGCTCTGGCGGACGAAGCCGTAGATCGTGCTGAGACCAAGCCCGGTTCCGCGACCGGGCTGTTTCGTCGTGAAGAATGGCTCGAAAGCGTGTGCGAGCACCTCGGGCTCCATCCCGCAGCCGGTATCCGACACCGACAGGCGCACATAATCGCCGGCTTTCAGCTGATCGATCGTCCCGATCTGACTGTCCTCGGCCGTGACGTTCGCCGTCTCGATGACGAGGCGTCCGCCGCGTGGCATCGCATCCCGGGCGTTGATCGCCAGGTTCAGCACTGCATTCTCGACCTCGCTCGGATCCGCCCGCACCGTCCACAGGCGGGGGGCGAGGCGGGCATTGAGGTCGATGTCCTCACCGAGTGCGCGACGCAAGAGGTCGACCATACCCATCACCTGCTCGTTGAGATTGAGAGGTGCAGGGGAGAATTGCCGTCTCCTGGCAAACGTCAGCAGGCGCGAGGTGAGCCGGGCGCCCATCTCGGCAGCGTCCTGAGCGCGCTTGAGCAGCACTGAGAGCTTCTCGTCCTCGAGCCGCATCTCGATCAGCTCGAGATTGCCGGTGATCACTGTCAGGAGGTTGTTGAAATCATGCGCGATGCCGCCGGTAAGCTGGCCGAACGCCTCCATGCGTTGCGTGCGGACCAGCTGCGCCTGGGTCTCCTCGCGGCGCTTCATCTCGGCCTGCAGCTCGGCCGTTCGCTCCGCCACGCGCGCCTCGAGCTCGCTGCGGCTCGATGCGAGCAAGTCGAGAGTGCGCTTGCGTTCCGAGACGTCGCGCAGGACTACGGTGAAAATTCGCTCGCCATCGATTTCGAGGTGCGAGATCGAGGCTTCTGCTGGGAATTCTTCCCCCGATTTTCGCTTTGCGAAGATCTCTTGTCGTTCGCCCATCGAGCGCGAGATGTTGCGCGTCGCTCCGAACCGGCGAATGTGCTCCCCGTGGGCGCTGCGGAACCGCTCGGGAATGAGAATGTCGAGCGGTTGCCCCATGACCTCCTCGCTGCGGTACTCGAACACGCGTTCCGCACCCTCGTTGAACAGAGTGATGCGTTGCTCGTTGTCGAGTGAGATGATGGCATCCGCGGCGATCGAGACGATCCCGGCCAGCCGCGCTTCGAGCCATCCCGACTGCAGCCTGAGATTGTGCTGTGCGGTCACATCGCGCAATGCGCCGCAGATCCGAACGGCTGCGCCGTCCTCGAATTCCGTTCGCCCGAAGACCGCCAGCCACGTCTCACGCTGGTCCGACGGCCTGTTGAAGCGCGCCTCGAGCATCAGGGTGCCTGATCCGCCTGCGTCGAGCGCTCCTGCGACTGCGGCGCGCACGCGATCCCGGTCCTCGGGATGAGCCGTCGCTTCCCAATGACCGAGATCGAGGTGCACGTCTGCATTGAGCCCGAGCATGGCGCAGGCTTGGTCATCCAAGACGATCAGACGGCTCGCTTGGCTCCACGTCCAGATGCCGATCTGTGCGGACTCGAGCGCCACCCTGTACCGGCTCTCCAGCGGATGCTCCTCGCTCATTTCGGGCTCGCCTCGATGGGTCCATGGCTTAGCCGCAAATGCGGTTCATCGGGCAAGCCCGCGCTCGGCAACATACGCGTTCAGAGGCGCCTTGTGGAGACTGATCAACGTCCAGATGCGGACGATCGGCCGTCGCAGGAAGCCTCCGGAGCTACCGGTTTCAGGCTTCCGGCTGCGTGACAGGCGCGCCTTTGGCGAGCCAGTCCTCGATCGCCTCGACGAGGCCATCGATGGGCCGGAAGCCCTGTGTTACGAGCGCGTAGCCGCTTTCCTGTGTGCCGGCAGCAAGCAGGGGAAAGCCTTCGACGCCGGACTGCTTGGCGATGAGGAAGTCACCGAACGTCTCGTTGCGGCAGTCCTCGCTCTGCAACTCGGCGAGGAACTTCGTGCGGTCCTGACCCGCCTCGGCGCCGATGTCAGCAAGCACCTCGTCGTCGGTCACGTCACGGTTGTGGGCATAGAATGCCGACGAGACGCGCCGGTTGAACGCGAGTGCCTGGTCCGGCGCGAGGCGGCGCATCGCAACCACGGCCCGGCAGGCGGGCTCGGTGTCGTAGGTAAAACTCTCCCGCTCGAAGAATCCCTCGTCGAACGGCTGGCCCGACGCCTCGTTCACCGCTTTCCAGGCCCCGCGGATGTACTCGCGGTCCTTCTCGCGCATCGGCTGCTTGTTGCCGGCCCTGAGGCCGCCCATCACGAGACGAACGGGAAGGCGACCATCGAAATGCCCGGCGATCTGCTCCATCACAGGTGAGAAACCGTAGCACCACGAGCACATCGGATCGGCGAAGTAGATGAAGTGGGGAGAAGACATGGCGCCTCCGCTGCCATTTCTGGCGTTCGAGCTGCAACTACATGGGCAACGCGTGTCGCGGCCCCTGTGTTCGCCGCTAGCCGATCGTATCAGCTTGGAGGCGGAAGAATGCGAAGAAACAAGTCGGCGGAGTGCCTCATCGTGACTGACCCTCACCATTTACGGTGGACGCGCCAATTGCACTTGGCCAACAGGGTTCATCGCCGCTTCACCGCCGCCGCTCCTGCAGGATGTCGAGCTGCAGCTGCTGGATGTCCATCAGGCGTTGCCACTGGCGGCTCAAAAGATGGTCGATCTTCTCGTGCAGATTGCGGATCTCCAGCTCGGCCTTGAGGTTCACCTGATAGTCGTTCCGCGAGCGTAGCCGGTCTTTCTCCTCCTGCCGCTTCTGGCTCATCATGATGACGGGCGCCTGGATCGCGGCGAGACACGAGAGGACAAGGTTCAAGAGGATGAACGGGTAGGGGTCGAAGGCGCCCGTCCCCTGGCTGAGATTGAGCACGATCCAGGCCCCGAGCACCGCGCCGAACGCCAGGATGAAGGTCCAGCTTCCCCCGAACGAGGCGAGCTGGTCCGAGACGGCCTCCCCGAACGTCCGCTTTCCGGCGTAGGTGTCCTCGATGTTCTCGGCAAGCATCGCATTGGTCGCGAGGCTCTCGGCCACCTTCCGCTCGAGATCCGATAACTCGCCCATCTCCTGGGTCAAAAGCTCTTCCACGTAGCGAGCCCGGTATCTCGCCACCTCATCCAGGGCCACCAGGTCATCCGGGCCGAGCCCTGGATGATCGTTGCGCATGCGGTCCGCCAGCAAGGGTCGCACCGAGTCGAGCCCGATCAGCTCCCTGCGTGGCAATTGCCGGCCTGAAATGGCGCACTTTGCCAGCTCGCGGTGATGCTTGGACTCCGGCGTTCGTGAGGCGGTCATCATGTTCTCCACGGCAGACCGACAGGAAGGAGGCGAGAAACTTCGAGAACGAATGCGAGCGAAACGGAAGCACCGATTGAGCCCGCCTCGGGTATCGGCTAGAAGGCTCGCAATTCCCGAACGGATGGCAATTCCAAGGAGTGCGCCCCATGGCGAACCCGCAATTCGTCTATCACATGCACAAGCTGTCGAAGACCTACCCCGGCGGCAAGCAGGTGTTGAAGGACATCAACCTGTCGTTTTATCCGGGCGCCAAGATCGGCGTCGTGGGTCTCAACGGCGCTGGCAAATCGACGCTGCTGAAAATCATGGCTGGCCAGATCGACGACTACGTCGGAGAGGCCTGGCCGGCCGACGGCATCAAGGTCGGCTACCTCCCTCAGGAGCCCGAGCTCGACCCCGAAAAGGATGTGCTTGGCAATGCGATGGAAGGCGTCGCCGAGAAGAAGGCCAAGATCGACCGGTACAACGAGATCGCGGCCAACTACTCGGACGAAACCGCCGATGAGATGGCGCAGCTCCAGGACGAGATCGACACCGAGGGTTTGTGGGACCTCGACACCCAGGTCGAGCAGGCGCTGGATGCGCTCCGCTGCCCGCCGGGCGACGCCGACGTGACCAAGCTCTCCGGCGGCGAGAAGCGTCGCGTTGCGCTCACGCGCCTGCTGCTTTCGAAACCCGACATCCTCCTCCTGGACGAGCCGACCAACCACCTCGACGCGGAGTCGGTGGCTTGGCTCGAGAACTACCTGAAGAACTATCCAGGCTGCGTGATCCTGGTCACACACGATCGCTACTTCCTCGACAACATCACCGAGTGGACGCTCGAGCTCGACCGCGGCCAGGGTGTGCCATGGAAGGGCAACTATTCGTCGTGGCTCGAGCAGAAGGCCAAGCGCGAGGCGACCGAGAAGGCCCAGGAAGAATCGAAATCTCGCTACCTATCGCGCGAGCTCGAGTGGATCCGTTCCTCGCCCAAGGCCCGGCAAGCGAAGTCCAAGGCTCGTATCTCGGCCTATGAGAAGCTCGCCGACGAGGCGGCCCGGGATCAGGTCGGTAAGGCCCAGATCCAGATCGCGCCGGGCCCGCGCCTCGGTGGCGTAGTCATCGAGGCCGAAGGCCTCTCGAAAGCCTTCGGCGACCGCCTGCTCATCGACGATCTCTCATTCAAATTGCCCCCCGGCGGGATCGTTGGCGTCATCGGCCCCAACGGTGCTGGCAAGACGACTCTGTTCAAGATGCTCACCGGCCAGGAGAAGCCCGACAAAGGCAACATTCGCCTCGGCGATAGCGTCAAGCTCTCCTATGTCGATCAGTCCCGCGCCCATCTGGACGACAAGAAGACCGTCTGGGAGGAGATCTCGGGCGGCCTCGACATGATGAAGCTCGGCGACAAGAAGGAGGTGAACAGCCGCGCCTACTGCGGTTGGTTCAACTTCAAGGGGCCTGACCAGCAGAAGAAGGTCGGTCTGCTTTCCGGCGGCGAAAGGAACCGCGTGCATCTTGCCAAGATGCTGAAGGAAGGCGGCAATCTGCTTCTGCTCGACGAGCCGACCAACGACCTCGACACCGAGACGCTGTCGGCACTTGAGTCCGCGCTCGAGGACTTCCCTGGTTGCGCCGTGGTCATCAGCCACGATCGCTTCTTCCTGGACCGGTTGGCGACCCACATCCTCGCCTTCGAAGGCGACAGCCATGTCGAGTGGTTCGAGGGCAACTTCGCCGACTACGAGGAGGACAAGAAGCGTCGTCTCGGCGAGGAGGCTGTGGAGCCGCACCGCATCAAGTTCAAGAAGTTTGAGCGGTAGGACGCACCCGAAGCACGACGGACGGCAGGTCATGACCGGCGCGATTCGAGGGGGGCATCTGCAGCTGGCACCTGTTAAGACCGGCGACTTGGATGCCATTTGCGCGCTCCTGTGGACCCCTGAGGTGCGTTGCTACCTCTGCGACGACGTCTTGATGCCGCGCGAGACCGTGGCGGCCTCGATCGCCGAGAGCCTGGATTCGTCCTCGGTCACCCGCTACTGGCAGATTTGCACCGACGAGGACGGTCCGGTCGGTCTGGTCGGGCTCCGCCCACCATCGACGGCCACGCTGGCCCTCAGGGCGATCGGCTGGCGCAGCATCGAGCTGATCATCGCTTTGCATCCGGGTCATTGGGGCAAGGGCCTCGCTAGCGAGGCCGTCGCTCGCGTTGTCGAAGATGGCCTGGCGGATGGCGTGACCTTCGCCGTCCTCGGTGCCGTCGACCAGGCGAATGCGCGCGCGTGCCGTCTCATGCAGCGCTGCGGATTCGCCGAGCTCGGCCGTATCTCGGAGGGCATGCGTCCGATTATCGTTTATGAGCGGTCCGCGTAGAGCGAGCCGCCAACGAGGATCTGCCCCGCCTTTGTCACACTCGCATGGCAAGCGCGGGACGAGGGGAGGGGGCGGAAACGGATGCCGTGCTCCTTCGAAAGGGGGAGCCCATGGCAGAATTGGCCTTCACGTACCGCAAGCCGTCGTTCCTGGCGCAGCTCGTATCGAAAATCGTGCTGTTGTTCCTGACGATCGTGATCGTCTGGATCATTTACGCCTATCTGCACGCCTTCCGGTTGGAGTGGCTCGGCTGGTTCTATTCGAAGCTTCTGCCCGTCACCAACGCACTCTATGCGCTCGTCGAGACCTATTTGCCCGACGACGTGAAGTTCAAGGTCCGTGGCGCAATCACGGATGATCTCGGCCAGCGTTCGCTGTTCCTTCTGCTGCTGACCGCCAGCGTCGAGTTGTTGTTGTTTTGCTTGTTCAAGGTCCTCGGTGGCCTCTTTGCCCTCGCACGAGGGCGCTGACTGCCGCCGCATGGTGCCTGCAGGTTCGGCTCATCCGCTTTGTTTCATCGGCCAATAGGCTGGCAGCCAGACGCCGTCCCGCGCCCCCCAGCCTTCCGCCTGGGCCTGCTCGAATGTCGCAAGCGCCGCCGAGGCCACGGGCAGCGTCGCCCCTCGCGCAGCCGCCTCCGCGACCATGGTGCGCAAGTCTTTGCAGATCAGATCGACGTCGAAGTTGACCGCCCCCGGATCCTCGCCCGAGAGCGTCTTCGCAATGGCAGGATGTCGGTTCTTCAGAACCGTCGGAGCACCTGACGTGTCAGACAACAGCTCCATCAGCGCCTCCTTGGAGAGGCCCACGCTGCGGGCCAGAATGACGGCCTCGCCGAGCGCCTGATAAGCGACCATCAGGGGCAGGTTAACGGCGAGCTTCATGGCCGCGCCCGAACCGACGGGCCCGAGCATCTCCAGACGGCGGCACAACTTCTCGAGAACGGGCTTGGCGCGTTCCAGGTCGCCAAGCTCGCCTCCGGCGAGCCCCAGGAGCTTGCCTTGTCGCGCGGGACCCGTGGTCCCACCGACGGGACATTCGACAAAGGCCCCGTTCTTGGCGCGAACCTTCTCTGCCAGAGCTTTCACGTCGGCGGGCAGGACGGTCGTCATGTCGATCACGAGCTTGCCGTCGAGCGGTCCGGACAACAGCCCCGCCGGACCATCGTAGACATCGGCATAGGCGGCGACGCTGCCGAGGATCGTGATGATCGTCTCGACCTCGCTCGCGAGAGCGGCGGGCGTCGGAGCAACGCTCGCCCCTGCATCCGCGAGCGGCGCGGTCCGCTTTTCCGTCCGGTTCCATACCGTCACCCGGTGGCCCACTTCCATCAGGCGCAGGGCGATCGCTGCTCCCATCTTGCCGACGCCTGCAATTCCGATGTGCATGACTGTCCTCTCCGACTGCCGGCAGGCCCTGCCGTGACCGACCGCGCGATCGTGTCATTCTCGCGCCTCAATGCCAAGGCGTCCTCCGATGCAAGAACGCGATCTCGGCCCGCGCGTGAGGCGCTTGCAATCTTGTGATTGGGAAAGCCATGGATATCAACACCTACCTCTATTTCGATGGCCGGTGCGAGGAGGCCTTCAAGGTCTACGAGAAGGTGCTCAAAGGTCGGATCGTCATGATGCTCAAGTACGCCGATGCGCCCACAGGCCAGCCGGTGTCGGCCGGTACGGAGAACCGCATCATGCACGCGCGCATCCTGGTCGGCAGTCGCTTTCTAATGGGGTCCGACACGCCCGAAGGCAGGTTCAGGAAACCTCAGGGCTTCAGCGTCGCCGTGAACGTGGACACGCCGGGCGAGGCCGAGCGCGTCTTTGCGGAGCTTTCGCGAGGCGGGAGCGTGAGCGTGCCGTTGACGGAGACCTTCTTCGCCGATCGCTTCGGCATGCTGGAGGACCGTTTTGGCGTGGCATGGATCGTCAACTGCGAGAAGCCGGCCAGCTAGCCTCTAGCCGTGCCGCCGGGTCCCCGTGACCAGGGAGGAGCTCAAACGCGGAATGAGAATGTGGCGTCGGGCACCCGCTGGTTCGTCTCCACGCCGTTCAAGAGGGTGAAGGCGAGGACGGCAGCTGCAACGCATGAGGCAGCCGTCGTCAATCCGCGCCGCAGGCCGCGTGTCGCGAAGTAGCGCGCGACCGCGTCGGCGCGGGATGAGCGGAAATCGTCGTTGGCAGGATCTGGAAGCGCTGGGCACATGGTCCCGAAAGTAGTCGTGCATCCTTTCTAGGCCCTTAAGGCCGGACCGCCTTGACGCCTCTTGGCTGGACTCCTTTAAAGCCCGCGAGCGAAGGCCAACAGGAGCGCCCGACCATGAGCTATGACGACACCAACATCTTCGCGCGAATCCTACGTGGCGAGTTGCCCGCCCACACGGTCTACGAGGATTCTGATACGCTGGCGTTCATGGACATCATGCCGCGCTGCGAAGGCCATACCCTCGTCATTCCGAAGACACCTGCGCGCAATGTGCTCGATGCAACTCCTTCGCAACTCACCTCCTGCCTCGTAACGGTGCAGCGTATCGCGCGCGCCCAGCTCGCCGCATTCAAGGCCGACGGAATCACGGTCCAGCAGTTCAACGAGCCCGCCGGGGGGCAGGTGATATTTCACCTCCATTACCATGTGCTGCCTCGCTGGGACGGCGTTCGCCTCGGTCCCCATACTGGCACCATGGAAAAGCCCGACGTGCTCGCGGCCGCTGCAGCAAAGCTGAAGGCGGCGCTGGCCGCCTGACCCCAAGAGACGAACGCGCGCAACCCACGGTCTCTCGTCCATTGGCTCGCCGAGCGGGAGACCTTGCGCGAGGGTCGCGAGCATGTCGGCCATTGCCACCGGCGACCCGATCGAGGTCGATGACGCGACCGGCATCGTCAGGAAGCTGACATGACGGCACGGATCGCCGGAAAGGTCGCGATCGACCGCATTCGCTACGCGCAGCTTCGGGAAGACGCCGACGTGCTCGTGCATGCGTTGCAGGGCGCGCCGGGACGCACGTTTGTGTCTATCTGCTCCGCCGGCGGCAATGCCCTCTCGCTCCTCACGCTCGATCCGGAACGCGTCATCGCCGTCGACTTGTCGCCGAGACGCGGCCGCTGCTAGACCTCCACGATGAGCCCCGCATCGAAGCCGGGGTTTTCGTCGCCGTAGCCGTGTGGATTGCACACGATGCGAGTCTTTCCAACGCGATAGTCGAGGCTGACGTGGGTGTGGCCGTGCACCCAGAGCGCTGGCTGATGCCTGTCGATCATCGCCGATAGGTCCGAAATGAACGCGGCGGACGAAAGGTTCTCTCGGAACTTGTCGACGAGACTAAGTGGATGTGGGCCGTTGTGGGTGACGACCACAGTCGGGCCGTCATGGGGTGAGGCGAGCGTTGCCTCCAGAAAGTCGCGGGCTTCCCCGTGTAGAGCGAGGCATTCCTCTGGCGTGATGAAGCGGCCAGGCGCCTCGAGGATGCGCCGATGATCCATCATCTTCCGCCGCGCGACCTCGATCATCTCGCCGCGACGGCTGGCCCCGTAGATCGCGTAGTCTGCCCATAGGGTCGACCCGACGAAGCGGACCGGCCCGATCGTCGCCGTCGTATCGTCGAGATATGTGATGCCGTGCGCACCCGCCGCGCGAGCACCCTTTAGGCGCTCCTCGGCTCGGATGCGGGCGAAATACTCGTGGTTGCCCGCGACCAGCACGATCGGAACTTGGTGGCCGAGGTGTGCACGCAGCCAGCGCATGCCGTTCTCGATCCCCTCGCAGATGTCGCCGGCGATCACGACGGCATCGACGTCGTCCGCCAACCGCGGCACGAACCCGGGCGCGAAGTCGACGTGAACGTCGGAGAAAATCTGCAGCCGCATGGTTCCTCGCGAAGACGCCGCAATTGCCGCGCGGAGCCGCTCAAGCAAAACCCGCGCCACCGGGATGGCGCGGGTGCAACTCACGGCTGGGCCGCGTCGCCTTATTCGTCCTTCTTGCGCCTCGGAATGGACGGCACCGCCCCGCCCGGGCGCCCCCCTTCGCCCTTCGGGCTCGGCAACGCCTTCTTCGGACCGGCACCGACAAGCGCTTCACCCACGTCCGGCTGATCGTCGGCGTCGTCGTCCTCTTGGTCTTCCTCGACCTGGGCCCGCGGCTTCTTGCCGGGCTCGGCCGGGAAGTACTCGAAGCCGATCCGCTTCTCCTCGCCTTCGCCCTCGACTTTGATGCGCACCGTGCCGCCGTTGATCAGGCTGCCGAACAAGAGCTGCTCGGCGAGCGGCTTCTTGATGTGCTCCTGGATGACGCGGGCAAGCGGGCGCGCGCCGAACTTGGCGTCGTAGCCCTTCTCGGCCAGCCACTTGGTGGCATCCTCGCCGAGCTCGATGGTAACGCCGCGGTCCGCGAGCTGCGCCTCGAGCTGGAAGACGAACTTCTCCACCACCTTGGTGATGACCTCGGGCGGCAGCGCCGAGAATGGCACCACGGCATCGAGCCGGTTGCGGAACTCCGGCGTGAACAGCCGGTTGACTGCCTCCTCGTCGTCGCCCTCGCGCTTCGATCGGTTGAAACCGATAGCCGCCTTGGCGAGGTCCGAAGCGCCCGCGTTGGTCGTCATGATAAGGATGACGTTGCGGAAATCGACCGACTTGCCGTTGTGGTCGGTCAGCTTGCCGTGATCCATGACCTGCAACAGGATGTTGAACAGGTCCGGATGAGCCTTCTCGATCTCGTCGAGCAGCAGAACCGAGTGCGGGTGCTGGTCGATACCGTCGGTCAGCAGACCACCCTGGTCGAACCCGACGTAGCCGGGAGGCGCACCGATCAGCCGCGAGACGGTATGCTTCTCCATGTACTCCGACATGTCGAAGCGCAGGAGCTCGATGCCCATCAATGCCGCAAGCTGCTTCGCGACTTCGGTCTTGCCGACGCCCGTCGGGCCCGAGAACAAGTAGCACCCGATGGGCTTTTCCGGTTCCCTGAGGCCCGCGCGCGAAAGCTTGATCGCCGAGGCCAAAGCCTCGATCGCCTTGTTCTGACCGAACACCAGCCGCTTCAGGTCTTTCTCGAGGTTCGACATCACCTCGGCGTCGGATTTGGACACCGTCTTCGGCGGGATCCGCGCCATCGTGGCAACCGTCTCCTCGACCTCCTTCACGGTGATCTTCTTCTTCCGCTTGCCCTCCGGCAGAAGCATTTGCGAGGCACCGGTCTCGTCGATCACGTCGATCGCCTTATCCGGCAGCTTGCGGTCGTGGATGTACTTCGCGGAAAGCTCCACCGCGGCCTTGATCGCCTGGTTCGTGTATTTGAGCTTGTGAAACTCCTCGAAGTAGGGCTTCAGGCCCTTCATGATCTCGATGGTGTCGTCGACGGTCGGTTCCTTGACGTCGATCTTCTGGAACCGACGCACGAGCGCGCGATCCTTCTCGAAGTGCTGGCGGTACTCCTTGTAGGTGGTGGAGCCGATGCACCGCACCGTCCCAGCCTGCAGAGCCGGCTTGAGCAGATTCGAGGCGTCCATGGCGCCACCGGAGGTCGCACCTGCGCCGATCACGGTGTGAATCTCGTCGATGAACAGGATCGCGTTCGGGTAGGCCTCGATCTCCTTCATCACGGCCTTGAGCCGCTCCTCGAAGTCTCCGCGGTAGCGCGTGCCCGCGAGCAGCGTGCCCATGTCGAGCGAGAAGATCGTCGCGTTGCGCAGTACCTCCGGCACCTCGCCGCGGATGATCTTGCGAGCCAGCCCCTCTGCGATCGCAGTCTTGCCCACCCCTGGGTCGCCGACGAACAGAGGATTGTTCTTCGAGCGACGGCAGAGCACTTGAATTGTGCGGAGCACTTCGGGCTCTCGCCCGATCAACGGATCGATCTTGCCGTCGCGCGCCTTCTTGTTGAGGTTCACACAATAGCTGCTGAGCGCATCGCCCTGCTTCTTGTCCCCGCCTTCGCTCTCGCTCTCGTCGACGCCCCGGGCTGGCCTGGGCTCGCTGGCACCGGGGCGCTTGGCGATGCCGTGGCTCACGTATTGGACCGCGTCGAAGCGGGTCATCTCCTGCTCCTGCAGGAAATAGGCGGCGTGGCTCTCGCGCTCGGCGAAGATGGCGATCAGCACGTTGGCGCCGGTCACCTCCTCTCGCCCGGACGACTGCACGTGTACGACCGCGCGATGAATGACGCGCTGGAAGCTGGTCGTCGGCTGGGCGTCGGCCGCGCCTTTACGCACCAGGCCTTCGAGCTCGGTGTCCAGATAGTTCGTCACGCGTCTGCGCAACTCGTCCAGATTGACATTGCACGCGCGCATGACGGCGGCCGCGTCACGGTCGTCGATCAGCCCCAGGAGCAGATGCTCGAGAGTGGCGTATTCGTGGTTGCGCTCGTTGGCGTACTCGAGAGCCTTGTGGAGCGCCTGCTCCAGGTTTTGTGAGAAGGAAGGCACCTGTGACCTACTCCTTTTCCATGGTGCACTGCAGCGGATGCTGGTGCTGGCGCGAGAAATCCATGACCTGCGTCACCTTCGTCTCGGCGACCTCGTAGGTGTAGACCCCGCAGATGCCGACGCCCTTGTGATGGACGTGCAACATGATGCGCGTTGCCTCTTCGCGGCCCTTGTTGAAGAACCGTTCCAGCACATGCACGACGAACTCCATCGGGGTGTAGTCGTCGTTGAGGATGAGAACCTTGTAGAGGCTCGGGCGCTGTGTCTTTGGACGCGTCCGGGTGATGATTCCGGTCTTACCCTCGCCACCATCGTCGGGGGGACGCTTGTCGCCACCGGACATCACGATCGCATTACACGTCCCGATCTCTCCTCGACCTTTGCTCATGCTGGCTATCCGGGCCAATCTTCTGCTCCGGTCCATTGCTCATGCCTCCTACCGCGTCTCCAGGAGACCGCCGATGGCGGGCCGCCGTTCAGGGCCGGCCCTTCCGTCTGGACCATACTACCGAGAGCATGCACCGGTTCGCAAACGCTGACTAGCCGATCGACCCCGAACCGTTGACGCCACACACGACCACGAATGTGGGCGCTCCGACCGGCAAAAAAAAGGCCCGGCACTGCTGCCGGGCCCAACAACTTGAAGCGAGCGGGTTATAGCCTCAGCGGCCGCCCTGCATTGCCCGCTCCATGGGCCGATAAGCCTCCTTGGCGAGCTCGCTGTACATCGTCCCGAGCTTCGACATCTGCTGCATGTAGTCGTCGTAGGCCCGTTTGGCGTAGGTCGACTGGATCTCGAACGCCTGTTCCATCGACTTGGCGGACATCAGCTTCTCGAGTGTCTGAGTGCCGTCCTCGAAGCTCCGCTTGGTGTAGTCGGTCATTTCAGCGGCAATGGCTTGCCAGCTCTTGCCCCACTCGCCCATCGCCTTCATGGCGGCGTCGACGCCGGCTTGGTTCATGCGCTGCATATCCTCGAAGGGCTTCACCATGTCTCGTCTCCTGTTGCTCCCGCAACCGCGGGGCATGCCTTGCCGCCAAATATCGGCTCCAGCCGCGAGTCCGACGCTACGGCGCATCGCCGTTCAACGGATTGGAGCGTATGTCATCTCGCTGCAATCCTGGAATTTAGCTGCGGCGCACAAAAAAATCAAGCCAATTGTTGCGATGCAACATTGAGCGTTAACCGACCCTGAAGGAGGCTGTGGGAAGCTGGCTGCTGGTGTTCGGCCGGTCGACGCCGCAATAGCGCCCGAAAAACATGGTGAATCATCGGGCGAGGGGGTGTCTGGCTATGATGTTAGCAAGGGACGGCCGGCAACGGCCCATGTCCTTGGAGGTATTGAGCCGTCCGGCGCGCACGCGTCTTGGGGCGTTGTTCATCCGTTCCCTGCTCTGCACCTGGGTCTTGGCGGCTTCCTGCGTCGCGTCAGCCGCGGCGGCGCCCCGCTACGCGGCCATGGCCGTCGATGCCAACACCGGCCGCGTCCTTCACGCGGAAGCGGCCGACGAGCCTCGCTACCCGGCCTCGCTGACCAAGGTCATGACGCTCTATCTCGTCTTCGAGCAATTGCGCCAGGGCCGCCTCCGCGTCGATACGCCGATCCGCATCTCTCAGGTAGCCGCGTCGGTGCCCCCCTCCAAGCTCGGCCTCGAGGCCGGCTCCACCATCTCAGTGTCAGACGCCATCAAGGCCTTGGTCACCAAGTCGGCCAACGACGTAGCGGTAGCGTTCGCCGAGCACATCGCAGGCAGCGAGGAGCGCTTCGCCGAGGCGATGACGCGCAAGGCTCGCGAGCTCGGCATGAACGCCACCACCTTCCGCAACGCGCACGGACTTCCCGACCGCGATCAGAGGACCACCGCGCGGGACATGCTCACCCTTGCCTTGCGCCTTTACGATACCTTCCCGGCCGAGGCCCGGGTCTTCTCATTGCGCTCATTCCGCTATGCCGGCCGCAATCACCGCAACCATAACACCATGCTGCTGAATTTCGCGGGCATGGACGGCATCAAGACGGGCTACACCACCGCCTCGGGCTACAATCTGCTGGCTTCGGTCCACCGTGACGGCCGCCACGTGATAGCAGTCGTTTTCGGCGGCAGCTCGGCGTCCGCCCGAAATGCGCGCATGCGAGTCGTCCTGAGCCGCGGCTTGCACCAGGCCTCGACCGAGCGTACGCGCCATCGCCTCGTCATTGCGAGCCACCCCATCTCGCGCGCGAGCCCCCGTGAACGGGATGGCGGGGCCCAACGACGCGAACCCTCGGCTCCTGCGCCCCGCCTCTTGGAGCCAGTCACGGTCGCCGCTCCCCCGCCAGCGCAACCTCACAGCAGGAGTACGAACCTCGCCGCCGCCGAGTGGCGCTCCGAGATCAGGCTTGCGGCGCCAGTCGCACCGGGAACGAGCGTGGCAAGCCGCCTTGGGAATGGCGGTGATTGGCGACCGACCATCGAGCCCGATCAAGGCGCCGTCCGTGCTCCCTCGACGCTCCAGGCGCAGGCCGCCTACCTCGCCGCGCGCTCGCCGTTCGACGAAAGGGCGCCCCACGCTGTACGGTCGGCGCCTGCCGGCCACGCTGAAATCCAGATTGGTGCGTTCACCGGAGCGGCGGAAGCGCGTGAGCGACTCGAGGCCGCCCGCCGCATGTCGCCAGGGCTTCTGGATGGGGCGCATACCGCGACGCCGACGGTCAGGGTTGGTGGCCGGACGCTCTATCGCGCACGCTTCGTCGGTCTTGATGCAGGCACGGCATCATCCGCTTGCACCGAACTTCGCCGCCGTCGCATCGACTGCCTGGTCGCGCGGCCCGAATAGGGCCGGCGCTTCGGTCTAAGACACAATGAACTCACGGTAGCCCTCTGCCGCCACCTTGTCGGCGATCCGCCGGTACCTCACCTGGCTGCCGTTGTAGCCGAGAACGCGGAGTACCTGGCGGCCCGCTACGTTGCGGTTCACGCCGGTCTGCCACGATGCGATCTTGCTCGAGAGCAGCACCGAGGCGGCATCCTCGACATGTTTCGCCCAGCGGTCGCAAGCCTCGCTCCGCGGTTCAATCCTGCTGATGCCATTCGCCCTGATGTGCTTGATCAGATCGGTCAGCCAATCGACGATCTGCTCGATGTTGCGCGGGATGTTGCCGCGAGCCGTGTGCGGCCCGAGGATCATCAGCAGGTTTGGGAAGCCTTCCGCCTGAACGCCGAGGAAGGTACGCGGCATCCCCTTCCAGTCCTCCTTTAAGCTGCGTCCGCCGGGGCCGCGGATATCGATACGGTCGTAGGGGCCGGTGACGCCGTCGAAGCCGGTCGCGTAGATGATCAGGTCGAATTCGCGCTCTTTGTCGGACGTCTTGATGCCTTTCGGCGTGATGCGCTCGATCGGCGTCTCGTTGATGTCGACGAGTTCGACGTTCGGCTGATTGTAGACCTCGTAATAGCCGCTCTCGAGCGGCAGGCGCCGCGTGCCGAAGCCGTGGTTTTTCGGAATGAGCTTGTCGGCGACCTTGGGGTCCTGCACGCGCTCGCGGATCTTCCGCGCGACGAAATCGCTGATCAGCGCGTTCGCCCCCTCGTCGACCAGGATGTCGCTGAAGTTGCCCATCCAGATCCCGAAACCCGGCTCCCCATAGAGCTTCTCCCAGAACGCCTCGCGCTCCTCCGGTGAGACCTCCAGCGTCTTGCGAGGATCGGGCGTGTGGATGAAGCAGCTCACCGTCGTCT
>JAWKWD010000026.1:0-37129 GCA_041397805.1 Hyphomicrobiaceae bacterium
TTGAAATCCCCCGACGAGTTGACCGGCGACGCCCGCCGCGTCGCGGAGAAGATCGTCGATACAAGGAAGTCTTTGGAAGGGCCGTTCTCCATCTGGATGCATGCTCCCGAGTGGGCCGAGCGCGTCGCGCATCTGGGAACCCTGGTGCGCTTCGAAGGGACGCTGGACAAGCGTATCCGCACGCTCGCCGCCCTCGTTGTGGGCCGCCACTTCCAGGCGCAGTACGTGTGGGGCATCCAGGGCGTGATCGCCGCAGATCGGAACATCACCCGCGCGACCATCGACGCCATTCGCGACGGCCGCTCCGATGGCATTCCGCCCGACGACCTCGAGATCGTCGACTTCACGCGGCAGCTCCTGCGAAAGAACCGTGTCGACGAGCCGCTGGCGCAGGCGATCCTCGCCCGGCTCGGCCCCGACCAGTACGTTCAGTTGACCACCTGCATCGGCTACTACGGCATGCTCGCCATGACCGTGAACGGCGCCGAGCTGCCGCCCAACCCCAAGCACGAAGCGTTGAAGGTGTGAACGCGCGGATCGCGGTGATCGAATTGGCCGCGATATCGCGAGGCCGCATGCTGCGCGACACTCGCTCAATTCGGGCAGACGGCCCATGGACCTGATCCGCTTCGTCTTCGATCGCTTGTTGGCAGCGGGCCGCCCGGATGCTGCCACGCGCGCCCGCATCTACGACGATTGCCGCGCGGAGATCAGGGCCCGTCACGGGGCCCAGCAGGAGCGCGAGGAAGTGCTCGCCGAGTTGGAGAAGATCATCCGCCGGCAGGAGATGCAGGCGCTCCATGAAGAGAGCCTGGAGCGCGATGCCGAGAAGGGTCGGAAGGAGTAGGCAGCAGGTCATTTGGCCGGTCTGCTCTCCGTCGGGGGTTTTGGCTCGGCAGGCCCTCGTGACGAACGCGCGGACGACGCGGCACGCTTGGCGCTGGTGCGCAGGCAATCCGCCACCGCTTCCCAACGAAAAGCCCTCTCCTGCTGATGCAGGAGAGGGCTCGCGACTTGACCGAGTGCTTCGGCGAGGACCACGACCGGCATTTCTCGCCGGTGATGGTCGTCGTTACCTCAAGCCGCCGTGAAGCACGGCAGCTTGTGGCCGTCGTCCATGTCCTTGAAGACGACCTTCACCTTCTGGCCGACCTTAACTTTGTCGTGCGGCATGTCGACGATGTTGGTCATCATCGACACACCCTCGTCCAGCGTCACGTAGGCGATCACGTAGGGCGGCTTGCCCGCGTTCATGATCGAGTACGTGTAGACCTCGCCCGTGCCCTTTGCCTGCTTCCATTCGAGATTGGTCGAGAAGCAGTGCGGGCAGATGCCGCGCGGATAGTGGTGGGGCTTTCCGCAGTCCTTGCAGGACTTGATCATCAGCTTGCCCTCCTTGGCCGCGTCCCAATAGGGCTCGGTGCCGGGAGTGGTGCCGACGAACTGATAGACTTTCTCGCTCATTGGAATTCTCTCACTCCCGCTCGAGGATGACCGTGGACCCGACGTGGCGCGTGCCGAGCGAGCCGCCCGTGCCGTGCGCGAGCACGATGCTCGGGTCTTTCACCTGCACCTTCGGATGCGCTTCCCCACGCGCCTGACGAACGGCCTCGATCACCTTCGTCATGCCGCCGCGGTTGCCCGGATGGTTCGAGCACAGCCCGCCGCCGTCGGTGTTGAACGGCAGCTTGCCGACGCCCGAGATCAGGTTGCCGTCGGAAACGAACTTGCCACCCTCGCCCTTCTTGCAGAAGCCGAGGTCTTCGAGCTGCATCACGACCGTGATCGTGAAGCTGTCGTAGATCGAGGCGTACTTGATATCGGACGGCTTCACGCCCGCCATCTCGAATGCGCGCGCGCCGGACTCGCGACCCGCCGAGTATGTGAGGTCGAGATCGACGCCACCCCACTGGGCCTTGTTCGCCTCGCCGACACCGATCACCTTTACGAGCGGCCGCTTCAGCGATTTGGCGATCTCTGGCTTCGTGATGACGAGCGCGCCACCGCCGTCCGAGATCACGCAGCAATCGAGGCGATGCAGCGGATCGGCGACCATCGGCGAGTTCACCACGTCCTCGACGGTGACGACCTTCGGCAGCATCGCATGCGGGTTGTGCTGCGCATGGTGCGAGGCCGCGACCTTCACCCAGGCGAGCTGTTCCGATGTGGTGCCGAACTGGTGCATGTGCCGGCGCGCAGCCATGGCATACATGTTCGCCGTTGCCGGGCCATACGGAAACTCGAACTGCAGGTCGGCCTGATGCACGTTGCCCATGCGCGGCGCTGTGCCGGTCTGCACGCCCTCCGAGCGCGGTCGGCCGGCCAGCGTCACGAGTGCGACGTTGCACCGCCCGGTGGCGATCGCCTGTAGCGCATGCCCCACATGCAGGTTGTAGGACGAGCCGCCCGAGTCCGTGCTGTCGTAGTGCTTGAGCCGGAGGCCCATGTACTCGGCCATCGACATGCCGCCGAGGCCCGGTGTGTCACCGGCGGCACAGAAATAGCCGTCGACGTCCTTCACCGAGAGGCCGGCGTCCTCGAGCGCGCCCTTGGCGCACTCTGCGTGGAGCTGCATGAGCGAAATGTCGGGCGCTTTGCGCGTGGGATGCTCCCAGGCCCCGACGATATAGGCCTTGCCTTTGAGTGACATGTGTCCTCCGAACCTCCCTCGAGCGTGATCATGACGTGGCGTCTCGGGCCGGTCCCCGTTAGGGCCGGCCGCGATCGTCGCCAAGGGTGGCGCGAAGCAGGCCTGTAAGTCAATCTTGTCCGGACAGGCCCGACGTTGGGCTCAGCACCTTACATTCCAGCGAGGAGCACGCGGACGCCCCGATTTCGGACCAGTGCTATCGAGCTGGAATGCACCCTGCATTAAGCATTTGTTGACGAAACGGCGCGTTGAATGCTGTGCGCTGGCAAGTGGCAAAACATGACTGCTGAGACCGAGAACCGCGACCGACATGATGCGGCCGATGCCGCAGGCCTTTCCCGGCTCGTGTGCGAGTGGCTCGACCGGCTCGAAGCAGAGCGCGACGCATCCGATCAAACGATCACTGCATACCGGCGCGACATGCGCCAATTCCTGGAATGGCTGGCATCTGATCTCGGAAGACCCCCCGGTCTCCAGGACATCGCCTCCCTCGACACCCGCGCCTTTCGCCGCTTCATGGCAGGCCGCCGCCGCTGCGGCATCGAAAGTCGCTCCCTGGCGCGATCGATGTCGGCGATCCGCGGGTTCTATCGGTACCTCGAGAAGGAGGAAATCTCGGCTTCGCGCGCCGTCTTCTCGGTAGCCATGCCGAAGGTGCCGCGAGGGGTGCCCAAGCCATTGACCCGCGAGAAAGCGGCGGCACTTGTCGAGGACTCTTTCGAGGCCGGCCTTGATTGGGTCGCCGCCCGCGACACGGCCGTGCTCTTGCTGCTCTACGGCTCCGGCCTGCGCATCTCCGAGGCGGTCGGACTGCGCGTCAAGGAGGCCCCCACTGCCCTGCGCGACGTCCTCACGATCGAGGGCAAGGGCGGCAAGCAGCGCCTCGTTCCGGCCCTGCCTGTCACCGTCGATGCCATCGTACGCTATCGCCGGCTGTGTCCATATCCGCTCACGCCCGATGGTCCGCTCTTTGTCGGCGTGAAGGGGGGCCCCCTTTCCCCGCGCATCATCCAGCTCCTCATCGCTCGCGTCCGCGACGCTCTGGGCCTGCCGGACAACGCGACCCCGCACGCCCTGCGCCACTCGTTCGCGACCCATTTGCTGGCTTCCGGTGCCGACCTCCGCCAGATCCAGGAGCTGCTGGGTCACGCCAGCCTGTCCACCACCCAGATCTATACCGAGGTGGATCGTGATCGCCTGCTTCAGGTATACGATGCCGCTCATCCACGGGGCGGAGGCTGATCCGGCCGGCGCCCTGATCATCAGGACGTTGTGATGCGTGAGCGTATCGATCAAGCCAGCGAAAGCGCTGCAACGTGCCAGGGCTGCGGAGCGTGCTGCGCCTACTCGGTCGACTGGCCGCGCTTCTGGACCGAGACGGACGACGAGATCGCAAGAATTCCTGCCAATCTCGTCGCCGAGGACGGGTCGGGCATGGCCTGTGACGGTGATCGCTGCTCGGCTCTGATCGGTCTTGTCGGCGAGGCCACGCAATGTGCGATCTACGCCACTCGGCCCGTAGTCTGCCGCGACTGCCAGCCGGGTGACGAGGCATGCGCCATCGCCCGTGAAGCTTGGGGCCTCGAGCCGATAGGCAAGCCCGAGCCTTGAGCCGCTTTCGAGACTGGTGGCCTCAGTAGGCGAGGCGCCCGTATAGTTCCGAGAACGGAACCATCACGTGCTCGCGATACGCCGTGCGCTCCTTCAGGCGTGCGTACCAACCCTCGACGTTAGGCAGGGATGGCCGTGCGATATCGATGTTGAAGTAGCGGTAGAGGTGGGTTCCGATCACGATATCGGCCAGCGAAAGCGTTTCCCCGAGCAGGAAGGCGCGGCCTTCCATAAGCCGTTCCACCTTCTCGAGATGCTCGCCCGTTCGTGCCACTTTGGCCGCCACCGCTGCGGTGTTCCGCTCTGCGGCGGGCGTCCGATAGAATCCCCAGAAGACGCCCATCAGGAAATCGGGTTGAAGCTGGCATTGCGACCAGTCCATCCACTGGTCGACCTGGGCCCGCACCTTCGGATCCGGGCTCCAGAGGGCGGGTGTCCCGTAGGAGGCCGCCAGATAGCGCAGGATCGCCTGCGACTCCCAAACGATGGTGCCGCCGTCGTCGACCGTCGGCACCTTTCCGTGCGGGTTCAGGGCCCTGAAGGCCTGATCGTTCAGCCCGCCGAAGCTTCCTCCGAGTTCGATGTGCTCATGCGGAATATCGAGTTCGCCGACGAGCCACATCACCTTCTGCAGGTTGAAAGAGCTTTTCCGCCCGTAGATTGTGAGCATGGCAGGCTCAGGTCTTCGGAGGCGGTGGGGGCATCATGTCGAAGCGCGGAATGTCGGTCGGTGTGACATCCCACGCTGGTTGGTCCTTGATGTAGACGACACGGTCCGGCTTGAACCAGGAGTTGTCGTCGATTGCGCCCACTGCGATGCCCATCACCCCCGGCCGCGCGGAGTTTTCGCCGCCGATACGGCCGCCGCACCTGGGGCAGAAGTGGCGCGTGTTGACGTTGCCGCTATCAGCCTTGACGGCAAAGCTCGCCATCTCGCCGGAGATCTCGATGTCGTCGCGCTTGAAGAATGCAAGCGACATGTGCCCCGTGCCTGAAGCCCGCTGGCAGTCCTTGCAGTGACACTGACCGCTCATCATCGGCGGACCCTTGGCCGTGAAGGTGACGGCCCCGCACAGGCAGTGGCCGGTCGCGAATGGTCTGTCTGACATCATTGTCTCCTCGACTGGCTCTGCTGTGCACTGGCGAAAACATGCGCCAATGCGAAGGAAGTCGAACGCTGCGCGCCCGGTCGCCCGTTGCCCAGGGACGCGTGCAACACGCCTGCTCCCGAGAGCGCAACTTCAGATGTCGTAGACGAGCTCCGGTGAAGGTTTGGCCTTACCGCGCTCGATTTTGCGCACGGCCTCGATGATCCCGAGGTTCGCCGGGACGTCGAGACCCGCTTCCCTCGCTTTCTCCGCAACCAGGCCGTTGATGTAGTCGATCTCGGTCCGCCGCCCCTTTTGGATGTCCTGTCCCATTGAAGGCCGTTGGTCGTCATTCCGGAACAGCGTGTTGTCGAGCAGGATCTTGTCGCACGCCGCCATCGCGGCCTTGTCGCCGTCCACGGCCGCCACGAGCTGCTCCGGCGGAATGCCGTAGACCTTCTCGATCTGGTAGCCGTGCGCGTGACCCACCTTCACGGCTTCCGCCGCCAGGCGAATGGCGAGCAGTCGCGTCTTGTCGTCTCGGTCATTGGCATTTCCGCCGCGCCCTGTCGCGGCCGAGACGGGGTTGCGCATCGCGTTGACCGCCAGTTTCGACCAACGCTCGCCCCATAGGTTTGTCGTCGCCTTGGAGCTGTCGACGACTTTCAGCATTTCCGCGATGCGCTCGACTCTCGGCGTGATCCGCCCATGCGGCTCTCCCACACGGAAAATGAGCCGCTTCTCGCCGCCGAGTGCCACGTTGCGCCGGATCAGTCCCGGCTCCATCAGTTCGACCGCTATCGTTGCGGCGATCACGCCCACTGTCTTGCCCCACCCCACCACGGAAGCGATCCGCTCCTCGTTGATCGAGTTCTGCAGCGAGGCGACGAAGCCCTCCGGCGCCAGGTACGGCCGGATCATTTCCGTTGCCCAGAGCGTGTCGTAGGACTTCATGGAGACGAACGCCATGTCGAAGGGTTCGCCCTTGATGGTGTCCTGCAGCTCCGTGATGTGAATGGCCTTCACCGGCACGGTGAAGTTCTCGGGCGCCGTCTGGCCTCGCAAGGTCAGACCGTCTCGCCGCATCTTCTCGACGTGCTCGGGCCACGGATCGATGAATGTGATCCGTTCTCCCGCGCGCGTGAGATAGGCGCCGACGTGCCCGCCGAGGGCCCCCGCGCCGACGATCGCGATGTTCCATTTGGCGCTCATGGCGCGGCTCCTGCCCGTCCAGATTTTTTAGCTGCAACTGGTAGGGGAATGCACTGACTAGCCGCTGTCAAGGCGCTTTGGCCCCGGTTCTCGTAGCGATAGCGCGAGGTGTCCGCACCGATTTTCAGAGCCCAGGTGCCGAATTGCCACCTCTCCTGCAATCTCTGCGTGCTACGGAACCAGCTCTTTGTACGGGGCGGAGTTTAAAAACATGCGTTTTGCGTCAATTTTGGCCTGCGCCGTCGTCGCGGGCTGCAGTGTTCATCCCCTTCCCAGTGACGTCACATTGGATACCTTCTCGATCGTGAAGCGCGTTGAATGCGAGGCGCATCGCGCCGTCCTCGCAACCGCTGTCAGTCGCATGCTTGCGAGTGCCAACCCTCGGGTGCGTGATCTCGGACTGGACTTGCAGCGAGGCCGCAGAAAGCTCGATGAGAAGCTGTTCAAGGAGTTCGAGCGTCGGGCTGAAAATGGCCGAGAGATCCTCGCGCGTTGGCAGAACGTAACCATGGGATTTGGGTTCGCCTTCAAGATTACTGAAAACAACAACAACGGCGGCGGCGCCACGTTGAACGTGCCTGTCGGCATGGCGACGCTGACAGTCGGTCTCTCGGCTGCGGAAAACAAATCGCGAGAGGCTCAACGGGAGTTCGAGCTTGTTCTGAATCTGGGAGAATTGCTTGTCTCGACAGCGTGCGAGAAGCACCCCGTGCATCCCGGTCGGGCCTTCTCCTACCCGATTTCCGGCGATATTGGCCTGGCCGAAACGTTCCGGACGTTCACCGATCTCTGGCTCGATGCCGGCGATCGACTACAGGTGGGCTCACGCAAGTTTGGCACGAAGCTCGATGGCTTTGTCGACGTCCTCTCTTTCACGACCACCATCTCGGGTGGCATTGCTCCGGAGGTGACGCTGGCGGCGTCGAAAAACAGCGCGCGCATCACCAAGGCATCGCTCGCCCACGGCTCGAGCCGGACCGATGAGCACAAGCTCTACATTCTGATTGTTCCGAAGAAGCCAGAGGAGCAGCCGAGAACTGCCAAGGCGGTGGCACCCTCCATCCTGTTCCGCCCGTCCCCTACGGACGACATCGTAGAGCGCTTGCGCCAATTGAAGACACAGGACGCGCTACGAAACTTGCCGCTTCGGTGAATTTCGTTTGCTGCCTGCCGGGTCCAGGCATCCGCCTGGCGCCCGGTATGGCGTTGGGTTCGAGCGCGGCGTAAGGTCGTCGCAGCCCTCATGCAGCTGCGGAGACCTTCGATGCTTAGCGCCCTACCTGTGGGCCATTTCAATATCGCGGCCACCGAGCGCATCGTCTTCGGTCAACCGCTCGAGGAAGCCATTGCAGCCGAGGCGAGGCGGTACGGTGTCAGCCGCGTTTTTCTTACGTCTACCCGTTCGCTCGCCAAGCTCGATAATGGCCCCCTTCAGCGAGCCTCGCGTGCCCTTGGCGACATGCACGTCGGCACCCATTACGAGATCGCGTCGCACAGCCCGCGCGAGGACGTGATCGCGGGCGCTGCCAAAGCGCGCGCCGCCAAGGCGGACCTTCTGGTCGCCATCGGCGGGGGCTCGGTCATCGATGCCACCAAAGCAATGCTGATGTGCCTTTGGATGGGCCTCGACACCATTGAAGCCATGGAGCCCTTCCGCGCCGGCATCGATGCGTCCGAAGGCCGTCGGGTCGACGCACCAGCCGCCCCGGTTCGGATGCTGGCCGTCTCTACGACGCTTTCAGCTTCCGAGTTCACCTCGACGGCGGGCGTCACCCTGTCGGCGACGAACAGCAAGCAATCGTTTCTGCACCGGCTCTTTGCGCCCCGCTCCGTCGTCCTCGATCCTGCTGCCACCCTGGACACACCGTTGTGGCTCCTGTTTGCGACCGGAATCCGGGCCGTCGACCACGCCGTCGAAAGCTACTGTAACCCGGCGGCGAATCTCGCCACCGAGGCGAACTCTCTGCAGGGCTTGCGCCTGCTTCATCGCTCGCTGCCGCGCATCAAGCGGGAGCCCGTCAGCTTGCCGGCACGGCTCGAGGCTCAGTTCGGCATGTGGCAGGCCATTGCTCCGTCTGTGTCGGGCGTGGGATCCGGCGCGAGCCATGGCATCGGCTATGCCCTGGGTGCCACGTTCGGTGTGCCCCACGGTCACACGTCTTGCGTGATGCTTCCCGCCGTCCTGCAATGGAACTCCGTCGTCAACGCGGATCGCCAAAGGGCACTGTCTGAGGCAATGGGCGCGCCCGGCCGTCCGGCGAGCGAGCTGGTCAAGCAACTCATCGCTGGCCTCGATCAGCCGACCAGCTTGCGCGACGTCGGCATTACCCGTGACCGCCTCGACGAGATCGCAACCCGCGCGCTCGGCTATAAGCCGGTCCGCATCAATCCGCGGCCAATCAAGACGGCCGCCGACGTCCGCGAGATCCTCGAGATAGCCTGGTAGCCCGACGATCTGGCGGGCAGAGGGACGGCGGAGCCGTCCCTTCGATCGCTTGTCGTGGGCGGCGCGGACGCGACGTCAGAGCCGGGCGGCGTTCCCTGACGGGGTCGGTAGCACCAATGGCCACGCGCCCTGGCCGGGCTTCGTTGCCCACTCGGCCTTGGCTGCGCGCAGCGCCTCGCCGTCGATCTCTTCCATCACCGCCGCACTTTGGCAGTGGTGGAACCGGATCCGCGGCCCGTTGTCGATGTGGATGTGGTGCATGCCGCAGCTGTATGTGCCCACCCCACCTCCGTGGTTGGCCTTCAACCAGCTCGCGACCTCGGAATACTTGCCTCGCGGCGGATTGAAATCGACGGCCCTGCAGGAGGCGTGGAAGCTCGGATGCCCGTTCGGCATGCGCGCTCCCCTGCGGTAGGTCGAGATGATCTGCACATGCCCGAACTTCTTGCTGACCTGGGCCAGACGCGCCTTCAATCCGCTCGGCAGGCATGAGCTGGAGGCGTCCGGCGAATCCGGAAGAAGTGTCAGGGTTCCGACGGCGGCGAGCGCGACGGCAAGCGCGATCACGCGCGGACGAGGTCCATGCATGGGTTCGCTTCCTTCTGGCTGCGGGGGCGCTTTTGCGCCCCGGTTTTCCCCGTTGACCCGAAGGGGTCAAAGGCTCGCTAGCCCGAAGAACTTGTGGATAAAACCCATGCTGGCTTGACTTGGTTAATGCGCCAGCCGCAGCGATCAGATTTCAGATTATGCGTTAGCGGCGCATTTGGCCTCGATCGCGTCCCAGATCATTGACGCAATGTCGTTGCCGCCGAATGCCTTCACTTGGCGAATGCCCGTCGGAGAGGTGACGTTGATTTCGGTGAGGTAGGGCCCGATCACGTCGATGCCGACGAAGATCAAACCGCGTGCCTTGAGATGCGGTCCGAGCCGCGCGCAGATCTCCTTGTCGCGGGGTGTCAGCTCGGTCGGTGTCGGCGTGCCGCCGACATGCATGTTCGAGCGCGTCTCGCCCTCGGCCGGCACGCGATTGATGGCCCCCGCCACTTCGCCGTCCACGAGGATGATCCGCTTGTCTCCGCCGCGCACTTCTGGCCGGTACTGCTGCACCATGAACGGTTCGCGGAAGACCGTTTGAAAAAGCTCGACCAGCGAGTTGAGGTTGGAATCGCCCGGCTGGATGCGAAACACGCTCGCGCCGCCGTTGCCGTAGAGTGGCTTTATGATGATGTCCTTGTGGATCGTCTGGAAGTCCCTCACGTCCTCTAGGTTTCGCGTCACCATCGTCGGTGGCATCAGGTCCTGGAACTCGAGCACCCAAACCTTCTCTGGCGCATTGCGCACGTGCGCGGGGTCGTTGACCACCAGCGTCTTCGGATGAATCCGCTCCAGAAGATGGGTTGTCGTGATGTACGCCATGTCGAACGGCGGATCCTGGCGCAGCAACACCACATCCCATTCGGCGAGATCGACACGTCGCGGATCGGAGACCTTGTAGTGGTCGCCCGCCCTGTCTTCGACCGAGAGCGTGTGCCCCCTCGCCACCAGGTGCTTTCCGTCGAGCGTCAGATGCGGCGGCGTGTAGTAGAAGAGCTCGTGCCCGCGTCGCTGCGCTTCGAGCAACAGGGCGAAGGTGGAATCGCCCATGATGTCGATGCGGTCGATCGGATCCATCTGGCAGGCAATTCTGAGGGGCATGGGGGCTCTCGCGGGCTTTCGATGTTGTCGTCCGCATCGAATGCGGGACGGCGACCGAAAGTCAACCCGTGAGGCGTAGAGGCCCGGTCAGGCCCCGGCCCCGGAGGTCGGCAAGCGCGTCTGCTCGAGTTCGCTCGCCAGCAGCGGTCGCCCGAAATAGAAGCCCTGCATATGCGTAATTCCGCACTCGGCACAAATCCGCGCGGTTTCTTCGTCGGCGACCCACTCGGCAACTGTGTCGAGCCCGAAAGTCTGGGCGATCTCGACCAGCGTCTTGATGAACACCCGGTTTGTCGGCTCTTCGAGCAGGTTCTTCACGAATGAGCCGTCGATCTTGACCATGTCGACGTCGAGAATCTTGAGGTTCTTGAAGGAAGTATAGCCTGCACCGAAGTCGTCGATGGCGACTTGACAGCCGAGTTCCTTGAGTGTGTCCACGAAGTTGATCGACAGATCCAGATCGTGGATGGCGGCCGTTTCGGTGATCTCGATCGTCAGCCGCTCGGTCAATGACCGCCGTCCGCCGGTCAGCCTGTGCAGGGTCACGAGCCATTCGTGATCGCTCGCCGTTAGGCCGGACACGTTCACCGTGAGCCGGATGTCCGGGTGCTTGAGGAGCACCTCGATCGCTAGCTCCAGCGTTCTGCGATCGATCAGCCGAGACAAGCCGAGCTGCTCGGCAACCGAAATGAACTCCCCAGCCGAGACCAGCATGCCGTCTGGGCGCTGCATGCGCAGCAGGCATTCGTAGAGGTCCGGCTGCGACGTCTTGGTCGATACGATCGGCTGCAGGGCGATCAGCATCCGGTTTTCGTCGAGCGCCGCAATGACCTCCTCGGCGATCGTGATGTTGCGCTTGCGCGTCGACTCTTTGGCAGCGCTCGGCTCGAAGGCGACGAAAGTCTCCTGCCGGCCATGCTTGGCTTGGTCGAGGGCTTGCAGTGCGTGGCTGAGCGCCTGGTGCGCAGTCTGCGCATGGTCGGGAAGCAGCACCGCGCCGATCGAGATCGATGCCGACAGCGGACACGCCGAGGTCTCGATCGTGGCCTCGCGGACGGCCTTGATGAACCGCTCGGCCGCGATGCGCATCGAGCCGGGACCGCAGTCATTCAGGATGATGCCGAACTTGTTCGACGAATAGCGTCCGATCGTGTCGCCACCCCTGAGCTTGGAACGGATAACCCGTGCAACTTCGGCGATCACTTCGTCGCCAACGTCGAAACCGAACGTCTCGTTGATGACCGCAAGGTTGTTCAGGGCAGCCATCAGGAAGGCGCACGTTTGTTTCGTGCGTCCCGCGCGCGCGACCACGGCATCGAGCGCGTCCGTCAATCGAATGCGATTGAGTTGCCCGGTAAGCTCATCGTGATCGGAGCGATACAGCAGCCGCTGCTCCTCCAGATAGCGCTCGTTGATCACCCGAATGATGCCGCGCGCCCGAACTGGCTTCCCGGCCTCGTCGAACCAGCAGCGGCCGTGGTCCTCGAGCCAAAGCGAGACGTCGCTGCGCCGGCCCTCCGGGGCGAAGCGATATTGCACGCGGTAGTGAGAGCCGCGACTGGCATCGAGTGTCGGCGCCTGTGTGATGGCGTCGTAGCGTCGCTGCACGTGCTCGGGCGCCACCAGGAAATGGAAGCTTGCCGCCGTTGAGAGATCGCCGATGGCGCGCACCCCGAGTACCTCGGCGGCGTTGCTCTCCCACTCGATCCGATCCGAGGTCATGTCCCAGAGATACGCGGTCTCCTGGACGGACGACAGAATGCCGACGAGGTCGAGCGAGCAGCCTTCAACCGGCACATCGGATGGTTCGGCTTCGGGTCTGTTGGTAGTCCCCCCCGAAACAAGCAGGTCGTCGATAGACAGATTCGGGTTGTCGAGAGGCGACGGCACGGCTCCTGGTTTCCCCTTCGCTCAGGGCGTGCAACCCGCCCGCGTCCGCGTTGAAGCGGCAGACTTATTTACGAAATACTACTGACAAGGAGTTAATAAGGCCTGAAAGGCGATGATCCGCGGCGGCACGCATCCCGCAACAAAAGAGCCGCCCGAAGGCGGCTCGCCGTTGCTATGTCTGTATCGACGCCTGTGCCGGGTACGGCCAATCACTCGCCGCCGAAATTAAGGTCGCGACGCGCCGTACGGATGCCGATCAGGGCCCCGGCGACCACGTCAATCAGCGTGGCTGTGAGGATGATGAAGAACACCGACGAAGTCGCCTTCTGCACCAGCAGGAACTCGACCAGGCACGCTATGAACACGAGCATCGACAAGCCGTGGTCCACCATCTGCGAGCTCGTCGTGTATGTCGATTTGATCAGCTCGGCGAACAGCAGGATCATCGTCAGAAGAATGATGAGGTCGCCGATCGTGAAGACCCACCGCGCGCCACTCACCATAGGCACCGCAAAAAGCTGCTTGCTGAGGATGGCTTCGGCTGTGGCGTCGCCGCCCAGGAGAACGACGACGTTGTAGACGATGAACGAGATGACGAGCAGCGGAATGACGCGAAGTGACATTCAAACTTCCCCCTGTCGACTGCCCGGGGCGCCACAGAGTGGGCCTCACCACGCGGGCAACAGCACTTTCGCCCTTATATCCGTACTCGGCTCAAATTGCACGGATGACTTCAGTGACGGCCTCGACAGATCCCGCCGTCACGCTTCGGCCTTATCGACATCCAGGATCTGACGCTTGCGGTACTTACCCGATTTCAGGTCGATATGGTGCGGGCGTCGCAGGTTACCCGACTCCTTGTCCTCGACGAACGTCGGGGCGGCAAGAGCATCCGCCGAGCGGCGGAAACCGCGCTTCATGCGCGACGTCTTTTTCCTGGGGACGGCCATTTCTCGTGCTCCTTCGTGGCTCTCGATCCGAGAGCCCCATCTCTGCGCCCGTCCCCGGTTGGACCGTCGGGAGACGCCTATATGCTGATGATCATTCGCCCATCGCCGCTTTGCAGGCGGCGGGTGTAGCGATGAAGCGCCGCTTATAGCGGCAATCAGGCCGCCTGACCAGATCTATGTGGTCCTCCCGGAGACATGACATCGCATCCTCCAGCGCGGCGCGCGACGGCCTCGGGTTGCTACTCGGCCGAACGGGTCGGCCGCCTTTCCGGGCTTGGACCATGTGGCGATTGAAGAGCGCAACGTAGGTTAGTATCTCGGGCGTGCTGGAACGAGAAAGGGACTGGTATGGCGGCGTCCGGTAAGGAGAAGTTCTTGACGCGGCTTGCCGAAACAGCGGCAGAGGTCGAAGCACATTTGATCATACAACTGGAGCGGGCAGGAGCCGCAGGTACGCCGCCTCGGCTTCTTTCCGCCATGCGCCACGCTCTCTTGGCAGGCGGCAAGCGTTTCCGCCCGTTCCTCGTCCTCGAGATGGCGCGGGCCCTTGGAGGTTCGACGGCCGCCGTCCAGGCCCTTGATGCCGCCGCGGCATTGGAATGCATTCACGCCTACAGTCTGGTCCATGACGACTTGCCGGCAATGGATAACGACGAGGTTCGACGCGGCCAGCCGACAGTCTGGAAGGCCTACGGCGAATGGACGGCCATCCTCGCAGGAGACGCCCTTTTGACCTTGGCGTTCGAGATTGTCGCCGATCCGGCGCCGGCGCCGGCAGTTTCTCTCGACCCGGCGACCCGGGCTCGGCTCGTGGCGCGCCTCGCTGCCGCAGCAGGCCCCGCAGGCATGGTCGGGGGACAGATGCTCGATCTCGAGGCCGAGAAGCGCGCCACCCCTGCCACGCCGGACGAGGACCACGTGACCAGGCTGCAGGCGATGAAAACGGGTGCTCTTATCGCATTCGCGACAGAGGCGGGTGCCATCGCGGCCTGCGCTTCGAGCGAAACGGTTGCGGCGGCGCGGACCTATGGGGAGGCCCTGGGCCTCGCCTTCCAGCTTTCCGATGATCTCCTCGACGCGACCGGTGATGCCTTCACCGTCGGCAAGGCGGTGGGCAAGGACGCGGCACAAGGCAAAGCGACGTTCGTCGCCCTCGCTGGCATCGAGGCAGCCCGCGCGCGGCTCGAGACTGCAGTACAGAGAGCCATCGACGCGCTTTCCGGGTTCGGCAGCGAAGCCGATCCGCTCCGCGAGGCCGCTCTATTCCAGCTGTCCCGCGAGCTCTGACCGCGTCGGCGCGCTGCTTTGCTCGCCGTCTGTTGCGAGGTTGTTACAGGAGGTCGCGCCCCGGCCCCCTATAATCCTGCTCGTGCGGTCGCGACCGGCACGCACACCAAGTGGGTGGCGTACTGCGTAGGGGGTTCATATGCATGCTCATGTGCGAAAGGGGCACGTTTCGAATTCCTCTTGGCTGAGGCAATTGATGTTGCTTCCCGTCGCAGCGGTCGGTTGCGCGGTATTCTTGGTCGGCACACCCACGATGGCAGCCGGCAGGCAGGGCGATCCCCGTAACGGCAAGCATGAGACGTCCGCCCAGAAAGCCAGCTCTGGTCCGCCGGCTCCTCTCATCGCCATCGTCTCGATCGCCGATCAGCATATCGATGTTTACGGGCCCGATCACCGCATCGCGCGCTCGCGCGTCTCGACCGGCAAGTCCGGGAACGACACGCCGACGGGCGTCTTCAGCATCCTGCAGCGAAGCCGCTATCACGAATCCAACCTCTACTCGAATGCCCCGATGCCGTTCATGCAGCGCCTGACATGGTCGGGCATCGCTCTGCATGAAGGTCACGTGCCGGGGTATCGGGCATCGCACGGCTGCATTCGGCTACCAGGCGGCTTCGCCTCGAGCTTGTGGAAGATGGCGCGCATTGGAACACGCGTCGTCGTCTCACCGCGTGGCGTCAAGCCAGTTGGGTTCGCCCACGCCGGTCTGCCGTCCCCGCTCCCGACAGTGCAGCCGCATTCCGCCGAGATTGTGCGTGTGGCCACCGCGGCAGACGAGTTGCCCGCCGAAAAACCCCGCGCGCTCTCGCCTTACGACGCCGCGCAACTCCGCCTGGCGCAGGCCATCGCCGCGAAGACGACAACCGAGAAGGCCGTGAAGCCTGCGCTCGAGCAATCTGTGCGCAAGTCCGCCGAGGCCAACCAGTCAGCCGCCGCCTTGAAGGCATCCGCCGGCATTCTCGCCGATGCCGAGGAGCACCTCGAGCTGGAGAAGCTGGCCATGTACACGGTTCAGACCGAAGCAGCCGAGGCGGCCATCCGGACGCGCATAAATATTGCGACTGCGGGAGTCGAGGCCGCGCGTGCCGCGCACGAGAAACTCATAGCCATCGAGGCGACGGCTCGGGTCGAGGCATTCGCCGCGGCCAGGGCAGCGCGCGAGGCGCAGATTGCCGCCGAGAAAGCGGTCGAAGAGTTGAGCCTGGCACGAAAGGCCGTCTCCCCGATTTCTCTGTTCGTTTCGAGGAAGACCGGACAGGTGCACGTCAGGCAAGGCTTTCACTTGCTGTACGAAACGACGGTTTCCATCGCGGATCCCGACAAGCCGCTGGGCACCCACGTCTACACGGCCGTGGAGCCGGTTGGGGCGTCGGAGATGCGCTGGGTCGTCGTCTCAGTGCCGACCAACGGTGCCGAGCCGCGAGATCGCAGGAAGGATGATCGATCTCATGGCTCGGCCGGTCAGTCGTCCGCGTCGGAAGCGTTGGATCGGATCGCCCTTCCGGCCGACGTGAAACGGTTGATGGGGGAGCGGCTTTGGCCGGGCGCCTCGATTATCGTCTCGGATTTCGGATTGGGCGAAACCGGCGAGGGAACAGATTTCGTCATCCTGACACGCTGAAGGAGTAGCGTCCGGACGCCTGCAGCTTCGCGCGTGGCGGGACCCTGCCCGTCAAGCATGCTCCCGGCGCACCGCCGTGCCGAAGCGCTTCTCGATATAGTCCTCGACGATCGCCTTGAAATCGGACGCAATATTCGGGCCACGCAGCGTCATCGCCTTCTTGCCGTCGATGAACACGGGCGCCGCCGGCTGCTCTCCGGTGCCGGGCAGAGAAATCCCGATGTCGGCATGCTTGGACTCGCCAGGCCCGTTCACGATGCAGCCCATGACCGCGAAGTTGAGTGCCTCGACGCCCGGGTAGGCGAGCCGCCATTCGGGCATTCGCTCGCGGATCATGTCCTGTACGTCCCGAGCGAGCTCCTGGAACACGGTAGAGGTCGTCCGGCCGCAGCCCGGGCAGGCTGCGACGATCGGCATGAACGACCTGAGCCCCATGGTCTGCAGAAGTTCCTGCGCGGCACGAACCTCGAGCGTGCGGTCTCCTCCCGGCTCGGGAGTCAGCGAGTAGCGGATGGTGTCGCCGATGCCCTGTTGCAGCAGAATGCCCATCGCGGCCGAAGACGCGACGATGCCCTTGGAGCCCATTCCGGCTTCGGTGAGCCCGAGATGAAGCGCATAGCGACACCGCTCCGCGAGCATCGAGTAGACCGCGATCAGGTCTTGTACAGCCGAAACCTTGGCCGAGATGATGATCCGGTCCGCCGTGAGCCCCATCTCCTCGGCCCGCTCCGCCGAGAGCAGGCCCGATTGCACGATGGCCTCGTGCATGACCTCTCGCGCCGTCTTGGGCGCCGCCGAGCCTGAGTTCTCGTCCATCAGGTGCGTTAGCAGCTCCTGGTCGAGAGAGCCCCAGTTGACACCGATCCGCACGGGTTTGCCGTATCGCAGGGCCGTCTCGACGATCGCGCCGAACTGGCGGTCCTTCTTGTCCTTGAACCCGACGTTGCCGGGATTGATGCGCAGCTTGTCGAGCGCCTCGCCGCATGCCGGATGATCGGCAAGCAGCTTGTGGCCATTGTAGTGGAAGTCGCCGACGATCGGCACCTTGACGCCGCGCTTGGCTAGCCGGTCTCGGATATGCGGCACGGCAGCCGCTGCCTCGTCTCGATCGACAGTAATCCGAACCAGCTCCGAGCCGGCGCGTGCCAGACTTGCGATTTGGCCGGCCGTGGCCTCGATGTCCGCAGTATCCGTATTGGTCATCGATTGCACGACGATCGGCGCGTCACCGCCGACGATCACCCCGCCGACATCGACGGGGATGGATGCGCGCCGGGGAGCGATGGCAGGGGTCATGGCTTTGCTTTCTCTCGGTTAGCGCGAACCCTAGAGATATCGCGGCCCCGGCTCTCCTGTGATCGCCGCCATGCGGCGACCGCATGGGCCGGGATCGCTTGCCTGATCGTGTTCGCCAAGCGTCCCCGGCTCGACGTCGACGCATCTCGCCTCGGTCGCGGCCGGAATCGCAAAGACAATCGCCGTCTTCTGCGACAGCTCGATTACGCCGCGCTCTCACCGGCGCCGGCGGCTTCCTTCGCCTTTTCGGCGGCGGCAGCCTCGCGCTCCTGGCGCTTCTTGCCGGGCAGGGCCTTCGTCGGATTGTTGCGCGCCTCGCGCTTCATCAGACCCGCCTTGTCGAGGAACCGCGCCACGCGATCCGTCGGCTGCGCGCCGACCGAGAGCCAGTGCTTGGCGCGGTCGAGGTCGAGCTTCACGCGGTCGGCGTGGTCCTTCGGCAGCATCGGATTGTGCGTGCCGATCTGCTCGATGTAGCGACCGTCGCGCGGTGCCGTCGCCTCGGCCACGACGATGTAATAGTAGGGCTTCTTCTTGGTGCCGCCACGCGACAGCCGGATCTTCACGGACATGGGTAGTCTCCTGTTTGCAGGTCTCAGTTGATCGTAGGTCTTTCTTTCACCGGGGCCGGGTGACGATGGACCTCCACCGTCAGCCCGCGAATGGTGAATTCTCCGTCGCGCGTTGCGCCGAGGCGTTCGGCGACGCGCTGTGAAGCTTGGTTGTCCGGATGGATGAGGCTTATCGAGGTCGTCCAGCCGAGTACGTCATACGCCCAGTCCCGCGCCGCCCCTGCCGCCTCGGTCGCAATGCCTCGGGCATGGAAGTCGCGGTGCAGACCCCACATGATCTCGGGCTCCGGCCAGCCGAACGGAAACCATGGGCCGGCGTAGCCCGCAAACCGCCCTGAGGCGCGCTCCTCGACGGCGAACGGTCCGTAGCCCAGCAGCATCCACTGCCCGGCGAGCGTGGCGAGCCGACGCCATGCGTCGGCCTTCTCGATCGGCCCACCGAGAAAACGCATCGTCTCCGGGTTCGCGCAGTAGTCCGCGAACGCGTCGTGGTCGCTTGCGCAAAAGCCGCGAAGCCTGAGCCGTGCCGTCTCGATTGTCGGCGCCGTGGTCATTTCTTCTTCCCCGGCAGGCCGGGGAGACGAGGTGCGCCGCCGCCGAGCCCTGGCAGACCCGGCAGTCGCATCCCCCCGCCCAGGCCGGGAAGTGGACCTTTCGGGGCAAGGCCCGGCTTCGCGCCTTTGCCGCCGGCACCGGAAACCATATCGCGCACTTCCGGCGGCAGCTGCTCGAGCGCCTTCGGATCCATTCGCGCAAGCTCGGCCTGCATCCGTTCGATTTCCGCAGCGCTGGGCGCCCCGCCACCCGGCCCGAGCCCGAGCGCTCCCGCCATGCGCTGCATCATGCCGCGATTGTTGCCCATCATCTTCATCATATCCGCCATCTGGCGGTGCTGCTTGAGGAGACGATTGACGTCCTCGGGCTTGGTGCCGGAACCGGCCGCGATGCGCCGCTTCCGCTTGCCGTCGAGGGCCTTCGGGTTGCGGCGCTCGAACGGCGTCATCGATGAGATGATGGCGCGCTGGCGCTTGAAGTCTTTCGCCAGTCCGGCTTCGTTGATTTGCGACTTGATCTTGCCCATGCCCGGCAGCATCCCCATGATGCCGCCCATTCCGCCCATCTTCTCCATCTGCTTGAGCTGCTCGGCCAGGTCCTCGAGATCGAAGGCGCCCTTGCGCATCTTGCGCGCAATCTCTTGCGCCTTCTCGACGTCCAGGTTCTCGGCGGCTTTCTCGACGAGGCTCACCACGTCGCCCATGCCGAGAATGCGTGACGCGACGCGGCTTGGATGGAAATCCTCGAGCGCGTCCCAACGTTCGCCGACACCCATCAGCTTGATCGGCTTGCCGGTCACGGCCCGCATCGAGAGCGCCGCGCCGCCGCGCCCGTCGCCATCGACCCGCGTCAGCACGATCCCGGTAACGCCGACGCGTGCTTCGAAAGCTTTCGCCGTATTCACCGCGTCCTGGCCGGTCAGGGCATCGGCAACGAGCAGCACCTCGTGCGGCTTCACCTGCTGCTTGACCTGTGCCACCTCGGCCATCAGCTCTTCGTCGATCGTCGTGCGGCCGGCGGTGTCGAAGATGACGACGTCGTACCCGCCGAGCCGCCCTGCATCCTCCGCACGCCGCGCGATCTGGAGCGGTGTCTGGCCGGCCACGATCGGCAAGGTATCGACTTCGACTTGCGTGCCGAGCACCCGGAGCTGCTCCTGTGCCGCAGGACGCCGCGTGTCGAGCGACGCCATCAGCACCTTCTTCTTCTCGCGAGACTTCAGGCGATAGGCGATCTTCGCGGTGGTGGTGGTTTTCCCCGAGCCCTGCAGACCGACCATCAGGATGCCGACCGGCGGCGCCGCCATCAGGTCGATGGTCTCCGCGTCAGAGCCGAGCATGGCAACGAGCTCGTCGTTGACGATCTTCACAACCATCTGCCCGGGCTTGATCGACCGCAGTACGGCCGCCCCGACGGCCTTCGCCTTCACCCGGTCCGTGAACGAGCGCACCACGTCCAACGCCACGTCCGCTTCCAGCAGCGCGCGCCTGACTTCGCGCATCGCCTCATTGACGTCGTTTTCGGAAAGGGCACCGCGGCCGGTGAGCTTGTCCAGCACTCCGGAAAGGCGGCTCGACAGGGATTGGAACAGCTCGGCCATGGTTCTTTGGCTCCCGGTTGTCCGGTTCAGGCTTTGTGCGTTTGCGAGCGAGTGGTGTCTGGGTCAGGCGCCGTCGACCAGCATCGGCTTGAAGTCGACCATTACGTGCTGCCGGTAGGCCGGACGCGCGACAAGCCTTTCATACCAACTCTCGACGTTCGGCAATGACGGCCGCGGAAGGGCCAGGTTGAAGTAGCGGTACATGAGCGTGCCGACTGCCACGTCGGCGATGGTCGGATGTTCGGCGACGATGAACCCGCGGCCCGAGAGCTGCCGGTTCAGGATGTCGAGCTTTTGACCAACGCGTCGCGCGGCAGCCTCGACAGCTGCATTGTCCCGCGATCGTGCGGGCGTGCGCACCAGCTGCAGGAAGCATACCGTGATGATGTCGTGATAGAGTGTGGTCAGCGACCAGTCCATCCACGCATCGGCCTTGGCAAAGGTCATCTCGTCGGCCGGGGAAAGCGTGCCGCGGCCATACCTTTGCGCGAGATGGCGCACGATCGCGTTGGATTCCCAAAGCACGAAACCGCCGTCGTCGATGGTCGGCACGAGGCGGTTCGGGTTCAGCATGCCATATTCTGGCGTGTCGAGCTTGCCGAATGGTCCGCCAACGTCATAGCGTTCGTGCGCGAGCCCCAGCTCGCCCACCGCGAACATGACCTTCTGCACGTTGATCGACGTATTCCGTCCCCAGACCTTGAGCATCCGAAGTCCTCGATAGAGCCACGCGCGAGCACTGAGTAAAACGCCCGATTGTGGCAGCCGCAACGCGACAGCGGCCTCCGTCTGGATATTTGTGCCCGTACAAAGCAAAATGCGTCCGCGAGCGAGCCTTCGCTGGCGGACGTTGACCCCGACGACGAGACGTTCCAGTCCCCCCGAAGCGGTTGCTCTGGTCACTCTGATCCAGATAGTCCGGCGCAAAATGGTGGACTACGTCCGCGTTGTCAATGGTTTGGGACCGACCTTCGACGGTCTTTGGGTGTCGATGGCAACTTTCCCGCGGCCGGCCGAGCTGAAAGCGCTGTACCGGGGAACGCCTCGACTTTAAGGTCCCGGGCAGGCGGCGCGAACACGAGCCGCCCCCCATTCCAACCCTGCCGGCGTGCCGATCCTGCGGCGCCCCGTGAAATTCCGGCCTCCAGCGAGAAGGCGCACCATGGACGACGCTCAGAGAAACTTCCCCCTCGAGGACATCGATCGCGAGTGTGTGTTCCATCCGAATACATCGATTGCCGATCATCTGAAGAAGGGCCCCGTCATCTTTTCTGATGGCCGCGGAGTCCGGGTGCGGGACCGCAAAGGTCGTGACATCATCGATTGCGGTGCCGGCCTCTGGTGCGTGAACATCGGCTATGGCCGGCCCGAGATGGCGGAAGCGGCGAAGAAGGCCGTCGAGAGCCTCGCCTATCATCACATCTTTGGTGGTGCCTCGAACGAGCCCGCGATCCGCCTCGCCGAGCGCGTCCTGAAGCTCTTTCACGAGAAGTCCGACGCGCCTCACCTGTCGAAGGTCTTCTTCGGCATGGGAGGCTCCGACGCGAACGACACCAACTACAAGCTGGTTCGCTACTACAATCATCTGCGCGGCAAGCCGGAAAAGAAGAAGTTCATCTCGCGCCAGGGAGCCTATCACGGCTTGACTTTCGCAGCCGCGAGCTTGACCGGCATCCCTGTCTATCACAAGGCATGGGACCTGCCGATGCAGGACGTGATCCATGTGTCCTGTCCCCACTTCTATCGCTTCGGCAAGGCGGGTGAGAGCGAGGAGCAGTTTACCGATCGCTTGATTGCCGAGATCGAGGCCGTCATCGCCAGGGAGGGTGCGGATACGATCGGCGCCTTCATAGCCGAGCCCGTTATGGGCACGGGCGGCGTGCTCATCCCGCCGAAGGGCTACTTCGAGAAGCTGCAGCCACTCCTTCAGCGTCACGACATCCTTTTCGTCGCCGATGAGGTCATCACGGGGTTCGGGCGAACCGGCCACTGGTTCGCCACCGGCGGCATGAAATTGAAGCCGGACATCGTGACCTTGGCGAAGGGCATCACCAGCGCTTATTTCCCGGTCTCGGCCTCGGTCATTTCGACGAAGGTTTGGGACGTCTTGGCGGCTGCCTCGCCCGAGTTCGGCCCAGTCATGCACGGTTTCACCTACTCCGGCCATCCGGTCGGAGCATCGCTCGGCCTTGTCAACATCGACATCATGGAGCGCGACGGTTTGATCGAGCAGGCCGCTGAGGTCGGCCCCTATTTCTTGCAAGGCTTGCGCGATCGGATCGGGGACCATCCATTCATTGGAGATGTCCGCGGAACAGGCCAGATGATCGCCGCCGAGTTGGTGGCCGACAAGGGTGCGAAGCGCTTCTTCGATCCGAAGGCTGGCGCTCATCGTCTCGTTTCGGCAAAGGCGTTCGAGCACGGCATCCTGGCGCGCGCCCTTCCCTACATCGAGGTGACGTCCTTCTCTCCGCCGTTGTCGATGACGAAGGCGGAAGCCGACGAAGCCGCCGACCGGTTCGCAAAGGCGCTCACCGAGAGCACCGACGAGCTGGCCAAGCTCGCGAAAGCCTGAGCCGGCGACGAGGCAGGCAAAGAATGGGGTCGAGCCAGCCGGCTCGACCCCTTGTTTTTTTGTTGCACAAGAGCGACAGACGCCGCCCGCGCCTCAGATCCGCACCACGCGGATGTTGTTGGTCGAGCCCTGGCGGCCGACCGGAAACCCGGCGACGATGACAATCCGGTCCCCGGTCACTCCGAAGCCTTCTTCCACGGCGTGGACCTTGGCCCGCTCGACCATATCGTCGTAGCCGGAGATCTCGTCGGCAACGATGGCGTGAGTGCCCCATAGCAGCGCAAGCTGGCGTGCTGTCTTGCCCGTCGGGGAAAGACTGAGAATTGGCACGTTCGGGCGCTTCCGCGCGGCCCGCATGGCCGTGGTTCCGCTCGCGGTGTAGGCGACGATCGCCGAAGCCCCGATCGCATCGGCGATGTCCGCCGCCGCCGCCGCCACGGCATGCGGCGTGGTGTCCTCTGGGCTCGGTTGCAAAGCTTCGATGATCGACCGGTAGAGCTTGTGCGTCTCTGTGTGCTCGATGATGCGGTTCATCATCGACACGGCTTCGACCGGCCAGTCGCCCGAGGCGGACTCTGCCGACAGCATGACGGCATCGGCGCTGTCGTAGATCGCGGTCGCGACGTCCGAAGCCTCGGCTCGCGTCGGCGAAGGCGACTTGACCATCGACTCGAGCATCTGCGTCGCGACGACGACCGGCTTGCCCGCTTGCCGGCACAGCCGAACGAGCTCTTTCTGGCGTCCCGGCACGTCCTCTGGCGGTATTTCGACGCCGAGATCGCCGCGCGCCACCATGACGGCATCGACCAGCGCGACAATGTCATCCATGCGCCCGAGCGCGGCCGGCTTCTCGATCTTTGCCATGACGCCGGCGCGTCCCTTGATCAGTCCCTGCGCTTCGATCACGTCGGACGGCCGCTGCACGAACGACAGCGCCACCCAGTCGACGCCGAGACCGAGCCCGAATTCCAAGTCCTCTCGATCCTTGGGCGTCAGCGGCGAGATCGAAAGTTCGGTCTGCGGCAGGTTCACGCCCTTGCGATCCGAAAGCATCCCTCCGACGAGGATCCGCGCCTGGATGCGATCGCGATCAACGCCGACGCACTCGAGCTGAAGCTTTCCGTCGTCGATCATGATCCGGTGCCCCGGCATCATGTTCTCGAAGACCTCCGGATGCGGCAGCGCGACCGACTGCGCGTCGCCGGGCTCCCTGTCGAGGCGAAATTCGAGCTCGTCGCCCGCCTTGATCACCACCGGGCCGGCCTTGAGCGTGCCGATGCGGATCTTCGGCCCTTGCAGGTCTTGCAGAATCCCGATCGGCCGACCCTTCCGCTTCTCCAGGTCGCGTATCGCGTCGAGCCTCTGCCGATGGTCTTCGCGTGTGCCGTGGCTGAAATTCAGACGGAACACGTCCGCGCCCGCATCGAACAGCTTTTCGATCATCGCCGGGTCGGAGCTGGCTGGTCCGAGCGTGGCAATGATCTTTGCTTTGCGTTGACGGCGCATGCGCGGCTCTCCCGGCTTCCGTTGCGGTGAACGACGGTCCGTCGATAGCATGCCTTGTCGGGCCGCCCAACGTCCGTTTCCCTGCCATGCGCAGCCGTGCTAGCCTCGGCCCAAAAAACATCGAGGAAACGCTGATGTTAACGCCCGAGCAGGTCGATTATTACAACGAGCACGGCTACTTGATGGTGCCTGAGGTGCTCAACGCGGCTGAACTGGCCGAGTTGCGCCAGGTGGTCGACGAGATCGTCGCCGGAGCCAGCAAGGTGACGGACCACACGGATGTCTATGATCTCGAGGATGGCCACTCCCCGCAAAGCCCCAGGGTTCGGCGGATAAAGACGCCCCACAAACATTTCGACTACTTCAATCGCCTGGTGCGGAAGCCGAGCATCACGGCGAGGTTGGCCGCGCTCATCGGCCCGAACATTCGCCTGCACGGCTCCAAGCTCAATATGAAGTCCGCGGGCTTTGGCGCCCCGGTCGAGTGGCATCAGGACTGGGCTTTCTACCCGCACACCAACGACGATGTCCTGGCAACCGGCATCCTGCTCGACGATTGCGACATGGAAAATGGGCCCATGCTCATGATCCCTGGCTCGCACCGCGGACGCATGTACGATCATCATGCCGACGGTGCCTTCTGTGGCGCGATAACGGGCGAGCTCAATCAGATCGACTTCGACAAGGCGGTGCCGCTGACCGGCAAGGCCGGTTCGATGTCGATCCATCACGCGCGCACGCTGCATGGCTCGGCACAGAACACGTCCGCGAAGCCACGCCGTCTCCTCTTGTTCGAGTATGCGGCTGCCGACGCCTGGCCCTTGATGGGGATTTCGGATTTCGCGGAGTTCAACAGCCGCATCGTCCTGGGCAACCCCACGGTGGAGCCGCGCTTGCGCCCCGCCCCCGTGCGCATGCCTCTGCCGCCGGCCAAGGCGCAAGGCTCGATCTACGAGAACCAGAGAGGCGCGAAGGTTCGCTATTTCGGCACGCAGGCTGCGGAGTAGGAGGCGAGGATGCACCACCAGCTACAGTCTTTCGGCTACTTCGGTGTCCGTTCTGCGAAGCTCGACGACTGGGCCGACTATGGCCCGCGGTTCCTGGGCCTCGAGTTGGTCGACCGGACGTCGACAACACTCAAGTTCCGCATGGACGACAGGAAACAGCGGATCCTGGTCTCATCGACCGATGCCGAGGTGACCGCCTTCGGCTTCGAGGTCGAGAATGGCGACGCCCTGGAAGCGCTCGCCGGCAGGCTCGAGTCCTCGCAGGTGCGCGTACGTCGCCTCGGCGCGGCCGAAGCGGACCTTCGCGGTGTCAAGGGCGCCATCCGCTTCTCTGATCCCATCGGCAACGCGCTCGAGGCTTTCCACGGCCCCGAGGCCAAGCCCGAGCCCTTCCAGCCGGGACGCTCGATCTCCGGGTTCCGGACGGGCGCACTCGGAATGGGCCACGCCGTCTTGCACGCGAAGAGGGTTGAGGATTTGGTCCCCTTCTATCGGGACGTGCTGGGCTTCCGCGTCAGCGACTACATGGTGAAGCCGTTCAAGGCGTACTTCTTCCATCTCAATCCACGCCAGCACAGCTTCGCACTTCTCGAGACCGGACGGGAAGGCATCCATCACATCATGATGGAGGTCGGCATGCTCGACGACGTCGGACAGGCGCTGGATCTCGCCACTGTGGAGAATCGGCTCGCCGTCACGCTCGGGCGCCACACTAATGATCTCATGACTTCGTTCTACGCCCGCACCCCTGATGAATTCCTCATCGAGTACGGCTGGGGCGGTCGAGTGATCGAGCCCGAGGGCTGGGAGCCGGCAGAGATGACCTACGGCGGCAGCCTGTGGGGGCATGACCCGGTCGCTGCCTCGGCTGAATTGCGCGCCGCTCGCCGCGCCGCGAAGGATCTTGTTTTCAAGGCTGGATTGCGCCAGCCAGTACAGGTCGCAGAGGGCAACTATCACTCGGGCTCCAGCACCAAGTGCGCTTGGTGGGACGACGTCAAACAGGGTTGATGGGCAACGCTGCCGGTCTCGACGCCAAGCGTCCAGCTGCCGGCATCGGCCCGAACCCGAGCGCGCGCACCGCAGCACGTGGACCGGTTTGGGCTACTGGGCCCGCAACCCGAATGAAGGGCTTGGCCGCCGTGGCAGCGGTGGCCCGTCGGACGGCATCGCCTTCGCGGCCTGCGGAACGCTCCCGGTGTCGATCGGTGCCGAAGCAGGCTCGGGCTCGAGGGGCCTCGAAAGTCGAGGGTCTAGTGCGGGCTCGGGCCTTGGCCAAGGCATTTCGTCGGCACGGCCGGGCTTCGGCGGTAGGCTCTCGCCTCGCTGCAGGACGCGGTAGAGTGGTGTCGTCTGGTCGCCGGCCCCACGACGTCGGCTCCCCGCCTCCCCGATAGGCGTCACGGATGACACCACCGTCACGCCACCCAGGATTTCCGTCATCACGGCGTCGCCAACGTGAGAAGGTTTGTCCCGCGACTCGCGCCGTGTCAGTAGCGAGACAACCGAGGCTGGAATGGCCGGCCGCAGGATTTCGATCGTGACGCTTTGCTCGCGGCCCTGATCTCCCAGCGTCCTGAGCGTGACACGACTGCTCTCTGCCTTGAGTCCGCCGCCCGCTCCTGTGGTTGCGGCCGCATTTGTTCCGCCACCGATCGCACTCTTCGGTGTGGGCTTCGCTCCCGATGCAACCAGTGGCCCGAGCTTGACGGAGGGTGCCGGCCGCACGCGCGCCTGTTCGGCCTCGCTGCCCGCGAGGGGGATGGCACGCTCCTCCCAGGCCTGCGTCGCCGCTCTCTTCAGCTCGCGCTCCACGAAGTACGCGAGTTTGCGGTAGCCTGCACCGGTGAAGTGGATGCCGTCCTGGTCGCGGAGCAGTCGCGTCTTTCCGGCGAGATCAGGCCCGTGCGAGCTATAGCCTCCGTCGCCGTCGGCGAAGCTCTTGAAGATGTCGATGAACCGAACCCCGTTCGCTAACGCCCGGTTGCGGACGAGCTCGTTGATCATCTCGGCATCTTCCGACACGTCTTGCCGGCGCATCACGGGAAGCCCGATCCAGAACACGCCGACCGAGCGTTTGCGCAGAGCTCGCATGACGATATCGAGCCTGCGTGCATACTCGCCCTTCCACTCGTCGCTGCCGACCGGAATGCGCCGCCCGTTCGAGCGTCTGAGCGACAGACGGTCCTGCGAGCCAAGCAGCAGTATCACAATGTGCGGTGTGCCCTCGGCGAGCGCCTGCTCGATCGCCCTCCCCTCCTGGTCGATATCGACCTTAAGGAGACCGTTGAGCCATCGTTGCTTCTTGTCGAGCTGAAGACGCGGCTCTTCGGCGAGTTGTTCGGAGAGGCCGTCGAGGAGCCCCTCGGCCATGTCGTCGCCCCAGACCTGCACGCGGTAGCGGTCGTTTTCGGGGAATGGATCGAGGAAGCTTGACGACTCGCCGCCTTGCGCAACGGCAGAGTCGAGCGGCAGGCCGAGCCCCGCGACAATCACCAGGAGTAGAGCGAGGACGGTCGTCATGGCGTCATTTTTGATCGCAATCGGCGAGGCGCAATGTCGTCCAATCCGTGTCCCGACACAAGGCACAAAGCCATGCGTCCGTCATCCCGGATCGACGTCGCCCGGAACCAGCCTGTCCCCCCGGCAGAGCTGGCGGGTCAGCCCGCCTGGGCAAGGCGTGGGCGCTGTGCTGCGGTCGCGTGAGGATCGCGCGTGCTTGCGGCCTGCGCATCCGGGCTTTGCGGCATGAGCAGACTGTCCCAGCTTTCCTGGAAACGCTTCAGATTGTGCCGCGTCATCTCGGCCAGATCGTCGGCTCCCTGCTGCTCGAAGACCTCGAGAGCTGGCATCAGCGCCGCTGCCGCCGCCAGCCAATGGCGGCGACGATCGACCCTTTCGCCGAGGCGGATCAACGCAGTGCCTAGATTCATCTGGGTGATGGCCCACTTCAGCGGCTCCGCCTCGCGCAACAACTCCTCGAGCGCGAGATGGTAGGCGGCGATCGCGTCGTGGAGCCGGTCCGTCCCCTTCTCATCCTTGTCGCCGAGTGCCGCAAGCGCGTTGCCGAGGTTCATCTGCGTAAGGGCCCAACGACGCGGGGCCCGAACCCTCGGGGTCACTTCGATCGACTCTCGGAATGCCTGAACGGCCTCTTCGAGTTGGGCGACCGAGCCTGATTGCTCACCAAGTCCCAGAAGCGCCAGACCCAGGTTCATCTGTGTTTCGCCCCACTGGTCGCTGTCCGCTTCGCCGTCCATGAGGGCCAGTGCGGCGCGATACGCTTCTGCCGCCTCGCCAAGCAGCTCGGCTGCCCCGCCCCGCTCTTCGATGGCAAGCAGAACACCGCCGAGGTTGAGCTGTATACCGATATGATCGGAGGCGAATTTTTCGGCTGACACGGCGGCCAGCGCATCGCGCAGGGCTTGGGCCGCCTGCTTCAGCGTATCGACCGAGCCGTCTCGTTCGCCTTGTCGTGCCATCGCCTTTGCAAGCGCAATGCGGGCCCGCATCAGGCCGGCATGGTCCCGTTCACGCTCGAGGAGCTGAATGGCCTTCTGGAAGATCGTGATCGCGTCGTTGAGGCGGCTGCCGGCGGAGTCCCGCTCGCCAGCGGCGAACAGCGCCTCGCCATGCCCGAGACACGCTTCGGCGAGAGCCTTCGTGTTCGTAGTCTCGGCCGCTTGCCGGACCAGACTTCCGTAGGCAGCCAGGGCCTCGTTGAGGGCCGCGTTATCGCCTCTCTCGCGCGCTTGCTGCAAAAGCGCATCCGCCCTCTGCAGATTGAAGCGCCAAGCCGTCTCCCGATCGGACCGTGGCAGCGCCATTGCGGCCTCGGCGAAGAGTTCGGCCGCCTGCGCATGCTCGCCGCGCGCGACGAGCAATTCGGCGAGTCGTGCTGTTGCGCGGCCTTCCTCGGTCATCTGGGTTCTGAGTGCGAGTGCCTCGTCCTGCAGCCGTTCCTCGGTCCGTCGGCGCGCCTCGCGCAACTCGCGGCGAACCATGCGCAGGGCATCCATCGCTGCTTCGAAATCGCCATCTGCTAGCGTCGTGGCAGCCGCCGTCTTGAGCCGCCGGATCTCCGCGTCGTCGTTGGATGGGCGCATCAGCTGGGCACGCACGTCGGCGAGCCACTGGGCAGCCTTGTTCAGGCGCTGGAGCCGCCCCTCGGTCGCGGAAGATTGGCCATCGACGAGAGCTACGAGACGCCGGATGCACCGCTCTGAGAGACTGTAGCGCTCAGCGAGATCGGCTAGGAAAGCCGGGCCTCCCGCCTGCTCTATGAGCTTGACGAAGTCGCGTGAGATGCCGAGCCCCGCGATACCGGAGACCGTAGCGAGCTTCTCTCCCGGGCTCGATCGCTCCTCGCCAAACGCCCTGAGGGCAGGACCCAGCCTCGTCAGTCGGCCGTCGCTCCCCACGAGATGAGAAAACGTGCGGTCCAGGAGAACCAGAATGACCTCTTCTCGCAGCGGAATGTCAGCCGCAATCGCCGAAAGCCCGCCCGAGAACGCGCCGCTGGTTCGCGCTCTTGCGACAATGTCGCTCGCGATCCGCCCGGCAACGGGCTCGCCCGAAGGCGCCGCCGGCTTGCTCGCCTGAGCTGCAACGGCGATCTCGGCCATCAGTGCGGCAGACGGCCGAAACTTGATGATCAGGCGCGCCGCGGCGCGAATATGTTGATCGAGATCTCTCTGCGCGAGCCCGCGCGTCTCGGCGCCAACCCAGATTTCCCGCCCGATGTCTTCGACGATCGGCCGGATTTCGCGTAATTCCTTCCGCTCGCTCAGCCACGCGACGAACGAAGCCTGGTCTTCGACAGCGGAGGCCGGGAGTTCCAGATCACAAGCTGGTGCGCAAGCCAGCGCGGCACCGCCGACAAGCTCGCTCAACGCTCCGAAAAGCGACATCTGCATCCCCCCGTGTACCCGCAGGACGCGCTGTGCAGCGCAACCCGTAAGAATCCCTACCTTGAGCCCTTAAATGATTCGCTGGGCCCAAGTGCGGCGCCACGTTTGCCGTCCTGGGCCGGCCTGTTGAAAACCCACCGAAAGGCTCCGCTGCGCTCCGGCACTGCACGGGATCGGCTCGGCCCGTCAGGCCTTGGCGCCGAGACGCCCGGAGCCGAGTGCCGGCGCCGCGTCGGGATCCAGCGGCCAGCGTGCGCGCGCCGGCGTATCGAGCGGGTCCGAGGCGCGGCTGTCATGATGCAGCCGCTCGGCGCCCGCCCAGGCCACCATCGCGGCGTTATCCGTGCAAAGTGCGATGGGGGGAAGCGAGAGGCGCCAACCCTTGCAGTCCGCCAGCTCCTTGAGCGCGGCCCGCAGCCTCAGGTTGGCTGCCACGCCTCCGGAAACGACGAGCACGTGCCCATGCTGCGGCGGCTGCCGACGGGCTTCGCACATCGCCATGGCCCGCTTCACGCGATCCACCACTGCGGCCGCAGCCGTGGCCTGGAACGCGGCCGCGACGTCCGCGACGTCGCGAGAACTCAGTGGAGCTATGGAGCTTGCGATGTTTCTGACCGCCGTTTTGAGTCCCGCGAACGAGAAATTGGGTTCGGCCCGGCCGACCATGGGGCGCGGCAATTGGAACCGCTCCTCGTCACCTTCACGCGCCGCCGCCTCGACAGCTGGCCCGCCGGGAAATCCGAGATCGAGAAGCTTGGCCGTCTTGTCGAAGGCCTCTCCGAGCGCATCGTCGATTGTCGTGCCCAGGCGGTCGAAGCGGTCAGCCTCTACGACATCGATCAGCTGCGTGTGACCACCGGAAGCCAGCAACAGCAGATAGGGTGGCCTCAGTCCCTCGGTCAGCCCGACGGTCAGAGCGTGTGCGGCCAAATGGTTGACGGCGATAAGCGGCAGCCGCTGCGCCAGGGCGATCGCCTTTGCCGTCGTAATTCCCACGATGAGGCCTCCGACAAGGCCCGGCCCAGCTGTCACCGCCACGGCGTCGAGCCCCGCCCAATCGATCGCAGCTTCGGTCATCGCCGCCCGGATGATCTCGTCGAGGCATGCAACGTGCGCGCGCGCTGCTATCTCAGGCACCACGCCGCCATAGGCCCGGTGCGCCTCCCACTGTGAGCGCACGACATTCGAGAGGATGCGGCCCGTTCCGTCCGGGGCTCGCGAGACGACAGCGGCCGCCGTTTCGTCGCAGCTGGTCTCGATGCCGAGCACGCGAAGCTCGCCAGAGCCCGTTCTGACCGCTTGCGTCGTTCCTGCGTTTGCCACGGCTTCGCCTTCTGGATTTGCGCTCCATCGGCGGAGCGAGCATAAGCTTTTGCCGCAGACGTGGGGCGCGGCCGCTGCCACCGCCTATACCCCGGGAGAAAGAGTTTGCAAGCAACGACGGCTCGTATCGGCACGCGTGGTTCGCCGCTGGCGCTGGCTCAGGCACGGGAAACCCGTGACCGCCTGATGAAGGCGCATGGCCTCCCAGAGAGCGCCTTCGAGCTGGTGGTCATCAGGACGAGCGGTGATCGCATCCAGGATAGACCGCTTGCCGAGGCGGGTGGCAAGGGCCTGTTCACCAAGGAGATTGAGGACGCGCTCCTGCGCGGCGAAGTCGATCTTGCCGTTCACTCGATGAAAGACATGCCGACCATCCTGCCGGACGGGCTCGTCATGTCAGCGATCCTGCCGCGCGAGGACGTGAGGGACGCATTCATCTCTGTGCGCTGGCCCACGCTTGCCACCATGCCGGCGGGGTCGCGCGTCGGCACCTCGTCGTTGCGTCGTGCGGCCCAGCTGCGCCATCGCCGGCCTGATCTTGAGGTCGTCGAATTCCGTGGCAATGTTCAGACGAGGCTCTCGAAGCTCGCGCAGGGCATCGCCGATGCAACCTTCCTCGCGTGCGCGGGGCTGCGCCGTCTCGGCGCGGCGGATCAGATCACGCAGGCACTGGAGCCCGACGAGATGCTGCCGGCCGTCGCGCAGGGCGCCATCGGCATCGAGATCCGCGCTAACGACACCGCGATCGGAGGCCTCGTCGCCCCTCTCGACGACCGGCCGAGTGCGCTCGCAGTGGAAACCGAGCGCGCATTTCTCGCTCGCCTCGAGGGCTCGTGCCGGACGCCCATCGCGGCGCTCGCGCATTTGCAGGGCGGCGAGATCGCTTTCGTGGGCGAGATGCTCACCCCCGACGGCAAGGTGTCGTTGAAGACCTCCCGCCGCGGTCCTGTCGCCGATCGCGTCGCATTGGCCGTCGATGCTGCCGACGAGGTGAAGGCGAGGGGCGGTCCGGCGTTCTTCAAGATCTGAGCATTTTGGGGCCTTCGGCACGAGAGGACGAATGCACGTTCTGGTCACGCGGCCGGAGCCCGACAGCCTCAAGCTGGTTGGGCTCCTACAAAAGCGAGGACATGCAGCGCTTGCGGCGCCGTTGTCCGCGTTCGTTCCTGTGGGCCTGGAGCTGGAAGCGCTGGAGGGTGTAACCGGCCTCATCGCCACCAGCCGCAATGGGCTTCGCGCCCTCGTCGGCGCGGATGCGCTTTCCGTGGCACGCGGTCTGACCGTGTTCGCTGTTGGCGCGGCGACGGCGGAGGAGGCACGCCGCATGGGGTTCGCGCGCGTCGTGAAGGGATCGGGCACGGCTGCCGATCTCGTACCCCTCATTGCCTCCCTCGTCGATGCTGCAGAGGACGTCTTGCTGCATCTCGCAGGCGCACGCCTGGCCTTCGATCTCGCGGGCGAGCTCGGTCACTTGGGTGTCAGGGTCGAGAGCCGCGTCGTCTACCGCATGGAGGCCGCGACGGCCCTCCCTCGCCAAGTCGTCGATGCAATTCGAGGCGGCCATCTCGATGCCGTCGTGCTGATGTCGCCCGACGCGGCGACGACCTGGTTGCGCCTCGTCAAGGCCCACGACCTCGCTCAAGCCGTGCGGACAATGCGGCATCTCTGTCTGTCTCCCGCCGTCGCGCGCCGCTTGGCCGGGCTCACAGGGCTGATCGTCGAGTGCGCTGCGCGTCCGACGATGGAAGAAATACTTGCCCTCATTGATCACACTGCGGCAAATATAGGGGAATAGCAGTTTAGCCATGGAAACTGCTCGGCTTTCCCAGGCCGCTCGGTTGCCGCATGCCGCCATGCGGCTATCTGGAGCCGATGGTTCGCGTAATGGCAGAGGATAAAGCCTCGATGACGGATAAGAAGGACGGCCCGGGCCAGAAGGAAGGGTCCGCTAAGGCCGGTGAACGCGCTGCCACCGAAGGCGGCAAGCGACCGTTCGCGACCATCGATCTGAAGGCGGTGGAAGTGCCCTCTGAGGCGAAGAAGTCTGGTCCGGTGCCCCCGAAGGCTGCCGAGCCCCGGCCCCGAAAGCGCCTCAGGCCGCTGTTCCGAAAGGACAATCAGAGGCCGCCCGAAAGGTCTCGGCTGCTGCCGCAGACCAGCGCGCGCCTTCCGGTTCGGCCGCCAAGCCGGGCGCTTCGCCTGGACAAGGCACCGCGTCTCCGTCCGCGGCGGCAGCAGCTGCGGCATCAGGGGCGAGAACCGCGCCACCCCCGCCGGCTGGGCTGCCTCCGCAGAGCGGCCGTTCCCGAGGCTTCGTCAGTCACTTGCTGGCGGGAGCAGTTGGTGCTGCCCTCGCGCTGGTCGCGGCGCCACTCCTCGGTCCATCCCTCGCCCCACTCCTGGAAGATGTGGGCTTGGGAGCGCCACCACCGCCCGTTTCACCGCAGGTGGCACAGCGGTTGGCAGCGCTCGAGAAGAAGGTCGCCGCACCGGCTGCCGCACCGCCACCCGAGGCCGATCCGGCCCGCGCCAATGCGGCGGCTTCCGAGAACGCCAAGCAGATTGCCGCCCTGCAGAAGGAGTTCGCTTCGATCGGAGAGCTGCAAGCGAGCGCGGCCAAGGTGACGTCCGAGCTGCAGGCACGGCTCGCCAAAGAGCCTCCGATCGCCGACGTGGGCTCGCGCCTGCAAGCGATGGAGCAGCAGCTCGGTGAGCTGGCCGCGGCTGCCCGTGCCGAACCGGATAGGGCGGGCCGCATTCCTCAGCTGGCGCAGATGTCGGGTCGCATTGCCGACCTCGAGACGGCGCTTTCGGCTCGGGTGGGCGAGGTCCGGAAGGATGTCGGAAAGGACATCGAGACGCGCCTCGCCCCGGTCACCGAGGCCGCCGAAGCGGCCCGCTCGGCGACACAGCGCCTCGACCGCGAGGTGGCCTCGCTGAAGAGCGAGACAAACCGGCTTGCGACCGGTGTCGACCAGGTCAAGAACGGAAACGAGCGTCTGCAGCTTACTCTGAAGGCCGCTCAGGATGATACGGCCAAGCTTGGCGCGACGCTCGATCAGGTTCGTCGAGACCTGGAGGTGCAGATCAAGACGGCCGCGAAACCGACGGATGTCAGCGCTGCCGTTGCTCCTCTCGCGACGCAATTGGGGCGTCTCGAGAGCAACCTCACCACCGTGGTCAAGAGCGAAAGTGACCGCAACGCCACTGCGGAGCGGATCGTTCTTTCGCTCGAGCTCGGTAACCTGAAACGGGCCATGGAACGCGGCTTGCCCTACGCGCGCGAGCTCGCCGAGGTCGCGAAAGTGTCTGGCTCGCGCATCGATCTGCGCCCCCTGGAGCCGTACAAGAGCCAGGGCGTCCCGACACTGCCGGAGCTGACGCGCAGCTTCCGGCCTGTCGCTCATGCCATTCTCGATGCCGAGGCCGAGAAGTCCGACGGCACTGTCATGGATCGGCTCTGGTCCGGCGCCAAGAGCTTCGTGCGCGTCCGCAAGACGACGCATGCGAGCAGCGACAATAGCCCCGAGGCGGTGGTCGCGCGGATTGAGGACGCTCTCGCCGCTGGACGCTTGGCTGATGTGTTGACGGCATTCAAGTCGCTCGACAAGAAGCCCGACATTGCCAAGCAGTGGTTGGCGAAAGTTGAAGCGCGTCAAACTGTGGATGCGGCGCTCAAATCTATCGATGAGGCCCTGAAGGCCTCGTTGGGAGCCGGTCCTGCTTCGCCCGCGGCGTCGGCCACCCAGAAGAAGAGCCAGCCATGATCCGTGTCGTTCTGTATCTCGTTGGCGTGGCTGCGGTTGCGACTGGTATGTCGTGGCTTGCCGATCGCCCCGGAAACATGGTCATCAATTGGCAGGGTTATGAGGTCGAGACGACGGTCTTCCGGGCCGTCGTCTTGCTCGCTCTGCTTCTGGCCTTCGCGGTTTTCGCCTGGTCCCTCCTGCGAAGCATATGGTCGAGCCCGGCCATGCTTGGCCACTTCTTCACGCGCCGGCGGCAGGAGCGCGGGCTCGATGCGCTGTCGAGCGGAATGATTGCGATTGGAGCCGGTGACCGCACACTCGCGACCCGGTACGCAGTGCAGGCGAGGAAGGCGCTGCCGAATGAGCCGCTGACCCAGCTTCTGCGCGCGCAGGCGGCCCAGCTTTCCGGTGATCGCTCCACGTCGCGGCGCATCTTCGAAGCCATGCTCGGGCAGCCCGACACCGAGCAGCTCGGGCTGCGCGGCTTGTTTCTCGAGGCCGAGCGCGAGGGCGAAGCAGAGGCGGCACGCCAGTTCGCCGAGCGCGCATTGCGCCTCAATCCACGCCTCGGCTGGCCGGTAGAGGCGCTGTTCGAGCTTCAGTGTCGCGAGGGACGCTGGGACGATGCGCTGGAAACCTTGGCGACGGCCAAGAAGTACGGTCATCTCGACAAGGCCGTTGCGGACCGCCGCCGGGCGGTTCTGCTGACTGCACGCGCACAGGAGCTCGAGGATACCAACGGCGCCAAAGCCCTGGAACTTGCAGCCGAGGCTCACAATCTCGCTCCAGCACTGATCCCGGCCGCCGCCATAGCCGGACGGCAGCATGCCGCTCGCAGCTCGACCGCCAAGGTCGCGAAGGTCATCGAGCGCACGTGGAAGCTGGCACAGCACCCCGAACTTGCACTCGTCTACGCCTATGCACGCCCCGGCGACAGCCCGCGCGATCGACTGGAGCGGGTCAGGCGTCTTTCCCGTCTGGCCTCGCACGCGCCGGAAGCCCAGATTGCCCTCGCGACGGCGGCCATCGAAGCTCGCGAATGGGGCGAGGCCCGCAAGGCGCTCGAGCCCTTGCTCGAGGAAGGCCTCTCGCAACGGGTCTGCACCCTGATGGCGCGCATCGAGGGCGAGGAGAACAACGACGCCGGGCGCGTTCGCGAATGGCTGGGGCGGGCCGCCGACGCGCCGCGCGATCCGGCCTGGACGGCAGACGGTGTCGTATCCGAGCGCTGGATGCCGGTTTCGCCCGTCACCGGCGCATTGGACGCGTTCGAGTGGAAGGTGCCGCCCGAAACTCAAGTCGAAAGCGATGCGGCCCTGGCCCTCAAGAAGATCGAGGAATTGGTGCTCCTCGGTACGCGGCCCGGCGGGCCGGAGAAAGACGCGGAGTCCAAATCGCACGGGCTGAGAGTACGCACGCCCGACCCCGACCGGCCGATTACCGTCGAGGTCGAGCCCGTGACTAGGGAGGGTGGCGCGAGAGACGATCAGGCATCGACCGCGACCCAATCTGGCGTTCCCGTACATCCTCCGCGCCGCTCGGCCGTCATCCCTGCCAGCCGAGAGACTGTCAGCGACGCGGTCGTC
>JAWKWD010000027.1:0-35842 GCA_041397805.1 Hyphomicrobiaceae bacterium
TAGCCACGAGCGCAATAGCCGTAGGTTGGCTTGGCGCGTGGCACGATCCGCTCGACGAATGCAACCCTACAAGGCGCGCGCAACCCAACAGCTGTGCCCACACAGACGAGCCTGACCGTTGGGTTACGCGCGGTCGATCGCCCTGCTGCACAGCCGGACCGCACTTCGCCAATCCAACCTACGCGCTTCTCGCGGCGGAAGAATCTGGCCCCGGTTTCGGCGCTACATTCCCGGCCTTCCCGTCTTCCTCGGCCGGCCCTTGCGCTTGCCCTTGTCGTAGGTGCCGGAGATCTCGCGCGTGCGCGTCGGCGCGGCGGGCGCTTTCCGCTCGGGCGGCGGACCGCCCAGCGGCACCTCGGTCCGGCCCACGGTCATCTCGTCGAGGGTGGGTTTGCGGATCCGTGACCCCGCGCCCGCCTCTTTCGTGCCGCCCGGCGATTCCCTTGCGGGACCCCGGCCGCCGGGCGCAGACAATAGGTTCCCGTTCGGCCCGTACTTGCGCGTCCCCTCGTAGCTCCCCGCCCTGTCCTCGACGTCGCCTTGGCGGGCCAGCGGATCGTCGGCCACCGCCAGCTCCGTCTCACGCAACCGCTTGATCTCATCGCGGAGCCGTGCAGCCGTCTCGAACTCGAGGTCCGCTGCGGCCTCGCGCATGCGCCGCTCCATATCCTCGATCACGGCCGCGAGGTTGTTGCCGATCAGCGCGCCGCCCTCGGCGAGACCCGTGTCGACCGTGACGTGGTCCTGCTCGTAGATCGAGGCCATCGCGTCGCCAATGGTCTTCCGGACGCTCTCCGGCGTGATCCCATTGGCGGCATTCCACGCGAGCTGCTTCTCGCGACGCCGCTCGGTCTCGGCCAGCGCCCGCTCCATCGAGCCGGTGATCGTGTCGGCGTAGAGAATGACCCGCCCGTCCACGTTGCGTGCCGCGCGGCCGATGGTCTGGATCAGCGAGGTCTCGGAGCGCAGGAACCCTTCCTTGTCGGCGTCGAGAATGGCAACCAGCGCGCACTCGGGGATGTCGAGGCCTTCGCGCAAGAGGTTGATGCCGATCAGCACATCGTAGGCACCGAGCCTGAGATCGCGGATGATCTCGATGCGCTCCAGGGTCTCGATGTCAGAATGCATGTAGCGGACGCGGATGCCGTTGTCGTGCAGGTACTCGGTCAGATCCTCGGCCATGCGCTTGGTCAGCGTGGTGACGAGTGTGCGATAGCCCTTCTTGGCCACCTGACGCACCTCGTCGAGAAGATCATCCACCTGGCTCCGCGCGGGCCGCACCTCGACGACCGGATCGACCAGCCCCGTCGGCCGGATCACCTGCTCGACGAACGTACCTCCGGTCTGCTCCATCTCCCAGTCGCCAGGCGTCGCCGAGACGTAGACGGACTGCGGTCGCATGGCGTCCCACTCCTCGAAACGGAGCGGGCGGTTGTCCATGCAGGACGGCAACCGGAATCCGTACTCGGCGAGCGTCGCCTTGCGCCGGTAGTCGCCGCGGAACATGCCGCCGATCTGCGGCACCGTCACATGGCTCTCGTCCGTGAACACCAGCGCGTTGTCGGGCAGATACTCGAACAGCGTCGGCGGCGGATCGCCGGGCTGTCGGCCGGTTAGATAGCGCGAGTAGTTCTCGATGCCGGCGCACGAGCCCGTCGCCTCCATCATCTCCATATCGAAGACGGTGCGCTGCTCGAGCCGCTGCGCCTCGAGCAGCTTGCCGGCTGCGTAAAGCTCGTCGAGCCGTTGCTTCAGCTCCGCCTTGATCGACTTGATCGCCTGCTGCAGCGTCGGCTTCGGCGTAACATAGTGCGAGTTGGCGTAGATCTTCACGAGCTTCAGGTCGTCGGTCTTCTGCCCGGTCAGCGGATCGAACTCGGTGATCGCCTCGATCTCGTCGCCGAACAGCGAGAACCGCCAGGCGCGATCCTCCAAATGCGCCGGGAACAGCTCCACCGTGTCGCCGCGCGCGCGGAAGGTGCCGCGATGGAAGTTGCCGTCGTTGCGCCGGTAGTGCAGCGCCACCAGGTCGGCGAGCAGCTGGTCACGGCTGATGCGCTCGCCGACCTGCACCGGGAATGTCATCGCGGTGTAGGTCTCGACCGAGCCGATGCCATAGATGCAGGATACCGAAGCGACGATGATGACGTCGTCGCGCTCGAGCAGGGCGCGCGTCGCGGCGTGACGCATGCGATCGATCTGCTCGTTGATCGAGGCTTCCTTCTCGATGTACGTGTCCGTCCGCGGGACGTAGGCCTCGGGCTGATAGTAGTCGTAGTACGACACGAAGTACTCGACCGCGTTGTTCGGAAAGAAACTCTTGAACTCGCCGTAAAGCTGGGCCGCGAGCGTCTTGTTCGGTGCCAGGATCAGCGCCGGCCGCTGCGTCGCGGCAATGACGTGCGCCATCGTGAACGTCTTGCCCGAGCCCGTGACGCCCAGCAGCACCTGGTTGCGCTCGACCTGATTGACGCCTTCGACGAGTTCTTGGATCGCCTGGGGCTGGTCGCCCCTCGGCTCGAAATCCGAGACCAGCTCGAACCTGACACCGCCTTCGGATTTTTCCGGCCGCGGCGGCCGATGCGGCGTGAACTCGGGCAGCGTGCCGGAAACGAGCGGATGGCTCGCCATCATCGGCTGCCGAGCGATCAGGGCCTTGGCCTGCTCCGAACGCTCGCCCGGTCGCGCCAGCAGGGCGTTGAGCGCCGCCGACGGCGAGAAGTCCTCCGGCCGCGGCTTCACCTGCCTGAGGGCAGGAAGCTGCGGCTTGCTTGCCGGACCTTCGTCCTGCGGCACCGCGCCGAGCGCCATCAATCGCTCGACGACGGAAGGTCGCTCCGTGAGCGGGCCCGTTGGCTGGAAATCGGTCTGCGGCGCCTCCGAGAAGCCGGTGGGCCGACCGTCCTCACGGCGAAGCTCGTCGGGCGAACGATCCTGCGGCGCACGCCGCCCGCGCCCGCGCCCAGCTGCCGGTGCCGGCGTTCCGGCCTCGGTCTCGATGGGAGGTGCCGTGGGCTTGCCGCTCCGCCCCCGCGAAGGGCGGGCCTTGGGCGTCGTGTCTTTTGGTGTCCGGGCCATGCGCGGAATATGGCGCAGTGCGCGCTCGCATGAAAGTGGGCTGTCGAACCTTACGAAAAAGCAATCGCTCGCACACCCCGCAGCCGCTTGCGGGCATCGTCCGAGAGCACCATGTCACTGTTTTGCAATGCCACTCTGTTGCGCGGGGCTCCGCGCGCTCTGTCGGCACAATGACAGGGACAATGCCAACCATGACCATCCGCGAGATCATCCACACCAAAGGCTCACATGTGCTCTCGATGTGGCCCGAGCACAGCCTGGAAGACGCGATCCGGCGCTGCGATCAGCAGAACGTCTCGTCGATTGTGATCACCGATCATTCGGGACAAACCATCGGGATGATCACGGACAGGCTCGCGTTGAGAGCTCTCGCCCGATACGGAACGCGCGCCATGACTCGGCCCGTTACGGATTTCATGATGAGCCCGGCACCGACCTGCCGTCTGGACGACACGGTCACCGAGATCATGTTCCGCATGACCCACGACCGCTTTCGTCACGTGGTGGTCATCGATCAGGGAAAGGTCGCTGGCATCGTCTCGATCGGTGATCTCGTCAAAGCCAAGCTCCATGATGCCGACCTCGAGAGTCGGATTCTACGGGAGCGTGCGCTGAGCCGTCTTGCCGCGGAGTAGGAAGTTCGCACTCGGTCTAATTTCCAGGCGATTCGCGATCCGAATCGGTCGCGAAGCAGCAAACAACGGATCAAGCTCCATGCAGCGACTTGTCTCCAAGCTCACCATCGGCGCAGCGGCTCTCATGCTCTCTGCCAGCCTTGCCCTCGCGCAGACGGCGGCACCGCAGTCGGCCCCGGCCGCCGCTCCCAAGGCCCCTCCCGCAGCCGCTGCCAAGGCACCGGCCAAGACGACCGCAGCCAAGGGCGTGCCCAAGAAGGCCTCCACACCCGAAGGCATCGAGTGCTCGAAGCAGGCCGACGCGAAGAAGCTGCACGGCAAGGAGCGCAAGTCGTTCCGCGCCAAGTGCATTCGCGACCTGAAGAAGGCGGCCAAGAAGAAGTAGGCTTCCCTCCGCGCAGCCAGGGATGGGCCTCGTCCAACCGGCGGGGCCCGTCTTCTCATGAGCCGTCACTATCAGCGCGACAGCGCCAAATGCCTGGGCTCATAGGCCCGGCCAACGGTGCACGGCCTTCGCGTCGGCACCCATGACGTGTTGTTCAGCATGAGGTCGCAACGCGCCATGACGACCCCATCCGCGGTCGTCATGCAGACGGTGTCCCCCAACCGATACAGCTGGCCCTGAAACCGGCATCTGCACGGGATGGTTCGACCGTTCCCATCCGTGACCCCGTGATAGGGAGAAGTCGGATACGCCGGCTGGTCTGCGGACGGCCAGCGCACGGCCGGCCGATCCTGCGCGAGCGCCGCCGACGCCACGAGCAACAGGCTCGTGGCCACCATTGCCCCCGAAACACGGCAAGCGATGCACGTTTCCATGCAATGAATTTAGCGCCAGCAGACGGATAGCGCTAGCTGCCCGATTTGCCGTCCAGACTGTCGAGTACGCCCTTTGCGACTCGCACCGCCTCGAGCGTAGCCGGGAAACCCGCATAGCACCCGGTATGGATCAGCGCCTCCCGGATCTCCTCCGGCGTGCATCCGTTGTTCACGGCTCCCCTGACATGGACCGCAAGCTCATGGCTACGGCCGAGTGCGGCGAGAATGCCCATCGTGATCAGGCTCCGCTCCTTTCGCGTGAGCCCGGGACGCGACCAGAACGCCCCCCAGCCGAGCTCCGTGACCAGATCCTGCACCGGCTTGGTGAAGTCATCGGCGGCGGCCATCGAGCGGGCGACGTGCGCCTCTCCGAGGACCTCCTTCCTGAGTTTCAGGCCCTTGTCGTAGGCGTCGGACATGCTGCTAGACCTCTTCGCGATCGTGTTCTGTCGGACGAGCAAAGCAGACTTCACCCTTGACGCCAACCGACATCGAGGCCGACGACTGCACCGGGATTAACAGCCGCCTGGCACTGTCGCGGACTTCCCCTTCCTGATATTGATCGGCCCATGGCAAAGCCGAAGAAAGTCGCCAGCCGGTCGGCGCGCAAACCAGAGAAGAAGCCGCCCCGCGCAGGCGGGCTGCCGAGCCGCGAGGAGATCCTCGAGTTCGTCCAGCAGGCGCAGGGCAAGGTCGGCAAGCGGGAAATCGCCAAGGCCTTCGGCATCAAAGGCGGCGACCGGGTCGAGCTGAAGAGCCTGCTCGCGAGCATGGCCGCGGACGGCGATCTGGTCGGCAATCGCAAGACGTTGCGCCGCCACGGTCAAATCCCGCCAGTCGCCGTTCTGGAGATCGTTGACCGCGACGACGAGGGCGACCTCGTAGCCGAACCTGTCGCCTGGGAGGAGGACGCTGGTCCCCGTCCTCGAATTCTGCTCCTGCCCGAGCGAGGGCGTCGTCGCGCTCCCGAGGAAAGCCTCGGCCCGGGAGACCGGATCCTGGCGCGCATCGAGCAGCTCGGCACGACCGACGTGCACGGCTACCGTTTCGAGGCCGAGCTGATCAAGAAGCTGCCCCGCGAGAAGCGGCGCCTGCTCGGAATTTTCCGTAGCCACGGCCGGTCCGGCGGCAGCATCGACCCGATCGACCGTCGCGACCTGAAGACCTGGCCGGTCCGGGACGGCGACGAGGGCGACGCCCGCGACGGCGACCTTGTCCGCTTCGACATCCTGAGCCGGCATCGCGGCGGCGTACCCGCCGCGCGGGTCGCCGAAGCACTCGGAAACCCGCGCGACCAGCGCCAGATCAGCCTGATTGCCGTGCACGCTCACGGCATTCCGGACGAGTTCCCTGACGTCGTCATGCGCGAGGTGGCCCATCTGCCGGACCTCGACCAGGATGGGCGCACCGACCTCACGTCCATCCCCCTTCTCACCATCGACCCGCGCGATGCCCGAGACCACGATGACGCCGTGGCCGCCGTGCCCGACACCGACCCCCGCAACGAGGGGGGCTATATCGTGACCGTGGCCATCGCCGATGTCGCTTACTACGTCCGGCCCGGCACGCGCCTCGATCGCGAGGCAGAGCTGCGCGGCAACTCGGTCTACTTCCCGGACCGCGTCGTGCCGATGCTCCCTGAGCGCATCTCCAACGACCTGTGCTCGCTGCGCGAAGGTGAGCTGAGGCCTTGTCTGGCAGTCACGATGACCATCGACCGCAATGGCCAGAAGCGGCGCCACCAGTTCCAGCGCGGTCTGATGCGCTCTGCCGCGAAACTCGCCTACGAGGACGCCCAGGCCGCCTTCGACGGAAAGCCGGGCGACAAGGCGAAGCCGCTGGTGGAGAGCGCCCTCGAACCGCTGTGGGCCGCATATCAGGCGCTCAAGCGCGCACGCGACTCTCGTGCTCCCCTCGACCTCGATCTGCCCGAGCGCAAGATCATCATGGATGCCCAGGGCCAAGTCGCCCGCATCGTGATTCCCGAGCGCCTCGAGGCGCACCGCCTCATCGAGGAGATGATGATCCAGGCCAACGTGGCGGCCGCCGAAACGCTCGAGCAGCAGAACGCCACTTGCGTCTATCGCGTCCACGATCGTCCTTCGAAGGAGAAGCTCGCCAACCTCGCGCGCTTCCTCGAGACGCTCGATATCAAGCTGCCCAAAGGCGAGGGGCTGAGACCGGCCGACTTCAACAGAGTGCTCGAGCGGGCACGGACGCTCCCCGTGGCCGACCTCGTCAACGAGGTGGTGCTACGCTCTCAGGCCCAGGCAGAGTATGCGACCGCCAATATCGGACACTTCGGCCTCCATCTCCAGCGGTATGCCCATTTCACCTCGCCGATCCGCCGCTATGCCGATCTATTGGTGCACAGATCGCTGATTCAAGCCCTCAAGATGGGGACCGACGGCCTACGGAAGGAGGACGTGCCGCGGCTAGCCGATGTCGCAAGATCGATCTCCGAGGCCGAGCGCCGCGCCATGGCGGCCGAACGCGAGACTTCGGACCGGCTCCTCTCCGCCCACCTCGCCGACCGCATTGGGGCCCAGTTCCCGGCGCGCATCTCCGGCGTCACCCGATCGGGCCTTTTCGTACGGCTGAGGGAGACCGGCGCAGACGGTTTCGTGCCCATCTCGACCATCGGTCGAGACTTTTGGCATCACGACGAGGATCTCCATGCGCTCATCGGGGAGCGTACCGGCCTCGGCTTTCGGCTTGGCGATAACGTCGAAGTGCGCCTCGTCGAGGCACTTCCGACGGCTGGCGCCCTGCGCTTTGAGATTTTGACCGAAGGCCGCCGCATCGAGGGCGCCGCGCGAACACGCCGCCCGGGCCGCAGCCGAATGCCGGCCAGACTTCGCTCTCGCCGACGCTGAGCTCGGCGACGCCGCATCAGATCCGTGCTTGCAAACAGCGCTTCAGTGCGTAGCAGGCGTGCTCGAGACGTCCTCGGGCAAAGCCTCCCGCAAGCGTGGACTTGCGATCCGGAATTGCGGATAGGGTTGCGAGATCTCCCAGAAAGCACGTGCTAGCATCCGATCGGCAAGATCTTGCTGCGGCAAGGAGAGAGACGCATAGAGCCCGCCCACCGCTTCCTGCAGCTCTTGAAGGGCATCGCTGTTGGCACGGGCCAGTGCAAGGCGTGCCGCAATCTGCTCCGGAAAGGACGTTACCTTGATGAGTATGCTCCGTTCCAATTCGGAAACGCGGGCGCGATGGCGATCGGCGATGGCGCGCACCTCCTGCACGAACGACGACCATGCCGAGAGCTGCGACGCATCGAGCCCCAGGTCGACGTTCTGCTCCGCCAGGACCGCAATCGGATGTGCCGACCGCTCGGCCATCGAGTTCTGCATGAGACGAAGCATATTGGCCTTCCTCCATCTGGTCTCGACCCCGGCAACGCGTCTTGGGCTTGTTCCGGAGCGCTTTTCGCGGACCTCTGGACGCCGCCGCATTCTACTAGCCTCGAGAAAAGGCTTCTTGCCCGCCAGGCACTCCGCAGGATGCTCGGCCGATCGCCTGTGCTTCGGTCAGCCGAGCCGTGACTTGTTCAGGTCACCACCCGATAGACGATCCCGAGCATCGTCGCACCGAGCGCCAGCGAGACCGGAATGACAAGGATTTGGGTCCAGGCGTCCTCCAATCGCAGAGGCCCTGTCCAGGTCTCGAGCAATACCGAGGACGTTGTCGCGGCATGCCTGGCCCGTTTCCACGCGACCGAGAAGGCAATCGCCGCAAGGCCAAGAAAGATGCCGAAGATGAGAAACGAGGCACCGATCAAGGCATCCACCTCCCTGGCCCGCCCGAAAGCGACCCAGGCGACGAGCAGCATCCACGCATAGGCACCGATCACGGCCAGATAGATGCTTGCTGGAATTTCGTGGCCGAGTACCGGCCCGAGATTGTCCTCCACTTCGTCCGCCTCGGGAAGTGCGAGAAGGAGGACCTTGTCGTGACGCAATTCTCCACCCTCGGGAGCACTCCTCTCCTGCTTCACGCGAGTTGGTCGGCGACCCTCTGAAGCAGGCGGCAACCGAAAGCCGACACGCGCGGCGCCGCTCGCGGATGAGACGGGTTCTGCATGCACCATCACACACTCCCTGGTCCGATTGACCGAACATTTGCCCCGATGAGTTTGCGTCCTCAGCCGATCACGACATGCTCTTCGCCAACGAAATGATACGCCGGCACCACGAGGTTCTTCGGCGCCGGCCCACGACGCACCCGTCCGGAACCGTCGTAGATCGAACCATGACAAGGGCACGTCCAACCGTCATAGGGACCGCGCGGATCGCCGACACGCTGGCCGAGCGGGACGCAACCGAGATGGGTGCACACACCGATCACGATCAGCCATTCCGGCCGCTTTACCCGCGCCTCGTCGGTCTGGGGATCAAGGAGGCCCGCGCTGTGATCGTCAGCGCGCGCACGCGCGATCTCAGCCGGCGTCCTGTGATCGATGAACACAGGCTTGCCTCGCCACTGCACGGTCACGCGCTGGCCGAGAGCGATTGGCGCCAGATTGACCTCGGTCGTGGCAAGAGCCAGCACGTCGGCCGCGGGGTTCATGCTCGCGACGAGTGGCCAGAGCGCAGCACCCGCGCCGACAGCGACCCACGCCCCCGCCGCGACGAGAAGAAAATCGCGCCGCGTCGGCTGGTCATCGACTTCGGCCGGAACAGTGTCTTTGATGTTGTCCATACGCTCGAGATAGGCACCCATCGCTGGCGCAGTGAGTGGCCCGTTCTCGGATTACGAAATGGTATAGCCTGCGCAATGTTGCCGTGAGGATCGGTCACCTAAGTTGTCCGTCAGAGTTCGAAATCATTGCGGGCAATTGGCGCGAAAGACGCCCCATAGCCCGAACCGCGACCACCGGTCGTCGGACACGAGCGCAGCAGGAGGCACGCGGACATGAAGGTCTTGTTGATCGAGGACGATCCGGTCATGGCCGCCTACGTCGAGCGCGGCCTGAAGCAGGAAGGTCACGTCGTCGATGTTGCTGCCAACGGCACGGACGGCATGCACCTGAGCGCAGACCGCAGCTACGGCGTCCTCATCGTCGACCGGATGTTGCCGGGCGGAGATGGTCTGTCGATGGTGAAGTCATTGCGCGCATCCGGCATCCGGACGCCGGTGCTGTTCTTGACGACACTCGGTGGCATTGATGATCGCGTTGCTGGTCTCGAGGCCGGCGGCGACGATTATCTTGTCAAGCCGTTTGCATTCTCCGAGCTTGTGGCCCGCCTCAACGCACTGTCACGGCGGCCTCCGATTGCCGAGAGCGACGCTGTCCTGCGCGTCCACGACCTCGAGGTCGATCGCTTGGCGCGGACCGTGCGCAGGGGCGGAGAGAAAATCGATGTCCAGCCCCGCGAGTTCTCTCTCCTCGAGTATCTCATGAAGAATGCCGGACGTGTCGTGACCAAGACGATGCTGCTCGAGAACGTATGGCATTTCCATTTCGATCCGAAGACGAATATCGTCGAGACGCACATCAGTCGCCTTCGCTCGAAGGTCGATCGCAATCGCGGCATCGAGCTCATTCATACGATCCGCGGCTCTGGATACGTCATCCGTGAACCTGAATAGAATAGCACGCACAGCCACATTTCGCCTTTCCGCGCTCTATGCGCTGGTTTTCGCTCTCTCCGTTCTGTTGCTCGCCATCCTCGTCTATGGTCTGACGCAGGCAGCCCTGCTCAGGCAGATCAATCGGAGCATCCAGGTGGAGGCGGCCTCCCTGGCATCCGAGTTCGAGAGCGGAGGCCCCGATCGTCTCGTCGCTGAGTTGACGGCCCGTGAGAAAGGCGCCGCATGGGAGGGCTTTCGCTATGGACTGCTCGATGCACGCGGAACTCACTTGGCCGGTGCACTTGGTGAACGAGGGATGCAGAGACCGGGATGGGCGAATTCTTTCGTCCGCACGCCGGGTGCAAGACGCGACATCGGCATAACGACACTGACACTGGAACTTCCCGGCCGCTACGCGCTGATCGTGGGGCGCATCACGACCTCCGTCTACGACGTCGAGCGTCTGCTGATCGAGATGTTCGGATGGGCCCTGGGCGCCACGCTCCTCTTCGGCATCGCGGGCGGCCTCTTCGTGAGCGCGAGGTTTCTCGATCGCGTCGAAGGCATCAGATCGGCAGCACAGTCGATCGTGAACGGTCACTACCGCGAACGCATGCCGATAAGTGGGACCGGAGACGACATCGACCGCTTGTCCGAGACGCTGAACGTCATGCTCGATCGCATCGGCTCACTCATGGAAAGCCTGCGGCAGGTCAGCAACGATATCGCACACGATCTGCGCACCCCCCTTTCGCGCCTCCGACAGCGCCTCGAGGCAGCAACCGCCATGGACCTCGATCAAACCGAGCTCCGTGAAGTCATCAAGACCACCATGGCGGAAACCGACGACATCCTGGCCACGTTCTCGGCATTGCTGCGGATCGCGCAGATCGAGGCCGGCACGCGCCGCGCGGGATTTGCCGAGTTCGACTTCTCGGCTCTCGTCACGGACGTCACCGAAGCCTACGAGCCCTCGCTCCATGATGAAGGAAAATCCCTGAAATGCGACGCGCCCGGCAGCATTCGCTTGATCGGCGACCGTGAGTTGCTCACTCAGCTCGTCGCCAATCTGATCGAGAACGCCGCTCATCACACACCGGCCGGAACCAATGTCAGCGTCCAACTCAATTCGACCGAAAACGCAATCCGGCTTGTCGTGGCCGACAATGGACCGGGCATTCCGCCAGAGCTGCGGGAACGCCTCTTTCAAAGGTTCTATCGCCTGGAGCGTAGCCGCACCACACCGGGCAGCGGCTTAGGCCTCAGTCTCGTCAAGGCCGTGGCCGACCTCCACGGAGCCAAAATCTCGATCGCAGACAATTCGCCGGGCTTTCGAATGGAAATAGTGTTCGCGCCACCCGCGAGATGATTGTCGGGCGGCGCGAACATTCATCGGACAAGGCCGTCAGCCAGGCTGCTCCGTTCTGCGGCTTCCGCCGATCGCAATCAGTGTTGCTCCGATGAAGATGAGATTGATACCCGCGAACAGACCAACCACCCACGCTGCTGTCGAAGGCCAGCCGGACCAGATGAAGGCCGCCAGAACCAGATCGACGATTCCGGAGACGAACGCCAAGCCGCGACTCATGCTCTGATGGCTTGCATCGAGCGATGCGAGCAACGCGGTTACGCCTTCCGCCAGGAACAGCGCCGCGAGCATCAGTGTCATCGAGAGCACACCGACGGCGGGCTTGATCACGAGCCCCGCGCCTAGAACGACCGCGACGACTGCTCCGATCAGGGCCCACCAGAATCCCGGTGTCGAACGGGCCCAGAGCAGAGTACCGATGCGCACGAGCCCCCCGACGAGGAAGACCCATCCGATGAGTTGCTCGATCGCGAACGTCGACGCCAGCGGCAGCGCGATTGCAATTGCGCCGAGCACGACGAGAATGATGCCGTCCGCAAAATAGATCAGGCGGTGCTGGCGTATGTTTTCGATCAGATCACGCTCTGCACCCGCGCGATATTGGCCGGACTCTTGTAATGCCATGGCTCATGCCTCCTCTTTCGTAGGCCGATGCTCGCGGCAGGCGAGAGGCCGCGAGCGGTCTCGCATGCCGTTGCCAGCGGATATGTGGCGATGGAGCGGCTGCTGCCATGGGCGAAGCGCAAAATTGGGAAAGAGTATAGTTTTCGGATCAGCCAAACCCGCGCGGTCGCGACGGATGAGAAGTCTTCCGCATTGCCAATCCGTATAGCAACCGCCATCGTTCGGTAACGTGACATCACCCAAGTTATTGCGCATCGGCATTTCGACGGACGTTTGGACGTCGTCGAGGAACGGAGACCAAATCGATGAGCGATAATTTCGAAAGAACCAATGGCAAGCCCGAGAGGAATGCGGCCTCCCCGTTCAGGTCGTCCGCGCGGCGCTTTCTGCTCGGCGTCTCGACCGCGGCCCTTCTTGCGGGAGGCCTGGCCTTCGGTGTATCCGCGCGCTCGACGGAGCCCCTGTTCGGACCGCAGAGCGCAGCCGGTGCACAAGCTGTCGCCGGCCAGACCGTGGTACCTGGCTTCTCCGACTTGGTGACCGCGGTCAAACCGGCGGTCGTGTCCGTGCGCGTGAAATCGCACGGCAACGTGGCGATGGTGGCTGGCAGCAACGAGACGAATCCATTCGAAGGCACGCCCTTCGAGAAGTTCTTCAAGGAATTCCCAGGTCCGAATGGCCAAAATGGCAGGACGGCACCGAGCCCGAAGCAGATCATCCGCGGGCAGGGCTCCGGTTTCTTTGTCAGTGCCGACGGATACATCGTGACCAACAACCACGTCGTCGACAACGCCGTGGAAGTCGAAGTCGTCACCGACTCCGGCCAGACCATGAAGGCCCGCGTGATCGGGACCGACCCGAAAACCGACCTCGCACTCATCAAGGTGGACGGCAAGACCAGCTTCCCATTCGTCAAGCTCGCAGCTTCGAAGCCCAAGATCGGCGAATGGGTCGTTGCAATGGGGAACCCGTTCGGCCTCGGCGGCACTGTGACGGCCGGCATTATCTCGGCTGAGGGCCGGGATATCGGATCGGGCCCCTATGACAACTTCATCCAGATCGATGCCCCGGTGAACCGCGGCAATTCGGGCGGCCCGACCTTCAACCTCAGGGGTGAGGTGATCGGCGTCAACACCGCCATCTACTCCCCGTCCGGTGGCTCTGTCGGCATCGCGTTCGACATTCCGGCCTCCACCGTGCGCAGCGTCATCCCGCAATTGCAGGAGAAAGGCTATGTCTCGCGCGGCTGGCTCGGCGTAGCCATCCAGCCGGTGACACAGGGTATCGCCAACGCTCTGGGTCTCGACAAATCGAAAGGCGCTCTCGTTTCCGCACCGCAGAAGGACAGTCCCGCGGCCAAGGCCGGCCTCAAGTCGGGCGACGTGATCGTCTCACTGGACGGCACGACCGTGGAGGACGCGCGCGATCTTGCGCGGCGTATCGCAGCCGATGGCGCCGGAAAGACCGTGAAGCTTGGCGTCGTGCGCGACGGCAAGACGCTCGATCTCTCGGTCACCCTGGCGCAACTCAAGGAAAAGCATCCGAAGCGGCTGGCAGCGAACGGCAACGACAGTCACTCGCTCGACAAGCTCGGCATCGCCGTTGCGCCCTCCGACGAGGTTGCGGGCGCCGGAGAGAAGGGGCTGGCAATTCTCGAAGTCTCTCCCGACGGCGCCGCAGCTGAAGCTGGCCTCCAGCCGGGCGACGTCATCCTGAAGGCCGGCCAGTCGACGATCTCGAGCGCCGACGATCTGACGGGCGCGCTCGACAAGGCCAAGGAAGCGGGCCGCTCGCAGGCACTCCTCCTGATCCGCCGCAAGACCGCAGAGCACTACGTCGCCGTTCCGGTGGCGACGGGCTGAACGCACTTGGCTTGAGCGCAGCCTCGACAGGCAATGCCGTCACAGGACAGGTGCCGGCATTGCCTGTTTCGGAGACCCACACTCATGCAGCGCGAACGCCCGGCTTCAACTGTGCCCGACCCCGATGGCACACAGGATCCCCCCCGCCGCGATGACTGACGTCCCGACGAGACGCCTGGGCGTCAGGCTTTCTCTCAGGAATGAGATCGCGATCAAGGCTCCGAAAACGACACTCGTCTCTCGGAGCGCCGCAACAGCTCCCGCAGGAAGATGGCGTAATGCGAGCAAGGCACAGCCATATGTCACGAGAGAGGCCAGACCTGCTGCCACGCCTTTGAGGCCCTCGCACCGGACAAGATTGGCCGTTCGCCGCCGTCGCGCGCAGATCGCGATGAACGACATCAGGAGACCATCGGAAACGAAGAACCAAACGATGAATCTGGCGGCCTCGTCGGCCAGGCGCACGGCCTCCGCGTCGATGAGTGTGTAGGTCGTGGTCAGCAGGCCCGCCGTGATCGCAGCGCCGACGCCTCCCGAGTGGGGAGCGCGCGAGAACGCCAGCGAGAGCAAGCCCGACGTCACGATGCAGATTCCGGCAACGGCGGTCAGCGACATCCTTTCCGCCAGGAACACGACGCCCAGCACGCTGATTGCAAGCGGGGCGACGCCGCGCGCCATTGGGTAGGCCAGCGAAAAGTCCAGTTGGTCGTATGCCCGGATCAAGACGAGCTGGTAGCAGGCATGCACCACGCTCGAAAGCACCAGCCAGCGCACGAGATCCACGCTCGGTGGCCCGACCACAAGTGAGAGCGGAAGCGCGACTACGGCACCGGTCGCTCCGATCACTCCGCGAATGATCAGCTTGTCACGGCCTGACTTGAGGAGCGCATGAGCGACGGCTTGCGTCGCAGCCGAGAGCAATGCCGCCGCCACCCCGAACGCAACCAGGGACATGCTGGCCATGGCGGATGCTGGATCGCTCATGGGGCGCCGGCAGTCATGACGCAGCGAGCCTCCGATGTGCATTCATCGGGATCAACCCGCGCACGCGCGCAATCTGTTCGCGGTCGACGTGCGTTGTGGCAAAGCCGATGCCGTCCGAGCAGCGTGCAACGACATGGCCCCACGGGTCCGCGACGAGGCTGTGCCCGTACGACTGGCGCACGCCGCCCTTGCCGTCGACGAACGGGCCGTACTGACCGGGAGCCACGATGTAGCATTGCGTCTCGATGGCCCGCGCACGCAGCATCACTTCCCAGTGATCTTTTCCGGTCTGCACGGTGAACGACGACGGCACCATGATGACGTCGCAACCCTGCTTGGCGAGCGTTACGTAGAGCTCGGCGAAGCGCATGTCGTAGCATATCGTGCAGCCGACCTTCAGCCCCTCGAGATCGTATGTGATGACATCCGAGCCAGGCCGGATCGTGTCGCTCTCGTTGTAGGGCGTGCCGTCCGGCGCGGTGATGTCGAACATGTGGATCTTGCGATAGCGCGCCGTCTCGCGTCCCTCGCGATCGAACACGCACGTGGTGTTGTAGACTTGTGTCGTCGAGCCTGGAATGTGCTCGATCATGCTGCCGCCGTGCACCCAGACGCGATGTTTCCTGGCGAGTTCCGCCAGCACCTCCCACGCCGGCCCGCCTGGTATCTTGTCCGCCTCTCGCACCTTGTCCGAGGTGCTGCCGCCGCGCCAGCTCCAGACCTCGGGCAGAACGATGATGTCCGGGCGGTCACTCGTCACCGCGCGCTCGATAAGATCGCGCGCCTGGGCGATGTTCTTCGCCTTGTCGCTGATCGAGTTGGTCTGGATGACGGTGACTTTCATGGGCGGTCCCTGGCATGCTGCTCTCAGGGGCGAGCATACACCGACGGCGCACCACACAAGGAGAGAGAGATGCCCGAGCTGAGATCCGAGTTCCTGTTCACCATCAAAGCGACCGTTACGGCGCTTCACGACGTCGGTCCCGTGCCGGCGGGGACACGCCACATCGACCTGATCGGTGCAGGAACTTTCGACGGCCCCCGGCTCAAGGGCGATCTGCTCCCCGGTGGCATGGACATGAAGACGCTGCGCGCTGACGGCTCCATGGTGCCCAACGTCCGCCTGGTCCTGCGCACAGACGACGGCGCCCTGATCTTCATGCACTACACCGGCGTCCGCCACGGCTCGCCGGAAGTCATGGCGCGCATCGCATCCGGCGAGGTCGTCGACCCGGGCGAATACTACCTTCGCAACACGCCTTACTTCGAGACGAGCGCGCCAAGGTACGATTGGCTCAACCGCATCGTGGCCGTGGGCGTCGGGCGACGCATGCCCGCCCATGCCGAGTACGACGTCTTCCAGATCCTCTGAGACGCGAACGGGCGGAGCCCTCGGCGCCGCCCGCGGTGGTCCTCGTGCCGTAATGCCTCAAGCGGCCTTTGCCGTCCCCCGCTGCCGCGCAATCTGCACTTGCTGCGCGATCCACGCGTAGGTCCTGGCCAGCCCGTCCCGCAGCGGTTGCGACGGACGCCAGCCGAGTTTCTCGGCGATAAGCTTGTTGTCGGAGTTGCGCCCGCGCACCCCGAGCGGGCCCGCAATGTGACGCTTCGTGATCTTCTTGCCGGCAATCGAGGCGGCCATGTCGGCCAGACCATTGATCGAGACCATCTCGTCCGATCCGATGTTGACCGGACCCTGCCAGCTTTGTCGCATCAGGCGCAGGGAGCCTTCCAGACATTCGTCGATGTAGAGGAACGACCGCGTCTGATTGCCGTCTCCCCAGATTTCCACCTCGCCCCCGTCGTCGGCCATGGCGACCTTGCGGCAGATAGCGGCCGGCGCTTTCTCCTTGCCGTCGTTCCAAGCCCCCTCGGGTCCGAAGATGTTGTGGTAGCGCGCAATGCGCACATCGAAGCCGTGATTGCGGGCGTAGGCCATGTAGAGGCGCTCGGAAAAGAGCTTCTCCCAGCCATATTCGCTGTCGGGCCCGGCCGGATAGGCGTCGGTCTCGGCGAGACCCGGATTGTTGGGGTCAGTCTGCCGGTACTCGGGATAGATGCACGCCGAGGAGGAATAGAAGATGCGCCATGAGTTCCGGCGGCGGCACGCCTCGAGCATGTTGAGGTTGATCTGGGCGGAGTTGTGCATCACGTCGGCGTCGTTCTCGCCGGTGAAGATATACCCGGCGCCACCCATATCGGCGGCAAGCTGGTAGACCTCGTCGAAACGCGTATCCACCACCTCACGGCACACGCTCATGTCGCGCAAGTCGCCCTGGATGAAATCGTCCGCTTCAGTCTCACTGAATCGCGGATACTTCATGTCGACGCCGCGCACCCAGAAGCCTTCACGCTTGAGGCGTTTGACGAGATGGGAGCCGATGAAGCCGCCAGCCCCGCAAACGAGTGCCTTTTTCATCCTGAGCAAGTCCTCTTTGTGCCGATGGGGAGCTGGGAGAAAGGGTTATTTCTTCAGCACCCATGATCTTCAAGCAGCACCACCGGTCTTGGTTTCTGACGTGGCAGCCGTCCTCCCGGCCACCGCGGTCGCCACCGACCGCGAACGCCGCTCGTGAAGCGACCAGCCGATGAGGCCTTCCAGTCGCCCGAGCGAAAGCGCCGCGCCCGTTTTCAGTGTCATGCCGTCGCGGGGAAGCAGTGGCGCGAGCAGCCCCCGCGCAATGACCCAGCCGGGCAGGTGATGTTTCGCATAGAGGGCTCCCGTGCCTCGCGCTCGCGAGCGAACGACATCCCATCTCCCCTCGTGCCTCCTGCTGGTGTCGAAGGCATGGTGAACCACCACGTCGCTGGCGTGTGCAATTCGGCAGCCCCCCGCCACCAGTGCCAGCATGAGGTCGGTCTCCTCCCCCGAGCCATACCATCTGCCGACCCCGATCCGTTCATCGAAGCCGCCGATGGCCAGTACCGCCTCGCGTTTCACCATGAGCGTGATCGAGGCGAGATTGCCGGCCCGGAATTTCCGGATCGCGGCGGGAGTGATCGGCCCTTGCAGGTTGTCACCGGGCTCCGCTGGCGCCTCTGCCCAGCGCGCGGCGATGCCGTCGAGCGGCGGCGTGGCCACAAGCCTCGCTTCCGCCCTCGCGAGGGTATCCGGGTCGTACCAGCAATCGTCATCGGGAAAGGCGACGAAAACGCCGTTGGCCGCCGCAATCCCGGCATTCCGCGCGGCCGAAAGGTTTGGGGCAGGGAGACGCAGATGAGCTGCGAGACGACCTGCCTGGCGTAGAGGTTCCAGCAGAGGCGCAACATCGTCGTCGCTGTTCTGGTCAGCGACAATCACCTCGAAGGACTGGTTCGATTGCTTGACCAGCGACTGCACCAGCGCTTCGAGCACCGCCGCCCGGCCATACGTCGCTATGATGAGCGAGAATGTGGGAGCGGGACTCATGCGCGAACTGCCGTTCCGTCTGTGAAGGAGAGCCAGACGCTCTCGTCCTTGAGCACTGCCGCCTCGATCACGGTTCTCCCCCGCAATGCTGAGCGGGCTTCAGAGATGCTGCGGCCGATGAGGGGATCGCCCGCCGGGTCGCCGAGCGTGTGCAGGCTGGAGTGCTTGTATAGGTAGACTGCTGAAATTCCAAGTGCGGCCGGAATAAGCAGCCATCGCATCAGGGAAATTCTCTTTTCTTCGGGCAGGGGCGCGGTACGGCTCCAGGCTTTTGGTGCCTCCGCGCCGACCTCCGTCAGGAACAGAGGCAACTCGGCCGCGTAGCCAGCCTCGGCAAACCGGCGCCGATACGCTCGCAACTCCGCGATCATGCTGTTTGGATCGTTGTGGTAGGTATAATGGTGAACGGAAAGGGCATCGATGTGGTCGCGCCCCACGCCGCCGGCATCGTCGGGAGCATTCGAGAACCGTACCAGCGAGTTGCCGAGCCCCTCGGATTCCGACTGCCCCTCCCATGCGCCGGCCATCAACCGAACGCCTTCCGGCAGTGCCGACTTCACCACTCTGGCGAGCGTAGCAAGGTCCCTCGCAGAGCCGGTGAAAAAGCCCGGATCACGTACATACTGCGGCCAGCGGCCGTCGATGCCGCCACGAGAGGGACCGAAATTCGGCTCGTTCCAGAGCTCGACGTAATGAATCTGACCGGGGTGCCGCGCCAGGAGCGCACGTACGATACCGGCAGCGACGATCGGGTTGCGCGGAGGCGAGCCGCCGCCAGGCAAGTAGGGGTACCGCCACGGCTCGCCCGGATACTTCTGATAGAACGAAGGACAGCCGAACAGCACCCAGACCCGCGTCCGTCCTGGATGAGCCGCGATCCATCGGTCGACCGCCGTCCAATCATATCGCCCGGGCTCGCGCTCGATGCGGGCCCACTGCAACGCGGGCCAGCCATCACCGTCGTCCGTGTCATGCGACCGGATCGCGTCATAGGGATAGGTCGGCGGCGGCACCGCCTTGCCGAGACCGTGGTCCGAGTGCAGGCCAACGAAATCGTCCGGGACGCGGAATGGCGGCTCGCTTCGCCGACGAAGCCAGTCGACCACGGGCAACGGCGGCGCGGCGTGCGCCGGCGAGGCCGCGACGAGACCGGCAAGTGAGCCGACAAGCACCTCTCGGCGCGAGGGACCGGGCATCCTGCGGGTCATAGTCGGCCCAGTCGCACGGGGCGCCCGGCGATCGCCGTCGTGGCGACCACCAGCGCCGTCCGCGCCCAATAGAGCGGCCGGCGGAGGGAGATCGGCGCCAAGATGAGCGACCGTGCACCGGCGGCATCTCCGGCATCGGCCCGCACCCGCGCGATGTTCAACCAATGCGTCGCAACCAGGTTCAACGCACTCGCACGCTGGCTTTTCGGGAAGTCGTCGCTCTCGGCACGCGCTTTGAGGCGCTGATAGGCCGGTAGCGGGTCGAGAACTCTACCGACGCCTGTGAGGCTTTGGTCGAGCCCGACGGTGTAGAGCGCCCCCACCTTAGACGTCCAGGCGACGGGAACGCGCTCGACCAGACGGAACCAAACGTCGTGGTCTTCGCCAAGCTTTTCGCCGAGCGGAAAAACCGGTTGCATCTGCTCGAGCTGGTCGCGCCGCACCAGCACCGACGATGTGAAGAAGAACGCCCCCTGCTGCCATCGTTCGAAGAAATCGGAGACGCGCCCCGTCGTGACGGCTGCGCGCTCCTCAGCTAGCGCAGCCGCGACCCTCTGATGGTCGCCCTCGGGCACCTCCCGGTAGGCCGCTGCGAGCACTGCCGCGGCCGGCTCACATGCGGCCATCTCCGCGGCCGTCTCCAGATGCCGCGGAAGAAGCATGTCGTCGGCGTCGAGAAAGGCGATCCACTTGCCCCGAGCCTCGGCAATGCCTCGATTGCGGGCCGCGGATGGGCCGGCATTCGCTTGCCGGATCAGGCGGACACACGCATCGTCGGCAGCGAGTCTCTCGACGATGTCGGTACCCCCATCTGTCGAGCCGTCATCCACGACGACGACCTCACGCGGTGGCAGCGTCTGGTCGAGTGCCGAGCGAACCGCTCGGGCCACATAATTGGCCTTGTTGTAGAGCGGAATGACGACGGAAACGTCGAGCAAAGCCGCCGCCCCGAGGCGTGCCGTTGTCAGCTCGGGGGAACTGGCTGTCATCGATGGCGTACTCGGCTCACTCGGTTCGCGCTGACGGCGGAGGCGCATCACTCAGGAAGCGCATCATAAGGCTTTCCGGCGCCAACCGGCCGCGCATTGAAGGGCGATGTCCAAGCTGAGTTAACGCCGCCCTCGAAAGCGCCGGACCTTAACTTTTCTACGATTGGCCAAGCTGATATGAGGAAGCCGATTACGATGCAAGCGGCGCATTGTCCCCGCTGCGAGAGTTCTCCGAGACCGACGATCCGATGGCCGCACCCTTCACGATCACACTTCCAACGTTGCGCGCGGCGGTGCCGCTGCTGCTCGTTGCGATCCTGCTCGGCCCCTCGGTTGGAACCATTCTGTCGGGCCGCGACCTGCAGCAACCTGAGACTTTGGACCCCGGCAACCTCAACGTGCTTTCCGAGTGGCTGCTGCGCTTCATCACCATGGGAATTGTGGGGCTAGCGGTGCTTCTGATCGGCGAGAAAAGCCTCAGGCGACACCAGCAGCCACCCGATGCCGGTCAGCTTCTACTGATTGCCGCGTTTGCAGCCTTCTTCATCGGCAACGTGATCGTTCCTGGTTTGCTCGGCGAGGTGCCGGTCTTCCAGCGCAACTATTTCTATGTTGGCCTCGTCATGCTCGCGATCTACGCCCGTCGCGAGGACGGCGTTGCGCATGTCGTCGACGTGTTGAAATGGGTCCTCATCGGCTTCATGGCGCTTTCGTTCGCTTATGCGATCGTATCTCCGGACGGTGCCCTGAGGACCTACGCCCCTGAGCTGCGGCTGCCATGGGTACCCTTTCGCTTCTGGGGCCTCGGCCCGAGCTCCAACGCGATGGGGCCCCTGGCGCTTGTCATGATCCTACTGCTCATCACACGCCCGATCGCTCGGCGTCCGCTGAGCGCAATGGCCCACATCCTCGCTTGGGCCGTGCTGCTGCTGGCCCAGTCTCAGACGGCCTGGATCGCCACCGCTCTGATCGTACCGGCCATGCTGATCTACCGTCGCCAGCTCGCAACGGGGGATAAGCATTGGCACTTCCCTCCCGGGCTGATCCTGGCGACTGCGGGCGCCGGCATTGCGCTCGTGATCGTAGTTCTTGCGATCGCACTCGCCTCCAAGCCAGTCGACCTGGTGGAGCCCACGAATGGGCTTACCGGCTACGGCGAGCTTCTCACTGGCCGAGGCAGCATCTGGCGCGTCGCGATCAAGATTTTCCTCGAGAGCCCGCTATTCGGCTACGGCGTCAACGCCTGGACGCTGGACTTCCGGACGGCCCTGAACATGCCTTACGCGACGAGCGCGCATAACCAGTGGCTGCAGGCGCTCTCCGTCGGTGGGATTTGCGGCTTCGTCGGCGTCACACTCTATATAATTGCTCTCACAGGTCTCTCGTTCGGACGCGCCGCGCAGAGAAGCGGTGGACTGGCCCCGGCGCTGATGGCGATGACGCTCCTGCGTTGCCTTACCGAGGCGCCGCTCGACATGGGGACGCTGCTGGTCGTGGACGTCGTCATTCAGGCACTGCTCTTCGCCGTGCTGCTGGACCGGATTGGCCTCGGAGCTCGTGATACAGCTCAGGGTTCGGTCGATATGGCACAGTGGTCACCGCCTGATCGTGTCGCTCCTGTGTTGGTACGGCGCAGTTCACGAGCGGCCCGGCGAGCGGGCCCTTTCGTCCGCTGAAGCAGCCGAGACCCGCCCACATTCATAGCGTCACCGGCACGACCGCTTTCACGGCCAGAGCAGTGCCAGCATCCGGTGGCCGGCGTTGCCTGGCAGTGTCTTGGCGAGAGCCGTCAACAGATGCCGAATATCCTCGTCGATGCGACCTCGCAGGACACGCAGTCCGACGAGCATGACGATGGCGCAAACGATGACGTCGGCAGCCAGAAGAAGCGGACCCACTCCCAGAAATACCGCCATCACCCGGTCTGCGAGCAGCGCCCCGACGGCTACGAGCCCCGAAAGCCATAATCCGGCCCTGCTCGAAGCAAGCAGATCGCCGAGCGGCATATCGATGGCCTTCAACGTCGCCCCGACGATGACCGCGGCGCGTACGATGAAGAGTGCGAGCACACTCCAGCCCAGCACGGCAAGCGACCCCATCTGCGCGACGAGCCACAAGACGATGACCCAGGCGAACGCAATCGGGACTTGCAACTCGAGCTCGCGGCGTGTGGCTCCCGAGGCCCACAGGACCGGCGTTGCGAGCCCCATGACCATCTGTGTCGGCATGGCGAGCGCCAGCGGCGCCAGGATGACGCCCCCGCCACGCCAGCTGTCTCCATAGAGTGTGAGAATGATTGTGTCCGCGCAGGCCGCAATGCCCGTAAACACCGGAGCCGCGAACAGCAGCACCGTGCCGAACAGCGTACGCAACCCGCGTGCGAGCTGCGCACGATCATCCTGCACCTTGGCGCTTGCCGAATAGAATACCGATTGCAGAAGCGATAGCAGGGTCAGCGCCGGCGTGCTGATGAGATTGTACGCAGTGGCATAGAGCCCGGCCGCTGCCGTGCCGAGCACCGAGCCCGTGATGGCCCGGTCGATGCCTGACATGGCCCAGTTGACGAGGTTCGTCGCAAGGACCGTCAATCCGAAGCTGAGGATGTCTGGAGCCTCGCTCTGCCAGAGCAGCGGGCGGACGGCATGGCGCACGGCGGCGTACTGGATGACCGCAGTCACGGCCGATTGTACGAGGAAGCCTGCAACCAGCGCAGACACGCCAGCCCCAGAATAGGCCAGCGGAATGGCGAAGCCGAAATAGCCGATCGCGTAGCTGACCACCAAAGCGATGTTCAGCGTCTTGAAGTCCATGTTGCGACGGAGCAGCGAGCCAGAGGTGGCCGCAAGACACGAGATGAGGCAAGTCGGCGCTAGCATCGCGATGACGTGCGCAACGCGCGGATCGCCGTAGGCCTCGGCGATATGCGGAGCGGTAAGCCAGAGGAGCGTCGAGATGACGGCCCCGAGAATGACTTGCCAGGAGAAGACGAAGCGAATGTCAGCCTCGCTGACCGTGCGCTTCTGGATCAGGCCATAGGCGAGGCCGACATCGGCAAAGAGGCCGGACAATAGGACGAAGACCAGCGCCACCGCGAATACGCCGTAAAGCTCGGGCCCGAGCAGGCGCGCAAGCACGATCTGGCTCGCCACCTGGAGCACGATGCGAATGACGCTTCCACCAGCCCCCCAGAGCATCGCGGTGATGCTCCGACGGCCGAGCCCCTCCGCGTTCGTGCTGTTGTCAGACATTCGACCAGCTCCGGCGGCGCGTCGCATCGGTGCGCCGCCAGAGGCAGCAGGGCGGTGAGAGGATCAAGACGGCGAGACCATGACCAGATGCACCTCTCCCCCGGTGACGCTCTCCAGCCATCCGGCAGCCGCCTCGACGGACGCCTTGTTCGCGCTGCCGGACTGCGCGACGAGCAGGCAGGCATCCGCCCGTCCTGCAAGCGCCAGGGTCAGCCGGTCCCGCCCGGCGACCGCTGCATCGACGACGATGACGTCATACCGGTCGAGAGGAGCAAGCAGCGTCTCGGAGAGGCGATCGAGGCACGCGCGCGACATCCGCGCCTCGCCGAGACGCCCGGCCGGCATGAAGTCCACCGCCGGCTCAGCGCGTGTAACGATGGCACTTTCGGCTGAGATCGTCCCTTTGACGACCTCTGCCACTCCCTGCTTTTCGCCGGCTTCGGCATCCCCCGTCGCAATCCGGCCGTCGCGATCGGCATCGACGAGCAGCACGGCATCACCCGTACGCGCCGCCGCCGCCGCCAGGTTCAGAGCGACCGTGGACTTCCCTTGATACGACTCGCCCGCCGTTACGACGAAAAGCTGAGGCCCAGATCTATGGCTGCTCCCACCGATCGCTCGAAATAGGGTGTCAGACGCCTGAGCCGTGGCACTTCCGACTGGCGCCAGGAAGTAGAGGGCCCGATCCGGGCTTGAGCCGACACCACCCCCGAACCCCACGCGACGGGCCGCCTTGATCGGAAATACATGCGTCGCTTCTGGCGCGAACAGCGAGCCGATCTGAAGCTGGCTGCTCAATCTGGGGTCACGGAAGTCGCGGCGCAGAGCAAGGGCCGCGCCGAGGCCGAGGCCGGCGATTCCCGCCGCCGCGACCAGCGGAACGAGTCCGGGACCGGACGCCTCGCGGGCAGGCACGGCCGAGGCCAGCATTACGGCCAGGTTGGGATCGATACGCTGCTGCTCGGTAAGCTCTCGCGCCCGCACGAGAAACGATTGATAGACAGTGCGGTTGGCTTCCGCCACACGCTCGAGCTCACGCATCTCCACCAGAGCGGCATGATCTCGCCCAGCAGTCTGCTTCAGCTCTGCCAGCTGACGCTCGAGCGCCTGCTCCGTCGAGCGCGCGCGAACCAGTGCCGTCCTGGCGGTGTCGGCAATCCGCCCAAGCTCCTGATCGATGCTGCGCTCGACCGAGCGCACCTCCTGCCGCGCCTGCCGCACCAACGGATGCGAAGGGAGGAGTGTCGCCGAGAGCGAGGCTTCGCGCTGGCGAACCTGCGCCTGGGTGCTACGCAGCCGCTCCAACGTCGGTGATTGCAGGGTATCCAAGCCGCCACCGGATGCGGACCGGCTGCGCCGCGCGGCCGTCACCTCGTCGAAGCGGGTCTGCTCGCGGACCGTCTCGGCGCGAGCGGACTGGAGCTGGGTGCTGAGCTCCGCCATGCGCTGCTCGGTCAACAGCCGGCCGGAAGCGCTGGCGAGACCATGCTGTTGCTTGTACCGCTCGACAGCCTCGTCGGCGGCCCGAACCTGATCGCGCAACTCGTCGAGACGCCCGTCGATCGCCTCCGCTGCCTTTTTCGAAGCCGCCGCACGACCGTCGAAACGAGCCGAGATGTATTGCGCCGCCAGGCTGTTGGCGATCTTGGCGGAAAGCTCTCTGTCCTTCGTCGTCACCGCGACGTCGATCACGTACGTATTCGGCTGGCGCGAGATTCGAATAGCCCGCTGCAGTTGCACCAGAGCCTGTTGCTCGGGAGACATGCTCGTCGACGTGCGCCCGAGCATCTGCTTCAGCCCGTCGCGCATGCGACCGACCTGCTCGAGCAAAGTCACCACGATGGCAGGCAGTGCCGAAGGGCGGGCCACATCTGCAGACGGCGCCGCGAGGCCCAGCTTATCGATCACACGACGCAGCACGAGGTCGGAGCCGAGAATGCGCATCTCGCTTTCGATGATCGAGACACTGAGGTCAGGCTCTCGCGCTTGCGGAGCGATGTCTTTCTCGACCACCTTCAGTCCGCGGGGATCGATCAGCAACTGCGCGCTCGAGGTATAGCTGCGAGGCATCGCTAAGGCGAACACGCCGGCGGCGAGTGCCGCGAGTAGTCCGGCGAGCAGCACCATCGTCTTGCGCCGCCACAAAGCCTGAAGCAGGGCCGCCGGCCGGACGACATATCCCCCTTGCGTGGTCGCCGATGCGCCGTAGGTCGGCCGACGCGGTTTCTCCAGCCGGTTCGTCATGTCCATGGCTACACTCGGTCACTCTTCTTTTCGTTGAGGCGGACAGCAAAGATGCTCAGCAATGCCCGTTTACCGGCAGCTTGCCTCGCCTGGCGCCGTCCTCGACCGGGACGCACGCTCACACTTTATATACGATCGGGCGGCGCCCTGACACATTGGCTGCGAGCATGGTTTCGACAGGTGCTTCCATAGGAAGCGCTGAGCGGCTTGTCCGGACATTCTTTGAACGCAACGAGAATTCAGTATTAATCGTTTTGGGGTTAATGCCTGAGCACATTTCGATTAAAATGTGGTTCCCTGTTGTTCCGTTTCAGGATATATGCTGCGCCGCGGCAAAGTGGCATGGCAACTGCATCTACCGTGCATCGTGACCCAGGGCACGACAAGGCTGCCGACACGACCGAACCCTGTTCGGCAACAGCGGATGCAATCGACGGGCTGACGGGTGAGCGCACAAGTCGCGCGGGGCGATGTGGGAGTTCCATGATGGTTCTGGCCGAAGCGAATTCGGGCCGCGTCGAGATCTTGGGTGTGCCAATCTCCGCATTGGATGGCGCGAAAGCGGTTGAGACGATCGGAGGCTGGATCCGCGACCGCCGTGGCAAGGCGGGCAAGTCCAGATACGTGTGCGCTTGCGACGTGTTCAATGTAACCCGCGCCCAGGGCGACGAGAAGCACATGCGCGCCCTCAAGGGCGCCGACATGGTCGTTGCCGATGGCATGCCCTTGGTTTGGGTCGGACGGCTGCGGGGTGAGCGCCAGTTGCGACGCGTCCCGGGCCCTGATCTCCTCACTGCCGTATGCGAGCGTTCCGTCGAAGAGGGTTGGTCCCATTACTTCTACGGCGGAGCCGAGGGGGTGGCGGGCCAACTCGCTCAGCGTCTTGCCCAGCGCCACGAAGGCCTCAATGTGGCCGGAACCGCCTGCCCGCCTTTCCGCCCCATGTCTCCCGAGGAGATCGAGCGCGACATAGAGCATATCAACGCATCCGGCGCTGATATAGTCTGGGTCGGACTGGGCTGTCCGAAGCAGGAGATCTGGATGCTCGAGCATCACGAGCGCCTCGAGGGGCGCATCGTGATCGGCGTCGGAGCGGCCTTCGATTTCCACTCGGGACGCGTCGAGCGCGCGCCCGTCTGGATGCGTGAGCATGGCCTTGAATGGATGCATCGCCTCATGTCGGAGCCTCGCCGACTTTGGCGCCGCTATCTCGTTTTCGCTCCACGTTTCGTGGCGTTGAGTCTGGCCGAGACGGCGGGCGTCATCGGCCGTCGAGCAATGGCACAACTATCGCCCAGGAGCTGAGACGGCCGGGTTCGGAACGCCAAATCTGATCACGCCATCGGATCGGGAGTTCGGTCACCGCGGGTCGACGGCTGGGATATCACCAGGAACTCGGCCGGTGCCGGTCCCGAGTTGATCGCTTGATGCGGGGTTTGAGGTGGAATCTCAAGCCCGCTTCCCGGCGCTACGACGTGCGTCGTTCCTGCCACTTCGAGTGAGAGCTCTCCCGAAAGAACGAAGAAGAACTGGCGCGCGGAGTTGTGTCTGTGCCGCTCCTCCCGCCGTCCCGGCGGCATGCGCTCGTGAATGACACTGAGCCCTGAATGGTCGACGAGGCGCCACCCGTCGCAGTCCCCGCCCCAGATGTAATGCTCCGCTGTGGCCTTGCTTATCGGCAAATGCGCCATGCTCGCCCCTCGTTCGCAAGGTCCACTATCGCCGACCGCCGTAGAGTTGTAGCTGAGGCTGCTGAGCCCCCGGGAAGGGTGCCGGCATCGGCGCGCCGGCCGCCTTTGCCGCCTTGGCCCGCTCGTAGAGGCCAACCACGTCTTTCAGGTTGTCCTTGATCAGTTGAACGCGGGTTTTGCTCGCGGGATGGGTAGAAAGCCACTGCGGAGGCGCACCCGTCGCGGCCGCACTCATCTTCTCCCAAAGTGAAATCCCGGAGGCGGGATCGTAGCCTGCACGCGCGGCAAGCTCCATGCCGATCAGGTCGGCTTCCAGCTCGTCACCGCGCGAGAAGCGCAGCGTCAGCAGGTTGCCGCCGGCCGCCCCGATCACCTCGCCCGCGCCACCGCCGAAAATCAGCGAGCCGATGATGCGGCCGCCCACGTTGGTCAGCGTGTTCTTTGCGGCCCGCTCCCGCGCATGTTCCCGTAGCGCGTGGGCGATCTCATGCCCCATCACCATCGCCACCTCGTCGTCGCTGAGCTTCAGCTTGTCCAGGATGCCGGTGAAGAACGCGATCTTGCCACCGGGCATGCAAAAGGCGTTGATGCTGCCCGAGCGGATCAGCACCACTTCCCACTTCCAGTCCTTGGCACGCGGATTCCACTTGTGCGCATGCGGGAGCAGGTCCTGCGCGATACGGCGCAAGCGTACGTTCTGCGGGTGCTCGGGGCCGAGAAGCGCGCCCTTGGAGCGCGCCTTCTGCTTCAGCATGCCGTACTGTTGCAGCGCGGCATTCTCGAGGGACTCCGCTGGAACTAGCTTGCGAACGAATGAGGGATTACCCACTTTCACACCGCGATCGTCAGCCGCGGCCGGCAATGGGGATTGGGCTTGGGCACTGATCGAGGAGGCCACGAGCAGGGCCGCCAACCCACCGCGAACGAGAAACCTCTTCATGATCTTGCCGTGTCCTTGCCAAAGGCCGCTCCTGGATGGTGCGGCGCGCTGACCTCTTCCCTTCACCGGGCCTAATTTGGAGACGATCTTTGATCCGCACCACGGTCTCCGCGTAAAGTGATCGTACGGCATCGGGAGTTTATCCAATGACGCAGAGCGAGGCGCTGGTAAAGGTCGCCGGCGGATTGGCGGATATTTCGGCGGCCGATTGGGACCGATGCGCGAACCCACCCGGCCTTCCCTATGACCCATTTCTGTCCCACGCATTCCTGAAGGCACTCGAGGATGCCGGCACGGTCGGTCGTCAGGCGGGTTGGCTGCCACAGCACCTGGTGCTCGAGGAGGGCGGCGTCGTGACAGGCGTCATGCCGCTCTACGTGAAGGGACATTCCAAGGGCGAGTACATCTTCGATTACGGCTGGGCCGACGCCTTTGAACGGGCTGGCGGCAGCTACTACCCGAAACTCCAGTGCGCCGTACCGTTCACACCCGTCCCCGGCCGCCGCCTTCTCGCCGGAGAAGGCGAGGGCGCAGCCGAGCGCGAGCGCATGCTGCTGGCCGCCGCCATCGAGGTCGCCAAGCGCGGCAATCTTTCCTCGCTCCACATCACTTTCTGCACCGAGGGCGAGTGGGCGCGGGCAGGCGAAGCCGGCCTTCTCCAACGCACCGACAAGCAGTTTCACTGGCACAACCAGGGCTATGCGACGTTCGACGATTTCCTTGCCACCCTTGCCTCCCGCAAGCGCAAGGCAATCCGCAAAGAGCGCGCGCAGGCGGTCGAGAGCGGTCTCGTGATCGAGCGGATAAGTGGACGAGACATCACGGAAGCCCACTGGGATGCGTTTTTTCGATTCTACATGGACACCGGCGGGCGAAAGTGGGGTCGCCCCTATCTCAATCGCCCTTTCTTCTCCCTGCTCGGCGAGACCATGGCCGACCGGTGCCTTTTGATCATGGCGCGCCGCGGCGACCGCTACATCGCCGGCGCCCTCAATCTGATCGGCGGCGAATGTCTCTACGGCCGCTATTGGGGCGCGACCGAGCACCTGCCGTTCCTCCACTTCGAGATCTGCTACTACCAGGCCATCGAGTATGCGATCGCGAAGGGGTTGCCGCGTGTCGAGGCTGGCGCCCAGGGCGAGCACAAACTCGCACGCGGCTACATGCCGTCACCCACCTACTCCGTCCACTGGATCGCCGACGCGGGTTTCCGCAAGGCCGTCGCCCGCTACCTCGACGACGAGCGCCGCTACATGGCCCAGGAACGCGAGGCGCTTGCCGAGTATGGGCCCTACAAGCGGCTCAGCGCGGATGAGATGGTGGAGTAGTGGAGAAGTGGGCAGCGATTTATCTGATTGTCGGTCGTGCTCGACCAAGTCGGCCGAGCGCTTAATCCTCCCTTTACCAAGTCTTCTGTTCGCGGGACGCCACTGCGGCATCTTAGATTCCCCGCGACGAGCGCGAGGATGACAAATCGACGGATGGGGCGCCCTTCCCCTCACCCGATCCGATAAACCCGCTCCGCCGTGCCCCGGAACATCGCGGCCTTTTCGTCGGCCGAGAAGCCTTTGGCGAGGATTTTGAAGCTGTTCCAGAGAACCGTGTAGCTGCACGAGAGCTTGTCGACCGGGAAATTGCTCTCGAACATGCAGCGCGATGGTCCGAATTTCTCGATCGTGTAATCGAAGTAGCGGCGCGTCGCCTCGGCCAGCTCGGCGCTGGTCGGCGGCTTCGGCCGCGCCTCCCAGTGATAGCCGTTGACGTCCATGTTGAGCCCGCCGAGCTTGGCGTAGACGTTCTGGCACTTGGCCAATTCGTCGATCTTCGTCTTCCAGTCGGCGAACACCTCGTCGGCCTTGCCTGCATAGGGGCCGATGCCGCACGGGCCGCCGAAATGGTCGAGGATGATAGTGGTGTCGGGGAAGGCGCGGGCGAGGCTTACCGCGTCGGGGATCTGAGGGTGCGAGCACCAGACCTCGAACGAGAGGTTGCGCGGTGCCAGGTGCTTGAAGCCCGCGCGGAAGTCATCGCGAAGGAGCAGTCCCTCCGGCGGATTGGTGCGGTGGTTGCGGATCTCGGGGCTCGCATGCCAGAAGGCCCCGCGCCGGATGCCGTGGAAGCGCCCGCCGCCGGCCACGATTTGGGCATCGAGCACATCGCCCGCCGCATCACCGATCCTGAGATCGCAGGTGCCGATGATGGTTGCCGCGACGCGCGCGTGGCCGTAGCCACCAGATGCGCTCATCGCCGCAATGCCGTTGACGAACTCGGTCTCTCCGACGCAGCGGAAGTTCTCCGGCCCGTCGGCCTTGAACATGGCGCCGCACTCGATGAATACCGTCGAGACGATGTTGTGCCCACCCGACATGTCCTCGAGAATCTCGTCGAGCAGGTAGCGCGGCTGCACGGCTTCGGGCCGCGCATCCCACAGATGATGATGGGGGTCGCAGATCGGGAGATCGGGCTCGAGCGCCGTCTCCTGCACCTGTGCCAACCAGGCCTGATTGTTCGATTGCGCCGCCATTGCGTCCTCCCGTCTCGCGAAGGACCGAAGTCTAGCACCCTGGCCACGCCGGTCGAGGTGTCTTGCAGTCAGGCAGACCGGTACCAAAGTCCGGCCGCTGCTGCCGCGAGGCACGCCATCCTATTGCCCAGCCTTGGAGCCAGGAGCGGTGTTCGAATAATCAGGGGAAATGGCGCGAGCGACGGGACTTGAACCCGCGGCCTCCGGCGTGACAGGCCGGCGCTCTAACCAACTGAGCTACGCCCGCGCAACAGGGCGGGCCAGAAGCCCGCCGAGGCCCCTCTGCTACGTGCTCGAAGGCCCGGTGTCAAGGATCACGACACCTGCTCCGGTGCGGCTTGCGGGCCTGTCGGTGTTTGGAGCCGCAGGGGCTCCGGCAAAGTCGTGCCGCCCGGCGGCGATTGCCCGGAGTTCAGCCGCACCAGGCCTCGAAGACAAGTCCGCTCAGGTCGGGTCCGCGGCCGCTCGAAAGATGCAGCGCCAAGGTGGCGACATCCGCTGTGCCACTCAGCATCTGCCCGGCACCAATCATTCCGGCGGCGGGCACGACCGCATTTATGCGGATCCCGGCGTCTGCGGCACCCTCGGCCTGTGACCGCGTGAACGAGGTCAATGCATGCCGCGCGATCGCCGCGAGCATCTCGCCCTCCGGCGACGCGTTCCTCGGCGCCGTGACGATGTTGATGATCGCGCCAGGGCTGAGCATCGTTCGCATCCGGTTGACGGCGACACGGGTCGCGAGCACTGGCATGGCCAGACTGTCCGCCACCATCCCTTCGATGTCTCCGTCGTCGGCTCCTTCCGCAGGCTCGCTGGTCTGCGCGAGATTGACGACGATGTCGAGCCCGCCGAACTTTTGCGCAGCATCTCGCGCGAAGCGCAGCATGGCGTCGGCACCGTCCAGAGCTCCGGGAAAAAGCTTCACGTCCATGGCGTGGGGCGCGATGATCTCGGCCATCGCCTGCGTTTCCGGCCCGTCCTCGTCGGCTTGCACGACCATGCGCACACGGGCCTCGGCGAAGGCGCGGACGATGTCGATGCCGAGCGGTCCCGAAACGCCCGTGACCAGCACTCGCTTGCCGGCAAGCTCCGGATACTCGGGCGCGAACTCGACCTCATCGAGCGTGCCAATCAACATGGGCGTCTCCTCCACGCGTTATGCGCGGCGCAGATCACATCCGACGCGCCGCCGACCGATCGACAAGACGCGATTCACTCCTAACGAGTGCTGAACTCGCCCCCCGCCCGTACGTCATTCGGGAGCGGCTCGATCGCGCCTGTCACGCTTGACTAACTGTCCCGCGATTCGGGAGACGCCGCGACTGGAATCAGGCAGTCCGGTGGCGATTGCAGACCGTGCCAGGATCAAGGTCTCGCAAATGGCTCATCCTGTTACCAGTTACGCTCCGGTTGGGAACAACCAGGATCTGTACGATCCGGACTCCGACAATCCACGAGAGATGGATGTGTTGAAAAAACGTCACTCTACGAAACAATCCGCTGGGGAAAAACGAAGCGCTGCTTTCACGTATGCGCCGCTTCCGCCAATTTGAGGCTCGAGTAAGGGGCAGCTGCCGATGGCGCCGTCCGCGTATCGCGTACTTTAGTCCGATTACCGGGAGTTGAGGCGATGAAGTGGGTACGGGGTCTTGGTTTGGCGGCCGCAATCGGTGCTGCCGCTGCGTTTGTGCAGGCACAACCGTCTGCTGCTCAGTCGTATAACTGGACGGGCCTTTATTTTGGCGGCCACGTCGGTGGCGCCTGGAGTTCTTCCACGGCGCAGGACGCTCTCGCCCCCTTCGGCGGCTACTTTACCACCGGCCTGGGGGATACCTTCAAATTCGATAGCAGCGGTGTCGCCGGGGGCGGCCAGCTCGGTTATCAGCTTCAGTTTGGCAGATGGGTGCTCGGCGCCGAGGTCGCGGGCACGTGGGCCGACCTGCACGACCGCCATACCAGCCCGTTCTTTCCGACCGACCGCGTGGAGATGAGGATCAACCCTATTCTCACCGCGACGGCCCGCCTGGGCTATGCCTGGGATCGTTGGCTGGCCTATGTCAAAGGCGGCTACGCCGGTACCGATCTTGAGATGCGCGCGCTCGACACCGTCGCTGGAGTGTCATTGAACTATAATGACCACTGGGTCAGTGGCTACACGGTCGGCGCCGGCATCGAGTACGCCCTCTACGATGGCGTCCGGATCGGGCTCGATTATTCCTACATCGATCTCCAGACCGAGCGACTGATCGCTGGAACGACGCTCGGAACGCCGGAGCGTTTCGATACCACCGGCGACATCCACACCGTGTCGGCCCGCATCAATTTCCAGCTCGGACGGCCCGAACCCCGGTACGAGCCGCTGAAGTAGCGCGCGCCGCCGACGCCAGTCGGCAACTCGAGCAAAGGTCGGGGCTGCCATCGTCAGGCAGCCCCCTGTTTTTGCGCTGACGGGAAAGCGGCACTTGGCGGCATTTGCCTCGCTCTCGTCCGGCTCGTAAGGTCGCGTGGAAGCACTCTCGCCAGTCCCTAGGAGATCCCCATGGCGCCGCTCGATATGAAGCCGAACGAGCTTGAGCCTTATTGGCTGCCGTTCACGCCGAACCGGTCCTTCAAAAAGCGTCCTCGCCTGTTCTCCGGGGCCAAGGACATGCACTACATGACGCCCGATGGCCGCAAGGTCATCGACGCGACATCGGGTCTCTTTTGCGTCAATGCCGGCCATGGTCGGGACTCGATCGTAAAGGCGATCCAGCACGCGGCCGAGACACTCGATTTCGCTCCGCCCTTTCAGTATGCGCATCCAGGGGTCTTCGAGTTGTCGAGCCGCCTCACGCTTCTGGCACCGGGCGACCTCGACTACTGCCTCTTCGCAAACTCTGGTTCCGAGGCAGTCGACACTGCGCTCAAGGTCGCTCTGGCCTACCATCGCAATCGGGGCGAAGGCAGCCGCACACGCTTCATAGGCCGCGAGCGTGGCTATCACGGCGTCGGCTTCGGTGGCCTTTCGGTCGGCGGTATGGTCGCCAACCGCAAGATGTTCGGTAACATGCTGACCGGTGTCGACCACCTGCCGACAACATACAATCGGGCCAAGCAAGCCTTCTCCAATCAGGAGCCGGAGTGGGGCGCAGAAACCGCCGAGGAGTTGGTTCGCCTCATCGGCCTGCACGACGCCTCGACCATTGCCGCTGTCATCGTCGAGCCGGTCGCTGGCTCCACGGGCTGCATCCCGCCCCCGAAAGGCTACCTCGAGCGGCTGCGTCAGATCACCGAGCAGCACGGCATTCTGCTCATATTCGACGAGGTCATCACCGGATTCGGACGCCTTGGTCACTGCTTCGCGGCCGAGCGGTATGGCATCGTCCCCGACATGATCACCTTCGCCAAAGGTGTAACCAACGCCGCCGTGCCGATGTCCGGCGTCCTTGTCCGCAAGGGCATCTACGAAGCCCATATGAACGGCCCCGAGCACATGGTCGAGCTGTTCCACGGATACACCTACTCCGGCCACCCCTTGGCCATCGCAGCCGGCCTCGCGACGCTGGACATTTACAGGGAAGAGGGCTTGTTCGAACGAGCGCGGAGCCTTGAAGGCAAGTTCGCCGAGGCGATGCTCAGCCTGAAGGGCCAGCCGAATGTCGTCGATATCCGCCCGATCGGCATGATCTGCGGTATCGACCTCGAGCCCATCGCCGGCAAGCCAGGCGTCCGGGGCTATGATGCGATCGAACGGATGTACCACGAGCACGATCTCTACGTTCGCGTCACGTCGGACACACTCGTGGTGGCCCCGCCCCTGATCGTCAGTGAGAGCCAGATCGGCGACATCACGGAGCGCATCACCCGGGTTCTCAAGGCGGTAGCCTGACAGTCGATTGATCACGCAGGAACTTCGAGCGGGGCGGCAGAAAACATCTCTGCCGCCCCTTGCTTTTGTCTGCCCAGTCCTTGCGCTCTATTCCGAACGTGGCCGCCAAGCCTCAGTTGTGGCGCAGAAACCGCCAGGTACTCTCACGAAGCTGTAGATGGGGGCCCAGCGATCATTGATTGGGCGGGAGAATCCTCCTGTCATCCCGCTGATCAACGAATCGCGAGGAGCGCCATGACCGAGCCAACCCGCACTCCCGCCCAATCACGGCCCGCGGGACCCAGCAGATCCGCCGAAACTCTCATGCTTTTCGTCTTCGCCGTCCTCTGCGCGATGTTGGGCGGTCTGCTGCATCTCGCGGCCGGCATGCCCGCAGGCACCGCAGCGCTCTCCGCGCTTGCCAGCGTGTCGTTGGTCGTCGCCGCCAACGCGGTCATCCGTCGCCGCGTAATGGTCAGTGCCTTGAACGCCGAGATTGCCGAGTTGCGGGTCGAGATCAACGGCTTGCGCAGCGCTCGGGGCGCGCCGCCGCTCTCGCGCACTCCATACCCGGCTCCGATCCGCGAGCCGGTGCCGGCCGGGCGCGGTGCTGCGGTGGACCCGTCAGCGGTCCGACCGGCTGGCGCGCCGCGAGGCGCTTATCAGCCTGGACCAACGGCCCACAGCCGTCCTGCCGCGCTACCACCGGCCCTGCAGCCGCCGCACGGAGCGGCATCAAAACCGGTATTGGGGGCCGAACGTCCGCCGCAGCACTCCCCCCACGTCATGGCGGC
>JAWKWD010000028.1:0-27486 GCA_041397805.1 Hyphomicrobiaceae bacterium
CAGGTCGACGAGTTGCCACTCAGCCGTCATCTCGACCGGCAGGTCGGCGAACGGCGTCGGCGCCACGATGGCGGCGAAGATGCGCTTGTTGAGGCTCTTCGCCAGCAGGAACTCGGCGAGGCACCATTTGGAGCGTGCCCACTCCGGCGAGACCAGGAACACGACGAGTTCGCAGCGCTCGGCGGCGCGCTTCAGCGCCTCCTGCCAGCGGTCGCCCGCCTTCAGCCCGCGCTCGGGATCGAGATCGAGAAAAACATCGTCCCAGCCCTGCGCGGCCATCCACTCCTTGACCGCGATGGCCTCGGCATTGTTGGCGGAGGAATGCGAAATGAAAATCCGCGCCATGGCTGCCCCCGGTGGAAAGCGTGCATCGGAAATCCTAATCAGCCAGCCCCGCTCTGTCACCGCAGTCTCGCGATCCGTCGCCCCCAATGCAGCGCCCGCGCAACACCTCGGTTCCAGCGGAATTCAGCGCTCGCCGGACATGCCAGAGGCGCGCCGTGCCGCGCTCCCGCCTCTTGCCGTCGGCATCTCGGGACATCGCCCCAACAGGATGCGCGTCGGGGTCCAAGAGGTGGCGCGTCGCCTCCGTGGCGTTCTGGACGCGCTCAGGTCCGGCGCCCGGGGACGGCAACGCACAGCGGTCTCGGCACTCGCCGAGGGCTCCGACCGGTTGTTCGCCATGGCCGCCCTGGACCTCGGCTACCGGCTCGAGGTGCTGCTGCCTTGCCAGAGCGCCGACTACGAGACGACCTTCGGCGATCCGAGCACGACAGAGGCCTACCGAGCGCTTCTTGCTCGTGCCGACAGCGTCCGGGAGCTTCCGGGAGCGCTCACCGACAGCAAAGCGGCCTACGAGGCCGTTGGGCACGCGACGGTGTCGGCCACCAACGTGCTCATCGCGGTCTGGGACGGCCGGCCCGCCGCCGGTCGTGGCGGCACGCCGGAGATCATCGCGCACGCTCTGGCGCTCGGGCGACCGGTCATCTGGATCGATGCGGCGCGGTCTCGCCTGCCGGGCCTGATCGCGGCGCCGACGGCCTCCGGCTCACGCGAGATTTCCCTCGACCGGCTCGCGAGCCGCGCGAGGCCGCTCACACGGCGGAGGCTGGCACAGATTGGTGCGCGACTGACAGGGGCGATGGACTTTGCCGAACGTCACGAACGCACGAAGCCCTGACTTCCGACTTTGCGACAGAATATTCGCAAGTCCGCCCGTCCAGGCTTGGCGAATTCGCGGCTCAAACCTTGAAATGTCGGAGTCGGCAGTGAGGTTTCTCGACCCCGAAAAGTGCGCGATACGAGGGGTGGCGCGCCGCCGCGATCCGCGGGGGCGGCAGGAAGGACCCGCGAGCCGAGCTGAGCCGGTGTCGCTGCCTGCGGTGCCCGCTTCGCAACGCCGGCAATGACACGGCCCCATTGGAAGACGAACCCTCTCCACGAGTCGGCTGGGGGTCGGCGTGGAGTCGGTGCACCGTCGACGCGCGGGCCAAGAGCATCGGCCAGAGTCACACCGGAGTCGCCCGAGCGACGCGCCACATCGCCTGTCGATCCGGGAGGGATCAGCCGCCCCTTGCCATTGCAAAGATGACTGTCGGGCTTATCTGCACAATGATGACGCCAGCGGCCGGCCGTCATCGCACTTCACACGCGCCCCCAGGCTTGTACGCCTCAGGCGGAGAACTCCATGCCCCCCGCTGGGATCGAACGATGGCGCCCCGCCTGGATGTTTGCTGGCGAGGCGCATCGCGCGCAGTTGGTGCCGGGCGGTGCAGCCAACTACCTCGCCCATCTCGGCGCCGTGACCATGGAGATCCTTGCCGCGCATCTGGTCGAGCCGCTCGAGGACTTGGACCTGGCCGTGCAATGCGCGATCCTCCACGACACCATCGAGGACCAGGGCGTCACGCACGCAGAGATCGAAGGGCGGTTCGGAACGGATGTCGCCAACGGCGTCCAGGCATTGTCAAAGGATCCGGACCTGCCAAAGGCCAAGGGCATGCGCGACAGCCTCGCGCGCATCCAATCGCAGCCGTGCTCCGTGTGGTGTGTGAAATTGGCCGACCGCATTACCAACCTGCACGGCGCACCGTCGCACTGGACGCCCGAGAAGATCGCCTTCTATCGCGAGGAAGCGATCGCCATTCACACCGCGCTCGGATCTGCCCATCGCCATCTCGCATCCCGCCTGGAAGCGCTCATCCAGCGCTACCCCGACAGCGAATAGCGGGCGTCCAGGTTCATCTCTCGCTGGAGCGCACGCCCGATCACCAGGGCCATCTGCGGCAGCGGTCACGTGTTGCCTCCGCAGTCTTTCCTTCGCGCCATCGTGCTCTTCATCCAGGTCGCAAATCGCAACCGATTGCAATACTGGATGAATTTTGCGACCCCAGAAAAACACCTCAAGAAATTTGATCCTTCCGGCGGCCGCGCACGCGCAACAAGCGACCTATTTTCTCAGTCATTACGGCAGATCCGGAGAGATTTAACCACTATTATCCTAGCTATATATTTGCAATACTGCACGATGCGATCATATATATACTTAGATTGACGCTGGCGCTTTCATGCCGCCTGAACTTCGAATTCAACATAACTTCATCCGCTCCAGGCCCCCACCAAACGACGAGGTTGCTCTGAGCGGATTTCACATGGAGGGGAGCATGCGCACCCCGAAAGCACGTTGGCGTGTCCCGGCCTTCGCCTGGGCGCCGATTGCCCTGGCGGTGGCGGCCGAGGCGACGTCGAACGCCTTGCGCGCCTATGGGCTCGCCAGCCACCTCGAGCGCTACACCGTTCTCATTCAGGGCACCGCCATCAATCTGGCCGGAGCAGTCCTGGTGCTGGCGGCCGTTGCCGTCTCGCTCTGCCAGAGCCGGGCCGCCTGGGTGGCGCTCTCGCCAAGTGCTCCGATGGCTCAGCGGATTGTCGCCGGTCTCGTCGCGCTCCTGCTGCTCACGATCTCCATCACGGCCATGGCGTCCCACATCCTCGAGGCGGAGCGGGCCAAGGCGAGTGGCGAGATGCAGGAGCGAGCCAGGTATGACCGCGCGGAGAGCACCTATCAGCGCCTTGCGGCCGAGCTGGCCGCCCTGACCGGTGTCCGGTCCGTGGGCGAGCTCGAGGCAGCGATGGCGGGGAGCGGCGTGCCAACGGCAGTCCTGCGCCGTACGGACGACTGCCGCCGCATCACCCGTGACGACAGCGCCATGGCCTGCGCACCGTTACTGGCGCTGCGCCAAACGCTTGTCGGGGCGCGCCGCAAGCACGAGTTGGAGCACCGTGTCGCTGCACTGAGTGCGGCGCTCGATCGCTTACGTCCTCGGACCCGCACCAGCCGTATTGAGCGCCGCCTTGCCGAGCTTTGGGCCTGGATCATGGGGCTTGGCATCGTGCTGGTCGCGACCTTCGGCGCGGTCCTTTTTGCAAGTGCCGACGATAAGGCCGCTTCCACAAAGAGGCGGAGACAATGCCGCGCGAGGTCGCCACGTCCTTCAACGCGCCGCGTCCAGGATTGGATCCGCACTTTCCGTAGTACGCAAGGACGAAACCCGAAAATTCCCGAGCTTCAGGCCGCCTTCCCCGGACTTGCCAGGACGACCGCGTGGCGACGCTGCCGCGCTTCTTGATCGGAGATTTTTGGGGCAGTCATGGGGGAAACCGATGAGCAATATTGCGAACGGGCCCGGATACGCGAGCGATCCGCGATGCTGATCTCCGCAACCTCGCACACTCGCTACGAGCATCTCACCCAGTCCGACGCAGAATGTTACGGACGTAACGAACTGCGCGCATACCCGCAAATGAGCGCCTCTGGCGCCAGATCAGCGGCTCAATGTCGTCCCACGGGATCACGCGCCTGATCGCGGCGCATTGCGAGGGAAACGCCGGGCCAGCCGCTCTCGCTGCAGCAGCGGCGGTCCTGACCTACTGTTCTGGGACGCCGACTGCCTCTCCGAGCCAGAGCACCATCGCCGGATTATTGATCCGCTTGTAGACCGTCTCCGCCGAGACCTTCCAGTTCTTGCGGCCGTAGTAGCCGGGACCGTTGTACTCTCTGAGCCACCCGAGCCAGTGCTCCTTCTGATGTCGATACCAAATCTTGCGCAACGAATCGGTGTTTGCTGCCAGCTCGCGCTCAAATGCGACGGTAACTGGTGGTTCGGCCTCAAGGTCGTGCAGGCGCGCACGCAACTGCCGTGGCGTCATCGGTCTATTGGTCTTTGTTGCGAACTCGTCTTTCGCAGGATCCTTCGCCACCATGGCTGTTGCTTCCAGAGATAGGCCTCACGGGCTCGGCGACCGTGTCGGCGTTGATGTTCCTCTCGACGCAGTACTTGGACCGAAACCATCGCTCATGCGATTTCGTCCCCCGGCTCGAGTTGCAGCTCCCGCAGCAGATCGCGATTCCATCGGCATTGAGCCCGTCGCCCCAGAAAAACGGGGGGCGCTCATCGAGGTGCTCGATCGTCGCCTTGTCAGGTGGCGAGCCTCGGACGCCCTGATGAAGTTGCATTTGGCGACCGCAATAGACGCAAGCCTTGTCGCGCTCGCGAATCGCGGCTTCGACTTCGCCGGGGATGCCGAACCTGTTTGCCATCCAAGAACCCGATCGGATGCCACATGGAAGGGTGCTCGCGCATCGCCCCCGCTACAGATCATGTCGCGCCCGGCGCAATTTCGCTCAAGATTCGCTCGGCCTGCTCGATGACCGTTCGGACAGCACCGTCCTGAAGATCGGGCGGGTACCCATACTTGCGCAGGATACGCTTCACCAGCGTGCGCATGCGTGCCCGCGCATTCTCCTGGTTGCGCCAATCGACGGTAACGTTCGTCCGGAGAGCCGTCAGCAGCTCTGCGGCAATGACGCGAAGCTGTTCATCCCCCATGACTTCGACGGCACTCTGATTATCCGCCAGCGCGTCGTAGAAGGCGACCTCTTCCCGCGTCAGATTGAGATCCTCACCACGCTGCGCCGCGGCACGCATGTCCTGTGCGAGCTTGATCAACTCCTGCAGCACCTCCACGGTCGAGAGCGCATTGGCATGGTAGCGCGCCACGGCGTCCTCGAGGCGTTTCGAAAACTTTCGGCTCTCGACGACATTGGTTTGCGACCGGCTCTTGATCTCGCCGTTGAGCAGCTTCCTGAGGGCCTCAAGCGCGAGGTTCTTGCGCTCCATGCGCTGTACTTCGAGCAAGAACTCGTCGGACAGGACGGAGAGGTTCGTCTGGCTGATCCCTGCGGCGGCCAGGATGTCGACGATTTCCGTGCTGGCGATGGCTTGGTTGATCAGCTGCCCGACCGCGAACATGCGCGCCTGCTCGGAGAGCTTACCCTTAACCGAGGTCTTCACCAGCGCCGCACGTACGGCCTGGAAGAACCCGACTTCGTCGCGGATCTGTCGGGCCGCCTCACTTGCCGAGGCCAAGGCAAAGGCTTTCGACAATGCGAGTACCGCATCCTGATAGCCACGCAAGGCGCGCCTCTTCTCAGCATCCAGCTTGGCCTTGTCGGCTTCGCGCTTCTGCCAAGCCACGACCCATTCGATCGCGTCGGCAAGTGCTGCCAGGCGCTCGTTTGCTGCGCCTGTGATGCCCTTGGAATAGTCGTGCCCGTGGAATATGGCCCGCACGATCTCGTATCGCTCGACCATGGCCGCGACGGCGGCCTCCTCGTCGATACCGGTCTTCTCCCGGTCGGTGGAGGTGTAGTCGCCCAGCGCACCCTTCAACCGCTCGCCGATGCCGATGTAGTCGACGATCAGGCCGCCGGTCTTGTCACGGAAGACACGGTTGACGCGCGCAATCGCCTGCATGAGGCCATGGCCGCGCATGGGCTTGTCGACGTACATCGTGTGCATGCACGGTGCATCGAAGCCCGTGAGCCACATATCACGCACGATGACCAGCTTGAGCGGATCGTCGGGATCGCGCGCCCGGTTGGCGATGGCGTCGCGCTCCTTCTTCGAGGTGACGTGCGGCTGGAAAGCCGCCGGATCGGATGCATTTCCGGTCATGACGATCTTGGCAGCGCCCTGCATGTGATCGTCCGCATGCCAGTCGGGGCGCAGCGCCACGATGTGCCGGTAGAGGTCAACGCAGATCTGACGGCTCATCCCAACCGCCATCGCCTTGCCGCCACCCATGCCGTCGAGTCTGGCCTCAAGGTGGCGCACCATGTCCTCGGCGACGAGCTTCAATCGCTTCTCGGCGCCCACGAGGCGCTCGACGGCGCTCCACTTCGCCTTCTGCCTCTCCTGCATGGAGAGTTCGTCATCCTCGACGAGCGCCTCGACTTCGGCATCGATGCGCGGCTTCTCCGCTTCGTCCAGCTCGATACGGGCGAGCCGGCTCTCGTAGTAGATCGGCACCGTCGCCTCGTCCTCGACGGCGCGGCTGATGTCGTAGATGTCGATGTAGTCGCCGAAGATCGCCGGCGTGTTCACGTCCTCTGCCTCGATCGGCGTTCCCGTGAAGCCGATGAACGAGGCATTCGGCAGCGCCTGCCGGATGTAGTGCGCGAAGCCGTAGCGGCGCTGGCCGGTCTCGCGGTTGAGCCGGGCATCGAAGCCGTATTGGCTCCTGTGTGCCTCGTCGGCGATGACGATGACGTTCCGCCGGGACGTCAGGACCGGCATATCCTCCTCGCCCTTCTCGGGCAGGAACTTCTGCACGGTGGTGAAGATGACGCCGCCGGACGCGCGGTCGAGCCGGCGGCGCAAATCCTCGCGATCCGCCGCCTGCTCGGGCGTCTGCCGCAGCAAGTCCTTGCACAGGCTGAAGGTGCCGAAAAGCTGATCGTCGAGATCGTTACGGTCGGTCAGGATGACGAGCGTGGGGTTGGCGAGGAGCGGGTGGCGGACTGCCAGCCCGGCAAAGAACGCCATCAACAGGCTCTTGCCCGAGCCTTGCGTATGCCAGATCACGCCGATCCTGCGGTCGCCTTCGGGGCGCGTCGCGGCGACAGCCGCGGCGAGCGCCTTGCGGCCGCCGTGGAACTGGTGATAGCCGCCGATGATCTTGAACGGCCCCTTGCTCTTGTCGCCGAACACCGTGAAGTCGCGGATGATTTCCAGCAGCACATCCTTGGCGAACACGCCGCGCATGAGCGTTTCGAACTCGCGCGGGCCGTGCGGCGTGAAGTCGTCGGCAGCCCCGGTAATGGTGCGCCAGGGCATGAAGCGCTCACGTTCCGCCGTGAGCGAGCCGACGCGCGCCATGAGGCCGTCCGAGATGACGAGCACCGCGTTGGTGCGAAAGAGCGAGGGGATCTCGGCCTTGTAGGTCTCGAGCTGGTTGTAGGCTCCGTCGAGTGTTGCCGCCTCGTTGCCGGCGCTCTTCAGCTCGATGACGCCGAGCGGCAGGCCGTTGACGAAGACGACCACGTCCGGCCGGCGATCGTTGCGGTTCTCGATGACGGTGCACTGGTTGACGGCGAGCCAGTCGTTGGCTGCGACATCTCCGAAGTCGATGAGGCGGACCTTGTCGCCCTTGATGACGCCGTCTTCGCCATAGAACTCGACATCGACGCCTTCGGCAATCAGCCGGTGGATGCGGCGGTTTTCTTCCACCAGCGAGGGCGTGACCGTGGCGAGCACCTGCTTGATGGCTTCGGCGCGCACGTCGGCGGGAATGGCCGGGTTAAGGCGATCGACGGCGACTTCGAGCCGTTTCAACAGGAGCACATCGCCATAGCTCTGGCGCTCGGCAGAAGCCGTGTCGGGGGCAATATTTGGACCGTGCGCGATTGCATACCCGAGCCGCGCCAGAATATCGAGCGTCGCATCCTCGACGATCGCCTCGGCGAAGCCAGGGCCGTGCGACGAGGGCGGCTGGGTGTAGGTGGTCATGCTTGGGCAGCCTCAGCCTGGCCGGCACGTGATCGATAAAACCTCAAGATTTCCGAAGCGACGTCCTGAGATGCGGATTCGGACCAGCCTTGCATCCTGAGCAGTCGGCGCATCGTCAGCGCAGTTGCGCTTCCTGTGTCGGTCGTCGCATCCAGTCGATGCCTGCCTGTTCGGCGAAATTCTCATCGAGCAGTCTCGCTTGTTCGAGCAATCGATCTCTGCTTGGCAGAATGGTGCCGGAGAGGTGCTCTTCAAGTATGGCGACCAGCATCCCATGTGTTGCTGCCGTCGCCTCTTGAGCAGCCGGTTCTGTGTGAACCGTTTCCGGAAGCCGCGACGGTTGGCCATCCTCGTTGGCGGTGGGGGGCGGTGCAGCGGGGTTGAACTCGTCGATCCGTGAGCCGCACCAGTCGTTACAGTAGCGCGACGCGCCGATTGGATCGGGAAATAGCGTGCCGTGGTGCAGGTTCATCATCTTGAGAGTACGCATGCAAGCGAGCCGGTCGTTCGCGTCGCACGGGATGTGGATCTTGCAGATGTACTCGGCGACCTTCGCGGCATCGTCCATGTCGACCTTCGTCTCGGCCAAGAGGTCCATGATGTGAGTGATGAGCGTCTTCTCGCCGAGTGGTGAGATCGTGAACAGGCCGGCCTGATTAATGAGGCGCGTATGATCGCTGCGCATTGGCTGGACGATCAAAGTCTCGTCAAGCTCTGCCATGGCTGTACGGTTCAAGATGAAAATGGGGCGGCTTGGGTTTGGCTGCTCATGGTCTTCATCGCGATCAGCGAAGGCGAAGAACAGCGCGACGAATGGAGATTTCGTCCAGTCCAGTAGGGGCGTTGCAAGGCCGTGATGCTGGCCGTAGGCCCAAAGCTCGTTCGGGTCCTCGTCGACATCGAACCTTGCACCGCGTCCGCGCATGGCATAGCGGAACTCTTCGAGTTGCCGGTCCGCTTGCTTCTTCAAAATGACACCGCTCGTCGTATAGCGGCCGAGAGTCGGCGTGAGTTGCCATTCGTGCCGGCGATGGCCGCGATAGATGAGTTCGGCGCCAGGGCGATTGAAGTACTCATGCGATAGCGCATCCTGGAAACCGCGCCAGCCGGAGACACGGCAAACCGGCAACAGTCCGTCGATGTCCTTGTTTCCAAAGCCGAACGTGGGCCAAGCCTCCAGCGTGTCGAGGTAAGCCGATGGCACCCCTTCGATCATGTCGGGGCCTCGACGATAGCCTTGGCGTCGCGAAGGCGGATTTCGCCGGACATGAGCTTGGGCAGGAGCAGGTCGCGGGTGGCGGCAAGGGTCTGGCTCTGTCCAGCAGAGGCCCTTATTTCGGCGAATAGTGGCTCTATGAAAGCGCCGGCCTCACGGAAAATGGCCTCGGGTGCGCGAGCAAGTTTGAACGCTCGTAAGTTGTCAGCCTGTGCACGCTGGCGGCCGGATGTTCCGGTCATGCTCTGAACCGCTTTTGCTCGGAATTCCGAATGCCTTACGAGCAAGTAAGCCGCTGCTTTCGGAACTGGGGGGCGAGATCGAAAAACAATAAATTCGGTCGACCCCCAACCAACCGTTTGGTCGTCTGGCAAAAAGTCAACAAACGCAGCCTTGCCGTTCTCTAAACAAGGAGTGATGCGCGCAAGCAGAGCATCACCATTCTTGAACTTCATGCCCGAACCAAATGCCCGTTCGATCGGGGGATCGGCCGTGCTGCCGGATGTCGGCAGAGATGCCATGTCGGCATAAGGCGCTAGCTTGCCGCGAGCGAGCAACTCAGTAGGATTGATCTCGAAAAGATCACCAACCGCCGTTTCCTCCCACCCCACCGGCAAGCCGTCATCGCCCAGCGCGTCGGGGAACAGGGCGGCGAGGGAGGCGGCGCGGGCGGGGTCTTGGACGAGGCCGCCCATGATCTCGATGGGGTCGGCAATGCCGGCCAGCTTGCGGCGGGTGGGGCCGAAGTCGACGAACCAGTCGCGGAAGATCGCCTGCGCCATGGCCTCCAGCGCTACCTCGTCGCCGGCAAACTCGCCCTCAAGCTACCCACTTGAAACAGCGGAGAGCCTTTTTTTCTCTTGAGCGGGCCCAAAACGTGGGATGGTCAACGACTCCAAACGGTCTGTCGGCAATCGTCCTGTACCGTGACCAGCAGCTTCTACCGCGGCAAGCAGCTCTGGGATTCGCGACTGAAGAGCAAAAAACAGAAAGTCTCTGTCTATCCCCCTAGGGACGATGGCCTTTATATCTTGATTGAATGCCATTTCACGTTGCGCGCGGACGATGCGGATTTCGCTGTGCAAAGACATGCCGCGAACTGCAATGAATAGGGCGTCTGACGGAGCGAGGCGTGTGCCGTTTCCAATTGCAGAAGCCGAGACGCTATCAGTGGTGACGCCGTCGTATTGACTCATGTCCTTAGGGGTCAGCCATGGTATCAACCCATTCCAATACTGGGGATTGGCCTTGCTTGGTGTTCCGCCAGACAAAAAACTTGCAACTTGCGCCAATGCATCGAAGTCTTGGGTCATTCGATTAGCCTACCCAGTTCGCTCGATATCCTCTCTTCCAGCCTCCGCCCTTCTTTAAACTGCGCCTCCAGCTTCTCGCGCAACGCCGCGAACTTCTCGGCGAATGGCACGCCGTCGTCTTCTTCGGCCGCCGCGCCGACATAGCGGCCGGGTGTCAGCACATGGCCGTGCTCGCGCACCACGTCGAGCTTCACCGACTTGCAGAAACCGGGCTCGTCGGCGTAGGGCTCCAGCTTCTCCTTCTTCAGCGTCGCCGGCTTGGCGCGCCAGCGGTGATAGGCGCCGGCAATCCTGGCGATATCATCGGCCGAGAACTCACGGCGCACGCGGTCGATCATGTGGCCGAGCTGGCGCGCATCGAGAAATAAGAATTCGCCCTTGCGGTCGCGATGCCCGTTGGCGCTCTTGGCTCGCGACAAGATCCACAGGCAGGCCGGAATTTGCGTGGAGAAGAAGAGCTGGCCCGGCAGCGCCACCATGCAGTCGACCACGTCCGCCTCGATCATCGCCTTCCTGATCTCGCCCTCGCCCGATTGCTGCGAGGACATGGAGCCGTTGGCCAGCACGATGCCCGCCGTGCCGCGGGGGCTGAGGTGATGCACGATGTGCTGCAGCCAGGCGAAGTTGGCATTGCCGGCGGGCGGCGTGCCGAAGGCCCAGCGCGCATCCTCGCGCACCCGCTCGCCGCCCCAGTCGGAGATGTTGAAGGGCGGATTGGCGAGGATGAAATCGGCCTTGAGGTCCGGAAACGCGTCGCGGTGGAAGCTGCCCTCGTTGTTCCACTGGATATCAGCGTCGATGCCCTGCACGGCGAGGTTCATCTTGGCGAGGCGATAGGTGGTGTGGTTGATCTCCTGGCCGTAGACGGCGATGTCGTTGCGCCGGCCACCGTGCTCCTCGATGAATTTTTCCGATTGCACGAACATGCCGCCCGTGCCGCAGCAGGGGTCATAGACGCGGCCCTTGTAGGGCTCCAGCATCTCGACCAGTGTTGCACGACGGAGCGGGGCGTCAAGAACTCGCCGCCGCGCTTGCCCTCGTTGGCGGCAAACGACGACAGGCAATATTCGTAGACGCGGCCGAACAGGTCGCGCGCCCGGTCGAACGCGTCGTGCATGCCGATGTTGGAGAAGAGGTCGATCAATTCGCCGAGCATCACCGTGTTGAGGGCGGGGCGGGCATAGCCCGCGGCAGCGCCCCTTGAGCTTGGCATTCGACGGCACGGCCTCGATGGCGTCCATGGCCGCGTCGATGAGGAGGCCGATCTCCGGCGTCTTCGCCTTGCCCTGGAGTTTCGACCAGCGCGCCTTGGGCGGCACCCAGAAGACGTTGGCCGCGAGGTACTCGTCCGGGTCCTCTTGTCCGCATACTCGTCCGCCGCCAGTTTCTGACGCTGCGCCTCGAAGGCGTCGGAGACGTACTTCAGGAAGATGAGCCCGAGCACGATGTGCTTGTACTCGCTCGGCTCGACGTTCTGGCGCAGCTTGTCGGCCGCCTTGAAGAGATCGGCCGCGAAGGTGAGATCCCCGGATCGCTCGGTCGTTGCCGCCATGCTGCCCCTGCACTGACGCGCCCTTGTCGCGCTCGCCCGATTTTGCGCCTTGTAGTGGCAAAGTCCAGTCGCGAAGCCTGCTTGCCGCTGGAAAACCCTGGCGCGCCAGGGACACTCGGGCTCGAATCGTTTAGGTCTGGCCGCAAGGAGGTGTGGCGACATGTCGTCTGGCCATGGCTGACAGCTTCAATTTGGCGAGATCCTTCGCGCCGCCCCAAATAACCTCTTGCAGCAATACTTCCAACGGAAAGGATTGCTCCGGGACTTCGTTTGGCATGGTCGGCAGGTTCGCGATGTCGAAGACCTTCGGGAGGCCCTCGTCGCACTGCCTATCGAAATTCAAGACGAGACTCTCACTGACTTCCAGCAGCTCTACCAACGAGCAAGAGATGGTGGGTTCGCCAAGGCGGTCCTGGACGAAGCGCGCTTTCACGACATCGATCCTGAGCTGCCAGAGCTCTTTGCCGAGATGAAGAGTCATCTCGAGCGCGTGATGTGGACTTTTCTGCACAGAAGGGACGAGTATTGGGACGGAGCCCATGTGATTTGGAAGGTCGACAAGGTCACTGGCTCGAATCAATGGACCTCGCGACCAGGGCTTCCACGGCGACCGGGCCCCGTTGACGAGAGCGTCGTTGCCAGTCTCAAGCAGACGCTCATCGAATACTTTTCAAAGCATGAAGCGCGCGGCCGGCGCTGCCAGATCGAGGCGTACAGGCGGGATGGCGAGGAGATCTTCTATGCCTATCCCGAGGACTACAAAATGCCGGTCTCGGCATACGTAGGCGAGACCCTCCAACCGAAGACCGCCCAATTCGTCTTCGAAATCATCTTCCGTCATATCGACGCCAAGGGACAGCTCGATATCCACGTAGAGGGCGACACCGTTTCTCCCGGAACGTTGCAGGTCCTGTTTGCGAAGGCGGTCCTGAAGGAGGATATCGACGAGGACTACGACCCGGCGCTTCCGTCCTACGACTTGCAGCCGCTGCTCTCCCGATATTTCGCGTTTGATTGGCCCGATGACACCGGTATCGAGAGCGTCCTCATCAAATCCCTGCGGATCCGCATCGAGGGGGAGCGCTTCCAAAGGCTGACGGTCGAAGCCGATCCCGATGGGATGCCCGAAGCCGTCTACGATCTTCTGGAACCTGCCACGAAAGCGCTGCCACCCGCGACACTCGTCGCCGATCAGGTCGGCCTGAGCGTCGTGTTCAAGAAGACGCCGATCGACCGTCGTCGGACACGGCTGGTCATCATCACGGCGCCCCACACATGCCGCATGCAACGCGACGCCAAGGGCGATCAGATCATGCGGATGCTGGAACGCTCCGGAATTGCCGTGCCAGCCCGGACGGACACGAACGATGCCTCGGGCAAAGCTTGAGCTGCTGGAGATGGTTCTGGCCAGGCTCGGCGCGACGGCAGAGATGGTCCACGTTCATGCTGATCATCTCGAGCGTTGGCCGTCGGAATGCGTCGATGAACTGAAACGTGCTCGGCTCTTTCAGGATGCCGGCGAGGTGGGGTGGGTCGAATGCCGACGCTGCACACAGCGCTGTCACCGGCCTGTCGAACGGGTGCCGGCTCGGACGACCAGCGCAGGGTATCGGCATTTCACGACCTGCGAACTGCGGGACGACGTCAGTATCGTTGAGATACGACCAGACCGTCTGAGGCGATGGCGTGCGAGTCGCTCAGCGCTGTGCCGCTTCGTTGCGGACCAATTAGGGCTCCGGATCGCGAGGGCAGACTACGAGACCGGCCGCGTCATCTTCCAATCGAAGCGGTTCGGCACAGCGCGCGTCGCCGTCGCCATGATCTTCGACGAGGGCCGCGTGCTGATCCGGCTCGACAATGAGAGCCGCCCCCTCAACGAGCTGGTTCTCTGGGACAGGGGCCCACCCCGTGTGAACAGACAGGAGGTCGAATGCTGGGCCGGTGAGGTCGCTGCATCACGCCTCACGCCCATTGGCACTGTTCCGTCCAGGCTCAAGCAGACGCAGCGAAAACACCGCTTCGAGAGCCGCAATGCGCGCTGGCAGGCGCTTGCCCGACAGTTCAAGTCAGCGGATCCCTCCCGCAAGAAGTCGGATATCGCCGAAGAAATCTTTCGAACCGGAAAGTGGCCGGGCGTCACCTCAAGCCGAACGGTCGAGCGCGTCATCCGACTCCCGAAATAGCGAGGCGAAAAAAGTCGCCTCGCCGCCTCGCGCGCAAGACATTGAAACGACGGAAGACTCCGTTGCTTCGACCATAAGCCAGTTTGCACCCAGGCCTGATGGCCAGTCACAACCCCATGGATTTCCAGGCCGAACCCCATGCGGCTCGCCACTTCCATCGCCTCGGGAACCACCGCACGATCAACCGGTTCAAGGCAGTGAGGCGTTCGATGGCAGACGATGACGGGCAGGCAGAAGAGAAGAAGAGCCCTCCAGACCCCTTCGACCCCAGTCGGCTGCGGCTCTCCCAGCGCTTCGGCGAAGCACAGGACGTCCGTCGCGTCATCGTGTCGGTTCCGGTCCGCAAGCCTCACAGGCAGGAGTTCGTCCGCACCCACCCCGACCTGGGCATGTGGTTCGAGGCAGCCGTCCTCGAACTGAAGGAAAAGCGCCAGCTCTACCTCGTCGAACCCAGCCTGGTCCCGTTTCTGGCAGGAGAGGTCGTCCCCAAGGTGCTGGTGCCCTCGATCACCCTACAGGGCACGCTGTTCCTTTGGCACATCAAGTTCGAGGATGAGCGCGGACGTCTCGACGAATGGAACGCCGTCGCCGCGGAAGCGGCGGAACGCGCCAAGTCCAAGTGGATCAGGCTGATCGCCAACATGGAAGCCGGCACGTACGACGTGTGGGAAGCCCGTGGTGTGTTGCCCGAGCCGGAATGGCCGGATCTGCCGCTCACCAAGATCTTGGCCCTGGCGTTCAAGGACAAGATCATCGACAGCCTCGATCATCCGGTCTTGAAGGCACTCAGAGGCGAGGCCTGATGACACGTCCTCTTCATACTTTCGCCGAAATCTGGCTCGTCGTCTGGTCTGCCGACGCCATTGCCGGAGCATGCCTCGCGCCGAGAGCCGTTGTCGCTTCGATGCCCGGCGCAACGCCGGTCGTGGTCGAATTCCCAACCGACGGCACGAAGGCGGCCCGTCGTCCCCCCTATTCGACAAGCGCGAAGGCTCTCCTCGTCACCATCGATGCGCAAGTCCTCGTCGGCTGCCACTTGGCCTTAGGTTGGCCTGTGCCAGCGCGCACGATCGATCTCCTGATCGAATTCCGCGTCTCATCGAACGGTCAGCGTCGATCCAGTGCTCCACGGCTTCGTGGCGCCCTCAGGTGGCTCGGGCAATCCTCCGCTTCCGAGCGCGGGACTGCTGTCGATATGCTGGAGCGCCGCCTCGCTGCTCTCGAGCAATTGTGGACGGTAATGGCGCCGTCGCTCGATCTGGGCCGCGCCTTGCTACGTGGCCGCTACCTCGCGGCTGTCGCGCGGATTGAGCGGACCGGTGTCCCGATCGACGTCAACCTCGTTTCCCGAATGCGAACCGCTTGGCACGACGTACGCCAGCGCGTTGCTCGCGAGATCGATGACGGCTTCGGGGTCTTGCGCGATGGCCGGTTGCAGGTCGATGCGTTCGAAGCTTGGCTCAATCATCGGGCGATCGCTTGGCCACGTCTGCAAAGTGGGCGGCTCGATCTCACCGACGGTGTGTTGCGGGACATGACGCGCGCGCATCCCGAGCTCAGGCCTTTGAGACAGCTGCTCTCGTTGCTCACCGCCTTCGATCCGGGCACCTTGGCCATCGGAGCCGATGGCCGCAATCGGACGCCTCTGCGCCCCTTCGCCTCACGCACCGGACGCAATCAGCCCAGCGCCAAGGCCTCCGTTCTCGCGCAATCTGCGTGGGCTCGGCATTTGGTCCGCCCGTCTCCTGGAATGGGGCTCGCTCTCATCGACTGGAAACAGCAGGAGTTCGGCATCGCGGCCGCGCTGTCCGGCGCCGAGCGCATGCAGGCGGCCTATAGCTCGGGAGATCCCTACCTCGCACTCGCGATCCAAGCCGGGGCAGCGCCGAAGGAGGCAACACCAGACACACATTCTGACGTCCGGGCGCGTTTCAAGACGTGCGCATTGGGCATGCAGTACGGCATGGGACGGTCCACGCTCGCCCGCCTGATCGACGGGAGCGAAGCAGCTGCAGACGCACTCGTCCGAGCGCACAAGGCGGCATTCCCGAAGTTCTGGCGCTGGTCCGACGGCATCGAAGCGGATGCATTGCTCAATGGCCACCTGACGTCCGTATTCGGCTGGCGTGTTGCCGTTGGACCGGATGCCAACCCGCGCTTCCTGCGCAACTTCCCGCTGCAAGCCAACGGAGCGGAGATGCTGCGGTTGGCCTGCTGCACGACCACGGAGGCCGGCATCAGGGTCTGCATGCCGATGCATGATGCCCTGCTGATCGAAGCGCCGATCGAAGATCTCGACGCGACGATCGCAACCACCCAGGACCACATGGCCGAAGCCAGCCGGATCGTCCTCGATGGCTTTGCACTGGCGACCGAGGTCAAGGTGGTGCGTCACCCCGATCGGCTTTCGGACGACAGAGGCACCGTGGTCTGGCGTGCCGTACAGCGAGCCCTCGACGAGCCGGCAGACGAACGCACGGCGTCGCCTGCTCACGAGCGCCACGGCTCCTGTGCACCCGCGCACCCCCGTATAATCTCCTTATATGTATCTAAGAAAGAGAGGGGTGATGACACCGATCCAGGCTGATCGGCTTCGCCTCCGATCCAGGGCTTTGGCGACCTCAGTGCGGAGACCACCGCACCCCAAGACGGGCGAGCGGTTCCTGAAGGGTCCCATACCGTTGAACTGGCTCGAAGCCGCTGCACGACTGCCCGGCAGGTCGATGCATGCCGGCATTGCGCTCTGGTATGCGGCGGGGCTCGCGAGATCGCGAACGATTCCCTTGAGCAACATCTCCGGCGTCCGCTTCAGTCTCGATCGCAACGCCAAGTATCGTGCGCTGGCTTGGCTCGAAGACGCACGGCTGATTGCTGTCGAGCGCAACCCGGGTCGTGCGCCGATCGTGACGATCTTGGAGGCACCGTAGACCGAGTTCCCCTGATGCCGAGTTCCCGTGGTCGTTCCGCCATTCGCGCTCGCCTTGCCGCCGCCGGCGTCGTCGTGCGCGGGCTGTCGCTGGACGAAGCCGCGACCTATGTCGGGCTCTCGAGACACACGTTCGAGAAGGAAGTCACGGCCGGCCGCTTCCCACCACCGCTGAGCCTCGGCGTCTCGGATCGACAGATCTGGGACCGTCGTGCCCTCGACGCCGCAATCGACAAACTTGCTGGCTTGGCCTCGACAGGGCACCATGAGGCCGACGCAACCCGCGACGCTATCATGCAACGCATTCAACGAGGCGCAAATGGCGCGGCGCCCTAGCCTGCCCAGGTATGTGAAGGCCATCCCACGCCGCGGACGGATCTACTACTATTTCCGCTTCAGAGACATGTACCAGCGTCTCCCCGACGATCCCGAGAGTGCGGCATTCCACGCACGTTATGCCGAGATCCTTGCAGGCCTCGAGCCAAAAGGAGGCCCGCAGCGCATCGTTCCGGACTCGCTTGCCGCGATGGTGCGGGACTACCTCGCCAGCCCCGAATTCCAACGACTGCGAGCGAAGTCGCGCGATTACTATCGCCGGCAGCTCGACCGGATCTCGATCATCGGCGAGCATCCTGCCGCGGCGATCCGCCGGCGGCATATCCTCGCGCTTCGGGATCAGATCGGCGCCGGCCGCACTGCGGATCAGTTCATCCAGGTTGTGCGCAGGCTTTTCTCATGGGGGCTCGATCGCGAGCTGGTCTCGGAGAACCCGGCGATGCGCATTGCGCGCACGCACACCAGCCAGCGCTACACGGCTTGGCCGGACGAGGCCCTAGCGGAATTCGAGGCCATCACTCCAATCGGACCCATTCGCACGGCCTACATGCTGGGTCGCTATACCGGACAGCGCCGAGGCGACGTGCTGGCCATGACAAAGGCCGATTACGACGGGGCTTGGATCCGCGTCGAGGAGCAAGAGAAAACCGGAGAGCCGCTTTGGATCCCTGCCCACCCGGCCCTCCGCGCCTACCTGGACCAGCTCGGCATCGAGGTCGGACTACTCGTCAAGGGCCCGGGTGCCGGTCCTTGGGATCGCTCAGGCTTCGCGAAGGCGTTCCGGCGGGCGCTCGACGCTGCGGGCTTGCGGGCGCTGCACTTTCACGGATTGAGGCACTCGGCCAGTCGCAGCCTCGCCGAGGCCGGCTGCACCGACGAGGAGATCGCTGCGATTACCGGCCATCGGGCCAGGGAAATGGTCGCACACTACACACGCCAAGCGCGCCAGCGGCGCCTCGCCGAGGCCGCCATCAACAAGCTCGTCGATCATGAAAAGCGAACGGGAACAGAACGCGAAAGTGGTAAACTCCCTGCCGGGTTTACCACTCCACCCAATTCGCGATCCGCTAAGCCATTGAAACGATGGTCGGAGTGGGGAGATTCGAACTCCCGACCCCCTGCTCCCGAAGCAGGTGCGCTACCAGGCTGCGCTACACTCCGCAAACCATACGGGCTTTTCAGACGATTGAGGCGCCGCAACGGAGAGCATCCGAGGTGGCGCCTGAGGGCCTTATAACGGGCCTCGCGCCGGCCTGCAAGATGGACGACGCGCGACAGCGGCGAAGGCCATGCCCCAACATCGCCGATCCCGCGTGCGGCTCACGATTTCGCTGGAGTGGCGGGGCCGGCCGGCTCCGCCCCGCCGACCTTGCCGAGCAGAACCTCCAGAAAGGCCGTCAGGTCCTCGGTCATGTGGTGGATGTGCTCCGGCGGCTCGTCCCAGCCCTTGATCTGGTGCTGGATCGGGTGATCGTAATAGCTCGAATGCACGAGAACCGTGGTCATGCCGAGCACGTGCGGCTCTTCGAGATTGTGCGGCATGTCCTCGAACATGGCCGCCGCCGTCGTCGGCACGCCATGCGCCTTCACGAAGGCGGCATAGGCCGTGGCGTGCGGCTTCGGCACGAAGTCGCAGGCGGCGATATCGCAGATGTCCTCGAAGAGATGCAGCACGCCGAGCTTGCCGGCGACGCGCTCGGCGTGACGGCGCGAACCGTTGGTAAAGATCAGCTTGCGTCCGGGCAGGCGCGCGATCGCCGCGGCGAGCTCGGGCTTCTCGGGCACAGGGGTCAGATCGATATCGTGCACGTAATCGAGAAACGGCCGGGGATCGAGGCCATGCACCTTCATCAGCCCAGACAGCGTCGTGCCGTGCCGGCGATAATAGTGCTTCTGGAGGTAGCGTGCCTCCTCATACGGCACATCGAGGAAATCGGCGATGAACTCGCCCATGCGCCGATCGACCTGCTCGAACAGATTGCACTCGGCGGGATAGAGCGTGTTGTCGAGGTCGAAGATCCACACACGCGTCTCGTCGAAGCCGCGCCGAGCGACGCTGGAACGTACCGAAGGGTCCTCAGCCATGCTTGAGCAGCCGCGCCGACGGCTTCTCGCGCGGCTTGCCGAGCAAGGTGCCGGCGCCATGCTCCGTGAAGAGCTCCAGCAGCACGGCGTGCGCGACCTTGCCGTTGATGATGACGACCGCCTCGACGCCGGCCTCGACGACCTCGATGCAGCCCTCGATCTTCGGGATCATGCCGCCGGAAATCGTGCCGTCCGCGATGAGCCGGCGCGCCTCGTCGATGGTCAGCGCCTCGATCAGCTTGCCGGACTTGTCGAGCACGCCTTCGACATCCGTCAGCAGCAGCAGCCGCTTGGCCTTCATGGCGGCCGCCAGGGCGCTCGCGAAGGTATCGGCGTTGATGTTGAGCGTCTCTCCCTCGGGCGACACTCCAAGCGGCGCCACGACGGGAATGAGGTCTGACGCAATGATGACGTCGACGATATGCGGGTTCACCTGCATGGGATCGCCGACGAAGCCGAGATCGACGACCTTCATCAGGTTGGATTCGGGATCGGGCATCGCCTTGGTGAGCTTGCTGGCGATCATCAGGTTGGCATCCTTGCCGCAGATGCCGACGGCCTGCCCGCCCTCGCGGTTGATGGCGGCGACGATGTCCTTGTTGATGGCCCCGGCGAGAACCATCTCGACGACGTCGACCGTCGGCTTGTCCGTCACGCGGAGGCCGCCGCGGAACTCGCTCTTGATGTTGAGACGCTCGAGCATGGCGCCGATCTGCGGCCCGCCACCGTGCACGACGACGGGGTTCACGCCCGCCTGCTTCAACAGCACGATGTCGCGGGCGAAGCTGCTTGCGAGCTCGGGATCGCCCATCGCATGCCCGCCATATTTCACTACGACAGTCTTGCGGTCGTAGCGCTGCATATAGGGCAGGGCTTCGGACAGGATCTTGGCCTGCAACTGGGCAGGGGCGGGACCGGCGACTACGGGTGCTGACTTCTTTGCCATGTCTCGATCGTTTCTGCGTGGCGCTTGGGCGGACTCTTACAGCGGTTGGACCGTGGCTCACAACGGGTTTTCGAGTCTGGCCACGCTCGCAGGCATGCACAAGTTCCTTCGCGCGCCTTGGTGCCTTTGCTACACGGGTGGAGTAAAGTGGCTGACACATAAGCAAGATTCGCGCCTCATCGTGGACGGCGCGAAACGAGAGGGGACCGGTTGGCCGTGCTGCGCGTCGGGGGCAGGGCATCCGGATCGTGCTTAAAAACGAGTATCATGGTCGCGTGCAGGCCCTCGCCGGTTGCAGGGGCACTCGCATGCGTTTCCGGTCGTGGCGGCCACCGCTGATCACAGCGTCCGGGCGGTGGTGAGGAGCACAAGATGCCGCAAGCGTTCAGCGAAGAGGTCGGCTGGATACCGACGTCGAGCGTCCTGTCGGAAAGCCTTGCTCGGGCGGAGCGATACGCCAGCGAGCAGCTTCATCGCGCCGTCACGCTCGAGCATCTTCTGCTGGCCTTGACGGAGGATACCGACGCCACCGCCGTGCTGCTCACCTGCGGCATCGACATCACCGAGTTGCAGAGCGATCTCGCAGGCTTTCTCGGACGCCTCGACGCGCGCCACACGCCCGGCGAGGCGGCACCACCCGTCGCCGACGCCGAGCTGATGAAGGTCCTGCGCACCGCTGCGGAAGCCGCGCGACAGGTGCGCCGCTCCCAGATCGACGGCGCCATCGTGCTGGCCGCCCTGGTCGGCGAAGGCAAGAGCTCGGCCGCCGAGTACCTCAAGCGCTATGGCCTCACCTTCGAGGGCGCGGTGCGCTCGCTGCAGAAGCGCGGACAGCGACCGAAGCCCGAAGTTGCGCCGAGCCCGCCGGAGCCGCCAGCCCCTGCGGTCGATCAGGCCCCTGTGGCGGACGCCCACCCGCCGCCACCGGCTGTGGAGGACATCCCCGACGTGGCGCCGGGCCCAACGCGGGCCGAGCGCGCTGCCGAGACCGTGGGCACGCCCGAATTGGCCCCCTGGCCCGAGCAGACCATCGAGCCGGATGCGCCCCCGCCCGTCGCTGAGCCGCGTGAGGAGGTCGCCGAGCCCAGGCCCGACGCAGGCGCCGAGCGTGCGCCGCAGGCTGCGGCGACGCGGCTTCCCGCCACGCCTGCCGCCGCACGCGTCGTCGAGCCCGCGCCGCCAGCACCGGCCGCCATGAGCGAGGAAGATATTCTTGCCGCCGTGCAAGAGGAGCGCGCCCGCCTCGAAACACGCCCGCCGCTGCCGCCACACGAGGAGCCCATTGTCGCCCGGCCGCTCGCCGTCGAGCGGCGTCATCGCGACGAGCGCGTGCCCGAGGTCGGGCGTCTGCCGTCGCAGCGGGCGCCGGTCGACGAGGCGCCGGCGCTCGATGTCCGCCGGTCCCGTGCCGCAGCGGATCTCACGCCACCGTCGCGACCGCAGCCTGTCACCGGCGCGCCGGTCCCGGAAGCCGCGGTCCACGCGCCGGCACCACGTCCCCGCATCCACCCGGGTCCACCGGGGCCAGTGCCGATGCGGCGCGACATGCCGCCCACTGACCCCATCGTCCCACCAGCGCCCTATCCGGCCTATCCGTCGCCACCGCTGCCCACACCTCGACGCCACGGGCCGGCCGGAGATGCGCCGCGGCCGTCGCCGTTCTCGCAAGGCCATGCGCCCGACATCGGCGCCGGCGCGGACATGCGCGACGGGCCGCCGCGTCAGATGCCACCGACCATGCGCATGGGGCAGCAGCGGCCGGACTTGCGCGCCCCTGCGTCGCCACCTGCCATGCACGCCGACGGTACGGGCGTCCATCAGGTGCCGGCAATCCGGCGAGGCGGCGTGCTCGAGCCGGGCCAGCTCGTAGAGAACATCCCGCGCCGCATGCTGATCGGCAAGCCGGAGATCGTCGAGGTGCGCATCGCGCGCTCGCACATCGGCGCGCTCGGCGAGGGCCTGCAGGGCGGCGGCGTCGCGCATCATCACGAGGTCCAGGTCACCAAGGCGATGTCCGTGCGACTGCGCTCGCCCGACGGTGGCTTCCAGATCGAGCCCGGTTCCCCGGAAACGCAGTGGATCGACAACACCCTCGGCCTGCTCCACGACGACTACGCGAGCTGGCGCTGGACGCTGACGCCACGCCGACGCGGCAAGGGCCGCCTGCAGCTTCTGATCTCGGCGCGCACCATCGGCAAAGACGGCGTCGTTGCCGAAACGGCGCTGCCCGATCAGGTCATCGAGATCCGCGTCGTCACCAACTACGCGAAGCTGGCCGTGAACCTGGCCGGCTGGGCGGCCGTCATGGTCGCGGGCGGCGTTCTGCAGGCCATCGGCTCGCAATATTTCGGTGGCGGGCTGGTGACGATCGTCAAACGCCTGTTCGGCGGCTGAGACGGGCCGCCGGCCGGCTTCTTCCGCTCAAGCAGGGACGACGATGCCGCGCTGGCGGCAGAGCTCCGCGATCGCCTCGCGCAGCGCGTCCATGCCATCCCCCTTCTCGGCGGAGGTGGCGAGTACGAGCGGATAGGCGGCTGGTCGGTTGGCGAGACGCGCCGCCGTCTTCTCGACCAGCGGCCCGACCTCGCTGGAGCGCAACTTGTCCACCTTGGTCAGCACGACCTGATAGGAGACGGCGGCGGTGTCCAGCAGGGTCATGTAGCTCTCGTCGACCGCCTTGAGGCCATGCCGGGAGTCGACGAGCAGGTAGACACGCGCCAGCGTCGCCCGCCCCTGGAGGTAATTCTTGACCAGCGCCGTCCAGGCATCGACCTTGTCGCGCGGCGCCTTGGCATAGCCGTAGCCGGGCAGGTCGGCGATGTAGAGCGGCAGCTCCGTGGCGAAATAATTGATCTCCTGCGTGCGCCCCGGCGTGTTGGAGGTTCGCGCGAGGCCGCGACGATCGAGCAGGGCGTTGATCAGGCTGGACTTGCCGACATTCGAGCGCCCGACGAAGGCGATCTCGACGCGATCGGCGGGCGGCAATCCGTCGAGCGCCACCACGCCCTTGTGAAACCGCCAGGGGCGGCGGAAAAGCGCAACGGCCAAGCCGTCGTCGATCCTCTCCTCCGCGCGTCCGGCCTCTGGCCCGCTCTCCACCTCGCCCCTCCGTGACCTCCGGCGAGCGTCACTCGGCCGGGTTCTTCTTGGAGCCGGGACCGTCCTTCGGTCCTCCGCCCCGCAGCCGACTGAGCCATCCCAGGCTCTTCGACAGGTTCTCGGCGAGCGGAATGTCGACGCCCTGCTTCTTCATGATCAGAGACTGCTGGGCAATCGAGAGGATGTTGTTCCAGGTCCAGTAGATCACCAGCCCGGCCGGGAAGCTCGCCAGCAGGAACGTGAACATGACCGGCATCCAGTTGAAGATCTTCTGCTGGATCGGGTCCGGCTGCTGCGGATTGAGCTGCATCTGGAACCACATCGTCACGCCCATGATGATCGGCCAGACGCCAATGTGCAGGAACTCCGGCACGTTGTACGGCAGCAGCCCGAACAGATTGAAGAGCGACGTCGGATCGGGCGCCGAGAGATCCCGGATCCAGCCGAAGAAGGGCGCGTGGCGCATGTCGATCGTGACGAACAGAACCTTGTAGAGCGCGAAGAACACCGGGATCTGCAGAAGGATCGGCAGACACCCGGCCATGGGGTTGATCTTCTCCTTCTGGTAGAGCTCCATCATCGCCTGCTGCATGCGGACCTTGTCGTCCTTGAAGCGGTCGCGGATGCGCTCCATCTCGGGCTGCAGCTTCTTCATCTTGCTCATCGACTCGTAGGACTTGTTCGCGAGCGGGAAGAAGGCGAGCTTGACCAGCACGGTCGCCACCAGAATGGCGATGCCGAAGTTTCCGAAGATGCCGTAGAGCCACTCGAGCAGCCGGAACAGCGGCTTGGTGATGAAGAAGAACCAGCCCCAGTCGATCAGGAGATTGAACTTCTCGATGCCGTATTTCTTCTCGTAGCCGTCGACGATGGCGAGCTGCTTGGCGCCAGCGAAGAGCTGGCCCTCGGACTGGGCCGTTCCGCCGGCCGGCACGACGAGGACGTCCCTCAGATAGACCGCCTGAAACACCTCGCGCCGCGCACCGGCCTTGGGCGAGCCGTGGAGCTGGCCCTCGTAGCTCGTCTTCTGCGGCGGGATCAGCACGGACGCCCAGTACTTCTCGGTAATACCGAGCCAGCCGCCCGTCACTCCCTTGAAGCTCTTGTCGATGCCCTTCTTGTCGGCGGCGTCGGAGAACGTGATCTCCTGCAGGCCGTCCTTGCCGAGCACGCCGAGCAGGCCTTCATGCAGGATGAAGAAGCCCTGGATCTTGGGCGTGCCGTCCATCCGGATCAGGCCGTAGTGCTGGAGCCGCAGCTCCTGGCCGGTCTTGTTCTCGACCGTATCCACGACCTTGAACATGTAGCTGTCGTCGACCGAGATCGTGCGCTTGAAGACGAGGCCGGCGCCGTTGTCCCAGACGAGCTCGAGCGGTGTCTTGTCCGTCAGGCGGGCCTTGGGGTCCACCTGCTTCCAGACCGTGTCCTGGGTCGGCAACTTCGCGGCGATGCCCGGGGCGGGGATCCAGCCGAACTCGGCATAGTAGGGCGACGGGCTTGCGGGCGGCGAGAACATCACCACCTTCGGGCTCTTCGGACTGACCGTCTCGTGGTAGGCCCGCAGCACGAGGTCGTCGATGCGGCCGCCCTTGAGAGAGACGGAGCCCATCAAGTTCGGCGTCTCCAGCACGGCACGTGGCGCGGCCTTGAGCGCGGCATCGCGCGAGATGCTGGCGAGCACGGGTCCGGACGGCCTGGGCACCGAGCCGGCGGGCGACGGGCTCGGCCGCGGCACGCCCGGCTGCGGCGTGGCCTGGGGAGCGCCCGGCTGCGGCGCCACTCCGGGCGCTCCGGGCTGCGGCGTCGTCGGCGCCGAGCGCGCCTGCTCCTGCTTCTTGCGCTCCTGCTCCTGCTGCATCTTCGGGCCGGCGTAGAAATAGTTCCAGGCCAGCAGGACGAGGACGGACAGGACGATGGCCGTCAGGAGGTTCTTCTGATTGTCGGGGCTCTGTTGCATCGGCTCTCGGCTCGGGGTTCGCGCGACTGCTCTTATTCGAGGGGCGTGGCTCAGGTGCCGCGCTCTCCCCCGCGTTCATCATGGCCTTTGGCCACTCCTCGTGACGCAGCGGGGCGTCCCTCGCGACGAGGCCGCGCCGTGCGCTCGAAGGCCGTAGCGAGGTCTTTCAGAAGCTGGTCGAAGGGGCGTTCCGCGGCGGCCGAGCGGGCGATCAGGACATAGTCGTGACCGGGCATCACGTGACGAGACGCTTCGGCATCTGTCACCGCCTGCACCCCCACCATCCTGCGCAATGCCTCCCGAAGACGCCGACGGATCCTGTTGCGCACGACTGCATTGCCGATGCGCTTGGTGACCGTGAAACCGAAGCGAGGTGCCGCCGCGGCGCCCTCGCCCCCGTCTTTCGAGCCTGTGTCCCCATCGCGTGAGCGCGCCTCCATCACGAAGGCCGGTGTCGCCCATCGCGCACCGCCGCGCACCTTGAGGAACTCCGCCCGTTTCCTCAGCATGACGAGGCCCCCTGAGGCTCGGTCCTGCGAGGCGTCGGAGCGGCGGCCAGCCACCTGCGGAATTGCTCCCCGGGGTCAGGCCGAGAGGCGCTTGCGGCCCTTGGCGCGACGGCGCGCCAGGACCTTCAGTCCGCCCACCGAAGACATGCGCTTGCGGAACCCATGCCGGCGCTTGCGGACGAGCCGGCTCGGCTGATAAGTGCGTTTCACGTCGGATCTCCGTTACTTGCCGTTTGCGACATCCGGCCAGAATGCCATGCCTCCACCGTCCCGCGCCGAGGCGGGCAGGTCTTGACCCTCACCTTGCCCATCGTTGGAGTTTTGGCGCTTATAGGGGGAGCCTGCCGGCAAGTCAATTGTGCGCGGGAGCGGACCGGCGGCTGCCGGCGCGGCCCGGCCCCTCAGAGAGCGCTTGCGTTTCCGCCCTCGAAAGTCTACAACGACCGCCTTGCAACGGCGCCCTGCCCTGTGGCGGCGGCCCGCTGTTGTAATGTTGTCCCGGCACCTTCCGGTTGTCCGGTCGACGGTGGCGCCCGTAGCTCAGCTGGATAGAGCACCAGACTACGAATCTGGGGGTCAGAGGTTCGAATCCTTTCGGGCGCGCCAACAAAATCAAGATGTTAGCGACAATACCGCGACGACACCAAAATCCCATAGCTACCACCTAGCTACCACGAACGTGATGGCTGTTGGTTGTTTGTAGGGGGCATGTTGGGTCTTCCAGCGCTACGAGGTCGGTACGTCGCCTGCCGGATATCGGCTGTCGGATCGGCCCTTTTCATTCACGTCGGGCGGCCGCGAGCAGGTTGTTGTGCGCGAACAAGATCGCCTGCAAGCCGAAGCCGTGGCGCAGGCCCTTGGGTGTGACGTGCGGGCCCGAGGTGATTCCGGCCGAGCGCATGACGGTCTTGATGAGCCGCCAGTCGCCGCTGCGCGAGTAGCACCAGAGACGGCGATAGGGATCGCCCTGGCAACGTGCATAGTCGTGCTTGGGGAGCTGTGATTGATAATGTACCTCGTTGCGTTATCCGTCCTTTCTGCAACGTGACCAGCCACTGATGGCCGTTCGCCGACTTCCGCGCCTCGGGATGTCGCAGAACCCCGTCGCACAATCATGTCGCGTGAAGGGTGGCTCGCTGCTGTTCTGCAACTAGTGGTGATGTCTTCAGAGGCAGTCCGCTCGTCGACGTCCGGTCGACGTGGTTCACTGGCGGCATGCTCATCGGCTACATGCGCGTCTCGACCACGGACCAGTCCACGGACCTCCAACGGGACGCGCTCCTGGCCGCCGGTATCACCGAGCGCGACATCTATCTCGACAAGGCCTCCGGCAAGAAAGACGACCGACCCGGGCTCGAGGCGTGCCTCAAGGCGCTGCGGGAAGGAGATACCCTCGTGGTCTGGAAGCTCGACCGGCTCGGCCGCAGCCTCCGCCACCTGGTGGCGACCGTCCAGGATCTCGTCGAGCGTGGGGTCGGGTTCCGGGTGCTGACGGGGCAGGGCGCCAACATCGA
>JAWKWD010000029.1:0-26048 GCA_041397805.1 Hyphomicrobiaceae bacterium
AATTCCTAATCTGAGGGTCACAGGTTCGAATCCTGTCGGGGTCACCAATAAAATCAATGACTTGTAGAGTGCATACCGACCCACTTGAGAGCCCTAGCGACCATTTGGCGACCACATTCCTGAGGAATGATGGGTCGTTCTGTGGGGATTGCTCGGCCCTGGCGCGCCGTCTGGCAGGGCGATAGGTCCCAGCAACGTCGGCCGTCGGATCGCGAGTCTTCCACATGCGGCGAGCGGCGCGAAGGAGCATGACGCCAAGGTGGACGATCGCGGATGCGCCTATGTAGGCGCGGACGGCACCGAAGGGAGTGGGGTTGTCGCAGAAGGAGAGGACGGCGTCCCTTGGATCTTGCGCCACGGTGACGAGGTACATGTCTGCGTCAGTTGTCCGAGTCGAACCCTCACCCCGTCGCCCACCAAGAAGTCTGAACACTCCTGATCTGCCTGACGCAACGGGACAATCCCACAAGCGGAAGGTCGCCAGTGCGGCGACATGGGTGTCAAGCATGCGGTCGGCGGGTCCGCTGCCGGAGGTATCGCGACCCGGCCATGGACCCGATGCTGCTCTGTTCACCGATTGACTGAACCTGAGTGTGCGCCGCCCGAGGTCATCGCCCTACGGTGACGCCTACAGATGATGGAAGCCGGCAGCGCCCACGCTGGTTCCGGGGGCGGCGGCGGCACGTCGTGGCCGCGCCAGCGCAGGACACCGCGGGCGGCCGCAACGCCGGTTGCAAAACAGCCCTGCAGCAGGTAGCCGCCGGTCGGCGCCTCCCAGTCGAGCATCTCGCCGGCCGCGAAGACACCGGGACGCTTCCGCAGCATGAGGTTGGCGTCGAGCGCGGCGAGACGGATACCGCCGGCCGTCGAGATGGCGCGGTCGAGATCGGGTGTGCCCGTCACGGTGAGGGTGACCTGCTTCAGGCGTCGGGCGAGGCCGGCCGGGGCCGCCGGCAATGCCCCATGCGGGTCATTGCGCGCGTCCTCGCGCAGCAGCGCGATGGCGACCGGCGACAGGCCTGCTGCTTTGCGCAGGAAGTTCGCGAGCGACTGCTTGCCGCGCGGCCGCTCCAGCCGGCGGGTCAGGTCGGCCAGCTCGAGGTCGGGGCGCAAATCGATCGCGAGTTCGGCGTTCCCGCTGCTGCTGAGCGCCTCGCGCAAGCGCCAGGCCAGTGCGTAGACGGCGCCGCCTTCGAGACCCTTGGCCGTGACGACGGCCTCGCCGCGGACGCGCGTGTCCCCGCACGCGACGGCAATGCGCTTGAGGGGCTCGCCTTCGAACCGCTCGAGGAAGTGGGGCGACCAGGCGATGTGAGCGCCGCAGTTGGCGGGGTGCAGGTCGGCGACCTCGATGCCGGCATGCGACAGGATCGAGAGCCATTGGCCGTCGGAGCCCAGCCGCGGCCAGCTGGCGCCGCCAAGCGCGAGCACGGTCGCCCGTGGCCGGACGGCGACGAGGGGGCAATCCGGCGTCGCAAAGGTCAGAGCACCGCTCTCGTCCCAGCCGGTCCACGTATGGCGCGTGGCCAGTGTCACGCCTTGAGCGTCGAGACGGCGCAGCCACGCGCGCAGCACCGGCGATGCCTTGAACGTTTCGGGGAAAACGCGCCCGCTGCTGCCGACGAACAGCGGCACGCCGAGCGCCTCGCACCAGCCGGCCAATGCGCCGGGTGGAAACGCGTCGAGATGGACTGCCATCCATCCGGCGCTGTGACCGTAGCGGCCCAGGAACGCGGCCCGAGCCTCGGAGTGGGTCAGGTTGAGGCCACCGCGGCCCGCCATCAGGAACTTGCGGCCGACGGACGGCATGCGCTCGTAGACGGTGACGGCGTAACCTGCGGCCGACAGAACCTCGGCCGCCATCAGGCCGGCTGGTCCTCCACCAATAACGGCGATCGTGTCGCGCGTTTGTGCCACTCCAAACTCCTCTGCATCTGCCGACTTGCGCCGCCTGCTAAGCAGGTATTCCCGGCATCGCCAACAAATGCCTGCTTCAAGTCTCATCAACAACATTGGCGTGGCCGAGGGCACGCCGCCGTCCGAGTGCACGCTGAGGAAGAAGTCAAGCTGCCTCCCCGTCATAGGCCAGGATCAAGCGTTGGCTGGAGGCTGATAGATCCGCATGACCAAAGGATTGCGGTCCGCAACCAAACATCCCCTGCTTGTGTGGAAACGCCAAATCAGATTCCGCTGAGCGAGGCATCGCGGGAGGCTGATAGTGGGCCGTTTCATCGAGGGCGAGGCGCGCGGGCAGTATTCACTCTTGCCGAGCGCGCTCGATGATTTCGTAGAGCAGGAAAACCCCGTTCGCGTCGTTGACGCCTTCATCGACGAACTCGATCTCGGCGCCTTGGGGTTCACGGGCGTGGTGCCGGCCGCGACGGGTCGACCCTCGTACCATCCTTCAACGCTCCTCAAGCTCTATTTCTACGGCTATCTCAACCGCGTGCAATCGAGCCGACGCCTCGAGAAGGAGGCGAAACGCAATGTCGAGGTGATGTGGCTGACAGGCCGCCTCGCTCCTGACTTCAAGACCATCGCCGACTTCCGCAAGAACAATAGCGCGGCGATCCAGGCAGTTTGCGCGAGGTTCGTTGAGCTCTGTGTCGACATCGGCATGTTCAAGAATGCCGTGGCCGCGATCGACGGCGCCGAGTTCAAGGCCGTCAATTCGAGGGGCCGCAATTTCACGCGCGGCAAGCTCAAGCGCCGCCTGGAGCAGATCACCGAGAGCATCGGCCGATACCTCGAACCCCTCGATGTGGCCGACCTTCAGGAAGGGCCGGGCGCGGAAGAGAAAGTCGCACGGCTGACGGACAAGATCGCTACGATGAGGGCGAGGCTTGCCGAGCTGAAGGAGATCGAGAAGCGGGCGCACGACGCGCCTGAACAGCAGATTTCGCTGACCGACCCAGACTCTCGCGCAATGGCCACGAACATGCGGGGAGCGAGCGTCGTCGGATACAACGTGCAGGCCGCCGTCGACACTGAGCATCACTTGATCGTCGCGCACGAGGTGACCAACGTCGTGGTGGACAGAACATTGTTGGCGCCCATGGCAGCGAAGGCCAAAGAGGTTCTGCGTTGTGAAACCCTCGATGCGCTTGCCGACCGCGGCTACTACAGCGGCGAGCAACTTCTCGCGTGCGAACGGATTGGCGTGAAACCGTACGTGCCGAAGCCGCGCACGTCGAAAGCGAGGGCGGAAGGCCGGTTCGACAAGGAAGACTTCGACTATCTGCCGGAGACTGATGCGTACCGGTGTCCTGCCGGCAAAATGCTATCATTTCGCTTCGTGAGCGTTCACGACGGCCAGAACATGCGCATCTACTTCACGAACGAATGTGGCGGTTGCCCGCTCAAGTCTCGATGCACGACGGGCAAGGAGCGCCGCGTGCGGCGATGGGAGCATGAGCACGTCGTCGACGCGACTCGAAACCGACTGGTGAAATTACCAGAGGCGATGACGATACGACGCCGAACCGTCGAGCATCCATTCGGCACCCTGAAGGCCTGGATGGGGCACACGCACTTCCTGACGAAGGGCCTCGCCAAGGTGAGCACCGAAATGAGCCTGTGCGTCCTCGCATACAATCTGAGGCGCATGATCTCGATGATGGGGGTGGCACCGCTGATCGCCACCACCCGAGCGTAGGGCGAGACGTAGTGTATGCGTTGTCGGCAGACTCGACTGTCGACTGCGTTTTCACACGGCCACCCCCAATACCGGCCGTCAGGCTGCAGATGCGACGGGCCATCTTCGAGCAATCGACTCCACTCGAATCGTGCCGTCGCGATCTATAGAGGTACGCGGCAGGAGAGTTGCCGCGCTCCTATGACCTGAATGCACGCCTCTAGGCTCGTAGGACATTTCAGGAGGACGCCGGCCCGCTGGCGCCGGCCGCTGTCGATGACGCGTTGACCAATGCCACGATACGCGGAGGTAGAATGGGCGTCTCGTCGATGCGCACCCCGAACGGGCGCAAGGCATCTTCGACCGCCGAGATGATGGCGGCCGCGGCCGGGATCGTGCCGACCTCGCCCACCCCCTTGATGCCCAATGGGTTGAGCGGCGAGCGATGCACCACGTGCGTGAGTTCGATCCGTGGCAGCTCCGTCGTCGTCGGCAGCAAGTACTCGGCAAATGTCGTCGTGATTGGCTGGGCCATCTCGTCGTAGCCCATCCACTCGAACAGCGCATTGCCGATGCCGTGCACGGCGCCGCCGATGACTTGGCCATCGACGACCATGGGATTGATCAACTCCCCGCAGTCACTCACGATGACATAGCGCTCCAGCCGCACCGCTCCCGTGGCCCGGTCGACTTCGACCTCCACGGCATGGCAGCCGTTGCTGTAGACGAGCCCCTTCGGCATGAAATTCGCCGTATGCTCGAGGCCCGGCTCTATCCCCTTGGGCAGCGAATAGCCGGGGATGCCCGAGGCCTCCCGCGCGAGATCACCGAGCCCGAGCGAGACGTTGGACTGCCCCTTGAGCCAGATACGCCCGCCGGATAGCTCGAGCGCATCAACAGGTTGCTCCAGGAGTTGCGAGGCGATCAGAAGTGCCTTTTCGCGCACCTTCACGGAGGCTTCGTGCGCCGATGACCCGGCATTGACGGCCTGACGGCTGGCGAAGCCGCCGTGGCCCATCGATGTGTAGCGGGTATCGCCGGCGACCACGTTCACCTGCCCGAACTCGACGCCGAGCTGATCGGCGACGATTTGCGCGAGCATCGTCGCTGTGCTCTGCCCCATCGCGGCCGCGCCGGTATAGACCGAGACACGGCCCGAGCGCCCGACCCGTACGGTCGCCGTCTCGAACGGCCCCCGCCCCGTTCCCTTCGTGGCGTTCGCGAAGCCCACGCCGAGCAACCGGCCGTCGCGCGCCGCCTCTGCGCGACGCGCTTCGAAGCCGTCATAGCCGATCTGATCGAGCGCCATCGCCTGGCAGAGCGGAAAATCGCCGCTGTCGTATTTGACCGGCGTCCCTGCGCGCGTCTTGAGCGGCGTAGTGTAAGGCATCTCTTCGGTCTGGATGAGGTTGCGGCGACGGATCTCCGCGCGGTCGATCCCGATCTCCCGGGCGGCATGATCAAGCAGACGCTCCATGGCGAATGTCGCCTGTGGATAGCCGGCGCCGCGTACCGGCATCGTTGGCACCTTGTTCGTCTCGACGGCCCTGACGCGGAGCTCGTAGGACGGCACCTTGTAAGGGCCGGGCACGGCCGTTGCCGAATTGTAGGAAACGTTGATGCCCTGGGGCGTATATGCGCCCTGATCGTGCATCATCTCGCCCTTGATGCCGAGGATTCTCGCTTCAGCGTCGAGTGCAATCTCGACCTGCCAGAGCTGGTCGCGCTCCTGGATCGCGGTCAGGAAATGCTCCCGCCGATCCTCGATCCATTTCACCGGGCGCCCCAAGAGACGAGCGGCGATCGTGATCGACACCTCCTCGGGATACGTCAGATACTTGGCGCCGAAGCCACCGCCGACATCGGGCGTGACGACGTGAAGCTCCTCGTCGTCGAGACCGAGCAGCTGCACGAGCGTGAGGCGCACCTCGTGCGGGCTCTGCGTCGACGACCAGACGGTGGTGCGCTGCTCAAGCGCGTCGTGCATGGCCAGCACGCCACGCCCCTCGAGCGGGTGGGCGCAGCCCCGGTGCTGTTTCAGATCGAGCTGAAAGAGATGCGCCGCCGTCGCCGTCGCCCGTTCGTAGTCGCCATAGCTCAGCACGTACTCGGCGAGCACGTTGCCGTCGATATCTCTGTGAACGCGCGGCCCCCCGGCCGTCAGCGCGCTCGTGATGTCTGCCACGGCCTCGAGCGGCTCGTAGTCGATCGCAACGAGCGCGATCGCGTCCTCGGCGATGTAGCGGGAGTCCGCGACGATCAGCACGACGGGCTCGCCGACGTAGCACACTTCGTCGAGAGCGAGGACGGGTGGCGTGATGTCGTCGCGCAGGCTCTTCTGAGCGAGGCCGGAGAGCTCCTTGGAGGAGAGCGCCAGCGGAATGCGCTCCTGCGTGAGCGCCGGCCGCAGGTCCGCCACCGTGAGCACGGCGTGAACCCCTTCGAGCGCCCGGGCTTGCGTGACGTCGATGCTGCGTACGAGCGCGTGCGGGAAGGGGCTGCGCACGTACGCCGCCTCGAGCATGCCGGGAATGCGGATGTCGTCGACGAAGCGCGCCCGCCCGGTGAGGAGGCTGGCGTCCTCGACCCGCTCGACGCGCTTTCCGAAAGTCGGTCCGGTGTGCCTCATGGTGTCAGCTTGCCAACTTTCCGTTCAGGCGCCGAGCGGCTTCGAGTGCCGCCGATACGATTGTCTGATAGCCGGTGCAGCGGCACAGGTTGCCGGAAAGCGCCAGTCGCACGTCGCTTTCCGTCGCGTCGGGGCATTTCGCCAGAAGCTCGGTCAGCGTCATGAGGATGCCCGGCGTGCAGAAGCCGCATTGCAGCCCATGATGCTCCCGGAATGCCGCCTGCAGGACGCCGAGGCCGTCGGGTGCCTCGGCATCACCCAGACCTTCGATGGTACGCACGGAGCGGCCGGCTGCCTGCACGGCAAGCATGAGGCAACCGCGCACCGCGCGGCCATCGACCAGAACGGTGCAGGCGCCGCAGACGCCGTGCTCACAGCCCAAGTGTGTGCCGGTCAATCCCAGCTCGCGCCGCAGGAAGTCGGCAAGGGTCAAGCGGACGTCGATCTCCCGCGCCTCGCTCCGGCCGTTGACTTCGACCTCGATCCTACGCGTTCGGCTCATGGAGCCCTCCATTTGCCGCGTCGGAGCGCACAAGAGCCAGCTTCAGGGCCCGCTCGGTGAGTGCGACGGCGAGCTGCCGGCGGTAGGCGGCGGGCGCATGGGCATCATCCGTGGCCTCGATGTCGCCGCACGCCTGCGCGGCGGCGCGAACGAGCGCAGCTGTGGGCATGCTCCCTGCGAGCATCCGCTCGGCCTCGGCGATGCGCTGAGGTGCGGTGGCGAGCCCGCCGACCGCGAGCGAGGCCCTCTCGATCGCTCCATCCGGCGAACTCGCGATCAGCACCGCCACGGAGGCCTGTGCGAAGTCGCCGTGGCGGCGGGCGAACTCGAGGAATGCGCTGCCGTGACCCGCCGCCCAGGGCGCCACCTCGATGGCGGTCACGATCTCGTCCGGCTCGATGGCCGGCGTCATGTAGAAGGCCGGAAAGTCGCGCATGGCGATGCGCCGCGTGCCGCGCACGCTCTGCGCCTCCACGACGCCGTCACAGGCCATGAGCACACACGGCAGCTCGGCCGCGGGATCGAGATGGCACAGGCTGCCGCCGATCGTGCCGCGATTGCGCGTCTGAACGTGCCCCACCTGCTCGAGCGCCTCGCGCATCAGCGGAAGCCGCCGGGCGATCACATCGCTTTCGAGCAGCTCGTGCTGGCGGGTCATACTGCCGATCCGTACGACTGTGTCGACATCGTCGATATAGGCGAGCTCGGCAATTCGGTTGAGATCGATCACGTGATCGGGTTGCACGAACCGCATATTGAGCATCGGCATCAGCGACTGACCGCCGGCCAGCAGCTTGTGATTGTCAAGCCGCGACGCCAGCTCGAGTGCGCCAGCGAGGGTTTCCGGATCCTCGTAGTCGAAGGGAGGTGGCTTCATGAGGGGTGCCGATGCCAAATCGCTCCACTCATCGCGCGACGTCCCAAGCGGCCTGCTGCGCAGCATTGCGACCGGCCGTCCAGCCTCCCACGAAGCATTCGGCGAGGTTGCCTCCGGAGATGTAGAGATGGCCGAAGACGCCTCCGAGCTCCCCGGCCGCGAAAAGCCTGGGGATCGGCTGGCCGAACGTGTCGATGACCCGCTGTTCCGCGTCATGCACGGGTCCGCCGTGCGTATTGGAGCAGACCGGATGCACCTCGGCGACGTAATAGGGCGGCGTGGCGATTGGCACCATCGACGTAGGAGGTCTCCGGAATGCGGTGTCGCGACGGGCGGCGCAGGCTGCATTCCAGTTGGCAATCGTCTCATCGAGCACTGCCGCGTCCATGCCGGTCAGAGAGGCCAGCGCTGCCACGCTGTCGGCACGCTTGATGATGCGGGCTTCGAGGTCGCGCAGGGTTGTCTCGCTCCATTCGAACTTGAGGCGTCGATCGTTGAAGGTGGGTGAGACGATCGGATATGCGCCGCGTCCGGGCTCGTCCATGATCATGAAGGCCGGATTGCGCTGGTAGCTCATAGACTCCGGATCGAATACCCCCATTGGCCGCCACGAGGTATCCTGCGTGTAGGGCGGGTACTCGTTCATGAAGCGGCGTCCGGAGCGATCGACGATGATCCAGGGCACCTTTACATCGGCACGCGCGGCCTGCCCTGGGATCCAGTCCGGCAGCCGCTTCGGACGGACGCCGAAGGGATAGCCCGGATCGGGATGCCGGAAGCCGTAGACGCCGTGATAGTGCCACATGTGCCAGAGCTGCGCGCCAACATCCTGCGCCATGAGGATGCCATCGCCGGTGTTGCCGGCGTAGGCGGCATTCAATACTGGCTTCTCCTGCCAATACTGCATCTGCATCTCGGGGTTGGCCTCGAAGCCGCCGCATGCCAGCACGACGGCCCTCTTCGCCTGGATGGCCAACAGGCGGCCATCGTGCTCGGCATGCAGTCCGCAGATTGCCCCGTCCTCGTCGGTGATCAGCCGCCGCGCCGGTGTGGACAGCATGACCCTGATGCCGCGGGTGCGGATATTGTCCTCGATCACCTTGAAGAGCCGCACGCCTGCCGCGCGCTGGATGGGCACGTAGCTTGAGACGGAGGGATAGGCGGCGGCAGCGTCGAAATCTGGCACGTGAGCGATGCTGACGTAGCCGAACGTCTCGGTGCCGGGAAAGGGGTAGTTGCCGTCAGCCTGGCGTTGATCGATCGTGGCGCCCGACACCTTCACGAGCTTCGCGAAATAGTCGGGCATCGCCTTCATGCCGACGGCGAGCGCTCTCAAGACACTGTCCGGTGTTGTTCCGGCATTGGTAGCCTTGAGGTGCAGGAAGCCCTTCTCGGCGTCCGCGACTATCCTGACGTTGCCGCCCGAGGTGATGGAGATGCCGCCCGGGTCCGGCATCTTCTCGATGACGAGCACCTTGGCGCCGGCATCATGTGCCTCGATCGCCGCCACCGCGCCCGCGTAGCCGTAGCCCACGATCACGACGTCTGCCGCCTCGTCCCACGTCTTCGGACACCGCCGCGACGGCGCGCGATTTCCCGTCATGCGCTCACCTCGTCATTTCCTGCTGCGCCATCCTGGTGTCTTCGCCGACACGACTTCAACGAGGACGCGAGCTATGAGCTTCCCTCTGCCGCCTCCTCGGGCGTGACACGAACATAGATCCGCCCGTCTACGACCTCGACCGGGAAGGTCTTCAAGGCGTGAATGACGGGAGCGCCGAGCGCCTTGCCGGACTTGATATCGAAGCGACCTTGATGGAAGGGACATTCGACGACGCAATCCACGACGACGCCGTCGGAGAGGTAGGCGTGCTCGTGCGTGCAGACGTCTTGAGTGGCGTAGAACGCACCCTCGACGCGATAGATGGCGACCGCGAGATTGCCGACGATCATCTGCTCGACGTCCTCGTCCTCGAAATCGCTCGCCTTGCCGGCGAGATGCCAGTGTTCGCCAGCCGGCACGTTCGTCATGAAACCACCCTTCCCTCTTTGAAGCTGAGCCGGGGTTCTGCCTCTAATCCAGCCGGCAGAGCCAGCTCTTGTCGACGACCTCGTTGTTCTTCTTCCGCTCGTCGATGATTCGTGCCGCCTCCTCGCGCGAGACAATCGAGCCGCGCCGCACTTCGCGATCGACAGCCAGCAGGCTCGCGCCCATCGGCTTCAGCTCGCTGGCGATCATGCGGTTGATCTCCGGCAGGGCGAAAAACGGCGCTTGCGGCAGGACGTGGTGCTCGGAGTGGTACGGCATGTTCCAGCACAACGCGCGCATGAGGAAGCTGGCATGCGTGGACCTGGTGTTCGTCCTGACGTCCGGTCCCTCCTCGCAGCCCTTGTGCTCGGCGATCCGCCAGGCGCGCTGCAACGGCTCTCCCATCATGCGCGGCAGGATCCAATAGACCAGCGGCGCCCAACTGCCAAAGTAGATCGCCGTGGCGGCGATCAGGCCGTATATGGCCAGCATGATGCGGGCCTCCAGATAGATCCGTGGCAGATCGGCCTTCGGCACGTACCAGGAGTCCTGCGGTCGCATGCGGCCCAGGGCGTGCTTGGTGATGACCACCGGGAAGGTTGTCCAGAACCGCCAGCCGAGCAACTGCTCAAAGTAGTGCTGCCACGTTGTCGGTCCCGGCAGCACCATCGCCGGATCCTTGCCCTGGATCTGCGTGTATGTGTGATGCACCGCGTGCCGGTAGCGGTACCAAGTGGGCTGGCTGATGTAGACGACGCTCACGAGCCAATAGGCGGTCTCGTTGAGCCAGCGCGTGCGGAAAGCAGTGCCGTGGCTGCACTCGTGCATCGGCGCGAACAGGCAGGCGAGCACGGTTCCGTGGGCCCACATGGCGAGCACCATCCAGAAGGTGCCGTAGGTCAGGTAGATGGCTAGCGCGCCGGCGCCAATGGCCAGGAAATGCCCGACAAGATAGGTCAGGCCGATCGCATCGCTGCGTCTAGTGAGGCGCTTGCGCTCCTTCTTGTCGATGAGCTGGAAGGGATCGAAAACCATCTCCTGGCGCTTCATGGCGTTCCTCCCGGCAGGGCTCGCCTGCCATTACCGCGCTGAAAAGACTCCGACGTCAGCGACCGGAGTCCTCATTCTTGTGATGTTGGGCAGCAGCGCGGTATAAATCAAATTCAAAACTTTGATGCTTGGCATAGAGCAGAGCTATGACACCAGCACAGGCCCGGGCGTTCCAAGCGGTAGCCCTCGAGGGCAGCTTCACCAAGGCCGCGCTCAGCCTGGGCGTCAGCCAGCCGACGATCACCACCCAGGTGAAGCAGGTTGAAACGCTCTTCAATGTCGAGCTCTTCCATCGCACCAAGCGTGGCGTCCAGCTGACGCCGACCGGCGCCGAGCTGCTCTCCATCGTGCGACGCATGTTCGGCAGCTACGGCGAAGCCGTGGATTTTCTGCAGGAGGTCGGCGGATTGCGACGCGGTCATCTGCGGGTCGGATCGTACGGCCCCTACGACGTCATGCGGATGCTCGCGCATTTTTCACAGCGCTATCCGGGCGTTCGGGTCTCCGTAAGTTTCGCCAACTCGCGCGACCTCACCAGCAAGCTCAAGGACTACGAGATCGACGTGGCCGTGCTCGGCCGGACCGAGCCACAACCCGAGTTCCGTCTCATCCCGTTCTCCACGCCGTCGCTCATCATCATCGCGCCGAATGTGCCGCCGTGGAGCACTGCGACGGCGATCCGTCCCGCCCAGCTCAAGGATCTGCCTCTCGTCATGCGCGAGCGCGGTTCGGCCGCGCGTCAGGCCTTCGAGGGGCTGCTGCTGCGCGCCGGCATTTTCAGGAGCGAATTCACGGAGCTCGGCAGTCGGGAAGGCGTCGTCAGCGCTGTCGCTGCCGGCATGGGCGTATCCGCTATCTTCGACGAAGGGCTCTTGCCCGAAAGCAAGGTCGTGAGGCTGGCCATCGAGGGGCGTCGGATAACTTCACCCATCGAGGTGGCCTGCCTCAGGGAACGGCAGAACCGGTCAATCATCCGCGTTTTTCTCGAGACAGTCCGGGAATTGCTGGCCGCGGATAAGGCTTTGCAGCGGCGTTGACGATGCGGCCGTCATAGGCCCAGTACATGCAGTGTATTGATATTATGTATTTGCCGATCTGCGCTGGACGCTCGTCTAATGCCTAGGAAGCGCCAGTCTGACGCCTTCGACGAAATACGAGCCACCACTCACGAGCCTTCAGCGATCCGATTTCGGCGCGACGTTGACAGATGCACTAGGTCCTGCGGCCCCGGCATCGTCCCGGCTGCACGAATGAGTGGAGAGTTGCGATGCCCGTCGATCGTCAGATCCGTTTACGACCCCGCTATCTCGCCACCTTGCTCGCGGGCGCTCTTGGCGCCAGCATCGTCACCACGGCAGCCTTCGCCCGCAACTTGACGGTTGTCGGCGGGTCCACGGGCGGCGCCTATTATCAGGTCGCCGCCGCCTTCGCCGAAATCATCAAGTCCGAAATTCCCGGTCTCACCGTTACCGTCATTCCCGGCGGCGGCTGGGCGAGCCTCGAGCGGCTGACGCCGGAGTCCAAGCTGGCTGACGTGGCGGTCGTGGAGAACGTGCTGACGACGCTCGCGGTAAAGGGCGAGGGGCCGACCAAGAAGAAGTACGACTTCCGCATGATCGCCGCCGTGCGCGGTCCGAGCATCGCGCAGGCCGCCATCGTCGCCAAGCTCGGCATCAAGTCGTTCGACGACATTCGCACGCGGAAGTACCCGATCCGCATCGCTACGTTCGAGCGGGCCCAACTCGTAACTCCTATGGCGCTCGATATCCTCGCCGCCTACGGGCTGACCGAGAAGTTGATCACCTCGTGGGGCGGCAAGATCATCTACGGCTCCATGGGGCAGGGTATGCAGATGATCATGGACGGGCGCGCCGACATGTGGATCACGGGCGGCTCGGTCTTCCCACACCCGCGCTTTATTGAGCTCGGCACCAAGGAAGCGTTCCGGCTTCTGCCGATCAGCAAGGACGTGGCGACGAAGGTTGCCGCGAAATATGGCGCCGACATCGAGCAGGTGCCAGCCGGCGCCTATAAGAGCGCAAACGGCGAATATGAGACCTACTACACGCCTAAGCTCATCCTCGGCCTGGCGGTTCGCAAGGATCTCCCCGACGAACTCGTCTACAAGATGACTGCGGCGCTGGCCAAGCACAAGGAGCGCTTCTGGGCCGTTCACAAGCAGCACCGCTTCTACAAGCCAGAGGTCGCCTGGCAGAACATCGGATCTGCAAAGCTCCATCCCGGTGCAGAGAAGTGGTACCGCGAGAAAGGCTACATCAAATAGATCGCCGGGAACGGGTGGCGGTGGAGCAACGGCGTCGCTGTGCACCGCGCGGCGATGCGCGTTGCTCTGAACCTGGCGAGGCTACAGAAGGGGCTGGGTCTTGATGAGCGACCGGCTGGCAGCTCTGACGGTGCGCGGCATGGCGATCGTGCTGGCCGTGTTCCATTTGTATACGGGCTACTTCGGCGCCTTTTATCCCTACGTCCAGCGCGCCATTCCCGTGACGCTCAGTGTCGTCATCATTCTGCTCACGATCCCTGCCATCAAGTCCAGCGTGAGCAAGGACGGCAAGCGCCATGTCGATGTGGTGAGCATCCTGCTGGCCCTTGCGGCGATCCCGGCGTTTGGTTTCATCGCTCTATACTCGGAGTACCTCACGACACGCTGGCCCTTGACGCCGACCTTCGCACCGACACCCCTCGAGATTGCGCTCGGCGTCACCGCTGGCGTCGTTTTGCTCGAAGCCTGCCGGCGGGTCATGGGCCCCGTCCTCGTGATCATTGCGGTCCTGGCGATCCTCTACGCGACGCTCGGCAATCTCATTCCCTGGCGCACCGTGGCGCATCGTGGGTTCACCGCCCTCCAGGTCCTCGACCACATGTATCTGACGCAGGAGGGCCTGTGGGGATCGGCGCTAGGCATCGCCGCAACCTATATCGCGCTCTTCGTGATCTTTGGCGCATTCGCTGAAAAGGCTGGCACGTCGGGGGCGCTCGTCGATCTCACGACAGCGATCGCCGGTCATCTCAAGGGCGGTCCCGCCAAGGTGGCGACGGTATCGTCCGGCCTTGTCGGCTCCGTCACCGGCTCGACCGTGGCGAACGTCTACACGACCGGGCAATTCACGATCCCGCTGATGATCCGCATGGGCTACCGGCGCCCGATGGCCGGGGCGGTCGAAGCTCTCGCCTCGAATGGCGGCCAGATCATGCCGCCCGTCATGGGCGCGGCGGCCTTCATTCTCGCGGCGTATGCCAGCGTCCCCTATACGCAGGTCGCCCTCGCCAGCCTCATCCCGGCGATAATCTACTATGCGGGTCTGTACTGGTACATCCACCTGGAGGCGGAGAAGCACGGCCTGTCCGGGCTCCCCCTCGCCGAGAAGCCATCGGTCTTGTCGGTGCTGCGGCGTAGCGGTCACCTGCTGTTGCCGCTCGTCCTGCTCATCGGCCTGTTCACCTATGGCTTGTCCCCGACCAGATCGGCCTTCATCGCGATCATGTCAACCGTCGTGGTGAGCTGGGTGCGCGCCGACACGCGCATGGGACCGCGAGAGATCCTTGCGGCCCTGGAGCGGGGTGGACGCGAGGCGACGATGATCCTGGTGATCTGCGCCACGATCGGGTTCGTGATCGGTGCATTTACTCTGACGGGCCTCGGCCTCAACATCTCGAGCGCGCTGCTGTCGCTGTCGGGCGGCAACTTCGTCCTGCTTCTGCTGCTCGTCGGTATCGCCTGCCTGGTGCTCGGCACGGGCATGAACACTGTGGCGGCGTTTCTCCTGGTATCCGTCGTTGCCGTGCCGACCTTGCGTGAGCAAGGCGTCGATATCCTCGTCGCCAATATGTTCGTGTTCTATGCCGCGCTGCTGTCGCATATCACACCGCCCGTCTGTTTGGCGATTTTTGCGGCGGCGAGCATCGCCAACACCAGCTCCTGGGAAACGGCGTTCGAGGGATTGCGCATGGGCGTCATCGCCTATCTGCTGCCGTTCCTCATCGTCTTCTACCCAAGCCTGCTCTTGAAGGCCACGCCGCTCGCCACCGCCATCGACGTCGCCACCGTCGTGGTCGGCATGATGTCCATCACGGTCGCTATCCAGGGCTGGCTGTGTGGAAGGCTGGGCCTCATTGAACGCCTGTGGGCGGTGATCGCGGGCGTCCTCCTGATGTGGCCGACTGTGCCTTCGACCATGACCGGTGGCGCCATGGCCATGGCGTTGTTCGTGTGGACCTGGTTGCGCCAGACCCGCAACCGCCCCGTGGTCGAGGACAGCGCCTAGCTACGCCCTTGCTGCCCCTGGTCGTTCGTTTACGCAAGCGCGCAGACACGCGGCGCGATGCTCAGGCGACAAGCTCGAGCGTAGAGGCTTCGAAGAGTTCCTCTGGCGCAACGCGCCGCTGCGTCAGGCAGTCTTCCTGCGAGTAGCGCGTCATCGTGGCGATTTCCTCACGGTTGCGCGCAAAACCGTAGGACCAGAAGTCTTCGCCCATCAGGCGTCGTACGTCGTCGAGTACCGCCATCGGCCACGGCAGCGTCAGTCGAAACGCATTGACCAAGCCGATCTCGGCGATTGCCAGATTGCGCGCGGCGACACAGGCGCGGAACAGCTTGGCCGGCAGATCCGGATAGGCGGCCGCCACGTCGTTGCGGATCGCCAGGCAGTGCATGATCGGAAAGAAGCCGGTCTGGCGGTGGTAGTCCGCCTCGACGCGACGGTAGTCCGGGAAGAGGCGCGCCACGGGCTTGGCCGGATCGTCGACGCATGTTGGCACGCGGGTCGAGATTACCGCGTCGAGGTCGCCGCGCGCCAGCATGCTGTCGAGTGTTTCGCCCGCCGGAACCGGTGTCACCGAAATGTGGCGTGGTAAGTCCAGGCTCAGCCGCTCGCCGAGGCCTGGCGTGACGACACCGCCCGTGTGCCAGCTCGCATCGGCGACGCCTATACCGTGGAAATCCCGCAGGATGCCGCGCATCCAGAGGATGGCGGTCTGCTGATACTCCGGCACCCCGATGCGCTTTCCCTTGAGGTCTTCCGGTCGCGTAATGCCCCGGTCCGTGCGCACAAAGACACCCGAGTGGCGAAACGCGCGAGAGAGAAACACTGGTATCGCCGTGTAATGGGCGCGCCCTTGCGCGGTCATCAGCATGTGGCTCGACATCGACATTTCCGTGAGCTCGTAGGTCGCCTCGCGGACCGCGCGACGAAAAATCTCCTCGGGCTCCCCCGGAACCGGATTGAGATGAACGCCCTCGATGGAGACGCGTCCATCGAACAGCGGGCGTGTGCGATCGGTGAGGACACAGGCGATGTTCAGCGAGATGTCGGACATGTGAGACCCTGCCATGGCGCTTCGGGGCACGTTGACGGTGATCGCGAGGGGCTGTCTCAGGCGCTGTGAGCCGCGATGTACTGCCGGCAGGCTTCGGTCAGCCGTGCCTCCGGCGTGCCGCCCGCAGTGTCCGACCGGGTGCCGTAGAGTTGCCACCACTGCATGATAGCGATCAGGGGGTTGAGCGCGGTGAAATCTTCCTCGTCGCGCTTCGTCGCCGCGACGCTGATCGCCCGAGCCACAAGGGCCTGTTGATCGGCCGTGAGATCGAACTCGATCTCACCCATGAAATCGTCATCCATGTCCATGACGCTCGACTCCCAGTTTCGAATAATGCCTTGGCCAATTTCATTCGACATCGCGGCAAGTGTTCTTCAGTAGCGCAACCGAGCGGCCATCGGCGGGAGAAATTAACGGCTGCCGCCCCGGACGAACAGACCGCGCAGTCTGCTGAGGAATACACGCCACACCAACGAGAGCCCACTCAATGGCTGAGATGGGACCGACTGGGACGCACTGACGGCACGCTCCGCCTGCTCGCTATGTTCGGCGTCGCTTTGAAGGCGTGAACCGCTGCCCGAAGACGAGCGAATTTTCTTGGAGAGACACTCGGAAAACTGACCGACGAGTTCCTCGGCAACATCCTTGATCACCCCTTGCGCGCGGCCATACTGGGCGACCGTTCCCGAAAGCTGCAATTCAGTGACCATCTGCACCTGCGTATTGCCATCTCGTGGTGCCAAGCTAAAGACGACTTTTGCGTTCGCACCGCCTCTGCCCCTCTGGTCAGTCCCACGTGCATCCAGTTTGGCCCGCCTGTTCGCAGTGTCGACCTCTATCAGTTTTGCTATTCCCTGAAACGCGAGCACGACAGGGCCGAGTTTGAGCGACACCTTGCCCTTGTAAGTGTTGTCGGGAAGCGACTCGATGAGTTCCGCGCCGGGCATGCAAGGAACGATCGACGGTACATCGAGCAACATTGGCCAAGCCTGCTCGATCGGCAACTCGACTGTAAAAGTATTCTGGATTCTCATCGCCATTGGCCTTCCGCGCAGACTACTTGGTCATCCTGGTCAATAGGATGCGATCAGCATCCGCAAGAGCAAGACTCGAGCTTTCCCTTCGGTCCGAGCAGGCGCAACCTCTCGACAGAACTGAGTATGCGCAGCCCGACGTGAGATCTTGGGAACACAAAAACTCTAGCGCCTCCCACCGTGCGGCCGCTGGACCTTTGCGCCCTCTCGGATGTGAGAAAAGCTCTTGAAAGCAGGGCAGCTCTCCGAACTTTGCGGTTGGCGCGATCTCGCCCCGCAACGGCGATGCCTTCCCTGGCGTTCGGAGCAAGAGCGGACTTTGACCAGCCCCCACCGAGTGGTCCAGTTCGAATGCTAGTTCATAGGCTATCTCTCCGCCAGACCGAGCGTTGCCCAATGGCAGCTTGTTGGTCTCTTGCCCAAATTAGAACAACAAGGCCCTCGAGGCCATCAGCCGACGCGGTCGTCCAAGCGCCGCTTGGCTTGGTAGGTTGAATCGCGCGCCCTTCTCGTATGATCACCTTGCTTCGAGCTCGATTGCAACACAGGTGTTGAGCACCTGCGCAGGCTCTGCTGGAGGGCGAGGGCTGCCGATCCCGACCGAGTTCGTTTGGCATGCCCCTGCCCAGCTGCGGACATGACTATGCGCGGCAGGGCGAGGGCGAACGATAGACCGCTCGACAGCCACTTGTGTAAGGGTGTGACTCTGTGCGGTGCGACGTTCGCTGTACTGCACGAGTCCGTAGATGGCCCGAGGCTGCTTGTCGTGCACAGATCAATGGCCGACGCGACCGAGGGTCTTGCGGACATTGCCTCGGGCAAAGGCGCCTGAGGTAGCCGCACCCTTGCGAGGCAGCGCGCCTTGCTCGCGCTTATCCCCCTGTCGCGAACCGGAACCCATGAAGAGCCACCAGAGCGGCGGCTGTGCCCGCGGGAGTCACGGCCGCAAGCTGGAGGCGTCGGCGCGTTGGTGACATATCGGGGCGTGCACTCGATTGTCTGACCATGACGAGCGACACGCCGATGAACGCGCCACCTGAGCTGCGGCCAGTGACGGCATCGTGGGCGCTGCCGGTGGTGGGCGCGACGAGATTCGGGCTCCAGGCCTTGCGAGAACTGACAAGCCTACGCCTTGCGGACGCGTGGCCCCATATAGTCGAAGATGTTCTGAATGAAGGTGCGCTCGGCGATGACTTCCCGTACCTCCTCCGACAATTCGGAAACCGACTGAGTTCCAGCAAGCTTTTCCCGAGCTACAGCTCGGGAAAATCTTGCCCAACCCTCTGCTGTCAGGCTGGGCATCGGTCCGTCAAATTCCCTTAGTGCGCGCAGAAACTCTGCATCTTCTTGCTCCTGAGACAGCCCATTGTCGATTTCGATGCCCAGACGGTCGAAGGGCCTCTATCGTGTCTGAGACGTCATCTGCCGTGATCTCCTTCCGAGCCTCCAGGCCGGCTCCGATAATCGACTCCAACTCGGCAAGAGTGATTGTTCCGCCGACGCGAGCCAGGTCCAGAACAGAGGCCACGTATTCGTCTGCTGGGTCGAACAGCACCGCCATGCATTTCTCCCTTGGTGATCGTGCAATTCGATCTTACCAGACGGGCCATGTGACATGTTGGTGCGGTCGTGCACGCCGATGCACAACCCGGTGCTTAGTGGACGCGACAAATTCAAGAGAATCAGCGGTGGACGGTGAGGAGCCAAGGAGAGAGGCCTCAAAACTCTGGAGCCGGTCTTCAATCAGCGCAAGCTCATGGCCGACCACTCAGTCATCCAGCTCGACCATGAAAGCGGACTCTGGCAGGGCCTGAGGGGCGCGCATCACACCTTGGCGTTTCCGGCGGGTCGAAGCGCCCTTGAAAGGGCCGCGCGGCAGGTGGGGCCATGGCAGCAAACGGCGACCCGGGTGAGCGTTGGGGATAGTCTGACCCGGATTGCCGCACCCCATGCAGACGTCGCGCTGCTGGAGCCTGTTACGGTCACCCGTGTGATAAGCCGCGTCAATGGTGTGGAGAGAGTTCCCCGCGACTCACGCTGCCACCTGCAAGGCGTGATCGGCTGAGTGGCGAGAGAGCAACGCTCGCACGTCGGGTGGCTCCGAGGGCGCAGGCGATCGAGGCCTGCTCTCAGTGCAGCGACACGTTGCTCCAACTCGCGCTTGCGACGCGCTTGGGAATGCTCGCGGCGCAGCGCCAGCAGCGGTGCGCAGGCCGCGGCGCTGCCCCCGCGGGTGATGCGGCGGCAGTCGTCCGTTCGGCGCAGGACGGCCGTTGGCACGGCGCTCCCCGCCATCGCTGCCTCGAGCTCGCCCTCCGACCGGACACCGGTCAGGGTGGCCAGTTCGGCCGCGAAACGCTGATAGGTTGAGCCCGGGGGCGTCCTTTGTTGACGCGAGCAACCGCGAGACACGGCGCGTCATTTCGGTCGCGGCACGGCGCGAGAAGGTCAGCAGGAGGATGCGATTGGTATCGGCCCCATTGGCGACGAGATGGGCAACGCGGGCGGCGAGCGTCGTTGTCTTGCCGGATCCAGCGCCTGCAATGATCAGCAGCGGAGCCGCGGCGGATGCCATGCCCGGAGCAATGCCGTCGGTGGGGGCGCGCCGCTGCTCGTCGTTGAGGTGGGCAAGGTGGCTCACAGAGGAAATTGTCCTGGCGCGACGGCGTCAAAGGCATCGTGCCGACACCCTCGGCGATTCGTCGCCGGAGCCCAAGCCGGCACATCAGCGCGGCCCGGTCACGTCAACGCGCCTGATCGGTAGCAGGTCGAGGTGCGAATCAGCAAAGGCGACGCGGCACCCCTAGGTGCGGACGTTCGCTACGACCTGCGCAATCGACGAGAAGGGGCATTTTCCGGACCTTCCTAATGCATCGGCTCTTATCCATATTCCCGGCCGCTTAGGCACCCATAGCGTCCACGGTGTGGCTCAAAGGCGTCGAGACATTGGGGGGCAGCTCGTTGCTCAATCTGTCTGGTCGCTGGCATTGGTCACGTAAACGACTGGGGGGAGCTTCCGATGGCCGTCAGGTCACTGCTTCGCCTTCCGTTTCCGCTTTGCAGCTATCTTCGGGGTCCTTAGTGGTTCCCGGCGGGAGAGCAGTTCTACCAGGAGCTGGTTCTGCAATTTGCGACGGCGGGTGATCGCATAGAACTCTTCTTTGAGCTGCGCGATCCGGCAACGCTCGACCAGGATGCCCGCCTTCAACTCGTCGACGACCACGACCGGCGGCACCAAGGCAAGCCAGCCGCTTTCGCGGGCCATCAGGCGCGTCATGGCCATGTCGTCGACCTCGGCAACGATCCGCGGCTCGACCCCGGCCTGCCCGACCAGCGCATCGAAGGCGGAACGGATGGCGCTACCGCGGGCCGGCAGCACGATCGGCGCTTTGTCGAGATCCCGAGGGAACTGGAATTCCGCACGTTTTGCCGATCGCGGGCCGACGATGCTCACGGGTTGCTCAGCGAGCAGCGTCGTCTGCAGCTCGCTGTCGGCGTCGGCCACGACAGGCTGGTTCGACAGTACGACGTCGAGCTTGTGCGCATCGAGCTGAGCGAGGAGATCGGCGAGCCCGCCTGATCGTATGATCAGCTCGATGCCCGGCTGGCCGATCAGCGGACGCAGCAGCCCGATCTGGAAGTTGCGCGACAACGTGGCAACCGCGCCGATGCGGAGCACCTGGCGCCCGGGCGAAAGGCCAGTCAGCGCCTCGAGAAGCTCGTGTCCCGATTGGAATACGGTGTTGGCATATTCGAGGGCAATGCGTCCGGCCTCGGTCAGGATCAGTGCCTTACCCTTGCGCTCGAACAGGGGCTGGCCGAGTTGCTCCTCCAGTGACTTCAGTTGCACGGAAAGCGACGACGGTGACACGTTCAGCCTGCGGGCTGCGCGGCTCATGCTGCCTTCGTTGGCGATCATCCAGAAATATCGGAGGTGATGGTAGTTCAGGTGGGGCATCCCATCGTTCTATTCTCTCTAACGATTTTGTTCAATATTCGAATTTTTCAGAAAAGCTGCGAGCCATTACACATCCGGGCCGATGCAGACCGACCGGAGCCATCATGCGAACCCTGTTGCCCCTCATTGCTCTTGCCGCCCCCATCATGCTGGCGACCGTCGCCTTCGTCCACGCCGCCTCGTCTGCACCTCGCCGCTTCGCAGGCGCGGCGGTGTCGGTCTCGATGGTGGCGCTCGGCCTGGCCCTGGCGTGCGGGCTTGCGGTTGCGCTGGCCGGACCGGTGACATCGCCGATGCTGGGTCTGGCCGGCATCGGCCTGTCGGTTCACGTCGACGCGCTGTCCTCCATCATGCTGGCGCTTGTCGCCTTTATCGGCGTCATCGTCGTGCGCTACAGCCGCAACTATCTGGACGGCGATCCCGGACACGCAAGTTTCATCCGCTGGCTGCTCCTGGCGCTCGCTTCGGTGCTGACCCTACTGGTGGCCGGCAACCTGGCGCTGTTGATCCTTGCCTGGATCGCAACCAGTCTCACGCTCAACAAGCTGCTGCTCTTCTATCCCGGGCGTCCCGCGGCTCGGCGCGCGGCAGCCAAGAAATTCTGGATCAGCCGTATCGGCGACGCATGCCTGCTCGCGGCCTCCGCGTTGCTGTATGCCCGCTTCGGCACCCTCGAGATCGCCTCCCTCGGAGAAGCAGCGCGCGCGGCGGCAGGGCTTGGCGGGCCGTCCACTCTCGTTACGCTCGCCGCACTGCTCGTGGTGGCCACGGCCATCTTGAAGTCCGCGCAACTGCCTCTGCACGGCTGGCTCCTCGAGGTCATGGAGACACCGACGCCCGTCTCGGCGCTGCTGCACGCCGGCATCATCAACGCTGGTGGCTTTCTGGTGCTGCGGTTGGCCGACGTCATGTTGCTTGCAACGCCGGCCCTCGAGGTTCTGGCCCTCATCGGCGGCGCGACGGCGCTGTTCGGCTCGCTGGTCTTGCTTACTCAGACCTCGGTGAAGGTGCAACTCGCCTATTCGACCGTGGCGCAGATGGGGTTCATGCTCCTCCAGTGCGGCCTCGGCGCCTTCTCGTCGGCGCTGCTCCACATCGTCGCCCACTCGCTCTACAAGGCACATGCCTTTCTCTCCTCCGGCAGCGTGATGGACTTGGCCCGTGCCTCTTGGTCGCCAAGTCCCGGCGGTCAGCCCCATCCGGCTCGGCTGGTGATGGCACTTGGCGTCGTGGTGGCAATGACGCTCCTCATCGCAGGCGTCTTCGGGCCATCGCCGGGCGTCAATCCCGGCTCGATCGCGCTTGGCGCCGTCCTGCTGATGGCGCTGGTGCATCTCATGGCAGGTGCCATCGACGAGCGGCCCAACGCTTATGTCGTCGCCAGAACCGGCCTTTGCGCCACTGCTGTCGCCGCGGCCTACTTCGGTCTTCAGGCCGCCACCGCCTACCTGACGGCGGACAGCCTGCCGCCGGGCGGCGCGCTCGCCGGCATGCCGGAGGTGGCAATCGCCACGCTGGTCATCGTCTCCTTTGCCGGCCTCACCGTCTTCCAGAGCCAGATGGCTCGACACGCTTCCGAGCCTTTCTGGCAAGCCGCCTACGTGCATCTGAGCCACGGCCTCTATCTCAACACGCTCGCCAACCGCTTCCTGCTCCGGGCTGCTCCCGCGGCGCGGCGGCGGTCGACGGCGCAGCAGGCCAACCACTGATCCGGGGGAAATGATGATGACCGCTTGTGCCACTCCAATCGCTCCCGCCAACCCGCCGGCCCATGGGGCAATGCCAAAGGAGGCGACGCTCGAGCATCAGATCGATGCCGTCTGTAAGCGCATCGCACCGGTGTGGCCTCTCAAGAATTTCGTCGCCGTCAATCCGTTCCTGGGCTTTTCCGGCCGGACGTTCCAATCGACGGCGGCACATCTGAAGCGGACCGCCCGCACCCATATGCTGATGCCGCGCGCCTTCTATCGCGAGGCGCTGGCTGACGGCACCATCGACGACGCCGCGCTTGCGGCCGCAACGGCCCTCCAGCCGTCACTGGGCGCGCGCTTTGCCGATGCGGCGGCGCTGCGCAGAGCGGCGATGGCCGAAACGGTGGAGCCCGCGTCGCCCGCCGGTGTCGTCGCAACCGTTGCCGAGGTGCTCGACAGGGAGGCTGGCGGCGACCGTTATGTGTCGCTCGTGGGTTTCATGATCGACGAGATTTCGAGCTTCTGTGCGGGCTATTTCGACGAGGGTCAGTCCAGCTGGCGGATGCCGGTGAGGCACTTGGCACCCTACGCCGCCTGGCGTGCGCTGATCCGCCACGACTACAATCCCGAAGTAATGGGCGTAACCGACTTCCGCAAGACCGTACTGGCATTGCCTGAGGACCCCATCGCGGCCATCGCCATCGTGATCGAGGCACTAGGCATCCCGCCTCGTGCCGCCGAGGATTACCTGTTCCGTGCCTTGTTCGACATCGGCGGCTGGTCGGCCTACGCGCGCTATGTCGGCTGGAATGCCGAGCTCGACGGCAGGCGCGACGACACTCTGCGCGGGCTGCTCGCCATACGGGTGGCCTGGGGCTACGGCCTCTTCCGCGCGCGCATCGATCAGTCGTTTCAGCAGGCGTGGAAAAATGCCATGGACGATTCTGCCCACCTGCCGGACGACGATGCGCCCGAGGTCGACGCCGAGCTGGCCCTCTCGCTGCTCTTGCAGGAAGCTTATGACATTGCCTATCGCACGCGGCTTTCGGAAAGCCTGCGCAAGGCAGCGGCGGGCGCTTCGATTGCGCTTCTCCGACATCGGCCGCCGGTGCAAGCCGCGTTCTGCATCGACGTGCGGTCCGAGGTGTTCCGCCGCGCTCTCGAAACGGCCTGCCCCGGCGCCGAGACGGTCGGCTTTGCCGGCTTCTTCGGCTTTCCCATCGAGTACGTTCCCATCGGCCGTGAGCGGGGCGGGGCGCAGTGCCCCGTCCTTCTGAAGCCCGCGTTCACCATCTGCGAGGCGGTCAAGGGCGCAACCGAGACGACGGAGCAGGAGGTTCTGGGCATGCGCCTGCTGCGTCGGCGCGCGGCCAAGGCCTGGAAGTCCTTCAAGCTCTCGGCCGTATCCTCCTTCGCCTTCGTGGAGACGGCTGGCCTGACGTTCGCCGGCAAACTGGCGACCGACAGTCTCGGGCTGACCCGGCCCGTGCCGAGCCCGAGCGTCGACGGCATTGACCCGGCCTTGGCATCACGGCTGGGCCCGAGCCTCGCGCCCCGTGAGGTCGCAGGGCGGGTCACCGGTTTCTCTCCCGAAAGCCGCGTTGCCATGGCGGAAGCCGTATTGAAGGCGATGTCGATGGTGGGGCCGTTCGCGCGGCTGGTGCTTCTTGCCGGACACGGCAGCACCACCGTCAACAACCCGCATGCCGCCGGTCTCGACTGTGGCGCTTGCGGCGGCCATACCGGCGAGGCCAACGCGCGGGTAGCGGCCGCGGTGCTCAACGATGTGCAGGTCAGAGCGGGGCTTGCGGCGCGTGGCATCGAAATCCCCACAGATTGCTGGTTCCTGGGCGCCCTGCATGACACGACGACGGACGAGGTTCGGATTTTCGATGAGGACGAGGTGCCAGCCGCGCTGGCCTCCGACCTCGCCGAGCTGAAGAGGGCGCTGCACAATGCTGCCGCACTTGCTCGGCTCGAGCGCAGCGCGCTGCTGGGCTTGCCGGAAGGCGAGAACCTCGATCGCGCCGTGGTTGGTCGCAGCCGAGACTGGTCGCAGGTCCGCCCCGAGTGGGGCCTTGCCGGCAATGCCGCCTTCATCGCCGCGCCACGCACACTCACCCGCGGGCTCGATCTCAAGGGCCGCGCTTTCCTGCACAGCTACGATCACACCAGGGATCAGGGCTACGGCGTGCTGGAGCTGATCATGACGGCGCCTATGGTGGTGGCGAGCTGGATCAACCTCCAGTACTACGGCTCGACGGTGAACAACGACGCCTTTGGCAGCGGCAACAAGGTGCTGCACAACGTCGTGGGCCAGCTCGGCGTGCTAGAAGGCAATGCTGGCGATCTGCGCACGGGCCTGCCGTGGCAATCCGTGCACGACGGCAAACGCCTGATCCACGAGCCGCTGCGGCTCAACGTCTTCATTGCCGCTCCGGAGACAGCCATCGACGAGGTGATCGCCAGGCATTCCGGCGTCCGCGACCTAGTCGCTAACGGCTGGGTCTTCCTGCACTCGGTCGGCGACGACGGGCGCACGATCCGGCGTTGGCATGGGGAGGCCGAGTGGCGGCAGGCTTGAGCATGCCCTCGATCGTCGGACATCCATACCAGGGCCTTTGGGTCGCGATCGCGACCATGCATGGCAAAGTGAAGGCCATTGCGCCGGCTCTATGCCAGTGCTTCGCCATGACCGTCACGAAAGCTCCGGGTATCGACACCGACGCGCTCGGCACATTCACAGGCGAATTTCCCCGCGTTGGGACGATGGTGGACGCCGCCCGGCAGAAGGCAAAATTGGCGATCGCGCGAACCGGCGCGCCGCTCGGCATCGGCAGCGAAGGAGCCTTCGGCCCCGATCCGTTCATCCCGTTCCTCGCGTCCGGCGTCGAGGTGCTTCTCCTGCATGAGGCGGCAAGCCAGCACGAGATCGTGGTGCAGAGGCGTACCGAAACGAATTTCGCGCACGTGATCGTCAGGCCGGAAGACCCGTCAGACACGACGCTCATCCATTAGGGCGTGCAGAACCGCAGCGACGTCATCGCAGCCATTCGCGAGGTCTCAGAACGGTCCGCCTCGGCGAACGACATGGTCCCGACCGATATGCGCGCCCATCTCAATCCCACCCGCATGTCTTCGATACAAGATGCGGCTCGAAGGCTGGCATTCAAGATCGCAAGGCGCTGTCCTGATTGCGATCAGCCAGGGTTCGGGCTTGTCGATGTCGAACGCGGCCTGCCTTGCTGTGATTGGCGGACTCCGACACGCCTCATCCGTGCGGAGATTCACGGCTGCTCGGCCTGTG
>JAWKWD010000030.1:0-23575 GCA_041397805.1 Hyphomicrobiaceae bacterium
GCCAAGCGGCCGACGCGCTCCAGCAGAAGCTCGGGCGCATCGGAGGAGTCATCGTCGAGCGAAAGCCGTTCTCCGTCGCAGTCCACTATCGTCTCGTCGGCGAGGAGGACGTGCCAATGGTGTTGAGCGAGGCTGCTCTCCAGACGAAGACGCACCCTAGCTTGCGCATGCTGGCCGGGAAGAAGGTGGTTGAGCTGCGTCCCGACACAGACTGGAACAAGGGGAAAGCGGTTCTGGCCCTCGCGGACAGATTGGGTGTGCCGCACGAAGGGATCGTTTACGTCGGGGATGACGTCACTGACGAGGATGCGTTCGAGGCCATACGGGGGCGCGGCATTGGTGTCGCGGTCATGGGAGAGCCTCGGCACACGGCGGCTGCCTACATTCTAAGGGGGGAGGATGCAGTCGGGGAATTTCTCGAAGGACTCCTGCTCAGGCTTCAACGGAATGAGAATTTCTGACTGGCAGATCGAGTTCGATGGCTTCGCGCCAGAGCGCACGGCCCATCGCGAGGCGCTGTGTACGCTCAGCAACGGCTACTTCGCCGTGAGGGGGGCCGGGGAAGAGGCGACGGCCGACGAGGTTAACTATCCGGCGACCTACATCGCTGGCGGATACAATCGGCTCACGACGGAGATTGCGGGCAGGGCACTGGAGAACGAGGATCTCGTCAATTTCCCGAGCGGTCTGCATCTTTCCTACCGCTCCGGTGACGGCGACTGGCTCAATCTCAAGGCCGTTCGCATTCTCGAGTACCGCCTTATCCTGGACATGCGGACGGCGACGCTCATCCGCCACCTGCGGATCGAAGAGAAGAACGGGCGACGGACGCGCATCGAGAGCCGGCGCTTCCTGCACATGCGCCATCTTCATCTGGCAGCGATCACCCAGACGATCACTGCCGAGAACTGGTCCGGGCCCGCAGAAGTGCGGTCCACGCTCGATGGGCGGGTGATCAACGGTGGCGTCGCCCGCTATCGGCAGCTGAGTTGCACGCACCTCGAGCCCGTCGCGGAAGGCGGCGGGGACGGCGAGCCGATCTCGCTGATCGTGCGGACGACACAATCGAGGCTGGTCGTTGCGATGGCGGCCGTCACGCGAGCCTGGCGCGAGGACGGAGAAGTCGCTTGCCCGCGTAGCGCGGAGCGGGCGCCTGGCTACATCGGTGAGACGTTGCGTCTCGCGCTCGTCGAGGGGCGCCCGGTGACGATCGAGAAGACGGTCAGCCTCTACACCTCGCGAGACAGAGCCATCTCGGAGCCGGGTCTCGCCGCGGTGGGGGCCGTTGCGGCGTCGCTTCGTCATTCGGCTCTCGAAAGCTCGCACCAGCTCGCGTGGCAAGATTTGTGGCAGCGCGCGAGCATCCAGATCGTCGATCACGACCGAGAAGCGACCGCGCTCCTGCGGTTCCATACTTTCCATCTCATGCAGACATTGACCGGCAATTGTGCGGAGCTCGACGTCGGGGTGCCGGCTCGCGGACTGCACGGAGAAGCGTATCGCGGGCACGTCTTCTGGGACGAACTGTTCGTGCTACCGTTCTACAACACCCATTTTCCGGAGGTTGCCCGCGCGCTCATTCTCTACCGCTACCGCCGCCTGGATATGGCACGGCGGCTTGCACGGGAGGCGGGATATTCGGGCGCCATGTTTCCCTGGCAAAGTGGCAGCAGCGGCCGCGAGGAAAGCCAACGTCTGCACTTGAATCCGCGGTCTGGCCGGTGGATCGAGGATCACACCTATCTTCAGCGTCATGTGAGTGCCGCTGTCGCCTATAACGTGTGGCGGCACTTCCTTGCGACAGGCGACGAGCGGTTCCTGGTCGAAACCGGGGCAGAAATGTTGCTCGAGATCGCCCGCTTCTGGGCAAGCGTGGCGCAATGGAATGCCGAGCGGGGGCGCTACGATATCCGCCATGTCGTCGGCCCGGACGAGTATCACACGGCCTACGTCGGCGAAAGCAGACCCGGTATTCACAACAATGCCTACACCAATGTGATGGCGGCCTGGTGCCTGAGGACGGCCCTCGCATGTCTCGAATGTCTGGCACCGGACGCGAGAGAAGATCTCGTCAGATTTCTCGGCATCGGCGAAGAGGAGGTCGCACGCTGGGAGGATGTGGCCAAAAAGCTTTTCGTGCCGTTCCATGACGACGGGATCATGAGCCAGTTCGAGAACTACGACGCGCTCGAGGAGCTGGATTGGGAGCTCTATCGGAAGAAGTACGGCGACATTCAGAGGCTGGATCGCATTCTCGAGGCCGAAGGAAGCACGACGAACCGCTACAAGCTCTCGAAGCAAGCGGACGTCCTGATGCTGTTCTACCTTTTCTCCGCCGAGGAGCTCGCGCAACTGATCGAGGGGCTAGGCTATCCTTTCGATCCGCAATCGATTCCGAGAACCATCGCCTACTATCTGAGGCGGACGGCGCACGGGTCGTCGCTCAGCCGTGTCGTGCACTCGTGGGTGCTCGCGCGGTCGGACCGGGAGCGTTCATGGCAGCTTTTTCGGGACGCGCTCGGGGAAGACGTCGCGGATGCCCAGCACGGAACGACGGCCGAAGGCCTCCATTTCGGAGCCATGGCGGCAACTGTCGATCTGGTGGAGCGCTGCTATTCGGGTCTGGAGCTGCACAGCGATTGCGTGCACCTCAATCCGCGGCTGCCGTCCGAAGTCCGCTCGGTCTCGTTCAGCATGGGCTATATGGGCAACTCTCTGGCCATCAATATCGATCAGACGGCCTTGCAGGCGGAAGCGGGACGCTACACGAGATTACCGCTTCGGCTCTCCGTCGGGGGCAAGGTTCACGATGTGATGCCGGGAGAGCGTGTCGAGATCGCCTTGGACCCGGATCCGGCCGGTGACGACGCGGCGTAGTCCGAGCAGGACCAGGCGCGGCGCGATCGCGGTCATTTGCACGGCATCTCGAGACTGGGGTGCCGAGCCGGCCCATGCGGTTTGGCCAAGCGACGCCGAGGATGGCACGAGCGTCGGCTGGCGCTCGGGACTCACGAGGCTCCAGGCGCCCGCTTGGTCCCGAAGCAACCCTTTGAAATCGTTGGAGCGGGTGAAGGGAATCGAACCCTCGTCATCAGCTTGGAAGGCTGTTGCTCTACCATTGAGCTACACCCGCAGAACCGCCGTGGATTCGGTCGCCTTCGGGGCGGCCGGGTGATGGCGGTGCGACGAGCCTTCTAACGCGGGCCGGGACGGGTGGCAACCGGCGTCCGCGAACCTGAGGGGGGCCGCATGTCGATCAGCGCTGCCGATCCCGATGCTCGCCGGTCTCGACGGGTTTGAAGATCGACCGCGGAGACGTGTAGCGGGCAATGACCAGCGCTGCGACGGCGGCGGCCAGGGCCAAGCGCACCAGCAGGCGCCTCCGACTGCGCGAGAAGCCGCTGCCGCGGCCTACGCCTCTGAACCTCATTGCGGCGTTGCTCCCCCTGGCTTGCGGAAAGTGTGATCGCAGACGGTTATCAGAGGTGGCCCGTCGGGTCACGCCCGCTGGGGAGCGGCCGTCGGGCCTGCGATTCACATGGTGTGTTGACGGGGGGAGCGATGAGGGGGGTGTTCGCAGCCTTCGGGCTCAGCGACGTTCCGAAGCCGGACATGAGACGCTATGCTCGCCTTCGAGGGCCGAGAGCGTGCATAATCCGGGCACTTAGCCGCTCGGCAGCACGCCCGAGCCGATGGAAGAGCCAGGGAGACCGACGGCCATGTGGCCCAATCCGCGCATTCCTTTCGCCATGTCGAGCGAGCGGCCCAGGCTGCCTGAACTCGACGGCAAGCCGCTCATTGTCAACGTGGTCGTCAATATCGAGTACTGGCCTTTCGACAGGCCGATGCCGCGCGGCATCCTGCCCGCGCCGCACGGGGCGAAAGTCGATCCGCCGGATGTTCCGAACTACTCGTGGGTGGAATACGGCATGCGCTGCGGGATGCCGCGGCTCTTCGACATGCTGGAGCAGCGGAAGATCAAGGCGTCGGCGTTCATGAATGCGCAGGTGGCGGACGTCTACCCGTCGCTCGCGAAAAAGGTGGTGGACCAAGGCTGGGAGCTGGTTGGGCACGGCTGGTTCCAGCGCTCGCTGAAGCAATCCGAAGACGAGGTGGCCGAGATCAAGCGCTGCCTCGACCGCCTGCAGGCACTGTCCGGAAAGCGCGTGCGAGGCTGGTTCGGGGCGGGCGGGGGCGAGACCAACGAGACGCCCGACCATCTGAAGCGCGCGAGGCTCGACTTCATCCATGACTGGATCGTCGACGACCTCCCGGTCTGGATGACAACGCAGGAGGGTCCGCTGCTCTGCCTGCCCTACACCTGGGAGCTTAACGACGTGCCGGCGTGGGTCGTGCACAGCCACGGCAGCGACGAGCTGCTGCGCCGGCTCGAGGCGACGCTCGCCGTTCTCGAGCGCGAACTCGCGCAAGGCCCACGGATCGTCACGTTCGGACTGCACCCCCATATCGTGGGCGTGCCGCATCGGGCCTATTATCTGGAAAAAGCTCTGGATCTGCTGGCTCGGCGCAACGACACGGTTTTCGTGACGTCGAGCCGGATCGCCGACTGGTACGTTGCCGCCGACACGGACGGGCCGGCGCGACTTGCGGAGGCGGTTGCAGCGAAAGGGCGTTCGGGGCGATCGTGATCGCGAGCGCCTGTTGCAATGACAAGAAGAGGACGGAAATGAAAATCCTGGTCATGGGGTCGGGTGGTGTCGGCGGATACTTCGGGGGCCGCCTGGCGGCGGCCGGCAACGACGTCGCGTTCGTCGCTCGCGGTGCCCACCTCGAGGCGATGCGGAGCAACGGGCTGACGCTCGACAGCGATTTCGGAAAGGCCGAGATCAAGCCTGCGAAGGCGGTCGGCAATCCGGCCGAGGCGGGCGGCCCGGTCGACATCGTGATGTTCGCGACCAAGCTCGGCGACACGGAGGCGGCGGCAAAGGGTTTGGCGCCGGTGGTTGGCGCGGACACCATCATCATCACGTTCCAGAACGGTGTCGAAGGTCCCGAAATCATCGCGAAGGCGCTCCCCGGCGCGCACGTCGTGCCGGGTGTCGCACGGATCGCGAGCCATATTCCCCGGCCGGGCGTGATCGAGCAGCGGGGGCCGTTCGCGCGGATCGAGTTCGGAGAGCCTGACGGGAGCGCCAGCCCAAAGCTCGAGGCGTTTCATGCCGCCTGCAAGGCGGCTGGGATCGATGCGATCCTGTCGCGCGACATTCGTCGTGGCGTGTGGATGAAGCTCGCGATGCTGGCGCCGTTCTCGGGGCTCACGGCGCTGACTGGAAGCACGGCGGGGCCGATCCGCGAGACGGCGGGGACGCGCGCCCTGATGGAAGCGGCCGTGAAGGAAGTGCTGGCGGTCGGCAAGGCTGAAGGCGTGAAAGTGGGGGAGGAGGATTTCGGCAACGTCTGGAAGGGCGTCGAGGCGAATCCACCTGGCATGACATCGTCGATGGCGCACGACCGGCGGGCCGGCAAGCCGCTCGAAGTCAACTACTTGTCGGGTGCAGTCGTCCGAATCGGTGAGCGTCACGGGGTTGCGACGCCGACCCACAAGTTCATCACGCAAGCGCTCGCCATCGATGTCGCGGGCAAGGGGAAAGGGAGCTGAATGCACCGGCGGATCGGTTTCATCGGTCTCGGTGCCATGGGAGGTGCCATGGCCGAGACGCTCGTCAAGAAGCAGTACCGGGTGACCGGCTACGACCTGCATCCGGAAGCCGTCGCACGGCTCGCTTCGCACGGGGGCGCGGGCGCGGCGAGCGCGGAGGAGGCGGCGCGCGGTGCCGACATCCTGATCCTGATGGTCGTCAACGCCGATCAGGCCGAGGACGCTCTCTTCGACAAACTCGCGCTGGAGGCGACGAAGCCGGACGCCACCGTCATCGTGTGCTCGACGTGTGCCCCCGATCGGGTCGAGGCCATCGCGCGGCGGGTCGAAAAGGCCGGCCGAGGTTTCGTCGATGCGCCTGTCTCGGGCGGCGTGACGGGAGCGGCGCACGGGACGCTCACGATCATGGCGGCGGCGGCGAAGCCGGTGTTCGAGGCCGTGAGGCCGGTTCTTTCGGCGATGGGCTCCAGCCTGTTCCATCTCGGCGAGCACCCCGGGCAGGGGGCCGCCATGAAGGTGGTCAATCAACTGCTCTGCGGCGTGCACATCGCGGCGGCGGCAGAGGGACTTGCCTTTGCGGAGCGTGCCGGCATCGATCCGAAGATCGCACTCGAGGTTCTCTCGGGCTCTGCGGCTCAAAGCTGGATGCTGAAGGCGCGCGGGCCGCGGATGGTCGACTACGATACGATGGTGACCAGCGCCGTGGACATCTTCGTCAAGGACCTGGGACTCGTGCTCGATTCCGGTCGTGCCGCAAGAATGGCGTTGCCGCTCGCGGCGGCCGCGCATCAGTTGTTCCTCGCTGCATCGGGCATGGGACACGGCCACGAGGACGACAGCCAGGTGATCGAGACGTACCGAGCTCTGACGAAGAAGAGGGACTAGCCATGACGGGTCTGCGGGAGGTCGACAGCGCGGAGGTGATGATCCTCGTCGACAATGTGACGGACAATCTGTCGTCGACGCCCAAATTCGTGGAAACCGAGCTGTCCCGGCTGGCACGGAGGGGGGTGAACCTCGTCGCCGGGGAGTGCCTGTGCTGCGCGGCGCACGGTCTGTCCTGTCTCGTCACGCTGAGGCGGGGCCAGGAGACGCGAACGCTGCTGTTCGACACGGGGCCCGACGAGGAGGTGTTCGCGCGCAACGTGCAGAAGCTCGGCGCCGATCTCGGAAAGGTAGGTGCGGTCGTGCTGAGCCACGGCCATTGGGACCACGGTGGCGGCATGTTGCGGGCGCTGGACCTGATCCGGGGCTCGGGCGGTCCGAAGGCCGTGCCCTACTACGCGCACCCCGGCATGTTCCACCAACGGGCCTCGAAGCTGCCGGACGGATCATTCCGGCTGATGGAGGACGTGCCGCAACCGAGGGCACTGGCGCTGCATGGAGCAGAGGTGATCTCGACGCGGGAGCCGCAACTTGCGCTCGATGGGTTCGTTTGGGTCAGCGGGGAGATCCCGCGCGTGACGGCCTACGAAAAGGGTTTGCCAGGGCAGCACCGGCGGACCGACGACGGCAAGGGCTGGGAGCCGGACGAGCTGCTGATGGACGAGCGCTGTGTCGCCTTCAACGTCAAGGGCCGTGGCATGGTGGTCCTCTCGGCTTGCTCGCATGCGGGAGTCGTGAACGTGCTGACCCACGTGCGGGAGATGCACAAGGGCGTGCCGCTGCATGCCGTCATGGGGGGGCTCCACCTGTCGGGAACGAACGAGAGGATCATCCCGGAGACCGTGCGGGACCTGGGGACGTTCGGCCTGACTACGATTGCGGCGGGTCATTGCACCGGATGGCGGGCGATGGGAGCATTGATGAATGCTTTCGGCGACGGGTGCCTGACGCCGCTCGCCGTTGGCAAGACCATGGGATTCGGGCCGTCCTGAGTGGCCGAACTCTGGCCGGGGGAGGCCTTCGGAAGCCGGTTGTGAGCCGGGTTCAAGCAGACTTTCCCTTGCCAAACGAGCGCGTTCGGTTCAAGTTGCCCTACAACGATTCTCCTGACCGTGATGTAGCGCCAGCGTCGTCCCGAGTGCGAGGGCGGCGAGGGGAGAACTGCCCCCCAATGCCAGGGGGTGGCGTGCCGGTCCGGGAGACCACTGGGACAGAAGAGGCCTGAAAGATGCGGCTGGTGATCGAACGGAGCGAGCTGATGCGCGCGCTCGGACACGTCACGAGCGTGGTGGAGCGCCGCACGACCATTCCGATCCTTTCCAACGTGCTTCTGAGGGCCAAGGACTCGTCGCTGGAGCTCAAAGCGACCGATCTCGAACGGGAAGTGGTCGAAGCCGTGGCCGCGCAGATCGAGCAACCGGGCGCGATCACAGTGCCGGCGCATATGCTCAACGACATCGTCCGGAAGCTTCCCGAAGGCTCCGAGGTGGAGATGGTTCGCGATGCCGAGCGCGAGCGACTGACGATCCGGGCCGGGCAATCGCGGTTTGCGCTGCAGACCATTGCGGCCGACGATTTCCCAGATCTCGCAGCCGGCGAGTTGGGTCACAGCTTCGAGATGGCGGCGGCCGATCTCAAGAGCCTGATCGAGAAGACGCGGTTCGCGATCTCGACGGAGGAGACGCGGTACTACCTCAACGGGATCTATCTGCACACGGCCGAGCGCAATGGCCAGCCGACACTCAGGGCCGTGGCGACGGACGGGCATCGCCTGGCGCAGCTCGACGTGGATCGGCCGGCGGGCGCCGAGGGCATGCCCGGCGTGATCGTGCCGCGCAAGACGGTGCACGAGCTGCATCGTCTGATCGAGTCGACCGAGGCGGCGATCTCGGTCGGCGTGTCGGCGTCGAAAGTGCGCTTCGTCATCGGGCCGATCACGCTGACGTCGAAACTCATCGACGGCAGCTTCCCTGACTATCAGCGCGTGATCCCGCAAGCGAACGACAAGTCGATGCGGGTCTCCAACAGCCAGTTCATGTCGGCCGTGGACCGCGTCTCGACCATTGCCAGCGAACGGGGGCGGGCGGTGAAGCTCGCCATCGCGCCGGAAAAGCTCGTGTTGTCCGTCACGAATCCCGACGGCGGCAGCGCAACCGAGGAACTGGCCGTCGATTACGGCTCGTCAGCGCTGGAGATCGGGTTCAACGCGCGCTATCTGCTCGACATCTCCGGTCAGCTCGAAAGCGATACGCTGCAATTCCTGCTGGCCGATCCTGGCTCGCCGACGATGGTCAAGGACGGCGGCGACGACCGGGCGCTCTACGTGCTGATGCCGATGCGGGTATAGTCCGCGTCGGGTGCCGTGGACCTATGCGGGCGTCCCATCGAAGCCACGATGGCCGCCCTAGGGCATTTTTCAATGTTGGCTGGCGCGTGTGCGCCAGGCCTCGTCGCGACAGCTTTCCCGGTCCTGGCCCGCCCGACCAGAGGATAGAACGCCCGCGCATGTGGATCTCCCGCCTCGTTCTGACAGACTTCCGCAATCATGCGCGATTGTCGCTCACGCTCGACCGGCGGCCGGTGGTGCTGGCGGGGCCGAACGGAACCGGCAAGACCAACGTGCTCGAGGCGGTGTCGCTGCTTGCGGCAGGACAGGGCCTCCGGCGTTCGGCCTACGCCGAGCTCTCGCGCCGGCAGGGTGCGGGCGGCTGGGCGGTGGCGGCGACGGTCGAGACGGAGGCCGGTTCGGTGGAGATCGGCACGGGACTCGATCCGGCGAAGCCTGAGGCTGCGCGGGCTGGACGCCTCGTTCGCATCAATGGCGAGCCTCAGGCCGGCTCTGGTGCTCTCGCCGGCCTCGTCGAGATGGCTTGGCTGCTGCCGGCGATGGATGGCCTTTTCACCGGGCCCGCCGGCGATCGCAGGCGGTTTCTCGATCGCCTGGTGCTGGGGTTCGATGCGGCGCACGCAGCGCGGGCTGGACAATTCGAGCGTGCCATGAGGCAGCGCAATCGCCTGCTGGAGGACGGGGTGCGCGATCCGGCGCGTTTCGCGGGGCTCGAGCGGATCATGGCGGAGACCGGCATGGCCATCGCTGCCGCGCGGGTGGAGGCCGTGGCCGGGATCACCGATGTGATAGCAGCGCGACGGGCGCGCGAGCCAGATGCGGCATTCCCTTGGGCGATGCTGAGGCTCGAGGGAGCGCTCGAGACGGCATTGGCAGAGAGCGCAGCGGTCGACGTTGAGGATCGCTATCTGGCGCGGCTCGCAAGCGGGCGCGAGCGCGACCGCGCGGCCGGGCGCACGCTCGAAGGTCCGCACAGGAGCGATCTCGTCGTTGGACATGGCCCGAAATCGATGCCGGCGGAGGCCAGCTCCACGGGTGAGCAAAAGGCGCTGCTGATCGGTTTGGTTCTGGCGCATGCCGAGCTCCTTGCCGATCGAAGAGGCGGCGGCGCTCCCATTCTTCTGCTCGATGAGATCGCGGCACATCTCGATTCCCGGCGCCGCGAAGGGCTCTTTGCGGAGCTACTCCGACTCGGCAGCCAAGCATGGTTGACGGGTACGGATCGACAGCCGTTCGAGCCCCTCTTGAACGACGCTCAATTCGTGCCTGTCGAGGAAAACGGCATCGGATCGGCGTCCGCTTTGCCGCACCTGGCTGACGCCCGTTCAACTCTTTGATTCCGCTCATGAAAAAATGCGTCGATAAGCTGCCGCGACGGTCTATTTTCTGGGCTGCGGACGGCGCTTCGTGCTAGTATCCAAATCCGAAATTGAACCCTATCTCTCAGGACCTTAGCGACATGAACGCGACGCCCGCACGACAGCCGAGCGCGGCCGAGGATTATGGCGCCGATTCGATCAAGATGCTGAAGGGCCTCGATGCGGTCCGGAAGCGTCCCGGCATGTACATCGGCGATACCGACGATGGCTCGGGTCTCCACCACATGGTGTACGAGGTGGTCGACAACGGCATCGACGAGATTCTCGCCGGGCACGCAACGGAGTGCGTCGTCACGCTCAACGCAGACGGATCGGTGACGGTGGCCGACAACGGCCGTGGCATCCCGACCGGGATCAAACAGGACGACGACCACGAGCCCAAACGCTCGGCGGCGGAGATCGTCTTCACGGAGCTGCATGCCGGCGGCAAGTTCGATCAGAACTCCTACAAGGTTTCAGGCGGTCTGCACGGCGTGGGTGTGTCCGTCGTCAATGCCCTCTCGACGTGGCTGAAGGCGCGCATCTGGCGCGGTGGAAAGGAGCACTTCATCGAATTCGCCAATGGCGACCCGGTGGCGCCATTGAAGGTTGTGAGTGATGCGGACGGGCGTCGCGGCACGGAGGTGTCGTTCCTGCCGAGTCCGGAGACATTCTCGAAAACCGAGTTCGACTTCAACACGCTCGAGCACCGTCTTCGCGAGCTTGCGTTCCTGAACTCGGGGGCGGCTATCACGCTGCGGGACGAGCGCCACGCCGATGCCAAGGCAGAGACGATGCGCTACGACGGCGGCGTCGGCGCGTTCGTGCGCTACATCGACCGGAATCGCACCCCTCTGATCACGGATCCGATCATGATCGGGGCCGATAAGGACGGAATCACGGTCGAGATATCGCTGTGGTGGAACGACAGCTACCATGAGCACGTGCTCTGCTTCACGAACAACATTCCGCAGCGCGACGGCGGCACGCATCTCGCCGGGTTTCGCGCGGCGTTGACGCGCGTGATCAACAAGTACGCCAACGAGAGCGGCATCGCCAAGAAAGAGAAAATCGATCTCACCGGCGATGACAGCCGCGAAGGGCTTACCTGCGTGCTTTCGGTTAAAGTGCCCGATCCGAAATTCTCAAGTCAAACGAAGGACAAACTGGTCTCGTCCGAAGTCAAGCCGGTGGTGGAGAGCGTGGTCGGCGATCAGCTGGCGGCGTACTTCGAGGAGCACCCGCGCGAGGCGAAGATCGTGCTCACCAAAATCGTCGAGGCGGCTCTGGCGCGCGAGGCGGCACGGAAAGCGCGTGAGCTGACAAGGCGCAAGGGCGCGCTCGACGGGTTGCGACTGCCGGGCGGTCTTGCCGAGTGCCAGGACCGGGACGCGAGCAACACGGAGATGTTCATCGTCGAGGGTGACTCGGCCGGCGGTTCCGCCAAGCAGGCGCGCAAGCGGGAATATCAGGCCGTGTTGCCGATCCGCGGCAAGATTCTCAACGTCGAGCGGGCGCGCACGGACAAGATGCTTTCGTCCGAGCAAGTGACGAACATTATCGCAGCGCTCGGCACGGGCATCGGGCGGGACGAGTTCAAGCTCGACAAGCTGCGCTACCACAAGATCATCATCATGACGGATGCCGACGTGGACGGCGCCCACATCCGGACGCTGCTGCTGACGTTCTTCTATCGCCAGATGCCGGAGCTCGTCGAAAAGGGCCATCTCTACATCGCCCAGCCGCCGCTCTACAAAGTGCAGAAGGGCAAGGCGCACACCTACCTGAAGGACGAGCGCGCGCTCGAGGACTATCTGATCGACGGCGGTCTCGACGGCGCGGTGCTGCAGCTCGGCTCGGGAGAAACGCGGTCGGCCCGAGACCTGCGCGACATTGTCGAGCAGGCCCGGAGCATCACACGCCTGATCGACGAAATGCACACGCGGTACGCGCGGTTCGTCGTGGAGCAAGCAGCGATCGGCGGGGCATTCGACGCCAATCTTCTGCATTCGGCGGAAGCGGCGAATGCGGTCGCAGACAAGGTTGCGCAGCGGCTCGATATGCTCGCGGAGGAGACGGAGCGCGGCTGGGAAGGCCGGTTCGGCAACGACGGCTTCGTGTTCAAGCGGCTCGTGCGCGGCGTCACGGAAGTGCAGATGCTCGACCGAGCGCTGCTGTCCTCGCTCGAGGCGCGGCGTCTCAACGAGCGGCGAGATCACCTTGTCGAGGTCTACGACTCGCCTGCGACGCTGAAACGCAAGGACGACGAGACGCCGATCTTTGGACCGCGCGACCTGCTCGATGCCGTCTATGCCGCGGGCCGCAAGGGCATTTCGCTGCAGCGCTACAAAGGCCTCGGCGAGATGAACCCAGAGCAGCTGTGGGAGACGACGCTCGACCGTGAGGCCCGCACGCTGCTGCAGGTGAAGGTGGGCGACCTCAATGAGGCCGACGACATCTTCTCGAAACTGATGGGCGACCTCGTCGAGCCGCGGCGCGAGTTCATCCAGGAGAATGCGCTCAACGTCGCGAACCTCGACGTGTAGCGAACCCCGGCGCTATCGTGCGATGAAGAGGGCCAAGGCGCCCGCGCGCCAGGACGGATGGCGTGTGCCAATGATCAGCCAATAGCATCAATGTGGGTGAGATGAGCGTCGGCAAGACAACAGACATCTTTCGGCTCGATGGCGAGGTGGCGATGGTCACGGGCGCGTCCTCCGGGCTCGGCGCGCACTTCGCCGAGGTTCTGGCGCGGGCCGGAGCAAAGGTCATCCTGGCGGCGCGCCGGACAGACCGATTGGAAGCGCTGGCGGCGAAGATCAAGGGCGCCGGAGGTGATGCGGTGGCCGTCGCGCTCGACGTGCGGGATCCGGCCTCGGTGAAATACGCGTTCGACATGGGTGAAGCGGTCGTCGGCCCCGTCACAGTGCTGGTCAACAATGCGGGCGTCACGGATCCTGCCTTCTTCACGCGGATGAGCGAACAGCAATGGCGCGGTGTGCTCGACGTCAATCTCGACGGCGTCTTCCGGGTCGGACAGGAGGCAGCCCGGCGCATTGTTGTGAACGGGAAAGGCGGATCGATCGTCAACATCGCCTCGATCGTCGGGCTCGGCGCCATCAAGACGCTCTCGGCATATTCGGCCTCGAAGGCGGCAGTGCTGGCGTTGACGCGCAATTGGGCGCTGGAGCTTGCGCGCGACAAGGTCCGCGTGAACGCGATCGCTCCAGGTTACATCTCGACCGAGCTCAACGACGAATTCTGGGAAACCGACGCGGGGAAGCGCATGATCGCGCATGTGCCGATGCGGCGTCTCGGGTCTCTGGATGAATTGGACGGGCCGCTGCTGTTGCTGGCTTCGCGGGCCGGGTCTTTCATGACGGGGTCGACCATCGTCGTCGACGGCGGCCATCTCCTGCCGACGGAGTGAGCATGCCTTCCCCCAAGGACGTACAGCAATCGACGGCGCGCGAACCGCTCGGGCCCGACAGTTTTGCGGCCCTCGAGCCCTGGCTTGCGCATGAGCTTGGGGCGCAGCGTGTGGCTATTGTCGGCGCGGCGCTGCTCGCAGGTGGTGCGGTCCAGCAAAACTGGCGGCTCGACGTCGAGGTGACCGGTGGCCGGCGGGACGGTCATCATGCCTGGGTTCTGCGCACGGATGCGGCGGCCTCTCTCGACGTCAGTCTCGACCGTGTTTCCGAGTTCCGCTGCATCGAGGTCGCTCACAAGGCCGGGGTCAAGGTCGCAGAACCGATCGCGGCGTCGGACGATCTCGATTTAATCGGCCGGTCGTTCGCGATACAGGCTCTCGTGGCCGGGAATGCCCAGGGGCGGCGGATCGTGCGCGATCCGGCGCTCGCCGAGTATGGCGACGCGCTGGCCCGCGAGCTTGGCCGCGAGCTGGCGCGCATACATTCCGTGCGGCCAAAGGCTGGTGTCCTCTCGTTCCTGCCGGTGCCTGTGATCAACCCGGCGCGGCGCGAGGTGGCGACACTCCGGAAGGAGCTCGACGGTGCGAGCGAGCCGCGGCCCGCACTGGAGTACATCCTGAGCTGGCTCGACACGAATGCACCCGAGCCCCGCGCCATCACGTTGGCTCACGGCGATTTCCGCACCGGGAACTACATGGTGGATAATGGGAAGTTGACCGCCGTTCTCGACTGGGAATTCTGCCATTGGGGCGATCCGCGCGAGGATCTCGGCTGGTTCATTGCCCGTTGCTGGCGCTTCGGCGGTGACGACAAGGTGGCCGGCGGCATCGGGAAACTGGCGAGTCTACTCGAAGGCTACAATGGATTGTCTGACATCAAGGTGTCAGCTTCCGAACTGGCGTACTTCGAGGTGCTCGCCGCCGCACGATGGGCGGCAATCTCACTCCTGCAGGGTGATCGCTTCATCCGAGGCGGCGAGCGCTCTCTCGAATTGGCGCTGACGGGCTTGATGCCGCCCGAAATGGAATGGGACGCACTCGACATCATCGATCGCCTCGCCACGAAGGGGAGGGTGACGTGATGCTGGCTCCGGTTGCTGGAGACGAGGAACATGCCCGGGGTGCATCCGGGAGATCGAACCGTCACGCAGAGGGCCGGTCATGACGCAGCATCGGAAGCTCGGTGCGGAGGCGCTGCTCGATCTCGTCGCTGAAGTGTTCAAGAGCGAGATTGCGCCCGCGCTGCCGCCGGAGAAGCGCTATCTCGCAGCGATGATGGGCAACGCCATCGACATTTCGCGGCGCGAGATGGCGCTGGAGGAGGAGGCGCTGACGTTCCAGCTTCTCGACCGGTTCTACGAGGATGGGGATGGCACCGTAGCGCAGCTCGCGCGCGACCTGCGATCGGGCGCGGTCAACGACGCAACACATCCGGATCTCCGGGCGCGGCTCAAAGCGCATCTTGCGAACGAGCTCAAGGTTCGCAATCCCCGGTTCCTGGCAGCTCGCGGTGTGAAGGGGTGAGCGCGAGAGCTGCGGTAGCCTCAGCAGCTCCCGCCGCCCAACTGGTCTCACGGGCCCCCCAACGCGCGGCCTCCTTGCTGTCTCGGCCACTGAGTTCACTTCCGCGCGCGGCAGTCGCCGTCGCGCGGGGTGCCGTGGGAGGACGCCCCTAAGGCGTGCGATCAGCCCTTCACGACTCCCTGACCGATCAGGCTCTCGATGTCGGTCGAGGTGTAGCCGAGGTCTGTGAGAATATTGCGTGTATGCTGTCCGAGTGTCGGTGCGAGAGCATCTGGAGCGCCGGATCTCAGGCGCTGAGTGCCGGCCGGATTCGGTGTGGCCCAGGGCGCGCCGCCGCCCTCGTGCTCGGTCCATGAGATAAGGCCGGTCGCCTCGGTATGGGGGTGGTGCACGAAGTCGTCGTAGGTCTGGACGATCTCGTTCTGAAGGCCGGCGGCCGTGAACGCGTCCCGCCATTCCGCGGCCGGTTTGGTGGCGATTATTGCCTTGACTGCCTCGGCCAGGAATGGCGCGTTGGCATAGCGGTCGGTCGTGGTCTTGAAGCGCGGATCGTCGATCCATTCCTCCTTGCCGAGAACACGGCAGACGCCGGCGAACTCATGGTTCTTCACGGCGGCAATCTGAATCCAGCCGCCATCCGACGCGAGGTAGGTGCCGCCGGGCCCGGCGACGTTGCGGAAGGGCCCATCGCGCACCGCGCTCATCATACGAATGGCCTGCAGGTTGGCGGCCGCTTCCATCAGGCTCGAGTTGATGCGCCTCCCCGGTGCGCCCTTGGCCTTGGCGTAGAGCGCGGCGACGACGGCCTGGTGGGAGAAAAGGCCGGTCGCCATGTCAATGATGATTGTCGGCGTGCGGTGAGGAATACCGTCCGGACCCTTGTTTTCGGACATGAAGCCGGTGAAGGCCTGCAGGATGGGGTCCATGGCCGGCTTCTCGCGCAAGGGGCCTTCCTGCCCGAAACCCGAGACCGAGAGATAGATGAGACCGGGGTTGACGGCTTTCAGCTTGTCGTAGCCAAAGCCGAGACGGTCGATGACGCCCGGCCGGAAGCCCTCGAGGAAGACATCGGCCGAGGGGATCAACTGCTCGACGATCTTCTTGCCGGCTTCAGTCTTCAGGTCGACGGCGAGGCTTTTCTTGCCGAGATTAGCCGCGACCGAAAAGGCGGTGTGGTCGCCGTACTGGGCGCCGAGGGCGCGTGACCAGTCGCCCTCCAGCGGCTCGACCTTGATGACTTCGGCGCCGTGACGGGCGAGCAGGTAGGCGCAGTAGGGGCCGGCCACGCCCTGGCTCAGATCGACGACGCGTATGCCCTCGTACGGCTTGTCAAAGCTCATCGGCGCGCTCTCCTGCCTCGGCTCGGCCTCTGCTGCTGCAGAAGACTGCGACAGGAGGGAGGGGGTGGCAATTGCAAAGATCCTGCGGCCGAAGAACGTATCGGTGGTGGGGCTCAACGTGCTGGGCTCTCGCGACGAGGTGCCGGTGAGCTCAATCCTGCAAGTATTTCCACTTCACCATGCGGTCGCGGAGGTCGATCAGGCGGCCGTCCACATTGAACGTGCCGTCGCCGTTGTGGTGGAGTGTGCGGCGTTCCTTGCGCGCCGGGTCGACCCATATGGCGAGCGCTTCGAGGATCCAGAGGTCGTGGCGCTGGGCAAGCGTATCGTCGGCGACGCGGCACTCGAGGTTGACGAGGCAATCGGGAAGCAGCGGTGCGGTGACCTTGCTCGCCTTCAGCGTCGAGAGGCCGAAGTGCGCGAGCTTGTCGAAATCGCTGCCGGAGCAGTTGCCGATGTCGACGACCTTCCCTGCCAAGTCGACCGTCGGGATGGCGATGACGCACTCGCGGGTCTCGCGGAGTGCCGCGTAACTGTGGTCCCAAGGGCCGATGACGCATCCGATCAAGGGTGGATCGTGGCTCACCATCATGTGGAAGCCCATCGTCATGACGTTGGGCTTGCCGTCGCGGCTCGTGGCCACGAGGACGATCGGTCCGGCTTCGAGAAACCGGTAGGCCTTGCCGGCGGGCACGCGCTTCAGCGCCGAGCGCTTTGTGGGCGTGGGCATCTTGCCGCTCACTCAGCCCCTCGGTTATGTGTTCCCGGCCGACGCTTGACATCGCGCACGTCAGCGTCGCATCGGGGGCACAACACAATTCTCTCGCTCAACCCGCGCGGTTCAGGCGCGCCGCCTCGGCCATGACCTCGATCGCCTCGGGCTGTTTCGAGCGCACGGTGAGCGAAGTGGCGCCACTGTCCTCCCAGGCCCGATAGCGTTGCTTGATGCGGGCGGGCGGGCCGACGAGGGACTTCTGATCCACCCACTCGTCGGGGACGGCGGCGGTTGCCTCGTCCTTGCGCTTCGCCAGGTAGAGCTCCTGGATGCGCTCGGCAGCGTCCTTGAAGCCGCGGCGGATCATCATGTCTTTGTGAAAGTTCTTGTCCTTGTGGCCCATGCCGCCGACGTAGAGTGCGACCTCGGGCTTCAGCTTGTCGAGCGCCTCCTTGACGTTGTCGTTCACCTCGACGTGGGCGGAGGCCTGGATCTCGAAGTTCTTCAGGCTCTTGCCGTTACCGGCGCGGCGGAAACCTTCTTCGAGCCAAGGCAGGTATTCGTGCAGTGATCCTGGCACGAATCCGAGCGGGAGCCAGCCGTCCGCGATCTCGCCGGTGAGCTTGACGGTGGCCTCGTTGCCGGTGCCGAGGTAGATCGGGATGTCCGGGTTCATATGAAGTATGGATTTCAACGGCTTGCCGACGCCCAGAGCGCCGGGACCAGTGTAGGGGAGGCTGATTTCCTCGCCCTCGTAGCTCACGGGCGCCTCGCGTTTGAGGACCTTGCGCATGATCGCCACGTAGTCCTTGATGCGGTAATAGGGGCGGCCCCAGGGCTGGCCGTACCAGCCTTCGACGATCTGCGGGCCGGATACGCCTATGCCGCAAATGAAGCGATTGCCGCCGGCCATCGTGTCGATGGTTGCTGCCTGCATGGCCGCATTCGCTGGCGTACGTGCGGACAGCTGGATGATGGCGGTGCCGAGCTTGATCCGCTCGGTCTTGGCTGCGAGATAGGCGAGCGGCGTCATGGCATCGGTGCCGTAGGCCTCGGCCGTCCAGACCGAGTCGTAGCCAAGTTGCTCGGCTTTTTGTACGAGCTCGACGGGAACCTGGTAGTGCGCACCCGAATAGCCGATGTGCAGACCGAGCTTCATGAGGGCATCCTCCGTTCTCTTGTTGTCCCGATCCTAGCGCACAAATTCGGGCCAGGCGAAGCCTTCGGCGCCGACGAAGCGCGTCCGGGGCGCGCGATCGCCTCGGGATGCATTCCGTCAACGACCCGAAAGGATGCGACAAGCGATGAAGAGCCTCACGGTCGGCAGCGCCACAATCGATACCATTGCCATCATCGCCAGCGATCGAATCGAGCGCATGATGATGCTCAACGCCGATGCGTCGTTCCTGCTGCTGCAGGAGGGGAGCAAGACGGAGGCGCTCGAGATCTCGACGCATTGTGGAGGGGGTGCCGTCAATACGGCCGTGGCGCTGGCGCGTCTCGGCTTCGACGCCTCAACGATCATCAAGCTGGGGCAGGACCAGCGCGCCGAGACCGTCCTGGCTCGGTTGATGGCGGAGCGCGTGTCGCCGCGCTGGGCGGTGCGCGACGCCCGGGCGCCCACAGGGGCGTCGGTTCTGGTTTCATCGCATGAGCGGAACGCGGCCATCTTCACGTTCCGCGGTGCCAACACATTGATCGAGGAGAAGGACCTTCGGGAGGACGCTTTTGCCGTCGATCTCGTGCATGTCGCTTCGCTTTCGAACGAATCGGCCGATCACTTTCCGCTGATCGTGCAGAAGGCGAAATCGCAGGGTGCGATGGTTTCGGTCAATCCGGGGCCGCGGCAGCTCGCGGCACGCGCGGCAGCCTTCGAGCAGTGCCTCGGCTCGATCGACGTGCTGTCGATCAACCGTGCCGAGGCGGAAGTCCTGGTGCCAGCACTTGTGGCGCGCTTCGGGGAAGGTGGAGACACCCTCGCCGGCGGCGATCTGCCCCGGCTTGCGGCGCGGGGGTTCGCCGGTGGGGGCTTCCACATGAGCCTGAAGAATCTCATGGGAGCAGTGCTTTCGCTGGGCCCGAAGGTGCTCCTGATCACGGACGGTGGACATGGCGCCTACGCGGCGACCGAGGGCGAGATCGTGCACGCGGCGCCGAAGCTCGTCGAGGTGGCTGGCACGGCCGGAGCGGGAGATGCGTTCGTCTCGACGTTCGCCGGCTTCACGGCGCTGGGTGCGCCGCTGGAGAAGGCTTTAAGGGCGGCTTCGCTCAATGCCGCGGCGGTGGTGGGCTTCGTCGACACGCAGACCGGGCTTCTGACACGTGCCCGCGTCGAGGAGCTTCTCCACGCGGAGGGCGAGGCGATTCGGATTCGGCGCTGGGCGATCCAGGCGGGCTAGGAAGCCTCGGGTCTGGCGTGCCAAAATCTCGGTTACCCTCGATTAACGTCGCTCCGTTACGATATCCAGACTGGGTCAATTACACACCACGACGCGGACCAGATGGAGAGCAAAACCCCCACCGCATCGGCGGCGAGCGTGATTGCGCGATTGAAGCCCCGACCGGTCAAGCCGGCGCACCGGGTTCCGATCGAGGCGGTGGGTTCGGACAGCCGACGCTCGCGCCGACAGACGGCGTGTGTGCAGGCGCTCATCAAGGAAGATCGCCTCTCGGAGCCTGTCGGTTGCGTGATCCGGAACTTGTCTGCGACCGGTGCCCGCTTGGAGCTGGTAAAGACCGATCGCAAAGCCTTCTCCTCGGAGGAGCGAATTCCCGACCTCTTCACGCTCGAGTTCCGTCTCGAAAAGACCGAGGTGGACTGCGAGATCGTGTGGCGTCGCGGCGATACAATGGGTGTCAGGTTCCGGTCGCTGCCGCGACACTCCTCCGTGTGACGGGCCGACGCGAGGGCTACTTCTTGGTGGACTTCGGCTTCGATTCGCTCGCGGTGTCGCCAACGACCTGCTTCACGCTCGAGGCGTCGCCGCCCGTGTAACTCGACCACACCCGGCCGCGGCGCTCGCTGGAAGCCGGGCTTTCGTCTTGTGAGCCGATCAAGTCGCGACTGTTTTGAACCATTCCGGCCAGGTTGCGCTGGGTGGCACAACCGAAGTCGGTATAGGGAACGCGTTCGCGCTCACGACCGACATCTCGCGGCCAGTGACCGCATTCGGGCGCCAATGCGACGGGGCGCTCGTAGGACAGGGTCAGCAAGTGACGGCCGCCTGACTTGCCGCGGGCGACGCGCGAGGGGTCGATGCCGGCCTCCTCGATTGCGCGGCGCACGTCAGCCACGGCCGCGCCGCCGTAGCGCGCGCCGCCGTGCGAGACCGCAAGCCGGCCGGTGGATTCCTGCTTGTAGCGCAGCGCGAAGCGATAGACGTCGGCGTATTGATTGCGGCTCAAGCCATGACGGCTCGGCGGCAGCTCCACGTCCAGGTATTCGCGGCGACCGACAAAGTCGATCGGGTGCGCCTTGGCGGCGCTCGTCTCGATCCAGGCTTCCTCGCTCGTCAGCCGGTGCGAGTCGCCGCAAGCGGAGAGCGTGAGAACGCCGAGGGCCACGAGTGCAAGCGTCTTGGCCGACCTTATTGTGGCAACGGTCGCGGTCATCCCTTTACTCCGGGGTAATCGATGATGAAGCCTGGCGTTCCTTCGTAGCGGCCACGCGGTTTGGCGCCAGGGCGTCCGTAGATGCGGTTGAGGGCGCCAAAGAAGAGACTCTGCAGATCGCTCGGCGGCATGAGATGCTCTTCGGGAGATGCCACCTCGCCCGGCTGCATGTGCGAGGCGATATAAGGCGTGACGAGGATGACGAGCTCGGTCTCACGTCGACGGTAATCGTTCGAGCGGAACAGGGCGCCCAGGATCGGCACGCTCTTCAGACCTGGAATTCCTTCCACATTCTGGCGAGTTTCATCGGACAGGAGGCCGGCCATGGCGATGGTGCCGCCGGACGGGAGCTCGAGCGTGGTTTCCGCCCGGCGCACCTTGAGGGCAGGGACCGTGAGTTGCTCGGCGACGGTGACTGCACCCTCGGACGACAGCTCGCTGACCTCGGACTGGATGTTCAGGCTGATCCGGCCAGCATCCAGGACCACGGGCTTGAAGGTCGTGGAAACGCCGAACTGCTTGAAGGTGATGGTGACCTGCTTGTCCACGGATGCGATCGGGATCGGGAACTCGCCGCCCGCGAGGAACTTCGCCGTTTCGCCCGAAAGTGCGGTGAGGCTCGGCTCGGCGAGGGTTCGGACGAGGCCGGCGCGCTCGAGCGCCTGGATCGAGGCCTGAACACTCTGGTTGCCGCGCTGGAACGCCGTGGCCAGGACCGAACCCGCGGCTCCGATGGGAACAGAAGGGCTGGTGACAGGGAAGGCGTTTTGCATCACCTTCTGGAAGGCGAAGTCGCCGGTCTTGAAGAGGGCGTTGGCGTCGACACCGATGCGCTTCATGGCATCGCGCTGCACCTCGGCGACCTTGATCTTGAGCAGCACCTGCTCTTTCGAGGCGACGGTGAGCATGTTCACCACGCCATCCTTCAGCTTCAAAAAACGCGTAGCGAGATCGGCGGCGCGATTGGCATCCGCCGGAGTGAGCACGCTGCCGGTCAATGCGACGTTGGCGCCGACAGTGTTGATCTTGATCTTCGAGCCGGGAATGAGGCGGGCGAGCATCTCGTCCAACTGGGCGAGGTCGCGCTTCACGATGATCTCGACGAGGAGAACTTTCGCTCCGCCCGGGCCAAGAAAGAACGCGTTGGCCTCGCCGACGTCCTTCGCAAGCAGGTAGATGCGCCGCGGCGTCTGAACGACAGCATCGACGACCTCGGTATTCGATACGAGAACGTCGGAGACGTCGGTCGGCAGCTCGATCATCATCGATTTGTCGAGGCCGATCGTGATGTGCCGATTGACCGGAAGAGCGGCGTCCGCCGGAATGGTCATTACAGAGCGATGCTCGCTCCATGACTCGGCCTCGTAGCCACTTCGACGGATGCTTCCACCGGCTTGCGCAGAAGACCCATACGGCGCGCTGGTGGCAATCATGATCAGCAGGCAAGCCAGGCCTGCTGCTGCCAGCCGTGACGCCACTTGCCACAGAACAGACAATTTCATCTTACCCCACTGCCCCGTGTATCCGGGGCACCCCCTTTACCGGCGACCAACCCGTGCCGGCACGTCTTTCGGAGCACGATTCGGGGCGACGAGGCGACGGAGGGGCCTGTGACGGTCGTCGCGAGCGTGAGCCCTCTACAGGTTATCCACGTGGCGTGAGATGCTGAAGCACGCGGCTGCTGGATATATTTTCACTTTCTATCATTGCGTTACATTCGCATTCCGGATCTCGAGCAGGCCGTCCTCAGAGCGCAGTTGAAAACTAGCCGTCCGGACACGTCCCTGCTGCATTGAGGTAGCGCCCGAGCTCCTTCTCGCAGTGAAGATCCCGGAGCAGGGCGTTGCTCAGCCGGCAACGCGCAGCTTGGAGATCTCGGCGCCGATCCGCTCGAAGACCGCAATCAGGCTGGCGCCATCGCCCGCGCGAAACGCCATCGTGGCCTGGCTCGCGCACCCTTCGAGCAGAGACAAAGTGGTCGGATCGGATTCGAGGCGGAAGGCGATGGTGTAGATCTTCACTCCGGCAGCCTTGGCATTGGCGCATGCGGTCGTGGTCTTCTGGTTCATCTTGGAGACATAAGCGGAGGACGAATAGGACGTTCCGAGGCGGCCGGATGCGCCGTAGCCGTGCGCGGCGTACCAGGACTTGTTGTGATTCGAGTAGGACGAGTAGGTGTTGGCGCCGTCGGTCATGACGACCATGATCTTCTCGTTCTTGGCCTCGCCGTAGGCGCGTCCCTCTGCGAACGGCTCACCTGGAGAAAGCACGCGCCATCCCCACATCACGCCTTCCGCAATATTCGTGGAGCCCTTGGCGACAAGGCTGGAGAGCTTGGATTCGATCTGGTCGGCATCTGAGCTCAGCGGAAGGATCGGCTCGCTGTCGCACATGTAGTTTGGTCCCGGGTCACCCATGGAGACGAGGGCGCCTTCGTACTTGCAGATGCGCGACTGGGCCTCGGCTGCGGGGATCGGCTGCTTTTGCGATTTCGTGCAGCGACCGCGGCGGTCGTATGAGAGACAAACGATCGGTTGTGGCGTGCAGGTGCCGCCGTCGTCGGCGATGTAGTTGTTCGGGTAGCTGTTTCCCCCTGCATTGATGCTATCCGGCTCGTCGGGGGCGAACATCGGGACGAAAAGGGTTGCGGGCGCTGAAGGATCGGCCGCGTCGTCGGTGACATCGAGGCCGGCAGAGCGCGCCTCGACGCAGCCGCGCCATGGGGTGCCGAGACGGTCAAACAT
>JAWKWD010000031.1:0-22098 GCA_041397805.1 Hyphomicrobiaceae bacterium
GTCGTAGGTCATCTTGTTCGCGCCTTCGGTTGCCCACTTGCGCAACCGAAGGCGCGTGGGCTCGTTGATGATTTCCCAGGCCCACCAGCAACCGGCGGGTCGTACGCTTTCGGTGCCCCATCGGCGCAAACGGCGCGTGGGCTCCTTGATGCCTTCCCATGCTCGCCGGCAATCGGCGCGCCCGCCGCAACGCAGGCTTTCGCCCGGTGACGGCACGGCTCGCGGCCCCGCCAGTGAAGTTCGTCTGGCGGGAGCGCGACCTGGCCGGAGACCAAGTGTGTTCCGATCGATGCCTGCTACGCAATACTTCCGGAGGGCGGAAATTGCCGGCGCGGAACGCCCGTGACTGTGCTCTCATGGAGGGGCTGAGAACCAGTCAGCTCGTTTGCCGGTCGTAAAGACGGCGCGGGTCGCAGGGATCGACAATGCTGGCATCAAGGGAATGCAGGATGGCCGAGACTTCGCGACGGTCGCCAGTGGGCAGCACGCCATGACAGCGACCGCTGCCCTGCCGACAAGCTCCGCACGGGGCATCGGATGCATGCTGCTGTCCCTGTTCGCGCTCACCTGCGCCGACGCGGTGACGAAATGGCTCGGCGCCACTTATCCGCCAGGACAAGTCATCTGCATCCGCGCCATCTTCGCGATGCTGCCTCTGGCTGTGATGATCGCAGTGCATGGCGGCCGGGCAAGCCTGCGTGTCACCAACGTTCGGGGGCAGGCCACGCGCGCCCTGCTCTTCGCCGTGGCCAGCTCGAGCATCGCGCTGTCGATGATCCTGCTGCCGCTGGCCGATGCCGCTGCCATCCTGCACTCGGGGCCGCTGTTCATCACGGCCTTGGCCGGCCCGATGCTCGGCGAGCGCATCGGCTGGCATCGATGGACCGCTGTCCTGCTCGGGTTCTGCGGCGTTCTCATCATGCTGCGGCCGACATCAGGCGTGTTCCAGGTGCTCGGCCTCATTCCGCTGGGTGCAGCGCTGATCTCCTCCCTCCGCGACATCGTCGGGAGGAAGCTCAGCCGCACGGAAACGACCAACTCGATCATGTTCTATTCGAACAGCGCGCTCATCGCCTTGTCGGCGTTGAGCTCCGTTTTCGGCTGGTCGGCGTTGCGCGGGGCCGATCTCGCGCTGATGGCAGTCGCCGGCTGCCTCGTCGGCGCAGGACAGTTCCTGCTCATCGAGGCCTACCGGCACGCGGAGGCAGCCGTGGTCGCGCCGCTGAAATACAGCGGCATCGTGTGGGCCGTGATCCTGGGCTACGTCGTCTGGGGCAACCTGCCGGACAGGTACATCATCGCCGGCGGCGCGCTCGTGATCGGCAGCGGCCTCTACATCCTCCACCGGGAGACGATGCGGAAACCGCCGCGTTGAGCAGGCCTTATACCCGGGCGCCCGGATCTGGACCGGCCCTGCGGGCTGCCTGACCGGTCACAAACCCTACTCCGCTGCCACTGGCTTCTTCTTCAGGTCCTTCGAGTACTTGATGTGCACCGGGGCGTCGGTCTCGAAGGGGCTGGTGAGGCCCAGCTCCTTCGACCACTCGCGCACCTGCGGGAAGACCTCCTTGCCGAGCAGCTCGATGCAGCGCATCTGGTCCTTCTGCGGCACCTTCCCGTCCTGTGCCCACACCGCCATGATGCCGGGCCGTGTCTCCTCGAGGAGATGCCGGATGCGGGGCAGCACCTGCTTTGGCGTGCCGGCCATGATCATGCCGGACTCGAGCTGCTGCTCGAAGGTCATGGCGCCGCGCGGGTTCTGCGAGCGCCCCACCGCGAATTCGACGAATCCGCGCCGGGCCGATGGCGAGAAGTAGCCCGCCGGATTGGCCCACACGGGATGTGCAAGCCCGGTGAACTCGCCCTGCATCCACGTGAACTCGCGCGCGTTCTTCAAGGCCGTCGCCTCGTCGTCGGCGACATGGATGCGCGCGAGGTAGCCACGGTTCTCTGGTCCCGTCTCGTAGCCGCACTCGGCCGCTGTCTGGTCGTAGAGAGCCCAGATCTTCTTGGTGTCCTCGATGGACGTGTTGAGCGCGATGTAGGGGTAGCGCTGCTGCGCCGCCCAGATCACGGTTTCCTTGGAGATGACGCCCGGCACCCAGACGCGCGGATAGGGCTTCTGCAGCGGCACTGCCCACGGATTGACGACGCGGTGCTGGTAGTGCGTGCCCTCCCAGCGGAACGGTCCCGGCTCGGTCCATGCCTTGACGATCAGGTTGTGCGCCTCGATGAAGCGCTCGCGGTTGTAGGCAGGGTTGACGCCGGCCGAGAGCTGCTCCTGGCCACCGCCGCGAACGAAGCCCGACACGAGCCGGCCGTTCGAGATCATGTCGATCATCGCCAGCTCTTCGGCGAGCCGGATCGGGTTCTCGGCCAAGGGCAGCGGGTTGCCGAGCAGCACGATCTTCGCCTTCTTGGTGATGCGGGCAAGAATGGCGGCGCAGATGTTGGTCTTGGCCTGCATGCAGAACGGCGCGTTGTGATGCTCGTTGAGCATGATGCCGTCGATGCCCACCTCCTCGCACAGCATGTACTGGTCGAGGTACTCGTTATAGAGGCGGGCGCCCTCTTTCGGATCGAAGTACTTGTTCGAGAAGGTCAGAGCCGTTGCGCCATACTCGAGCCCGGCCTTCTCGTCGTAGGCTGCCATCGGCTGTTCGGTGAAATACATGAGGTGCATGGGGGTCCTCCCGGAAGGGCAAAAAGTGGCTACTTCGCGGCTATGAACGGAACGACGAGCTTCGCGAGCTCGGCCGGCTTTTCCATCTCGACGGCGTGCCCCGAGCCCTTCACGATCTCGACGCGCGCATTTGGTAGTGCCGTCCTGAACTGGCCTGCCGTTGCGGCAGGCACGACCTTGTCGTCCTCGCCCCACACGATGAGGGCCGGCGCCTTTACCGCACCGAGCAGATGCGGCAGCGTCTGGCTGTACATGTAAGGCTTCCAGGCGATGCGGAAGCTCATCTCGCGGGCGATGTCCCACGCCTCGAGCTGATCCGTCGTGACGTTGCCGTAGTGCGCCTCGAAGACTTTGCGCTCGTGGAAGAAGGCCTGCGGGTAGTCGATGTAGGAGATGATCGCCTGGTCTAGGATGTCGCCCTCGGCGGGCTTGATCCCCATGGGGCCGACCAGCACGAGCTTCGACACCTCACGCGGCGCCATCGAGGCCATCTCGGCCGCGACCCACCCGCCGAAGCCGAGACCGATCAGCGCCGTGGGCCCGAGCTGCAGCTCGGCCCTCAGGCCTTGCAGGATGACGGCGACGTCGCGCGGATGGCGCATCCATTCGAGGCGCGGCGAGCGTCCCCAGCCCGGATAGTGTGGAATGAGGACATCGTGGCTCTTGGCGAGCTCGTCGTAGAAGGCGAGCGAGTCCAGCGTCCCGATGTCGTGGTGGAGAACGAGGATCGGCGCGCCTTTGCCCGATCGTTGCAGGTAGACCTTGGCACCGGACACCTCGACGGTGTGCTCGGCCCAGCCCTTCGCATTGGCCATCGCATTCACTCCCGGCTTTTATGGTTTCCGGAAACGGTTGCAGGCGAGGAGAGGTGTGTCAATAAGTCCCCGTGAAGTCGCCGCACCGGCGGTACGCCGAGCTCGGCATGTCTTCCCGGCGCCGGGTATTTTCGTCAGAGGTCGATCGTTGGCCGACCGAGGCCCCGTCGCTCCATTTCGGCCTTGAGCAGTGCGACATTGCGCAAGTTGGCGCGGAAGGCCATGTCGAAGGCGTCGCCCACCACTGGGATGGCGCCGATCGTCATGTCGACGAGCGAATTACCGACCATCCGGGCCATTGTGAAGCGCGAGACGCCCAGCCGGCGCGCCTCCCAGATGATGTAGCTGGAGATGACCTGCGAAACGACATCGCCAACCACTGGAACGAGGCCGATCAGGGCATCGAAGCCGACCCTGAAATCGGTGCCTGGGATGGTGATCACCGAGTCCATTGCGCGTGCCAGCGCCTCGACGCGCCGATACGCGGCATCGGCCTCGGCGATGCTCAGACGCTCTGTCTCGCGTCGGGGCGACGTCCAGCGGGCTTCCTTGTCTATGACAGCCAACGAGTCCTCCGTCAGTGGTCACATCCAGAGATAGGGACCCACGCCTTCCACACAAGGGCTGCGACGACCGCGGTTTGCCGACCGCTCGCGAAAATGGTGAAGTCTGTGCCTGACCCCCGCGCAGCAGCGATGGCTCGCGCGTTCTACCGCCGCAGGAGACAGCCAATGGCCCGCATCGCCATCACGGACGACTACCAGAACGTGGCACTTGCCTATGCCGACTGGTCCCGCCTGCAAGCGGCGCACGACGTTGTCGTCTTCGACAAGCCCTTCGTCACCCAGGACGAGGCCGCGCGCGCACTTGCCGGTTTCGACGTCGTCGCCATCATGCGCGAGCGCACGCCGTTCCCGAAGACGCTTCTCGAGCGCCTTCCGGACCTGAAGCTTCTCGTCACAACCGGCATGCGCAATGCCTCGGTCGACATGGCGGCCTGCAAGGACCGTGGCATCACGGTATGCGGCACCGAGAGCGGCGGCCATGCCACTGCCGAGCTGGCCATGGCCCTCATTCTCGGGCTGGCGCGCAATTTCCACGTCGAGCTCGCCAACATGCGCGAAGGCCGCTGGCAGACGACAGTTGGGCAAGACCTGCGCGGCAAGACGCTCGGCCTCCTGGGGCTCGGCAAGCTCGGCAGCCAGCTCGCCGTTTTCGCCAAGGCGTTCGGCATGAACCTTATCGCCTGGAGCCAGAACCTCACGGACGAGCGTGCCGCCGAGAAGGGCGTCGCCCGCGTCGAGAAGGACGAACTCTTTCGTCGCTCGGACTTCCTTTCGGTTCACCTCGTCTTGTCGCAGCGCAGCCGCGGCCTCGTCGGTGCACGCGAGCTGGGCCTGATGAAGCCGACGGCGTTTATCGTCAACACCTCGCGCGGACCGATTGTCGACGGCGCCGCCCTGGCGGCGGCTCTGAAGGAGGGACGCATTGCCGGCGCCGGTCTCGACGTCTACGACGTGGAGCCGCTCCCCGCCGCCGACGCCTTGCGCAAGGAGCCGCGGGCGCTCCTCACCCCGCACCTCGGCTACGTCACCGCCGAGACCTACAAGCTCTTCTTCCCTGGTACTGTCGAGGCGATAGAGGCCTGGCTCGCCGGCAAGCCGGTCCGCGTGATCACATGACGCACCCGCTCAGCCCTTGGCGAGCGCGCCGTTGACGGCGTCGATCCAGGCCTTGGAGCCGGCGTGTAGCAGCGCGATGTCGGTCTGGGTCGACAGGAACCGGATGCCGCGCCGGATCCAGTGGGCCTGCTTGGCTGTATCCCGGATCCCGCCACAGCCGGCGTAGTTGCCGGCTGCCTTGCAGGCCGCAATCGCCCGGTCGAGAGCGTCGGAGACGGCTGGGTCGTCGAGCTGCCCGGGTTTGCCGAGGTCGCTCATCAGGTCGTTGGTGCCGATGTGGACGACGTCGATGCCCGGCACGGCCGCGATCTTCTCGATGTTCTCGAGGCCGCGCGCCGTCTCGACCATGACGACGACCACCGTCGAGGCGTTGAGGGCAGGGACAGCCTCCGACGCAGGAACGGCCCGCCCGTCGAACTGGGGGAAGTTGCCGCCGACCGATCGCTTGCCCATCGGCGCAAAGCGGCAGATCTCGACCGCGCGCTTGGCTTCTTCTGCCGTGTTGATGTCCGGGAAGATGATCCCCGATACGCCGTTGTCGAGCAGGATCGGCGTATCGGGATCGGCGAGGCTCTTCACCCGGGCAAGGGGCGCCACGCCGACGGCGAGCGCCGCGTTGGCGATGTTGCAGACCGTCTCGGCGTTGAACACCCCGTGCTGGCCGTCGATGAACAGGAACTGATGACCGCTCGCTCGTGCGATCCGGGCAATTTCAGGACCGCGCACGACCCTGACCGAGAGGCCGAATGCGGGCTTGTCCGCACGCATGGCTTCGAGGACTGGATTGGCGATGGTCTGGCTGGCGGACATGGCAGCAGTCTCCGGCGGGTTTGTCCCGCCTGAGGATAGCCACAGCTCGTCAATCCCGCCAATCCGGGTGCGACCGGAGCCCCTGGCTCTTAGCCTTTGGGGAGGTACGGAATGGTTCCAAGTGCATCAGCCACAATGGCGAGCCGGCCGAAGCCCTGCCATTGCGGCCACGCTGTAGAGATCGTTAAGCCACGCGACGAAAAGCCTGGAATTGCCACTGGCTCGGGCGTGGTGCTGTCGTCTAGGTTGCGCCCGAGAGGGCAAGCGGGTGGAGGACGAAATGCGCTTCGACGGTTGGGAGCTCCATATTCTCGTGCAGGGGTTCCCGGGCAAGAGCGTCTGCCATGGGGGGCTCGGCTGGAGTAGCGTAGTGCTGCTGCGCCGGCAGGGGCGGGTGGCGCTGATCGATTGCGGCACATTCTCGATGCGCACACTGGTCATCGACGGCCTCGCGCGTCATGGCCTGAAGCCCGCCGATGTGACCGACCTCCTGCTCACGCACTCCCATTGGGATCACTCGGTCAACTGGCCACTCTTCCGTCAGGCGCGCATCGTGCTGGGCGAGGTCGAGCTCGACTGGGCGCTGAAGCAACCCTGGGGCGAGACGCCCGTGCCCGAACTCTACGTCGAGCGTCTCGAGAAGTGGCCGACGCTCGTCCGCGCCCACGACGGCGAGGAAGTCTTGCCCGGCATCACGGCGCACATCGCGCCCGGTCACACGCCGGGCTGCCTCGTCTTCGTCATGAAGGGCCTGGAGAAGGACGTGATCTTCACCGGCGATGCAGCCAAGAACCGCGCCGAGCTCGTCTCGGGAACCACCGACATGACCTATGACGCCGCCGTGAGCCGGTCGACGATCGAGATGATCTGGGGCCACTGGCGAAAGAAGCCGGGGAGCCTCGTCGTGCCCGGCCATGACCTCCCGATGACCCAGGAGGATGGCCGCATCACGTACATCGGGACGCGCGAGGCGGCCATCACCTGCTGGTATGGCGAGGACATGGAGACGACGACCTACTTCAAGCTCACGGTGTGAGGCGATGCGTTTTTCCTTCCCAGCCTTGGTCGGTCAGGCGCTTGGCGGCCACCGCCATTGGCCGCGCCAATGGCGCGACCCCGAGCCCAAGTCCGCCTACGATGTCGTCATCGTAGGCGCCGGCGGGCACGGGCTCGCGACGGCCTATTACCTGGCGAAGGAGCACGGCATCACCGACGTCGCCGTGCTCGAGAAGGGCTGGCTGGGCGGTGGCAACACCGGCCGCAACACCACGATCATTCGCTCGAATTATCTCTGCGAGGAATCGGAGGCGCTCTACGAGCACGCCATGAAGCTGTGGGACGGCCTCAGCCACGAGCTCAACTATAACGTCATGTATTCGCCCCGCGGCGTCATGATGCTCGCCCACGACGAGCACGACATCCGCGTCTTCAAGCGCCACGTTCACGCCAATCGTCTTGCCGGCATCGACAACGAGTGGCTCTCCCCCGCCGAGGCCAAGGCCGTCTGCCCGATCCTCAACATCGACCCCCGCTTGCGGTATCCGGTTCTCGGCGCCGCGCTCCAGCGGCGGGGCGGCGTGGCGCGCCATGATGCCGTGGCCTGGGGCTATGCGCGTGGCGCCGATCGTCTCGGCGTTGACATCATCCAGAATTGCGAGGTCATCGGCATCAACCGCAACGAGGCAGGTCGCGTCACCGGCCTCGAGACGACGCGCGGCGCCATCAAGGCCCGCCGCGTCGGGATCGTTGCCGCAGGACACACGTCGGTATTGATGGAGATGGCCGGCGTCCGCATGCCGCTCGAGAGCTTCCCCTTGCAGGCCCTCGTGTCGGAGCCTGTGAAGCCTGTGATGCCGTGCGTGGTGATGTCGAATACGGTCCACGCCTACATGTCGCAATCCGACAAGGGCGAGCTCGTCATCGGCGCCGGCACAGACGCCTACACGTCCTATTCCCAGACGGGCGGCCTGCACGTGACACGCCACACGATCGAGGCCATTGCCGAGCTGTTCCCGGTTACGCGCCGCCTGCGCATGCTGAGAAGCTGGGGCGGTATCGTCGATGTCACGCCCGATCGCTCGCCGATCATCGGACGTACGCCCGTGACTGGTCTCTACGTCAACTGCGGCTGGGGCACGGGCGGCTTCAAGGCGACCCCGGGCTCGGGCAATGTGTTCGCCGCGACCATCGCGCGCGACGAGCCGCATCCGGTCGCCGCGCCTTTCACGCTTGAGCGCTTCACCACGGGCCGGCTGATCGACGAGGCGGCGGCCGCGGCCGTATCGCATTGAGGCGGAGCAGAAAGCGACGGAGTTGAGACCATGGCCAGAGGCTCGAAGGTTTTCCGCCCCGAGGACGTGCCGGAAAGCAACGCGACCGGCTATCCGGAGCCCTATCGTGCGCTCAACATGAAGCGCCATGCCCGCCGGCTTGCGGAATTCGCGGGATTGAAGAACTTCGGTGTCAATCTCGTGCGCATCGAGCCGGGCGGGCAATCGTCCTGTCGCCATGCGCATGCGACGCAGGATGAGATCGTGCTCGTCATGGAAGGCGAGATTACACTGGAAACGGACGCCGGCCGCGAGAAGCTGCAACCGGGCACGTGGGTCGGTTTCCCGAAAGGCACCGGAGATGCCCACCGCCTGATCAACGAGACCGACAAGGACGTCGTCTTCCTCGTTGTCGGCGACAAGACACCCGACAAGGCCACCTATCCGGATGTCGATCTCTACGGGGAGCACGGCCCCGACGGCGTTTTCCGGTACTTTCGCAAGGACGGGACGCCCTATTGATGGACGAGGCTTGCCCATGCTGTTGATCCGCTGCCCCTTCTGCGAGGAGGGGCGCCCCGAGGTGGAATTTCGCTATGCCGGCGAGGCGCACGTGACGCGCGCGGCCGATCCGATGGGCGAAACCGATGCGGCCTGGGCCGAATATCTCTACATGCGCACCAATCCGAAGGGCTGGCATGCCGAGCGCTGGCATCACGCGCACGGCTGCGGTCGGTTCTTCAATGCCTTGCGCCACACCGTGAGCGACCGTATTGCCGCGACCTATAAGCCGGGTGAGCCGCGCCCCGATCCCGAGGCCGGGGAGGCCCGCCGCTGATGCGAGACCGGATCCCAGCGACGGAGGAACGCTTTCGTCTGGCCACGGGCGGGCGCATCGAGCGCACCCGCCGCCTCAATTTCACGTTCGACGGCAAGGCCTACTCCGGTCGCCCCGGCGACACGCTCGCCTCCGCGCTTCTGGCCAACGGCGTCCACCTCGTCGGCCGTTCGTTCAAGTATCACCGCCCCCGCGGCATTCTGGCGGCGGGCTCCGAGGAGCCCAACGCACTCGTCACCATCAAGCGCGACTGGCGCCGGGTCACACCGAACTTGCGCGCGACCGAGGTCGAACTTTACGAGGGGCTGGCGGCTGAAAGCCAGAATCGCTGGCCGTCCCTCGAGCGCGACGCTGCGAGCGTCAACGACCGCCTGAGCGAGCTCTTTCCCGCCGGGTTCTACTACAAGACCTTCATGGGGCCCAAGAGGCTCGGCCGGGCCGGCCGTGCTGCGTGGAAGCGAGTCTATGAGCCTGCCATTCGGCGCATGGCCGGATTGGGCCGCGCACCCGCCGTCGCCGATCCCGACCGCTATTCGGCGCGCTACGCCCACTGCGATGTGCTGGTGGCGGGTGCCGGACCGGCGGGCCTTGCGGCCGCGCTGGCGGCTGCCGAGGCCGGGGCCAGCGTCATTGTCGCCGACGAGCAGGCGGAGCTTGGTGGCTCTCTCCTGTCCGAGACCCACGTCGCCGTCGAGGGCGTGCCGGCGTGGGAGTGGCTGTCTTCGGTGCTTCTCCGCCTCGCTGCCTTCGAACGGGTTTGCCTCCTGCCGCGCACGACAGTGTTCGGCGCCTATCCCGACCGGATGATGGGGCTCGTCGAGCGGCTGTCCGATCATCTGGAAGATCCCGATGCAGCGCTGCCGCGCGAGCGACTTTGGCAAGTGCGCGCCGCGGAGATCGTGCTTGCAACCGGCGCCATCGAGCGCCCGCTCGTCTTTCCGGATAACGACCGGCCCGGCATCATGCTCGCGGGTGCCGTCACGGCCTATCTCCACCGCTACGCGGTGCTCGCCGGCACCACCGCCGTCGTCGTCACCGCCTCGGATGAAGGATACGCCGCCGCCGTCGACCTGATGGGCCACGGAGTTCCGGTCGCGCGCCTGGTGGATGTCCGCGACGCGCCCGGCCGCGCGGCTTTGAACCTCGCCGAGGCGTCGGGGCTTGCCGTCACGACCGGCGCCGTGGTCCTCGGAACGCGCGGCCGTCATCGCGTCTCAGGCATTGACATTGCGCACGCCAAGTCTGCGCGTGAGACCATTCCCTGCGATGTGCTGGCGATGTCGGCCGGGCGTCAGCCGACGCTGCACCTCTTTTCGCAATTGCGCGGCAAGCTCGCCTGGAGCGAAGACCACCAGGCACTGATGCCGGTCTCGCGACTCGAGCACGTGCGCATCGCGGGGGCTGCCTCTCAGACCGGTGGCACTGTCCGCGCGGCACTTGCGAGCGGGCACTCGGCCGGAGAGGCCGCCGCGCGCGCCACTGGTGCGACCGCCGCGAAGCCCCGCGCGCCCCTGGCGGACGCAGGAAACGAGCTCGGCGGCGAGACCATCGGACAAACGCGCTCGGTCCGCATTGCCAAAGGGCGCGCCTTCGTTGATTTCCAGAACGACGTCACCAGCAAGGACATCCGTCTCGCGACGCGCGAGGGCTTCCGTTCGATCGAGCACGTCAAGCGCTACACCACGAGCGGTATGGCGACCGATCAGGGCAAGACGAGCAATGTCAATGCGCTGGGCGTCGTGGCTGGCGCTCTCGATACCGATCTCGGTGCTCTTGGTCACACCACTTACCGGCCGCCCTTCACGCCGGTCTCGTTCGGCGCGCTCGCTGCCGGTTGTCGGGGCGATCTGTTCGATCCTCTGCGCTTGACGCCGATCGATCCTTCCGCACGTGCTCGCGGCGCGATCTTTGAAGCCGTCGGTCAGTGGCAGCGCGCCCGCTACTTCCCGAGGACGGGCGAGGACATGCATGCCGCGGTGGCTCGCGAATGCCGCGCCGTGCGCACCAGCGTCGGCGTGTTCGATGCGACCACGCTCGGCAAGATCGAGGTGGTCGGTCCTGGCGCTGCAGCATTTCTCGACCGCCTCTACGTCAACGCGCTCGCTCGGCTGCCGGTCGGTCGCTGCCGCTACGCAGTCATGCTGAGCGAGGCCGGCTTCGTCATGGATGACGGCATCGTTGCGCGTCTGGCCCCGGACCGTTTCCATGTGACGACGACGACCGGCGGCGCAGCCCGCGTGCTGGCCCACATGGAGGACTACCTCCAGACCGAGTTCACCGACCTCCAGTGCTGGCTCACGTCCGTCACCGAAGCCTGGGGGGTGATCGCGGTGCAGGGGCCGAAGGCGCGCGAGCTGCTCGCCCCTCTCATCGAGGACGTGGACCTCTCGTCGCAGATCCTGCCGCACATGGGCCTCGCCGAAGGTCGCATCTTCGGCGTACCGATGCGCCTTTTCCGTGTCAGCTTCACGGGCGAGCTCGGCTACGAGGTGAATGTCCCGGCCGGCCACGCCCGCTCTGTCTGGGACGAGCTCCTCACGCGGGCCGAAGCACTGGGCGGCGCACCTTATGGCACAGAGGCGATGCACGTGCTCCGCGCCGAGAAGGGCTACATCATCGTCGGCCAGGAGAGCGATGGTACGGTAACGCCCGGCGACCTCGGTCTTCCCACCGGCGCGAGCAAGCCCGATTTCGTCGGCAAGCGCTCGCTCACACGTCCCGACATGCAGGATCCGAACCGTCTGCAGCTCGTCGGCCTCTCCTGCGTCGATGACGGCGGCCAGTTGGAGGAAGGGGCCCAGCTGACGCAGCGGCCCGACCCTCCGCCCGGCACTCCGGCTTCGGGCTATGTGACATCGTCCTACATGAGCCCGACGCTCGGACTCCCCATCGCGCTCGCTCTCGTGTTGGGGGGACGAACGCGCATCGGCGAGGAGCTTTATTCCCCGATGGAACGCGGCGCGCGACGTGTCCGGATCGTGCCGCCAATCTTCCACGATCCGAAGGGGACGCTGCTCCATGTCTGACCCGCTGGCCGACGTTCCGACCCTGGGCGCCGTGGCATCGCCGGTCGCCGGCCTCGAGTTGCCCTCGTCGGAGGGAATTGCGCGCGTGATCGAGGCCGACATGACCGGCCGCCTCGTCTTGCGTACAGGTGCGGACGGCCGCGACGCCTTGATGGGCGCGCTCGGCTCCGCGCTGTCCGGCCGCATCAACACCGCGACCGCCGCTGACGGCTGCAGCGCACTCCGCCTCGGGCCGGACGAATGGCTGCTCCTGGCGGGCGCCGATTGCGATCCTTGGCTCTCCGCGCGCATCTCGGAGTCTGCCAAGGGCGCCGCCATCTCACTGGTCGACGTGACCCATCGCAACGCCGGCATCGTCGTCGAAGGTCCAGCTTGCGAGGCCGTGCTCGCCACGGGCTGTCCTCTGCCGCTCGATCCTGACGCCTTCCCCGTCGATCGGGCGACCCGCACGCTTCTCGCCAAGGCCGAGATCGTTCTCTGGCGACGGGCAGCCGACCGCTTCCACTTGGAGGTGGCGCGCAGCCTCGCGTCCTATGTCGTGGGGCTTCTCGCGCAGGCGATCGCAGACGAGGCGGCCATTCTGCGTTCTCGGACGAGCTGACCGGGGTCTCCGGCATGTCGCGGGGCGATTGTCATGCTGTCCAGCCGTATGGTTCTCCCTCTCGGCCGTCCGCCGCATCCAACGCACAATTCACCTTGCCAACAACGAGGCGCGTGCTGTACCAGAGCGCCGTAACGTACGGTACGGTACGCTTCCCAATTGGTCTCACGAGGCAAGCTGAGTGTCGGGCACGGCGCAGACGGATACGACAACGCGTGCGGGCCGCGATCCAGAGGCCCGGCGCGGGGAGGTGCTCGACGCCGTGCTCGAGCTGTTGGCCGAAGGCAGTGACGCTCTCACCATGTCCGCGGTGGCACGCCGTGCGAGCTGCTCGAAAGAAACCCTCTACAAGTGGTTCGGCGACCGCGACGGCCTGCTGACGGCAACGGTCCAATGGCAGGCCTCGAAAGTCCGGGCAGGCACCTATGACGGTGCGCGTCTCGACGCCGGGACGCTGCGCTCCAGTCTCGAGGCGTTCGCCGCCACCTGGCTCAAGGTGATTTCGTCGCGCACGTCGATTGCGCTCAATCGCGTCGCGGTCAGTCACGCAGCCACGGGCAGGAGCAACCTCGGCCAGATCGTTCTCGCCAACGGACGCTTTGCCATCGGTGAGCGGCTGAAGCCCTTGCTCGAGTCCGCCCGGGACGCCGGCCTCCTGTCCTTCGACGACACCGAGACCGCTTTTCGCACCTTCTTCGGTCTCGTCGGCCGCGACGTCCAGATCAGGCTGCTGCTGGGTGACCGGCTGAAGCTGACGCAAGCCCAGGTCGCACACGATGCAAAGCTTGCGACAAACCAGTTTCTTGCGCTCTATCGCGCGGGGAATGCACCGGCCAGGGCCGGTAACTGAGCCTCAACCAGGGAAGGAAGCGTACGATGCGCGTCTACTACGATCGCGATGCCGATGTGAACCTGATCAAGTCCAAGAAGGTCGCCGTCATCGGCTACGGCAGCCAGGGCCACGCGCACGCGCAGAACATGCGCGATTCCGGCGTCAAGGAAGTGGTCATCGCGCTCCGCAAATCGTCGGCCGGCGTCAAGAAGGCCGAGGCCGCGGGCTTCAAGGTCATGGAGGTGGCCGAAGCCGCCAAGTGGGCCGACGTCATGATGATGTGCACGCCGGACGAGCTGCAGGCCGACATCTACAAGGACCACCTCGCCGCCAACATGAAGCAGGGTGCTGCCATCATGTTTGCGCACGGCCTCAACATTCACTTCAATCTGATCGAGGCGCGTGAAGATCTCGACGTCGGCATGGTGGCGCCGAAGGGCCCCGGCCACACGGTCCGCTCCGAATACCAGCGCGGCGGTGGCGTGCCCTGCCTCATCGCGGTTCATCAGGACAAGAGCGGCAACGCCCACGACCTGTTCCTCTCCTACGCGTCGGCGATCGGCGGCGGGCGCGCCGGCATCATCGAGACGACCTTCAAGGAGGAGTGCGAGACCGACCTCTTCGGCGAGCAGGTCGTGCTCTGCGGCGGCCTGGTCGAGCTGATCCGCGCCGGCTACGAGACGCTGGTCGAGGCGGGCTATGCTCCGGAGATGGCGTACTTCGAGTGCCTGCACGAGGTGAAGCTGATCGTCGACCTCATCTACGAGGGCGGCATCGCCAACATGAACTACTCGATCTCGAACACCGCCGAGTTCGGCGAGTACGTCTCGGGCCCGCGCATCATCACCGACGCGACGCGCGCCGAGATGCGCCGCGTCCTGAAGGACATCCAGTCCGGCCAGTTCACCTCCGAGTGGATCCGCGAGTGCAAGGCCGGCCAGCCGAAGTTCAAGGCGACGCGCCGCCTCAACGACGCCCACGGCATCGAGGAGGTCGGCTCCAAGCTCCGCGCCATGATGCCCTGGATCAAGCAAGGCGCCCTGGTCGACAAGGCGAAGAACTGAAACAATAAATCCAAACCGCCGGGCTCAGGCCCGGCGGTCCATGTGACTGCGCCCCGAGTTGAGAACCCTGACAGCGGCTATAGCGGAGAGCCTCAACGGGTGTTACGTGACGAACGTCCCATCGAGCGCCGCACGGGATTGCCCGGCCTATCACTTCGCACACCTTCGCGAGTTCAGCGGCTTTAGCTCATAAGACCGACGCCGACGCGCTCAAAAGGAGCCAAGCACGCCTACGAAGCTTTGCTCACATCGTCCGCCCCGTTTGTCATTTCTGCACCGTGTCCCACCGGCCCTCAGCGCAGCTTCGATGCCGGCCGCAGCCTCTCCATCACGGCTCGTCAACATCGGATCTCCCAAGCCTGACACACACCGCATGCCATGAATTTGGCCCCGCCAGCGACCCGTCCAGGTACGACGAGCCACAAGATGCAAAAAGGGGTGACGCATGGACGCTCAGATCCGCCAGATTTGCGAGCCTGACATTCTCGGCTACCACGCATGTCTCGCAGGCGTAGCGCGCGAGCGGCGCTATCTTGCATTTCTCGAGCCGCCGCCACTCGAGCAGACCCGGGCCTTCGTCATCGGCAACATCACAAGGCAATCGCCGCATCTTGTGGCTGTCACGCGGGATGGCGATGTCGTCGGTTGGTGCGATGCGACCCCCAGCGTGCGGCACGTCTCTGCTCACGTGGGCGTGCTTGGCATGGGGCTGGCACCGAGGTGGAGGGGGCAGGGGCTCGGCGCCAGGCTGCTCGGGGCGGCACTCGAAGCCGGCTGGTCCTATGGTCTGGAGCGGATCGAGCTCGGCGTCTTCTCGCACAACGAGCGGGCGGCAGCTCTTTACCGCAAGCTCGGCTTCGAGCTCGAGGGAGTCAAGCGCCGCCACGTTCTGATCGACGGCGTCTTTCACGACGAGATCGTGATGGCCATCCTCCGATCCTGATCGACACCTTCAAGCCTCTGCCAGGGTGTGGGCTACGCGGAATCCGACCGTGCTCATGCGGGTCGCCGGGCGCTCGCGATTGCGCGCAGCGGAGCGCAGCAATGTCGGCACGCTCATCCACGAGCCACCGCGCAGGACACGCAGGCTCTGATCGCCGCCCTCCCAGACAGAGCTGTTCCGCGGCGCCCCTTCATAGCTGTCATGCCAGGCGTCCTCGCACCATTCCCAGACATTGCCATGCATCTGGTAAAGTCCCCAGGCGTTCGGATTGAACGCGTCGACAGGCACCGTCCCAGTCCAGGTGTGCACGCCGCGGCTGCCACCGCCGCCGAAATCGTAGTTGGCCCGCGCGCGCACCGCACGCGGCCCCCAAGCGAACGCCAGCGCGCTACCCGCGCGGCAGCAATATTCCCACTCGGCTTCGGCAAGGAGGCGATACCGGTGCCCGGTCGCCGCGCTCAGCCATGCGCAATACGCCTCGGCATCCGCCCAACTCACCCCGACCACTGGATGCCGCGGTGATTGCGGAAATCCAGGGAATCGAAACGAGCGTCCATCTCGTTCGCGCCACAGCCCGCCCTCGCACGTGAAGATGCGCTGGCCCGGCTCGTAACCGCTGTCGCGGACGAAGGCTTCGTACTCGGCGACGGTTACCGCATACCGCCCGACAGCGATGAGCCCGCCCACAGCGACCTCGTGTTGTGGCCCTTCGTCGTCATCCCCGGCGTGCTGATGCGCTGCCGCGCCCATGACGAACTGCCCCTTGGGCACGACCTTCATCTCTGGAGCGAAATCGGCGTCGCGGAACAGGCGCCCTTCGGTCAGCGGGCCAACGGGGCGGCCGGGGCTTCTGACGACGCTGCTCCCCACTTCCGCACAGGCGCCGGCCGCCCCGCTCGCGTCATATCCGAGGAAGTCCTGCAGGAAGCGGACGAGACGGTCGATTTCGCTTGGGCAACGCTCGTGCGTAACCGACAACGCATGCCGCCGCGCCAATCCCTTCAATTCCGCCGGCAGGTCGTCTTCTGTCGGCAGCATCGCTCCGTCGATCAGCAAGGGCACGATCCGCACCCCGCGCCGAAGCGCTTCTGCGATTTCCACGCAAACGAAGTCGCCGTCTGAACTGGCCCGGGCACGAAGATTGCTGAGCCAGTGGGGGCCTATTACCGCTATGAGAACCCGACATTCGCCGACGCTCTCGCCGATCACCTGATGAAAATCAGCGCCAGGCTCGATTGTCAGTGCATCGAAGAAAACGCGCTTTGCGCCGAATGCAGAAACGAGTCTGTCGTTGATACGACCAGCCGACCAGCGGCTATCGTCACGTCTATAGCTGACAAAAATATCTGGCATGGCCAAAATCCCGCATCTTGGCCCGATGGCACGTGAAGCTTCTTGCTTTGGTCCAAGCCTCGCGGAAGAAATCCTGCTCTGGCTTGAGTGCGACAGAATGGCACGAATTGCATTGTGCTGAAAGCCAGACGAACGACCAATCCTCTAACCACGACGGTGAGCTATTCACCTGGCCGCCGGCTTCGGCGCGCCCCGCCCTTGATCGTTTGCGAAGTGAAAGTGCAACGTACTGCAAAAAGAGAACCGGATCAGACAGTTTTCATGCTTCGGCCGGGCGTCTTGAAGTAGTGCGCGATCACCATGGATACACGGCCAACGTCATGTGTCCGCCGCTCACACCTCGATTTCACCGTCCGAAACGCGCACCGCATGTCCACCGATCCTGACCGTTTGGAGGTGGCCATCATTCATAACCAGGGAAAGCTGGAGGAGGCTCGGTCGGCCCATCTCGTAGCCCTGCTCGATCGAATAGCGGTGCTCGCCCCCTGGCGGCTCGTCGTACCGGGCGACAACGCCGGCGAAGGCCGCCGCCGCGGAGCCCGTTGCCGGATCCTCGGCGATGCCGTGCCCGGGATCGAACATGCGTGCATGGAAATGTGCGGAATTGTGCTCCGTCTCGCGACAGTAGACATAAACGGCGCCCGTCGCGCCGAATGCGCGCTCCCAGCGACCCGAATCAGGGCGCGCCCGCGCAATCGCCCCCAGGCTGCGCACCGGAACGAAGTGATAAGGCAGACCGGCGGAAAATCGTGTCGGCCTGTGGTTCTCGAACCCGATCTCGCTCGGGATCAGGCGGATGGCGGACGCGATGTCCTCGACGGCCGGCACCGAGCCGACGTCCTGCGGCAGCTTCGGGGCGTCGAACTCGGCGAAAGGCTGTTGTCCTGCCGGCAAGCGCACGCCGACACGAACCACGCCGATTTCCTCCTCGAGCGCAATGAGCGCATTGCGGCTGCCGCCGAGCGCCGGAGCTCGAAGCTCGCCCATCAACACCGCCGTCCCGATCGTCGGATGGCCCGCGAATGGAATTTCCGAGTTCGGCGTGAAAATCCTGACGCGTGCCGAATGCGCCGGGTTGGCGGGCTTCGAAACGAACACCGTCTCCGAAAGATTGAACTCGCGCGCGACCGCCTGCATCGCCTCCGTCGAGAGCGCATCCGCCTCGAGCACCACCGCGAGCGGATTACCGCCGAAGCGCTTGGTCGTGAACACGTCGAGAGTGTGGAACTTCAATCGCATGTGGCTGTCCGGATTGTGTCGAGGCTCGGGACAATGCCGGAATTCGCCCGCCCTTCCAAGCGCTTCTCGTTCACGCTCGGTGGCTGAGGACGCTTTCGATGACGAGCCGTGCATGATCGAGCACATCGTAGCTGTCTAGGTCGGCTCGACGCGCGACGATCACCACGTCCGCGAGCTCACCGTCCTTGTCTCTGCGGGCGCCCTCGAGCATGAGCTCCCTCAGATCTCGTGATCCGAGCGCCGATCGGAACTCGACACAGAAACAGCAATGGCGCCCGCGACGCCCGACGATGTAGCCGGGAACCCGCGCCAGGTCGTCGACCTTGAGACCCGTCTCCTCGGCCAGCTCCCGCGCAATGCTGCGGTCGATGTCGATGAGCCCGCCGGGCTCTCTGTCTCGCGCATCGATGAAGCCGCCGGGAAGGAAGATGCGGCCCGAGTTGAGCGTGTCGGAGGCCGCCCTGACGGCGAGGACGTGCCCTTCCGACGAGCGTACCAGGGCAGTGCCGAACCCGTCGAGAGTGGCTGCGTCCGAGCCGAGCCCATCCCGCCAATAGAGAAACGAGGAGAAGCGTTCGAGGCTGAACAATCCCTCGACCTCGGGCCCGCACTGCCAGGCTTCCCGCAGCACATACACCTCGCCATCGTAGAAGGCGGGGTTTTCGCTCTGGCGGCGCTTGAAATGGCACCGGATGTCCGCGGCGTTCGAGATGGCGAGAGGCCAGGGCATGTCCGTCGTGCCCAGCCGAAGCCGGTCGACGCGCCGCAGGCCCTCGGAAAAGAGGGGACGTCGCTCGCTGCTCATGCCAGCCTCGTGGCACGGCGGCCAGCCGGCGTCAAATCCCGCCCGCGTGGCGGAGCAGGGCCGGATTGCCGTTTCGATGACGCATCCGTAGCTTGTTGCGCGCCCAGGCCCCATGGTAATGCCGCGCCACGGATCAGCATAGGAACCCCGCCATGACCGCCAGCACGTCGGCCGCAGTCTCGCGCGCATTCTTCACGGCCCCGCTCGCCGAGACGGACCCGGAGCTGTTCGGTACGATCCAGCGCGAGCTGGATCGCCAGCGCCACGAGATCGAGCTCATCGCCTCCGAGAATATCGTGTCGCGAGCGGTGCTCGAGGCGGCGGGTTCGGTGATGACGAACAAGTATGCCGAGGGCTATCCGGGCAAGCGCTACTATGGCGGCTGCCAGTTCGTCGACGAGGCCGAGACCCTCGCCATCGAGCGCGCCAAGAAACTGTTCGGCGCGGGGTTCGCCAACGTGCAGCCGTCCTCGGGCAGTCAGATGAACCAGGCCGTCTTCCTGGCGCTGCTGCAACCTGGCGACACGTTCATGGGGCTCGACCTGAACGCTGGCGGGCACCTGACCCACGGTTCGCCAGTGAACATGAGCGGCAAGTGGTTCCGGGTCGTGCCCTACGGCGTCCGGCGCGAGGACCAGATCATCGACATGGACGCGGTGGCAAAGCTTGCCCGCGAGGCCAGGCCGAAGCTCATCATCGCCGGCGGCACGGCATATTCGCGCTTCTGGGACTGGAAGCGCTTTCGCGAGATCGCCGACGAGGTCGGCGCCTATCTCATGGTTGACATGGCCCACATCGCAGGCCTCGTCGCGGGGGGCGTGCATCCCTCGCCCGTTCCCCACGCCCACGTCGTCACCTCCACCACCCACAAGTCGCTGCGCGGGCCCCGAGGCGGGCTTATCCTCAGCAATGACGAGGCGATTGCGAAAAAGATCAATTCGGCGGTCTTCCCGGGCCTGCAAGGCGGCCCGCTGATGCACATCATCGCCGCCAAGGCCGTGGCGTTCGGCGAGGCGTTGCGCCCCGAGTTCAAGGTCTACGCTCAGGCCGTCGCGGACAACGCCAAGGCCCTTTCAGCGGCCGTCAAGGCGGGCGGCTACGACATCGTCGCGGGCGGCACCGACAACCATCTGATGCTGGTCGATCTGAGCGCCAAGGATCTGACCGGCAAGGCAGCGGAGCTGGGACTCGGCCGCGCCCACATCACCTGCAACAAGAACGGCGTCCCCTTCGACAAGCGCTCACCGTTCGTGACGTCGGGTATTCGGCTCGGCACGCCCGCGGGAACCACGCGCGGCTTCGGTGTTGCCGAGTTTGGCGAGATTGGTCGTATGATCGTCGAGGTGCTCGACGGCCTCGCGCGCAATGGCGAAGCAGGTGACGCCCAGGTCGAGAATCGTGTGAAGGAGCAGGCGAAAGCGCTGTGCGCCCGCTTTCCGATCTACAACTGACCTCGGTTCCGCGCTCCGCGGTCGCTGCCGGGGTTTGAGACGGGCACGTGCCCGATGGAGAACGCTTGATGCGCTGCCCCTACTGCTCGGGCGAGAATACCCAGGTGAAGGACAGCCGGCCGACGGAGGAGAACGCCGCCATCCGCCGCCGACGCGTGTGCCCGGATTGCGGTGGGCGCTTCACCACGTTCGAGCGTGTGCAGCTGCGTGAAATCATCATCATCAAGCGCTCGGGCCGCCGCGTGCCCTTCGACCGCGACAAGCTCGCCCGCTCGATCGAGGTCGCGCTGCGCAAGCGCCCGGTCGACCAGGAGCGCGTGGAGCGTATGATCTCCGGCATCGTCCGCCAGCTCGAGAGCATGGGCGAGAGCGAGCTTCCATCTTCCGTGATCGGCGGGCTCGTCATGGAGGCGTTGCGCGGGCTCGACGCGGTGGCCTACGTGCGCTTCGCCTCCGTCTATCGCGATTTCCGCGAGGCGGCGGATTTCCAGGAGGTCCTGGGCGAGATCGCGAGCGCACCCCAGGTCGCCCTGCCACCCGGTGACGGAGCGCTGTCGGGCACCGCAGAGCGCAAGCACTGACCAAGATGACCGAGCTGCGAAGGAAACGCCTCGATACGGAGATGATGGCCATCGCGGTGCGCATGGCGAGGCGCGGGCTCGGCACCACCGCGCCCAATCCGTCCGTCGGCGCCGTGATCGTCGATGAGGCGACCGGCGAGATCATGGGCCGCGGCTGGACCCAGCCGGGCGGACGTCCGCACGCCGAGAAGCAGGCCCTCGAACGTGCAGGCGAGCGCGCTCGCGGCCGGACGATGTACGTCACCCTCGAGCCCTGCGCCCATACCGGCCGCGTGCCGACCTGCGCCGATGCCCTCGTGACGGCGGGGATCAGCCGGCTGGTCTGCGCCATCCCCGACCCCAATCCCATCGTCTCGGGTCGCGGCTTTGCCCAGCTCCGCGCGGCCGGTATCGAGGTCGATGTCGGATACCTCGCCGAGGAGGCGCGGTGGGTGACGCTTGGACACATCCTGCGACAGACCGAGGAGCGGCCTTTCGTCCAGCTCAAGATGGCGCTGGATGCCGGTGGACGAGTTGCGGCGGGAGACGGCGCCCCGGTCTGGGTGACGGGCCCTGAGGCGCGGGCCTACGCTCATCTCCTGCGCGCGCGGGCGGACGCCATTCTTGTCGGCGCCGGAACCGTACTTGCCGACGATCCCTCGCTCACCTGCCGCCTTCCAGGCCTCGCTCATCGCTCGCCCGACCGCATCGTGCTCGACACCCGCCTTCGCACGCCGCCCTCCGCCAAGGTCTACCGGCAGGGGGCGACGAAGCCGAGGGTCTGGGTCGCTGCCGCACTCGACGTCATGGACGACGATGCCGTCCATGGCGACGCCATGCTGCTCGATGCCGGGTCCATGGATGGTGGCTCGCTCGATCTTGAGGGCCTGCTCGCCACGCTCGCCGGCAACGGACTGACGCGCCTCCTGGTCGAGGGGGGCCCGACCGTGTGGTACGCCTTTCTTGCCGCAGGGCTCGTCGACGAGGTGTGCCTGGTCTCGGGTGCCAGCGTTGCCGAGGGGCCGACCATGCCGGTCGTGACCGGCGACCGCGACGCCTACTTCCATCGCTTCAAGCTCTTCCCCGTGGCCTCGCGCCAGCGTGCGCTCGGCAACGATCGATTGTT
>JAWKWD010000032.1:0-18594 GCA_041397805.1 Hyphomicrobiaceae bacterium
GCTGGCGGCGTTCGTCTGCGAGAGCTGGCGGAGCCATCGAACACGCTGGATCGTGTCGAGCTCGCGCCGGACGCCGGACTGGGTCGGCGACCATTTCGCCGAACTGGCGGCCAAGCGATCGGGAGCGATCGCCGAGTTCATCGACTTCCGCACGGCCGGGCCTGGAACGCTGGCACGGCTCTTCGCCGAGGCGGAGGCTGTCCTGGCAACGGAAGACTCCAGCAGCATGATGTCGGAGGCCGTGTGCGCGCGCCTACCGGTCGTCGGCGTGGCGCCGGAACAGCATGCGTTCAAGGACGAGGAGCGGGAGTACCGGGCGCTGCTGACAGAACAAAATTGGGCGCGCAGCATCCCTTTGACCGCTTTGTCACCAACGACCTTCCTTGCAGCCCTTGGCGAGATCCGCCCCCTGACCGAAAATCATCTCGACAGGCTGGCGGCGGCGCTGGCGGAGCGGTTGCCGGACTTATTCCTCGATCGTCGGCCAGCGGCAGCCGCAGACTAGCCAAGGCCGGCGCCTTCTCGAGCAGCAAGGATTTCCACGCCCACTCAACGGCTTTGGTGTACCCCATCTATTGTCATGGGCCATCGATGGTGGCAGTAGGACGAGAGGCGGCCTCGTAGGCGAGGAGATGTGAGCTTGGCGGAAACCGAGCGTGGCGACCGACCCGAGGCAGAAAGATTCAGGAAGGTTCGCGAAGCGCACCAGAGCGAACTGGCCGAGGACTATGTCGAGCTGATCGGGGACCTGATCAACGAGACGGGAGAGGCGCGCCTTGTCGACTTGGCCGAGCGCCTGGGTGTGTCGAGCGCCACTGTGAACAACGCCATCCAGAGGCTGCAGCGCGACGGTCTTGTGACGTCCAAGCCCTATCGCGCCATTTTTCTGACCGAGCGCGGCCAGGAGATGGCAGTGCAGGCGCGGGAGCGGCATCGGCTCGTGGTCGAGCTGCTCATGGCGCTCGGCGTCGACGCGGCGACGGCGGAGGTGGACGCAGAGGGCATCGAGCACCATGTCAGCGAGGCGACGCTGACGGCGTTCCGGGAGTTCGTGGAAAAGGAGCGCGGCAAGCGCTGAAATCGGGGGTGGCGCCAAGCGCCACCCACCGCTGTACCGCCCCGCTGCAGGCGGGACGATGTGTCGGCCTTATGCCGGCGGCGGACCGAAGACGAGGACGGCGTTCAGACCGCCGAATGCGAACGAGTTCGACATGGCGTAGCGGATCGGCATCGCTCGGCCCTCATTGGGCACGTAGTCCAGGTCGCACTTGGGATCCGGCTCGGTGAGATTGACGGTGGGCGGCGCGAAGCCTTCCTCGATCGCCTTGATGCAGGCAATCGCCTCGACGGCGCCGCCGGCCCCGAGAAGATGGCCGGTCATCGACTTTGTCGAGGAAATGGCGAGCTTCTGGGCGTGGTCGGCGAAGACCATCTTGATGGCGTTCGTTTCGTTGGCGTCGTTCAGTGTCGTCGCCGTGCCATGGGCATTGAGATAGTCGATGTTCGAGGCCTGGATGCCGGCGTCGTCGATAGCCATCTGCATCGCAGTGCGCGGACCTTCGACGTCGGGGTTCACCATATCCTTGCTGTCGGACGACATGCCGTAGCCGACGACCTCGGCGAGGATCTTGGCGCCGCGCGCCTTGGCATGCTCGAATTCTTCGAGCACAAGAATGCCGGCGCCCTCGGCGAGGACGGTGCCGTTGCGCTTTTTCGAGAATGGAAAGCAGCCATCGGGCGAGAGCACGCGCATGGCCTGCCAGACGCGCATGGAGCCGTAGGTCAGGACAGCCTCGCTCGCACCCACGACGGCGACATCGACGACGCCGTTGCGAATGTAGTCGAGGCCGATGCCGATGGCGTGCGTCGCGGTCGAGCAAGCCGAGCAGGTGGCGAACGTCGGCCCCTTGATTCCGTATTCGATGCCGACGTGGGCCGAGGCGGACGAGCCGATGATGCGCAGCAGCGTGAGCGGGTTCGTCGCTTTCTTGTGATGGACGAACAAGTCCTTGTAGGCGCTCTCGATGGTCGAAAAGCCACCCGCGCCGGAGCCCACGATGGAGGCGGCGCGGTAAGGCTCCGGATAGGGATTGGCGAGCCCGGACTGGCTCCAGGCCTCGTCGGCGGCGCGGCCTGCAAACCACGAATAACGGTCACCGTACTGAATCTTGCGGCTACCGACGTGCTTTGCGGGATCGAAATCGCGGATCTCGCCCGCGATCTTGATATAGAGGTCGTCGAGCGGCCAGTTCTCGATCGGCTTGACGCCGCAGCGGCCGGCCCGCATGGACCCCCACATCTCATTCACATCGAGCCCGATGGGCGTCACGGCTCCCGTGCCGGTCACCACGACCCGGCGCCGGGTGTTCGCTCCGTCTTTCAAGACACGATCCTTTACACAAGACACCGGCCCGGCAGCATGCTGATGCCCCGGACCGGAGAGCTGTCGATTTCAGCCGTGCTCTCGACCGGGGCCGCGAGCCAGCTCTGGTCAGGCCTTCGCGGACGCCTTGGTGGAAGCGATGACTTCCTTCACGCGCTCCACGACCGAGCCCACCGTCTTGAAGGCGGCTGCCTCGTCCGTGTCGTTGGCGTTGTAGGGGATCTCAATGCCGAAGGTATCCTCGAGCTCGAAGACGATCATGGCGAGATCGATCGACTCGATCTTGAGATCCGCGAGGGCCGTCTCGAGACCGATGTCGTCCCGCGGCTCCTTCATGTGCTTCTTGAGGATGTCGACGATCTTGGTCGCTGTGTCGTCCATTTTACTCTCCCGCCCCGTGAGTTGCATGCGCACGGGAGCTTGTCGATGGCCTCTAGCTAGAGCAACGATGCGCGTAGGGCAAGCATGGGTCGCTCATAACCGTAAACGACATCCAATCCTACCGCATGCGGATCGTAGATATAGTTGTTCCGGCAGGCGCCAAATAGCCTTTACACCCGCGCACTTGCACGCTGGCATTGCGCCCCGATTCTGTGTTGAATAGTCGCAGGCGGTCACGCCGAAGTTGTTCCGACGGCGGCTACACGCCAGCCGATCCAGGAGGAGAGCCCGCGGATGCCCTCGGCCGCCGAAGCGAATGACTTTGGTCCGAATGATCTTCGGCGATATCCGTGGCTACGCAACTATCCGCGGGACGTCGACTGGCATCAGACCTTCGAGGCGCGCCCTCTTTTCGAACTGATCGACGAGGCCGGGACGCGGTGGGGGGCGCGCCCGGCGGCCAACTTCCTCGGGCGAACGCTCACTTTCGCCGAGATTCGCGACCTTTCGAACCGTGCCGCTGCCGGCCTTCAGCGCCTGGGGCTGAAAAAGGGTGCACGGGTGGCCCTCCTGCTACCGAACACGCCCACGTACATCATCTACTACTTCGGCGTGCTGAAGGCGGGGGGCACGGTGGTCAACTGCAACCCCCTCTACACCGTCGAAGAACTGGCCCAGCAGGTGCGCGATAGCGGCGCCGAGTTGATGGTTACGCTCGACCTGAAGCTGATCTGCGAGAAGGTCGAGGCCCTGCTCGGCTCGGGCGTCCTGCCCCGGGCGATCGTGGCCTCGTTTCCTCAGCTCTTGCCCACCGCCAAGTCCGTGCTCTTCCGCCTGCTCAAGGGACGGGAGCTGATGCGGATCGGCTCGTCGGCGCACCGCGAGCGGATGCTTTCGAGCGAAGCAGTGCTGGACAACGACGGCCGTTATGCGCCCGTCGAGATCGATCCAACAGAGGACATCGCGGTACTCCAGTATACGGGCGGCACCACCGGGACGCCGAAGGGCGCGATGCTCACGCATGCCAACGTCTTCATCAACGTGCGCCAATCACAGGCCTGGCTGAGCGGCGTGGAGCCGGGCCACGAACGCATCCTCGGCGCGCTTCCGTTCTTCCACGTGTTCGCCATGCAGGCGGTGATGAACTTCGCCATCGCAACCGGCTCCGAGATCATCATCATGCCGCGGTTCCTGCTCGACGACGCGATGGCGATGATCACGCGTCACAGGCCGACGATGATGCCGGGCGTGCCGACGATGTTCATCGCGATGCTGAACCACCCGAAGCTTGCGAAGTACGATCTCTCCTCGCTCAAATTCTGCCTGTCGGGCGGCGCACCGCTGCTGCTCGAGACGCGGCGCCGGTTCGCGGCGCTCGGGGGCTGCAAGCTGATCGAGGCCTACGGGCTCTCGGAGACGTCGCCGGCGGTGACCATCAATCCTCTCGACGGGCCGGTAAAGGAGATGTCGATCGGGCAACCGATCCCGGCGACGATCGTCTCGCTGCGCGATCCCGCAAATCCGGCGGAGGAGGTGCCGCGGGGGGAGAAGGGCGAAATCTGCATCAAGGGGCCCCAGGTGATGAAGGGCTACTGGGGGCGCCCGGCCGAGACGGCGGCGCAGATGACACCCGACGGCTTCCTGCGAACCGGCGACATCGCGACGATGGACGAGGACGGCTTCCTCTTCATCGTCGACCGGATCAAGGACCTCATCATCTGCTCCGGCTACAACGTCTATCCCCGCAACGTGGAGGAGGCGATCTCGAGCCACCCGGCCGTCGCAGAGGTCATCGTGATCGGCATCAAAGATGCCTACCGTGGGGAGGCGCCAAAGGCGTTCATCAAGCTCCGCTCCGGCATGGCGGCAACCCCTGATGAGATCCTGGCACATCTTGCGCCGAAGCTCAGCCGCATCGAGATGCCGTCCGAGATCGAGTTCCGTGAGCAGCTGCCGAAGACGCTGATCGGAAAGCTCTCGAAGAAGGAACTCAAGGAAGAGGAAGCCCAACGGGAGCGTGCCAAATGACCGATGCGCAAAAATCGGGGCCGTCGCCCAAGACACGCATGGGCACGGCACGGCAAGCGAACGCCCCAGAAGAGACTGAGCCGAAGGAGGGGCACGGCGTCACCGCCATCGGGGACCTCGCCCGCACGTTCGGGATCTCGACCCGCGCCATACGCTTCTATGAGGCCCGCGGGCTGCTTAGCCCCGCCCGACGTGGCAGCGCCCGGATCTACGGCCCGGGCGACCGGCACAGGTTGGAGCTCATCGTGCGCGCCAAGAATCTGGGGCTCACGCTGGAGGAGATCGGCGAGCATCTGGCAATCTACGACGCGGTCACTGCGCCACCGGTCGATGCGGAGTCGCTAAGAGCCCGCATGGCGCGCCACGTCTCCATGCTCGTCGCAAAGCGGAACGACATACAGGCGACGCTGAAAGACATGCGCGCGATCCGCGCGCGATTGACTGCGGCCCGCCCGAAAGCGCCATTCCACCGATCCTGAGCTGGCCGCGCGGGGTCAGGCGGGCGAATGCCCGGCGCTTTCGAGGATGGCCGCGACGCCCATTCCGCCGGCCGTGCAGATCGAGATCAACCCGCGCCCGCCGCGCTCAGCGAGGAGCTTGGCCAGCAAGCCAGTGATGCGCGCACCGGTCGCGGCGAACGGGTGCCCATAAGCAAGAGATGAGCCCATCACGTTGAGCCGAGCACGGTCGATGGAGCCCAGCGGTTCCGAAAGGCCGAGACGCGTGCGGCAATAATCCGGATCCTCCCAAGCCTTCAGCGTGGCCAATACTTGCGCCGCGAAGGCCTCGTGGATCTCGTAGAGGTCGAAGTCCTGAAGGCGAAGGCCGGTTCGCTCGAGCAGGCGCGAGACAGCGATGGTGGGGGCCATGAGCAGCCCTTCCCCAGCCACGAAGTCGTTCGCGGAGGTCTGCATGTGCGTGAGATAGGCCTGAGGCTGAAGCCCCCTGCGCCGTGCCCAATCCTCCGAGGCGAGCAAGACGGCAGCGGCGCCGTCAGTCAGGGGTGTCGAGTTGGCGGCGGTGAGACTACCGCGCCCGCCCCTCTCGAACACCGGTTTCAACTGGGCGATGCGACCTGCGTCCATGTCGGCGCGCAGATTGTTGTCGCGCCAGACGCCGGCGCAAGGAACGATCAGATCGTCCATGAAGCCGGACTGGTAGGCCTCGGCCGCCTTGCGGTGGCTTTCGAGAGCAAGCTGGTCCTGCGCCTCGCGCGGAATGTGCCAATGCTGCGCCATCAGCTCGCAGTGCTGGCCCATGGAAAGGCCAGTGCGCGGCTCGGCGACATTCGGCGGCTGCGGCACCAATTCTCCGGGCGAGAAGCCTTTGAAGGCCGCGGCACGCTGCCCCAACGTCTTGGCCTGCTGTGCCTGAATCAGACGGCCCGAGAGGCGCTTGCCGACCACGATGGGCGCATCGGACGTCGTATCGGAGCCGATGGCGATGCCGCTCTCGATCTCGCCCATGGCGATCTTGGCACCGATCCCGAAGGCGGCCTGAAGGCTTGTTCCACAGGCCTGCATCATGGTGATGCCAGGGGTCGAGGGCGCAAGCCGCGAGCCGATGACGGCCTCGCGGGCGAGATTCCAATCTTTCGAGTGAGTGACGACGGCGCCGCCTGTCACCTCGTCTACGTGGGCGCCGGCGAGGCCGTACTTGTCGACGAGGCCTTCGAGTGCCGTCGTCATCATCTCGAGGTTCGACAGGTCGGCGTAGAGTGTGTTCGAGCGACAGAAGGGAATACGCACGCCACCGATAACGGCAATGCGGCGGGTCGGATTCGTCATGGCTTGTCTCACTCCGCAGCTGCTTGCCGAGCGGTCGAACTCTGCGACTGCCGGCCGAGGCTCGCCTTGTAGTGCAAGGGTCCGCCCCTGAACGGCGCGAAGCCCGTGCCGAAGATGACGCCCGCGTCGACCATGTCGGCGCTCTCGACAATGCCGTCGGCCAGCGCACGCTCGGCCTCGGCTACGAGGGGCTCGACCAGAGCGGCCCCGAGTTTTTCAAGCGCTTCCTTGTCGTAGGGCTTCTCGGCCTTGACGGGCTTGCCGTCCTTCCAGTGGTAGAACCCCTCGCCCGACTTCTTTCCGAGCTTGCCTGCTGCGACGAGCTTCTCGAGGCGCGAGCCCTCGGCAGGGTACTCGAGAATGCGGCCGACGTGGGCGCAAACGTCGAGGCCGACCGTGTCAGCGAGCTCGATCGGCCCCATGGGCATGCCGAAGGTGCGGGCCGCCTCGTCGATCTCCTCCTTCGTCTCGCCCTTCTCGAGACGGGCCATGGCACTCATCATGTAGGGGGCGAGCACGCGATTGACGAGGAAGCCGGGGCAGCTCTTCACGACGAGGGGAAACTTGTCGATCGCTGTCACGAAAGCACAGCCCTTCTGCACCTCGGCTTCACGCGAGGCAGCGCCGCGAATGACCTCGACGAGCGGCATCTGGGCGACGGGATTGAAGAAGTGGATGCCGACGAGGCGGCCTGGATCGGCAAGAGCCTGTGCAATCTCCTCGATCATGATGGAAGACGTGTTGGTGGCCATCAGCGCGCCCGGCTTGAGCTTCGGCTCGATGTCGCGAAACAGCGCCTGCTTGACCTCGGCCTTCTCGACGATCGCCTCGATGACGACGTCGGCCCGGCCGATCATTTCGCCCTTGGGATCGGCCAGTAGTCGCGCCTTGGCCGCGTCGCGCGTCGCCTTCGTGCGGAAGCGGCGAGCGAAGAGCTTGCCTTGGGCCCCGATGCCTTTCTGGATCGCCTCGGGCGACAGGTCCTGCAGGGACACCTCGAAACCCTGGGCTGCGCACCAGCCGGCAATGTCTGCCCCCATAACGCCGGCCCCGATGACGTGCACGCGACGAAGCTTGAATTCGAGGTCCTTCGGCGCCTGGGCTTTCATCATCTCGGAAAGGCGAAAGACGCGGCGCAGATTGCGCGAGGTATCGGAGACCATCAACGGCGCGAAGGCCTTGGTTTCCTCGGCCTTCATGCGTTTAAGGTCGCCGCCGGTCTCGGCGAACAGGTCGATGAGGCGGAAGGGGGCCGGGTAATGGTCGGCTCGCACCTTTTTCGCCGTCTCGGCGCGCATGCGCGAGACGAGCAGATTGCGGGCAGGCCACTGGCGGAGCGCGGTGGCTGCGGGACCGGCAGGCTTCGACTTGCGCTGGCGCTGAACAGCCTTGCGGGCGGACCACGTCAAGTTCTGCCGTGAGGGGGCCAACTCGTCGACGAGGCCCATGGCGCGGGCGGCGGACGCGCGTATCATGCGGCCCGTGAGCATGGCCTCCATGGCGGCGAGCGGCCCGGCCTGGCGGATCGAGCGCCACGTACCGTTGAAACCCGGGAAGATGCCGAGGCGGACCTCGGGAAAGCCGATACGGGTAGCGTCGTCGCGCGTGGCTATGCGCCAGTGGCAGGCGAGCGCCAACTCGAGCCCGCCGCCGAGGCAGAAGCCGTGAATGGCGCAGACGACCGGAATGGGCATCGCCTCGATACGATCGAGCATCTCGAGCACGGGACGGATCGCGTCGCGCACCTCGGCCTCGGTCCGGAACTGCTCGAACTCGCGGACATCGGCACCGACAATGAACCCCTTCTCCTTGCCCGAGATAAAGACGAGACCTGAGATGGACTTGTCGCGCGCCGCGGCCTCCACGCGTTCGACGATATGGCCCAATTCCTCGAGCGGGCGACGGCCCAGCGCATTCTGGCTTTCGCCCTCGCGGTCGAAAACGGCCCAGGCAATGCCTTGCTCGTCGACCGAGAAGCGCCAGTCCTTGAGGGTCGCCAGGTCGATTGTCATGGGCTCTCGTCCTTATTGCGCGGTGCCGACCGGCGACTAGCCGCGAGACCGCTCCAGCAGGATTATCATCATCAGGCCCAAAAGGGCAGACGCCTGCTCCTCAGGTGATATGGGGCCGGACTGGGAGATCGCGAAATGCGTCTCGAGCAAGGACGGACGCTTCACCATGCGCAGGGTCTCCTCGCCGCTGCCGACCCGGCTCACGATGTAGGTGGGATTGAGGAAGAGCCCCGTTAAGAGATTGAGCCCCGGGATCTCGCCAACGAGACCGTCGAGAAAGCGGACGAGGGCACTTTCCTCGTTCACCTCGAATATCTGACGGTCGCCGACCGAGATGACGTAATGCGCTCGCCAGAGCGAGCGCATGCCCTCGCGGCGGAGGTGACCGAGGGGACGGCCGGCGGCATCGGCGAAATGATAGTTGGCGGTGAAGTCGATAACCCGGTCGGCGTTGATGGTGTAGATCGGGCGGACCTGCGTCTCGTCAGCAAAGACGGTCACGGCTTCCTTAAAGGCCATGAGCTTCTGACGGACGTAACCGATCGATTGGCCGGTTGCATCGCGCACATACATTTGCGGCGCGAGTGCCAGAATCTTGAAGGCAATCTGCACGGGGAACTGCATCAGCGAGCACCAATCGACGGCGGGCGAGTTGTGCCCGTCAGGCTAGTCGAGAGTGGCAAACAATACGTGTCTCCCCCCTCGAGTTGCATCAACCCATGTGCGCCGACGCGTCCTTACTGGGCCGCCGCGGTTTCCGCCCCCCGGACGTTGTGGCCTGGCGTCATGTAGTGCGGTTTCACCTCGACTGGGTCGAAATGGTCGACTGCGATCACCCGCTGGGTCAGCGCCTCCACCTCTTTCAAGAGATTCGCCTCGGGCTCGGTCAGGACTCCTTTCGCGTGCGCCTCGCCGATCCAATCGAGCCCGTGGAAGCGGCGAACGACACCCTGGCGAATGGCTCTCTCGAGTTTGCGCTCGGCCTCCTCGGCTGCGACGACCTTCTCCAGGGTGACCTCGAGGACCCCCGTCGGGTCGTTCGGGTCGCGGGAGACGAAGACCTCGCGGGTCAGGCGGTCGCGAACCGCGCCCGGCTCGATGGCGAGACGAACGCACTGCGACGCGAGACGATCACTGGCCGGCTTGTAAGGATGTCCGAGCGGAAATACCGCGAGGCGGAGCAGTGGTCGCACGACGGCACTCGGAAAATTGTCGATGGCGCCACTCAAGGCCTGCTGGCAGCGATAGAGCGCGTTCTGCAAGCACATCTCGGCAATCCGCCTGTCGTCGGCGGACCTGCCGTCGTCCTCGTAACGTTTCAGCACGCAACACGCGAGGTAGAGCTCGGACAAGGCGTCCGCCATTCGCCCCGTAAGCTTCTGCTTCGTCTTCAGCCCGCCCCCGAGCAGCGCAACCATCAGGTCGGCGACGAGGGCAAAGTTGTGGGCCTGACGCCAAACCTGGCGATACCAGTGCTCCATGCCGGCAGACTTGTCGGGCGCCTCGCCGAAGCGACCGCCGGTGACATTATGGAAAAAAGCGCCGAAGACGTTGGCGAGGGCGAATGAGACGTGGCCGCAGAAGGCCTCGTCGAATGCCCTTATGCCGCGCGCGCGGTCGGTGTCCTCGCAGGCCTTGATCTCCTTGTAGAGGTAGGGATGGGCCCTGAGAGCGCCCTGGGCGAATGTGATCAGCGACCGGGTGAGAATGTTGGCGCCCTCGACCGTGATGCCGACGGGGACCATCTGATAGGCCGACTGGAGATAGTTCGACGGCCCGTCGCAGATACCGCGACCGCCATGCAGGTCCATAGCGTCGTTGACAGCCTGGCGCATGCGCTCGGTCGACTGGTACTTCATGATCGCCGAAATGACGGACGGCTTCTCACCGCGCGATACCATGGCGGCGGTGACAGCCCGACCGGCTTCATTGACGTAGGCTGCCTCCACGAGACGGGCGAGCGGCTCCTCGAGACCCTCCATGCGGGCGACGGGAATGCCGAACTGCCGGCGGATGCGGCCGTAGGCGCTGGTGAAGCGGAGCATGGCCTTGGCCCCGGCGGCGCCCGAGGAGGGCAGTGAAATGGCGCGCCCCGCGGCCAGGCACTCCATGAGCATGCGCCAACCCTGGCCAACCATCGCCTCCCCACCGATGACCCATTCGACGGGAATGAAGACGTCCCGGCCCCAATTCGGGCCGTTGGGAAAGGCGGCGCCGGAGGGCAGATGGCGGCGGCCGATGTTCACCCCCGGGTGGTCCGCCGGGATGAGCGCCACGGTGATCCCGATGTCCTCGCCCTTGCCGAGCAGGCCTTGCGGATCGAACAGGCGGAACGCCAAGCCGACGAGCGTCGCCTTGGGCCCGAGGGTGATGTAGCGCTTGTCCCACGAGAGCCGAATGCCGACGACCTCCTTGCCGTCCCACGTCCCCTTCTCGACGTAGCCGATGTCACGCATGGTCGCCGCGTCGGAGCCGGACGTCGGGCCGGTCAGCGAGAAGCAAGGCACCTCGAGGCCTTTCGCGAGGCGCGGCAGGTAGTGGTGCTTCTGGGCCTCGGTGCCGTATTTCTCGATCAGCTCGCCGGGCCCGAGCGAGTTCGGGACCATGACGATGGTTACGGCGTCCGGGGACCGGGAGGCGATCTTGCCCAGAATGAGCGACTGGGCCTGGGGCGAGAAGCCGAGGCCGCCGTGCTCCTTCGAGATAAGCATGCCGAGAAATCCGTGGGCCTTCACAAAGTCCCAGACCGGCTCCGGGATCTCCTTCTCGGCGAAGCGGATCTCCCAGTCCCGAAGCATGCGACACAGCTCCTCCGTCGGACCATCGAGGAAGGCACGCTCCTCGGAGGTCAACTCGATGCCGGGAACGTCGCGCAGACGTTGCCAGTCGGGCCGCCCGGAGAATAGCTCGGCATCGAAGCCGACGGTCCCCGCCTCAAGCGCCTGTGCCTCGGTATCGGAGACCTTCGGGAGGATCCTACGGATGGCGCCATAGGCTGGCGCCGTGACGAGAGAGCGGCGGACCGGGCCAATAGCGAGGAGCGCGAGGCAGAGGGCCGGAAGAAAGCCCAGCCAGCCAAGCCAGGACGGCGGCTGGAGCTCGAGGCCGCCGCTCGCAATCCCTGTTTCTATGGCGAATGCGAAGACTGCCAGGAAGATCGCCCATGCCCAGGCGGGAGCCCGGCGCATGGCGAGCGCGAAGACGATTGCGGCTGCGACGATTGCGAACGTGAGCTCGGTCACGGTTGGCCCCTCCTCGGCCACCCGCCGAAGCGGAACGGCCTGCGCGACGGAAAACGCGGCATGCCTCCGTTATACACGTGAGACGGTGACCGGGGACAACTCGCAACACGATGATGCAACAAGCGCGAGGCGGAGCTACAACAGTTCACGAGATTTACAATCCGTCATTTGACTTCAGCCACTTCGAGTTGTGAGGATGGTGAGAGGCTGGATCGGCAGGGAGGCGCCAGGAGAGACCATGACAAGGCCGCGGCGGGTCAGCGTGGTTGCAAGGCGCGACGTTCTGGCGGGTACGGGGGCCGGTATGCTGCTGCTGGCGCTCGGGCAACGGGCTGCAGCGCAAGTTGCAAAGCCACCGGCACCGCCCAAGCCGCCGCCCTCGCTCTATGAACAGGCTCTCGACAAGATCCTGGGTGATGCCAAGCCGATGCCCGGCAAGATCACGCTCGAAATTCCCGAAATCGCCGAGAACGGCAACACGGTGCCCTACGCGATCTCGATCGACAGTCCGATGACGGCGACCGACCATGTAAAGGCGATCCATGTGCTCTCGTCCCTCAACCCATTGCCCAACGTTGCCTCTTTCCAGCTTACCCCACTGTCGGGCCGGGCCTATGTGTCGAGCCGGATGCGCCTCGCGAAGACTCAGGACGTCGTGATTCTGGCGGAGCTGAGCTCCAGCAAATTCCTGATCGGCCAGCGCACGGTTAAGGTGACGATCGGCGGATGTGGCGGCTAGTTCATCGGATTTTGATCGCGCTGGCCGCCAGGGCGGCATCAACGAGCCAGTAGAAGGGAGCGAACCGGCGATGAGCCTCAGACCTCGCATCAAGCTTCCGGAAGCCAGCCGGCCGGGTGATATCATCGAGATCAAGACGCTGATCAGCCACATCATGGAAACGGGGCAGCGGCGCGACAAGGATGGCCGGCCCATTCCGCGCAAGATCATCAATGCTTTCCGGGCCACCTTCGAAGGGCAGGAATTGTTCTCCGCCACTCTCTATCCCGGGACGTCGGCCAACCCCTATCTCGTCTTCAATATGCGCGTACCCGGCCCTGGCGAGCTCGAGCTGACCTGGGTGGAGGATGGCGGGGCCATTACGACGGAGCGCGTGAGGCTGAACGTCGTGGCGTGACGCCACCCCGCAGTATGGCCGAGGTCGCCAATGCCGCACCCCGACGGCCTTGCTTTGAGCAGCAGCGAGGTGTGGACTAGTCGCAGAATTGGCGGGGCTGGCGGGCGTCGCGCGCTGCCCGAGAATGGAGGGAACGATGTCGGACGAGCCGGTCTGCGCCCAGAAGGGGCCCTATCAGGTCGAACTCGAGGCGGGGAAGCCTTACTTCTGGTGCACGTGCGGTCGGTCGGCGAAGCAGCCGTACTGCGACGGGGCACACAAGGGGACGGACTTCAAGCCGCTTCGGTTCGTGGCAGAGTCGTCCGGTACCGTGAACCTCTGCGGGTGCAAGTCGTCGGACGACAAGCCGTTCTGCGACGGCGCGCATAACATGCTCTGACGACGACGTCGACGGAGCTGCCCTCCTGCGGACATTCATGATCGCGCCCGCCCGGACCGGTTGGGGCCGTGGCAAGGCGCCTCGGATCAATTGCCAAACAGCAACTGGAAAAACGACTTCGGTTGCTGCTGGCGGCGCGGGCGCTGTCCGCCTCCGCTGCCTGGCCATCCGTCACCCCACGGATTCCAAGCTTGCTCCTGGTCGCGGCGGGGGCGCGGGCGAGTCTTCAATGCCGCGCTCGGTGCGGCCCGGGCGGCGACTTCCTCGCGCGCTTTCGGCGCCTTGAAGTCATACTCCTGCTTGAAACCGTCGAGTCCGGTTACGACCAGCTTGTCGTCCTCCCAAGTCCATGTTGCCCGGTGCTCTCCCTGGCGCATGGTCTCGACGGCAAGCACGGTCTGAGCTTCGAGGTCGAGCACGGCGCCATGCTCGACCTGCTCGGTCGCCCCCGCCGCGGTCTCGACCAGACCGGCCGCAAAACGCAAGATGCCGATCCCGGCCTGAGCGCCGCCCTTCTTCTCGAACTCGAGAATGCGCGGTGCACTTCCCTCGCGCATCGTCTCGAGAGGCACGTTGAGGCGGGGATAGTCTGCGTTGGTCGTGTAGTAGCGCCCCTTGTTGACAAAAACGCGCCAGCGCTCAAAAGCCAGCTCGGCCACCTCTGCATCCCTTGGCTCCGGCGCGCCCAGCCGCTCGAGCGCCGCGGCGGCGTCGCGCAAATGCGGCCTTCCACCGAGCGCCGTCCTCAGCTCGGCGATGGCCTCGTCCTTGCGTCCCTCGGCTTCCAGGATCTCTCCCCTCGCCCAATGCACCTCGGGCTGGTCAGGGCTCAGCTTCACTGCGCGGTCGAGGTCTTTGACGCCAAGCTCGACCTGCCCCATCAGCTTGTAGACGATGGCACGGTAAGCAAAGGCCTGCGCCGATCGCGGATCCGCCTCGAGGGCGCGAGACAGAGTGTCGAGCGCCTCGTCGTGAGCGCCGACGCGCGCCTGAGCGAGCGCCAGTCCCTCCAAGGGTGCCGCCGTCCGGGGCTTCAACTCCGATGATCGCTGGAAGTCCTTGATCGCCGAGGCGGGGTTGCGGGCGGCAAGATAAGCATAGCCCCGCGCCTGATAGAGTTCGGCGTTGGCCCCGTCGAAGGCGATAGCACGGCTCAGATCCTCGATCGCGGCATCGAACCGGCCGAGAATGACTTGGGCCTCGGCGCGCAGCCGATAGCCCGGTGCGTATCGCGGATCGTTACCCACGGCGCGGTTGAAGTCGCGGACGGCGGCATACGGTCGATTGGCGGCCAGATGCAGGCGACCGCGCCCTCCGTAGGCCGCCGGTGACTTGGGGGCCAAGCGGATCGCGTGGGAGAAGTCCTTGAGGGCGTTCTCGGTCTCGCCGGTCAGGGCCCGTGCGCTGCCGCGGTTGACGTAGGCGGCGGTGTAGCCTGGTGCAAGAACGATAGCACGATCGAAGTCCTTCTCGGCCTCGACCGAATATCCAAGCGCGAGAAGCACGTTGCCACGATTGTTGTAGGCCGAGGCGCCTTCCGGCGCGAGCCGGATGGAGTTGTTGAAGTCGTCAATTGCCTCACGCAGCTTGTTGAGCCGGGCGTTGGCGACGCCACGATCATTGAGCAGTCCGGCGCGTCGGTCGTTGGAAAGGCCGGGATCATCCAGAGCGATGGAGTAGAGCCGGACAGCCTCGTCCGGCCGGCCGCGCTGCAGGGCCACGGCCGCCTCCTTGGCGTTGGCGACGGACGTGTCCGCGCCTGGCGCCGCCTCAAGCCGACATAGCGAGGCGACGACCATCAGCAGCACGGTTGCGATCAATCGTTGCGCCATGTTCCGCCATCCCGCTCGAATCGCCCGCCAAGGGGCAACGGACGCAACGCGTTCTCTACCACGTCAGGCGGCCGCGAGTGTGGCCGATGGGTCGCGCCTCGACGCCGGATGGCGGCGCGGCTCAGGAGAATTCAGACGCGCGCAAGCGCCGGGCCAACTTGTCCAGCACGCCATTCACGACGCGCGGCTCATCTCCGCCCAGAAAGGCGTGCGCGGTATTGACGTACTCGGTGATGACGACGCGGGCCGGTACATCGCTGCGCTCGATCAACTCAAGCGTGGCGACGCGCAAGATCGCTCGCAAGATAGAATCGATACGGGTCAGACGCCACCCTTCCGCCAGCTGACGGTCAACAATTGGATCGATCTCGCGCTGGCGCTGGACGACGCCGCGGATCAGGCTGCGGAAGAAATCGCGATCGGCATCGGCGACCGTCTGGTCCTCGGCGTCGGGCCCGAAGCGAAAGGCCTCGAACTCGCCTATGACGGCGTTGAGATCGGTCGCTGCGACATCCATTTGATACAGGGCCTGGACGGCGGCCACCCGCGCGGCGGACCGAGGGGCCAAAGGCAACGCGGCGGCGGGATCGCCGCTCACGTCGCGCGCTCCTCGAACTGGCGCCGGATCTCGATCAGCCGCAGGCATGCTCGTGCCGCGTCTCCGCCCTTGCCCTGACGACCGCCGCGCGCACGCGCGAGGGCCTGCTCCTTGGTGTCGACGGTGAGGATGGCGTTGCCGACCGGCAGCCCGGTTTCCTCGGCCGCCTCGTAAAGCCAGTGGTTCGCGTTGTTGACGACGATGTCGTAGTGCGAGGTCTCGCCGCGGATGACACAGCCGAGCGCCACGACGCCATCGAAATCGAACACGCCGTCACCGAGCATCACCAGCACTTGGGGGATTTCCAGTGCACCTGGCACGGCGACGCGCTCGTAGCGGGCGCCGGAGGCCTCGATCTCCGCGACCGCGCCCGCGAGCAGCTCCTCGGCAATGTCCTCGTAGTAACGCGCCTCGACGATGAGGATGTTCGCGCCTTCCACGCGGCCTTCGGGGCCGCCGCCCGTTCCCTTGCCGGCCATCGCCTACTCGATCCTTCGGTTGCCCACGATGCTGAGCCCGTAACCTTCGAGCCCGACGTAGCGCGATTGGGGCTGGTTACTCAAGAGAATCATCTCGCGCACGCCAAGATCGCGAAGGATCTGTGAGCCGATACCGATCTCGACGAGGCGGCGCTCCTCGGTGCGGCCTGCGCGTGGATCCGGCGACCGTGTACCGATCCACTCGGAAACGGAATGGGGCCTCAGATCCCGGATCAGCACGATGACCCCGCGGTCCTCGCGCGCGATTTGCTGCATGGCCTTCTGGACGAGGGAACTGCGCTCGATCCCGCCGCCAATGCCAAGCAGATCGGCTGCGACACTAACCGCGTGCACGCGGACAAGCACAGGCCCGGGACTCGACAGGTCGCCGCGCACGAGTGCCAAATGCTCGACCGGGTCGACCTTGGTCACGTAGGTATAGAGATCGAAAGTGCCTCCGTAGACGCTCTCGACGCGCGTCGTGGCCGTGCGATCGACGATGCGGTCGTTCTTCAACCGATAGGCGATCAGGTCCTCGATCGTGCCGATCTTGAGACCGTGGCGCTGCGCGAAAGGTACGAGATCGGGCATGCGCGCCATGGTGCCGTCATCGTTCATGATCTCGCAGATGACACCCGAGGGATAGAGCCCGGCGAGACGGGCGAGATCGACGGACGCCTCCGTGTGACCGGCGCGCACGAGCACGCCGCCCTCGCGGGCCACCAGCGGGAAGACGTGGCCCGGCGAGACGATGTCGTTGTGATCCTTGGTCTGGTCAATAGCCGTGGCGATGGTGAGCGCACGGTCGTGGGCAGAGATACCCGTGGCGATGCCCTCACGGGCCTCGATCGAGACTGTGAAGGCGGTGCGATTGCGCGCGCGATTGTTGCGCGTCATGTACTCGAGCCGTAGCTGATCTGCGCGCTGCTCGGTGATCGACAGGCAAATCAGGCCACGTCCGTGCTTGGCCATGAAATTGATGGCTTCAGGCGTCGCCATCTGGCCGGCGACGATCAGATCGCCTTCATTCTCGCGGTCCTCGGCATCGACGAGGATGATCATGCGGCCGTTGCGCAGATCCTCGAGGATGTCCTCGATCGGCGAGATGAAACCCCTGCCCTCGGCGTATTGCACTTTCTTCATCGTCCGTGATCCCAGCTCTCAGGCACGCATTTCGAGGAGACGCGCGACATAGCGCGCCAAGGGGTCGATCTCGAGATTGATGCGGTCGCCGATGCGTTTCGTGCCCCACGTCGTGACCGCGAGCGTGTGGGGGATGAGATTGATGCCGAAGCGGATACCATCGACCTCGTTGACCGTCAGAGACGTCCCGTCGAGCGCGACCGAGCCCTTCGAGGCGATGAAGCGGGCAAATGCGGGCGGCGCCTCGAGGGTGAAGCGGCGCGAGTCTCCATCGGGGCGGATGTCGAGAACGGTCGCGACCCCGTCGACGTGGCCCATCACGATGTGCCCGCCGAGCTCGTCGCCGGCCCTCAGCGAGCGCTCGAGGTTCACTCTGCGGCCCGGCTTCCAGTCGCCGAGGGTGGTCTTGCTCAGCGTCTCATTCGAGACATCGAGCTCGTAGATGCTTCCCGCTCCGTCGGCACGCATCTCGAGCGCCGTCAGGCAACAACCGTCGTGCGCGATCGAGGCTCCGAGCGCAATCGTCTCGACATCATAGCCCGAGCGAATGGTGAACCGGCCGCCGTCGCGCGCCATCACCTCGCCCACATCGGACACGAGCCCAGTAAACACCGTCGATCCTCCATGACACCACACCGGCCGCCGGGCCACGAGGCCGGAGCATAACCCCGGCTTGGGTCAGCCACCGGAGCCGGCCACCGGCAGATAGCCGGCGTGATCGACAATCCTGCCGCGTGCGCCCGCTTCAAGCAAGGCACGTTCGCGCTCGGGCAAGGGAGCGCTGCGCCAAATGCCCTTCTCGCCCAGGACGTAAACGTACACCGTGTCGGCGATCGCGATGGGATCGGGCTCGCCGGCCTTGCGAAGCTCGAAGCGCACGTCGAACGAGGACCGGCCGAAGCGCGACACCCAGACCCGAATTTCGATCACGTCGTCAAAGCGCGCCGGCGCGAACCATTCAATGACCTGCTTCTTGAGCTGGATCTCGAAGCTGCCATCGTAGAGTTCCCGATCCGGCATCGTCGCCTTCAGGAACTGGGTGATGCCGAGGTCGACATAATCAGCGTAGCGGGCGTTGAATACGACGAGTTGCGTGTCGCACTCCTGATAGCGCACCCGAATGTAATGGCGGAACGGCATCTCGGACATGGCTGTCATGGTGACTCGCGGCGGTAGACGAACAATCGATCGTTG
>JAWKWD010000033.1:0-17468 GCA_041397805.1 Hyphomicrobiaceae bacterium
ATTCGGCCTCGTATTCGAGCCGGGCAGGGGTGAGCTGCACTTCACTTACGGCGAATTGCGGCTACCCCTCCATCCCGTCTCCTGCGCCGGCATTCTTGCCAGGGTCGATCGGGATGACTTCCGGCAACTGTCACGCGAGTTTGTCGTCGCGAGTCCTGGAAACATCACGAACATCAAGGGGAGGCTCGCGCTTCTCGCTGAAGAACAAGCTGCCGCCGCCGCGATACGCCGGGTTGCCCAGGCCCTGGCAGCCGATCGTGACGCGCTCGATCGCCTCCACGAGCGACAAATCTGGCGGCTATGCCACTGGCAAGTCGGGCGCGAAGCACTGACCTACCGGCGGTTCTTCGAGATCACTGGCCTCGTCGGCATCAGGGTGGAGCGCGAGGATGTGTTCCGGGATGTCCACGACCGTCTGTTGCGGCTTGTCGCGGATGGATACGTAACCGGCCTGCGCATCGACCACATTGATGGCCTGGTTGACCCCGCCGGCTATCTCGACCGCCTCCACTACGAGATCCAGCAACGGACGGACACCGAAGTGCCCGTGATTGTCGAGAAGATCCTGGGGCCGCACGAGACGATCCCGACCGATTGGCGCGTCGCCGGCACCACGGGATACGAGTTTGCCAATGCCGTTTCCGGCCTATTGGTCAGTCCGGCAGGCAGGCAGGATCTGACGGACGGCTATCAGGCGTTCCTTGGCGAGAGCATGAAGTTCGACGATGTGGTCGACCAGTGCAAGCGCCGGATCATCGTTCACAATCTGGCGGCGGAACTCGCTAGGCTCACGGATCTTGCGTGCGGCCTTGCCTCCAGCGACCGTAGCTACCGTGACATCGGTCGCGACACCATGCGCGCCGCGATTGCCGAAATTGCCGTCGCGCTGCCAGTCTATCGCACCTACATCGACGTGCAGGGGCCAGGGGATCGCGACCGGACGGTGATCCGGAACGCCGTGGCTAAGGCTCGGGTCCGCCGGATCGTCGAGAACGAGACCGCATTCGTATTTCTCGAGCGTGTCTTTCTCCTCGACCTTCCTACGCCCGAGATGCAGGCTGCCGCGCTCGACTTCACGCAGCGCTTCCAGCAAACGACCGGCCCGATTATGGCCAAGGCGCTCGAGGACACTGCTTTCTATCGCTACAATCGCTTCATCGCACTGAACGAGGTCGGCGGAGAGCCGGACGTATTCGGCATTGACCCGGACCTATTCCATGACGAGATGAGGGAACGCCTCGATCGCCAGTCACAAGGTCTCAGCTCTACCGCAACCCACGACACGAAGCGGGGCGAAGATGCCCGTGCACGCATCTGCGCCTTGAGCGAGGCTCCGGCAAAGTGGACAGAGCATGTTGCCCGCTGGAATGCGCTCAATCGACATATCAAGACTGGCGTCGGGGCAACTTCTCTCCCCGATCCCAACGCGGAGTGGCTCTTCTATCAGGCATTACTCGGCGCCTGGCCCGCGGATCTCGATACGAACGACGACAGCGCTCTCGCCTCCTTGGCCGAGCGGATGTCGGGCTTCATGTTGAAGGCCGCGCGCGAGGCCAAGCAACACACGAGTTGGACGCAGCCGGACAGGACCTACGAGCGCGCTCTCGACACCTTCGTGCGGAAGGCATTGGATCACATGACTTCGCCCGATTTCCTGTCCGATTTCGCAGGTGCCGCAGAGCCGTTTGTCCTGGCCGGTGCCCTCAACAGCATGGCGCAGACATTGATTAAGCTCATGGCTCCCGGTGTGCCGGACATCTACCAGGGGACGGAGACGTGGGACTTGAGCCTCGTCGATCCGGACAACCGGAGGTCCATCGATTTCAGCAGATTGCAGGCTCTTCTCGGGCGCCAGTCGGAGGTTTCCACGGTCGATCTCCTCGCCGGATGGCGAAGCGGTCTTCCCAAGCTCCGGGTGATCGCTCGCGGCCTCGCGGTACGTCGCGAGTGGCCATGGCTCTTCGCCCATGGCGACTACCGGGCTCTGCGGATCGAAGGAGATCGCGCCGACAAAGTCTTCGCCTTCGCACGTACGCACGAAGAAGATGCGGTCATTGCTGTCGTACCACGGCTCGCGCTGGATCTCCTCGAAACGGCCGAGACGCTGCTGGTTCCGGTCGTGAACTGGCAAGGGATCCACCTCAACCTGCCCGAGGGCTTCGCAGATCGTCGTTGGCGAAGCGTTCTCGGTGACGATCACCTGATCCCCGCCGGGAGCAACGGACGTCTTGATCTCACACAAGTTCTCGGCTGCTTTCCAGTAGCACTCCTGGTATCCGCGGCGTCGCAAACGAACGAAGGCACCTAGCTATTTGTATCGGTCGTGACAGTGCGCAGCTCGGGGTCGTGGCTCTGGACAGATGTCCACGCACTAATCATCACGCCGACCGTACCGCCGGCGGCGGCGATGATCGCTCTGGAGAGGCCGGCTTCACCTTTCGCTCAATCATTTCGGGTCCGAGCAATCGGCCCATGGTGGCGGCTGTCGCGGCGTTGGACCCCGAGATGGCTGCGAACAGACCGCAGGAGAACATGGCAGTGGATGCCGTGGCGCCGTTCATGAAGCCGACACAGGCGCGCGAGAAGGCAATCAGCTTGCGACTGATGCCACCTTCCGTCAGGAATTCGCCAGTAATGACGAGCAGGGGCACCGCAAGGAACACGAAGCTCTTGATCGAGTCGTTGGCAGCAATGCCGTGGTTGCGCCGGAGGTGGCGCAGCATGTGGCGAGTGGGGTCGTTCTGATCTTTCAGCGGCGCGTTCCCGGCAAGTCCGGCGAGGATGGTCGCCATCAGGTTCTCGATGCCGTTCGACAGATCGTGTTCCATCGAGTATGCCGAGGGCCAGATCGCCCGCTCTGCGACAAGAAGAGTGCCGGTGGGCCCGGACAGGCGGTGATGATGGACCTCAACATCGCTCGCGTGATAGTCGGGGAGGCGCAGAAGCGCTCCTCTCAGCGAGGGGGAGCGCGACAGAACACGGCCATCTTTCTTCACCTCCCAGTAGTAGCCTGAATTGGGCACGTCGTAACGTGGGTCCGACAAATGGCGGTCGAGGTGCGCGCCATCCGGCTCGAGTCGGACCAGCCGCTGCAATTCCTCGAGGTGCACGTGGAGCTCGTTGTAGAACTGCATCGTCACATGTCGGCGGAAGATCGCAGAGAGGAGGACGCCGGCGACGATGAGCCCTCTGATGATCCACAGTGCGGCTGCACCGATAAGACGTGCTTTTAGCGTCATCATGCGAGTGGCAGTCATCCCATCCCGTAGCCGAGGCCGCGCACGGTCTTGATGAGGTCGGCACCCAGCTTGCGGCGCAATCGGCTCACGTACACTTCGATGGTGTTCGATTCCCGGCTCGAAAAAATTCGCGATGGGCTGCATACCGATCTGGTCACACTGTCACTCGCTCAAGGCGGACCGCAACGCCCTCAAGAGCGCCTCCTCATCAAATGGCTTCTCGAGCCGGATGGTGTCGTCCTCGGGTCGCCCGGAATTATAGCCGCTCGCCAGTACCACTCCGGTTCCGGCCCTTCTCAGAGGTGCGACCAGCGGAAGGCTGGTCTTGCCTCCGCCGAGGTTGATGTCCATGATGGCAAGGTCGAATTGGTTGTCTTGTATGGCTGCGCGCGCATCTTCGAACGTCATGGCGATGACAATTTCCTCGCAACCCAGCTCGTGAAGCATGGCCTCCGCATCCATTGCAATCAAGGGCTCATCCTCTACGTAGAGTATTCTACAGCCCTGCAAGCTCTTCGTGGACATCATCCTCTTCCTCAGTCGCGCGTTCGTAGGGAATCCACAGCTTCACCTCCAGTCCGCTCTCCCTGAAAGCGATCTCAACGCGGCCTCCAAGACTCTTCTCTATCGTTGTGCGGATCAGCTGAGACCCGAACCCAAGTCTGGCGGGCCGCTCAACCGGCGGCCCGTTGCTCTCCGACCAACGAAATGAGATCTGCTCGCCCTCACCCTCATCGATGCGCGCCCAGATGAGGTCGAGACGCCCGGTTCCATTCGAAAGCGCGCCGTATTTCGCGGCGTTGGTAGCCAGCTCATGCACAGCCATTCCCAGGGCCAGTGTGGCGCGCGCATTGATGCGAAGGTCTGGTCCACGCATGGAAACGCGATCAGGACCGTAGATGGCTGTCGTTTCCGGGCTCAGCACGTCTATCAATCGCGAAGGCCGCCAGTTCTGTTGAGTGAGAAGATTGTGTGTTTTGGCGAGTGCCTGGGTGCGCCTGACGAGGGTGGTCAGCGCAGCGCGGGGATCCCCGTCCTCGCGTCGTGCACGATTTATCAGCGCAGTCACGTTCGCCAGCATATTCTTTACTCTGTGTTGCAGCTCGCGCATCAAGCGCCTTAATTCAACCTCCATGTTCTTGTGCCTGGTCACATCGCGAATGTTGATGCCCACCGCATATATCTCATCGCCTCTGCGCACCGGATACCAGTCGATCTCCCACCAAAGCTGCTCGCCCCGCAGACGAATTGGTAGCTCGCAAGATTCTCTCTGATTGCCGTTCTCGAACACCTCTCGGACACTCGCCCCGAGTTCCCAGCCTAGCTGGGGTATCACCTCCAGGGCATTGCGTCCGATGTGCCCCTCGACCGGAACGCCGGTGATATCGGCAAAGCGCTGATTGACACGGAGCATGAGCAGATTGGGATCGAGCAATGCCTTGGCTTGCGGTGTGATCCGGTAGAGTTCCGCGATCTCGTTCAGGCTTAGACGGGCGTGCGCCTCCGTTTCTTCGAGGCGGCGCTGATAGCGCTTCAACTCGGTAATCTCGGTCAGCGTGATTACGACGCCCGTGCTCGCCCCGTCTTTGGATGTATACGGCTGAAGGCGGACGAGGAGATCTGCTCCGCCATCCCGCAAGCTCCGCTCCGTCTCGGTGGATTGCCCCGTCTCGATCGTCTCCTGGCAAAGCGAGATGAGAGGCTCACCGTCGAGCTCACTTGTCAGATCCTCGAAGGGGCGGCCGCAGTCGTGCTCCACGACACGGAAGTACCGGCGGATCGCCGGCGTGAACGAGCGGATCCTCAGCTCTGCATCGAGAAAGATGGTAGCAATCCGGGTACTCTCGATCAGATTACGCTGATCGTCATTGAGCGTGTTGAGCTCCGACACCTTGATCTGAAGCTCTTCATTGATGGTCGACAGCTCCTCGTTCGCCGATTGAAGCTCCTCATTCATCGACATCATTTCTTCATTCGAACTCTTCAATTCTTCGTTGGAGGTTTCGAGTTCCTCGACCGTCGTCCGGATTGTCTGATGAGCCGCATCCAACTTCATCTCGAGGTCGTGAACGTAGGAATTGGCGTAGTGGCCATCCTCGGACTGTTCTCCCGTTGTGCGGGCTTCTGAGCCCGGATCGAACCGCTCTTGGAACACGATCAAGGTGTTATCATCGGGGAGGCGCTCTGCCGTGAGCAGTAGTCGCACGGGCCTATCATCGATGACGAGGTCGATGGGCCGAATTCGTATTTCACCGACGTCACTCAGACTGGCGAGGAGGCCACTTAGAGGGGCCCTTAGCGGCCGGCGCGCCATCTCGAAGAGGCCGAGTTTCGCGAGGCCGTGCGGCAGCTCGAGATAGCGTGAGGTTCGCTCGGATGCGTAGACGATCTGGCGCGAGCCGCTCACGACGACGAACGGTGCCGTATGACGGGCGAGGACCGCGCGTTCGTAGAGATTGGCCGGCTCGATGGCGGGGACGTTCCGGTTCTGCTCTGACTGCGTATCGTTCTCCTTGAGGGACGGATAGAGGGGCATGCTGAGGGCTCGGGATGGCCCGGCCTTGCGCGTGAAGATGCGGTCGTTCTGATTGACGACGCCGAAATCGTTCGCGAAATCGCCCAAGTTTTCGCTGGGTCCGAGGAACAGATAGCCGCCCGGCCTCAGTGCGTATTGAAAGATCGGTAGGACGCGCGACTGCAGCTCACTATCGAAATAGATCAGCAGGTTGCGACACGAGATGAGGTCGAGCTTGGAGAAGGGTGGATCGGAAATGACGTTGTGATGGGAGACTCGCACCATCTCCCGCATCGCGGATGAGATGCGGAACCCGTTCGGCGTGCTGGCGAAATGCCGCTCGAGTAGATGCTGCGGAACTTCTGCGGTGATCGCGTTGGGATAGACACCCTCCCTGGCGACGGCGATGGCCTCCACATCGATATCGGTTGCAAACACCGAGACGCTCGGCCGCGCGTCCACTCGAGCCAGCTCCTCGTCGATCAAGATTGCAATGGAGTAGGCCTCCTGCCCCGTCGAGCAGCCGGGGACCCAGATGCGGATATCGTCGCTGCGCCCCTTCCCTGCAACCATATGGGGAATGACATCGCGCCGGAGCGCGTCAAAGGTCTGCGGATCGCGAAAGAAGGACGTGACGTTGATGAGAACGTCCCGGACCAGGCGTGAAGCCTCGTCGGGCTCGGTTATCAGACGTTGCAGGTAGCTCGTGGGGCTGGGGACACCGAGAACGGACATTCTACGCGCCAAGCGCCGCAAGAGCGTGCCCTTCTTGTAATGGGCAAAATCGTGGCCGGTACGATAGCGGATGTGCTTCGTCACGCGTGTGATGAACTCAGCGTCGTTCTCGATAATTGGCTCCACCCCAGCGCGCCGATCGAAATACTCGTCGAGCACGGCGATCATGTCGCCGACCGGTAAGACCAAGTCGACGGCGCCAGTGGCGATTGCACTCTTAGGCATGCCGTCGTAGCGGGCGAGTTTCGGCTCCTGAACGAAGACGAGCCCTCCGGCCTCTTTCACGGCCCGTATGCCGAGGCTGCCATCGCTCCCCGTGCCGCTCAATATGATCGCGGCGCTGCGCGCACCAAACTGCGAGGCAAGGCTTTCGAAGAATGTGTCGATCGGGCGTCGTAGTCCCCGTGGTGCATCGAACGAGTCGAGTCGCAAGCGATCGCCCTCGAGCCTCAGTGCGGCGCCGGGGGGAATGAGATGGACGACGCCCCGCTCCAGGGCGAGATCGTCCGTTATCAGCCGGACAGGTACGCGGGCACGCCTAGCGAGGAGCTCCGGAAGGAGGCTTTGATGATCCGGGTCGAGATGCTGGATCAGAACCCACGCTCTCTCTTGTTCGGGCGAGAGGCCGGCGATCAGCTCCTGGAACGCTTCCAGGCCTCCGGCCGAGGCGCCGACGCCAACAACCGCGAAATCATTGGAAGAAAATGTATCACTCATGATCATCCGTCAGTTTCTACCGCGGCACGAGTGTCCTTCTTCCGACGCAAACTTTCTTGATAAAGATGGAACCCCTGCACGCGTGGAACGCTTCACCACGTCGTCGGTTCCTTCTCACGAGTGGAGATCCTCCTGATCCCGCGATCGATCGCAGGCTTCTGTGAGGCAGCGACGACCCGCTGACCCTCGCGGGTGGCGAGGAATCACGATAATTGCTTCAGAGGACGAGCACCTGCGGGTCAAGACGCAGCATGCTCTGTCCGAGGCTGTTGTCGCGGTTCTGCGTGGCACCTCCGGCTTCACGCTTGTGCCGAGGCTCCGCCGATTGTGTGCTCTTCACACTTTCTCAAGTGCGGCGATCCCACGCCCATGGCGTGAGCATGCCCCCGTGGTGTCACGACAGAATGGATCTTGCGGCAAGGACGAATGCCCATCCCCAGAAGACCATGGCCGCATGCCTGATGAGCTCAGTGTCACGTTGCGCCAGCATCCGTGCCACAAAAGGTAGCTCGCCTGCTCCCGTGTGTCTCGTCTCACTTCTCCCGGAAGCCACGGGAGAAGGCGTCCGTTAGCGGCCCCATCAGGTAGGCCATCATGGTCCGTTCGCCTGTCGTTATGATGACGTCGGCCGGCATACCGGGGACCATGCGTTTGGCGAGGTGCTTCGGCATGTGCTTCATGTCGACCATCACCTGGGCGCGGAAATACGGCTGCTTGGTGGTCTCGTCGATCAGAGCGTCGGCTGAAACGGTGTCGACCTTGCCGAATATCGGGGGAGTAGATCGGGTGGAGAACGACGGGAACTTGATTTGTGCCTTCTGGCCTTGCGCAATGCTGTCGATGTCGATCGGCGCGATGCGCGCGGACAATACGAGCATGTCGTCGGTCGGGATCAGCTCGGCGATCGTCTCGCCCGGACGCACGACGGCTCCCTGCGAATAGACTTTCACGTTCTGCACGATTCCCTCCCGGGGTGCCCGGATCTCGAGACGTGTCAGTACGTCGTCCGCAATTAGCAGCTTCTGACGGAGATCAGACAGGCGCACGCGCACTTCGGCAAGCTGTTGCGCGACCTCCTCTCGGAATGAGTGCGTAAGCTGCTCGATTTGGAGCTGTGTCTCGCGGCTCGTCTCCTCACTCTTCTCGATTTCTTGCTGCCTGGCACCTTGTTCGCCCGCGAGGCGGATCTGCTCGCGCTCCAGGGCGACGCGCTTGTTGACCGGAAAGAGGCCTCGTTCGGACAGCGGCTTTATGCGTTGGTACTCGGACAACATGCTTTCGAGCTGGCGATCAATCGCGGCAAGCTGCGATTTTCTCGCGGCGACATCCTTGTCGATCTGCCTGATGCGTGCCTCAAGAATCTGCATTTGGCCAGTCATGGAGCGGCGCCGCTCATCGAACTGGCGCTTCTGATCGATAATGACGGCCTCGACGTCCGGCATGTCGCGTCGCGTCGAGAGTGACGCCGGGAATGCGATTGTTTCTGTATGGGCCTCTTCTGCGACGAGTCGTGCTTCCTGTCCCAAGGCTGCGTCGAGCTGTTTGCGAAGCAGTTGCGCATTGGCACGCGCCTGTGTCGGCTCGAGCCGAAACAGAACCTGGTCGGCGCTAACCCGGTCCCCCTCTTTCACGAGGATCTCGCGCGCAATTCCGCCTTCGAGGTGCTGGATTGGTTTGCGACTTGTCTCGACGGCTACCTGGGCCGGAGCGATCGCGGCGCTATCAAGGGGTGCCATCATTGCCCAGCTTCCGAACCCGCCGAAACTAATCGCGATCGTGACGAAACCCAGATAGGCGAAGCGCCGGTAATCGCCGCTCGACTTCGCCATCCGCGAAGGGCCTTTACGAACAGATTTTCCGTCGTGCATGGCAGGGGCTTCCGCAAAAAAATTTCTCATCAATTCGCAACAGTCTTTTCGATACCCGAGGGAGATGCGGCTAGGTTTCCCCGGTGCGCCAGCGCTTCTGTTCGCGCCCCTTGAGTCAATGCCGCGACCGAAACGGCCGAGGTCCGGCTGCCTGTCAATTGGGCCAGAACGTCGTCGCGGGGTCCAAAGGCGCGGGCCTCGCCGTCAGCCATGACCAGGATCTTGTCTACGTGGCGCAGCACATGGGGCCGATGCGTTACAACGACAACTGTCGCCCCGTCACGTTTGAGATTTGCCAGTGCCGTCGCCAGGGCTTGCTCTCCGGCGATGTCCAGGTTGGAGTTCGGTTCATCGAGCACAATGATCCGGGGAGATCCATGCAGCGCTCTCGCGAGGCCGACGCGTTGACGCATGCCGCCAGATAACGCGGCTCCCCCTTCGCCTATCGGCGTCAGATAGCCCTGTGGCAGTCGTAGAATTACCTCATGAGCGCCGGCCGCCAGTGCCGCCTCGGTGACTGCTTCGTCATCGACCGGACCCATGCGTGCAATGTTGTCTGCAACCGTGCCGCTGAAGAGCTCGATGTCCTGCGGCAGATAGCCTGTGGACCGCCCGATCTGGTCGGGATCCCAGTCAGCCAGCGACGCGGAATCGATGCGAACGGCCCCTTCTGTCGCGGGCCAGACGCCGGCGAGCGCCTTTGCAAGGCTCGATTTCCCGCTGCCCGAATTGCCGACGACTGCGAGGCTTTCGCCAGGTCGGAGCGCGAAACTCAGCGACTTCACCACTGGTAGGGTGCCTCCGGGTGGCACGATGCTCAACCTCTCGACGACGAGATCTCCTTTGGGTTCCGGAAGGAGAACGGGATTTTGTCCGGTGGGATGGGCCTCGAAGAACGCGCTCAGACGCAGATGGGCTGTTCGAGCTGCTGCGACCCGCTTCCATTGCCCGATGATCTGCTCGACGGGCGCCAAGGCCCGTCCCATGAGGATCGATGCAGCAATCATGACGCCGGGTGAGATCGCGCCGGCGATCGCGAGGGCCGCACCGGCGCACAGTAGACCGACTTGAATGGCCATTCGAACGCCTTTGGTCATTGCAAGCAGCGCCGCGGCGCGATCCGAGGCGACCATCTGCGCGGCCAACCGGGCATCTTGGCCGTCTTGCCAGCGCGTCAGTACAGCCTCGGTCATTCCGAGGCCTCGCACGACCTGGGCATTGCGGAGCAAGGCTCCGGAGAGCCGAGCGACTTCATTGGCTTCGCGATTAGCCTCTTCGATGGGCGCCTTCGTCAGCACCTCGGTCAGATAAGCCAGCAGAGCGACGAGCGCTGCGCCTGCGAGTGCGACCAGGCCGAGCAGTGGATGGAGCATGAAACACAGCGCCATGAACACTGGCACCCATGGCACGTCCCCCATCACGGCGATAAGGCCGCTACCGACGAAATCCCGCAATTGCTCACCATCACGAATTGCCTGAGCGCCGCTGCCCGCCTTGCCAAGCGCCTCAGCCCGCATTGCCGTTCGCACCAACGGGGCCGACAAAGCATCGGCATGACGTAGTGAGGCCTGTTGCAGAATTCCGGATCGCGCGTAGTCGAGGATCGCGTAGACGGCGATCATTCCCCCAGCCATCATGGTGAGAAACAGGAGTGTCGTCGCGTTTCTGCTGGTCAGGACCCGATCATAGACCTGCATGGAATAGATCGGGGGTACCAACAGAATGAAATTGGCAAAAGTTCCGAGCCACAGAGTGAGGAGCACTGGCCGCCGGATCGAGGCGTTGGCGCGTGACAGCGGCGTGTTGGAGCGTGCCATGGTGCCTCGGTTGTGTGTGTCGGACCTCGCGCCGGCGGCCTTGCGATACGGGAGCGGCCCGGCGGTCGCTCCCTCGTCCTAGAGCCAGAAATCGTTCGCCGTCAGATCGTGATGTCCTGCGAGACGGATCGTGAAGTCCGAGTCTCCGTTTCCATCCAGATCGACCATGACAATCGTCGAGGCCGCCCGAAATCCGAACGTGACCTCGCCGGCCGCCCCCGTGAAGGCATCCACGAACTCGAAATCCTTGTCGGGAGGTCCGCCGGAGAGCACGATGTCGGACCCGAGGAGCCCGGACAGATCGATGACGTCCTCACCCGAGGTAAAGTCCGTGATGACATCGGGGTGCCAGGCGCTGGTACCAAGATCCTTTTCGGTGAATACGAAGCGGTCGCGCCCGGCGCCACCAGTCAGAACGTCAGCACCACCGAGGCCGACGAGAATGTTGTCGGCCGAGTTGCCGGTGAGGATGTCGGCGAACCCGGAGCCAATTACGGCCTCGACATTGACAACAGAGTCGACCTCGCCGCTGTTGCCGAGAAACGCTTGTGCCGTGGCGAGATTGACCACCGTTCCCGTGGTGGCGTCGGCATAGCTGACGACATCAAGCCCGTCGCCGCCATCGATATGGTCGTTTCCGGCTCCGCCTACCAGCCAGTCGTCGCCGTCGCCGCCCTCCAGAACGTCGTCGCCGCCCTTGCCGTCGAGCACGTCGTTTCCGGCGCCGCCAAAAAGGTAATTGTCCTGCGACGAGCCATAGAGCGCATCATTGAATGCAGAGCCTTCAGCATTTTCGATTGAGATCAGCCTGTCGGTTCCAAAGCCACGGCCGACACCAGTTTGCAGGTCGATCGTGACGGCCGCCGTGGCGTTCACATAGCTGACCGTGTCGGTGTCCTCGCCGCCGTCATAGGTGTTCCTGCCGTCTCCTGCATAAATCGTATCGTTCCCGCCGCCGGCGAGAACATAATCGTCGCCGCTCGAGCCGGTGCCAGCCGGGTAGCTGAGCGAGCCATCCTCGTTCCGGACCGGCCGCGCGTTATCGGCAGGCAGGTCGTAAATGCGCTGCATGTTGTCATTGCCGACGACGATGTCGTTTCCCCCGTGAATGTAAACGCTAGCGGACCGATTGCTCGGAACGGTGATGGTATCGTTGGCCCAGTCGTCGACGACTTGCACGTCGCCATCGATGATCTTCTTTTTGAGGTCGGTCAGGGTGTCGCTGATGTAGGTTCCGCCCATGGCTTCGTCCTCCAATTGTAAGAATCTCCATCTCGTGACCACAGACATACATGCAGACGCATTCTTGCGCTGTGCTGCAGATCACCTCGCGGCGCTTCCCCGCGCCGGATTCGGTGTCGGGCAGGTGCATCAATCATCGCCGGCCATTTGTCTGAGGGCCGGCTCATCGAGGATCGTGATGATCGCGTTCTCGACATCGACGACGTGCTTGGCTCGCAGTGACGACAGCTGGCGATTGGTGTTTTCGCGCGACAGGCGAAGGAAGTTGCCGAGATCGCGCTGATTGAGATTGAGGTCGATGACGACCTTGCCGTTTATCCGGCGGCCGTGTTTCTCGGCAAGTCGCAACAGCCCACGTGCCGCCCGCTGGCGCATGTCGTAGAGGCCGTCCTCGGCAATGGCGTTGGCGCCACGCAGCCTGTCGCACAGGACTTCGACGACCTCGAGGAGTGCGGTCGGATGGGAGAGGAGCAGTGGCAGGAGCTGGCTTCGGTAGATACCCAGAAAGCTGCTTTTCTCAAGCGCGGTCACCGTCGCCGTTCGACCGCGCCCATCGAGAGCTGCGATCTCGCCGATTACGTCGCCCTCGACCAGAAATCCGAGCACCACCTCACCGCCGTCGGCGGCCAGGTTCGAGACTTTCAAGCGCCCCCTCAATACGAGCAGAAGGCTGTCACCCTCGTCTCCCTTGGAGAACACGGTGTCGCCACGCTCGGCGTGCGAGATGCGGCCCTGTATCAGCAGCGTATCGACGGCCGCATCCGGGAGGCTCCCTACAAACGAGCCATCGCAAAGTAGCTTCTTATATTCTCCAACATCTCGGATTGTCATGGTCACTGCATGCGTGTTCAGGTCGCCCACCGAACGCTCGCGGTAGTGGCCGCAACCTCAAAGCGGCTACCCACGGTGCCCGGATAGCCGAGAACTGACGCCGCCTTTCGTCTTGCCAATGCTCTATTCCCCAGCTGATAATTGCTACACCCAAAAAGGGTGACTTCATTTGTCGCCGATGGTCATGATGAGCTTGACGCCCCATTTTCGAACCCGACCTCTCGCGAGCCGAGATCTCGATGTCGCGATGGATTGGATGGAGGAAGAGTGGCGCATCCCGGTGCAAGTCGCGAGGCAAGTCCGGCCGCTTGTCCGTCACGCCGTCGAGGTGGAGAGCATCAGAGGCGGCTGCATCGAGGCCCTATTCGACGGCAGCGATGCCTGGTCCATCGTCGCGGTTGGCCTCACCGCGTTTATCTCAGCCTGCGAGATCGAATCCTACCTTGCCGAGCCTGTTCCCTTTCCTTCGCTCCATATTCTTTCGCGCGTGCTGAGCGGCGCCCGCGGCGCATTTCTGTCGCCGCGAGAAGTCGGAAAAGGCAACGCGGAAGGGAGCCTCAATCAATTGACGGTGTATTACGGTCAGACCGTCAAATCTCCGGAGGCGCCATTATGGCGCCAGATGCTTCCCAGCTCGCACAAGCTGCATCGCGAGGTGCATGGTGGCTATCGTCTTCGTCGCCTTCTGCAGGACGAGTGGACAGAGAACGAGCCTGTCTTCTCGCATGCGGGCTATCGCGTGCTTCGCAGGTTCCCGGCGGGAACGCCGTCTCCACTTGGTCTAGGTCCTCTCCGGGCGCCGCGCTCTCTCGTCGGCCTGACTGCCGCGGAAGCAGCCGAGCAGCTGCCGGGAACAACTGCGAGCTTCCTGTTCGAGTATCGCAAACCGCGCCTCGGACTGACGAGCGCCGAGCGGCGGTTGCTTTGGCACGCTCTCACGCACGATACTGATACCGATCTGACCAGGGCCCTGAACCTCTCGTTGAACACGATCAAGACGACGTGGCGGCGCATTTACGATCGCTTCGAAAGCCGACTGCCCTTCGTGATCGAAGCTGCACAAGATTCTGATGTCGCAACCACGCGCGGGGCCGAGAAGCGGCGCCGGGTTCTCGCGTATGTCCAGGATCATCTCGAGGAATTGCGCCCGCACAGTCACGATTGATGGTCATCTCAGGGCGCGTCGCTGCAGAGGATTGGCGACTATCACTCCCGGCTCCAGAAACATCTGGCATTGTCTCCTCCTGAAGATGTGCGGTCAACGCGGCCACATGCGGCCTACCACTACAACTCGCGTCGCTGGGCCGTCGACCGTCTCCAGCGGCACCGACGACACGCGCGCCTCCCTGACTTAGAATGGGTCTGTGGGTTGGTTCATCGGCCGGCGCCAGCCTCACCTCGGTGTTCGGTCATGCGTGCTCACGGCGGCCGAGCAGCCAAGGTGGTCAAAACAGGCTAATTCCGGGATGGCGACCGACCGATTGGCGTCTTCGCTTTTTCACAACACATTGCTACGGAGTTCTCGAAGCCTTGATTTTGACATGGGTGAAGAAGAACCGGCGGACGTATGACGCGCTATGCCATCTATTTCTTGCCCGCTCCGGAGACGGCGCTCGGGCGGTTCGGGTCGTCGATGATCGGCTACGATGCAGTGAGCGCCCGTGACGTTGCACCGCCGGACCACGTGTTCTTTTGCCACGAGAAGGTCCGCGAACTATCCGAGGAGCCGCGCCGCTACGGCTTCCACGCAACATTGAAAGCGCCTTTCGAATTGTGCGCGGGTGCCAGCGAAGCCGACCTTCGCGGACGTGCGGCCGAGCTTGCTGGCCGCTGTCCGAGGGTGCGGCTCGGCCGGCTGGAGGTTGCAGAGCTTAGCTCGTTTCTGGCACTTCGCCCGGTGTGCGAACATGCGGCGGCACGACGGCTCGCCGAGCGATGCGTCGAGGCCTTCGACGACCTCCGCGGTCCCATGTCGGCCGCCGACCGTGCGCGGCGACTCGCGAAGCCTCTCACCGAACGGCAATTGGAGCATCTTGCACGCTGGGGCTATCCGTACGTGTTCGATGAATTTCGTTTTCACATGACGCTGACGGGGCCCCTGCCGGTATCATTGCGCGCGTCAGCACTCTCGGCAACGCGGGAGATCTATGCCGCGGTCGACCGGCCGGTGACGATAGATGCGCTCAGCCTGGTCCGGCAGACCGACCGGTCGGGGCGTTTCGTTCTGGTCGAGCGCTATCCACTTGCCGGTTCTGGCGAAGCGACTTGATCACAGCGCCGGAGAGAGCGGTCTCGAGAGTTTCTTCAGGACGTCGATGAACGCGGCGATTCCGACCTCGAGGCTGCCGCCGTTGTCGATCAACACGTCGGCCACGCTGTGATCGAACGTGTCCACGGCCCGCTCGAGCCGGGCAAGGATCTCGTCATGACCTTCGCGTCCGCGCGCAGCGAGCCGCTCGGCTCGCGTCCGGATAGGGCAGTCGACGAGTACGACGACCGCACGGGCATAACGCCGCCTTGCGGCGTCGACCACAGTGCGCGAGACGTTGACTGCAACGTTGCGTCCGCAGCGGACGTGGTCGTCGACGGCGACCGGTATGCCGTAACGGAGATTGTGTGCATGCCATGACAGGGCAAAGGCTCCCAATCGGGCGGCCTCGACGAAGTCGTATTCGCTCATCGGGTGGTGCATCTCGGCAGCTTGGCTGTGGCGAGTAATGACACGGGTCGGGAAGACGAATGCGGGATCTCCTGCCAAGGCAGACCGGGCGCCGGACAGCAATGCGTCCTTGCCGGCGCCGCTCGGGCCCACGACGAGCACCAAGGCGCCCGGTCCCAGACGTGGGTCCGCGTCAATGACCTCAGATGACACGTCGGCCCTCGCGATAGACCTCGCGCACGACTGGTGCGTTTTCGACGCTGGCGACTCTGATGAGATCGGCTCGCTTTCCGATCTCGATGACGCCGCGATCCTCGAGGCGGGCGGCGCGCGCAGGATTAAGTGTCACGGTGCGCAGTGCGCGGGGCAAGCCGTAGCCGTCTATGCGGCGCGCCAGATCGAAGGCGCCGAGCAGCAGGCTTGCCGGCACATAGTCGGACGAAAGGACGTCGAGATAGCCTTCTCGTGCCAGGGTCTCGGCTGCGATGTTGCCGGAGTGCGAGCCTCCGCGTACGACGTTCGGCGCACCCATCAGGACCTGGATCCCGGCCGCATGTGACATCCGCGCTGCCTCGGTCGACGTCGGAAACTCGGCGATCGCGACCTGGTCGTCGACCGATTCGGCGACATGCTCGTGCGTTGCGTCATCGTGGCTCGCAAGCACGATGACGCGTTCCCTCGCGAGCGACACGAGGTATTTGCGATGTGTCTTGTAGTTGCGCTGGAATTGCTCGCGCTTGTGTTCGATCAGGCGGTCGAGATCCCTGTCGGATAGACCGGATTTTCCGCCGTAGTACGTCCGCCAGGCCTCGAGGCTCGTAAACTGGCGCGCGCCAGGTGTGTGGTCCATCAGCGAGATGAGGTCCACACGATGTGCCCTGACTGCGTTCTCCGTTTCCTCGAGAACGTCGTCGGCGCAGATCTCGCAGCGCACATGAATGTGGTGATCGGCCCGCAGCATGCCGCTGCTCCGCGCCTGCTCGATGGTCGAGACCACGTCCTCGACCTCGGCGCGCTGCGGCGCGTAGTCGGCATCGTTGCCAGCCCGAATGCAGTCGAAGACAGTCGTGATGCCGCTTGCCGCAATCTGCGCGTCAAAGGCCATGATGGCGGGTCTGCGCGGCCAGGAGACCTTGGGGCGTGGTCTCAGATGCTGCTCGAGGTGGTCGGTGTGGAGCTCGACGAGCCCCGGCATCACGATGTCGCCTTCTGCATCGACGGCGGTCCTAGGGCCGTCGCCAGTACCGAAATCTGCAATGATGCCGTTCTTGGCGGCGATCCAGCCCTCGATGATCTGGTCGGCAAGTGCGATGCGTGCGTTCTTGAATACAAGGACGGCGGTCATGCGTGGCTCTCGATCGGGGCGAAGGCTGCGACGTCGACCGTCCGTGTCGCCACGTGGTGGCGCACGTCTGCGTCGTGGAAAATGCCGAGCACAGCGGCGCCTTGCCTCTTGCGCTCCTCGATGAGATTGACGACAACGGCCCTGTTATCCGCATCGAGCGATGCCGTCGGCTCGTCGAGAAGCAGGATGGAGCGTTTAGCGGCAAAGCCTCTGGCAATATTCACTCGCTGCTGCTCACCTCCTGAAAAGGTGGCCGGCGGCAACGACCAAAGGCGCTCGGGAATGCGGACTTCGGCAAGAAGCTGGCGTGCGCGTTGCCGCGCCTCATCATCCGATGCGCCAGCCTCGCGGGCTGCAACGGCCACGATCTCCAGTGTCGGCACGCGCGGAATTACGCGAAGAAATTGGCTGACATAGGCAATCGTCGTGCGTCGCAAGGCAATAATGGCGCGCGGCGTGGCCGTCGCCATGTCGACCCAGCCGGCTGGACCGTGAACGCG
>JAWKWD010000034.1:0-17254 GCA_041397805.1 Hyphomicrobiaceae bacterium
GCGTTGCGGGCGGTGGCGGGACGTGCGAGCGCAATCCACGAGATGTGAATGAAGCACGTCATCGTTGTCGGCGCCGGGCCGGCGGGTCTGATGGCTGCCGACGTCGTCTCCGCTGCCGGCGTGAGTGTCACGGTCTACGAGCGCATGGCGAGCGTCGGACGCAAGTTGCTGATGGCGGGGCGTGGTGGCCTCAATCTCACTCACAGTGAGCCGATCGAGGCCTTTCTTGGGCGCTATGGCGCGGCGCGCGCGTTCATGAGGGGGCCGATCGAGGCTTTCCCGCCGGCCGCACTGCGCGAGATGGCGGATCGGCTCGGGCAGGAGACCTTCGTCGGGTCGAGCGGACGTGTGTTCCCCCGCGCGATGAAAGCTTCGCCCCTGCTACGCGCCTGGCTGGTCCGGTTGGCGGGGCAAGGCGTCGAGGTGCGAACGCATCACGAAGTGGCCGGCTTCGACGAAGAGAGGCGAATACTGGTTCGCGGTCGTGACGGCAGGACGACCGCTGTCGCGTCGGACGCGACGGTGCTTGCGCTTGGCGGCGGGAGCTGGCCGCGCCTCGGCTCGGACGGAGCGTGGGTCGATTGGCTGAGGGGCCTCGGTGTGAGCGTCTCGCCGCTCGTCTCCGCCAATGCGGGGCTTGCGATCGACTGGAGCCCGCATTTCAGGGACCGCTTCGAGGGGGAGCCGCTGAAGCGCATTGCAATGGCGGTGTGTGGCCTCAGGCTGAAGGGCGAGGCGATCATTACCCGAGCAGGGTTGGAAGGGGGCGTCGTCTACGCCCTTTTCCCGAAGGTACGCCAGGCGCTGGGGGCAGGCTCCAGTGCAGTGCTTCGCATCGATCTCAGGCCGGATGTTTCCGTCGAGAACCTTGCGGCGCGCCTTGCAAGGCCTCGCGGCAAGCAGTCGCTTGCGAGCTGGCTCAGGAAGGCGGCTCACCTTTCACCCGTGGCGATCGGGCTCTTGCGCGAGACCCGTGCCGACGGGCTTCCGAACGAGGCGGAAGCGCTTGCCCGGGCGATCAAGGACGTTTGGCTCGAGCCGGCGGGCCTCGGCTCGATCGAGCGAGCGATCTCGAGCGCTGGAGGCGTGGCGCTCGATGAAGTCGGGCCGGATCTGATGCTGCGGGGGTGTCCGGGGCTCTTCGTTGCCGGCGAGATGCTCGACTGGGAAGCGCCGACAGGGGGGTATCTGCTGCAGGGGTGCTTTGCTACTGGGCATGCTGCCGGACGCGGTGTCCTGCGCTACCTTGGCCGCGAACCGGGCGAAGTCGATGCCTGAGTGAAGACGCCTCGCGGCGGTCACCAAGACAGTCAAACTCCGAGGAGACACATATGCCGATCGTCAATCGTGCTGCTGGATTGAAAGAGGAGATCACGACCTGGCGGCGCGATTTCCATGCCAATCCGGAAGTGCTCTACGAGGTGCATCGCACGGCCGGCATCGTCGAGGAGAAGCTCAAGGCGTTCGGCTGCGACGAGGTCGTGCCCGGCATCGGGCGCACGGGTGTCGTCGCCGTGATCAAGGGGCGCTCGAACCGTTCGGGAAAGGTGATCGGGCTCAGGGCCGACATGGACGCCTTGCCGATGACCGAGGCGTCGGACCGCCCTTATGCCTCGACGATCAAGGGGCGTGCGCACGCGTGCGGACACGACGGGCACACGGCGATGCTGCTCGGGGCAGCGAAGTATCTCGCCGAAACGCGGAACTTCGACGGGACCGCGGTGATCATTTTCCAGCCGGCCGAGGAAGGAGGAGCCGGTGGGCAGGCCATGGTGAAGGACGGCCTGATGGACCGCTTCGGCGTCCAGGAGGTTTATGGGCTGCACAACATGCCGGGCCTGCCTGCAGGGCATTTCGCGCTGCGGCCGGGGCCGTTGATGGCCGCCGCGGATACCTTCTCGATCGACATCGAGGGCTACGGCGCACACGCTTCGCGTCCACACGTGAGCATCGATCCGGTGGCGGTTGGTTGTCAGTTGCACGCGGCGCTGCAGATGATCGTTGCGCGGAACGTCGATCCTTTGAAGAGTGCCGTCGTCTCGGTGACCATGTTTCATGCGGGCGAGGCGAGCAATGTCATTCCCCAGACGGCACGACTGCAAGGCACCGTGCGCACGCTCGATGCCAAGGTGCGCGAGCGGATCGAGGCTCGAATGGGTGAGATCTGCGCCGGGATCGGTGCCGCACACGGCGCGAAGATCGCGCTCAAATACCAGCGCGGCTATCCGATCACCCAGAACCATGAGAAGCAGGCGGCGTTCGCGGCAAAGGTCGCGCGCGAGGTTGCGGGCGACGGCGGCGTCGATTTCGACATGACGCCCGTCATGGGGGCCGAGGACTTCTCCTACATGCTGGAGGCGCGTCCGGGTGCCTTCATCTTCATGGGGAACGGGCCGGGACCCGGGCTCCACCATCCTGCATACGACTTCAACGACGAGGTGATTCCGGCAGGGGTGTCCTACTGGGCGCGGCTGGTCGAGACGTCGATGCCGGCTGACTAGCCGGCATCGATGGTACGGCGTGCCTTGCGGTCTCGGCGTGGCCGCAGCGCGCCTAGCTCCGGGCTAGGCGACGGAAGTAAGACGGCGCGAGCGAAGCGATGAGATCCAGAGGCGGCGTGCGGCGATTGCGCGCTACCCGACAAGTCTCCCTGTCGAGCTTGGCGATCCGGTGGGCTCGTGTCAGGGCCGCGTAGCGGTCGTAGGCGGTGGCGATGCTCGGCGCGCTGCCGATGAAGCCCGGGACGGGATCGTAGCGGCGCCGGCGCTCGTAGCGCGCCTCCCTGTGGCTCGGTGCATAGGCGACCATCACCTCGAGGGAAGCGATGCCGACGCGGGAGAAGCCGAGGCGCTCGGCTGTGGCGCGAGAGACGTCGATCTTTCGATCGGCATGAAACGGGCCGAAATTGTTGACGCGGACGACGGCGGCGAGGCCTGTCGCCGGATTGCGGACCACCAGGATGGTGCCGTCGGGGTGAATGGCACTCGCGGCATTGTCGGGCAAGTGGGGCCGGAAGGTTTCGCCAGAGCTGGTCAAGCCGCACGGATTGAAGCGGTCCCGGTGGCAGTCGTCGTAATAGGAAGCCGTCATGCGAGCGGGCTTGCCGATCTCGCGTTCGGTCTCGGCCAGGGTCATGACGCGATGACAGACGCCCCCAAAACAATGACGCTTGCCTGGACGTTTGGCTTCGGCGGGGTGAGGCAGGGCAAGCATGGCCAGCGTTGCGGCCACGGTCATGAGGCCGATCTTGCGGTCGTTCAGTCGAAGGATCATGAGGTCCCCGTTTCGATGTGTCCGGGGGCCTTCTGGCCATGCATCGGCGGAGCTACAACTTATCGTGGCCGGTTTGGTTAACACGGAATGCGAGCGAAGCCGGGCATTGATCCGTCAGCGGTCGAATGGCCGACGGACTGCCGGCATCGCGAGGTTGGCTCGTGGCTCGGTGGTGGGCGACGACCGAACCGGGGGCAGCAGCCGACGGGACAAGCGCGAAGGGCGGAGTAGCCAAGCTCCGCGCAGTGCACTAAGAAGCGGCGCCATGCCAAAGCGCACAGACATCAATTCCATCCTCATCATCGGGGCAGGGCCGATCGTCATCGGCCAAGCCTGCGAGTTCGACTATTCGGGCACGCAGGCGTGCAAGGCGTTGAAGGCGGAGGGCTACCGCATCATTCTCGTCAACTCGAATCCGGCCACGATCATGACGGATCCAGAGTTGGCGGATGCGACCTACGTCGAGCCGATCACGCCCGAGATCGTGGCGCGGATCATCGAGAAGGAGCGCCCAGATGCGCTGCTGCCGACCATGGGTGGGCAGACGGCGCTGAATACGGCGCTGGCGCTCGCAAGGGACGGAACACTCGAGCGGTTCGGCGTCGAGATGATCGGCGCCAAGGCCGAGGCGATCGACAAGGCCGAGGACAGGAAGCTCTTCCGGGAGGCCATGGATCGGATCGGCCTCGAGAGTCCGCGGGCGGCCATCGCATCCTCGCCTCCTTTGCGCAATGCCGAAGGGCAAATCGTCGACTACGATCGGACGGCAGGCTTCGCCGAGGCGATGAAGGCGCTAGAGTCCATCGGATTGCCGGCGATCATCCGGCCGGCGTTCACGCTCGGCGGCACAGGCGGCGGCGTCGCCTACAACCGGGAAGAGTTCGAGCAGATCGCTCGCTCGGGCCTCGATGCCTCTCCGGCCGCGCAGATCCTGATCGATGAGAGCCTGCTCGGCTGGAAGGAGTACGAGATGGAGGTGGTCCGCGACAAGGCGGACAACTGCATTATCGTGTGCTCCATCGAGAACGTCGATCCCATGGGCGTGCACACGGGGGATTCGATCACGGTCGCGCCGGCGCTGACGCTCACGGATAAAGAATTCCAGATCATGCGCAACGCCTCGATTGCGGTGCTGCGAGAGATCGGCGTCGAGACAGGCGGCTCGAATGTGCAGTTTGCGGTCAATCCGGCCGACGGGCGGCTGGTGGTGATCGAGATGAACCCGAGAGTGTCGCGGTCCTCGGCGCTCGCCTCGAAGGCGACGGGCTTCCCGATCGCGAAGATCGCTGCAAAGCTTGCGGTCGGCTACACGCTGGACGAGCTCGAGAACGATATTACCGGTGGGGCGACACCGGCGGCCTTCGAGCCGACGATCGACTACGTCGTGACCAAAATACCGCGCTTCGCGTTCGAGAAGTTTCCGGGCTCCGATCCGACGCTCACCACGGCCATGAAATCGGTCGGGGAGGTGATGGCGATCGGGCGGACCTTCGCGGAGAGCCTGCAAAAGGCGCTGCGCGGGCTGGAGACAGGGCTGACAGGTCTCGACGACGTGACGTTCGAGGGGCTCGGTCAGGGCGACGACAAGAACGTCATCCGCGCGGCGCTCGGACGGCCGACGCCGGACCGGCTGCTCAAGGTGGCGCAGGCCATGCGTCTCGGTGTCGACCATGAGCAGATCCATGCCTCGTGCCGCATCGATCCGTGGTTCCTTGCGCGCATGCAGGAGATCATCGACGTCGAGGAGAAGGTGCGCCGGCACGGTCTTCCGGAGACGCGGGAGGCGCTTCGAAACTTGAAGGCGATGGGGTTCTCCGACGCACGCCTCGCAAAGCTCGCCGGCAAGACCGAGGCGGAGGTGCGCTCGCTGCGACAGGGGCTCGGCCTCTACCCTGTCTTCAAGCGGATCGATACGTGCGCTGCGGAGTTCCGCTCGCCCACGGCCTACATGTACTCGACCTACGAGCGCGGGCTGTTCTCAGAGCCGGTCTGCGAGGCCGATCCGAGCGGGAAGCAGAAGGTCGTGATCCTCGGGGGTGGCCCGAACCGGATCGGGCAGGGTATCGAGTTCGACTACTGCTGCTGTCATGCCTGCTTCGCCCTGTCCGGTGCAGGCTTCGAGACCATCATGGTCAACTGCAACCCTGAAACGGTGTCGACCGACTACGATACGTCCGATCGTCTCTACTTCGAACCGCTTACGGCCGAGGACGTGCTGGAGATCATCCGGGTCGAGCACTCGAAAGGCACTTTGAAGGGTGTGATCGTGCAGTTCGGCGGTCAGACGCCGCTTAAGCTCGCCGAGGCGCTGGGCGAGGCTGGCGTGCCGATCCTCGGCACGTCGCCTGCAGCGATCGAGCTTGCCGAGGACCGTGACCGGTTCAAGGCGCTGGTCGACAAGCTCGGGCTCAAGCAGCCGGCGAGCGGCATTGCGCGAAGCCCTGAAGAAGCGGCGGAAGTCGCTGTCGGAATAGGGTTTCCGGTGCTGATCCGTCCTTCGTTCGTGCTGGGCGGTCGTGCGATGGAGATCGTGGCGGATGCCGTGGAGCTCGATCGCTACATCCAGCGCCTGTCTGCGACGCTCAAGGGGCATTCCGAGCTTTCCGTGTCCGAGCGCCGGCCGCTGTTGATCGACAGCTACCTCGCGGATGCGGTCGAGGTCGACGTGGATTGCTTGTCTGATGGGCGCGATACATTCATCGCCGGCATCATGGAGCACATCGAGGAGGCGGGTATCCACTCGGGCGATTCGGCCTGCTCGCTGCCGGCGCATTCGCTCGATCGCTCTATCGTCGTCAGGCTCGAGAAACAGACACGCGATCTGGCGCTGGCGCTGGGCGTCGTCGGCTTGATGAACGTTCAATACGCGATCAAGGATCGGCAGATCTACATTCTTGAGGTCAATCCGCGGGCATCGCGGACTGTGCCGTTCGTCGCCAAGGTGATCGGCGTGCCGGTTGCCGGCATCGCTTCACGGATCATGGCGGGGTCGCCGCTGGCGGAATTCAAGCTGAAGACGCCGCGGCTGAAGCACGTCGCCGTGAAGGAGGCCGTCTTCCCGTTCGCACGCTTCCCGGGCGTCGACCCGATTCTCGGGCCGGAAATGCGCTCCACCGGCGAGGTGATGGGCATCGATCGTGATTTTTCGATCGCCTTCGCGAAAAGCCAGCTCGGCTCAGGGACAGCACTGCCCGTCAGCGGGACCGTGTTCGTGTCGGTGCGTGACAGCGACAAGGATCACATCCTCGGCGCCATGCGCGAGCTCAACGAGATGGGTTTCCGCATCGTCGCGACGCGGGGAACACGACGGCACTTCGAGGCGCACGGCATCGTTTGCGAGCAGGTGAACAAGGTGCTCGAAGGGCGTCCGCACATCGTCGATCTGATGAAAAATGGTGGTGTGCAGCTCGTTTTTAATACAACCGAAGGTTCGAAAGCGCTGGCGGACTCGAAAGATATTCGTCGGACTGCCCTCTTGAACCGAATTCCGTACTATACGACGTTAGCTGGTGCTATTGCCGTGGTGGACGCGATACGGGCACTGAAGGCCGACAACCTGAAAGTCGCCCCTTTGCAGAGCTATCACGGCTGACGGTACGTTGAGCCAGCCGGCTCGTGACCAATCTGCGGCCCTGCTGGGGCCGCAGGGGGCGCATGGGCCGGTGCTTGCGTTATCGTCCGGGGTGGCTCTCGAATTCGGTCTTGGCCCCCGCGGCTGTGGGCAAAGGGCTGGCCAAATCCCGACAGCTGGGAGAGACTGTACTCAAGGCGCGACCGGAGGGATGCGCCGACTTGGAGATTTGAGAAATGGCAATGGAAAAGGTGCCGATGACGGTCGAGGGCTTCAAGAAGCTGGAGGCCGAGCTGCATCGGCTGAAGGCCGAAGAGCGGCCGCGCATCATCCAGGCCATCGCGGAGGCCCGCGCGCACGGAGATTTGTCAGAGAACGCCGAATATCATTCGGCAAAGGAAGCACAGGGCCTGAACGAGGCCAAGGTTGCCGACCTGGAGGATAAGCTTTCACGCGCCGACGTGATCGATACGACCACGCTTTCCGGCAAGACCGTGAAGTTCGGTGCGACCGTGCAGCTCGAGGACGAAGATACGGGCGAGACCGTCAAGTACAAGATCGTCGGCGACCTCGAGGCGAATGTCAAAGAGGGTCTGATCTCGATCTCCAGCCCGATCGCGCGCGCCTTGATCGGCAAGACGAAGGGCGAGACGGCGGACGTCACGACCCCCAAAGGCACGCGTAGCTACGAGGTCCTGAAGATCGAGTGGAAGTAGCTCGTTCGCTGCAAGAACGTGGTCAAGTGGCCGGCACCTCGGGTGACCGGCCGCTTTCTTTTGTTGGGGAGTTGCGTTGGCCGGGCGGGCGGTTCTACTCTCCACACCCACCAATTCCCCAAGCGCAGGAGATCTAGTCATGGCGAACGCGGCGGCGGTCGGGCTCAACCCGGCGCGCGAGAGGCTGAAGCGCGGCGAGCTCGCCATCGGCGTGGGCTTGCGGCAGGCGCGCACCGTCGACATTGCGCCGGCCATGAAGACCTGCGGTTACGACTGGCTGTTCATCGACTGCGAGCACAACTCGATGACGCTCGACATGGCGGTGCAGATCTCGGTGACGGCGAATGCCGCGGGGATCAGCCCGATCGTGCGAGTGCCACAGGGGCAGCTCGACATGGCGACGCGGGTTCTCGACGGCGGCGCCTATGGCATCGTGATGCCGCATGTCGATACGCCCGAGGAGGCCAAGGCGATTGCGGATCGGCTGCGCTATCCACCGGTGGGGCATCGCTCCATCGGCGGGACGATGCCGCAGCTCGGCTTTGCGCAAATGCCGCCGGGCGAGTCGACGAAGATCGTCAACGACAACCTTCTCGTCGTGGTGATGCTCGAGAGCCCGCTGGCGATCCAGAACGCCGACAAGATCGCGGCTGTGTCCGGCATCGACGTGCTGCTCATCGGTACGAGCGACCTGACGCTGGAGATGGGGCTTCCGGGCCAGTTGATGCACCCCGATGTCGTCAAGGCCTACCAAGCGGTGATCGACGCCTGTCAGAAGCACGGCAAATGGGCCGGGATGGGCGGCGTCTATACCGACGAGGGACTGGTCAAGTACATCGGCATGGGCGTCAAGATGGTGCTTGCCGGCAATGACATGCCGTTCCTGATGCAGGCGGCGACGGCGCGGGAGAAGCATCTGCGGGCACTCAAGGCTTGAATGCGCAGGCCGGGTTGGCTGGCCGCGGCACTTGCGTTCTTGTGCCAAGGGCGAACCCGGCGTAACCCGCCACTTTGGAGGTTGAGCAAAGGCGTTGGGTTGCGTGCGGGGTTGGCGCGCAGGCATTCGCAGTTCAACCGCGGCCGAGCTGAGCCCACCTACACCCCACATCCGAGGTCGAACACCGCATGACATTCGCGGCAATGGCCGTCGTCGGCGTCACAGTGCTCGGCACGTCGTTCATCTCGGGAATTTTCGGGATGGCGGGCGGGTTGATCCTGCTCGGCGTGCTACTCCTCTTCATGGACGTGGTGCCGGCGATGATCCTGTTCGGGATCATCCAGATGGGGGCCAATGGCTGGAGGGCACTGCTCTGGCGCGCTCACGTGCGCTGGCATCTCGTGGCCCGCTATCTGGTCGGAGCGACCGCTTCTTTCCTGGTCATGCGGCTGTTTGCCTTCGTGCCGGACAAGGCGGTGGTCTATCTGGGCCTCGGCATCCTGCCCTTCGCGGCGGAGCTGCTGCCCCGGCACCTGTGGCCCGACATCACCCGGCCCTGGGGCCCTTACGTCTGCGGCGCGGTCATCATGGTCCTGCAACTCCTGGCCGGGGCGGCGGGGCATATCCTCGACATGTTTTTCAACCGCAGCGAAATGGATCGGAAGGCTATCGTCGGGACCAAGGCCGTGTGCCAGACGACGGCCCATCTGTTCCGGGTTCTCTATTTCGGCTCCCTTGCCGCGACATTGGATGGGCATGTGCCGGTCTGGGCCATTGGGATCGCGCTGGGGCTGGCGTTCTGCGGCACGACGCTGGCGGGGCAGGTTCTCGAGCGCATGACGGATGCCGATTTCCGGATCTGGAGCCGGCGCGTCGTGCACGCCGTGGCAACGACTTTCCTGGTCCGGGCCGCCTGGCTTCTTGCCACCGGGTAAACGCTGGCCAGAACCATATTGCATTGCAGCGATGCAATGCTGTGTCTGGTTCCGAGCGACCGATTCCCTCATATTCCGATGCAACAAAAGGCTGGGCGCCAATCCAGCTGGATCATGAGCGGAAACACCGAAGGACCGGGCTCCAAAAAAGAACGAATGTTCAGGAGCTGGTCATGTCCTATCTCAATCTCAGCCTGGTGGCAGGCTATTCGGTCGAGTCACCGGCACTGTCGAAGCATGTTACGCTGCGGCCGCTCTCGTTGAGCGGCGTCCTCGAGCGTCTGTCGACGGCCGTCTTCAGGGCGCAGCGGCGGCGCACCGAGGCGGAAATCGCGCGTTATATCGGCGCCAACGGCGGTATGATCACGGACGATCTGGAGCGCCAGATCAATAGCCGTTTCGGCATGTGAGCCTGCGGGGCGCAGAGCCCTTGCAAGGCCGAACTAGAAAAGCCCGGCGCCGTGCGCCGGGCTTCTTGTTTCTTAGGGTTCTTCGTCTCAGGCCTCGCCGAAATGAATGCGGCGATAGGCGCGAGAAGGGATGAGGTCGTCCGTATGGACGTCCCAGAGCGTCGCGGTGTTCGAGCCCTGGTGCTCCTGGAACAGGCCTTCCATCTTGCCGAGGCTGTTGATACCTGCACCCCGGAGCCCGAAGCCACGCGCCACGGCGGCGATGTCGCCGCGCCCGTGCATGGCGCCCGAAGGATCGACGCCGTTGGCCCGGAACTTATGGAACTCGGCACCGTAGCCGCCGTCATTGATGATCGCGGTGAGCATTCTGACCCCGTGGCGCTTCACGGTATCGAGCTCCTGGCAATGCATCATGATGCTGCCGTCCCCCTCGATCAGGCAGACCTTGCCGTCGCCGCGGGCTTGCGCGATGCCGATGGCAGCCGGCAGCGCCGATCCGATGGCTCCGAAGTCGACGAACACGTGGTATTTGTCGGCCGGGCGTCCGGACAGGTGGGTCATGGCGATCGAGAGATAGTGGCCGCCGCCGATGACGATGTCCCAGTCCTTCGGGATGGTGCGGTTGATCTCTTCCATGGCGCGGCGCGGATCGAGCAGGTTCGGCTGAACCGGATACTCCTTGCGATCCGGATGATCGCTGGCGATGCCGGCCTTGATCTCGTCGGAGCGGAAGCCCGAGGTCTTGATGTTGCGCTGCTGGAGGCGGTTCAGGATAGCCTCGGCGGTGGCTCGCGCGTCGGCCCGGACGTGGAGGTCGGCCGTCCGGAGGCCCTGCCAGAGGCCGCGCGGATTGGTATCGACCTGGACGACGCGGGCGCCCGGGAAGAGATAGCCGCTCTCGGTCGTGTAGTGGCCGAGGCCGAGGCCGAAGCCGATGACGAGGTCGGCTTCGGCGTAGCGCTCGCGTGCCCAGTCGCTGGCGTAGGCACCGGCAATGTCCATGGCCCACGGATTACCGTTGAAGAGGCCCTTGGCGAGAAGCGAGGTGCCGAGAAGTGCACCGGACTGATCAGCGAGCGCTTCGATCGCCTCGCGGGCACCCGAGCGGATGCAGCCGCGTCCGCCCAGCAGGACGGGCTTCTCGGCCTCCGCGATCATGTCGCAGACCTTGTCGACGAGGACGGGGTCGGGCAGCGGGCGCTGGGCAACGGGGACGATGTCCGACGAAGGCATGTAGTCCGTGAGATGCGGCCAAGGCTGCTTCTGCATGTCCATCGGGACCGACAGCACGACAGGGCGGCGTTCCACCTGCGCGATCTGGAAGGCCTCACGGACGTTGTCGAGCAGGCGGTCGATGTGGCGGACCGGAACATAGGCGGCGCCGGTGCCCAGGGTCAGCGGTCCCATGTCGATCTGCTGGAGATACCAGGCGGCGGCGATGGGGCTGTCACCGGCGAAAACGACGAGGGGCGTGTTGGACTTGGCCGCCATGACCAGCGACGTCATGATCTGGGTGAAGCCGGGGCCGCAGGTCGTCGAAGCGACACCGACCTTGCCTGTCGCTCGCGCGTAGCCATCGGCCATCGAGACCGCGCAGCTTTCGTGGCGTGCGTGGATCACGCGCATCCCGGGTCGCTCGGCCATCGCGGTCGACCAGTACATGTTGGCATCACCCATCAGGGTGAAAAGGGTGTCGACGCCCTCCGCCTCGAAGGCTAGGGCGAGCATATCCTGTGTCTTGAGCTTGCTCATGCGTGTCAGCTCCGTTTTCCGAAGAGGCTTGAAAGCCAGGATTTGAAGGCGGCCCAGAGGAGGGCCATGGCGTTGAGCTCGGCGGCGGCGCGCGGCGGCTTGGATGGTTGGACGGGGGCGGGCGGGCGTTCCGTCGTGGCTTGGGTCGGCGTTCTGGCGTCGGTCGCGGCCGATGGTGCTGCCGCTGGTTTGACTTCGGATGGCGGCGTCGGACCACTTGCAGCCGGCGTAGCCGGAGCGGCACCGCGGCGCTCGGAAACAAGCTCGCCCATGTTCTTCGCAAACTCGGCGAGAAGTGCGCGCGCGACATGGACGCCGCCGGCATTGGCAAAGGTCTCGAGCGGGCCGGTAACGCTGTACTCACCCTCCACCGACAGCTCGGTCTGGGTCGTGCCGGTTGCCGTCACGACGCCGTTTGCGAGGGCGCGGGACGCGCCGCGCTGATCGATACCGCGGCCTTCGATGGTGCAACGACGGTTGGCGTGGTCGTAGTCGAGGGTGGCCTCGCCACGGAAGACCGCAACCGTCGGCCCGAACTTGACGCGGATCGAGCCCTTCCAGACATCGCCGCCGGACTGGTCCGGAGCAAGCGTCGCACCGGGAATGCAGGACGCCACCAGGGCCGGATCGGACAGGAGCGGCCACACGTCCTCTGGTGGGGATGGAATGGTGATCTTCTCGGCGACGTTGGGCATGCGCGGGCTGGCGTCCGGTTCTCTGGGCAGTGGGTTGCGGGGAGGTCAGCGAAGATTAGAGCACTCCGGAGCCCGGTCAAATAGTTTGGGCTCCTGCACCCCTTGTCCGCGCCGTCGCGGGCATGCCAGTCTTTCGGATCGCCGCTCTGAAAGGAGGCTCGCCATGACGGCCGCTGCCAAAGCCGAATCCCAGACTGCGCGCCAAGCCTACGAGATTGACGTCGAGGACGTGACCTACGTCGAACATGCGGGCAAGCCTTTGCTCGCCCGCTTCTACAAGCCGCGCGGCGACGGGCCGTTTCCGGTGATCGTGGATCTGCACGGCGGCGCCTGGTGCAACCAGGACCGCACCAACGACAAGGTGATCTGCGAGGCGTTGGCGCGGAGCGGGGTGCTCGTCGTAGCGCTCGATTTCCGCATGCCGCCGGATGCCGGCTATCCCGCCTCGCTGGCCGACATCAATTTTGCGGTCCGCTGGGTGCGCGCCAACGCGGCAAGGCTCAAAGCGAAGCCTGACAGGATCGGGTACATCGGCATCTCTTCGGGCGGGCACCAAGCCATGCTGGCCGCAATGCGACCGAGCGACACCCGCTACGGTGCCGTCGCGACGGCCGACGTACCCAAGGGCGACGCGAGCGTGCAGTGCGTGGTGCTGTTGTGGCCGGTGATCGATCCGATCGGCCGCTATCGCTACGGCAAGGATCTGATCGCCAAGGGCGGCGACTATCCGGCAAACATCAACAACGTCATTCCCAGCCACGACAAATACTGGGGCAGCGAGGCGGCCATGGAGGAGGCGAGCCCGCCCGCCATGCTCGATCGGGGGGAAGCGGTGACGATGCCGCCTGTGCTCTACGTGCAGGGAGACGCGGACAAAATGCACCCTCGGCCACACCTCGAGCGGTTTGTCGAGCTTTACAGGAAGCGGGGTGGGGTCGTCGATCTGGCGCTCTACCCAGGCGAAGTCGAGGGGTTCGTCACGCGGGAGGCGAAGTCCGAGGCGAACAAGCGAGGGGCGACGGAACGCATTCTCACGTTCGTGCATCAAGTCCTGTCGTGAGCGGGCGCGGGCGCGTCGTGAACAAGTCAGCCGATTAGGGCGGCACGCGCGCATCCCTGCGTCGAGACCGTCGCGACAGAAGTTCTGAACCAATGGAGGAAACAATGGGCAAGATCATTCGCGCCTCGGAGCGCGCGACCAAGACGCAGCCGAACACGAACTTCACAGGCACCGTGTTCGCCGATGAGGTTGTGGTCGGCGAGAAGCCCTCGCGCATGCGCGCGACGCGGGTGTCGTTCACACCGGGGGCGCGGACGTTCTGGCACACGCATCCGGTCGGACAGACGCTCTACTGTCTGCACGGGATCGGCCGCTATCAGCTCGAAGGCAGTCAGGTCGTCGAGCTGCGTCCTGGTGATACGGTCGTGATCCCGCCGGGCGCAAAGCACTGGCACGGATCGGCCCCGGGCCATCTCTTCGCGCACCTTGCGATGTCGGAAGTGTCCGACACGGGCGAAGGCACGAAGTGGCTCGAGGCCGTGTCGGACGCCGACTACAACGCGGCCGCCAAGGGATAGAATGCCGGCAGGTACGGATGATCTGCCGCGAGGGCACGTCCGCTGGCCAAGCTCGCGGCAGTTGCAGTAGTTGATCGCTGCCGCAGAAAGGCGCCGACATGCCCGTCGAGATGATCGGCTGGATTTCACCGAGGGTGTCTTCGGAGGTGCAGGCGCCCGAGGGCCCGCCATTCAACCCGCATGTGATTGCCGAGACGGCACGTATTCATGAGCACGCGGGTTTCGACCGTGTGCTCATCGGCTATTTCTCGGACGCGCCCGACGGCTTCATCATCGGAGCCCATGCAGCGAGCGTAACTGACCGATTAGGTTTCCTGTTGGCACACCGGCCGGGGTTCGTCGCCCCCACGGTGGCGGCGCGGAAGCTGGCGACGCTCGATCAGCTGTCGGGTGGACGGCTCGCGGTGCACATCATCTCGGGCGGGAACGATGCCGACCAGGCCAAGGACGGCGATTTCACATCCCACGCGGCTCGCTACCGGCGCTCGGCGGAGTACGTGTCGCTTCTCAGGCGCACGTGGACGTCGCCGGCGCCATTCGACCACGACGGCGAGTTCTATCGGGTGGAAGGGGCGTATTCCGATATTCGCTGCCGGCACGCGGCGGGGATTCCCGTCTACGGCGGGGGCGGGTCGGACGATGCCGTCGCGATGCTTTCACCGGTCCTCGATGTTTTCATGCTGTGGGGCGAACCGCTGAAGGAGACGGCGGCTTTCATGGCACGGGTGCGAGGCGCGGCCGAGGCCGTGGGGGCGAAACCGCCGCGGTTCAGTCTTTCAACGCGGCCGATCCTCGCCAGGACGGATGCCGAGGCCTGGGATCGAGCTCATGGCCTGCTCGAACGACTGAAGCGGATGCGCAAGGGTGCCCCGCCGCCTCAGCCGCACAACGTCGGGTCGCAGCGGCTGCTTCGGATGGCAGCCGAGGCCGAGGTGCACGACACGTGCCTCTGGATGAAGCTCGCCGAGGCGACGGGCGCGCGCGGCAACTCGACGGCGCTCGTTGGAAGTCCCGAGACCGTCGCGAAAGGCCTTCTCGAATACTACAAGCTCGGTGCGACGAGCCTGCTCATTCGTGGCTACGAACCGCTCGAGGATGCCGAGCAATACGGGCGCGAGCTGATCCCACTGGTCCGCGAGATGGCTGGACGCGAAGACGAAAACTTGGACCGCCTGGCTCGGTGAGATTCTCGTTTCGCGCGCTGGTCGGGGAACGACCGTCCTGTCACTCGTTGGCAGCGCGTTTGCGTGCGCTCGACGTACCCGTCGGGCGGGTCAGGTCCTCGACGAGGCGCAGTGCTTTCGGCTCGCCGAGGCGCGCGCGATAGACCTGGATGTTCGAGAGCACCTTTTCCACATAAAGGCGCGTTTCCTCGATGGGGATGCGTTCGATCCAATCGATTGGATCGATCTTGCCACCGCGCGGATCGCCGTTCTGCCGGATCCATTGCCGGGCACGCCCGGGGCCGGCGTTGTACGCGGCGAGCGCTACGGCGTACCAGCCACCGAGCTCGGCCATGCGGTCGCCGATGTAAGCCGAGGCAATGCGCGCGTTATAGGTGTGGTCGGTCCTCAGGCGGGCGATATCGCACTTGATGTTGTGCTGCTGGCAGACATGGCGTGCGGTGATCGGCATCACCTGCATAAGGCCGCGCGCGCCAGCCCAGGACACGATCGACGTGTTGAACTCGGTCTCCTGGCGCGTGATGCCGAGAAGCATCGCCGTCTCCGGCGGCGGCCGCAGGGGCTCGAACTCGGGGAAGGGATCGATCGGATAGGCATAGAGGAGCAGGTTCATGCCGCGCGCGATGGCCGTCTTGCCCACGCGGAGCGATGTTTGGGGATCACCCAGCGAGGCGGCGAGCTCAGCGAGAAGTGTCATCTCGCCTTCGGTTTTCAGGTAATTGCGCAGACCTGCCACGAGGCCGATGAAGATGTTGCGGTCGAGGCCCGCCTTGTTGGCGAGGACGGCGGCGCGGACCGCATCGAGGGAGCGGAAGCGCTCGGCCTCTTCGCTCGTCGGGATGACGGGTGGCTTGACGACCAGCTGTGTTCTTGGACCGCCCAAAACAATCTGGCGTGCGAGGAGGCTGTGAAACGTGTCGGGATCGTGTGTCGCACGGAGGTAGCGCTCCCGTGCCTCTGACTTCCGGTCGAGCGCTTCGAGGGCGCGGCCAGACCAGTAGGCTGCGCGCGAGCGGCTCAACGGGCCATCGGCGGCCTTGAGGGCAGTCTCGAAATGGGCAAGAGCCTGCTTCGGCTTCTTCAAAAGCCGAAGCGCGATCCAGCCCGCCATGTGGGACTGTTCCTTGAGCGGGTTGACCGAAAGAGGGCCCGAGGTCTTCACCAGGTCGTAGGCGAGCTCGTTTCTGCCGGCCACAAGAGCGTCGTAGGCCGCCTCGCGGCGGAGCAGCCACCAGTCGTCGGGACTGACCAGCTTCTCCGCATCGTCCGGAAGGCGCGTCAGGATCTTGGCGGCTTCGTCGAGGCGGTTCGCGTCGAGATGGTGGGAGGCGCGGGCAAAGGCGAGGCCCCAATCCGAGGGTGGCGAAGGATCGGCGGGGAGGTCGGCGAGCAACTTGGTGGCGGTCTTGCTGCGCAGAAAGACCGCGAGGCGGGCCTCGGCCGTCTTTTGGTCGGCTTCGGGCAGGTGGGGGATGATGCGCCGCGCGATGGCCGAGCGGGCGCGGCGGTCGGCCGAAAAGCGCAGGCGGTCGACGAGGATGCGGTCAAGGCGCTGCTTGTGGTCGGCTGCCGTCAGCATCTTGCCGAAGCGGTCGAGGAAGCCGCTTTCGAACGAGGCAGCCATTTCCTCGTCCGTCCAGGCGCGGATCGCGTGGCGGCGGGCCGTGGCCTCGTCGCCTTCGGCGAGATAGGCGGAGGCGAGTGCTGCCCAACCGGCGCCGCTCACCGGCTCGCGGTCCTTGAAGAACTTGCGGATCTCGGCCGAATTGCCGCCGCGTGCGAGAAGTTGCTCTTCAGCACGGCGCAGAATGGTCTGGCTATCCGGCCATGCGGGATTGTCACGGGTGAAGCGGACCATGTCGTCGGCGTCGCCGATGCCGGCCTTGTAGGTCTGCCAGATGGCGAGCTTGCGGGCCGCTGGGTCGGTCAAAGCTGCGGCTGCCACCAGAGAGCGGGCTTTGAGCGCGTCCTTCAGCTCCTTGACGAGGCCCTCGGGTGGGGCTTTGTCGAGAAGGCCTTTAAGCAGCGCCTTGACCTTCGCGCGATAGGCGATTTCCTCCTGCGGCGGGGTCAGCGTCTTCGGTGCCGCGGGAGGTTCGTTCGCGACAGGAGCGCTGGTGTCGCGATTCGGCTTCGGTGTGGGTAAAGGCGGCACTGCCACCGCGCCGGCAGCCGACTTTGCCGTCGTCGGCTGGGAAGGCGG
>JAWKWD010000035.1:0-13387 GCA_041397805.1 Hyphomicrobiaceae bacterium
TGGTGATCGAGGCGGCGCGCCGGTCGGGCAGCCTGATCACAGCGCATGCGGCCGCCGAGCAGGGACGCGAGGTGATGGCGGTGCCGGGACATCCGCTCGACCCGCGCTCGGAGGGGCCGAATTCATTGTTGAAGAAGCCAGGCGTGACGATGGTGACGTCCGCCGCCGACGTGCTCGAGGTGCTGGCGCCGATGCGCGGGCAGGGCGGGCTGGGACCAGCGCGGGGCGCGCTGCGGGAGGTGGCGTTCGACGCCGGGGCGGTGCGCCACGACAGGCCATCCAGGAGCGTGGCGAGCGGAACAGAAGGTTCAGGCCCACCATCGGCGCCGACGCCGTCCGTACCGCGGACGGTTGGAGAAGCGGAGATGTCGCCGGCCGAGGCCGTGATGGCCGTTCTCGGGCCATCGCCGACGACCCTCGACGAGGTGGCGCGGGCTACGGGCCTCGCTGTGCGCGAGGTGCGGGTCGCGCTGTTCGAGCTGGCGCTCGGGGGCCGAATAGAGCAACACGGCGGCCAAGTCGTTGCGCTCAAGGAAACGGCAGACGATTGACTTCCGATACGTGTCGAAGCGGCAGGCAGAAAGGATGCGATTTCCGGGTCTCGGCCCCGATGAGGGAGGCACCTATCGCGCCTTCGTGTGCGTGCCGGAGGCGTAGCGTCTGCCCCTCAAACCCAATTGCTCGGGCCGCTTGCCAGAGCGCAAGGCCGGGGGACTTTCCCCGCGTCCTCTGCCCCCAGCGTGATCCGCCCCCGCCGTCCTTCGCCCCCAGCGTCATCCGCCCATGCGGCCGATGCGGGACTGGAGCTCGGCCTCTCGATGGGCGAGGTCCAGCAGGTCCGCCAACGTAGGGCAATCAAGCCGATTGGCCATGCTCGCCAATTCCTTCGCCATGTCGCCCAGGTAGTTCAACTCGTCACGGCGCGACGACATACCGGGGGGCGCCTCAGGCGAGGCCAGATGGATCGACGGCAGAGCTTCGCAGTGCGCATCATCCTTGATTGGTTGCTCCGACCGTGCAAGATCCGTTGGCTTCCGCATATTTTCAATCCCCCCGACCCGCGGGTCACTCCCAAATCGGCATATCATTGTAATGTGTTTCAGACATCGTTTCAACCTCTAGTGGCTGTGGATGGAAGCCTCACCTTTATCCGTGTTTGACATGCCGTCACGCGTCAACCATATGCTGGGCCCGACTATGAGCGGACCGCTCCCGGGGCCCCGTCGGGGACCGGTGACGGGGCAAACCAGAGCGAACGGACGTCAATGAACGTTGTCATCGTCGAATCCGCTGCCAAGGCCAAAGCGATCAACAAATACCTGGGCTCTGGCTATCGGGTGATCGCGAGCTACGGGCACGTGCGCGATCTGCCGTCCAAGGATGGATCGGTCGAGCCCGACAACGATTTCGCCATGCATTGGGCGGCCGACGACGATCGCTCGCGCAAGGTCATGCGCGAGATCACCGAGGCTGTGCGCAAGGCCGACAAGCTCATCCTCGCTACCGACCCCGACCGCGAGGGCGAGGCAATTTCTTGGCATATCCTCGAGCTGCTCAACGAGAAGAAGGCGATCAAGAAGGGCGTCCCGGTGGAGCGGGTCACGTTCAACGCGGTGACCAAGCAATCGGTGCTCGAGGCGATGAAGGCGCCTCGCGAGATCGACGCGCCGCTGGTGGAGGCCTACCTGGCGCGCCGGGCCCTCGACTATCTGGTGGGCTTCACGCTGTCGCCCGTGCTTTGGCGCAAACTGCCGGGCGCGCGCTCTGCCGGGCGCGTCCAGTCAGTGGCGTTGCGGCTGGTCTGCGACCGCGAGCTCGAGATCGAGCGCTTCAAGACGGAAGAATACTGGACCATCATCGCCAAGCTCGCGACGCAGAAGGCCGAGCAATTCGAAGCGCGGCTGCACGCGATCGGAGGACAGCGGCTGGAGCGGCTCGGGATCAAGGACGAGGCTTCGGCGAGTGCCATCCGGGCGGCAGTGCAGGGACGGCCGTTCACGGTGCGGTCGGTCGAGAAGCAGGCGCGCAAGCGCAACCCCTATCCGCCGTTCTCGACGTCGACGCTGCAGATGGACGCCTCGCGCAAGCTCGGCTTCTCGGCCAAGCAGACGATGAATATCGCGCAGCGGCTCTACGAGGGCGTCGATCTCGACGGCGACACGGTCGGTCTCATCACGTACATGCGAACCGACGGCGTGACGATCATTCCGGAAGCTGTGTCGGCCATCCGGCGGCAGATCGAGGCCGATTTCGGCAAACGGTACGTCGCGCCCTTTATCCGCGAGTACAAGGCGAAGGCGAAGAACGCACAGGAGGCGCACGAGGCTATCCGGCCGACGGACGTGCGGCGCCGGCCGCAAGACGTCGCGCGGTTTCTCGATCGCGACCAGCTGAGGCTCTACGAGCTTATCTGGAAGCGGTCGGTCGCGAGCCAGATGGCCTCGGCGGACGTGGAGCAGACCACTGCCGACATCGACGTGAAAGGTGGAGACGGCAAGGATTACGGCTTTCGGGCGACCGGCTCGGTGATCCAGTTCGACGGCTTCCTGAAGCTCTACGAGGAGGGTCGCGACGACCGCCAGCGGCTGATCGAGAAGGGCAAGGAGGACCGCGGCAGCGAGGACGAGGACCAGCGGCGCCTGCCGCAGCTGGCCAGCGGCGACAAGCTCGTCGAGCGCGGTATCGACACGAACCAGCATTTCACGCAGCCGCCGCCGCGGTTCACGGAGTCTTCGCTCGTGAAGCGCATGGAGGAGCTCGGCATCGGGCGGCCCTCGACGTATGCCTCTACGCTCGCGACGCTGGTCGAGCGCGACTACGTCCGGATGGACAAGAAGCAGCTCATTCCGGAGGACAAGGGGCGGCTCGTCACGGCGTTTCTCGAGAGCTTCTTCGCGCGCTACGTCGAGTACGATTTCACGGCGAGCCTGGAGGAGCGGCTCGATCTCATCTCGGACCACAAACTGGCTTGGAAGGATGTTCTGCGCGACTTCTGGCGCGAGTTCATGTCGGCGGTGGCGGAGACGAAGGAGCTGAAGGTCTCGGACGTGCTCGAGGCGCTGAACGAGCTCTTGGGACCGCACATCTTCCCGGACAAGGGCGACGGATCGAATCCGCGGGCCTGCCCGAAGTGCGGAACCGGCCAGCTGTCGCTGAAGATCTCCGGCAAGAATGGCGCGTTCGTCGGGTGCGGCAACTATCCGGAGTGCCGCTATACGCGCCAGCTCAGCCAGACCGGTGATGGGACGGACGGCGGACTGGTCGATGGCAAGGTGCTGGGCCTCGATCCGGAGTCGGGCGAGGAGGTGACGCTGCGCTCGGGCCGGTTCGGGACCTACCTGCAGCTCGGTGAAGCCAAGTCTAAGGACGAGAAGCCGAAGCGGTCGTCGATCCCGAAGGGGGTCGATCCGAACGACGTCGATCTCGAGTATGCCCTGAAGCTGCTGGCGCTGCCGCGCGAGGTGGGGCAGCACCCTGAGGACGGCGTGACGATCCTCGCAGGGCTCGGGCGATACGGGCCCTACGTGCAGCACGGCAAGGTCTACGCCAACGTCGAGAGCATCGAGGACGTGTTCTCGATCGGGCTCAACAGGGCCGTGACGGTGCTCGCGGAGAAGGCGGCGGGCAAGGGCAGTCGGTTCGGACGCGGCCAGAGGCAGCGCGAGGTGCTGAAGGATCTGGGCGATCATCCGGAGGGCGAAGGCAAGATCGAGGTGCTGAACGGCCGCTACGGGCCCTACATCACGTGGAACGGCGTCAACGCCAATGTGCCGCGCGGCAAGGAGCCGGCAGAGGTGACGGTCGAGGAGGCCGTGTTGCTGCTCGCAGAGCGGGCGGCGAAGGGTGGCGGGAAATCGCGTTCGAAGGGCAAGGCGAAGGCCAAAGCCAAGGCGCCGGCGGGCGAGGCTGCCAACGACGACGCGGGCACGGGAAAGAAGAAGCCAGCGCCGAAGAAACGGGCCGCCGCCAAACGCTCGAAGTCGGACACGAGCAAGGACGCCGCGGAATAGCGGCGTCGCGGTCGCTGCCGGGGACGGGAACCGACTGTCGGCCTCAGTCTGCCGAGGCGAGCGGCTTGGCGACGTCCTCGAGTGGGCGTCGCTCGGCCGCGACGCTCCAGCGCGAGGCGACGGCGGCGAACAGCATCAACGCGGCGCCGAGCGCGTAGCCGGCGAAGACGCTGGCGCGCGATCCCGTTTCGATCAAGAGCCCCATCAGCGACGGACCTATCACTCCGCCGATGCCGGTGCCGACGGCGTAGAAGAACGCGATGGCGAGGGCGCGCATCTCGAGCGGGAAGGTTTCGCTCACGGTCAGGTAGGCGGCACTCGCAGCGGCCGACGCGAAGAAGAAGATCACCGACCAGCCGAACGTGAGTGTCGCGGCCGAGACAAGGTCAGCGGCAAACAGGTAGCCGACGGCGAGGAGGAGCAAGCCCGATGCTGCGTAGGTGAGGGTGAGCATCGGGCGTCGGCCCCAGGTGTCGAACAGGCGGCCGAGCAGCAGGGGGCCGAGGAAGTTGCCGGCGGCAAAGGGGAGGATGAACCAGCCGATGTGCTCGGCGGGGACGGCGTAGAAGTCGGTCAGCACCAGCGCGTAGGTGAAGAAGATCGCGTTGTAGAAGAAGGCCTGCGAGGCCATCAGGGCAAGGCCGACGAGCGTGCGTTGGCGCTGGCTGCCGATCAGACTCGAGGCAACCTCGAAGAGCGGGGTATGGGTGCGGCTCTTCAGGCGGATCTTGCGAAAGGGGCCGTCATCGAGGTGATGGCCGTCTTTGCGGAAGCGGGTTTCGATACCTGCGACGATGAATTCGGCCTTCTCCGCATGGCCGTGGGTGATGAGCCAGCGCGGGCTTTCGGGCAGCCAAAGGCGCATGAAGAAGATGACGAGGCTCAGGGCGGCGCCGATGCCGAAGGCGGCGCGCCAGCCGATGTCGAGCGGCAGGACGGCAGGGTCGAGCAGGACGATCGAGCCGAGCGCGCCGAGAGCCGCGCCGATCCAGAAGCTGCCGTTGATGACAAGATCGGTCCAGCCGCGCACGCGGGCGGGGATCAACTCCTGGATGGTCGAGTTGATGGCCGTGTACTCGCCGCCAATGCCGGCGCCGGTGAGGAACCGGAAGAAGGCGAAGCTCCAGAAGCTCCAGGAAAAGGCCGTCGCCGCCGTGGCCAATAGGTAGACGGTGAGGGTGATGAAGAAGAGCCGCTTGCGCCCGAGCCGGTCGGTGAGCCAGCCGAAGAAGATGGCGCCGAGCACCGCACCGGCGAGATAGGCGCTGGAGGCGAGGCCGATCTCGGCGCTGGTGAGGCGGAGCGACGGGCTCTGCTTCAGGGCGCCGGCCACGGAGCCGACGAGGGTGACCTCGAGCCCGTCCAGGATCCAGGTGATGCCGAGGGCGGCGACCACCAGCGTATGAAACCGGCCCCAGGGGAGCCGGTCGAGACGGGCGGGAATGTCGGTTTCGACCACCGTTCCGTCGGTGGCAGCGGAACTCCTCGTTTGCATAGCGGGCAAGGTACCGGCTCAGAGCGGGCTTGGCCACCCGGCGGGCTTTCGGGCTCCGGATGTGGAGAGGCAAGGTGCTTGGCTGGCGGCGGCTGGGGCGATCTCAACATTAATCGGCTCGGCCGCTCCATTTCACGGGGCCGCCGGCGTGGCGATCGCGGGAGGGCTGGCGATGCTCCGGAGCAGGCGCCAGGCCGGGCTAGGGCAGGAGGGCGCGCGCGGCGTAGACCAGCGGGTGAACGCAGACCTGCCGCCGGCGGCGGTCACGCCTCCTTCTGGATCACCATCTGGGTCTGGGTGATCACTGCGAGGAGCTTGCCGTCCTTGTCGGTCAACCGGGTCTGCCAGACCATGGTGCGACGGCCTTTGTGCATCGGCGTCGAGATGCCGGTGATGACGTCGCCGCTCTTCGCCGGGCGGAAGAAGTTCGTCTTCGATTCCATCGTCGTGGTCGAGGCGCCCCTGGGCAGGTTCACCACCGTGCCAATGGCGCCCAGATAGTCGGCGAAGCTCATGTAGACGCCGCCGTGGGTGATGCCGGAGCCGTTGCCCATGTCGTCGCGAACGGTGAGACGGGCCTCGATACGGTCTAGCGTCGCCGAGACGAGCTCGGCGCCGAGCAATTTCATGAAGGGCGGGACGTGGGGGCGAAGCTTGTCGACGAGTTCGGTCAAGGGGCACCTCGGTGGAGTTCAGGGTGGGGCGGCATGTCTCTAAGGCATCGGCCGGCGGGAGCTCAACACCCTCGAAGGTCAGGATGGGCGTGATGCGGGGGGCGCGCGCATGGTCCAGGCGAGCGGCGTGGCGAGGGCTGCTGTGAAGGCGAAGAGATAGAACGCGTTGATATAGCCGATCATCGCGGCCTGGCGCTGAATCTCGCCCGCGAGTGCCAGCAAGCCGCGCGGCGTCGCGGTGGTCCAGAGGCCCACCGCCTCCGGCAGAGCGAGCGTCTTGTTGAACTCGGTCACGAACTCGGTGAGGCCTGCGTAATTGGCGGCGGTGGAGCGCACCAGGAGCAGGATCGAGAGCGAGATGAAGATCGAGGACCCGAAGTTGCGCACGAGATGGTAGATCGCCATGCCCTCGGTCATCTGCCGCACGGGGAGCGTCGCGAAGGTGAGCACGGAAAGCGGCGTGAAGGCGAGCCCGAAGCCGAAGCCCTGGACGAAGTTGGTCCAGAACACGAGGCTCTGCGTCAGGTTGATGTCGAGCTTCGCCATGGCGAAACCGGAGGCGGCTTGTGCCGCCATGCCGATGGCGACGGTGAGGCGCGGATAGAGCCGTGTCATCGGCACAATGATCAGGAAGCAGGCCCAGTTGCCGAAGCCTCGGCCTGCCAGCAGCATGCCGATCTCGGCGTCCGGATAGCCACGCAGATCGTGCAGCAGCCCGGGGAAGAGCACCATCGGCGTGAAACTCAGCATGCCGAGCACGAAGACCAGCAGAAGGCCGATCGAAAAGTTGCGGTCGAGAAGAACGCCGAGGTCGAGGAAGGGCCGTTCGGCCGTGAGGCTGTGGGCCAGGAACACCCAGAAGGCGACCGCTGCGAGAAGTGCCTCGATCATGATCTCGGGGCTGTCGAACCAGTCGAGGCGGTGGCCGCGGTCGAGCATGAGCTGCGCCGAGCCGATGGCGATCGACAGTGCGAGAAAGCCCGTCCAATCGAAGCTCTGAGGGCTGCGCTCGGTGTGGTCCCTGAGGGCGATCCAGACGATCGCCGTTGCGACCAGACCCGGCGGGACGACCATGAAGAAGGCGCCGCGCCAGTTGGTCGCCTCCGAGATGATCGAGCCGAGGACAGGCCCCGTGACCGGTCCGATGACGCCGCCGATACCCCACATCATCATCACCAGAGGGTGGAGGTGGCGGGGGAAGCTCGCGAGCAGAATGGCCTGCCCCATGGGCATGATCGGCGCACCGAACAGGCCTTGCCCGACGCGAAAGAAGACGAGGGATTCGAGGCTTTGCGCGATGCCGCAAAGAAAGGTGAAGATCGTCAGGCCAAGAACCGCGAAGAACATAGTGTTGCGCCAGCCGAGGCGGCGCGCGAGCCAGCCGGTGAGAAGCGTCGCGACGGCAGTGGCGACGAGATTGAATGTCACGACCCAGGCGATCTGCTCGGGGCTTGCCGCCATGGTGCCCTTGATCTGCGGCAGCACCACGTTGGCGAGCGTGATGGTCATGCCGTTGATCATGGTGGCGAGCTGCACCATCAGCAGGATCAGCCATTGGCGCGGGCTGATTCCGGCAAAGCCCGAGACGGCGGGCGCGGCAGCGGTGCTCATCCCGGCGCAGCGGCCGCTCTCGGCCATGCGACGGGGAAGTCGGGGCCTTCGAACGGGGCACCGTCCTCGAAGGTGAGATCCGGGAAGGGTGGCGAAGTGCGTCCCTGCCGTCTCGCGAACCTCGCATCGTCTCCGACCCAGCGGAACGAGATGGCGCGACGGCGGTTGCCGGTGACGTTCGCGGGCGCGCCGTGAAGCGTGCGGAAGTCGAAGGCGACCGCGTCGCCGGGCTGCATGGCGAAGCCGACGACGGGCCACTCGTCGCGCCTCGCCTCAACGTCGGGCACAGCCTCGCTGGCGTCGCCCTGATAGAGCGTCGTGCCGTCGAAGCGTTCCGGGCGGAAGTCCTTTCCCCACTTGTGCGAGCCCTTCACGTATTCCAGCGCGATCTCGCGCGGGACGGGGTCCAGCGGGACCCAGAAGCTGACGGACTGGCGACCGTCGACGAGATAGTAGGGCTGGTCCTGGTGCCAGGGCGTTTTCATGCTGTTGCCCGGCTCTTTCACAAGCACATGCTCATGGAAGACGCGGGCGGTTCTGGATCCCATGAGCAGGGCTGCCGCCTCGGCCATGTCGCTTTCCAGCATGGCTGCGCGGAAAGCTGGAAACCGTTGCCAGTTACAGTAGTCCTGGAAGAAGGGCGCAGAGCCGTCGGCCGGCTTATAGGACCGGTTCACGGTGCTTGGTCTCGCGATGTTGGCTTCGACATCCCGGGCGAGATCGCCGACGCGGTCGGCAAGGAGGTGAGGGATCAGCACGACACCGTCGCGCGCGAACGTGGAGATCATCTCGTCGGTGAGGAACTGGTGGGCGGACATGGCGCGAGGGCATCTCGATGGAGGTCGGGCGCGCATATCATCATGGGCACTGCGGGGAGGCAACCGCGGGCCGTACCCCGGCTCATGGGGCCGCGGGCCGAGCTTGCCTCTGCGGTTGGCTTCTTTCCGCGGCAGGCTCGAGCGCGGATGGCTGTCCGGACAACCGTCCTGACTCGCATCATCGGTGACCCGTCCGGTCAAAAAAACGCAGTGCTGCAAGCAACAACTCCGAATATATTCGGGGGGCAAGCCCGCGAACAACAAGACGCGGAAGCGGGCCGAGTGGAGGAGCGCGACGACGCGATCAAGGACGGCCCCTTGCACGATTGCAGCTTGGCGCTTCACTCCTGGAGCAATGCCAAGGCTGACCTCGGGCATGGTTTTGTCTGGCCGCCTCTCGGCTGTCCAGTCCTACATACCGTTGGAGAGCAAACCGAATGTCAAAAACGTCGAACACTCCGCGCCGCCAGTTCCTGAAAGGCGTCGGCGTGGCGGCCGCGGGCGCCGGGGCCATCGCCTCGCCTGCCATTGCGCAGGCCATGCCCGATGTGAAGTGGCGCATGACGGCGAGCTGGCCCAAGTCGCTCGACACCCTTTTCGGAGGTGCAGAGCACATCGCCAAGCGCGTCGCCGCCATGACCGACGGCAAGTTCCAGATCCAGGTGTTCGCCGCGGGCGAAATCGTTCCGGGACTGCAGGTGCTCGACGCCGTGCAAAACGGCACGGTCGAGTGCGGCCACACGGCCATGTACTACTACTTCGGCAAGGACGATGCGTTCGTGTTCGGAACGTGCCTGCCGTTCGGTCTCAACGCGCGCCAGCAGAATGCCTGGCTCATTCACGGCGGCGGCCTCGATCTCTTCAACAAGTTTACCGCCAAGTACAATGTTCAGTTGTTCCCCGGCGGCAATACGGGCTGCCAGATGGGCGGCTGGTTCCGCAAACAGGTCAAGACCGTCGACGACATGAAGGGCTTGAAATTCCGTATGGGCGGCTTTGCGGGCCGCGTCATGCAGAAGCTGGGTGTGGTGCCGCAGCAGATCGCGGGCGGTGACATCTATCCGGCGCTCGAGAAGGGCACCATCGACGGTGCGGAGTGGGTCGGTCCCTACGACGACGAGAAGCTCGGCTTCTACAAGGTGGCCAAGTTCTACCACTACCCGGGCTGGTGGGAGCCCAACTCCACGACCGGGTTCATCGTCAACCGCGAGAAGTTCGCAGCTCTGCCGAAGACCTATCAGGAGATCCTGACGTCGGCCGTGCTCGAGGCGAACAACTGGGTGATGGCGAAGTACGATGCGGGCAATCTGGCGGCGCTGAAGCGGCTCGTCTCGCAGGGTGCCGTTCTGACGCCGTTCACGCCGGAGGTCATGGACGCCTGCCACAAGGCGGCGCACGAGCTCTATGGCGAGATCAGCGCCAAGAATCCCGCGTTCAAAGAGCTGTGGGACAGCCAGAAGGCCTTCCGTGACGACTCGAACCTGTGGTGGCAGGTCGCCGAGTACACGATGGACAGCTACGCCATCCGCTACCGCAACGCTCAGAAGTAGCAGCGCGCAGATCGCACATGGCAGACGGCCCGGCGTTGGTTTCGCCGGGCCGTTTTCGTTTGCGGGGTTCATTGCGCGACATGCGTCGGCGTCGGGCATCCGGTGTCACGCCGCCGTGTCATGCCGCGTCAGCCCACCCGAAGGCATTCGGGCGGCTCCCGTGTCATTGCTTGGCTGGCGGCGGTTGCAGGGCCGGCGGCAATCCGCCTGGCGCGGCTGCGGGCGGCTGGAGCGCCGGGGGAAGTCCGCCGGGTGCGCCGGCAGGCGATGGCAGCGCCGGGGGCAGGCCTGGGATGCCGCCCGGAGCGCCGATTCCTGGCGGTGAGCCGGGCGCAGATCCGCCCGCTGGTCCGCCGATCGGAGGCAGGCCCGGGATGCCGGGTATGCCGGGAATTCCAGGGATGCCCGGCACCGCCGGGATTTCGATCTTGAACGAGCCGGGCGCCACCGGGGGCGCTTCCTTCTTGTAGTGCATCACCATGCCGGGGAAGCCGATGACGAGGCCGACCATGATGCACTGGATGATCACGAAGGGGATTGCGCCCCAGTAGATCTGCCCGGTCGTGACCGGCGCGGTCTCCTTGCCCGTCACTTTGTCGATGAAGCTTTCGCGGGGCGCGACCGAGCGCAGATAGAAGAGCGCAAACCCGAATGGCGGGTGCATGAAGCTCGTCTGCATGTTGACGCCGAGAATGACGCCGAACCAGATCAGGTCGATGCCGAGCTTTTCCGCAGCCGGGCCGAGCAGCGGGATGACGATGAAGGCCAGCTCGAAGAAATCGAGGAAGAAGGCGAGCAGGAAAACCATGATGTTGACGACGATCAGGAAGCCGGCCTGGCCACCCGGAAGCGACGTCAGCAGATGCTCGACCCAGATGTGGCCGTTCACGCCGTAGAAGGTCAGCGAGAAAATGCGTGCGCCGACGAGGATGAAGACGACGAAGGCCGAGAGCTTGGCCGTCGCCTCGATGGCCGAGCGCAGAAGCTCCAAGTTGAAGCGGTTCGGATTGCCGTCGAGCCAGCGTTTGAAGATTGCGAGCAGGATGGCGCCGCTCGCGCCCATGGCACCGCCTTCGGTGGGCGTGGCGACGCCGATGAAGATCGTGCCCAGAACGAGGAAGATCAAAAACAGCGGAGGCACCATGACGAAGGTGACCTGCTGCGCGATCTGCGACAGGAAGCGGACGCCGAGAAGCTTGTCGAGCACCCAGTTCACGAGCGATATGGCGAAGGCGATACAGATCGCGATCGCCATGCACAGAATGACGAAGTCGGCGCCCTTGTACGTCGTCTCGCGCATCACCTGGTAGCCGATCACGGCCGAGATGCAGATCAGCAGCGTCAGCGAGAACAGGCCGCGATCGTCATCGCCGTCGAAGACGCGGCGGACGGCGGCGAAGGCGAGGAGCGCCAACAGGACCAGGGGCAGGACCGTCGAGCCGAGCCATTCCAGGCCGTCGACGCCGAGCACGGACTTGGGCGGCGCGAGGCTCGCCAGATTGCCGCCGGTGAAGCCGTAGAGCAGATAGGCGACGACGAGCCCGACGCCGAGGCCGCTCAAGCGCGCGAGCGTGCTCGAGAATGTCTTGTTCTTCTCGTGGAAGCCGACGGCGTCGGGCGGCAGGCCCGGTGCCATCGCGGGGAAGAACGTGGCGCAGATGAAGACCCAGCTCGCGTAGAGGCAGGACAGCACGAGGCCCGGAATGAACGCGCCCTCGTACATGTCGCCGACGGAGCGGCCGAGCTGGTCGGCCATGACGATCAGCACGAGCGATGGCGGGATGATCTGGGCGAGCGTGCCGGAGGCTGCGATCACGCCGGTGGCCAGACGGCGGTCGTAGCCGTAGCGCAGCATGATCGGCAGAGAGATCAGTCCCATCGAGATCACGGAGGCCGCAACAACGCCGGTCGTCGCGGCGAGCAGCGCGCCGACGAACACCACGGCGTAGGCGAGGCCGCCGCGAATGGTTCCGAACAACTGGCCGATCGTGTCGAGCAGGTCCTCGGCCATGCCGGAGCGCTCGAGGATCAGCCCCATCAATGTGAAAAACGGGATCGCCAGCAGGACCTCGTTGTTCATCACGCCGAATATTCGCTCGGGCAACGACTGGAGCAGCGGCCAGGACAGCGAGATCGCGCCCTTGGACAGCGGCGCCAGCTCGACGCCGATGATGAAATAGAGAAGCCCGCATGCCGCGAGCGAGAAGGCCACCGGATAGCCGAGCAGCAGGAAGACGACGAGGGACGCGAACATGATCGGAGCCATGTTCTCGGCGATGAAGGCGGCCATTCTCTTCGGCGCTCCGGGAAAAATTTCAGAGTTCGAGTTGCGGGGCTCGCTCGGCGCTCAGCGTTGCTGGGCTTCCTCGGCGATCACGTGTTTAAGGCGCTCGGCCTCCTGCTCGACGCCGTGGCCGTGACCTTCCGAGAGGGTGTCCGGCTGCAGGCCGCGAATGATCGCCGTGCGCTTGACCAGCTCCGAGAAGCCCTGCAGCAGCAGCAGCACGAATCCCAGGAGCACCAGAAACTTCGCCGGATAGACCGGCAGGCCGCCGGCGTTCGACGACTGCTCGTCTTGCAGCCAGGAGCGGACGAAGAAGGGCCAGGACGTATAGACCATCACCAGCCCCGTCGGGATCAGGAACAGCAGGTGGCCGACATACTCGATGCCGCTGCGGATGCGGCGCGGCAGCAGGCTCGAGACGATATCGATGCGGATGTGCTCGTTCTGGATCAGCGTCCAGGGCGCGCACAGCAGGAACACCGCGCCGAACAAGATCCACTGGGCTTCGAGCCAGGAGTTCGACGACGTCGAGAACACCTTTCGCACGATCGCGTTCGCGGTCGAGATCACCACGGCGACGAGCAGTGCCCAGGCCACGGTCTGGCCGATCAGCACGTTCATCCGGTCGATGGCGCGGCTGATCGGGAGCAGTGGCCTCGCAAGCGACCAGACGACGATCGCGAGAGCGAGGAAGGCGACACTGCCATAGGCGAGCAAGACGATGTTGGACACGACTTCGCGATCCGGTTCGGGTTTTCTCGTTCGTTTTCGCCGCGCCTTCCGGCGGGTGCGATTTGTCCGCACTTCTACTGGCTCGCCACGTCCGGCGCCATTGCTTTGTTCCTGGTTATGAAGGTGTAGCACAAGGACATTTTCCCGCACCGCCCCTCGTCGGACATGCAACTTTGAAGGCGCGGAGGGATGCGTGACGGGGCGCGGAGCGGG
>JAWKWD010000036.1:0-12946 GCA_041397805.1 Hyphomicrobiaceae bacterium
CGACACTCGAAAATCACTTCGCGCGGGATGTCGAGGCCTGCCAGTCGAAGTGCGCGGCGCCGGTGGACCTCTACTACCACCAGAATCCGGGTGGCGCGATGGAGCAGGCCGTGTCGGTGACGGACCGGCGCCCCTATACCAGCCTGAAAACCGCGTTCCGTTACCGAAAAGAGTTCGTCGCCGGCTGCTCCTGCAAGCAGTCGGAGTACACGCCTTCTCCCGCTGATCAAGGCGATCGGAAGGCGGAAGCTCTGCCGCCGCCCCGCCAGGCTCGGCGCCCCTGAGGGTGCGCACCAGATCCGAGACAGCATTCCCGAGCCGTCCAAAGCGTGTCGCCACACGACGGAAATTCAGCGCGCGCAATTTCGTCGAGATGAGGATATAGGTTTCGCATTATTCGCCCACCTCGCTCCCCCCTGACGACGCCCGACATGCCCGATTTCCCGAATTCTCAAGGCCAGAGCCTGAACCTTACGATTCGCGAGGCCGACCTCGATCACTGGGCAGAGATTCGGGACTTGCACGCGATGGCGTTCCGCCGTCTGTGCGACCCCGCGATCGAAGCACAGCAACGCGACGCATTCGTCGAGCGCATCTACGAGCCCGACTACACGCATGCGCTTCAGACCCAGGATCTGATCGTCGCCTGGTTCGACCGGACGATCATCGGGACCGCGGCGTGGGTGCCGCTGGACGACCGCGCCGCCATTGCCAGGATCGCCTCCGTCTACACGTCCCCTTTCTTCGGGCGGCTCGGCATCGGTGCGCTCCTTGTCCGCGCCAGTGAGGAAAGGGCTTCGCTTGCAGGTTACCGGAGGTTCGCGGCGCGCACCTTCCTACCTTATGCGGGCTTCTTCGAGCGGCTCGGCTACAGTCGCTCGTCGCATGACCTGGAGCGGATCGGGACCGGAACCGGCATCCCCGTCGTTCACCTGAAGAAGGGGTGGGGCGCAGACACGGGCAATGACGGGGGCAACGACGACAGCAGCTGACCGGGAAGCGGTGTCTAGCGCGAGCTGCTCACTTGCCTGCCTCAACGGGACTGATGCCGGCCTGTCGATCAGTCTTCGAGACGCAGCCGACGGCAGAGCATTTCATCGAGCCTCGCGCACTCGTCAGGGTCGGCACTCGCGAAGGTCTCGGTGCGTCCATCCTTCAGGTGAATTTGCACGCGGTACAGCATCACCTGGCTCGCCTGGCGAAGCTCGCTGACCGTGGCGAAGGCGATGCCACCGAACAGGGCCGCCCCAATGACGAAGCGCGGCTCGAGGAGCCCGAACGCCACCGGCAATGCAAGTGCCGCAGCGGCTGCCGTGAACCCGCCCGCTGCCGCCAATTGGCCGGCGACGTTCAGCTCCGCAGTGGCGGCGCGGCTGTGGCTCGCGATTTCGCCCAACCGCAGGACGCGATGCCCCAAACGAAGACAGTCGCCGGCCGCGCCGTCGACGGCATCGACAGACCACGGCGCTGGCGCCTTACTCCGGTCCATGCGAGGCCTCCGTAGACCTAGGCCGCCCAGCCGAGGGCCTGGCCGAACAGCCCGCGGTGACGTTCGCGTTGGAAGGCCTGCTGGTGCTCGTCCCCGAGCCTGCCGGTGAGCCGGTGCGCCATCGACGAGGCAGGCGGGTTCACGACAGGCTGTGAGTGTGCGTCCTTCCTCCCGAAAATCCTGCCGAGCATCGCGCATCTTCCTTCGAATGAGGCCCCAACGACAGGCTTTATCGAAAGCGACTGAAAATCCGACCAAGCCCACGCGCAATGCGCCGGACTGGTCGATGAATTGGGAAACATCGTTATCCGGCACTACTTCATCGACCCGCTACCGGTCGATCATTACCATTTTGGCACTATCGAAATAGCTTGTTTGCCTTGAGTACCACTCGGCATACCGCATTCATCCGGCTTCATCCGATTGCTGCGACAATGTCTGTCACCGGCCAATTGGAAAACCACGATGACGACGCCCAACAGTGCAATTGTGGCACTCATAATCCTCGCCGCGTGGCCCATATACGGGCTCTCGCGCGCACCATCAGCACAGGTGACCGAAGGACCGTCGACGAGCACCAAAGCTCCAGGCACGCAGAACGCCGAGCTCTCACTGGAAAGAAGCCCGCTCGAAGTCCTCCTTCCGTACGTGGGTCCCGATGGCACGGAAAAGAACCTGCCTGTCGGGCCTCTCGCCTACGACCAGAAATCGACGATACGGTCCATTCAGGAGCCCGCGTTCCAGTTCAGATACAATCGACCGGAAAGCCTGACGCTTCTGGACGATACGATGCACCGCTATCTCAAGAACAGAGAGCGCGATCCCAGCGGCCTCGACAAGCTGACACTTCTCTATGCGCGTTTCGACGCATTCTATTTCCAGGATTACCAGATCCGGGAAAACGCGGGCTTCGCCTCTGCCCCCATCGAGAAGTGGCGCTCGCTGCGTCCGCAGTCCCGATTCCCGCAAGTCGTGCGAGCCATGATGCTGATGAATCGCGCCTTCGCTGCCTCGACAGGTCGCCCCGGCGTTGGATCGAGCATGGCAAACACCGACGATCCCAACGAACTCCTCGAGCAAATGGTCACCGAGCTCGACAAACTTGGCCCTACGCCCGGTGATGCCCAACCGGACATTCTCAGGATTCGTGCTCGAGCCATGCTGGGCGCGAGCGACGCCGAGCTTTTGAAGCTCATCGATGAGGCGAGCCGTCGCAATCCATCGACACTCGAACTCTACGGCATGGGTGCACTTTCGGTCATGTCGACCACCGACGATCCTGCCGGCTATCTCGAGACGATTGCACGCCTCGCAGCCGAGCGCACGCCTGAAGAGGGAAAGAACGCCTATTACGCGCGAACATACTGGTGGGTCCTGACCTGGATCGGCATTCCAAACGTCCGCGATTTCAAGGTGGATTGGGAACGCTTTGCCGATGGCAGCCGCGAAATCGTCGATCGATACCCCGTGCAGTGGAACATCCAGCACCTTGCCGCGATCGCTTGTGCGGGGGGCGCCAAAGATCCGGCTCGTGCCCTCATCAATGGTGCCAAAGGTCGCCCGATCTCGAGTGCATGGGGGCAGATCACCTATTTCCAACGCTGCCGCGACTGGACACGAAACTAGAAACGCTGAAGGACGGCGCATTGCACGCCGGGGAGCGAGTGCTTGATGAAGACGTTCTGGACCAGCGTTTTCGCCCTCCTTTGTCTTGTCCGGGGCGCTTGCGCGGCGGATGGCGACAGCAATGCCGCACGACATGAGGCTCTGCAGCTGCTGATGCGAGAACTCGGCCTGCAGCCGAGGCAGATCGAGGTGATCATGCGCGACCACCCGCTCGACAAGTGGCTTCCCTCGCTGATCGAGGCCCATGCACGACAGTTCGGCAAGGATCCCGAGCGGCTCCAGACCGTGGGGGATCATCTCGCGCGAACGCGGCTGGTCTTGGTGGACGGCACGATGGCGTCGCCCGTCTATCAGCTCGCATTGACTGTCGAGCGGAACCAGCTGCCGATCTTGCGGCCGTTCCAGATCGATGATTGGCAGCGCGCCTCTCCGAAATCCGCCCAACCCGGGCTCGCGGGCGCGCAGGCTCGGCTCGACCTGGCTGCCGGCGACTGGCGGGTTGCCTACTTCCGCGCGAATTCCGCGGAAGGACAGACGTTGAACGCATCGCAACTGGCCGATCTGGAGCGCCATCTCGTCGCCAACAAGTCCGTGATCGCGCAAGATCCCACCTGGTACGCTCTCATGGTGGAACTCGCCGTCTACAGACGCGCCGCGGAAGCAGAGATCAAAGCCCTCGTGGCTGAAGGCCTTCTCGCTTTTCCCGAGAACATCCAACTCGCGGTGGACGGGGCGACCTATTATCTGCCGAAGTGGAAGGGAGACCCTTCCCGTCTCGGTGCCTATGCGGCCTGGGTGCTGTCGTTGCCGGGCATGTCAAACCGCCTCGACATCTACCCGAGGATCTATTCGCACGCTCTCTACCGGCAATTTCGACTGACCCTGTTCCGGGCGGTGGCGAAGGATTGGGATGCGATCCGCCGAGGCATTCGCCACATGCTCGCCACCTATCCCGCAAAATCGAACAAGAATTCCGCCGCGCTGCTGGCATGTCTCGCGGGAGATCGCGAGCTGACGCACCAGATCCTCTACGAACCCGCTTTCGAGCTCGAAGCGGAGCTGTGGCTCGACCATGATGCGCCGGGCTTGTGCATGCAATGGGCGCGTCAGCCGATGAGCGCCGAGCGCTCGAAAACCTGAGTCCGCTCGTTGTGGGCACCTCGCAGTGCTCAGGAGCGAGCAGGGCTCCAGCGGTAGACTTCGGCGAGGGTGTCGCCCATCAGCCTGGCGCGGTCGGACTCGGACAGGCGATCGGTGTCGCGGAAGGCGTCTACGCCCTGCTTGTAGGTCAGAAGGGCGACGGCGCGCGTCCAGTCCGTGCCCCACATGCACCGATCGAGGCCGAAGGCATCGAAGATGCGCCAGAGCGGGTCCCAGATGTCGGCGTAGGGAAAGGGCTTCTTCGACAGCGTGCAGGCGCCAGTGATCTTGATGGTGACGTTCGGTTTCGCGGCCAGCGCGAGAACTTTCGGCAGATCGGCCCATGGCTCGGCCGGCGCGGGGGGCTCGAACGGCTGCTGCAGGCCCAGATGGTCGATGACGAGCGTGGTGTCAGGGTGGCGGGCCGCCATCTCGTGCGCCTGATCGAGACGGCCCCAGGCGAGCAGGTTGACGGGCAGACCGTGCTTGGCGGCCGCCGCGAGCACCCGGCTGATGCCCGGGTCGGCGGGATCGCTCGATACGCCGCGGTTCAGCATGATGCGGATGGCGACAGTGCCCGGCGTGGCGGCCCAGTCGGCGATAGTCTCGGCGACCATCGGATCGGACGGATCGACGGGCTTGATCAAGGCGAAGCGGCCAGGATGGGCCTTGTGGACGTCGAGGGCGTAGCTCGCATCGTAGTGGTACATCGTATACGGCGAGACGAGGAGCGCGCCATCGACGCCGACGGCGTCCATGGCAGCAACCATGTCATCGCCTGTCACCTCGGCCGGGCCGTGCAGGACGGCGTGCCAGGGACGCCCTGGGTGGTTGCGCTCGTAGGTATGGACTTGTGCGTCGATGATGGCCATGGCGTCCTCTACCGGATCCGGCCGCGCCTTCGACGTCGCGGCCCGTCAAGAGTAGGCGGGGCCCGCGCCATTGGCCAGCGGGTCACCTGCGGATAGGATGGCACGATGCGACAGACGCTCGATGCGGCGATCCATAGGCTTGAAGAGGCCATTGCGATCCGGCCCGCTCACTACGAGCCCCTGCTCGAGGCGTTCCGTGCACTCGAGGTGCCGGGGGACGTCCCGGCAGGCGATCTGAGCCGCATCTACGAGGCCTGTTTCGCGATCCTGGGCATCAAGGGAGCACAGAGCTTCGACGCAAGCGCGCTCGCTCCCCGGGAAGCGGGACACATCACCTACTGCGCGCGCGACGTAGTGGAGCGCACGATGCATGACCCCGATGGACGCACGCGCCGCTGGATCGCCGAGCGCCGGCAGTGGCACGAGGCGCGCGGGCTGGAGATCCCGGAAGGATACGACGACAGCGAGCTGCCCCCTGCCCTCACCCTGCCGTGGGACGAGACGGACGCGAGCCGGCACATCCGGCCCTTCCTCGACCACCTGGAGGCGCAGGTGCGGGAGCAGCCGCTCTCCCACCTCTCGCTCTGCTGGAAGGTGCGGCACGAAGGCTATCCGGTGTTCCGGGCCGTAATGGTGCGCTGGATGAAGGATCTCGAGAAGAAAGGCCTGGGTCCGCCCGGCACGGTGGCGGCGTTCGACACGGTTGACCGGCTCGACGGCCTCGGCTTCGAGCTCGAGGACGAGCCTTGGGCAACCGTGTGTGACAAGCTGATGGGGTTACTCGAGGACGAGCACCCCATGGTGGCCGCCGCGGCGGGGCGATGTCTTGGCGGGCTCGTCGCCGATGAAGGGGGCGAGGACGAGGAGGATGGCCGACGCGCGGACTGGCCGAGGCTGCCGAAGCTGCTCGACCTGCTGCGCTCGGTGAAAGGCCATCGCGTGCACGTGGCGGGCGGGTTCGTCGACGGCTTCGATACAAGTGCAATGGAAGGCCTGGGCGGGCTCAAAAGCCAGGCGCTGCTCGCCGATGCGGGGTTCGATTTCGAGCAGTGGGTGCTCGACATTCTCGCGCAAGACCCGCTCGAGCCGTACCTGCCGAACGCCCAAGCCTTCTGGTTCTATGTGCACGAGTGCTACGATCTCGATCCGGCGTTCAGCCATCGCCTGCTCGACGCGGACCGCTCTTTCGTCGCGCTGATGTGCGCGACGGAGCGGGACGAGCGCGTCGAAGGGATGGCGGCGGTGCTGGAACGGCTTGCCGGCGACGCGGACACGTGGATCGCGGATGCCGCGCGGCGGCACCTCGATCGGGTCTATCGCGCACCTTAGCACTCCCAGGCAGCGCAGAGGCTTTCGCCGCTGCCGCAGCGGCTTTGCCACTCTCCCGGATGAAGTCCCGGCCGGTGTTGTGCTAGGCGACCAGGGGTGCGTCGCGCAGCTTGTCGAGCTCGCGGCTCTTGTCGGACACGTAGAGGACGTAGCCAAGCTCACTTGCCGTCGACACGGCCTTGGCGATCTTGCCGGCATTGTCGAGGTACTCGACCAGGAAGACGGGCTTACCGTCGCGGCGCATGAGGTCGAGGCGCTGGCGCGACCACGACACCTCGTCCGCATCGTTCGGTTTCTCGGCGGCGTCGAGGCCGAAGAGAAGCTCCTCCTTGGCGACGGCGTCGATGGCAGCCCGCAACTCCGCGCGCTCGAGCAGGGGCTCGGCGTTCTGCATGACGATGAGGAAGCCCGGCCGTTGGCGGCGCGCGTAAGCGGCCAACTGGCGAACGAAGGCGATCATGTCACCGTCGAGGTCCTTGCGGGTGGCGACGGCCTTCTTCTCGCGACGCCGGAGATCGTCGGTGACGTCACACTTGTCGAGGTAGATGCCGTCGAAGCCCTGCGCGATGATCCTGTCGAGGTAGGCCTCCGGGCCGCCGTAGATCAGGGCCTGCCAGTCGGGATCCCAGAAACTGACGGCGAAGTTCTGATCCCAGTCGGGGTTCTCGCGCAGCAGCCAAGGCGGACGCTTCCTGGACCATTCCTTGCGCCAGTAGAAGCGGTAGCTCTCGGCCTCGCCGATGGACAGGTAGGCAAGGACGATGCGGCGGCTGCCATCGGGCCTGGTCTGCAGGCGCGCAAGATCGGCCGGCTCGAGCGCGGTGTCGTCGGTGCCGTCCCTGGCATAATCGACGACGAGCACGTCGAAGGACGAGGCAGCGGCCTGCTTCACGTTGAGATCCTGGAGCTGATAGCCCCAGCTCCGGGCAGCCTCGAGGCGTGGCACGGTTCCAGCCGGGCCTGGCAAGGGGCTCGCCTCGTGATCGGACGGAAGCGGATGCCCGGCAGGCGCGGTCGTGGGTGGTGGCGCAGCGGGACGCCTGGCGGGGGGAAGCGACTCCGAGCGCGGCACGACAATGGGCGAGGCTTTGCGCGACGCGCGGCCCATCACATAGCCGATCGCGAACGCCAGCGACACAAGGCCCAGGATCAGCAGCAGCTCGGCAAACGACATTCACTTCCCTCCAGTCTCGACAAGGGGAGGGACTATAACGGCTCGGCGGGGGACGGGGATAAGTCAGCCATCGGGAGAGGTGCGACCTCTCGCCCCCGCGATGGCGCGCGACACGTAGCGGGCTGGCGCAACCGACGAGCCGGCGCGGCAGCCCTCAGCTCTTGTCGCGAAAGGCGTTGCGCGCCGCGGCGGCGGCCGCGTATCCGACAGTCAGCTGGCTCTGATCGGCGTCGGCAAACGCCGAGGCGGCGTGGAGCGCGTTCGCCGTGGCGTTGACGGCCTGCTTTACCATGCGCACCGTTGGCGCCGGCATGGAGGCTGCGATCTCGGCCAGCTCGAGCGCCTTCTCGACCGTCGCTCCGTCATCGGCGAGCTCGTCGACGAGCCCCCAGTCGAGCGCCTGGGCAGCGGGCATCTTCTCGCAGAGGATGGTAATGCGCTTGGCACGTGCCGGCCCCACGAGCGAAATCAAACGAGGAAGCGCCCCCCATTGCAGGTTTAGCCCGATCTTGACCTCCGGCACGTAGAGGTAGGCACTTCGTCCGAGCACGCGCCAATCGCAGGCAAGGGCGATGGCGCAACCGGCCCCGACGGCGAGGCGCTCCATCGCGGCGATGGTGATCTGGGGCATTTCCTCCCAGGCTTTGCAGAGGCGGACGCCGGCATAGGCGCGGTGCCGGCGCTTCAGATCGTCGGTCTCGGAGGTCCAGCCATCGGTGGCCTTCAGGTCGAAGCCTGCGGAGAATGCGTTGGGGGCGCCCGAAAGCACGACCGCCTGGGTCTCCACGTCGTCGTGGAAGCTGCGCGCGGCAGCGGTCAGCTCGAGCACGAGTTGCTCGTTGAAAGCGTTCAGATTGCGCTTCCGGTCGAAGCGCACCACGGCGATGGGGCCGCGCTTCTCGATCGACACGTACTCGAGCTGCATTTTGCGTCCTTCCGTCAGGCCGCCTTGATGTTCGAGCGCTGGATGTGATCCAGGTTGCCGCCCTCGATGCGAATGAGCTTGGTCTTCGGGCTCATCTTGGGAGAGTGGACGACGCCCACGTCGTAGAACTGGCAGTCGCCGGGCTTCATCTCGTAGCTGCGCTCGGGCTCGACCAGAGTCGGGGTTTCGCCAGAGCCCTTGCTCTTGACTTTCCACTCGGTCATCTCGGTGGTGCCCTCGGCAACCCCGTAAATGGCCCAGGACGTGCCGTGATCGTGGGGACCGCCGGTCCGGGCGTCCTCGTAGACGTGGCCACAGATGCAGAAACCGAGCTCGGGATCCTCGTAAAGGACCTTGCGTGGCTTGCAGGCTTCGGCCGTGACGTAACGGGCGACGAGATCCTTCTCGAGAAGTGCGCGCGAGAGGTGCTCGAGTACCTTCTTCTTGCCTGCGGGGCCGGGATCGGCCTTCAAGGCCTGGCGCACGTCCTGACTGAGCTGCTCGAGAGAATAGGCCATCCGGGTTCCTCCAGATCTCTGGGCAAAGATACGCGCAACTGCGGCTCGCCGAGCGCGTCACAGCGAAACGTTATGATACGTCCGGACAAACTCCAACACGACCATGAGACGGCACCTTGATCGGCGTCAAGCACGCGGTCATGCTTGTTGGCGTCCACGGATCGAAGGAGGAGACCAGAATGGAGCCGATCCGCTACGTTGATACGCTCACCGAGAAATACGGGGCGATGGGATTCCCTCCCTACGACTGGAGCCGCTACGACACGGCGCCGTTCACCGCACTCGCGAAGCCGCTTTCGCAATGCACCGTGAGCCTGCTGACGAGCGGCGGGGTTTCACGATGTGGAATGCCGCCGTTCCAGGCGGACGCGCGCAACGACCTCAGAGTCGACGAGGTGGCGCCGGACGCGCCGTCGGACGACTTCCAGATCCACGACAGCTACTACGACCATGCCGACGCGGACCGGGACCTGAATTGCGTGTTCCCAATCGATCGACTGCGCGAGATGGCGGCCGAGGGAGAGGTCGGCGCCGTCGCCCCGCGGCTCTGGAGCGGCTTCATGGGCCGAATCTACAAGCGCCGCGCGGTGCTCGAGGAGAAGGCGCCGGAGCTGGCGCGGGCGCTGAAAGAAGACGGCGTCGACATCCTGGTCGCCGTACCAGCCTGACCGCTCGATCACCAGACCGTGGGTCTGGTTGCGCGGGTTGTGGAAGAAGCCGGGATTCCGACTGTTTGCGTCTCGACCGGCCGGGACATCACGGCGCTGGTGCGGCCGCCCCGGAGCTATTTCGTCAATGCGCCGATGGGCAATCCGTTCGGGGCGGCGGGGGACGTTGCGACGCAGACGCGGATCCTGCGGGCTGCGCTGACGCTGGTCGCGACGGCAAAGGAACCGGGGTTGATCGTCGACGATCCGATGGTGTGGCCGAGGCCGTTCTCGTTCAATCCGGCGCCGCCGACGGCGGAGGCGCGGGAGAAGCAGTTGAAGAAGTAGGTCGGCAGTCGTTCCCGCTCCCACCCGGCAAAGGTCGTGGAGCGGGGCGAGGACGCAGGCTCGGTGCGCATCGCCCCCTCCCTCGGATCAAGTCCGGGACCAACCCTCCTCGAGGCGGGAGGGCCGAGCGCTCAATCCGGCTTGAAGACGTTGAGACCGTCGCTCGAGGTGACCGTGCCGGCAGCACCGAGATAATCGCGCTCGGTCATGTCGCGGAGAAGCTTTGCATCCTCCGGCGTGTTGGCAATGAAGCGGCGACCTTCAGCGTCACGCGCGAAAAGGATCGCGTAGCTCGGCCCCTTCCTGTCGTGCATCACCGTGTAGGTCTCGATGGTGCCCTTGCCGGAAGGCGCCTCGACGACGGGCGGGCCCTTGTCGGCATTGATGGCGGCTTGATAGAGGGCCGGATCTTTCGGCTTGAAGGGCTTCGACGGCGGCTCGGTCGAATAGATGCCGGCCGACTGCTTGGTGACGTAATTGCCGTTGGCCGTCACGAGCCCCTTCGAACCCGGCTTGGCGCGCACCTTCTGCACCATCTCGGCAATCGAGTGCGTGACGTAGTTGTTGCCGGGGCCGCCGAAGTAGGGAAGCCCGCCCGTCACGGTGAGGCCTCGAGGATCGTCGAGGGCGAGGCCGTTCTCGGCGCAGGCGATCTCGACCGCGGACGGGAAGCAGGAATAGAGGTCGATGAAGTCCATGTCGGCCATCGACGTGCCGGCCATCTCGAAGGTTTCCCGTGCGACCGTGCGCATGGCCGGGGAAGAATGGAAGTTCTTCCGGTCCGAGATGTACCAGTGGTCATAGGCGTCGGCAGTGCCGTGCAGGTGGACCCACTTCGATTCCGGGATGCCCATCTCGCGCGCCTTGGCGACCGACGTCAGGATCACGGCGGCCGACTGATCGATGAAGGCGTTCGAGTTCATCAGCTTCGTGTAGGGAAAGCCGATGTAGGGGTTGTCGGCGGAGACGGTCGCGATCTGCTCGGCGGTGAAACCTTGCCGCCGGTCCGCGAGCGGGTTCTTGGCAGCGACGGCGGCAAAGTGGGCGAACAGCCTGCCGATGGCCGCCATGTGCTCGGGGATCGATCGCTTCAAGTGACCACGGATGCCGTTCTCGAACAGCGGATAGGCAAAAATCGCTCCCGCCATGCGGTGGCGATCCTCCTGATCGTTCCAGCCGCGCGTCGATACGCCCCATTCCTCGGGCTTGCCGCCGGCATCCTCGTTCCAATCGAGCGCGAGCTTGGCGCGCTCGGCGGCTTTCTGAGTGGCAAGCGCTTCACCGCCACAAACGAGCGCGGCGGCGACCTCGCCCCGCGTCACCATCTCGAACAACCGGTTGATGCACCATTGCGGCATGTTTCCGCCAGGATGCGTGTAGACGAGGCGCCTTGCCGAGCTTGCGCCGATGCGGTTGGCGAGCGATTTCGGCGCATTGCTCGGTCCGCCGAACGGGCTCTTGAAGCGCCAGCTGGTATCGGAGAACGAGCGCAGGACGACGATGGTGTCGAGCGCGGCAAGCAACCTCGCACCGGCGCCGCTGTCGTCGGCCGCGCGCTTGACTGCCTGGGCGGTGAGGTCGATCGGGCTCAGGGCTTTGGCAGGATCCGGCTCACGCTGGGTGATCTGCCCGCTGCCGACAAGCACGGGTATCTTGGTCTCATCCACGGTCGGACCTCCCTCGCAGAGCATCGCTCATGCCGACGGCTGATGCCGTGGCTTCGACCGGCATGCTGGCGACTGAGGCCCCATGTCGTCAATCGGCGCACGCACCAACTTGCCTCATCCAATTTTAAATGCTGTATTCCCCGTACCTTGTTGTCTTTAGCTCACACAGTTTGTGAGATTCAGTCGCAGTCTGCCGCGTCCCAGTCGGCCGGACGCGACCGGGAAGGGAGCGCGCGTGTCCGGCACCATTTTCCTCGGTGAAGTCGAAATCAGCGTCTCGGAAACGGAGAGCCAGGCGCTGGTGCCCATCGTGCGGACGGGGGACCTCAGCACACCCGCTGTCGTCGAATACTCGATCACGGGCGACACTGCGACGGCGGGCCAGGACTTCGTTGCGCGGATCGGGACGGTGACGTTCGCGGCGGGCGTCGACCGCGTGCTCGTGCCCGTCGACATCCTGGACGATCAGACCGGCGAGACGACCGAGAGCGTCATCCTGTCGATCACGAACGTCGATGGCGGATTTCTGCAGGCGCCGCGCACGACACGCATCGACATTCTCGACGACGAGAACCCGGTCGTCGATCCACCAGACCCGCCCCTCGTCTCGCCCTATACGGTCTCGGAGCAGGTCGTCGTCGGAGGGCTCGTGCAGCCGATCGACATGGAGTTCGTCGATCTGCCGTCGGCTCCTGCGGGCTCGGCCTATGCCTACGTCGCGGAAAAGGCCGGACGGATCAAACTCGTCGACACGGCGACGGGGGCCACGATCTCGACGGTGGTCGACATCTCGGCCAAGGTGAACAACATCCAGGACCGCGGACTGCTGGACATCGTCGTGCATCCGGACTTCCCGACCACGCCCTACATCTATGCGTTCTACGTGGTCGATCCGCCGGATACGGCCGGCAAGACCGGCAATGCCGGAGCCGACGGGGGCGGCAACCGGTTCGCCTATCTGGTGCGCTTCACCGTGGACTCGGCGAACGGCTACAAGACCATCGTTCCCGGCAGCGAGACGATCCTGCTGGGCGGCGCCGGAACAACGCTTGCCGACATAAGCGGCGGCGGCGCGGTCGACAGCACGTCGAACCTCTCGCAAGCCGAGTCCGGCCGCACGGCCGGCGGCGGCTATCTCGATGATTACGTCAAGGTGGATTCGCGCTCGCATGCGGGCGGGGCGCTGGCATTCGGGCCGGACGGAGCGCTCT
>JAWKWD010000037.1:0-11414 GCA_041397805.1 Hyphomicrobiaceae bacterium
ATCATGCCCGGCGGGCCGGTACATCTGATGGACACCGACCCGGCCGAGGGCGCCCAGAGCTAGAGCTACTCCGATCGGCGACAGGATCGAGGACAGAGGCCCACGCAAGGGCCGACGAAAGCTGGTGGAGCGTGAGGCGCCCGCCATGCGCACACTCGTGCTGGTCCCGGTCGTCACTCAGCGAGATGCGAGAGGAAGCGGCGGCCCGGACGGGCCGCAAGCCCTGCCCAAGTCCGTCCACAGCCCACAGGACAGGCTCGAGGAAGCGACCGGGCTCGCACGCGCCATTGATCTCGAGGTCGCATCCGCGCTGATCGTGCCCCTGGCCCATCCGAGGCCGGGCACGCTCTTCGGGAGCGGCAAGGTCGAGGAGATCCGAGCGCTGGTCGAGCAAGAGCAGTGCGGGCTCGTCATCGTCGACCACGCCGTGACGCCGATCCAGCAGCGCAACCTGGAGAAGGCTTGGAATGCCAAGGTGCTCGACCGAACGGGCCTCATTCTGGAAATCTTCGGGCGGCGCGCGCGCACCCGCGAGGGACGGCTGCAGGTTGAACTGGCGCACCTCACTTACCAGAAAAGCCGGCTCGTGCGCTCGTGGACACATCTCGAACGCCAACGTGGCGGCGCAGGTTTTCTCGGTGGACCTGGCGAGACGCAGCTCGAGCTGGACCGGCGCCTGATCCAGGATCGGATCGACAGCCTGAAGGAAGAGTTGGCGACGGTGGTGCGGACACGCGAGCTGCATCGCAAAGGCCGGCGGCGGGTGCCCTATCCGATCACAGCCATTGTCGGTTACACGAACGCCGGCAAATCGACGCTGTTCAATCGCATCACGGGCGCGAGTGTGCTGGCCAAGGACCAGGTGTTCGCGACACTCGATCCCACGATGCGCGAGATTCGACTGCCGAGCGGGCGGCGGATCATTCTCTCGGACACGGTCGGCTTCATTTCCGACCTGCCCACGACCCTGGTGGCGGCCTTTCGCGCGACACTGGAAGAGGTGATCGAGGCCGATCTCATTCTGCACGTGCGTGACATCTCGCATGCGGAAGCCGATGCGCAGGCCGTCGACGTCGCGCACGTCCTCGGTGAGCTGGGGGTCGTGACCGAAGGGCCGAGCGCGCACATCCTCGAGGTGTGGAACAAAATCGACCGGCTGGGCGCGGAGGAACGCGAAGAGGCCGAGCACGCTGCGAGCCGAGCCGACGAGAGGCCGGTGCTCGTCTCCTCCGTCACGGGGGAGGGGCTGGATGCGCTTCTGGCAGCGATCGACGCGCGGCTCGCTTCGGCCGATATCATCGTCGATGTCGTGGTGCGGCCCGAGGAGGGACGCCTCCTTGCATGGCTCTACGAGAATGCCGAGGTGGTCGAGCGTGCCGCCGACGAGGGTGGAGCGGCCCACCTCAAGGTTCGAGTGCCGGCAGAGAAGCGGCACCGGCTGGATCAGCAACTCAAAGTGCGCGCGAGCTGACCCATTGTGAGCGGAGTCGGGGCGGGGAGGGGGCGAAAGCCGCCGAGCCAGCGGTTCCGGCGCCGACCAAGCAATAGGACGGCCAAGGCGGCTCCAGGATTATCGTTTTATTTCAGTCTATTGTGTCTTGATGCGCTCAGAAGGCGGTTTCTCGTCGAGCAGAACGTATCCGAGTGCGTTCGTCGAGATTCTGCTCGACGAGAGACGGCCTCGGAAACGGGGCCAGCGTCAAAACCTCGGATGCTCGGCTAGGTGTCGCGCTCCTCGCGCTTGATCTCGTCCCAGAGTGCGTCCATCTCCGCGAGATCACTGTCCTCGGGCTTCTTCCCGCGCGCCGCCAGCTTGCGCTCGATACCTGAGAAGCGTCGCTCGAACTTGGCGTTGGCGCGGCGAAGAGCGTTTTCCGGATCGATGCCCAGGTGACGCCCTACGTTGGCCAGCACGAACAGGAGGTCGCCCAGCTCTTCCTCGATGTGCGCGATGTCGCGGGCGGCCTCCCGGTTCTCAGCGTCGCGGGTGAGTTCGCCATGCCGGGCACCGCGTGGGTCGGCTGCGAGGGCGATGCCCTCCAGTTCACCGAGTTCCTCGCGTACTTTCTCGAAGACCGGGCCCAGGGAAGGCCAATCGAAACCGACGGCTGCGGCTTTGTCCTGCAACTTGGCGGCGCGCGTAAGTGCGGGAAGGGGTTTCGGCACGCCGCGCAGCACGCTGGGCGGGGCGAATGTGGCTTGCGTCTGCGCGCCGTCGCGGGCGCGGGCGAGGCGATCGCGTTCCGCCGCGCGCTCGGCCTTCTCCTCGGCTTTGATCCGGTCCCAGTTCGCCTTGACCGCTTCTGCGGTGGTGCCCCTCTCGTTGCCGAACACGTGCGGATGGCGACGGATCATCTTGCGGGTGATTCCCTCGATGACATCGCCCAGTGCGAATGCGCCGTCTTCCTCGGCCAGCCGCGCGTGGTAGACCACCTGCAGGAGCAGGTCGCCCAGCTCTTCCTTGAGGTCTGCCAGGTCGTGGCGCTCGATGGCGTCGGCGACCTCGTAGGCCTCCTCGATCGTGTAGGGGGCGATGGTCGCAAAGGATTGAGCCAGGTCCCAGGGGCAGCCGGTGACGGGTGTGCGAAGCGCTGCCATGATCTCGACGAGGCGCGCAATGTCTCGGGCAGGCTTCATCTCGCGTCGCTGGTCGCTCATGGGCGCGTTCCTGGCCATTGCCGTTTCGCTTGGTGGCGGCTACGTCTTAGCCCAGCGGTCGCTCGATGTCACAAGGTGGGCCGCACCACCGCTGCGGGGGACGGCCGGTGATCGTCATCCATTTCCTGATCAACGTGCTGATCGTCACTTTGGAGCTGGGGCTCGCCGCGGCTGCCGGCTGGCTCGCCTGGCGGATGCCACTCGTCTTCTCGGCGCTCACGGCGGTGCTCGCCGTTTTGCTTGGACTGAGGCTCGAGGTCCGCCGGTTGGCGTTCGAAACCCCGTTCTACTTCGAGCGCGTTGGGGGAGTCGGGCAACTGGTGCGGGCCGTGCTCGGTGGAGGGCAGGCGTTCTTCAAAGCCCTGGTCGCGGGGCTTGTGGCGCTCATGACGTTCTCCGGAACGGGGGAGACGCGTCTCCTGGTGGTCGCGGCGCTGTTCGTCGTCTGTGTGCTCGTCGGGTCGACGCTGCTGCGCCGCCTCACAATCAGCTTCGGCGCGCGACCGACGCACTGGGGCTTCTTTCGCATGGCGGCGCCGCTCGGCCTGCTGTTCTCCGCAGCCATGAGCTTTTTCCCTCCGCCGTCAGCCTGGGATGTTGGGCGGCAAGTGCTGCTCGACCTGCCGGCCCGGCCAAGCATCGCCCAAGCGGGTGAGGCTCTTTTCTCCGTGCGGCTCTGGGTCGACGACCTGATCGTGCGGATCGTGTCGAGCTATCTCGGCCCGGAGTGGGCGAAGGTGCTTGGCGTGGTGATCGGGTCGAACGTGCTGGTCGGGTTCGTCATCGCAATCTATGCCGTGGCCTTGTCGGAGATCGTGCGGGCGATGGAGGAAGCCCATTGGCAGCTGCGCGGTCACCGCAAGGTCCGCGGCTGAGGCTCTAGGCGCCAGCGTTGGCGTGCTCGCGGCTCATCGATCACATCAATGCGGGCCGCGAGCGGCTGTTCGTCTCGTTCGCATAATATATATTATGGAAAATAATGCCACGAGTTAACGTAAACTGAATGCGTTGCGCTCGTGGCTCTTGCCTATAGCCGTTACTCGTAGTGCGCCGAGACCATCTCATCGAGCAAGCGCACGCCCCAGCCCGAGCCCCAACTCTGGTTGATCTCGTCACGACTGGAGTCCATGGCCGTCCCCGCCACGTCGAGGTGCGCCCAAGGGGTTGATGCGTCCTTAATGAAGCGCTGGAGGAACTGCGCGGCCGTGATGGCTCCGCCGTAGCGACCGCCAATGTTCTTCATGTCGGCGTTCTTGCTGTCGATCAGCTTGTCGTAAGCAGGTGCCAGCGGCATGCGCCAGACGCGCTCCCCAGTCGCGGTGCCGGCTTCCTCCAGCTCGCGGGCAAGACGATCGTTGTTCGAGAAGAGGCCGGCATTCTCCTTGCCGAGAGCGACCATAATGGCGCCAGTCAGTGTCGCGAGATCCACGATCAGCCGTGGTTTGAAGCGTTCCTGTGCGTACCAGAGCGCGTCGGCGAGCACGAGGCGCCCTTCCGCGTCCGTATTCAGGATCTCGACGGTCTGGCCAGACATGGAGGTCACGATGTCTCCCGGCCGGGTCGCGGTACCGGACGGCATGTTCTCGACCAGGCCGACGATTCCGACGGCGTTGACGTTGGCCTTGCGGCGAGCCAGCGCGAGCATGAGGCCGCTGACGCAGGCAGCACCACCCATGTCGCCCTTCATGTCCTCCATGCCGGCGGCCGGCTTCATGGAAATGCCGCCAGTATCGAACACGACGCCTTTGCCGACGAAGCAGACCGGTTGCTTGGCCTTGCCCCTCCCCTTGGCGCCATTCCACTGGAGGACGGCGACGCGGCTCTCGCGGGCGCTGCCCTGCCCTACGGCCAGCAGAGCCCCCATCTTCAGGGCGCGGAGCTGCTCGACGTCAAGCACCTCCACCTCGAGTCCCGGCACCCCGAGGCCGGCCAGGCGCTCGGCGAACTCGACGGGACCGAGGGTATTGGCCGGCTCGTTGACGAGATCGCGGGCGAGGTAGACACCTTCGGCGACGGCTCCGCGCGCGGCGAAAGCCTCCTCTGCGGCGGTCGGATCGGTGCAGTGGACGAGAAGCGCCCCGGGCGGCTTCGGATGCCCGGCATCTCCCGGCTCGTCGCCTGGCTTCTTCGACTTGTACTTGCGAAAGTTGTAGGCGCGGAGCGTAGCGCCCTCCGCCATGCGCGCGACGGCGCTCGGGGTCATGTCCGGATCGTCGGCGACGAGGCTCACCGTCTCGGCGCTTCTCTGGCTGGCGAGGCTCCAAGCGGTGCCACCAATCTTCAGCCAATCCAAAGTCTCGTTCTGCGCCGGGCGCCCAGCGCCTATCAGCACGACGCGCTTGACCTCGAGGCCGGCGGGGGCGAGCACCTCGGCAGAGGTCTTGGGCTTGCCTGTGAAGTCGGCAGCGGCAGCGGCGCGGCGCAAGGTGCCGGACGACTGTTTGTCGAGGCGCTCGCCGATCTCGCCAAGCTCGAGCTCGAGGCTCACTGGCAGCAACACGGTCGCGCCGAGCGGAGCTGAGAGCGGAAGGAAGCGGATGTCGGGGCGCTGTGTCATCGGGGGCTCGGACAGTGGTTGGGCTCGGGTCCGCGGCCAGGGCGCCGTGGACAGAGGATCGGGATCTCGGACGAAGACAGGAGACCTTAGTGGCTTGCGATGGAATCGCAAGCGTGGCACTCGCTGCAATGGCGGGGGCCGATGAATGTCCGCGGTGACGGGTGGTTGCACTTGGGTGACAGGGCGGCCCCTAAAGAACAGGGCCGCAGTTTGGCCACCGTGACATGAGACGCGAACCCCGGATCAGGTAGCGACTCGACGACAGGATCGACCTGGGGCATGTGCCACGACCTCACCGCGGCAGAAGGGCGGCCAACGCGCGCCGGAGCGTGCGTGGTGGGGCGCGAGAGGTCGTGTCCTGCGGGATCAGGGATGGCGGGTCCGTGCGAAGCGACCGACGGAGGTACGGCCCCTTGAGCCTCCTTCCGAGCATCCTCTTCCGCTACATCTTCCGACAGGCTGCGGCGTCGGTCTTCATGATCATGGCGTCGCTGACGGGTGTGGTCTGGATTGCGCTGGCGTTGAAGCAGCTCAACCTCGTGACGTCGCAGGGGCAGGATACCTGGCTCCTGATCAAGATGACGTTGCTGGCGCTCCCGAACCTCATGGCGCTGGTCGCGCCCATAGCTTTGCTCGTCGCAACGATCCACGTCCTCAACCGCTTGAACGGCGACAGCGAGCTGATCGTCACGACGGCCGGCGGCGGCACGGTTTGGACGGTGGCGAAGCCGTTGCTGGCTTTGGCTGTGATCGTCAGCTTGGCGGTCAGCGCGGTCAATCACCTGGCCATGCCCTGGAGTCTCAAGCTCCTGCGGGCCTACATCGTCCAGGTGCGCACCGATCTCATCTCCCAGGTGATCCAGCCTGGGCGCTTCTCGGTGCCGGAAACGAACCTGACGTTCCATATCCGCGACCGGGATCTCTCCGGCACGCTCCTCGGCCTCGTGATGCACGATGCACGCGACGACAAGGTGACGTCGACCTATCTCGCCGAGCGCGGACACATCGTGAAGCAGGATGGCTTGGGCTTCCTGCTGATGGAAAAGGGCCACATCCTGAGGCGGCCGCGCAATGGTGATCCGATCCAGACCATCGTGTTCGAGAGCTACGCGATCGATCTCGAGCGGTTCGAAGCAAAGGAGGACGCCGGGGACGCAAAGCCACGCGAACGGTACTTCAGCGAGCTCGTCTACCCTGCCCCCGGCGATCGGATGGCCGAGCGGCAGCCCGGGCTGCTGCGCGCCGAGTTGCATGAGCGCTTTTCGAGCCCCCTCTATCCATTTGCCTTCGTTCTGATCGCCGTGGCCCTGATCGGCCATGCCCGAACGACGCGACAGAACCGGATACAGGCTATCGTGCTGGCCTTCATTGCGGCGATGACAGCGCGGCTCGGCGGGCTTGCGGGCACGAACATCGTGGCGCTCAGCGCCTCGGCGGTGTGGATCGTCTACACCATACCGCTCGCAGCCGGCATGCTGGCGATTCTCCTGATGGCGTCGCGCTCGCGGCTGAAGCCACCGTCGCGGCTGGGCGTTCGGTTGGCCGGGATCGGGGCCGAGCTTGGCCAGCTCGTCGGGCGCTTGCTGCCGCGCCGTCTCGGTTCGCAGAGCCATAGCTGAGGGAGGACACGATGATCCGGCCCAAGACGCTGCGGCGCTACCTGGCGATCCGTTTCACGATCGCGATGCTCGGCACATTCTTTCTCTGTGCGCTTTTGATCTTCATGATCGACATCGTGGAGTTGCTGCGCCAGGCGGGAAAGTTCGGTCGCGTGCCGAGCTCGAAGATCGCATGGATGGCGGTCCTTCGGCTGCCCGCCTACACGGAGCTGCTGCTGCCCTTCTGCGTGCTCGTCGGCGCGATCGGCACGCTACTGATGTTCAATCGGAAATCCGAGCTCACGGTGATGCGCGCCGCGGGCATGTCGGCGATGCAGTTCGTGCGCCCCGGGCTCCTCGTCGCGTTCGTGCTCGGGGTGTTCTCGGTCGCCGTCTACAATCCACTCGCGGCCTGGGCGCGGGGGGAAGCGGAAGAGATGTTCGCCGAGGCGTTCGGGCGCGACATGGCAGTGCTCCGCAGCCAGGGGGGCGGTGCGTGGCTTCGGCAGGAAGGGGCGGACGGCGCGTCGGTCCTGCACGCCGCCGCCGCGAGCCGAAGCGGGCTACAGCTGCAGGAGGTCATGTTCCTGCAGTTCGATGCGGGGGGGCGGTTCTCCGAACGAGTGGACGGGAAGAGCGCCACCCTCAAGGACGGATTCTGGGAAGTCAGCGATGCGACCATTACGCGGACCGGTCTGAGGCCGGAGACCTACAGCGTCTACACGGTGTCGACGGCGCTCTCGCCAGAGCGCGTCGCGGACGCTTTGGGGAACGCCTTGACGGTGTCGTTCTGGGACCTTCCAGGCCTCATCGAAGTGACTGAAAAGGCGGGTTTATCTGCAGAGCGCTTCCGCATCCAATACGCGCTCCTGCTGAGCCGGCCGCTACTGCTCCTGGTGATGGTCCTTTTGGCCGCAACTGTGTCTTTGCGGTCATTCCGCTCGGGTGGGATCCAGACTATGGTTGCTGCGGGGTTAATCGGGGGATTTGCCTTCTTTCTCTTCGCTGAAATCTCCCGACAGGTGGGACTTGCAGGGCTTGCGCCGCCAGTATTGGCGGTCGGGGCCCCTGTCGTGCTGGGATTTTGCGGAGCGCTAGGAGTGCTGCTCCACTTGGAGGACGGCTGAGTGGCGCGTAGGGGGACATCGGCGCGGTCGACTGCGGCTTGCGCTCGTGCTCGTTACGCGCGGTCGCTGCTCGCGATCCGGCGGTACGTTCTCTTGGCTGCGTCGCTGCTTTTCGCGTGCTGCTTGAGTTTGGGCATGCCGGCCGAGGCGCAGGTGGGTGCGCCCCCGCAGCAGCAGCAAAAAACGCGAGCTCCCTCCAGCTTCCCGAAGACGCCCGGCGGCCCTCTCGGATCGGTGCAGAAGATCGACAAGTCACAGCCGCTCTACCTGCAGGGTGACGAGCTGATCTATGACACGCGCAATAACCGCGTGATCGCTCGGGGCAGCGTCGAGATCTACTACAACAACTACGTACTGACCGCGGACGAGGTCATCTACGACCAGTCCGCCAATACCCTGACGGCGCGGGGCAATGCCCAGCTCAAGGAACCGAACGGTAATATCGTCCGCGGCGACACCATCGACACGACCGCCGACTTTCGCGATGCGTTCATCGAGAGCCTGAGCGTCATCGGCAAGGACGACACGCGGATTGCAGCGCGCCGTGCCGTGCGCAAGGATGGCAACGTGTCGGAGTTCGAGGAGGGTAAGTTCACCCCCTGTAAGAGCGACCCCGGCAAGCCGCCGCTGTGGTGCATCAGCGCGCAGCGGGTCGTACACGACCAACAGGCCGCAACGATCACGTACCAGGACGCCCAATTCGAAGTGCTGGGCGTGCCGGTGATGTACCTGCCCTACTTCCAGCACCCCGATCCGAGCGTGAAGCGGCGGTCGGGCTTCCTGACGCCGGATTACTCGAGCTCGACGCAGCTCGGATTCGGCGCCACCCTGCCCTACTATTTCGCGCTCTCGCCGACCTACGATTTCACTTTCGCCCCGCAGTATCTGTCCAAGCAGGGCGTGCTCTATCAAGGCGAGTGGCGCCAGCGCCTCGCGTTTGGTGCGATCAACGGCACGTATAACGTCAAACTCGCGGGCATCGATCAGGCGGGAAGCAACCTGCCGGCCGATATCGCGCAGGACCGGCGTGACCGCCTCGACGGGTGGCGGGGCAGCGTTCAGACCAAGGGCATCTTCTCGCTCGCCTCGTGGTGGAAGTTCGGCTGGGACGTGACGCTCGAGTCCGACGACACATTCCGGCGGTTCTACAAGCTCGACAACATCCTGCAGACCGATCGGATCAACACCGCGTGGCTGCAGGGTCTGAGCGACCGCAATCATTTCGCCATGCAGTTCTACCAGTTCGGTGGGCTGCTGCTCGAGGACAGCGCGGCCTCGGAATCGCGCGTGCATCCCGTGATCGACTGGAACTACATCTACGGGAAGCCCGTCCTCGGCGGCGAACTGAGCTTCAACGCGAACGCACAAAGCGTATCGCGGAGCGATGGGACGGACTCGAACCGGATCGCCGTGGACGTGCACTGGCGGCGCAAGCTGATCGACCGCCTGGGACAGGTGTGGACGCCGTTCGCCTACGCACGTGCCGACGTGACGCAATTCACGAACGGCTATGATCCCGACACTGCGATGCCGGTCGGCGAGGATACGATCACGCGTGCCATCGCGGCCAGTGGCATTACCTACGCCTATCCCTTCGTCGCGCATACGCAGGCGGGAGCACACGTCGTCGAGCCCATCGGCCAGATTATCGCCCGGCCGGGACATGTCTCGCAGCGGCGACTGCCCGACGAGGATGCGAAGAGCCTCGTCTGGGACGACACGCTGCTATTCGACACCGACAAGTTCTCGGGCTGGGACAGGGTCGAGACCGGGACGCGTGCCAACGTCGGCCTGCAATACACGTTCCAGGCGACCAACGGCGGGTACGCGCGCTTCGTGGCGGGGCAGAGTTTCCATCTCGCAGGTACGAATCCCTACACGGATCCGGGAAAGTCGCCCTACGAAACCGTCGATTCCTATGGCAACCGGTTCTACTATCCGGACGCAACCTATTTCTCGCCGAACAGCGGGCTCGACTCCGACCGGTCAGACTATGTGCTCGGCGCGTACATCGCACCGATCAACAATTTCCGTCTGGTGGCGCAGAGCCGCTTCGACGAGCAGGATCTTTCGCTCAAGAGGCAGAGTGTCTTCGGACAGACGTCGTTCGGTCCGGTGTCACTGCAGACCCAGTACAATTACATGCGCGACGATCCCGCGATCGGGAACTTCGGCTCGCAGCAAGAGCTGCTAACGGGTGCGGGGCTGAAGCTCACGGATCGGTGGTCACTGTATGGGCTGGCGCGCTATGACATCGACGCCGACCTTTGGTTGCAGCAGCAGCTACAGTTGAAGTACGCGGACGAGTGCTTCGTGCTCACCGCATCCTACACGCAGACACGCATCGACAACCCCGCACTGGATATCCGCCCTGACCAGACCGTGATGCTGCGGTTCGAGCTCAAGCACCTCGGACAATTCAGCTACAAGACGGATGCCGTGGACCACATCTTCTCGGAGAACCAGCCGTCGAAGTAGGACTTGCCTGCACCGTCTCGCCTCGCAAACCACGAAGCGGCTCGTTCGGTGCTGAGCTCCGTCCGTGCGAGACGCACCTGGGGCGACGATATGTTGCCCGCGCTTGCCGCTTCAGCGCCACGGTTGATGTGGATAAGGTTGCAAGTGGAACGGGTTCGTTCGCTAGGATCACACGGGTCGATTCGGCGGGGCTCCTTCCGCGGTCTGCTAGCCACACTCTGACGCGATGGTCCGAGATATGCCCGAGATGCTCCCGTGCTTTCCTCCCCAGCGTGCTCGCTCTGGACGGCGAGCGAGACCATGCGCCGGAAAGGTGGCTCTCGGTCTAGCCGCATGGTCGCTTTCGTTCGGCACGGTGGCAGCGCAAGACGATCGCGCCGTCACACCCTCGATCCCGGGTCTGGTCGTCGCTCCTCCGGCGGCTCCACAGGGTCAGGCATCCGGTGCGCCGGGCCTCTTCGTGACGCCGCCTTCGCCGCCGGCCGCAGCCAAGCCAGCGCCTGCGCCCCGTCGCAAAGCTTCGCCCAGCTCGACGTCGTCCCGCGCGTCGCGCAAAGCTTCCCGCTCGGCGGATGCCACTCCCGTCCAGAGGGGCAGCACAAGCATCGTGGCGCTGGTCAACGACGAACCGGTGACTGGCTTCAACGTCGAGCAGAGGGCACGCTTCCTCGCATTATCGACGAACATCGGCGACAGGGCCCGCGAGCGCATGAAGGCGTTCGCGCAGGACCCCAAGACGAACGAGCGGCTCAAAGCCATCCTGCAGGAAACGATCGCGGCCAACCGCGGCAAGACACGCGAGCAGATCATTGCCGCTTTCGAGGTGCGCAAGAAAGCGTACGTCGTGAGCTTGCAGAAGCAGGCTGTCGAATCGGCCCGCGCCAGCGTGATACCGACGATGCGCAAGAAGGCACTCGACGAGCTGATCGAGGAGCGGCTGAAGCTCCAGGAAGCCAAGAAGCTTTCGATCCGGATCAGCGACAAGGATGTCGACAA
>JAWKWD010000038.1:0-10309 GCA_041397805.1 Hyphomicrobiaceae bacterium
CCGGCCAGACGATGCCGTCCTTGTCGTGGCTCGCTTCGATGATCGCCGCAACGACGCGCGTCGGACCGATGCCATAGGAGCCCATGTGCGCGGTGACGGGCTTGCCATCCGCGCCCTGGACAACCGCCCGCATGGGCTCGGAATACTTCGTCCCGAAGTAGAAAATATGACCGACTTCGATGCCACGCGCCGAAACACGGGCCTCCGTGGGAAGCGCGTCGTAGGCCGCTGTGTCGTGCATCTCCGAGGTGGCGGCGTAGAGAGAGGTCCACTTGTCGACCGTGCCCTGTAGCGCAGCGACGTCGTCGAAGTTGGTATCGGCCCCGGGTACTGGAAAGGAAAGGTAGTCCTTGTGGCAAAACACCTCGCTCTCGCCCGTCTCGGCAAGAATGATGAACTCGTGGCTGAGATCACCCCCGATTGGCCCCGTGTCGGCCCGCATCGGAATCGATTTCAACCCGAACCGCGCAAACGTCCTCAGATATGCGACGAACATCTTGTTGTAGGCATGTCGCGCAGCTTCCTTCGTCAGATCGAAGGAATAGGCGTCTTTCATGAGGAACTCGCGGCTCCTCATGACCCCGAACCGCGGACGCACCTCGTCGCGGAATTTCCACTGGATGTGATAGAGATTGAGCGGCAGGTCGCGATAGCTCTTCGCGTAGGCGCGAAAGATCTCCGTGATCATCTCCTCGTTGGTCGGCCCGAACAACATGTCCCGCTCGTGCCGATCCTGAATGCGCAGCATCTCCTTCCCGTAGGCATCGTAGCGCCCTGATTCACGCCACAAATCCGCCGACTGGATGGTCGGCATCAAGAGCTCTATGGCACCCGAGCGGTTCTGCTCCTCCCGGATGATCTGATTGACCTTGTTGAGCACCTTGAGGCCGAGCGGCAGCCAGGCATAGATGCCGGCACTCTCCTGCCGGATCAGGCCCGCGCGCAGCATCAGCTGATGGGAGACGATCTCCGCTTCTTTGGGCGTCTCCTTGAGGACGGGCAGGAAGTATCGGCTGAGGCGCATGAGCGCTTACGCTCCTTGTCGCTGATAAGACGCAAGATCGGATCGCGTGGCACCATCCCCCGCCCGATCGGAACGCCTGGAGGTGCTGGCATGACGGCGGCTAATAGCCATTTCCCCCGGCCGTGGCAACGACGCTACCCGAGCCCGGGAATTTTGCTGCGGAAACTGTCCTCGATCAGAGATTTGCAGCCCGTAAGGCAAATTGTCACGGAAATGTGCTGACAAGCCGTCTTGCCTTCGCTAATTTGCGCTCCGTTGCACAGAAAAGGGGTCCGCTCCGACCTAAGGTCGGCAGCTGCCCAGGTCTGGGGAGACCATCAAGCTCCATGACCAGTTCTCCGGAGCTGATCGCGGAGCCACGCTACTGTCGGCTGTTGATCCCCGGTTCAACGGGGCCGCAGCCCTCAATACAACGAAAACGGATAATGGCGCACTGCGTATTCGGGGCTAGGCTTGGCGGCCAGCCCCGGTGTTTTTTCGCGACCGGTAGCTGCCCGGACTGAGCCTAGGAGTCTTCGAGACCGCGTCCCTGCAGATCGATCCATCCCCAGTGAAATCCCGCCCATAGCACCGCAAAGACCACAGCCGCGACGATGGTGGTTATACCGACCACGCGCCAGAGGCGGAAATTCGCGGGCGCACTCTCTGGTGTCCCAGGCACGACGTTGCCAGCTTCGCCCTGGGTCCTAACACCGAACGGCAGCACCGCGAAAAGCACCACCCACCAGATGACGAAGTAGACCGCGATGAGGAACGTGATGTTCATGGGCAGCCTCCAGGGCGTGGCTCATAGCAGCTACGGATTCCCGAGTCTCGGCTCCTTCGCCTGCGCAACACTCTGCCGCTCCCGAGCCCGATCCTCACGCACCCGTGATTAGAAACGATGCGTTTCGGATTTGACATGGCCAATGAACGATGTTTATATTCACCTCATCGGACGGCCACCGACACCAACCGGGCCGCACCGGAAGGACACCACGGAAGAGACACTCGAGACACCTCGGAGACACTCCCATGAAGACCATCCTCGCTTCCCTCATCGCCCTCGGCCTCTTCGCCGGCGCGGCCTCGGCCTCCACCGTCACGCCGGCCCAGGCCGACACCTCGGTCACCGGCTACTGCGCTCCCTACTACTACGGCCACTGAGCGGGCCGGCTCTGACCGGACACCCGATCCCCTGCCCCTGAAGCCAATCGAACCCTCGGAGACACTCCCATGAAGACCATCCTCGCTTCCCTCATCGCCCTCGGCCTCTTCGCCGGCGCCGCCTCGGCCTCCACCGTCACGCCGGCCCAGGCCGACACCTCGGTGACCGGATACTGCGCCCCCTACTACTACGGCCACTGAGCCTGCCCCCGCAGCACCAGGCATGAAATTTCAAGAGCCGGCAAAGAGTTGGTCCTCCGCCGCCGGCAACATATCACCCCGAAGATACTCTCCCTGATATTGCACCATCGGGCCTCCGGCTTCCCCGCCGGAGGCCTTTTTGGCATCGTTTCCCGTGACCGGACTTGCGACCGCCCGATCGCCTGATGCTAATGGCAAGGCAGCTCAGACCGACCGAGGAAGCCCGATGCCTTTGCCCCTCCTGCCGACAACCGTCGTCGGCAGCTATCCCCAGCCCGATTGGCTCGTCGATCGGGCGATGCTCTCGAAATCCGTACCCCGCGTGCGCTCTGACATTTGGCGCATTCCCGAGCCTTGGCTCGACGAGGCCCAAGACGATGCGACGGTACTCGCCATCCGCGACATGGAGCGCGCCGGCATCGACATCGTCACTGACGGCGAAATCCGCCGGGAAAGCTACTCGAACCGCTTCGCGACAGCGCTGGCCGGCATCGACGCCGAGCACCCGGGCGAGGTGCGCTCGCGGGCAGGAAGGGCAACCCCGGTGCCGCGCGTCGTCGGCCCCATCCGCCACCTCGGCCCGGTCGAGGTCCGCGACATGCAATTCCTGCGCGCCAACACCGATCGCCAGGCCAAGATCACGCTCCCCGGCCCCTTCACCATGAGTCAGCAGGCCATAAACGAGTACTATTCCGACGCCGACGAGATGGTGATGGACTACGCGGCAGCGGTGAACACCGAGGCCCTCGACCTTCAGAAGGCTGGCGCCGATGTCATCCAGCTCGACGAGCCCTGGTTGCGCCAGGACCCGGCCGCAGCCAAGCGCATCGCCGTGAAGGCCATCAACCGCGCGCTTGAAGGCATCACCGTCACCACCGTCGTTCATCTGTGCTTCGGCTATGCCGCCGTCGTGCCGGGCGAGACCAAGCCGGTCGGCTATTCGTTTTTGCCTGAGCTTGCCGCTTGCGCCGCCGATCAGATCTCGATCGAGGCCGCCCAGCCCCGCCTGGATCTCGGCGTGCTCCGTGACCTCGCCCCGAAAACCGTCATGCTCGGTGTGCTCGACCTCGCCGACCCGATTGCCGAGACGCCCGCGGTCGTGGCCGATCGCATTCGCGCCGCACTCGCCTACCTGCCTCCCGAGCGCCTCGTTCCGGCCCCCGATTGCGGCATGAAATACATGCCCCGCGCCCTTGCCTTCGCGAAACTCGAGGCCCTCGCGAAGGGCGCAGCGATCGTTCGTGCCGAGCTCACCTGATCGGCGCGGCGGACGGATGGGGCGACGCAAACCCGAACGAAGCCTCTTGGAGGCGGGCGCAATCCAAGTCTAGGCTGCAAATCAATGCATATAGTCTTGGGAGTCCGCCATGCCCGCCCGTGCCGCCGAGACCAGTCTTGCCCGCGTGGAACCATCCACCGTCGGCCTGGATGCCGCGCGCCTCGGGCGCATTCGCGAAGCTCTGGAGCGAGACGTCGAGGCGGGCCTTCTGCCCGGCGCTGTCGTCGGCATCGCGCGCCGCGGACAGATCGCCTATCTTGAGGCTGTCGGCAAGCGCGACCCGGCGGCAGGGCAGCCAATGTGGGCTGACGCCATCTTCTCGATCGCCTCCATGACCAAGCCCATGACGTCCGTCGCGATCATGATGCTTCATGAGGAGGGCCGCCTTCTGCTTGGCGACCCCGTCTCGAAGTTCCTGCCGCAGATGGCCGGGATGAGAGTCGCCAAATCGCTCTCATCGGATGCGCTCGAGACGGTCCCCGCGCACCGCGAGATCACCATCCAGGATCTCTTGCGCCACACTTCCGGCCTTACCAACGGCAACCGCGGCACCTCGGCCGCGCATCGTGCCTATCCGCAATCGGGCGGAGCGGCTGCCACCACTCTGGGTCGCGAGGAATTCCTCGATGCGATCGGCAAGGTGCCTCTGCTCTACCAGCCGGGAACGACCTGGGAGTATGGCTTTTCGACCGACGTCCTCGGCCACGTCGTCGAAGCGATCTCGGGCCAGACCCTCGGCGGATTCCTGAAGGCGCGCCTCTGGGACCCGCTCGGCATGGTGGACACGTCCTTCTCTCTTTCGAGGAATGCCGAGGGCCGCTATGCCCGCGCCTTTCCGAAGTGCCCGCTGACCGGCGAAACGCTCTCTGTCCTGCACGCGAGCGATCGCCCGCAGAAATGGGAATCGGGCGGCGGCGGCGCCGTATCGACCGCGGCCGACTATTTGCGCTTCGTCGAGATGCTGCGTGCCGGCGGCAAGCTCGGCGAAACACGCATTCTCGGCCGCAAAACCGTCGAGCTCATGCGGTCGGATCATCTCGGTCCCGAGGTCGTGAACCGCATCACCACGATGGATCCGGCCTGCAACGGCTACGGTTTCGGTTTGGGTTTCGCTGTCCGGCGCGCCCCGGGGATCGCAGCCCAGCTCGGCTCCGAGGGCGACTATTACTGGTCCGGCGTCTACGGCACGTACTTCTGGATCGATCCCGCCGAGGAAATGGCGGTCGTCTTCATGGCCGCCGCACCGGGCCAGATCCGCCTGCGCTACCGCCAACTCCTCCGTGCCGTCGTCCTCCAGGCCCTCGCCGACTGACCGCCGGTCGAACTTTCGACACCAGCCACGGTTGCTTGCGGAACGGCGGCGCAACCACCACCGGTGGTGCGTCAACGCGCGATTTTAATCTTATTGATTTGCCACATTTTCCCAACCAAATGGACGACGCTACGTTCGTGGAACATTTGATAACGTACCTGATTTCTTCCGAGAGCCGATCATGAGCATTGCTTTTCTCATTCACAGCCACAAAGCGCTGGACCAGATAGCTCGCCTTTGCACCGCCATCGACAATGGATTGACCGACAAGTTTGTCGCCATCTCTCACAACGGCACGCGCGAGGAGCGCGACCGCATTGCGACGTTCCAGGGCGTCAACCGAGTCGTCCCGGCTGTTGGCGGCCGCTCGCAGTTTGGGCTCATCGATGGCCTTCTGAGCGAGTTGCGGCGCCTCGAGCGAGAGCGCCACCCTTACGAGTGGTTCGTGGTTTTGAGCGGACAGGACTATCCAATCCGGCCACTCCATGACATGGCAGAAGAGCTCTCGGCGTCCGAGTACGATGGCTACTTCCATCATTTCGACACGACCCAGCCGAGGTCCATTCCCGCGCACTTGATCAACTGGCCGGATCACGAGGTCGACACACGCTTCCACTTCCGCCACACGTTGCTGAAGCGCGATACCCCGCGATGGTTGCGGGCCGCCGTATCGCTGCCGAGACGCGCCCTCAACACGTCGAACAGCTACCGGATCCACACCGGGTTCGGCCTCACCTTCGGCCATCGCGCGTCTGAGACGCCGTTCTCGCCGAGCTTTCGTCTCTTCGGCGGGAACGCCTGGATGACCATCCGCCGGACCGCAGCGGATGCCATCCTGCGTTTTATCGATGACCGGCCAGACATCACCAACTACTTCCGCCGCGTGGTCACCCCCGACGAAGTGTTCCTGCAAACCATTCTCGCCAACCAGCCGTCGCTGAAGCTGAGCAACAGCGAGTTGCGCTACTACGATTGCACCGCGGCATTCCTCGGACAGATGAAGACATTCGGCGCCGATGATCTCCCTGGCGTGCTCGCCAGCGGCTGCTATTTTGCCCGGAAATTCGATATCGACCGTGATCCGGGCATTTTCGACGTCATCGACGAGCATGTGGCCCGCACGAGCTCGAGGACAGCATCGAACAACGCTGCGCTTCCGGACCCCGGCGAGCCGTTGGAAGCCGGACTTCTCCGCTAGCACACCGATCGCGAGGCAGTCCGGAACGAAAGCTCGGCGGAGCGCGTGCCGGCTCCTGCGCATGCCGGCTCTCGACCCGGTCGGGCGCGCCGCCGTGCGACCACTTGGCCTGAGGGCCGTGGCCCGCCGCTGCTTGCCGGGACTGGCGCCCCGGCTAAAGCAGGCTTAGACGTGTAGCCCGCTGTGCGACAAGACCGCGACAACGAGGGAACGCTGAGCCAATGTCCGACTATTCCGGCCTCCAGGCCATGGTCCGGGGCGAGATCATATCGCCCTTCACGCGCCTGCGCCGCCTGCTCGACGGCATTCCTCCGGGACACTCCAAGCCCATCGAGATGACTGCGGGCGATCCGAAGGAGACCATGCCGGGTTTCGTCATGGATCGCATGGTCGAGGCCAAAGCGCTCCTCGGCACATATCCGCTGACCCGTGGCGGCGACGACCTGCGTAAGGTGCTCGGCACCTGGATCGAGCGCCGCTACGGCATTGCCGGCCTTGTCGATCCGCTGAAAGAAGTCATCGTCCTCAACGGCTCACGTGAAGGCCTGTTCTACGCCATTCTGCCGGCGGTCGGCCGCAAGCAGGTGAACGGAAAGCCTGTCGTCCTGCTGCCCAATCCCTACTATCACGCCTACCTGGGCTCCACTTCGGCCGTCAACGCCGAGCCGGTCTTCCTCGACGCAACCGAGGAAACCGGACACCTGCCCGATCTCGACGCACTGGCGCACCAGCCCGAGATCCTCGAGCGCACGGTTGCTTTTTACCTTTGCTCGCCCGCCAACCCTCAGGGCGCCGTTGCCAAGCCGGATTACATCCGCCGTGCCCTGGCGCTGGCTCGGCAATACGACTTCATGCTCTTCTTCGACGAGTGCTACTCCGAGATCTATACCGGCGAGCCGCCGACCGGCGGTCTCGAGATCGCCGCCCGCACGCCGGAGAAGTTCAAGAACATTGTCGTCTTCAACTCGCTCTCGAAACGCTCGAACCTGCCCGGCCTGCGGTCCGGTTTCGTCGCGGGAGACGGCGATTTCCTCGAAACGCTGGCCGAGGTGCGCAATCTGACAGGCCCACAGATGCCGGGCGTCATCCAGCAGGCCTCCATCGCCGTCTGGTCGGAGGAGCAACACGTCGCCACGATCCGTCAGGCCTACCGGGCCAAATTCGATATCTGCGACGAGATTCTGGGCGGCCGCATGGGCTACCGGCGCCCCGGCGGCGGCTTCTTCCTCTGGCTCGATGTGTCTCATCTCGGCGGCAGCGTAGAGGGCACGGTAACCCTATGGAAACGAGCGGGTGTCAAGGTTGTGCCGGGTGCCTACCTGGCCCAGCCGAACCGTGACGGGGTCAACCCCGGTGAGCGCTACATCCGCGTCGCCCTCGTCCACCCGCCGGCCGTGATCAGGGAGGCCCTCGAGCGTGTTGTGGCCCTTTGAGTCATCGAGGCGTCCGTTCCGATGCATGTCGAGCGTTCCGGCTTGGAGCCGAGACCGCTCCTCCCGACTACCCTGGAGGACCGGTTTTTCGCGTTCCTGAAGAAAGTCACGGGCCTCGTGCTCGTGCTGCTGGCGCTCGCGGGCTGGCTCTCCTTGATGACGTGGTCCGCCTCGGACCCCTCGCTCACGCATGTAACGGCGGGAGCCGCCCGTAACCTTCTTGGCCCCGTGGGAGCCATCTTCTCCGACCTCGTCCTCCAGACGGTCGGCTTTGCTGCGGTGGTCGTGTTCCTCGGGCCGGCATGGGCCGGCGGCGAGCTTATGCTCAATGAGCGCCTGCACAGGGCCAGGATGCGCCTTTTTCTGTTTGCGCTCTCACTCGTCGTGCTTGCCGGCGCCATGTCGAGCGTGCCGACGCCCGCGTCCTGGCCGCTCAACCATGGCCTCGGCGGCGCCATCGGCGATTTCATATTCAGCACGTTGGCCGGTGTCGCCAATCTCGTCCTGCCTCGCTCCGCCCTCGCCCTGACCGGTCTCGCCCTCTTCGCCGGCGGCATGTCGCTCTTGTGCGCGGCGCTCGGCATCGGCCAGCGCGAGCTGGCGCTGCTGGCACAGACCAGGTCCCGCCCCCGGCAGCCTGCCCCGGCTTTCATCGAACCGCAGGCGGCGATCGTCACGCCGCCCCGCACCGAAGGCCATCCTGCGCCGGCCTTCGATCCCTGGTGCGCGGCGCCGACTGGTGGCCACCCGGCGCGCCCCTCCCCCGCGGCGGCGACGGGGATCGAGCCCACCGGTTTCGACGAAGCCACCCGTCGTCCCGCCCCCACGCACCTTCCCGCGCCCCACCGATCGGCGGACGACGCGGCCCCGGCCTCGAGCTTCGATCGGATGACCGACCATGCCAGCAGCGCCATCGCCGCTCGCTTCGCGCCAGACAAAGCCGCCGACAAGAAGCCGGCGCCGAAGAAGCCCGCCGAGATCCTCGGCCGCGTCATGGCGTTCCGCGCCACGCCTCCCGAGTATCGCCGCCCGTCGCTCAACATTTTGAAGCGCCCGCCAGCCTCCCGGCCGGGCCCCGAGCATACCCAACCTGTCCTCCGCGGCAGCGCGCGCCTGCTCGAGGACGTGCTCGGCGATTTCGGCATCAAGGGCGAGGTCAAGGGAATCAAGCCCGGGCCTGTCGTGACCCTGTTCGAGCTCGAGCCGGCCCGCGGCACCAAGGCCTCCCGCATCATCGCCCTGTCCGATGACATCGCACGCTCGATGAGCGCCGTCTCCGCCCGCGTCGCGCCCATCTCCGGCCGCAACCTCATCGGCATCGAGCTGCCGAACGTGCGCCGCGAGACCGTCTTCCTGCGCGAGCTGTTCGAGCACGAGGCCTGGCGCTCAACCGAGGCACATCTCCCGATCGTCCTCGGCAAGGGCATCGGCGGCGAGCCGATCATCGCCGACCTCGCGCGCATGCCTCACCTGCTGGTCGCCGGCACGACGGGGTCTGGCAAGTCGGTCGGCATCAACGCCCTCGTGCTATCGCTGATCTACCGCATGTCGCCAGCCGAGTGCCGCTTCGTCATGATCGACCCGAAAATGCTCGAGCTGTCGGTCTACAACGGCATCCCGCATCTCTTGGCTCCCGTCGTCACCGATCCGCATCGCGCCGCTGCAGCCTTGGGCTGGGTCGTCTCCGAGATGGAGGAGCGCTACAAGCGAATGTCCGAGCTTGGCGTGCGCAACATCGATATGTTCAACGTGCGCGTGAAAAACGCCAAGAAGCGCGGAGAGCTGATCGGACGCACGGTACAGACCGGCTTCGACGAGGAAACGGGCGAAGCGCTCTACGTGCGCGAGGATCGCGTCCCCGAGCCGATGCCCTACATCGTCGTCATCGTCGACGAGTTCGCCGATCTCATGAGCGTCGCCGGCAAGGAGGTCGAAGGCATCGTCCAGCGGCTTGCCCAGATGGCACGCGCCGCCGGCATCCACCTTGTCATGGCCACCCAGCGCCCCAGCGTCGATGTCGTAACCGGCACGATCAAGGCCAACTTCCCGACCCGCATCGCCTTCAAGGTCGCATCGAAGATCGACAGCCGCACCATTCTCGGCGAGCAGGGTGCCGAGCAGCTCCTCGGCGCCGGCGATATGCTCTATTCGGCCGGCTCCGGCCAGACCATGCGCGTCCACGGACCCTTCGTCTCCGACGAGGAGGTCGAAGCGGTCGCTTCCGCCCTGCGTGCCGAGAGCGAGCCCGACTACGTCGAGGCCCTCGCCATCAAGCTCGAGGCAGAGCTTCCCCCTCCCGGCGCCCCCCATGCCGGCGCCCCGCCACCGGTTTCCGCCGACGACCTGTTCGATCGCGCGGTCGCCATCGTCCACCGCGACGGCAAGGCGTCCACCAGCTACCTCCAGCGGCGCCTCGGCATCGGCTACAATCGCGCTGCCGACTTGATCGAGCGGATGGAGGCCGAAGGCCTGGTGAGCCCCGCCGACAGTGTCGGCCGCCGCCGCGTGCTGATGGGCCGCGACGATGACGCTGGCGCCGTCGGGTAATCGAAGTCGCGCCTTTGGAGCCACATCGCACCATCAACAGCGGACTTCCCGCGCAGCTTGCCCTCGTAAGGTCCCAATTGTAGGGACTGTGCAACCGGAATCGGGTTTGGCGGGGATGGCGGGATGCTTCGGCAAAGGACACTTACCGTGCGACAGGGCGTGGCGGGAT
>JAWKWD010000039.1:0-10130 GCA_041397805.1 Hyphomicrobiaceae bacterium
CCCGGTTGCCGCCCGCTGCCGATGCTCCCGCCAGCGGATTGCAGGCTTTCTCGGCGGCTTTTCAGCCGAAGAGCTCGCCGACATGCGCGAGGACGACGGCGCCGTCACGGTGACATGCGAGTTCTGCTCGACCAAGTATCGCTTCGAGGACGCCGACCTTCGCTCGGGTTGAATACCCTCACTCCGCAGCGGGAATGATCTTCCCCGGGTTGAGGATGCCTAGCGGATCGAGCGCCTTCTTGATTGCGCGCATCGGGCCGAGCGCCGCCCCGTGCTCTGCAATGAGATATTTCTTCTTGCCCTGTCCGACCCCGTGCTCGCCTGTGCACGTGCCGTCGAGCCGGACGGCGCGCTCGGAAAGGCGGCCCAGGAATTCTTCGATCGCCGCCATCTCTTTCGGGTTCTTGATATCGACCATGGGCTGCGTGTGGAAATTGCCGTCGCCGACGTGACCTACGATGCCCGCAGGAATGCCCATCGCCTTGATGTCCGCCTGCGTTTCCATGATGCATTCGGTCAGGCGGGAGATGGGAACGCAGACGTCGGTGGCGATCGACTCCCGCCCCGGATAGAGCGTGCGCATCGCCCAATAGGCCTCGTGCCGGGCCTTCCACAGGCGCCGCCGGTCCTCTTCCTTCTCCGCCCACTCGAAGCCGGTCGCGCCTTCGGCCGTCGCGATCTCCTTGAAACGTTCGATCTGCTCGTTCACGGCCGCCTCGGTACCGTGGAACTCGAGGAACAGCATCGGGCTCTCCTTGAGGCCGAGATTGGAGTGCTTGTTCAGCGCCGCCACCTGCACCTCGTCGATAAGCTCGGATCGCGCCAGCCCGAGGTTGAGCTGGATGGCCTGGATGACCGAGTTCACAGCTCCGTCGAGCGACGCGAACGAGCAAACGGCAGCGAGGATCTTTTCTGGAATCCCATAGAGCCGCACCGTCAGCTCCGTCATGATCCCGAGTGTCCCCTCCGATCCCACGAGCAGCTTCGTGAGATCATAGCCCGCAGAAGACTTTCGCGCCCGCCGCGCCGTCCGGACCACGCTCCCGTCGGCCATCACCGCCGTCACATTGAGAACATTGTCGCGCATCGTCCCGTAGCGCACGGCCGTCGTACCGGAGGCGCGTGTCGCTGCCATGCCGCCGATGGTTGCTTCCTCTGCGCCCGGATCCACGGGGAAAAAAAGTCCCATGTCGCGCAGATACTCGTTGAGCTTCCTGCGCGAGACGCCGGCCTGGACGACACAATCGAGATCACTCTCGTTGACCGCGAGAATTTCATCCATGCGCGACAGGTCGAGCGAGATCCCGCCCTGCGGCGCGTTGAGATGCCCTTCGAGCGACGTCCCCGCCCCGAACGGGATGATCGGCGTCCGGTGCTCGGCAGCAATCTGCACGACTTGCTGCACTTCCTCCGTTGAGACGGGCCAGACCACCGCATCGGGCGGCTGGTTGGGCAGCCAGGTGAGCGTGTGCCCGTGCTGACGCCGAATGGCATCTCCCGTTTGCAACCGATCGCCGAACCGCTGCCGTAGGATCGCGATTGCCGTGCCAACATCGGCGGCAGTGCGGGTTTCTTCAGCGCCCATGGGCCTCGTGCCTCCCAGATATCGAGCTTTCGCTCTAACACGCGGCCTGAGCAGAAGCGTTGCGCTTTGGCAACGCAACTCGGCTCCAAGGCCGTCCATTCCCCGCGGCAATAGCCTTTTTTTTAACTCATGGATAGGTTACCGGCCGGACGATCATCCGGGGCATCGTCAGTAACACTGGGGAGTTCAAGATGTACGGGAGGCTGCTTGCGCTGGCCCTCGCGCTTGTCGCGATGGCGCCGGCGACCGCCGCGTTGGCCCAAGTCGAAGTGACACTGGCCGAAGAGAAAGCGCGCCGCATCATCCGTGACGTCGATAGGATCGACGTAAGGTCGATACCCGGAAAGTTCAGCGGCATCCGGGTCTACGCCCTTGACGGTTCCGCGGTCGACATTTCGAAGATCGACGTGCACTACGCCGACGGCACGACCTTTACCGAGGATCGCGGCCGCCTTATCCGTCTCGACACGCGCGATGTTCGCACGCGCGTCATGGGCCCCGACAATGGAAACGGGCCCGAGAAGTTCATCGACGAGATCGTGATGTACTACAAGACGGCGCCCGGCGAGCCGCGGCAAGCGGCCGTCCGTATCACCGGCGTCACCAGTCGATCGGGGGCACGCGCCATCCGGCCTGCAAACATTGCAGTCAATACGGGTGGCTCGTCCGGCAGCACCCAGAGCGGCGACATTCCCACACGCCCCACCTCGTCGAGGCCGGTCAACGCACCCCCGGGCAGCGTCACGGCAGGCGGCGACGTGCTGTTCGGTGTACAGGACGTCGGTTTCGGAGTGGATCGCGATGTCATCCGGATCGGAAGGGATTTCGGCAAGTTCGACAAGATCCGCCTGCGCGTTCTCGACAACGACCTCTATCTGAACGAGATGCGCGTGATCTACAGCAATGGCGAGCCCGATGTGCTGGCCGTCGCAGCGAACATATCCGCGAATTCGCGCACGAAGTGGTTCAAACTCAATGGGGATCGCTTCATCAAGGAAATCCAGCTCGTATACAAGAGCCGACCGGGTTTCCGCGGCCAGGCGCGTGTCGAAGTCTACGGCGAGTTCGCTGAAGGCTGGTATGGCAAGCCGAAGATACCCGGCGGCGGCGGCGAAATTGTCAACGAAGGCGAAGCCTTCAAGTACGGCGGCAATCGCGGCTGGCTCTATCTGGGCGGCCAGCAGCCGAAGTTCTTCTCGGTCAGCTTGAAGAAGGGCATCGGCTACGAGACCGACACCATCTCCGTTGCCCGCAACTGGGGCTTCAACCGCATGCGCCTCGACGTCAAGGATCGGGCCATCACGCTCAACCGTGTCACCGTGATCTATGGCGACGGCACGACCGACACGATACCCGTCGGACAGAAGGTCGACGGCGGCAGCTCGTTCGGCCCGATCCAGCTCAAGCGCAAGCCCGTGCGCGAGATCCAGGTGAGCTATCGCTCGCGCATCTTCGACAAGAGCGCCACCGGAAAGGCGCAGGCTTTCGTCGAGTTCTGGGCGCAATAGCCGCACTGGGTTTTCGTCGACGACAGGAAGGGCGCCGGAATGGCGCCCTTTTTTGTGCCGCCAGGTGATCTGCTGACGACCTTCAGCCGCCATTCATCGTCCATCGGCGATAAGCGCGCGCTCGATCAGCATCGCGAATGGGAAGCCGCGAGAAAAGTCTTCCCGACTCACCGGAGTTGAGAGATGCGCCTTCGTGCCATCCTTGCAAGCCTCGGGCTCGCGACCGTCGCCGCTGCGACGATCGTCGCCCTTCCTCTCGATACGGCCAGCGCCCAACGCCGCGACCGGCCCGGGCCATCGGCCCCGCGGCCCGGCACATGGGAGTTGCTGGGCTCTCAAAAGGTCGGCTTCAAAGTAGACCGCGACGTGATCCGCGTCGGTCGTCAGGACGGCCGCTTCCGCGCCATCAAACTTCGCGTGCTCGACAACGACATCGAGTTGCTCGATCTCAGGGTGGTCTACGGAAACGGCGAGCCCGACAACATCCCGGTTCGCCAGTTCCTGCGCCGCAACAGCGAAACACGCACCATCGATCTCCGCGGCAACACGCGCTTCATCCGCGAGATCCAGATGACCTACAAGTCACGTCCAAACTTCCGCGGTCGCGCGACCGTCCAGGTTTTCGGCTTGCATTGACGCAACTGGCGACGAAATCCCGGCTGGACGGGGGCGCATCGACGCCCCCGTTTTCATTCCCAGACCTTGCATCGCCGGACGCCCGCGTCATGGCCCCTTGGCGGCAGTGTTCTGTCCGGGGAGTGTGAACTGCAGTAGAAGGTTGCGCTGCAGGATCGGATTGAAATTATTGTCCGAGATCAACGTCAGCACTGTCTCGCCACCCGGCGCGCGATGCGCCGCAAGACCTTCCATGTTGTCGATCTGGCTCGACAGATCGGCCTCGAGGAGAATTTCACCGTCGAGATCGGCTCCGGGCTTCACGGAGCTGGCCGAAAGACGTCGCAGCCGCATCTTCACGCCTTCGGTCCAACGAAAGCGCCGCTCGAGTACGATGAGCGTGCCATCCTCGAGCGAGACCGCATCGGTAATCTCGAACCCTCCATGGTCGGCGAGCGTGATGCGGTGGGGCGTATCCTTCACCCAGATCCACCCCGTATGCCGCGCTGTCGGGCCGGGATAACGCTCCGAGAATGCCACAACGCTCCCTCGGAAGGGTCCGCCCCGGAGCACCGCGACCGCCTCCAGACCCTTGTTGGGCCGCATGCGCCGCGCTTCCGCGGGAAGCTTGAGATAGCGCACCGGCGCCTCGAGAACGCGGTCGACAACCGGAAAGACACCGATCCGATGGTTGCGCTCGAAGCTGATGAGCACGCTGCCGCGGTCGAGGGTGCCGGACAGCCTGGTGATCGACTCCGCATCGAGATCCCGCTTTCGATCGAGCGAACGCCCCTTCAGCGCCACCAGCGGGCCGATCAGCGCGTCGGTTACGGCCGATGGCGCATCTCCGGAGTAGGTCAGCTCCGCTGACAGCCACGCCCCCTCGTCCGATACGGCCATCAATCTTCGGCCATCGGGCTCGATCATGAGCCCCGACCAGCCTCCGAAGGCGCTATCGGCAGACGAGAGCACCAGCCCACCTCGATACTCGAGCTTGCCGAAACGCCGCCGGCCAGGATTGGAGGCCTGGAAATGCGGAACTGGACGGGCTCGAACCTCGATCGTGTGAACACCGGCTGGCAGCCCGGCGCGCGCGGCGAATGCTTCGGGCGCAACGCCGATCAGGCTCAGCACCACGCCGACGACTGCGCCAAAACACATTTGAGCTGCGCCCACCCCGGGGCGCGCCGATTTCCAGGCCGCGAGTGTCAGGGCAGCACCCTTTCAGTCGACGAGACGTCTATCTCCCGCGCCGTTGCCCGCCGGTTGCGCGCCGCATCGTCGGCGCTTCCGCAACCTGCTCGTCGAAGAGCTCGACAAGCTTATCGGTCATCGCACCCGCCAGCTCGGACGGATCCGTGATCGTCACCGCTCTTCGATAATATCTCGTTACATCGTGACCGATTCCGATGGCCAGCAATTGCACAGGCGACTTGGTCTCGATCTCCTCGATCACCTGCCGGAGATGACGCTCCAGATAGCAGCCCGAATTGACGGACAGCGTGGAATCGTCAACCGGCGCACCGTCCGAGATCATCATCAGAATGCGGCGCTGCTCGGGCCGCCCCAGCAGCCGGTTGTGGGCCCACGCGAGCGCTTCGCCGTCGATGTTTTCCTTGAGCAGTCCTTCGCGCATCATCAGGGCGAGCGACCGCTTCGAGCGGCGCCACGGCGCATCGGCCGTCTTGTAGATGATGTGGCGCAGGTCGTTCAGGCGCCCCGGGTTTGCAGGCTTGCCGGCAGCGAGCCACGCCTCGCGCGACTGACCGCCCTTCCAAGCCCGTGTGGTGAAGCCCAGGATTTCCACCTTGACGCCGCACCGCTCCAGCGTCCTCGCCAGAATGTCGGCGCAACAGGCCGCGACCATGATCGGTCGCCCGCGCATCGAGCCCGAGTTGTCGAGCAGCAGCGTAACCACCGTGTCCTTGAAGTTCGTGTCCTGCTCGCGCTTGAACGAGAGAGCATGCATCGGATCGATGATGACGCGTGGCAGACGCGCCACGTCGAGCATGCCTTCCTCGAGATCGAACTCCCACGAACGGTTCTGCTGGGCGAGTAGCTTGCGCTGCAGCTTGTTGGCCAGCCGGGATACCGCACCCGAAAGATTTCTCAGCTCCTTGTCGAGGAAGGCACGCAGCCGTTCCAGCTCGTCCGGAGTCGACAGATCCTCGGCCTCGATTTCTTCGTCGTTGGCCCGCGAGAACACCTTGTAGCCGAAGCGCTCCGGGTCATCGAGCACCGAGGTATTCGGCCGCCACGGCTCGCGAGTCTCGGCCATGTCGTCGCCTTCGGAATCGGCGTCGAACTCGTCGGTATCGCCATCCTCCGAAGCCTCGGCGGTCTCCCCGTCCTCGCTCTCCGAGCGCTGCTCGTCGGACTCCTGTTCCTGCTGCTCGCTGCCGTCGGAGCTGTCCTGCGCTTCCGACTCGCCCGCATCCGGCTGCTGTTCCTCGTCGCTGTCGCCTTCCTCGCTCTCGCCTTCCGAGCGCTCCTCGGTCAGCTCCAGCGCCCGCAGCATGTCGCGCATCATGCGCCCGAACGCGGCCTGGTCGTCAGCCACCTGGTCGAGGCGCTCGAAGGCCGGACCTGCCTTGTCCTCGATGAACTCGCGCCACACCTCGACGAGACCTCGCGCCGTCTCGGGGGCCTGCAGCCCCGTCAGACGCTCGCGCACGAGCAAGGCCAGGGCGTCCTCGATCGGCGCCTCTTGCCGGTCGCTCACGTCGGCGTAGCGACCATGCGCGTACTGATCCTCAAGTTTGGCGGTGAGATTGTTCGCCATGCCCGGCATGCGCATCGCACCGAGAGACTCGACCCGCGCACGCTCCGCCGCCTCGAACACCGACCGGGCCGGGCCGGCAGCCGGAGCCAGCCGGTTGTGCAGCTTCTTGTCGTGTCGCGCCGCCGTCAGCGAGAGGCTATCGGCCCAGCCTCGAATGACGGCGATCTCCTTCGCCGTGGGAATCCGCGAGGGCTCAGGCAGCTGCATGTGGTTGCCGTCGAGCTCGGGCTTGCCCGGCGCGAACGACACCTGCATCTCCTTCTCGCCCGCAATCGCTCGTGAGGCGAGGCCGAGCACCCGTTTGAAGGGCTCCGCAGGCGATTCCTTGTTCTTCTTCGGAGGCTGGGCCATCGATTTTGTCATCCCGGGCCTGATGCCCGGGATCTGTTGAGCCGCAGGCACCATGCAGTCGTTCGGCTCGCGGCCGCACCTGACGCGACACTACCAGCGCAGGTGTCTGGCCGACAATCGGTCCCGGGATCGAGCCCCGGGACGACATCTTGAGATTAGCTCAACGCCACATTGGCCGCGCTTTCCGGCAACTCCTCGCCGAAGCAGCGCTGATAGAACTCCGCCACCAGTGGTCTTTCGAGCTCGTCGCACTTGTTGAGGAAGGTCATGCGGAACGCAAAGCCGACCGATCCGAAGATCTCCGAGTTCTCGGCCCAAGTCAGCACGGTGCGCGGGCTCATCACGGTGGAAAGGTCACCGTTGATGAACGCCGACCGCGTCAGATCGGCGACGCGCACCATGTTGTTCACGACCTTCTTCTTGGCATCGCTCTTCGCGTAGGCCTTCGCCTTGGAGAGGATGATGCCGACTTCCTCGTCGTGCGGCAGGTAGTTCAGCGTCACCACGATCGACCAGCGGTCCATCTGCCCTTGGTTGATCTGCTGCGTGCCGTGATACAGGCCCGACGTGTCACCGAGACCGATCGTATTCGTCGTCGAGAACAGCCGGAAGGCCGGATGCGGCCGGATCACTTTCGACTGGTCGAGCAGCGTCAGCTTGCCGGACACCTCGAGGATGCGCTGGATCACGAACATCACGTCCGGCCGGCCGGCATCGTACTCGTCGAAGCAAAGTGCGACGTTGTTCTGCAGGGCCCAAGGCAGGATGCCCTCGCGGAATTCCGTCACCTGCTTCCCGTCCTTGAGAACGATGGCGTCCTTGCCGACGAGATCGATACGCGAGACGTGGCTGTCCAGGTTGACGCGCACGCACGGCCAGTTCAGCCGCGCCGCCACCTGCTCGATGTGCGTCGACTTGCCCGTGCCGTGATAGCCCTGCACCATGACGCGCCGGTTGTGCTTGAAGCCGGCGAGGATGGCGAGCGTCACTTCCTTGTTGAAGAGATAGTCCGGATCGACATCCGGTACGTGCGGATCAGGCTCGGAGTAGGCCGGCACCTCGAGGTCGGAATCGATGCCAAACACCTCCCGCACGGAAATCGTCTTGTCTGGCATGCCGGAGACCCCGGCCTCAGCTTGGGCGCGCATTGCGTGGTTAGTCCCGATCATTGTTGCGTTCTAGACGAGCATGGCACGCACACGATGGCAGCGCCAAGTCCCGAAGACAGGGGAAGGCGGCTTTCAAACCAAGCCAGCCTGCTTCAGATAATTATAGGCCTGGATGATCTCGCGCAACTTGTCTTCCGAGCCACGGTCACCGCCGTTGGCATCCGGATGGTGACGCTTCACCAATTCCTTGAACCGCGCCTTGATCTCGTCCTTGCTCGCGCTCTCCGGGAGATGCAGGCTGTCCAGCGCGCGCCGCTCTAAAGCTTTGATTGGTCGACGGGAATCATGGCTACCGCTCTTTTGGGGGGCCTCGTCATCCTCGAGGATCTGGTGCGAATCGAAGCTCCCGAAGCGGGCATACCGATTGGATCGCCTGCTGCCGTTGCGTCCCGTCCCAGGGGGCGCCCCATTGCCGCCCATGCGCCATGTCGGCCGGTGGCCCGTGGTCGAGTTCTTCTGAAACTGCTCGACCTCCGTGTTGCTCATCCCCTCGAAATAGTTGTAGCTCGCGTTGAATTGCCGCACGTGATCGATGCAGAAGCGATAATAGCCCTCCTGGCCACGACCGCGCGGAGCCCGGTGTGTGCCGGCGGCACCACATCCCTTCCACTGACACGGCTCCGCCCGCGGCGCGACCTTGGGTTCGCCGTCCCGCGCGATACGGATGCTGTCGAAATATTTCGAGTCGAGCTTCATCGGTCGGATTATGATCTGAGTTGGCCGCGCCAGACAAGAACGCGAGCGGCCTTCGCGACACGACGTTGCAGGGCTGCATCGTCCATCCCGGCAACACCGCGCGTAGCAACCACACATCCTATCTCAAAGTGGTGACGCAGGCTTTACGAGGTTTTCCTGATGACCGTCGAGCAGCAGATCCGGGAGAAGCTTTTCGTCGCGCTCGAACCCTCGAGGCTCGACGTCGTGAACGAATCTCACCTCCATGCCGGGCACGCGAGCTCGCCCGGCACCGGCGAAAGTCATTTCCGCCTGTTGATCGTGTCACCGCGCTTCGTCGGCCAGACGCGTCTGGCGCGTCACCGTTTGGTGAACGATGCCCTCGGCGACCTCCTTCGAGATAGGATTCACGCGCTCGCGATCAAGGCGTTTGCGCCGGGAGAACCGATCGGCTAGCCAGCGACGGCCCCGCTGCGGAGGATGAGCATGTCGAAAGATCGTCTGGACGAAATCGCTGATCGCCTTGCCAGGGCAAGGCGCGAAGGGGCCCGTATCGCCCTCGATGATGCACCGTCGAGCTACGACGAGGGCTTCGCGGTGCAGGATCGGGTCGTCGCGCGGCTGGGCGAGCCGGTCATCGGCTGGAAGGTCATCGAGGTGCCGAGTGGTCCCGTCGTCTCCGCGCCTCTGCTTGCGGGCGGACTGGTGCCCGCAAAGGGAACCTGGCAGGTCGCCGGCACCGAGCCGGCCGGAATCGAGCTCGAGATCGCTTTTCGTATGGCCCGTGACGTGCCCGCTGACGCCACGATGGCCGGCATACTCGACTGCGTTGCGTCGGCTCACGTGGTGTTCGAGCTTTGCCAAAGCCGGATTCGGGAGCCGGAAAGCGTACCTCGCCACGTCGGCCTCGCAGACTGCATTTCGAACGCTGGCATCGTGGTCGGCAGTCCCATTGCCGGTTGGCGCACGATGGATCTCAAGGCCGTTCCGGGTAGGCTCTTCGTCGACGGCAGGCTGCATGTCGAAGGCAAGAGCGTTGACCCCCTGCGCGCGCTCGAGGTGCTGGCTCCCGCCCTGAAGGCTCGCGGCAAGGCGCTGAAAGCCGGACACATCGTCATAACGGGCAGTCTGATTGGTATGAACTGGCTGAGCGGCCACCACGCCATCCGCGGCGAGATCGATGGCTGCGGCGACGTCGAGGGTGAAGTCGCTGCGCATTGATGGCGCCTTCGAATTGCGGAGAGGCGAACGATACGGAGCCGGCGCGCTGGGCGCACCGGCTCCCTCTCGTCGAACAGGGTCGAAAGCTTGCCGTTACTGTTGCGGCGCGGGCGCTTCCGGAGCAGGACCCGGTGCCGCTTCCGGCGCCGGCGCGGGACCTGCGCCCTCTGCTGGTGCAGGCGCCGCCTCCTGGACCGGAGCGGTCTCCTCCGCGGGAGGCTGGA
>JAWKWD010000040.1:0-8282 GCA_041397805.1 Hyphomicrobiaceae bacterium
TCGCGTCAACGCCCGCTGCAGCCGGTCGGCATCCAGCGAGCCGCGGAGATGGTAGCTGAAGAACTCTTGGTACGCCACGCGCCCCGTGGCGATGCTCCTGCGCACCATGTGCGCCTGCAAGCTCGTCAGAGGATACGCGTCCTGCGCCCCCGCTGGTAGCTCCAGGACCGTCTCCCTGTCGAGCAGCGCAAACGGCCGGCTGACCGTCGCGGCTATCGCCTCGTCCGAGAGTGCCTCGGCTTCACCAGGCGTGGAGCGCCCCTGGGAGAACTCACTCGCGACGCCGCCTATCAGCGCACGCAGAGGCGTCCCCATCCGGGGGATGTTAGACGTCCCCATCCGGGGGATGTTGATGGCCGGGAACCGGACAGCGAGAGTCGCAGTGTGGTGCACTGATCGCGGGGGCAGTCGAGAGGAAGAATGTCCCGAGGATGTCCGGATTGTCCGCCGGACGCCGGCCGAAATCCGGCCGAAAAGAACTCGGAGTGCCATGTAAATATCGATATTGTATATCGTCACTCGACGGCTCAGTTCTTGCTGCACGTCTGCGCCATGCATTCACGGCCTATCCTTCCTGGAAGAGTGTACATGGTCACGCGTCGGTGCACGCAGCGCACGTTCCTGCTGCGGCCTGACGACGCCACCACGCAGACCTTCCTCTATTGCCTGGCACATGCCGCGGAGCAGACGGGCGTTCAAGTGCTGTACTCGATGGTGATGTCGAATCATCATCCCTCTGTGCCAACGTGACTGAGACAGCCACCCCATCCGAATTTACTGTGGAGGGCGAGCGAGGATCCGGTCACCATGCAGACCATGTCGAAGAAGAACGGCGCCACATCTCCGCGCGACGGTACGGCCGCGGCGGTCCGGGACGCCACACGCGCAGGCGCCACACGCGAGCCGGCGACGGCGGAGCGTCCCCTGCGTCGGAGCTTCACGGCCGAGTACAAGCAGCGCCTCCTGCGTGAGGCCGAGGCGGCCGCGGCGTCCGGCGTGGACGGCGCCATCGGCGCGCTACTGCGCAAGGAGGGGCTGTACTCGTCTCACCTGACCGAGTGGCGTCGGGAGCGAGAACGCGGCGCGCTTGCCGGGCTGACGCCGAAGAAGCGGGGCCGGAAGGCGGCGCCGAAGAACCCGCTCGCTGATGAGAACGAGCTGTTGCGTCGGCAGAACGCGCAGCTCCAAGCCGAGCTTGACAAGGCCAAGGTCATCATCGACGTCCAAAAAAAACTCTCCTCGCTGCTCGGCATCCCGATGACCGAGGAGCCGCCGGAGAAGTTGTGATGCAGGCGGCGCTCTCCTTGGCGCCGATGGTCGGCATCGTGGCTGCGTGCGCGGCGCTGGTGCTCGCGCGTGCGACCTTCTACCGGTGGCAGCAGCCGGCGACCCCAACGGCTCGTCGGCCGAGCCCGCCGCGCGCTCTCTCGGCGGCTGACCGCGCTGAGGTCTTGGCAACGCTCAACAGTGAACGCTTCGCCGACAAGGCCCCGCGCCAGGTGTTCGCCGCTCTCCTCGACGAGGGGCGCCACCTCTGCTCGACACGCACGATGTATCGCGTGCTCGCGGATGCCGGGGAGGTTCGCGAGCGGCGCGACCAACTCCGCCATCCGTCCTACGTGAAGCCAGAGCTGCTCGCCACCGCGCCCAACCAGGTCTGGTCGTGGGACATCACCAAGCTCAAGGGCCCTGTGAAGTGGACCTACTTCCACCTCTACGTAATCCTCGACGTCTTCAGCCGCTACGTGGTGGGGTGGATGGTCGCGGCGCGCGAGAGCGCCGAGCTGGCACAAGAACTCATCGTCGAGGCCTGCGCTCGACAGAACATCCAGCCCGGTCAACTCACCATCCACGCCGACCGCGGTTCGCCGATGAAGGCGAAGTCCACGGCCCTGCTCTACGGCGACCTTGGGATCACCAAGAGTCACAGCCGACCGCACGTCTCCGACGACAACCCGTTTTCCGAGTCGCACTTCAAGACACTCAAGTATCGCCCCGAGCTCCCTGACCGCTTCGGGTCGCTGCCCGACGCTCGCTCGCTCGTGGGGCCGTTGATGCACTGGTACAACGAGGAGCACTACCACTCCGGCATCGCGCTGCTCACGCCCGCCGACGTCCATCACGGTCGAGCCGCCAGCATCATCGAAGCCCGGCAGCACGTCCTCGATGCCGCGTACGCCGCACACCCAGAGCGCTTCGTTCGCGGCGCCCCTGTTCACCAGCAGCCGCCGACCGAGGTCTGGATCAATCCGCCCGCCAGGACGACGACCGCGACGATCGCGACCACCACGTCTGCCACGCCACCTGTGGCGCCACCGGCGAGGATATCTGCTCAGCGCGGACCGCAGCGCGAGGCGGCCAGCAGCCCCAAGACCATCGCCGAGCCGGCTCGCGCGAGGACCGCACCGCCAGGCCACGAGCCACGCGCGCTGGTCCGCTCGGAGCGACATCCCCTCAACCGCGAGGGCGCCGTGCTTCAGTAATTGCATCGTAAGCGGTGCGCCGACCCCACATGGACAGGCCCTACCTGGTGGAGGAACCTGCAAGCCTGCCCGCCTCTGCGGACGTGATCGCACTGCGGCATTGCCGGCACGACGCAGCACTGCGGTCGCCAGGGCCGGCCGCGACGACCGCTCTGTTTACACCGTGAGGGGCGGCGGGACCTCGAACGAGGAGATCACCGCGTCCAGCTCGTCGGAGTTGAGGCGACGGCGGGTCTCGGCCCAGTGTCTAGGCGAGAGCTCGAGATAGCGATCCTTCGGCCAGTACGGCAACACGCGGAGGATCTCCTCGAAGTAGGAGAACGGATCGATCTTGTGGAGCCGGCACGAGGCGATGAGGCTGAAGAGCGCCGCTGCGGCCTCCGCGTGCGTGTCGCTTCCGTAGAACATCCACGCCTTCCGACCGACGACAATCTTTCGCAGCGCTCGCTCCGCGCGTGTGTTGTCCAGCGGAAGCTTCGGATCTTCGAGGACGCGACGCAGCTCGCCTTCCTGGTTCTTCGCGTAGCCCAGCGCCTTGGTCGCGAGGTTTGAGCCAGCGACGAGCGGCCGCGTGGCGTGGACCCACGTGAAGAAGTCGTCGATGAGCGGCCGCACGTGCTCGTCGCGCATCGACGCACGCTCGGTGACTGGGGCGCGCTGCGCAGCTCGTTCCGCGGCGTAGACCGCACGGATCCGCAGCAGCCCCTGCAGGCCGACCGGATAGCGGCAGATCGCTGCCTCGAAGAAGTAGCGGCGGAGGTGCGCCCAACAACCGACGAGATGAACGCCGGACTCACCATCTGGCGGCGGGCCACGCTCGAGGATGTCGTAGACGTTGCTCGCGTCGGTCTGCAGATACCCGCGGAAGGTGCCGAAGAGGTTCTGCACCAGCGTGCTGGTGTGCGCCTCGACGTACGTGAACAAGACGGCGTCGCAGTCGACCACCGCGGTAAAGAAGTGTCCCTTCTTGCATCCCTGCGCGCGGCCGTCCTTGTTCTTGCCTGGATGAATCAGCGCGCCCGTTGCGTCCGTCGAGATCACCTGCGCGTTCGCGAGCGCGTCTTGCCACATCGCGTGAACGATCGTCGAGCCGAGGGTGTTGCCCGCATGCTCGATGTAGCGGCTCATCGTGCCACGGTCGAGCGGCGCGCCTTGCGCCGCGAGGTCTTGCTCGAGGCGGTAGTGCGGCACGCCAAGCGCGAACTTCGAGATGAGCAGATGCGCGATAACGGAGGTATGCAGGAGCGCGCGCGGAAACAGCGTCGCGGGCTGCGGGGCGCTCTCGACGGTCGCCTCGCCGTCGTGGATCACCTCGTACTTGGCGACTCGCTTGACGAGCACCATGTACCCGCCGCGGCGAAACATGAGCTGGTAGCTGTCGTCGAAACCGATCCGTCGGCAGCCGCTCTCGGGGTCCTCGCGTTCTTCGTCGAGAATCTCGACCAACATGCGTGGCAGCTTGCTGAGCGCCAAGTTGCGCCTCCCCTTGGGCTTGGCCTTCGGCCCTTTGGGCTCCGGCTCTCCGGCCGCCTTCTCCGCCTCTCCCACAGCGTCTCGCAGCTCGCGTTGAAGGTCCGCTTCGACGGCGAGCAGGTCCCCAAGGCTGAGCTGCAGCTCACTGGTGAAGCTGCGCTCGGTCCGCTTCCCGAACAACTTCCGCTTGAGAATCGAGTTCTCGTACGCGAGGTTGGCCACGGTGTCCTCAAGGGAGGCCTGCTTGGCCGCAGCCTCGACCTTCGTCGCCGCGAGTTCCGACTGCAGCGCCGCGAGCTGCACCACCAGCTCCTCTGCGGTCATCGCGCTGGGGACCGGCTGCGAACTCGACACGCTTCCCCTATACGCAGCGCGGATCCATCACGCAAGCCAGAACGTGCGATCAGTGCATGCGCCGACGAGCCGGGCGCGTCACCACCGCGACGCCCTTGTGCAGCACCTCGAAGATGGCGTCGCTGACGACGAGGTGGTGTTCTCCGGGCGCAGTCGGCCGCGGCAGATCGAAGCGCCCAGCGTCGAGCTTCTTATGCACCACGATCGTGCCCGTGCCGTCCCACGTCAGCACTTTCATGCTCGTGCCGCGCTTGCCGACGAAGACGAACAACGCCCGCGACCGCGGCTCCTCCTGCATGCGCTCGCGTACCAGCCCGCCCAGACGCTCGGCGCCGAGCCGCATGTCCACCGGCTCAAGCGCAACGTAGATGGGGAGTCCATGCGCGATCACGCGGCCTCCTCGGTCAGCGCCGCCACGACCTGGCGCAAGAGCTCCACGTCGAAGCCTGGGCTCACCTCGAGCGAGACTGGGCCAACGCGGAGCAGGAGGGCGGCCGGCGGCGACGCGCGCACGAGCCGCGCGAAGGTCGGCGGGGCAGGCTCATCGTCACGGCGCAGCGACCCAGCCGTCCGTTGTCGCGCTGCCGCCGCGCGCCTGACCCAGTGATGCGCGGTCGACTCCGCGACCCGGAGCCGCGCTGCCGCCCGCCGCTGTGGCATGGCTTCGTCCAGGACTAACCGCACCAGCTCGGCGCGCTGCTCGTCTGTGTAGCGTCTTCGCATCTTCTGAGCCTGGCGACCTCGGCGAGAGGGCGCCATGTGGGGCAGATGCAGCGCTTACATTGCATCCCCCGGCTGTCTCAAACTCGTTGACACGCTCCGGGTCCCGCCGCCCCTCACGGTGTAAACAGAGCGGTCGTCGCGGCCGGCCCTGGCGACCGCAGTGCTGCGTCGTGCCGGCAATGCCGCAGTGCGATCACGTCCGCAGAGGCGGGCAGGCTTGCAGGTTCCTCCACCAGGCAGGGCCTGTCCATGTGGGATCGGCGCACCGCTTACGTCGCACCGCCGCGGCGCGCTTGACCCAGTGATGCGCGGTCGACTCCGCGACCCGGAGCCGCGCAGCCGCCCGCCGCTGCGACATGGCCTCGTCGAGGACCAACCGTACCAGCTCGGCGCGCTGCTTGTCTGTGTAGCGTCTTCGCATCCTCCGAGCCTGGAGGCGCCGATGAGACGGCTCCAGGTGGGGATGGTGCAGCGGTTACAACGCAGCGGCTACGGCTTCAGGTGATCACTGACAGTCGCAAGCCTCGATATGCAGCCCGTCCTTGGCGAGCCTCCAGCACACTGCGGTGCTGTCCCTCGCGAACATCTCGTCGTGCGTGACCAACACCAGCGCGCCGGGGTAGGAACTGAGAGCGCGCTCCATGCGCTCAATCGACTCTAGGTCCTGGTGGTTGGTCGGCTCATCGAGTACGAGCAGCCACACATGTCGCCCCAGCCCCAGGGCAAGCTGCAGCTTCCGCGCTTCCCCCGGTGACGGCTGCTCGGATGCCAGCAAGCGCTCCGGATCGACGCCCAGCGCGGCGACGATCGAGAAGACGCGACCTCGCTCGATCGGCGGAAGCTTCCGCACCTCAACCAGGAGCGAGCTGGCCTCGGCCTCGCTCATCTCCTGGGGCATGTACAGCAGGCGCTCCGCAGGCACCCTCTTGTTCGCCAACAGGCGAAGGACCAAGGTCGTCTTCCCGATCCCGTTAGGTCCCTCGATCCGAATGCGATTGTCTCGCTGCACCGCTACGTGTGTACGCCCGAACAATCGATGGCCACCAACAGACACCTCTTCTACCTCGAGCGAGCACAGCCGCGACATGGGAGCAGGTTCGTAACCGACGAAGATCGAGCGCCCGATCTCCTTCTCCCAGGTCACCGCGCTGGCGCTCTCCGCAGCCCGATCGACCATGTTGCGCGCCAGCCGAGTCATGCGTCCTGCCTTCTTCTCCGCGGCGGCCGCCATGTTCTTGGTACGCTTGCTTCGCGCATCATGGTCGTTCTTGTTGCGCATGCGCGCCCTCGAGCTGCGCTGCGCATCTGCCGCCGCTTGCTCGCGTCGGGCATCTGCCAGTCGCACCTCGAGGCGCCGCTGCTCATCACGCAGGCGACGGTACTCGTCACGGCGCGCCGCCTCCGCCGTCGACCACTCGCGTTGCGCCACCTGATACGCGCCCGTCCAGTAGGAGACCCGACTGGCACGCACGCGCAGGGTCGACTCGGTGAGTCCTTCAAGGATCGCGCGATCGTGAGAAACCAGTACACCGAGCCCGTTGAACCGGGCCAGCGATGACACGAGCAACGCCCGAACGTCTGCGTCCACGTGATTGGTGGGCTCATCGAGCAAGAGCACGTCCGGCTCGGCAGCTAGCGCGGCCCCGATCTGCCAGCGTCGCCGCTCTCCGGGCGACAACGTGCTCCAGCGAGTGAGTTCGTCGGCCTCGAGTGCAAGCTCCCCGCGCAGCCGATTCGCCCGCGAGTCGGTGCGCTCCGCCAACGCCACGACATCGGCCTCCAGCTCCTCTACTGTCTGACGGCACATCACGACGGTCGCACCGTCCGGCTCGATCACCACTGACCCGGCGGTTGGCTCGAGCTCACCGGCGATCAGCCGCAGCAGGGTCGTCTTGCCGGCACCGTTGTCCCCTACCAACCCGGTCCAGCCATCCACCAGATGAAAGGTCGCTCCTCGAAAGACATCCTCCGCATCGGAGAACGAAAAATCGACGGAAGCGAAGCGAACAGAACGTCTTGACAGAGATTTCGGCATACGTGCTCGCAACTACTCCCGAGTCTACCATCATCGAGGCTCTCCGCTCACGGGCCAACCCAAGCTGGACACCAGCGCTGGTGCTCTTCCTGCGGAGACCTCGCCAGCACGGAAAGCACTTCCGCGTAGCCCACGGCGAAGGCTTGCGCGTCTCTCAAAGACAACACCGAGGGACTGTACTCGACACGCAAGGTGGCCTCGGTGTCGCTTACCACAGAAACTTCGATCCACAGCGGCTCTTCGACCGCCGCGTCGGGGTTTCCTTCCCTGGACTCGAGCGGCTCGAATTCTCCTCGTGCGCCGCCCAACACGTGAAATTGAACGAAATTGAAGCCCGCTCGGTACAGCGGGCTTTGCCCGGTGATCCGCTCGATCTCTGCGAGCGGAAACCTCCGGTCAGGCAACACCCGACCCTCGAGACCAGCGGACTCCAAGATGAGCGCTTGCCACGAACCGGGAGCCAACCGCATGCGCAGGGGCACGCAGTTCAAGAAGCACCCCACTTGCTCCTCCGCCGCCGCTAGCTCGGGGCGGCCATGAGTGACCACTCCACTGACCACGTCGTCGCGCCCCGAAACCAGGGAGAGCCACTTGAACCAAGCCGCCAGGAACACGCTCTTGTTCGGCACCGCGAGTCGCCGCGCCAGCGCCTGCGCCAGCGATGTGGTCTCGGCGGGCAAGGCGTGCAAATGGAAGCGCTTGACCGCGACCTCCCCGGGAGTCAGGACCAGTTCTGGGGACAGGTCACGAGGAAACCCCGAGAACACGGCGTTCTCGAGCAGCGAGCGCCAACGCGCCGCGGCCGCCTCCGACCTAGCAGCCGCTCTCTCCAGCGCGACATACACGCCGTAGCTCGGGCCAGACACCTGATCTGGTACGGAGCCCGGACGCTGGTACTCCGTCCACAGCTCGGCCAGGAGCGTGGCGAAGCTCCAGCCGTCCACGATGGCATGGTGGAGAACCAGGACGAGCTGAAACGTCTCTGGCCCGCGTCGAAACGCGGACACCCGCCAGAGCACGTCCCCGAATGCGAAGCCCTCCCGCCGCTCTCGTAACTCTTGCTGTTGCAGCTCGCATTGCTGCGCCTCCTCATCGAGGTCACCGAGCTCCACGATCCGCAGCTTCACTACCGGATCCCGAAGCACCACCTGCAACGGGGACGCTCCATCGATGGCCACGACGATCGTGCGCAGGGCCAGATGGCGTCTCGAGAG
>JAWKWD010000041.1:0-2841 GCA_041397805.1 Hyphomicrobiaceae bacterium
GGGAGGACCTCGTGTCGGCGTGATCTGGAGCGACCGCGCTCGGGCCCTGGCCCGAGAGGCTTCAGTTGATCTGGGAGGCGACGCTGCTCGCACCCTAGCGCTTGCGGATCGCGAGGCTCGTTGCCCATCCCAGCGCGGTAGCGAACCAGGCGACGAGCGCCAATGGGTAGAACCCTTTCGCGATCGCAGCGAGTGGGGGGTACGGCAAGGCCTGAGATAGGCGGAACGTCGCCGCCGTGTACATGCCGAGTGGGAAGACCATCCCCCAGTACTGCGGGTCATAGGCGAACGGATGGCGGCGAACTACGTGGCGCCATACCCCCAGGAGAACGAGGAGCGGGATCCACCACGTGCCGGCAGCCCAGAAGAACAAAGTGAATCCCTTGAGAAACGGGGCGAAAGAAGCGAGCAGTGGCGAGCGCTCCTGGGCGAGAAGGAGGGTGGAGCCGGCCAGCGTACTGATGGCGACCGCTCCCATGTTGATCCAGTAGGGTGGAGTGAGCGCGGCCGTCGCCAGCGGCAGAAACGTGAAGCGGTAGAAGATGAGCGTGATGATCGCCAGGTAGAGCATGCAGCCGATGAGGAAGAAGACGAGCGCGCCGAAGGCGACCGCTTCCTCCGGCCAACCGAACGGACCACGCACGGCGAGCGCGAGCAGGGCGACGGATTGCGTGGCTACCGTGGCGATCAACCAGGCGCCGTTGATCCCTTGCTCGAGCGTCGGCTTCGTCTCGCGCACGATGACCGTGGTGAAGAAGCCGTACATCACGAAGAGCCAGAGCGCGAGCCCGATGGCGAAGAGAATTTCGGCAGCGTCGCGTCGCTCGCCCACGAGCAGACACTGGCTGCCGAGGACACACGTTCCGGCGACTGTCGTGAAGAAGCCCGAGCCGCGCGCATGATCGGCGAAGTCGGCGCTGAGACGTCGCGGAAACCGAACGAGGCGAGCCAATGTCAGGAACGCGAGGGCGACATAAACCGGCACGTTGAGGTAAAGGAGCACTCGAGCCAGATGGGTCCACCCGAGAAGCTGGCCAGCGATCGAGACGATTCCAGTGGCCATCACTGCCGCGAAGTAGCCGGGGAACAGATCCGCAACTACCGTCGTCCAGAACCGGTTCCCTTTGTCTTGGACGTGTTCCTTCGACTCCAGGGCCATCTCAGCGCTCGAGCCTGTAGACATAGCGCAGCAGGCCGAGGTTGAGCAGGAAACAGACGAGGCTCGCCATCCCCGCCGGAAGAGCGACGCCGTGATCTCCGCCCAGGTAGGCGTTCATCGTCGCCGTGAGGAGCCAGAGCTGCAGAACGACGATCAGTACGACGATCGAGACGATGCCCGCGAGGATGCGCAGGCGCTGGTCGCGTGAGAACCGGCGAAGACCGTTCATGACGTGCGCTCCGTGACACCCACCGCCCAGACGACTCCGCTGCGAATCTCGAGCTCGACTCTCGGCAGCGGTCGGCGTGGCGGCCCGGAGAGCGGGCGGCCCGTGGCGAGATCGAAGTTTCCCTCGTGACAGGGGCAATGGAATCGCCCACGATCTACCTGAGGCAGGACGGGGCACGAAAGGTGGGTGCAGCGCTGGTCGAAGGCGACGACCTCGCTTTCGCCGAGGCGAACGAGGAGCTTCGGTTGGCCCGGGCCTGGGTAGTCGAACTGACGGAAGCCGCCGATCGGCAGGTCGTCGAGCCGGCCGATCGCGAGCTCGGGAGTCGTCGGCCTTCGTCCGATCCAGCTCTTGGCGAGGATCCATGCCTGCCCAGCGACGAAGGCGAAGCTCGTCAGCACGAGAAACTTGGTGAATTCACGCCGCGCGACGAACTGATCCTGGGGCACATCGATCGGGAAGTCGCGGCGCCACTTCGGTTGCTCGGAAGCGGGTCGCCCGTCGGGTGGAATCGTCAGCTCATCGGGGTCGCGGGCGCTCACGTGTCGCTCTCCTGAAAGAGGTTCGCCAATAGCGGATCGGGCGGTGCCGCCGCAGCTCCGGATTCGAGCGGCTCGGTGACGGCGAGGAACGGCTCGGCGAACGCCTTCGGCACGAGCATGCGCACGCGCGTCGAAACCACCTGGGCTCCGAAACGGAAGCGATCGACCGGCCGCGAGGCGGGCCGCAGCGCTTCGATCTCCTCGCGGGTGCCGAAAAAGAGCGCCTGGCTCGGACAGACCGAGGCGCACATCGGTTTCAGGCCCCGTGACGTCCGGTCGTAGCACATATCGCACTTCATCATCAGATTGGCTTCGTCGTGCATCTTGGGCACGCCGAAAGGGCAGGCCAGTACGCAGTTGTTGCAGGCGATGCAGCGCGCCTTGCGCGCGGTCTGCACCACGCCGTCCTCAGTGCGCTTGATTGCGTCGGCGGGGCAGACCTCCGCACAGGTCGGCTGGTCGCAGTGCATGCACACGACCGGCACCGTCTGGGTGGAGCGCGCCCGATCGACGAAGTCCAGTTGAATCATCGACACGCCCTTATGCGTGTCGCACTCCGAACACGCTTGGACGCATGCGTTGCAGCCGATGCAGCGCGCGGGGTCGAGATAGAAGTGACGGTCGGCGGGTACCGGCATCGTGGATCTCGTCAGTTCCCCGCCAAGGGTAGTGTGGCCCGGCGCGAAGGGGTCGAGACGCCAGCCGCTGCCTTGGATTCGGCAGCAGTCGCGGGCCGCAGTCGCACCGCGCAGGCCTTGAACTCGGGAATCTTCGAGATCGGATCTTGCGCCGAAATGGTCAGGCGATTGACGCTGCGGCGCCCCGGCCAGTGATAGGGAACGAAGATCGTGTCGGGCCGAATCGTCGCGACGACCTTCGCGCGTAGCGTCAACGCGCCGCGGCGCGTCTCG
>JAWKWD010000042.1:0-2705 GCA_041397805.1 Hyphomicrobiaceae bacterium
ACGCACACGGCCCTGCCGGTGCCCTTTGCCATCAACGGCCGGCGGTACATGGTCGTGGCCGATGAGGATGTCGTCCGACAGCCCGACGAGGTCCCCGCCTTCATGTGGATGGTCGACATCACCGACGAGCACCATCCCGTGCCCGTCGGCTCGTTCCAGGTGGAAGGCATAGAGGGCCGCCCGCAGCCCACCATGACCGCCTGCCACCAGCCGTGCGAGAAGGTGATGGGCACCGAGCTGCCATTCGCTTGGTTCAGCCACGGGCTGCGCATCGTCGACATCGCCAACCCGCACAATCCTCGAGAGGTCGCCTGGTACATGCCCGACGTCCCCGCCGGCTGCGATCGCCTCTCCTCCAACGATGTCACCGTCGACGACCGCGGCCTCATCTACATGACGGACCGCCAGCGTGGATTGGTCATCATGGAGCGGGTCTGACGAGGCGGCTACCGCCCAGCTCCCTCCGGCGCCGAGAGCGGCAGCCCCAGCATCACGCGGCGCTTCAGCCATGGCGACGGCCGGTAGCGCGGCTCGCGATAGAACTCCTGTAGCCGCTCAAGAATGAACATCACGCGCTTCGGTCCGATCCGGTCGCCCCACTCGATCGGCCCGTAAGGATAGCCAAGCCCGAGCTTGGCGCCCTTGTCGATGTCGCCCGGCACACCGACACCGCGCTGCGCCACATTGCAGCCGACGTTGATCAGCGCGGCCACCGCGCGCTGCGCGACGAAGCCCGGGCTGTCGTTGATCACGACCACCGGCTGCCCGTCCGCCGCCATCATGGCATGCGCCCTGTCGCGGAACTCCGGCGCCGTTGCGGGCGTGACCATCACGGTCCTGGGCCCCTTGAGGCCGAACAGCACGTCGACCGCCACGGTGCGCGCTCCGTCGAGCTTCAGCTCGGCAACCGCCGTCGTCACATCGTATCCGATCGGCGTGAGGACGATGAGAGCATCCTTGGACGGCGACGAGCTGCTCTCCACCTCGAAGCCCTGCTCCCTGAGATAAGCCAGGAAAGGCTCCTGGAGATCCTGGTTGTGATCAGAAGGGCGAACCCACACGGTCTTTGGCCGCGTCGACGGTGTCGTCTTCCGCTCCGGCTCGACTTTCTTGCCGTCCTTGTAGGTGTACCAGCCCGAGCCGGTCTTCTGCCCGTAGAGCCCGCCTGCTGCCCGCAATGCCATCAATGGCGTCGGCGCATAGGCAGGCTCGTGGAAGAACTGCTCGTACATCGACGCCATGGCCGCGTTGCCGACGTCGATCCCGACCATGTCGCCGAGCGTGAACGGCCCCATGCGGAAGCCCGGCGCTCCGGTCAGGATGCGGTCGATCTCGTCGATCGAGGCGATACCCTCCTGAAGGATACGCTGTGTTTCGGGTCCGAGCCCACGTCCGATGTGGTTGACCAGGAAGCCCGGGCTGTCGACGCAGAGCACCGGCTCGCGCGTCATGCGCCGGCCGATTGTCATCAGCGCCTCGGAAACCCATGGCGCCGTCTTCAATCCGGGAATGACCTCGACCAGTCGCATCAGCGGCACGGGATTGAAGAAGTGCATCCCCGCGCAGCGCTCGGGATGCTTGGTCCGCGCGGCGATCGCAGTCACCGGCAGCGAGGACGTGTTCGAGGCGAGGATCGTCGTCGGCGGACACGCCGCATCGAGCTTCTCGAACAGGTCCTGCTTGATGTCGAGCCGCTCGAACACGGCTTCCACGACCACATCGGCACGCGCCACTTCGGCAAGGCTCGAGGCGACCGAGATCCGGTCGACGGCGGCCTTGGCGTCGTCCGCCGACATCTGGCCTTTCTCGACGTTGCGCTCGAGCATTTTGGCCGAGAAGTCCTTCGCCGCCTGCGCGCCGCCCGCCTTCTCGTCGTAGGCGATCACGTTCATGCCGCCGGCGGCCGACACCTGCACGATGCCGCGCCCCATGGTGCCTGTGCCGATCACGGCGACGGTGAGATCTGGTCGTTTGGCGTCGAAGGCCATTGGCAATCCTCGGCTTGACGCGAGCGCCAGGAGCGCCGCGGTCGGGTTGGTCACGGATGCCCGAACCGTAGGCGCGCCGGTCGCCCCTCGCAAGCCGATGCGGCTGGCCGGCCGAGATCGCCTCGCCAGAGCCCCGGGTCAACCACCGCCGCGATGGGCCGCTTCCAGGCGCGCGGCAATCGGCCGAAACGTCTCGAGCCCCGGTGTTGCGAGCCCGGCAACCTTCGCCTCGTCATCGATGAGCCGGAGCTGCAACGCCGCCGCCCGGTGCTCGAACCGGTCGAAATCGGCGATCTCCCCGGCCGTCATCGGCCCGCCCTGCAGCATCAGCGAATCCTTGGAATCCTGCGAGAGCTTGCCGTAGTAGCCGGGATTGGTCCCGCACAGATAGCGCTTGGCGGCCACATGCAGCCTTACCGGCTCCGATACCGATGGACCATAGACCTCGGCCAGCACGCGTGCCGCCGACTCCTCGTGCAGGTCATCGATCCCGTCGGCCGCCAGATTGACGTCGTCCCCGACCACCAGGTGACCGAGATCGTGCAATAGCGCCGCAATCACGAGAGCGTCGCCGAGGCCGCGCTTGGCCGCAAGCTCCGCTGACTGCAGCGCATGATCGAGCTGGGTAACGTCGGAGAGTCCGTAGCGTCCGAGCCCTCTCGCCGCCATCAACTCGAAGATGCTGTCGGTCGTCATGGACATAGCCGTCTCCAAGCT
>JAWKWD010000043.1:0-2129 GCA_041397805.1 Hyphomicrobiaceae bacterium
GTGGTCGTTGCAGTCGAAGCCGCCGGTCAGTGCGACCTTCGGTCCGGGAGGCAGCATGACCTCGGTTTCGGCGCGGCGCTTGGCTGCGATGAAGTCGCGGGAGTCGATCATTGCCGCGGTGAGCCTGCGATGGTTGACCAGTGATCCCGATCGAGGGCGCCAGGATGAGCCGGTGTGGACTTCAAAGAGTTCGACGGCCTGATCGCGGAAGAGCTCCAGGCAGTTGCGACGTTCGATCAGGGTGATGCCTTCTGCCGTCAGGCGCTCGAGCTCGACCGAGCGTACTTCCGAGCCGTTCTGCTCGCGCTGGCTCTTGCGTTGGGCCTGCTCATTGTCGTCGAGCTGCCGGACGATGCGATCTGTGGCACGACGGAAGAGGTTGACCGTCGACCACAGCAGATCCGGAAGGTCGGGCTCGAGCCGCGTGTCGCTCAGGGTCGCGACCAGGGCGTCGAAAATGTCGGCGACGGCACCGGCGATCATCTTGCCTTCTGGCAGGGGTCTCGGATCGGGCTGGTCGTCGAATGGACGGTAGCCAAAGAGCTGCAATTCGTTGAGGACGAGGTCGGTCGGAGATGGCGTGTGCTGTTCGGTGTCGTCATGGTCGCTCATCGGGAGAGGTCCTTTGCCGGATTGGCCGCGCCCATCGCGGCCTTCGTGGCGATCACTCAGACGGCGAGCGGAACGGGCCAGAACCCGAAAGCGCAGCGGAGGGCCGAAGCGCCAGCGGAGGATGGCGGAGGCCGGCTATTTTGCTTCGCGATGCAAAGGCCCGCAGGGCCGGCGGAAAATAGCCGGTCGTAGCCATTGGCGGCCGGGGCCGCTTGCCGTCCGATCGCCCTCTAGAAGGCCGAGGTCGCGTCCTCTCCGGCATTGGGCCGCCGCGCGACCGAGCTGTCGACGTTGATGGGACGCCAAGCGCGCCTATACGACGGTGGCCGACAATAGAAGAAAGCGGGAGACGTCTTCCGGTACGAGTTGCAGCCGCAATGCCGCTCGTAGGGCGTCGAGACCGAAGATGTGCAGATCCTCGTTGAAATCGCCCAGCCGAGGTGACAAGGGGATTGCTTCGATGCCGGCCGCTTGTGCGCGGTTCAACAGAGTGGCTTGCACCATGTCTCCAGCGGCGTCAGCGTCCCGCGCGATATAGAGCCGACGCAAGCTTGACGACAGCAGCATGGCTGCGAGGTGATTGGCCGACAGCGCTGCGGCCATCGGCAATGTTGGCAGCGCACAACGCAGCGAGAGCATGGTTTCGATGCCTTCGCCGGCCACAAGCACGTCGTCGTCCGGCGCACCGAAGCGAACCGCATTGCCCAGCAGATCGCCCATGGCGCGTCGCGGCGTGTCGATCGGCGCCTTGCCGAGTCGAATGCGATCAAAGCCATCTGGATCGAGCCACGTGCGATGCACACCAGTGATTCTGCCATCGAGATCTGTGACGCAAGCGATCATCGCCGGCCAGGTCTCGGTCGGTAAATGCTCGTCGGGACGATAATAGCAACGCGGATGGAAGCGAAGACTGCCACTATGGTGCACGCGAGCTATTCCGCGGCGTCGCAGATAGGTCTCCACCATAGTGCCTTTGATCGGGCCTGAGATTGCAAAGAGCCGCCTTGCGGCCTTTCGTGATCCCGCCGGGACGGAGCGCACTGGGGGCAGTCGTGGTACGGGTTCCGATTCAGTGCGGGGCAGCTTGAGAAACCGCCTCGCCTCTTCGGCAACTTCGCGGAAGTCACGGAGCCCAAGGCTATGCCGAATGATGTCCAGGAGATCGCCATGCTCACCGGTCGCGGCGTCGGTCCACTTACCCGCGCTCCCCTTGGTGGAGTCCTGGAGCCGCACGAACATCGAGCGGCCCGGCGTATTGTAGACATCACCAACCAGCCAATACCGCCCTTCGCGCTTTCCATTGGAAAGGTAATGACGGCACACCGCCTCGGCCTCGCGCGCGAGGCGATGCGCCAGTTCGGAGGCATCGCGGCGCATCACGCAGCCTCCCGTTCGACGATGCGCTCGATTGGATAGTGCTCGAGCACCTTTGCCAGGACCTCGATGCCGGCCTCATCCGTAGGCACGAACATGCGCAGCTTCCAGGAGATGATCTCGCTGAAGAGGCCATACGTCCT
>JAWKWD010000044.1:0-59196 GCA_041397805.1 Hyphomicrobiaceae bacterium
ATTGTTTGAGGCTCATAAGTCACCGAGAGATTGGGGAGCCGAACAAGTGTCTCGGTGTAGTGGCGCGCTGCGTTCACCGGTTCGGCGAGATCGCCGGTGAGAAAGTAGTCGATCGTCGGCAATCCGCTGGTGACGAAGTGTCCCCAGCCGGTGCACTGGACCGGCGCCAGCCGCAGGCTCGCCAGCAGCATGACATGCCACCACATCCCGAGCTCGGGGTAGATCAGAACGTCGAGCTCGTCAGCCTCGATGAGTTCGACCCAGGACCGGAGGGTGCGCGGACCATCGACCATTTTAGCCAGCAAGCCCCGCGCAACCTCGGTTTCACCGTCGCAGCGGGAACTCAGATTGTAGCCGATCAGTTCGAAGGTTTCGGGATCGAGGGCTTTCAACCAGCCTTTCAGTGCGACGTGCCAGGATGAATGAGAGTAGAAGAGCGCGAAGGCAAAACCAATGCGAATACGGCGGCGCCTGGCAGCACGATCTCGTGCAAGGCGTGCAGGATATGGGCGCGCGAAGTAGGCGGCGGATATCCTCCCGATGATCTCTCCGAACAACTCCTGCTGCGGCCGTATATCGAAGCCGAGATAGGGCAGTTGAAACGGCAGCGGAACTCCATAGCCCTTTGCACACGCGGTCAGTTCCTCCTGCGAGGCTCTCCTGGTCGCATGGAGCAGGGCGTCGAGGTCCGAGGCGTACCGGTCAGCGGCGGTCTCCAATGACGTCTGTGACTCATAGACCGCCTGCAGGTTCATGACGCAGGCGTGCAATTGCGATCTATAGAGATCCGGCGCCAGGGCTACGGCTGCACCTATGGCGTCGCGGGCCTGACCGTACATTGCGTTCTTGTGGTACGCCCACGCCAGTTCCCGTCTCAGGTCGGGATCTCTTGGGGCGAGGCGCACGGCTTCCTCGTACAGGGCGATGGACAGCATCAAGAGGCGAGGTCCGCCCATCGCCATTGCGTCACGAGCCCTTTGCGCAAGGTGGAGCGCCGGCGGGGTCATCAGGTCGCTCCGTGTTGAAATGACCATCGAGTGCGGATCGATCCAGCCGATAGTGAAGCGCTGACTGCCAGCCATTCACCCGACGCCGACATGTTGCCGGCGCGGTGATAAGCTTGCAATGGGTGGCTCACTCGGATCATATACCGGCTCACGCGGTGCATCCACGCTGCGAAGAGGGGAGTTTGGAGATGACGGAGATTTCTTCCGGGGATGTCATAAGACGGGCACCGGGCCAGATCGATACTAACATAGAAGGTGAGATCGTGGCGATGCACATCGAGTCAGGCCGGATTTTCGGGATGGCGGAAACGGCAAGCCACATATGGAGCCGCATCGATGCGCCGATCAGTTTTGGCGACCTGATCGAGATCCTCGCCGACGAGTACACCATTGATCGCGACACGTGCAGAAGCGATGTTGCGGCATTTCTCATCCAGTTGCGCGAGCATGGTCTCATAGAAATCTCCAACGAAGTGCGGTAGCTCGGTTCTCGAGCGCAGGCAGAATTGCGACGTCGGGTTTGTCGAGATGACAAGTGCTTTTGCCCAAACCATCCGAATGACGCTGGCAGGGCTCGAGGCGGCCGTCCTGCTGGTGACTGCTGTCCTGTTGACCAAGCTCGTGGCGTATCGCAGATGGAAGGGAATGCTCGGTGTCGTGACGGCCTCTCCGAAGCCCAATCTCGATCCCGTGGACATGGCTATCGTGCGGACGGTCGAGCGCGCTGTCGACGGAGTCGCTCGTCGGCTGCCCTTCCAAGTGCTGTGCATGCCGCGGGCAATGGCGGCCAAGTGGATGCTCGATCGCCGGAATCTTGCGAGCACGTTGTTCATCGGCATCCGGCGCAAGGGCATTGGCGCTTCGCTGACGGGCGAAGGGCGCGCGACGGAATTGCACGCGTGGCTTCGTGTCGGGGAGCGCATAGTAACTGGGCGCGACGCCGTTCAGGACTACCACGTGATCGCGTGCATCGGAGGCCGGGTAGAGGCGCGGGGAAAGGCCGAGCGCTCTGCTTCGTGAGCAATTCCCCGTTCCGACGGGCTGGGCTCACGTCGTCGCCGACGCGCCTTCGTCGCGTCGGAGATTGGCGCGCTGCATGAACCGCCCCACCTGCAATGCGAGCGGCACTATGACCGGCAGATAGAATTGGCGATCATCATCGATGACGGTCTCGTTTGGCCAGTCATCGAGCAAGCGCTGAAGGCGCGGTAAATCGATCATCTCCGATATGCACGGGTCCTGCGCGAATTCATGCAACTGCGACCGCATGCTTGGAAGATCCCGCGTCATGCGCAGGTGCCAATCCGATGTCTGAAGTCCGATCGTCTCTGGTTTGTGGAGCACGCCATGGGGCAGCAAGCCCGTTGCCAGGCGCTTCATCAGCCATCGTTGTTCTCCATCACGGCAAAATTGTTCTTCCGGCACGCCCAGGCACCATTCGACGAGGCGCCGGTCCGAATAAGGATCGCGGCTCTCGATGCCGTAGAGTGCTTCCATGCTGCGCTTGATGTCGCCCATCTCGGTCGCGACATAGCGAGTTAGCAGCCATCGCATCTGTTCGCGCTTCGGGGCCGGCTTCGAACCGTGAAATCTGAAGCCGAACCGAGCAGCGCGGGCCGGAAAGTCGATGGACGTCCCGAACTCGGGATCGAGCGCCGAAAAGCGGAGCCACAGATCGCTTCCAGCGTCTCTTCCTCGCAGTCGCTCCTTCAGATTCCAGAGCCACTCCGGCCCCATGGGGAAAACGATGCTGCTCAGAAAGGTGCGCGCAAAGCCGACGAGACCGCTGCCGCCTGTGTGCGCCATCTCGGCGAGAAGGCGGCGAAAACGCCGCGATCGCCAGTGCTCGGCCAGAACATCGCCGCCACCGTAGCTGAGCGTGGGGTTTCCGAGTCCTCCGTCGAGCATGACCTTCACGCCCCGGTCCCTCGCCTCCTCCAGAATCGCGTGCAACCAGCAGAAATTACCCGCATTGCGAAACGGCATGTCCGCGACGTCAAGGAGATCGTCCTGACGATCGTACATTCCGCGGCCTTCAGCAGCTAGGAAATTGATCTCGATATCGGGGTGAGCCTCAGCTATCGCCGAAACATAAGCCGTCTCGTCGCCATACTTCCTGTAGCCCGTTCTCCCGTCCCATCCTTTCTCGGGCACCCACGTGAATGTGCTGAGGCGCTTGCCCTGAGCGCCGAGCGATCTTGAGGCCATGATGCAGAGCGTCGAGGAATCCAGGCCACCGCTCATGAAAGCGCCAATAGGGCCGTCGCAGCGCAACCTCGCGGCGAGTGACCTCTCCAGCAACTCGCGAGCGGCGTCGACGTAATCGTCGTCACGCTTGTATCGGATCGGTCGGACCCGCTCCTCCAGGCGGTAATAGGTCCTACTCCGCGCGGACGCGGCATCGGCAACAAGCAGGTCGCCTGCCGCGATGCGCCTTATGCCCTTGAAATAGGTTCTTTCCCCGTCGGCATAGAGGCCGCACAGCGCGTCGGCGATCTTCACTTGGTCGATGTCACGTGGCACCCCTGGCAAAGCGAGAAGCCCCTTGGGTGCCGATGCGATGACGAGGCGGTGCGGCTCGAGAAAGTAGTGCAGGGTGCGATAGCCGAGTGGGTCGCGAGCGGCCAGCAACCGTCGCTCCTTCGCATCCCAGCAGATGACGGCGAATTCGCCGATCCAATGCTCGAAGCATTCCGCGCCCCATCTCTCATAGGCGCGCAATGCGATCTCGGCATCGGCCAATGGGCGGTCGCTACCGCCAAAGAGGCCCAAGGACGCCAACAATTCGGCCCGGTTGTCCAACCGACCGTCGAACAGCATCACGAACTGCGATCGAGTTCCCTCGATGGGCTGCGGAGAACTTCGCGATTCCGGCGTTGTGGCCAAACAAGCATACGCAAAGCCTACACACCCCGTTACGCGCGTCGTCCGATAATCGGGGCCGAAGCGGTCCAAACCTTCGGCAAGGCGCTCAAGATCTTCAGAAGAAACGGGCCGTCCGTCTCGATGGAAGATGACCCCGATACCGCTCATGTACGCACGTCAGCGGCGATTGCCGCCTAGGATTCCTGAGCATACATGTCGAAACCCATCGAGCCGTTGGCGGCTGCGGCGGCCGGAGTATTGATCTCGGTCACCACCGGGCGGGTCCACTGCTTTCTGGCTTTCACCTCCCGACGCTTCGAGCCATTGACGCTCTCGATCTTGTCGCTGTCGTTTGCCACCAGCACGATCCCCGTACTCGTCAATTTGTACACAACCCACTATGGCTCCGCGCGATTCGCCCTGTCAACGAATTATTGGAGTGCCGCATTTGGTGCTGATTTGTGCGTGTCGCTGCGGACACGCCAACCGCGACGCAAGCGGTCATCCTTCGGCTTGCGTTATCCTGCGTCAACGGAGACCGTGTCGCAGCGAGAAGTGCCCCATCTGCGGAACCGCCGATGGCGATCTGCATGCGTATGGCCAGAGAGCCGCTGGAGCGATATCGTCCTCCTCGTCTGCCGGCCTTCGGCGGCTCGGGCATCACGCGTCGCGGGCCGGAAGCTGTGACAGCAGGGGGCTTTGACAGGGGCTGCCCCTTGAACCTGAATGGACCAACGGGATTCTCGTGAACATGGACCGCCTGTCGATGGATCGGGTGCCGGCGGCGCTGCAACCGTTCGTGCGGGTGTTGGCGGCGGCGCCGGACCATCTGCGGAGCGTCGCTTTGCTTCTGAGCAACATGCGAACGCGTCTGGACGCCGTCGAGGCCGGGCAGTTGGCGATGGAACTGCGGCGGCTGGCGCCCCACGATCACGTAATCCGGCTACTCACGGAAAGTGTAGTGCGCAGGTCGGTGCGGCTTTGCCAGTACGCCTGCGTCAACGACGACGGGAGGAACGAAGCTTTCGATCGGGCGCTGCGCGGGTGCGTCGGCAGTGAGTCCATCGTGCTCGACATCGGCACCGGCTCCGGTCTGCTGGCGATGATGGCAGCGCGCGCGGGCGCACGGCACGTCTATGCCGTCGAGCACGAGCCGCTGGTGGCTGATGCCGCAAGGAAGAACATCCACAGCAACGGACTTTCCGACCGCATCACAGTGATCGGCAAGGATGTGCTGGACGTTCGCGTCGGTGAAGATCTACCAGTGGCCTGTGATGTTCTCGTGCAGGACATCATATTCGCGGAACCTTTCAGCGGAGGTCTGTTGAAGGTGCTGCAATACGCACGATCCCGCCTGCTGACAAACCACGCCGTGCTGCTTCCTGACGAAATAGAGATTGTCGGTGCGCTCCTGGGCCAGGACAGCCAACTGCCGCCGGTCAGCGCGAACTCGAAATGTGGTTTCGACCTGTCGGCGATGGATATGTTTCAGCCGCCCGTCGTCGACGTCAGCAGACCGTTCCGCCCCGAAAGGGCCTTGAGCGACGCGACGAGGATCGTATCGTTCGATCTTGGGTGCCCGTCTGGGATCGACGCCGCCAAGACGATCGCATCGATCGTGCCGACCATGTCCGGCAGAGCGATCGGTCTGCTCTACTGGTTGAAGCTTCACCTGCATGGAAGCACGTTCGAGGATGTCCCGGCGAGACGTTCAAGCCGCGGACTGATGCTGGCCTATTTTTCGCCGCCCCTCGATGTGACGGCGGGTCGCGAGGTCGCTCTGCGGACGGAGTGCATCGGTGACCGCATCGCGGTCGATGTCGTGCGGTAACGCGCGGATGCAAGGGGGTGGTATGGAGAGCAGCTCGGCACCAATAGCTGGCGACGATGTCCCGTCAGAGCTGCGGCCCCTGTTCGAGGCTCTTCGGAACTCTCCGGATGTCGACCGCAGGCTTGCCTCGCTGCTCCGGAAGCTCGGATCGAAAGTGGCTCCAGAAGGCGCGCGTCGGCTGGCCGTCAGGCTACGTGAACATGCACCGGACGATATGTACGTGTGGTCCGCGACCGAGCCGTTCATCCGGACGGCTGTGCCGTCGTGGCACTTCGAGATTGTTCGGGATGGACGTCGCAACAGGACATACGATGAGGCGCTTCGTGCCAGTGTGCAGCACGGCTCCAGCGTGCTGGAAATCGGTACGGGCTCAGGCATCCTGGCGATGATGGCTGCGCGCGCGGGGGCAGGGCACGTTTACACGATAGAGATCGAGCCGCTGCTGGCCGAGGCGGCCCGGCGCAATATCGCCGACAACGGATTTCAGGATCGAATCACCGTCATCAACAAGGACGCGATGTCGGTGGTCGGAGTGGATCTGCCGCATCGTTGCGACGCGGTCGTGCACGAGATCATCTCGAGCGATCTCCTCGCCGAGGGCGTGCTGCCGCTGTTGAACAGCGCGCGTGCCAACCTGCTCGTCCCGGATGCTCTTTATCTGCCGCGGCATGTCGCAGCACACGGCATGCTGATCGGTGACGATGTCTTCGACGTGGGATCGACGACGCAGTGCCAAGAAGGCCTGTCCCTGTCCGGCCTCGACCGGCTCGGAAAGAAGGTTCGAGCGAAAAATGGTCCGCTCGAGATCCGATACCCGCTGAGCCTGCCGTCCGAGCTTCTGCGGTTCGATCTGGCCTGCGGGGCGGAAGCTAGAGATGCAAATGCAACTGTCAAGATGGAGGTGGTCGGCAACGGTCTCGCCCGAGGCATTTTGCAATGGATAAGCTTCTCCTTTCCCGACGGTCGGGAATATGCCAATCCGCCAGATGTCGCGTCCTGCTGGTCATTGCGCCTCTACCCGTTTGCCGAGCCCTTGCCCGTTTCCGAGGGACGGCAGGTCGAGGTCCACGTGCAGGCCATCGATGATCTGCTGGTCGTTGGCCCCCCCCTTGTCCGATAGGGGCTGCAGTCGGTCCTCGGTGCTCTACGGCTGCCGGCAAGGTTGACTTGGCAGTGTCTATCGCATGGATAATCGTTCGCGGATCTGGGAAGCGGGCACTCATGAATTCTGCTGCATCAGAGGTCGGGAAACGGGGCCATGCGTCCGCCGCGGATGCGGTACGCGCCCTGCTCGAGAGCGAATGCGCCGCTCGTATCGGGGAGGTGCCGGGTAAACTTAATGGCGCCCTGGTTGAAACGCCCGCTATTTCCATCGCACGCGATGCCTTTCTGCTGCGGCTCCCCGACGGACTGGCCTTCGCGTATCGGCGCGGCGATGGCGTCACGGTGCAACGCCCACCGCACGTGCGTGATGCGGAGGTCGAGGTCTATCTCAACGGCTCGGTGCACGGCGCAATTGCCTGGATCAACGGGCTGGTGCCACTACATGCCTCGGCGGTGCTGTACGAAGGCAGGGTGCATGCTTTCACCGGTCCCTCCGGGGCCGGCAAGTCGACGCTCGCGGCGGCGCTCAGCGCACGCGGACTGCCGCTGTTCGCGGACGACGTGCTGGTATTGGCACGGGAGCAGGACGGCCACCTCATCTGTCTCCCGGGACACAAGCGCCTCAAGCTTTGGTCGGACGCGATAGCAATGACGGGACTCGCCGCCAGTGAACAGGTGGAAACGAAGCACGACAAGTTCTTCGTCGAACCGCCGGCTCGGGGCATCACTGTACCGTCGCCTATTGCCGCACTCTATTTCTTGGAGGACGCCGACGTCGGCTGCGAGCTCCTGGAGATTACCGGAGTACAGCGGTTCCGCTCTATTCCGGACGCGCTCTATCGGCAGAGCTTCCTGGAAGTCCTCACCAGCGACCGCGATCTGTTTGCTGTCATGGCGAATATTGCCGCGGATCTGCCGATGAAGCGGTTCAGACGAGTCAAACGCAAGGACCGTTTTGCCGATAGCGTCGGTTTCATCGCATCGGCGATCCTCGGCAGTTGAGGATCGGGTAGTGTGCGCGGGGGCCAGTCTGCAGAATTCGGTGGTCCGTCGTGCGGCTGGGCAGATCAGCTCCTGCCAGCCACGGGAGCCCCGGCGAATGCTGCCCCCACTGCCGACTTTCCGTTTGACTTGGGATCTGGGCCTTGATGAGCCGCGAATTTCGGCAAGGACGGCGGGTAATGGCTGAAGGCCCATTCGGTGCGTGGCTGCAAGTGACTGGCGCGGCTCCACGCAGCAAAGTGGTGACCGTCGTCGTCGTCATGCTGCTCACCAGCCTCACTGAAGGCATTGGCATCATCATGCTGGTGCCGCTGCTCGAGGCCATGCAAGGCCGCAGTTCGCTGCTTTCCCGAAGCATCGACGGTGCGTTCGCGCAAGTCGGCCTGACCGGCTCGATTGTCGGCATGCTGGTCGTGTTCGTCGGCCTCGTCGGCCTGAGAGCCGGTCTTCTGCACCTGCAACTGATCGGCACGGTCTCACTGATGCACTCAACGATGGACGCACTGAGACAGCGCTGCTTCTCGGGTTTGATGCATGCGGAGTGGCGCTGGCTGGCGCTGCACCGGCCGTCGGATCACGCCAGCGTTATTCTCAACGACATCGCCCGCGTCGGACTGGGCCTCAATCAGGCATTGAGCGCGGTCGCGACCGCCGTCTCGACGCTCGTATACATCATGGTTGCCTTCGCCTTGTCCTGGCGCACGGCCTTGTTCGCCGCTCTCGGTGGTGCGCTCGTCCTTTTAGCCTTCACCGGGCTACGCCGAAGGGCGCTGCTGCTAGGCCAACAGCTCGGCGACGCCAACCGCGCGCTGCAGGGACACGTGCAGGAAAAGCTTCACGGTGTCCGCCAGATCAAGATCGTCGGTGGTGAGGCAAGCAGTATTTCGTCGTTCGCCGAGATGTTGACTACCCTGCGTCGCCAGCAGCTGTCGTTCGTTTCCGACTCCAGCATCGGGCGGAGCCTGCTGCAGGTTGCCGGAGCGGCTGCGCTCGCCATGGTCCTGTATTTCGGATACGCGATCTGGGATCAGTCGCTCGCCACGTTGCTGCCTCTCGTGCTGGTGTTCGCACGACTGGTGCCGATGCTCGGCGGCCTGCAACACGCTTGGCACCACTGGCTGCACGCGCTGCCCGCACTGCAGAGCACCAACCATCTCATCGAGGAATCCCGACGGGCGGCCGAGCCGTCTGTCCCGCCGGTCGCCGGACCGGCCATCAGCCTGCACAGTGCCATCGAGCTTCGCGGCGTTACCGTACGCTACGCGGGCCGGGACCGGCCGGCACTCGACGGCCTGTCGCTCGATCTGCCGGCGGGAACGACAACCCTAGTCGTCGGAGCTTCGGGCGCCGGCAAGAGCACGCTGGGCGACCTCTTGATGGGGTTGATCGAGCCCGATCTCGGAATGCTGCAGGTGGACGGCGTTCCCGTTACCGGCGATGTTCGGCGAAGATGGCGGGGCGCGGTCGGCTACGTCCAGCAGGACCCATTCATATTTCACGACACCATACGCAACAACCTCCTTTGGCCCCGATTTGCGGCGAGTGAAGCTGATCTGCGAGAAGCCCTGGCGAAGGCGGGTGGAGAGTTCGTGTTTGCCTTGCCCGATGGTATCGACACGCCCATCGGCGATGGCGGCGCGCGTCTCTCCGGCGGCGAGCGCCAGCGCATTGCCATTGCTCGCGCCTTGCTCGGCAAGCCCGCGCTGCTTATCCTCGATGAAGTGACGAGCGCATTGGATCGCGAGAATCAGGCGGTCGTGAAGCGCTCGATCGCTGGCCTGCGCGGCCGAACCACGATGCTCCTCATCAGCCACAACGACTTCATGTTCGACCTTGCCGACCGCGCCTTTCGTCTCGAGGCAGGCCGATGCAGCTCCGAACCGGTTCCGAGTCGCATATGACTCCAAAGCACACCCTTATCCAGGATCTTCTGCTCGACCTGCTTGCGACGTCGCGAGCGCCGCCTGCCGACATCATGGGGCGGATGGACGAGGCAGCCTGGATGTGCCTCAATAGAATGTCCCGCGAGCACCGGCTGGAGGCGCAACTGCATTGGCGCTATATGCAGAACGGATCGTCGTGGACCGTGCCGGCAATCGTACGGGCCGAATGGGCCGAGGCCTTCCGCGCGTCGGCGTTTCGCTCGCTGGCTCTGCAGCGAGCGATGCTTGCGATCCACAAGCTGCTCCATGACGCCGGGATTCCCCATGCGTTCTTGAAAGGCGCATTTCTGGCCTGGAACGCCTACGCCCATCCCGCGCTGCGGCCGATGCGTGATCTCGACGTGATCGTCGGTGCCGCAGATGCGCGAGTTGCCCACGCGGTACTTGTCCATGGCGGCTTTTCGCAGCGTAGGAATTCCGTGACATCGATCGATGACGCGGTCGAGAGCGGCAAGCATCTTCCGACGCTGGTCAGTCCGGTGGAGCGGATCGACGTGGAACTCCATGTGCGGCTGGCGAAGCCTGAAGTGACCGATATGGGCGTACGGTTGGCGGACGCCGATACGCTGATCGCTCGTCGCATCGAGGAGCCATTTGCCGGCCTTGCGGTTCCCTTCCTGTCACCGACCGATACGCTGCTGCATCTGATCGTGCACGCGGTGTACGAGCACCAGTTCGACAACGGCCCGCTCACCTTGAGCGACATCGCGGCGTGTATTGGCACAGGAAAAATCGATTGGACCGCTCTCGCACGGGCCGTCGAAGTCGGTGGATGGCAGAGGGCCTGCCGCCTCGCGATCGGTCTCGCGGAACACTATCACGGACCGCTGAGAGGGCAGGATGAACCGCTCGTCCCCGGCGAGGTCCTGCAGCACGCTAGCAGGCTGATGCTCAGGGACACCGGAAATCGCAGCGCGGTGCTCATGTTGGCGAGGCTCGACGGCTCGGGCACGCGCGCCCGTCGTCTTCGTGTGGTGTGGAGCAAGCTGTTTCCGCCGCGTAGCGTCATTGCCAGCCACGCAGGAATTGAGCCGGACGGTCGAGGCGTCTGGCTTCACTACCCGTCCTGGTTGTTCGATGGGCTGCGACGCTTGGCTGCAAGCAGCCACGATACGCGGCATCGGACCGAGGTTCGCGCCCTGCAGGCGGTTCGCTCGTGGCTATCCGAGTCGGAGGGCGCTCAAGCGCGGCAGCCCGACTTCATTTCCGACCGCTTACACTGACGCATCGGCCAACGCTGGCGTCGCAGCCCAAGTCCGGACACTTTGAAAGCCGCGTCGTTGGGCACGGGCGTGCGGGTCTCGGCATCGCTCGGGTTCAGATCACCCCTTGCGCGACGAATTGCGCGATCTCGTGCTCCGCAAAGCCGATGTCGGCCAAGATTTCTTCGGAATGCTGACCAAGCCGCGGTGCCGGCCTGTCGAACGTACCGTCCGCGATTCTGCCGCGGATGGGCTGGCGGACGAACCGCCCGCCGCTGACATCGCAGACCATGTCGCGCGCCGAAATCTGGGCGTCCTGTGCGATGTCAGCGATCGTATTGACCGGGCCGGACGGCACGTCGGCTTGCCGCAGCAGGGCGAGCCACTCCTCGCGGCTGCGCTTGACGAACTCTGCGGCAAGCAGCAACTCCAATTCGGCGTGATTGGCGGTGCGCAGGCTGTTGTGTTCGAACCGTGCGTCCGTCGTCAGGTCGAAGCGCCCGAGCGTCCGACAGAGTGCCCGCCATTGTGGCTCGGTATCGCAACACACGACGATGGCCTCGTCGGATGTGCTGAAGGCCTGGAACGGCGTGACCAGCGGATGCCGACTGCCGATACGGCGTGGCAGTTCGCCCGTGTTCAGGAAACGCGCCATTGCGTTTTCAAGCAGCGCCACCTGGGCATCGAGCATTGCGACATCGACGACCGTGCCGCGTTTCGTGCGCTCCCGTTCATGCACTGCCGCAAGAATGCCGACGGCTGCGAACAGGCTGGCCGCCATGTCACCGATCGAGGCGCCCACGCGTGATGGCGGGCGATGCGTCTCTCCCGTCACGCTCATCATGCCTGACATCGCCTGAATGACCGCATCGAAGGCGGGGCGTTCGCGATAGGGGCCGGTCTGTCCGAAACCGGAAACACTTGCGTAGATGAGACGAGGGTTGATCGCGAGCAGCCGGGGCGCATCGAGTGACAACCGCTCCATCACGCCGGGGCGGTTGTTCTCGACGAGGATGTCGGCGCGTGCAACGAGGCGCTCGATCACCTCCCGTCCCGCCTCGGTCTTCAAGTCCAGCGTCAGGCTGCGCTTGTTGCGATTGACGCTGAGGAAGTAGAGGCTTTCGCCCTCGAGCTTCGGATCGAGCGAGCGCGTATGATCGCCATGACCGGGGCGCTCGATCTTGATCACGTCACCGCCGAGCGCCCCGAGCAGCCATGTGCAGTAGGGGCCAGCGAGCATGTGCGTGAAGTCGAGAATGGTGAGGCCATCGAGCGGTCCCCTGGTCGTCTGATCAGGCCACATTCACGTCACCTCGCGAGTCACGGCGCCGGGTGATCGCCGTACCTGACTACTTTATGACGAAGCCGTTACTGACCGGATCGGCGGGGTCGAGCAGCCACTTCGCGTAGCCGATCACGCTCGCTGTACCCTTGACTGTCGGGACCACGGCTCGCTTGCCGGCGATCATGGTCTCGCGCACGAGACATCCTTCGAACTGGCCGGAGCCGAGCAGCCCCTCCGACCGGATCGTCTGGCCCATCTTGATCTGGCCGCGCGCTTCGTACATCGCCATCATCGCGCTCGTGCCGGTACCGCCGGGCGAGCGATCCATCTTGCCGTCCGAGAACACGTGCACGTTCTTGTAGAGTGAATCCGGCCGATCCGGCTCGTGCCAGAACGTGCAGAAGTGCAGCCCCTTGGTGTCCGGTTTGGTTGGATGCTGGATCTGCATCTTCGCGTTGATCTGCTGCTTGACCAACTGTCCCATGTCCGACAGCAGGCGTCCGATGTCGGGGGATATCCGCTTCTCCTTGTCCGGCCATTTCACCTGCGCGAAGAAGTTGCCGCCGAACGAGATATCGGCGGTCAACTCGCCATAGCCCGGAAGCGAGACCGGTACGTCCTGCGCGAGCACGAAGGCAGGCACGTTTTCGAATCGGGTCCATTCGGCACTGCCGTCTTCGTTGGTCTTCACATCCGCGGTGACGCGGCCCACCGGAGTCTCGTAGCGGATGGTGGTTGTCGGATGCCCGATCGTTCGCACCATGCGGTGCGATACGAGCGCCATCGAGAGCGCGATGGTGCCATGCCCGCACATCTCGACGAAGCGCTCTCCGTCTATCCACAGCATCCCAGCGTCCGCATCAGGCTCGTGCGGAGGCGTCAGGAACACACCGAACATGTCCTGATGACCACGCGGCTCGCGCATCAGAGAGGTACGGACGTAGTCGTAGTTCTCCTGCAGGAATCTTCGCTTGGCCAGAATGTCGAGACCAGCGGGATAGGGAATGCCCGAATGGATGATGCAGGTCGGTTCGCCTTCGGTGTGCGTGTAGATGACATCGAAGAACTGCGTCTGTCTCATGGTGGCCTCTCGTCGGACTGGACGGTTTCGATCGACAGTCGGCGCAGATTTACGCTTGCGTAGTCGACGAACACTCGACGCATCATGCGGACGCTCACGGCGGTGCGCAAGGCGCGAGAGCGGACGCGGGACAGCCGTCACGTATGTGCAGGTCGGACTAGGTCGATCGACGCGTGGCGGCCGGGATAGATCGGCGAAACACCTCGACGAAGCTTTCGACGATGCGCGAATGCTGCCGGTAGACCGGGCTCAGCAGCGACAGGTCGAAGCGAACCCGCGGACGAAAGGGGCGGATGGCGAGCTGATCCGGCGAGAACTCGGATGCGCTGAAGGGCTCGACGATGGCGACGCCGATACCGGCAGAGGCGAACGAGCACGCCGCCTCAGATTGCTGGGCCTCGATCGTGATGCGGCGCTGGACGCCGGTACCTTCAAAAGCTTGGTCGATCCGGTAGCGCGACTGATCCTCGGTGCCCAGCGAAATGAACGCCTCTCCGTCGAGATCCGTCGCGCGAATGAGCTTGCGACGCGCGAGGTGATGCGTTGGAGCCATCACACACACGGCTTCGACGCTGCCGATGCTGACAGCACGAACCGCTGGATGATCCGGCAGCATCAAACCGATGGCGACGTCGACGCGATCTGCGGCGACGAGCTCGACCAGAAGGCGTCCGCTGCGCGCAATCAACGATACGCGCGTGTCCGGATGGTCGCGCAGAAATCTAGTGATGATCTTGGGTAGCGGGCGTGTCGCAAGCGCGGGAAAGGCTGCCAGTGCCATGCGCCCCGATCGGAGGTCGCGAATGGCTTCGGCATGTCGCTTGAGATCCTCCACACTGACGAACATGCGCTCCACTTCACGGAACAACGATATCGCCTCGGCCGTGGGAACCAAGCGATTGCCACTGCGGACGAAAAGCTCGAAGCCGCACGAGCGCGACAGGCCCTTGATCAGTTTGCTGACCGCGGGTTGGGAAATTGCCAGGTTCTCTGCTGCCCGCGTGACGCTGCCGAGGTCGATCACCGCACGCAGGGCCTGCAACTGTCGAACGTTCATGCACAGCAACATAACTCCAGGTTATTCGAGCAGCAATATCGAGCATTTGACAGTCATGTGGGAGTTGGCCTGCAATGGCGGGGTTGGATCGAGTGCCGTCATGGCCAACCTAGGGAGACCACCATGCAGAGACACCTTGTCAGCTCTCTCGCGTCGACAGTGGCAGCGGTAGGGCTAATGTCCAGCGCGGCGAACGCAGAGTCGCTGACGACGGCCTTCTATGGTGGCGCTTGGGGTGAAGCGATCCAGAAGTGCATCGTCGATCCGTTTTCCAAGATGACCGGTAAGACAGTGACGCCTGACCCGGGCGTTTCGACGGTCACGCTCGGCAAGATGCGTCAGCAGAAGGGTAGTCCAGTCATCGACGTGGCGTGGCTCGACGGCGGCGTCTCGGAACTCGCGGCCGCCGATGGCCTCACCGACGACATCACGCCCGCCAAAGTGCCGAACATGGCCAACATGCTGAGCGAAGGCATCTACAAGACCAAGAGCGGACAGGTTTTTGCCCTGTCGACCGGATTCTATTCGCTGGGCCTCGTTTACAATACCAAGGAGCTGAAGGCAGCGCCGACCGCCTTTGCCGATCTGTGGAAGCCGGAGTTCGACGGCGTGTCGACGGTGCCGAGCCCGACCAACGCTATGGGCGTGCCTCTGTTCCTGCACCTGAACAAGGTCTTCGGCGGCTCGGATGGCAAGTATGCGCCGGCGATCGCGAAGTACAAGGCGCTCAAGGTGTCCTCATTCTTCGACGCATCCGGGGCGGCGTCCAATAGCTTCCAAAGCAGCGAGGTCATCATTGGCGCGCACTACGCGAGCGCGGCTTGGGCACTTGCCGACAAGGGGCTTCCGATCACCTACGTGGCACCGAAGGAAGGTGCGCCGACCGGCGACATCCGCGTGCACCTGGTGAAGGGCTCCAAGAACAAGGCATTGGCCGAGCAGTTCATCAACTTCGCCGTCGCCAAGGAACAAGCCGCTTGCATGACTGAGCGGCTCTACGTCGGTCCCGCGACCAAAGGCGTGCAACTGTCGGAGAAAGCGAAGGGTCGCCTGCCGTGGGGCAAGGACGGTTCGGTGAAGAATCTTGCGCTCGTCAATTGGGAAGCGCTCAACAAGCAGCGTCAGGCGATCACGGATCTCTGGAACAAGGAAATCGCGCGCAAGTGAGTGCGATCCCGATTCGCGCCTGACAGCGGTACCGGCGATGCAAGACGTACCAGTCATCCGAACAGAAGCGCTGGTGAAGCGCTACGGTCAGGTTACGGCGCTCGACGCCATCACACTCCACGTGAAGCAGGGCGAGTTCCTCGCCCTGCTCGGTCCCAGCGGCTGTGGGAAGACCACTCTGCTTCGCACCATCGCCGGTTTCATCGAGCCGACCTCGGGATCATTGTTCATCGATGGCGAGAGCATGGGTGGCGTGCCGCCCAATCGACGTCCCGTAAACACGGTATTCCAGAACTACGCGCTGTTCCCTCATTTGACTGTCGCTGAGAACATCGCCTTCGGGCCGCGGCGGCGGGGGGTGTCGGAAGCAACTCTGAAGAAGGAGGTTGCCGACGCACTCGCCCTGGTCGGAATGGAGAGTTATGGCGCGCGCTTCCCGAGCGAGCTTTCCGGCGGCCAGCAGCAACGCGTCGCTCTCGCGCGCGCTGCTATCAATCGTCCGAAAGTGCTGTTGCTCGACGAGCCCCTCGGCGCACTCGATCTGAAGCTGAGGAAACGCATGCAGCTTGAACTCAAGCACTTGCAGGCGCGGCTGGGGATCACCTTTGTCTTTGTGACGCACGACCAGGAAGAAGCTCTCGTGATGGCCGATCGCATTGCGGTGATGGACCACGGACGCATCATGCAGCTCGGAACCGGCGAGGATATCTACCGAAACCCCGCATCGCGCTTCGTCGCGTCATTCATCGGCGAGGCAAACCTGCTGCCAGTGAAAGGTCGCGACAAGGTCATCATGATTCGGCCTGAAGATATCGCGGTCGGCGTCGCGACAGCGGACGGCGCGCCGGGTGAGCGGGTCACCGTCAAAGAGCGCATTTTCGTCGGCAATGCCGTACGTCTTCACACGATCACGGCAGACGGCGCTGAAATCGTACTGCAGGTGACCAATGGCTCGGCCGTCGAAGGCTACGCGCCCGGGCAGGAGATCGACATTCACTGGCGCCACGAGGCTGCTCGGGAACTCGATGGTTGAGCGCTGTCGCGTCTTTCGGGTTGCGGGAGATCGGTATGAAGAAGCCCATTACAGTGCTCGCGCCGACAGGAACGCTCGGCTACGGCTTCGGTGCGGAAGCCCTGAAGCGGGGCATGTCGCTCGAGCCCGACGTCATCGCCGTCGATGCCGGCTCGACGGATCCTGGCCCCTATTATCTCGGATCGGGCGAGCCCCTCGTTGGCCGCATCAGCATGCGCAAGGAATTGTCGCAACTCATCGAGGCATCCAGGACCGCCGAAATTCCGCTGATCGTCGGAAGTGCGGGTGGTGCAGGATGCCGCAAGCACGTCGACTGGACGCTCGACATCGTCCGCGAAATCGGGCGTGAACGAGGTCGTCCTCTGAAGATCGCCTGGATCTACGCCGATATCCCGATAGAGCGTGCGAAACTCGGCATCCGCGCCGGCGAGGTCAAGGATTTCGAGGCTGGCTACGACTTGACCGAGAGCCAGCTTGACGAGACAGCGACCCTCGTTGCGCAGATGGGGCATGAACCGATCTGCGCGGCGCTGGATCGGGGGGCGGAGGTGATCATCGCGGGGCGGGCCTGCGACGATTCCACGATAGCCGCCTATCCGATTTGGAAGGGAGCAGACCTCGGCCTTTCCATTCACATGGGTAAGATCCTGGAGTGCGGCGCGTTCTCGGCTGAGCCGTTCGCGATGGACGTAATGCTCGGCACCCTTCATGACGATCATTTTATCCTGGAGCCAGGATCGCTCGAGCGTCGCGCTTCCATAAAATCGGTTGCGGCGCACTCGCTTTACGAGCGTGAGCACCCTTATTTGCACGGCGGCCCCGGCCACGAACTCGATCTCACCGACTGTCGCTTCACGGCCATCGGAAATCGGCAGGTCAAGGTGGAAGGGGCCAAGGCCGTGGTGACACCGGACTACTTCGTGAAGCTCGAAGGCGCGCGGCTGATGGGGTTCCGCTCGGTCTCGATTGCCGGCGTGCGATGCCCGACCATGATCGCCCGCATCGACGAGATCCTCGATCGCGCCCGGCAGAATGCGCTGGACTATTTTGCGCCGGCGGCGCTCAAGGTCGGCTTTCATGTCTACGGCCGCGATGGCGTGATGCAGCGCCTCGAGCCCAGGCGGAGCGAACTGGGCAAAGAGCTTGGTCTCGTCATCGAGGTTATTGCCGACAGCGTCGAGCTGGCGCATGCCGCCTGCCATCAGATCAGCGGCGCGCTTCTGCACTGGCACTATCCGGGTCAGTTCAACACGTCTGGCAATCTGGCTTTCCCGTACTCGCCCTCCGAGATCGACGCGGGTGCCGCGTATGAGTTCTCAGCTTATCACCTGATGAAGGTGCGCTCGCCGACCGAGCTCTTCCAAGTCGAAATGGAGACGGTGTGATGGTCAACACGACCCGGCCGCTGTCGCAGCTTGCCGACATCATCAGAAGCAAGAATGCGGGACCGTTCCGCATCACTTTCGACATCCTGTTCGCCGATCCCGTGCGCTATCAATTGGTGCGCGACAGCAAGGCAGTGACGCGCGAGACGGTCGCCGCCGCTTATGGCCTGCCGGTTGGCGCGATCACCTCGTTCTTCGAGGTCGATATGGCGAGCGCCATCAAGATCACGTTGCGGCGCCCTCGCGGGCAGGGATCATTCGGTGAGAGCGATGTCTACGGTTGCCAGCAGCACGTGCCGCTGCTCGGTCTTTCCATTCCGATCGGCTAGAACATGCGCATCTCGCGTACATGGGCGCTTGTATTGCTCGGCGTGCCTCTGGCGTTCCTGATGGCATTCTTCGTTGTTCCGTTCGGCGTGGTTCTGCATGACAGCTTCCGCGCGAAGGCGGGTGGCTTCACGCTCGCGCATTATGCGAAAGCGCTCGGAGAGCTCTATTACTGGGAAACACTGCTCCTTACTTTCAAGCTGTCACTGTTTGTTACAGTCGCGACGCTGTTGATCGGTTATCCGCTCGCCTACTTCATCGTGCGGCAGGTGAAAAGCCGCCTGGTGCGTAGTCTGCTCTACATTGTCGTGATCACGCCGCTGTTCACGAGCAACATCGTGCGCGCATTCGGTTGGATGGTGCTGCTGGGTCGGCGTGGCATGGTCAACGACAGCATGATCGCCCTCGGCATCATCGAGCGACCCGTTCCCCTGCTATACGGGCAGACGAGTATCGTCATCGGCCTCACCTACATCATGTCACCTTTCATGGTGCTCACGGTGGCGAGCGTTCTGCAGAATATCGATCGCTCTCTCGAGGAGGCATCCCGAGATCTGGGCGCCGGTGCATGGAGCACGTTCACCAAGGTCACGCTGCCTCTGAGCCTGCCCGGCGTCATTGCCGGATCGCTCATCGTCTTCACCCTGTCCGTCTCGGCCTACGTCACGCCGAGCATCTTGAGTGGTGGCCGGCAGAACGTGACTTCGATGCTGATCTTCCAACAATACGGGGCAATTCTGAACTTCGAGTTCGGCGCCGCGCTGTCGATCGTATTGCTGGTGACGACCTTGATTCTCGTGCTCGCGTATCTCGCGGCACTCGACCGCGGGCGGCGGCGGAGCTGAAAGGACGGGTCATGGGCCAGGGAGAGCGCATCGGTAGAGGCTTGCTCAAGGGATTTGCCCTTGTCGCGGTGATCTACTTCGCGCTGCCGCTCGTCATCATCATCGGCACCTCGTTCACCACCACCGCATTCCTGAAATTTCCGCCAGATGGATTCACGCTCGCCTGGTACGTCAAGTTTCTCGAAGACGCATCGTACCTGCGCTCGCTCGGGCTGAGCGCCATACTTGCGTTGAGTTCCACGCTGACGGCATGCCTGCTTGGGGTGCCGGTTGCGCTCGTCTTGTCAAGAGCCGAGCTGCCGTTCTCCAAGGCGATCGCAGCACTGTTTCTGTCACCGCTCATTCTGCCACCGATCGTCATCGGTGCGGCCCTGCTGCAATTTGCCACCAACATCGGCATCGCCCGCACATTCTGGGCGCTCTTCTTCGGGCATGTCGTGCTGATCATCCCCTATATCGTGCGCACCACGCTGGCCTCGCTCGCCCGCTTCGAGACGGCGCTTGAAGAGGCCGCGCAGGATCTCGGGGCATCGGCGGTGCAGACGTTCTTCCTCGTGACCCTGCCCTTGATCAAACCCGGCATCATTGCCGGGGCACTCTTCGCCTTCATCATCTCGTGGATCAACGTGGAGATCAGCATCTTCAATACCACCGCCAACCTGATGCCGATCCCTGTGAAGCTCTTCAACTACATTCAATACAATGTCGATCCGATGATCGCCGCGGTCTCCGCGACGACCATCTACGTGGCCGTCATCGTGGTCGTCGCTCTCGATCGCATCATCGGGATCGAGCGGGCTGCAACCAATCGATCCTAGGGAGATCCAAATGGTCGATACCGCACGCCAGCCCGCATTGTCTGGTCTGAGAGTTCTCGAGCTCGGTTCGATGCTCGCAGGCCCTTTTGCGGGAACGCTGCTGGGCGATTTCGGCGCTGAAGTAATCAAGGCCGAGAAACCCGGCGTGCCGGACGCGCTGCGTCAATGGCCTCCGCACAAGGGAGAAGTCGCGCTGTGGTGGAAAACCATGGCGCGCAACAAGAAGCTCGTGACGCTCGACATCGGCACGGCGAAGGGGCGGGATCTGGCGGAGCGACTGATCGCGGTGAGCGACGTCGTGATCGAAAACTTCAAGCCCGGCACCATGGAGCGTTGGGGACTCGATCCGGCCAGGATGCTGCAAATGCATCCGCGCGCGGTGTGGGTGCGAGTGTCGGGTTGGGGCCAGACGGGGCCCAATCGGCATCGCGGCGGGTATGCAACGATTGCCGAAGGGTTCAGCGGCCTCGCCTCTTTCACCGGCTTCGACGATCGAGGTCCGATGGTCTCCGCGTTTCCGCTAGGGGACTATCTCGCCGGCATTTTCGGTGCATTCGGTGCGCTCGTGGCGCTCCGCGAACGTGAGGCGAGCGGGCGCGGCCAGGTCGTCGATGTGGCTCTGTACGAACCATTCCTGCGGATCATCGAATCCGTTGTCGTTCGCTATGACCAGACCGGCAGGCTCAAGCCCCGTCTGGGCAATCAGATGGAGGAGGACGTGCCGCGCAACATCTACGCCACCGCGGACGGCGGGCACATCTCGATCAGCTGCGGATCGGATAGGATCTTCCAGAATCTGCTCCGGGCGATGGGCCGTGTGGACCTCACGGACGATCCACGGTTTCAGAGTATGGCGGCGCGCGTGCAGAACCGGGACGTGATCGACCGCATCGTCGCGGAATGGATGCGCACGCAGACCACTGCCGAGGCGCAGATCCTGCTCGACCGCAACGACGTGGTCTCGGGGCGCGTGAACGATATGGCCGAGGTCATGACGGACCCGCACGTTCTGGCTCGCAAGGCCATCACCACCATGCTCGATGGAGAGTTGGGTCCCGTGCGCATGCCCTCGCCCGTCCCGCAGCTCAGCGCCACACCTGGTGCGATCAACTGGGCTGGCGGACATATGGGATCGCACAATGGGGAAGTGCTCGGCGGGATACTCGGTCTTGCGCCGAAGGAGATCGACCTGCTTGCCATGGAGAGGATCATCTGAATGGCCTCGCCATCACGTCCCAACCCCGACATCGGCATCCTCGGTTATGCCGAAACCGCCTACGAGAAGAAGACCACGCGAACGTTGATCTCGCTGTTGGCCGACGCTGCGCGCAAGGCAGTCGCATCCGCCGGGTTGGCCAAGTCGGACATCGACGGGATCGCGGTGTGTTCGTTCGTGCTACCGCCCGACAATGCCGTGACGCTCGCCGAGCAACTCGGCCTCGAGGTCTCTTGGAGTTACTTCGGCACTGCGGGTGGCGCGGGACCGGTCGCCTCTGTGCTGAATGCCGCGCGGGCGATCGACACCGGCCATGCCACCAACGTGCTTTGTCTTGCTGCCGATAACTACGATATCGCCGGGCACTACCACCTGATGGATTTTTTCAACAAGGCGCTGATCAATTACGGCACACCGAATGGCTTCGGAGGAGCGAACGGCCTCTTTGGCATCATTCAGCGCAAGCACATGGCGACATATGGAACGCGGCGGGAGGAACTCGGCCGCATCGCCGTCGGGCAGCGGGCGAGCGCGCGGCTCAACAAGAATGCACTTTTGCGCGGCCCCATGACGATCGATGACTATATGACGTGCCGCGTGATCGCCGATCCGCTGCATCTCTACGATTGCGTGTTGCCCTGCTCCGGCGCAGACGCAGTGATCGTCGGCGCGCTGGATCGCGCGCCCAAGGGCAAAGGTGTGCGGGTCTTAGCTGGATTCGAGCAGCACAATCATCCGGCTGGCGAGATCGCTCCGCTGCGCGGAGGGTGGGAGGTCTATCGTGACCGCTTGTGGGCGGACGCCGGTTGGGGGCCTGGCGACATGGATTTCGTCCAGGCCTACGACGATTACCCGATCATGGTCGCCATCCAGCTCGAGGATCATGGATACTGTCGCAAAGGCGAGGTCGGCCGTCTGCTCGGCCAGCATACGTTCTCGTTCGACGGAACATTCCCCTTGAACACCAACGGGGGGCAGCTGTCCTGTGGCCAGGCCGGTGCCGCAGGCGGCATGATCGGACTCGTCGAGGCGATCCGGCAACTCAGAGGCGAGGCCGGAGCGTTCCAGGTCAGGGACGCGCAGCGCGGTCTGGTCTCTGGCTACGGCATGGTTGGTTACGGGCATGGGCTGTCATCGTCGAGCATCGTGGTGGAGGTGCAATCGTGACCGGACCAGCATATCCACAGCCCCGCCAGGACGAGGATAATGCGCCTTTTCTCGTGTCATGGCGTGATGGAGTTCTGAAACTCCAGGCCTGTGGCGGATGCGGCAGGATGGTATTCTATCCACGGCCGATTTGTCCGCACTGCTGGTCGGACGACCTCGCCTACACTCCGGCTGCTGGGCGCGGCACGATCATTTCATTCTCTGTCGTACATCGCCCGAACGATCCGGCGTTCAATGACGAGGTTCCGATTGTGCTGGCCGAGATCGAACTCGAAGAGGGCGTCTTGATGCTCGCGCGCGTGATCGGCTGCGATGCGGCAGCGGTGATGAGCGGCTTACGTGTCGAGCTGCCCCCCCGCGATGTAGCGGTTCGCTATCCGCTACCCGTGTTTCAGCCGATGAGGAATGACTGAGATGGTGGCCGATCACAGGTTTCTCTATCTGAGCCGTGCCGACGTCGAAAAGGTCGGCTGCAGCATGGCCGACATAGTGGCCGCCGTCGAGCGCGCCTTCGCTGAAAAGGCGGCTCGCAACACGATCATGCCGGCGAAGCACTGGATCGCGCCGTCAAACCGACGGTTCTTCTCGGCAATGAGCTCGGCTCTGCCGGGCGTCGGGGCGGCCGGATGCAAGTGGCAGAGTGGATCGCCGGACAACGCTGCGCAGGGTCAACCCTACATCACCGGCCAGTATGTCCTGAACGACCTGCATAGTGGATTGCCGATGGCGGTCATGGATTCGACCTGGATCACCGAAATGCGAACTGCTGCGGCAACAGCCGTTGCCGCGCGCGCACTGATCGGCCATCGACCGACCGTTCTCGGCATCATCGGGTGTGGCCTGCAGGCGCGTCGTCACGTCGAGGCACTTACCGCAGTTCTGCCGTCGCTTGCCCAGGTCCGGTGCTACGACATCGTACGAGCCGCAGCCGAGCGGTACCGGCGCGAAACGATGGACAGCTACCCGCTCGACGTCCGAGTGTGCGAAAGCGGTCGGGAGGCCTTCGACGGCGCTGATCTCGTCGTCACGTGTGGCCCGATCGCCCCGGATACACCACGACTTGCGAAGGCGTCATGGCTGGCACGAGGTGCGACGGCTGTCACGATCGACTATGACTGCTACTGGGGCAGCGGTGAGTTGGCCAACGTCGATCGCGTATTCACGGACGATGTCGCTCAGCTCGAGCATACGAAGCCGGACGGCTATTTCCGCGGCATGCCGACGACGGTCGGTGAAATCTGCGATGTAGTCGCTGGCAGGTCGAAGGGGCGTACCGCGGAAGACGAGCGGATCGTCTGTATCAACATGGGCATCGCGCTCGAGGACGTCGCTTCCGCGGTCGTCGTGTATGAACGTGCGCGCGACCTCGCCGTCGGCGTCGAGCTGGCCTTATAGCGGCTCATTGAACGAGGAGCTTTGTGAAGAACGGTGCGAGCTGCGTCCTCGGGATCACGCTCGAGCCGGGTGGTAACCTAATCACGCGGGACAGCGCTCACGTCGGCATGCACTTCTCCGACGTCCTCGCATTGTTGGGCCTGTCTGGAGAACGCTTCTTTCATTCAGAAATCGGCGAACCATTCGCACCCGCAGGGGTGCTCGCGTTTCTTGCTCAGCAGCGAAGAGGGATCCCTGCTTCGGCGACGACCGGGCGATCGGTCATGTCCCGCCCGGCGATCAATTCGAACAGGCACGCCCGACGGTCCGTCGAAGGCTGCCCATCGCGCGGTGTGGGATTCTGCAACCGACAGGAGTAGAATGACTTCAAGCAACAGGGACGGATGCATGAGCGACATCGAAGAAGACTGGCTCCGCCATATGACCTGGCGGGAGCTGCTCGACCTGCAGGCGGAGATTCACGAGGCAATCAGGGCGCGTATCCGGGAGAAGAGCCGCAGAGCGGCAGCTGCGCTGGCCTCGCGCTCTTCAGCGCCGCTGCCGCAAGTCGAGGCGCGCAGCCGCCAGTCACACGCCGTTCGCGTTCGGCTTGGCAGCGCCGCCGCGGTCGCAGTGACGAGAACGGCGCCAAGTGAACAGGCTTCGCAGTCGAGTGAAGAGGCGCGCGGCGGGGGACTGGAGAAAGAGCGCGACGCGTGGCTGGCGCGCAAACGCGCAACGACGTCGTAGCCGGCGGTAGCGCTGCGCCGACATTCCCGCCGTGTAGCCGGGCATCGCTCGTTCGCTAGGTGCTCTGCGCATGATCAATCCGGCGCGCTGCCGGAAAAGCGAGATCGTCGGCCCGATGACTGCTCTCGTCGCGTCAATCGAAAAAATGCCGGTCACCACGAAGCTGTGGTCCGGCTTCAACTCGGCGTCGGGTCCGATGCGGCCTGCCGGCGCAAGCATAGCGTGTGCTGCATCGGCGAGCTGGTGCGCAAATCCGACCAACGCACCCAGTGCATCGTCCGGGATCGGAGACGTGGCGGATAACCGCGTCATGAGTTCCTTTCTGTGACGATGCTAAATGCCGATGACACCAAGATTGGTCCTTCCTGTCAGCGGGCGAACCTCAACAGCGCTGCACCGGCGAGCGTCACCACCGCCGAAACGACGCGGGCGAGATCGAGCCGTTCCTTCAACACCAGCACTCCGAGCAGGAGAGCGAATATGATGCTGGTCTCACGCAGAGCGGTGACCAGCGGAATCGGCGCCAGCGTGAAGGCCCAAACGACGATCGCATAGGCGATGAACGAGAACCATCCGCCGACCAAGGCGACGCTGCGCCCCCGTGGAGTGGCAAGGTCACGAAGCACGGTCGGCCGCACGACGAGCATTGCGAGTGCCCAGATCACGGCATTGAAGATCGATAGCCAGGCGTAGAAGGCGACAGGGCTGCCCGCGACCCGTGCACCGAGGCCGTCGCTCAGTGAGTAGCCGGCGATGAAGCATCCGGTGATCAGGGCTGCGATGGCAGCCCGCCCGTTCCGCAGCCCGTCGGCGCGGCGCACGAGAGTAAGACTCATGATCCCCACAGCGATGACCAGCACCGCGGTGAGCTGCATGGGCGCGAGCGCGACGCCGAGCAGACCGATCGAAACGGCGGTGACGATCAGGGGCGCGCTGCCCCGGGCAATGGGATAGACTTGTGTCAGGTCACCGATGCGATACGCGACGAGCAGGAACGCCTGGTAGCCGAGGTGAAAGGCTGCGCCGAGCAACAGGTATGGCCAGCAGGCAAGATCCGGCGCGGGTACGAACAGAAGGGCAAGTGCCGCAGGCATCACATGCCCGATGACCACCGCCGTCATTGACAGCAACTTGTCGTTGGATCCCTTGACGAGAGCGTTCCAGGAGGCGTGCAGCGCGGCCGCGACGAGCACCGAGACGAACACGACGGCGCTCATGCTGCTTTCCTCGACATTGTCCAAACCCTTCAGATGATGCGCTTGCGCAGCATGGTGACGAGAATTTCGGCAAGCACGACGACGGTCAGGATGGCGATCAGCGCCATCGCCACGCGATCCCATCGGAAGGTGTTCAGCGCGGTGTCGATCACCATCCCGATGCCGCCGGCGCCGACCAGACCGAGGATGGCGGATTCACGCACGTTGATGTCCCAGCGGAACACCGCGATCGACCAGAAGGCGGGCCTCACCGCCGGCCAATAGCCCATTTTCAGGATGCTGGATGCCGGTGCGCCTGACGCCTTCAGTGCCTCGATCGGTCCGCGGCTGCATTCTTCGAGCGCTTCGCCGAGCAGCTTGCCGACAAAACCGATCGAGCGAAACGCGATTGCGAACGTACCCGCGAGCGGCCCTGGACCAAACACGGCAACGAACAACAGCGCCCAGACCAGCGAGTTGACCGAACGCGAAGCGACGAGGATGAGGCTTGCTACGAACCGCAGCGGTGCATACGGCGTGATGTTGCGTGCGGCGAGCAGAGCCACAGGCAGCGCCAGGACGACGGCGATGATGGTTCCAAGCGTCGCCATATGCAGCGTTTCGATCAGGGCATGGTGCACGCCCATGCCGTCGCGCCTGTAGTAGTGCGCCCAGTCGATCGGCCACATCCGCCTGAAGAGATCGACGACCTGCTCGGGCGCATCGGCGAGGAACTCGGGGATGATTTCGACAGTTCGCGCAGCCCACACGACTCCCGCAACAGACAGCAGGTAAACGAGCCAGCGTCCGATGCGCTCCGTGGGTGTGAAGCGGGACCACGTGCGGGCTGACAGGCTGGGGCTCTCGCTCACTGAAAGAGCCTCCTCAGGCGCGTCGAGAGCACTTCGCCGATCATGATCATGACGATGATCGTGAGGAGGATCGCGGCGACGTAGTCGTAGTCGAAGCGCCCGAATGCCGACTGCAGTGTGCCACCGATGCCGCCGCCACCGACGATGCCGACCATGGTGGAGTTGCGCAGATTGGAATCCAGCTGGTAGGTGGCGAAACCGACGAAGCGCGCATTGACCTGCGGCAGCACGGCCATGATGAGCGTGCCCATGAAGCCGGCGCCGGTCGCCCTGATCGCCTCGACCTGCTTCAGTGAGATCTCCTCGATCGCCTCCGAGAACAGTTTCGCGATGAATCCGATCGAGGCGACGACGAGGGCAAGGATTCCTGCCAGCGCACCGAAGCCGACCGCCTTGACGAACAGGATCGCGACGATGATCGGATGGAACGCGCGACAGACCATCACCAGAGAACGGGCTGCCCAACTCACCGCCGACGGCATCAGGTTGCGCGCTGCGAGCACGCCGATCGGCAGTGAGATCAGTATCCCGATGGCGGACGCGAGGATCGCGATCTGCAGGCTTTCGAGGAGCCCCTGCAGCATCAGCAGACGCAGGTCGGCATTGGAGAACAGCGGCGGGAACAGCTTGCCGATCAGTCGGGAAAGGTTGCCGAGACCATCGACGAAGCGCGCCGGGCTGAAGTCGAGGATGCTCGCGGCGTAGGCCACGTAAGCCACCAGCACGATCCAGCCAATGCGCGCAGTCCAGCTTATCTCGAAGGCTTGCCGTGTGCCGGCGACATTCGGCGGTGACGCCGCCGGCCGACTCACTGCAGCCATCCTTCGCCCCCATAGATTTCGTTGAGGTGGCGGTCTTCCAGTTCCGCGGGAGGACCGTCGAAGACGACGCGGCCGCCAGTCATGCCGACGATGCGATCTGCAAAGCGGCGGGCGAGTTCCACCTGGTGCAAGTTGACGATCAGGGGAATCGACCTTTCGCGTGCCAGCGCAGTCATCAGCTCCATGATCTCGACCGATGTCTTGGGATCCAGTGATGAGGTTGGCTCGTCGGCGAGCAGCAGATCCGGATTCTGCATGAGAGCGCGCGCTATACCGACGCGCTGCCGCTGGCCGCCGGACAGTGCATCTGCGCGTCGCGTCGCAAAGGCCGCGAGGCCGACGTGGTCGAGCAACTCGAAGGCCCGTGCCACATCCTCCGGCGCGAACGCCCGCAGCCAGACGCGCCAGACCGGCGTCACGCCGAGCCGTCCGGAGAGCACGTTCTCCATGACAGAGAGTCGTTCGACGAGGTTGTACTCCTGGAAGATCATGCCGATGCGGCAACGGGCGGCGCGCAAGGCCCGCCCGCGAAGTCGCACGAGATCCTCGCCCTTGAAATGGATGCTTCCGGACTTCGGTGTGACCAGACGGTTGATCGAGCGGATAAGGGTCGACTTGCCGGTACCCGAGGGGCCGATGATCGCGACTACAGAGCTTCCGTCGACGCGCAGCGAGACGGAGTGGAGCACCGGACGACCGCTGCCGTAGTCGACCACCAGATCGCGGATGTCGAGCGCGACGCTGCTCGTGCTGTCTATAGCCGTAGCCTGATCCATCGCTACCCTTGGTTCGGTCCAATGTTGTGGCACGGAGAAGCGCGGCGGCCACGCGTCCCTCATAACGAAAAGACGCGTTCCGCGATCGATGTAATGCGTCGTGCTACTTCTTGGTGGCCGCCTTCTTGGCCGCTGCCTGGGCTTCTTTCTTGGCCATGCTCTGGAGCCCCTGGCTTGTGTAGCCACCCTCGGCCTCCTCGGCGATCTTGCGGATCGCCGCCCAGTCCTTCTTGTAGGTGATCGGGAAGAAGCGGTCGGCGCCCTCGAAGGCCTTCAACATTTCGGGTGTATAGCGAAACGAGAAGAATGCCTCCTTGATCTTGGCGATGAGTTCTGGTGTCAGGTCGTGCGCGTGGGCGAACGAAGACGTCGGGAACAGATCGCTCTTGTAGATGATGCGGAACTCGTCCTCTTTCACCTGATTGCGCCGGACCATGCGATAGAACACGTCGGATGCAACGGGCGCCGCGTCGTAGTCGCCGGAACGCACGCCCATCACGGACTGGTCGTGCTTGCCCGAGAACAGTGGTTTGTAGTCCGTGTCGGGCTTCAGGCCCTCCGCCGGGAACAGCACGCGCGGCGCAAGGTTGCCCGAATTTGACGATGGCGAGGTATGGGCAACCTTCTTGCCCTTCAGGTCGGCGAGTCTCTGGTAGGGGCTGTCCTTCTTGACAAGCACGATCAGATGATAGCCCTGCAGTTCCTTGGCGTTACCCTTGACCGCGAACGGCACGGCGCCGGCGAGGTTGACGGCGAAGCCGGTCGGGCCTGTCGAGAAGCCACCGACGTGGAGGCGGCCCGACCGCAATGCCTCGATCTCGGCCGCGTTCGACTGCACCTGATAATAGACGACGCGCTTGCCGGTGACCTTCGACAGATGGTCGATGAATGGCTTCAGGATGTTGGCGTATACGGCAGGATCCTCGACTGGCGTGTAGGTGAACACCAATGTCGAGGGATCGCGCAGCTTCGATCTGTCCTTGGGCGCGTCTGCGACCAGATCGCCGTCCTCGTCGCAATAGCGCTCGTCGAGTGTACCTCGAGACTTGCAGGTATCCTGCGCGACTGCCGGAGCGATGGCGGACAGACTCGCTCCCGCAAACAGTGCGGCTGCGCCAACAAGGCAGAGCCAGGATCTAGTCATTGGATTCTCCCTGATGTCATGCACGTTGCCGGCGAGCCGTTCCGAGCATGATCCGTTTGTTCCAGCCTGTGCAGGATCAATGTAAGATTTCTTACATGCTTCGCACAACGTAAGATTTCTTACATGCCATGCGCAACCGCCAACGCTTGCAACCTGTTCGATGGTGCAGACTTGTGCTTGTCCTGCAGCCGGCAGGGCGCAATTCTCAAGCTGCGGCAAGCGCGGCGCTGAGATTGTCGAATCCCAATCGCGCGTAGCATCCGGGATGTGCTTGGGACGGATCCTGCTCGGCCTCGACCACGATCCAGCCTTCGTAACCCCCAAGCTCACGCAGAACCGCGACAAAGTCGATCGCGCCGTCGCCCGGCACCGTATAGACGCCTGCCTTCACGGCAATTAGGAACGACCAATCCTCGGCTATGGCACGAGCAGCGATCGCCGGCCGCACGTCCTTCACATGGACATGACCGATGCGCGTGCGCCATGCCCGCGCCAGGGCCGCAGGATCAGCGCCTGCCCACGTCGCATGCCCGGTATCGAGCAGCAGACCGACGGCGTCGCTGGTCCCACGCATCATCCGTTCGATCTCGTCCGCCGACTGCACAACTGTGCCAATGTGATGGTGGTAGACAAGCCGCAGTCCGTCGTCGGCGAGGAGTCGCGCGAAGGTGTCGAGCCGCGCAAGAAAGCGTGTCCATTCGGCGTCCGTCATCACCGGGCGCTGCGACAGCGGCGCGCCGATCAGTCCGTGCACCGTGCGGGTGCATTCGGCGACGATGAATACCTGGGCACCCATCGCCTTGAGCAGCGCGCGATGCGCCGCTGCCGCCGCCATCTCATCTTCCGCTGATCGCTCGAGCAGAAAGGTCGAGTACCAACCCGAGACGACGGCAAGTCCGTACGGAGCGAGCGCCGCGCGCAATGCTTCGGGGCTGCGCGGGAACTTGTTTCCGAGTTCCATGCCCTCGTAGCCGGCGGCTCGCGCCTCCGACAGGCATCTCTCGAGCGAAATGTCGCCGCCCAGCTCGGGCAGGTCGTCGTTCGACCAGATGATCGGATTGGCGCCGATGCGGATCGTCATGTTTCACCCGTGTGAAAGGAGCTATACACCGCGCCGCTGCTTTGCACGGGCACTGTCGTAAGCCGCTCGCGCCTCGCGCACGGCCTCGCGATCGGAGACTTCCGGGACTGCCACATCCCACCAGTGCCCACCGGCATCGGTCGAGCGGGTGGGATCGGTTTCGATCACGATCACCGTCGTGCGGTCGTTGCGGCGAGCGCGGAGCAATGCTTGCTCCAATTCCTCCGGAGAGGCTGCTCTGGCGGCGATGGCGCCGAGACTTGCGGCATGGCCAGCGAAGTCGATCGACGGCATGCACACGTGGCGTGCATCGGCGAGGAGGTTGTTGAACGGTGCCCCGCCGCAGGCCTGTTGCAGGCGGTTGATGCAGCCGAAGCCACGATTGTCGAGCACCACGATGGTGAGCTTCAGGCCGAGCATCACGCTGGTTGCGATCTCCGAATTCATCATCAGGTACGAACCGTCACCGACCATCACGATGACGTCGCGGTCCGGATGCGCGAGTTTGACGCCGAGGCCGCCTGCGATCTCGTAGCCCATGCACGAGTAGCCGTACTCGAGGTGATAGGTATCAGGACCAGTAACGCGCCAGAGCTTGTGCAATTCGCCGGGCAGGCCACCGGCAGCGCACACAACGACGGTGCGCGGATCGACGGCGCGCTGCACGGCACCGATCACCTCGGCGTCGCTCGTTGGCAGCGCATCGGCTGGTTCCGTGTAGTGTGCGGCAGTCGTGAGCCACTCGGAACGTCGGTGTTGCGCGAGTGCGGTCCAGGCCTCGGGCGCACGCCACGCAGCGACCGAAGCGTCCAGCGCCGTGAGCCCGGCGCGGGCATCTGCAACCAGCGCCAGCGCATCATGCTTGGTCGCGTCGAACGGCTGCACGTTGAGAGCCAGCAGGCGCACGTCGGGCGCCTTGAAAAGAGTCCGCGACCCCGTCGTGAAGTCCTGCAGTCGCGTGCCTACCGCAAGCACCACGTCGGCTTCGGCAGCGCATTCGTTGGCGGTGGCCGTGCCCGTCACGCCGATCGCGCCAAGCGACAGCGGGTGCGCGTCCGCGATGCAACCCTTGCCGGCCTGTGTCACGGCGACGGGAACACCAGCTCGCTCGGCAAATTTCAAAAGTGCATTTTCAGCGCCACTATAGACGACACCGCCACCGGCGATGATGAGAGGACGCCGTGATGCCGCAAGCATCCGCGTCGCTTCGGCCAGTTCGAACGGATCCGGTGGCGGGCGCCTGAACCGATGGACGCGCGGTTCGAGAAACGACAGCGGTACATCGAACGCTTCGGCCTGAACGTCCTGGCAGAACGCGAGGGTAACCGGCCCGCACTCGGCCGGATCGGTCAGCACAGCTATGGCGCGTGACAACGCCGGGATGACCTGCTCGGCCCGTGTGATGCGGTCGAAGTAGCGCGAGACAGGCCGGAAGCAGTCGTTGGCCGATGCCGTGCCGTCGGCGAAGTCCTCGATCTGCTGCAACACCGGATCGGGCCTGCGGCTGGCGTAGACGTCGCCCGGCAGCAACAGTAGCGGCAGCCTGTTGACGTGTGCGACGGCTGCGGCAGTCACCATGTTCGTTGCGCCCGGTCCGATCGATGTCGTGCACGCCATCATGCGTCGCCGGCGCATCGCCTTGGCGAATGCGATCGCGGCATGTGCCATCGCTTGCTCATTGTGAGCGCGATAGGTCGGCAGCTGGCTGGCGACGCCGGCCAGCGCTTCGCCGATACCGGCGACATTGCCGTGCCCGAAGATCGCCCAGACACCAGCAAACATCGGAACCGTCGCTCCGTCGATCTCGACGTCTTGCGCGGCAAGGAAGCGCACGAGGGCCTGCGCGGCCGTCAGTCGGATCGTCGCGCGTGTCATGGTATCGCCCCGTCGTGCTGTCCAACGCCATCCCACAGAGCCGACATCGCCGTGAACCGCTCGGCAAGTGCCGTCACCGCTAATTCGTCGTCCATGTCACCGACGAGCCAGGTCCGCAGCGTATCGCCGAACACGGCCCGCCCACCGACGAAGCCTGCTACGAGTTCCGAGTGCCTCGCTACGGCGAACGCTTCGCAGGGGGAGTGGTCGCGCGCGATGACGATTAGTCCTGCGTCGCGGCCGGCTGCTTCGCCTACGTCCGCCCACTCCTGCACCGACGGCTGCGCCTCGACCAGCCACCAGGCCGCATCGAGGCCATGCGTACGCAACCAGCAGATGATTTCTGCCGTACTCTCGCCGGTGCCCGGCAGCGCCTCGATAAGCACTGCGCGCGCCTGCCGCCGGCAAGCTGCCACGACAGCTTCGATCTCGGATAGGCGCTCGACAAGCGGCGTCCGCGCATCCGCCCGCCCATTCGCGATCACCTTCACGACTGCCTCCCGTGGCAGAGCGGCAAGCTCTGAGTCGGGTGGTTCTGCCGTCCCGTGCGGATACTGACAGGCGAGCCAGAGACCGGCGGCCGCAGCATCCGCCAAGGCGGCCGGTCCGAGCACCCGGTCCAAGAACATGCCGTAGCTTGCACGACCGCCAGCAGCATCCCGTACCCGCGTTGCTGCCTTCACCACCAGCCGCTTGAACGCCGGCAATCGTGCCGGATCGGCTCTGGACTCGCGCGCGACGGGCACGAGATCATGCGGGCCGTGGTCAATCGACAGCAACCGAAGCCCGCCGGCTTGGTGCCGCATGCCGGCTGCTTCAATCATAGGCACCGACCACGTTCTGGTCGAAGTCGATCAGCGCACCTGTCATCATCTCTGCGGCCTCAGACAGTAGATAGACCGCGGCTGTCGCGACATCCGCGGGCTTGATCAGCCGTCCGAACGGCTGCGCTCGCTCGGCGACCTGCAGCCAGTCAGGCGGGCGGCCGTCGCGCGCCTGGATCGCGTGTTCTCCCGGCGTATCGGTCCAGCCGATGTTGAGACCGTTGACGCGGATCCTGGCGCCACGGAGGGCGTGCGCGTTGTTGCGAGTGAGCGTCGCCAGCGCGCCCTTGGATGCCGAGTAGGCGGTCAGGAACGGCTGGCCGCCGTGGCTCGATTGCGTAATGATGTTGACAATGGCGCCCGGTCTGCCCGCGCTCTTCAGGCGCCGCACGACCTCCTGCGTCAGGATGAACGGCGCGCGCACGTTGACGGCAAAAAGCCGGTCCCAAAGGGCGACACTGGTATCCTCGACATGTCCGCGGTCGGTGAGGCCAGCCGCGTTGACGAGACCGTCGATGACGCCGAGCCGATCGCTCGCGGTCGTCACGATGCGGCGGCAGTCGGCCTCCTCGCCGAGTTCGCCGGCGACGAATATCGACCTCGCGCTGCGCCCGAACTCGGCGGCCAGCGCCTCTCCGCGGGCGGCCTGCCGTCCGGTCAGCGCGACACCGGCCGCGCCTGCCTCGACCGCCGCGCGCGCGATCGCCTCGCCGATCCCCTGTGTCGCGCCGGTGACCAGGATCGTACGGCCGGCGAGCGACAAGGTTATGCCGTCAGAGCTCATGGGCGCGCTCCCATGATCTCGTCGATGCGGACCGGCCGGCGCTCGTCCATCGATCGAATCGCTGCTTCCGCGAGCACCAGGGCCATCCGGCCGTCGCGCGCGCCAACGGGCATCGGGGAGCGCGCTGTCACGGCATCGATGAAGGCTGCCAGCTCAAGCCGATACGCATCGCCATAACGCTCCAGAAAAAAGTCGAGCGGGCGGTCGCGTTGCACGGCCGACGCATCGGAGAGTTCGACCGAGGTCGCGGTGCGGTTGTCGGCCATGATGCGCCCCGAGGCGCCGTGCACCTCGATGCGCTGATCATAGCCGTAGCTCGCGCGCCGGCTGTTGTTGATGTGGGCAAGGCGACCCGACGGCGTGCGCATGAGGACCATCAGGCTGTCAGTATCGCCAGCTTCCGCGACGCTCAGATCGACCAATGCCGAGCCGTACGCGAACACCTCCTCTGGCTCTTCGCCGAGCAGCCAACGCGCCATGTCGAAGTCGTGGATCGTCATGTCGCGAAGCTGGCCGCCGGACACCCTGAGATATGAGAGTGGTGGCGGAGCGGGATCCCGGCTCGAGATGATCACTTGCTCGACATTGCCGATCGCGCCAGCTGCGATCCGTGACTTGAGCGCTGCAAAGCTCGGATCGAACCGGCGATTGAAGCCGACCAGCATCGGCACCCCCGCCTTCTCGACCTCGGCGAGACAGGCATCGACGCGGCTGAGCGAGAGGTCGATCGGCTTTTCGCAGAAGATCGCCTTGCCGGCGCGTGCGGCGCGCATCGCGAGGTCGGCGTGCGTGTCTGTCGAGCTAGCGATGATGACGGCATCGATGGTCGGATCGGCCAAGGAAGTGGCGATCGACGCGACAGTGGCCCCGTGTCGCTGCGCAAGTGCTTCGGCTGCCGTCGCATCGACATCGCTCACGAAGCGCAGCCTGGCGGCACGATTCATGGACAGATTGGCAGCGTGGATCTTACCGATCCGCCCGGCTCCAAATAGCGCGAAGGTCAGCATGACGTTGGTACTCGCTTGTTCGGGTCTGTTGCTGAACCCCGCCGGCACAAGCCACCTTGCCGGCTGCGATGTTCAGCCTTAACCTGTCTGTTTTGTAAGGTTTCGGCAAGCTCATGGAAGATAACCCACATGCCAACGGACGGGATCGCGGCTCGCAGGTCGTTCGCCGAGACCGTCGTGCGAGAGGCGCGTGACCTGGCGCTCGAATACTTCGGCGATCGCGGCCGGCTCCAAACCAGTTTGAAAGGCTTCCAGGATTTTCTCACTGCTGCCGACGGGGCGGTGGAAGCACTGATACGCGCGCGGGTCGCAGAAGCGTTTCCGGACGACGGCTTCCTCGGCGAAGAAGGCGGCGGCGGCGCGTCTGACCGACTGTGGATAGTCGATCCGATAGATGGCACGGCGAATTTCGCGCGAGGCGAGCCGTACTGGTGCATCTCGATCGGCTTCCTGTCGCGCAGCACGCCGATGATCGGCGTCATCGACGTCCCCATGCTCGGCGAAACCTTCGCCGCCACACGGGGCGGCGGGGCGTTCCGCAATGGTCGCCAGATCCGTGTGGCGGATACGCCGTCCTTCGAATCCGCGAGCATCGAGATCGGCTGGTCGCCACGCCGCCCCGCCGAGCATTACATCGAACTGATTCGCGAGGTCATGCAGCGTGGCGCCTCCGTAAAGCGCAGCGCCTCGGGTGCGCTCGGGATGTGCTGGACTGCGTGTGGACGCACCGATGCCTATCTCGAGTTGCACATCAACAGTTGGGACGTCGCGGCAGGCCTCGTCATCGCGCGCGAGGCCGGCGCGGTCGTCAGCGACTTCTTCACGGCTGAAGGGCTGACAGAAGGTAATCCGATCGTCTGTGCGACACCGGCTATCGCACCGGTGCTCTTAGATCTGGTCGGTCAGCGCACGAAAGTACTCAGGCCGGCCTGACGAGCGGGCCGAGAAGAACAAGAGCAACGACAGACGTAGGAGAGGAACTGCCCAATGAGATCGATCACCAAAGCGCAGCCGGTACGAGTCGGAGCCGTCGTCGGCCTCGCTCTCGCAATCGCCGCAGGCTCGACGCCAGTCAGAGCCCAAGGCTCGCTGGTCCTCTACTGCTCAGTTCAGGAGGAGTTGTGCCGTGCCATCGTGCCAGCCTTCGAGAAGGCGACTGGCATCAAGGTGTCGATGACCCGCAAGAGTTCCGGCGAAGTCTACGCGCAGATCAAGGCCGAGTCGGCGAACCCGAAAGGCGACGTGTGGTGGGGCGGCACCGGCGATCCGCACCTGCAAGCGGCCGAGGAAGGCCTCACCGAGGCACACAAGTCGACCAAGATGAGTGAGTTGCACCCCTGGGCCGCAAAGGCGTGGGAAGATGCCAAGGGCCGCACCATCGGCATCTACTCGGGCGCACTCGGCTTCGGCTACAACGCCAAGACGCTTGCCCGCCGCAAGCTGCCCGAGCCGAAATGCTGGGCCGATCTGCTCAAGCCCGAATTCAAGGGAGAGGTGCAGGTCGCAGATCCCAATTCATCGGGCACGGCCTACACGCTGCTCGCGACGATCATACAGCTGCAAGGCGAAGCGAAGGGCTTCGACTATCTCAAGCAGCTGCACAAGAACGTGAACCAGTACACCAAGTCCGGCGCAGCCCCCGCCAAGGCGACCAGCCTCGGCGAGACGACGATCGGCATAGTGTTCATGCACGACATGGTGGCGATGGCGATGCAGAACCCCGATGTCAAGACCGTCGCGCCGTGTGAGGGCACCGGTTACGAAATCGGTTCGATGTCGATCATCAAGGGTGCCCGCAATCTCGAGAACGCGAAGAAGTTCTACGACTTCGCGTTGACGCCGGCGGCTCAGGAGCTCGGCGCCAATCACAAGCAGCTGCAGATCCCCTCGAACAAGTCATCGAAGGTACCGGCACAGGCGCCCAAGATGGAGAGCATCAAGCTGATCGACTACGACTTCAAGAAGTATGGTTCGTCAGCCGAGCGCAAAAGGCTGCTCGCCAAGTGGGTAGCGGAGGTGAAGAACCTGCCGAAGTAGTCGCATGAGGTACGCGTCCGGCAGCAGCTGAAGCCGCTGGGCGCGACCCGTCGGCAGGAGGCGCGTGTGAGGCGTTCCAATTGGATCTGGCTGGCCGTCGGCGCGACCGGTTTTGCGCTTCTGCCGTGGTATCTGACCGATCTGACGGGCCTGTCGGGCTGGCCGCTCGGTCGTGGCGGCAGTGCGCTGGCGCTGGCGCTGTCCGGCACGTCGACCTGGCTGCTGCCGCTTGCTCTGGTTTTCGCGATCGCTGCCTATGCGATGCGTCCCACGGCAACCGCTGAGCAGGCCGGTCGCTGGCTGGTAGCGGCCAGCCTCGCCGGCCTCGTCTGGTTCTGGCTGCAGGGCTTCGCCATCGGCCATCGTGGCTGGGGGATACCGGGTCTCGCCACGATACTCGGCGCTCCGGGACCCTCCCAGCCAGGCATGGGATACGGCGCCTTCCTGGCCTGTCTCGCTCTGCTCATGCTGTTCTGTCACGGGCTCGCCGCCCGTGGTTTCTGTCGCGGCGATGCCTTCGTGACTTGTTCGATCGGCCTGATCCTCGGCCTTGTCGTGTTGTTCGTCTTCTTTCCTATCGCCAAGATGCTGGTCAGCGCTGTGCAGGACAACGATGGCCGTTTCGCGCCGCTCCTGTTCCTCGCGAAGTTCTTCGATCGCTCGATCTGGGGCCTCAGCTGCCTGACCTCGTCGGTGAGCTGTGGCGTCGCCTGGAACACGCTGGTGCTCGGTGCGCTCGTCGGCTTCGGCACCACTGCGCTCGGGCTCGCCTTCGCGCTGATCGTGACGCGCACCAGTTTCCCCGCCAAAGGTCTGCTGCGCGCGCTGACCGTGCTGCCGATCATCACGCCGCCGTTCGTCATCGGCCTCGCCGTGATCCTGCTGTTCGGGCGTACCGGCGCGGTCACCGCCTTCGTTTCCGACATGCTCGAGATTGCCCGCTCGCGCTGGATCTATGGGCTGCCCGGCGTATTCCTCGCCCAGATGCTCGCCTTCACGCCGATCGCCTTCCTCGTGCTGATCGGGGTCGTACAGGCCGTGAGCCCATCGCTGGAGGAAGCATCATCGACGCTGCGTGCCAGCCGCTGGACGACCTTCACCACCGTGTCACTCCCGCTGATGCGGCCGGGCCTCGCCAACGCCTTCCTGCTCGGCTTCATCGAGAGTATGGCCGACTTCGGCAACCCACTCGTGCTCGGCGGCAACTTCGAGGTGCTTTCGACGAAGATATTCTTCGCCGTCGTCGGGGCGGCCAACGATCAGAGCCAGGCGGCGGTGTTGTCGATCATTCTACTCGCTTTCACGCTCGCCGTGTTCTGGATCCAGCAACGCTGGCTCGGACGAGTGTCGTATACGACCGTAAGCGGCAAAGGTGACTCGGGCCTGCCGACGCCGCTTCCACGGCGCGTCGCATGGGCCTGCTATCTGACGGCCTTGCCGTGGGCGGTACTCACGATCGTCATCTATGCGACCATCCTCGTCGGCGGGTTCGTCAAGTCGATAGGGCGCGACTACACGCCGACGCTCGAGCATCTGCTGACAGGATTCAGCGTCGAGTGGGGGACGACGGGGCTTTATTTCTCCGGCTCGGCCTGGGATTCGTTCTGGACCACGGTGCAGGTGTCCGCGATCGCCGCCCCGCTGACCGCGGCTATCGGCATCCTGACGGCCTACCTGCTGACGCGCCAGCAGTTCGCCGGTCGTCGCAGCTTCGAGTTCGTGACGATGCTGAGCTTCGCGATCCCGGGCACAGTGGTCGGTGTCAGCTACATCCTTGCCTTCAACGTGCCGCCGGTCGAGGTGACCGGAACCGGCCTCATCCTCGTCATCTGCTTCGTGTTCCGCAACATGCCGGTCGGCGTTCGCTCGGGCATCGCGACGCTGGCTCAGATCGACCGAAGTCTGGATGAAGCCTCGGCGACGCTGCGCGCTCGCACCGGCACGACGATGTGGTACGTGGTACTGCCGCTGCTCAGGCCGGCGATCGTCGCATCCCTGGTCTATGCCTTCGTCAGGGCGATGACGGCGGTGAGCGCCGTGATCTTTCTCGTCTCCGCCGAATACAACATGGCGACAGCCTATATCGTCGGACGTGTCGAGGCCGGCGAATTCGGTCTTGCCATCGCCTATTCGTCGGTCCTCATCTTCATCATGCTGGGTGCCATCGGGTTGATCCAACTCGTCGTCGGCGAGCGCAAGCTCGGCCGTCGCGCGGGGCAGCCGCTGGTCATGCCGGCTTCGGCCTGAAATTCAGGGGAAAGTGATGCGCAGATCCTTCATGCACGCGATGGCTCTGGGCTCGTTCGTCGCCGCCGTGCTGACGGGGCCATTGACCGGCCGCGCAGAGGCGCAGGGCAGCGTCGTCGTCTATTGCTCGGTGATCGCGCAGTGGTGCGAGATCATGCGCCAGGAGTTCGAGCGCGCGACCGGCATCAAGGTGGTCATGACGGTCAAGAGCGCCGGCGAGACGCTCGCCCAGATCCGTGCCGAAAAGGAAAACCCGCGCGCCGACGTATGGTGGGGCGGCGGCGCCGAACAGTACCTGCAGGCGGGCGAACTCGACCTGCTCGAAAGCTACCGATCTCCGAGCCTTTCGAAGTTGCATCCGTGGGCGCAGCGCATCGCGGAAATTTCGGGCTTCAAGGCGACGGGCATCTATGCCGGCACGCTCGGGATCGTCTGGAACACCAAAGAACTCGCGCGCCGCAAGCTGCCGGAGCCGAAGTGCTGGGCCGACCTGGTCAAGCCCGAGTATCGCAACGAAGTGCAGATGGCCAACGCTGCCACCTCGGGCACCTCCTACGCAGCGATTGCCACGCTTGTGCAGATCATGGGCGAGGAGAAGGCTTTCGACTATCTGAAGGCGCTGCATGCCAGCGTGAACCAATATACGCGCTCGGGCTCGGCGCCGATGCGCAATGTCGCGCTCGGTGAATCGACGCTGGCCGTGACCTGGATGTTCGCCGCGGTTGCCGAGGCAGCCGCCGGCTTTCCGGTCACGACCATCGCACCGTGCGAGGGCACCGGCTACGAGATCGGTGCGGTCGGCATCGTCAAGGGAGCCCGCAACGGCGCCACCGCACGCAGCTGGATCGAATTCGTGCTGTCGCCCGCGGCACAGGCCACGGGCGTTCGAGGCAAGTCCTACCAGATCCCTTCGAATGTGGACACGCCGCTGCCACCCGGCACGCCGAAGCTCGGCGACGTCAAGCTGATCGACTACGACTTTGCGAAGTACGGCCAGAGCGCGCTGCGCAGCCGTCTCATCAAACGATGGGAGACCGAGGTTGCAGGACGCCCGAAATGACGGCGCTGGTGCACGCACCGATGATCAGCGCAGCGGCACGGCCGGTGATGCCATGACATCCGCCGTCGAGTTCCGCGGAGTGACCAAGCGCTATGGATCAGTGACGGCGGTCGAGGACATCTCGTTCGCCATCGCGCCGGCGACGCTGGTCACCCTGCTCGGGCCCTCGGGCTGCGGCAAGACCACGACGCTGCGCATGATCGCCGGCCTCGAGATGCCGAGCGCCGGTACCATCCGGATCGCCGGGTGTGACGTCACGCGCCTGTCCGCCGCCGACCGCAACGTGTCCATGGTGTTCCAATCCTATGCCCTCTTCCCGCATATGACGGTACTGGAGAACGCCGCGTACGGCCCCCTCGTCAGCGGAATGAAAAAGCCGGTTGCCCACGAGATGGCCGCGGCCAAGCTGGCCCTCGTCGGCCTCAGCGGTCTCGAAAATCGCTTGCCGTCCGAACTATCGGGCGGCCAACAGCAGCGCGTGGCGGTCGCGCGCGCGCTTGTCCTCGAACCCGAGGTCCTGCTGTTCGACGAGCCGCTCTCGAATCTCGACGCCAAGCTGCGCCGCCGCGTCCGCGAAGAGATCCGCGAACTCCAGCAGCGCCTGAGACTGACCGTCGCCTACGTGACGCACGACCAGCAGGAGGCGCTCGCCGTCTCAGACCGCATCATCGTGATGAGTGACGGTCGGATCGCGCAGGAGGGCGCGCCACGCGAACTCTACGAGCAGCCGGCGAGCGGCTTCGTTGCCGATTTCATCGGCGATTCGAACAGCGCCAATGGAGAGGTCGTACGCATCGAGAACGAATTTGCGATCGTCAGGATCGCCGGTCACGAGATGCGGTTGAAGCGAAGGGCCGTGCCGGTGGGGCCGGTGCGACTTGCAATTCGCCCTGAGGCGATCCGGCTGTCGGGTATCCCGGCCGCGAGCGGCGCGGCGCTCAGCGGGATCATAATCAAGGCTGCATACCTCGGAACCCATATGGAATACGTCGTCGAAAGTCAGATCGGACAGCTGTTCGTCGTCGACCAGAACGTTGTCACGCCGTTTGCTTTCGGCCGCGCTGTCGAGATCGAATTCGCAGCACACGGCGTCGTCATCGTTCTGTGAGCGCGGGCACGGCGGGCGGGCGGCCATTCGGTGTGTCGCGATAAGCGGAGGGAATTCCCTGCGGTTCGAGACGTGTCTCCTGAAGCGCTGCGGCGATGCGAGCTGTGGCCCAACTGTCCCTCCAGCATTGCCAAAGCGGAAGTAGGGCCGTACCAAAGCATCTGAGCGACCATCATTGCACAACGGTCTAAGGGCACCCATGCCCAACCAGTTTTTGCAATCTCGCGGGCCGCCGGAAAATGGCCGAGATCGTCGTCGATCTCGAATCGCCTGCAGAAACGAAGGTTTGCGCGACGACCCTGGCGGCAGCCCCGGCTCTGCCACCACCGACGGGCCATGCCGCACCGGCGCCGCGCCCCAGGCCACCAGTTTCGCCCCCAAGAAACCTCACCATCGAGCAGGTTTGTCGTAGCGAGTTGGGAGCCGGGCCTGCAGGAAGAGTTTGGGTCTTGGCGTAAGTCACTGATTTCATTGGTCGGAGCGGGGAGATTTGAACTCCCGACCCCCAGTCCCCCAGACTGGTGCGCTAACCAGGCTGCGCTACGCTCCGCCAAGTCGCTGTTTTGCAATGCGCCGTCGGTCGGGTCAACAGGGCTGATCGGTCAGCCGCGCCAGAGTATCCGGCTCCGTCGGCAGACGGCGGATGGCAGGCACGGCAACGTGCGGCGCACGCGCGATGGCAGCGAACAGGCCGCGGGGCAACGGCAGGTCATCGACAGCGAGCGGGGCTTGCTCGGCGGCCGCGTCGTGGCCGGCGCCGCGTGCCAGCACGCCGTGCTCGGCGAGCACGGCGGCGACGCCTGTGCCATGTGCCTTGCCGACCGCTTCGAGGCGGGTCCACGCGACCAGTACGGCCTCGTCGTCGGCGGCGATCCGGGAACGGTGCTGCGGCCATGGTCCAAGCGTCGAGGCCGCGGCGACGATCGCTCTGCGCCTGTCGGCCGGCATCATGAGCCGCCGTGGTGCCTCGAGGTCGATGCCTACCGGCCCATCTTGCGAAATTGCGACGAGTGCATCGCTGCCGCAGTGCGACAGCGAGAATACTGGCCGCAAGCCTTGCGGCAGGCGCGGTCGTCCGCCCGCCTCCCGCGGCAGTGGTGTACGACGCAGCGCCAGTGCATCGGCTGTCGTCAGTGCGCGTTCGAGCAACAGGCGCAGCGCGATGCGGGTCGCCCTGCGGCAGCCATCGAGGCCGGTTTCCGACCACCGGCGCTCTTCCTCGGAAAGACGCGGCTCTTCGCGCTCAAGCAGGCACAGCGCTGTTCCGCTCGCTGCGAGATCGACGTGCCATACCTCGAGCGGTAGAGCCACTGTCTGACGGCGAGCCCGTGAAGCTGCGGACAAACCGGCGAGGCGGGGCGTGTCCGTCACGTGCGGCCGGCGTGCACTCGAGCTGCCTCGCGCGCCGCGGAGAGCCCGGTCCGTATCGCCTCGAGCTCGGCAATCGCGGCGCGTAGGGCCGTCTCGACACGCGCTGCGGCCGGCTCGCCGGCACCACGCGTCGAATCGACCCGCGTCGGCGCGCCTTTCGAGGTCGCCGCAGAACCTGGCGTGCTGGCGGTCGCGCGCGACCGCCGCGAGCCGGCGCCGGATCCCGCCGCTCCGTCAGGCGCCGTGCCGATGCGCTTGACGGTCTCGACCCCCTGCTCGCGCAGAATCTTCTGCACGCCCTTGATCGTGAAAGCCTCCGCCTGCAGCAGATGGCGGATCCCGCGCAACAGCTCGACGTCGTCGGGCCGATAGAACCGTCGCCCGCCGCCGCGTTTCATCGGGCGCAGCTGTCCGAACTTCGCCTCCCAGAAGCGGAGCACGTGCTTGGCGACGCCGAGTTCTTGCGACACTTCGGCGATGGTGCGGAAGGCCTGGGCGGCCTTGCGACGATCCTGTCCCCGAGGTTCGCCTTCGCTCGGCGCCGTGTCGCGGACCTCCGCCGAAGATTTGCGCGCCGCCTTCATTCGGCAGCCCTGCGCTTGACGAGACCCTGATTGATCCGGTCCTTCATGATATTCGACGGACGGAACACCAGGACCCGACGGGGTGTGATCGGCACTTCCTCGCCGGTTTTCGGATTGCGACCGATGCGCTGGCCCTTCTCGCGGATGCCGAACGAGCCGAACGACGACAGCTTGACGGGCTCGCCGCGCGCCAAGGCTGCAGAGATCTCGCTGAGTACGAGTTCGACGAGTTCCTGCGATTCGTTGCGCGGTAGGCCGATCTGCTCGACGACCGCGTCCGCGAGGTCTGCACGCGTGAGTGTCTTTGCGCCCATGATCCGGTTGCCTCCCAGTGCTGAGCGGCCGGATGGTAGCGGCAAGTGGCGAAAGGGTCAATCACGGGCTCTCGCAAGCGGCTGAAAAAGCAGTAGTTTTGTTGGGCCGCCGCATGCCCGTACGATGCCGGAGGCTGTTCCGGAAAGCACCCGTCCGCTTGCGCTCGATGCCCCGCCTGTCCGATGCGCACGGCGGTCGGGCCCATTTCTACACGATGTTTAGCTGGATTACCGGGATCCGCAAACCGGCGCTACCACCGTGTCAGGGCCGCGCCCCACGTGAAACCGCCGCCCATTGCTTCCATGAGGACGAGCTTGCCCTCGCCGAGGCGATGGCTTTCCAGCGCCGCGTTGAGGGCGAGCGGAATGGAAGCGGCGGATGTGTTGCCGTGTTGGGCCAGCGTCATGACGATCTTCTCGGGCGAGACGCCGAGCTTCTTGGCAATGCCGTCCAGAATGCGCGCATTGGCCTGGTGCGGAACGAACAGGTCGATCTCATCGGCCGAATAGCCGGTCATCACCAGCGTCTCCTCGATCACGCCGGAAATTTTCTGGACGGCATGACGGAACACCTCGCGGCCGTTCATGCGAAGGTGGCCGGTGGTCTTGGTCGAACCGGGGCCGCCGTCGACATAGAGCAGTTCCTCGAAGCGCCCGTCGGAGCGCAGTCGCGTGGCCAGGATGCCGCGGTCTCCCCGACCGCCGGACTGTGGCTGTGTTTCCAGCACGACCGCACCGGCCCCGTCACCGAACAGCACGCAGGTGGTGCGGTCCGACCAGTCGAGAATGCGCGAGAAGGTCTCGGCGCCGATCACCAGCGCGCGTCGATGCTGGCCTGACCTCAGGAAATTGTCGGCTGTGGCCAGCGCGTAGACGAACCCCGAGCAGACTGCCTGAATGTCGAAGGCGGCGCCTTTCGTGACACCGAGGTTCGCCTGGATCCGCACGGCGGTCGCCGGGAAGGTGCGGTCGGGTGTCGCCGTCGCGCAGATAACCAGGTCGATGTCGACCGGATCGATGCCGGCTCGCACGAGTGCCTGGCGGGCGGCGGCGGTGCCGAGGTCGGAGGTCAGTTCGCCCTCGTCGGCGATGTGGCGGCTTCGTATGCCGGTGCGCTCGACGATCCAGTCGTCGGATGTGTCGACAAGGCGCGACAGCTCGGCATTGGTGACGACACGCTTCGGCAGGTAGGCGCCGACGCCACGAATGACGGAGCGGTTGACGGCCACGGTGTATCCCCCTCGTTGCTCTTGCGACGTCCGCTCAGGATGTCGGCGCTGCGGCGCCGTGCACGAAGCTCCTCGCCGGCTCAGCCGGTTGCGCGCGAGGCCAGCGCGCCGTGGAACGTCTCGACGTCGGATTTCAGACGCGGCACGAGTTCGCGCTCGGCCATGTCGTAGCCGAGATCGACGGCGCTCGCAAAGCCGAGAGCGTCGGTGCCGCCGTGACTCTTGATGGTGATGCCGTTCAGGCCGAGGAACGTGCCGCCGTTGACCCGGCGCGGATCCATCTTGTGCTTCAGCACTTGCAGCCCGCCGCGCGCGAGAAGCGCACCGAGCTTCGACATCAGGGAGCGCGTCAGTGCGTCGCGGATGTATTGACCGATCTGGCGGGCGGTGCCTTCGGCAGTCTTGAGGGCAATGTTGCCGGCGAAGCCCTCCACGACGACGACATCGACGCGTCCCTGGCCGATCTCGTCGCCCTCGATGAAGCCACGGTAATCGAATGGCAGGGCGGTCTGAGGCATGGCGCGCAGCCAGGCATGCGCCTCCTTGACCTCATCCGCGCCCTTGATTTCTTCGGTGCCGACGTTGAGCAATCCGACGCTCGGCCGCTCCATCTGGAACAGTGCGCGTGCCATCGCCGCGCCCATCAACGCGAAATCGCAGAGCTGTGTTGCATCCGCTCCGATATTGGCGCCGACGTCGAGCACGATGCACTCGCTGCGGATGGTCGGCCAGAGTGCGGCGATGGCAGGCCGCTCCACGTCCGAGATCGGACGCAGGATGAGCTTCGACATCGCCATCAGCGCACCGGTATTGCCAGCCGAGACCGCGACGTCAGCCTCGCCGCGCTGCACAGCCTCGAGCGCGAGCCACATGCTGGTGCCTTTGCCGCGGCGGAGCGCCTGGCTCGGCTTGTCGTCCATGGCCACGGTCAGGTCGGTATGGACGATGCGCGTACGGCCGGCGAGGGCGGGATGGCGCTCCAGCTCTGAACGGATCGTCGCCTCGTTGCCGCACAGGATGAAGCTGATCGCCGGATGGCGGACTGCGGACAGCGCCGCGCCGGCAATGGTGACGCTCGGGCCGTGGTCACCGCCCATCGCATCGAGCGCCAGTGTTCGCGACGACGTCATTGCCGGAGTGCGTTGCTCGTCAGGGTCGCCAGGGCGGGGCCCTGGTGAGAGGTGCGCCATGATTGGCGGCTGCCGGGTCGGCAGGCGGCGCGACCATAGCGATTGGCAATCGGGCCGCAACTGATTTCGTGCCGTCGCGATACGCGCACGCTCAGGTGCTGTCGTCGGCAGAGCCGGTTCCCTTGAGCTTTCGGAGGATCGCAAACGGGCTTTCGCGAGCGCTTTCCGGCTCGATCGACAACTCGAGACTGGCACCTTCCGCGCGCGGATAAAGATCGACGGCCGCGGCGATCGTCTCATAGGCGATGCGGCCGAGCGGTACACCCGCCAGCTCCAGCGGCTCGGGATCGTCGGCTTCACCGATCTCGACCTCGGGCCGCGTCTCGGGAACGATCTGATCGGGTGGCCAGAATGCGACGGAAAATGGTTCGTCGAGCTCCTGCGTGACCGGCTCGAGCGTCACCACGCAGGCTTGGCGGATGGTCGCGGTTGCGCGGCCATCGAGCAGAATGCGGCCAGCACCTTTCGGGCGCGCGGTCGCCACGACACCGGCCGCCTCCACGGCGAGTACGCCGAGTGCTGCGGCGAGGGCCGCCCGTTCGTCGGCGTCGGCATGACGTTCCACCGCGACTGGTTCGTCGGCAACACGCTCGGCCGCGATCGACCAGTCCAGACACCAGGGCGGGGATGGTACCGGCAGACCGTCGGTTGGATTCGAGTGACGCATCGGTGACCTCCACGTTCGAAGGCAATTCAGGTGACGGCAGCGTGGTTGCCCGGCCTGTCAGGGCGATAGTCCGGGAACTCCACGCGTCCGTCCAGCAGTGCCCTTGCCGGCTGTGCTTGCAGGGATCGCCGTGCGGCAAGGGTGTAGCGCGCAAGAGATGTACACGCCCCCTCTTGTGACGTCGGCGTGTGGCTGTCTGGCAACAGTCCGAAGCGTGCGAAGGCTGCCGTCAGAGCCTCGGCATCTTCTGTGGCGAACGCCGGGCGATAGGCGCCGAGCCGATCATAGACGGCGCCTGCGGCTTTTTTGACTCGCTTCGGCACCGTCAGATCGCCCACGCCCATCTCGCGCATCTGATCGTCGATGTCGGCGATCAGCGTCTCGACGAGACCGCGTGCGACGCGGGCGCCTTCTGCGCCTTCGGCGAGCAGACGCTCGAGCACCAGTACCGTATGGAGGGCGAGCGCCTCGAAGCGGCCTTCTTGTGTGTCGGGGACGCCACCATCGGCGTACAGTGACGGCTGCCGCGAGGCGGTCACGATCAGGCCATAAAGCTTTGATGCCACTCGCGAAGGACGTGACCGTCGGCGTATCAGGTCGGCAATGCCGGACAGCACGATCATGAGGCCGACGGCAACGACCCAATAGGGCACGATCGGTTTGTCCATGGTGGCGGCGTGCTCTGTGCGTGAGTGCTTGGACGGTAGGTCCGCGGGGCGGCTCTCGTTCGCCAATCCTAAGTGGACGTCGGACACGGTGGTGTTGCCAAGCCCGTCGCCGTGCAGGTAGTCGATGATCACGGGCGGGGCAACGATTCGTCGGGGGAACGCATTGATGCGCACGACAGATGCTGGCGCAACCCATGGCAGGCTTAGGGCTCCAGTGGCGCGGATCACAGGCGGGTTCGTGCTGGCCGTCGTGCTCGGGCTGACCGCGGGCTGTGCCGAGACCGTTGTCCGACATGGCCACCATTTCCGCCAGACCGACCTTCAGCAGATCAGCCCCGGCATGGGCCAGGATCAGGTCCGCGCGTCCCTTGGCACGCCGACGACGACCTCGCCGCTGAAGTCGGGCACCGCCTACTATTACATCTCGCAGACCACGAAACAGCAGGCGTTCTTCGCGCCCAATGAAGTCGATCGCCAGATCGTCGCCGTCTACTTCACGCAGACAGGCAGCGTCGACAGGGTCGCCCAGTACGGCATGAAGGACGGCAAGGTATTCGACTACATCTCTCGCACCACGCCTTCCGCCAACACCAATGACGAGACGATCGTCCAGCAGTTGTTCCGCAATCTCGGCAAGCGCGGGTCGGTGTTCGGCGAATGATGCTGGCGGCGCGTGACGGGAAGGGGGTTCAGCGACAAACCCGATAGCTGCCGTCGCGCCCGTGGCGGGCAAGGTCGAAATGAAAATGATCGTGGTGGTAGGCGTCAGCGTTCGGACCCAGCACGGTATTGAACGTGGCGCAGGCGCCGCGGTGCACCTCGCGCAGGAAGCCGCTCTCGGGCGCAGCGCCGCGCCAGCCGGATTTCACGACCACCGTGCGGCCGTCTGCGAGGTGAAAGGCCGAGATGTCGATGGCATTGGCGCGGCCGTGCTCCGAAAGCCGTCCACTGCCGTTGATGCGCCGGCACGAGTAGGATGATGCAACCTTGAGCTCCACCACCTCACCGCGCAGATGCCGCCGCGCTGCCGGCGCCACCACTGTGGTGAGCCAATGTTCGATCGCCGGCACCATCGGACATTGCAGCGTGGCGGACGGGCGCAGGGCCACGTGCTGCGGGCCGATCGCCGCAACCTCGAGCGGGCGGATGACGTGACAGCCGCCTGGACCACCAAGTGATGAACGGAACGCGACAGACGGGCTCGAGCGAACGACGCCCGAGGCCAGGCAAGCCTCTTCCTCCGCGCTCCTCCAGCGGTCCTGGCGCAGGAATGTGGGAAACGTCGGCGGCGCGCGTTCGACTTTGATGTCTCGCGATTTCGGGCGCTCGACGGACCGCCTCTCCGACACGCTGGAACAGCCGCTCGCGATCGTGCAGAGTGCAACGAGCATGAAGGCCAGCACTGGTCGGCGACGATACGCGTACATGCGCCATCAAATGTCGGAATAAACCCTAATTCGGAGTTAACGTCCGCCTACGGCAGACGCAGGGCGTCCGCGCGACCATGCGGCGGCCGGCGTGCGGCAGAATCTCGTCCATGGGGTTCCGGGTGTAGGATCGCGCTCTCGGGCGCGCGGGCAGGATCACTCGCTGAAGCGGTCGAGCAGATAGCGCTGCCAGAGCTTCTCGCCGATCATGCAGTCGATGCCATCCTTGGGAGCCTCGGCGGGCCGGCCGGTCGCCTGGGTCCGGATGACGCCAGCCGGCCGCTCGGGCACGAGGCCCGCTATCTCCAGCAGCAGCTTCTGGCGGATCGCGGCGGGAAACTCCCCGACCGCCTTGACCGGAATTACGAAGGCGCCTGGGCCACCGATGACGCAGTCCCTGTAATATCGGTCGAGGGCCGAGATGTCGAAGAAGCCCGAGCGGCTGGTCGCCTTCAACATGATCGGAAGGCCGTTGATGATCACGCCCTGGCGCACAAGCTCGTCGCGCGCGTCGGCAACCGGCTTGCCCGAGTTGTTCGGCCCGTCCCCGGAAATGTCGACGACCCGACGCAGGCCGCGTTCGCCGCTCGACTGGAACAGCATGCTGGCGAACTCGATGGCGCCTGAGATGGAGGTCATGCGGGCGCGCGATATCGGCTTGGCGGCGAGGTCGTCGGCGAACCTGTGTGCGGCGGCAGCGCTGTCGATGACGCGCCAGTCGAGGACGACGGACTGGATGCCGGCACCGGCCCACTCGACGAACACCACTGCGATCCGCCCGAGCCCACCCGAGGTGATGGCTCGGATCACGTCCGGGTGGCGGAACGCCGCCACATAGCCGTCGCGCTGCAGGCGCTGCTCGTCCAAGTCCATCGACAGGGAGACGTCGACCGCAAGCACCAGCTCGACGTCGACCGTCGGTTGGGCGGCCGGCGGCGGCAGGGTTCTCGACTGGGCCTCAGCGCCGGTTGATGTCACGGACAGGAGTAATACCGCGGCCAGCGCCGTCAGCGCCAGGATGCGGCACGTGCGAACGATGACCCGATCATACATGACAACTACTCTGCCACGGCTTCGCTCGTCGGCATAGTCGGCTCAGATCACATTGCCGCCAACCGCGGCGGCCCTTCAGCCCTCCATCACGCCCGCCGTCGTGAAGCCGCCGTCGACCGCGTAGGTCTGGCCGGTGACGAAGCTCGCCTCGTCCGAGACGAGAAATGCCACGACCGCGGCGACCTCGTGCGCTTCGCCATGCCGGGCGAGAGGCATGCGCGCCTTGAAGGCCTCGGGGAGCGGGCCGCGCATGGCCTGGGTCCTGATCGCGGCAGGTGCGACGCAGTTGACGAGAATGCCGTGCCCGGCGAGCTCGATCGACATCGATTGCGTGAGGTTGATGATGCCGGCCTTGCTGGCTCCGTAGGCCGCGCGCCCGCGTCCACCGTTCATTCCCGAGTTGGAGGATATGGTGACGATGCGTCCGCCTCGTCCCCGGCCGGCCGCCGTCGCATTCTGGGCCACCATCTGGCGGGCAGCGGCCTGGGCGGTGAAAAACGTGCCGTAGAGGTTGGTCTCGATCACGTTGCTCCAGAACTCCGGCGTCATCTCGAGGAACGGGGCGCGGCTCATGATGCCGGCGTTGGCGACGAGGATGTCGAGGCGACCGAGGCGGGCGACCGTCCCGGCGACGGCATCTTCACAGTTCTGACGCTGGCGCACGTCGAGCTGGATGGCGGTCGCCCGATCGCCGAGCCGGCCAGCCAATGTCGACGCCGCCGCGACATCGATGTCGGCGATCACCACTTGCGCGCCGTCACCGTGCAGTCGCTCGGCGATTGCGGCGCCGATGCCGTTTGCGGCGCCGGTCACCATTGCGCATTTTCCCTCGAGACTTGCCATCGTCGCTTCCCTTCTGTTTGTCTGGGGCGCGCGGCCCGACGCGCGAGACTATCAGCCAGGTTCCGCACCAGCGAGCCGCCGCCAGCCAAGGGAGTGACGGATGCCGAAGATCGACGGCGCGCGCGTTCTTGCCGACCTCAACCGCCTCAGGGACTTCGGGCGCTACGAGACCGGGGTGCACCGGCCGACCTACTCTGCCGAACATACGGCCTCGCTGCTCTGGCTCGCCGGCCGGGCGGCCGACGCGGGCCTTGCGCCCACCATCGACGGCATCGGCAACGTGCTCTGTGAAACGTCGCGGCCGGGCGGGCGTATTCTGGTAGGTTCGCATCTGGAGAGCCAGAACCAAGCCGGCTGGCTCGACGGGCCGCTCGGGGTGATCTATGCGCTCGAGGCGGCGCGCGCGCTCGCTGCCGACCCGACGACGGCGCACGTCCCCGTCGACGTGGTCTCGTTTGCCGACGAGGAGGGGCACTTCGGCTTCTTCCTCGGCTCGCGCTCGCTCGCCGGCCAGGTGAGCGAGGCCGACATCGACGCCGGACAGGATCGCACGCGTGGCACCACCCTGCGCGATGCGCTCGCGACAGCGGGGCATGCAGGCAAACCGCGCCTGCGCGTCCCGGAAGGGCGCTATGTCGGCTTTCTCGAAGCGCACATCGAGCAGGGCGACTGGCTGGAGGCCAACGATCTCAAGATTGGAGTTGTCACTTCGATCGTCGGCATCTGGCAATTCCGCATCGTCGTCGAGGGTGTCCAGAACCACGCCGGGACGACCCGAATGGCGATCCGCAAAGACGCCGGTGTGGCTCTCAACCGCATAATCATGGCGCTCGAGGCGCGCATGCCCGAGGTCGCCGGTGAGCGCAGTGTCTGGACGACCGGGCGTATCGCTCTCGAGCCCGGTGCGCCGAGCATCATTCCCGGCCGCGCGGAGATGCTGTTCCAGATCCGTGATGCCGATCCCGAGACGCTCGAGCGCATGGAGGCGGCCATCCACGACGTCGCCAGGGCGCACGACGCGAAAGGTCCGTGCAGGGTGATGTCTGAATGTCTTCGTAAAAGCTTTCCGGCAGTGATGGACCCGCGCATCCAGGCGGCCATTGAGCGGGCCGCTGAGCGCCACGCTCCAGGCAAGGCTGTGCGCATGCCGTCGGGTGCCGGTCACGACGCTCAGATCATGTCGACCAGGATGCCGGCCGGCATGCTGTTCGTCCCGTCCATCGGGGGGATCTCGCATCATTGGACGGAAAACACCTCGGACGACGACATCGTGCTCGGCGCGCAAGTCTACGCCGACGCCGTCGCCGCCATGGCGGACGAACTCGGCGCCGGTGCCTGAGCGGTGTCGGAGAGGTCCGGGCCGCAGCGATCCGGGGGCAACTGCCCAAAGATTGCGCAGCCCCATCAAGACGGGTGCGTTCCGATCGGAAGATTCTCGTCTGCGGGGGCTGTCGACACTTTGACAAGCAGGCACCCTGCATGTCAGCGTGATGTCCGGTCTGATCAGACCGATTTGCATCCGATCCCTGGCATGAGTCTGACGTGGGCCATCCGGCGGCGGCAGCACGGGACAAGGCGGCTCCTCGGAGGGTCGCAGCCCGTGAGTCGGGGTTCGGAGCGGAGGAAACAATCTGGAGGGTCTCCATGCACCTCAAGTCATGGCTCGCCGCCGCCGCGTGCGCGAGCCTGCTCGCCGTCCCCAACGCTCATGCCGCCGACAAGAAGGTGCGCATCCAGATGGGCGGCGCCTTCCCATCGACGACGGGCATTCTCGGCCCCGCACAAAACCGCATCGTCAAGTCGTTGCGGGACATGTCGAGCGGCTCGATCGACATCAAGTTCTTCGAGCCGGGCGCACTGGTGCCGGCTGGTCAGTACTTCGATGCGATCTCCAACGGTTCTCTCGACGCAGCCTGGACCGTGACCGGCTTCTTCACCGGAAAGGACATCGCCTTCGCGATGTTCGCTTCGGTGCCGTTCGGCCCGGGCGTCGGCGAATACATCGCCTGGATGCGCTATGGCGGCGGACAGAAGCTGATGGAGGATCTCCACGCCAAGTACAACATCGTGCCGCGACTGTGCGGCGTCATCTCACCGGAGGCGTCCGGTTGGTTCCGCAAAGAGATCAAGACGCTGGACGACCTCAAAGGCTTGAAGATGCGCTTCTTCGGCCTCGGCGCCAACGTCATGCAGAAGCTCGGTGTTTCGACGCAGCTGCTGCAGGCCGGTGAAATCTTCCAGGCGCTCCAACTCGGCACTATCGACGCGACCGAGTTCTCGATGCCGACGATGGACCTGACACTCGGTTTCCATCAGGTGGCGAAGTTCTACTACTTCCCGGGCTGGCACCAGCAGGCGACCTTCAACGTGCTCTACTTCTCGAAGAAGAAGTGGGCCGAGCTGTCGCCGGCACAGAAGACCATGGTCGATGTCGCCTGCACGGCACAGATGATGGAGCAGTTCGCGGAGGGCGAGGCCAAGCAGTTCGCCGCGATGGCAGAGTTGCAGAAGAAGGGTGTTACCATCAAGCAGTGGAGCCCGGAGTTCTTGAAGGCCTTCGAGGACAAGTGGAACGAGGTCGCCAAGGAGCAGGCGGAGAAAAGCCCGGAATTCAAGAAGGCTTGGGACAGCTACTCCAAGTTCCGCGAGGGCTATGCCGTCTGGAAGGCCAACGGCTACCTGAAGTGAGTCTGCTCGACTGAACGCGGGATCGGAGGCAGGCGCCTCCGATCCTGTTTCTTTCTTGGGTGCTCGCTGGCGCGGGGGGGGCGTTGGCAGGCACGGAAGCATGCGGCAGGTGGAGCGATTGGCGCACCGGCCAGCCCGGAGGGAATGATGAAGCCGCTGCTTGCGATTTCTGATCTCATCGATCTCACGCTCAAATGGATCGCCTATACGTTCGGCTGGTGCTTCCTCGCGAATGTGATCGTGATCTGCTTCGACGTGGTCAGCCGCAAGTTCGGCTTCCAATTGCCCTATGGTTGGGGTTCGACACCGCTGCAGGAGCTGCAGTGGCACCTGCACGCCGTGCTGTTCCTCACCTGGATCGGCTATGCATACGTTCGCAATGCGCACGTGCGCATCGACATCGTCACGGGCACGCTGTCTGACCGCAGCCAGGCATCGCTCGAACTGTTCGGCTGCATCTTCTTCGCGCTGCCCTATCTCTATTTCGCGGTGCCCTATGCCTGGGACTTCTTCACGGTATCGTTCTGGCAGAACGAGTCGTCGTCGGCCCCTAATGGGCTGTCACGGCGATGGATCGTGAAGGGCTTCCTGTTCTTCGGGTTCCTCTCCGTTCTGCTCGCGGTGATCTCGGTCATGATCCGCCGCTTCGTCTTCCTGTTCGGCTCGCCCGACGACCGCCAGCGCGCCATGCCGGCCGCGGCTGCGCATTGAGAGGGCAGCCATGATCGAGTGGATCACCGACCACCTCGCGGTGCTCATGTTCTTCGTGCTCACGTTCATCATGTTCGTGGGCTATCCCGTCGCCTTCGTGCTCGGCGCCATCGGCATCTTCTTCGGCCTTCTCGGCGTCTATTTCGGCGTGTTCAGCCTCATCCAGTTCGCGAACCTGATGCCGCGCGTCTACGGCACCGCGGTCGAGAACCAGGTGCTCGTCGCCGTGCCGATGTTCGTGTTCATGGGCACCATGCTCGAGAAGAGCAGGGTCGCGGAGGATCTGCTGTTCTGCCTCCAGGTGCTGTTGCGGCGCGTGCCCGGCGGCCTGGCAATGGCCGTAACCATCCTCGGTACCATCATGGCGGCGACCACGGGTATCGTCGGTGCGTCGGTCATCATGCTGACGCTGATCGCCCTGCCGGTCATGCTCAACGGCAACTACAACAAGGAGATGTCGGTCGGCACAATTGCCTCGGCCGGTACGCTCGGCATCCTCATCCCGCCCTCGATCATGCTGGTGATCATGGGCGACCTCCTGCAGATCCCCGTCGGCACGCTGTTCATCGGCGCCGTGATTCCGGGGCTGGTGATGAGCACCACCTATCTCGTCTACATCTTCATCCGCTGCTCGCTGAACCCTGCGCTCGCGCCGGCGCTCGATGCCAGCATCGGCCCGCAGACGACGGCGGAGCTGTGGGCGCTGGTGCTCAAGAGCTTCGCGCCGCCCGCGTTCCTCATCTTCCTGGTGCTGGGGTCCATCTTCCTCGGCTGGGCGACGCCGACGGAGGCGGCGGGTGTCGGCTGCGCGGGAGCCATCATCCTCGCTCTCGTCAATCGCCGCCTCAGCCTCAAGACGATGTTCGACGTCATCGAGAGTTCGGCACTGACCAACGCGATGGTGTTCTTCATCATCTTTGGCGCGACGCTGTTCTCCTACGTGTTCCGCGCCCTCGGTGGCGATGACGTGGTGCACGAAATCCTTGTCAAGATGGGGATCGACACCGGCGTCGAGATCCTCGTCTTCACGATGGTGCTCATCTTCGTGATGGGCTTCTTCTTCGACTGGATCGAGATCTGCCTCGTCGTCATCCCCATATTCGGGCCGATCCTGATGAAGGCGGACTTCGGCGGCATCGTGCCGAACGGGCAGATCGCGGTGCTGTGGTTCGCGATACTGATGGCCGTCAACATGCAGACCGCTTTCCTGACACCACCGTTCGGCTTCGCGCTCTTCTATATGAAGGGTACCGTGCCGCCGTCGGTGACGATGGGCCATATCTACCGGGGCATCATTCCTTTCGTTCTCCTGCAGCTGATCGCTCTCGGCTTCTGCATCGCCTACCCGCAGATCGTGCTGTGGCTGCCCAAGTACATGGGTTTCCTGGACTAGCGGGATGCGGTCTGCGACGTGCGGGAAGAGACAGCCGTGCGCTGGTCCTTACGCGTTCAGGCCTCGACCTCGAAATAGCAGCTCATGCCGCTCATCTGATGCTCGAGCATGTGACAGTGGAGCATCCACCTGCCCGGCTTCCCGGCGACGAAGGCGAGTGTCGCCGTCTCGCGTCGGCCCATGAGAAGGGTGTCGTGCAGCCAGGGGCGCAGCGCGCCGGTGCTGCGCTGGATCGCCACGAAATGATGACCGTGCAGGTGCATGGCGTGCGGCCATGCGGTCGCGTTGTCGATGCGGATGGCGACGGGGCGCCCGCTCTTCACCTTGAACACCGGCGCATCGTGCGCATCCGCCTTGCCATTGAAAGCCCACACCATACGATGCCGTCGCGCAGCCTCGCGGAGGTCCATGCGCTTGCCGTGCACCTCGATCTCCGGCATCCCGCCCATCGCCCCGCCCTCCATCCTGAGATCGAAGACCAGCGGATCGTCGCGGAGATCAGGCAGGGGAACACCGTTCGATGGCAGCAGCAGCGGTGTATCCAGCCGCTGTTCGCGTGTCGGCGCGCCTGCCGCGACTGCCAGGTGGCCCAGCACAAGGCGCTGGTGTGACACCTCGGTGACTGCCGCGAGGGTTCCTGCGGCACCGGTGACATCCACGACGATGTCGGCGCGTCCCCCTGGCGGCAGGTCGATGCGGCCGTCGGCGAGCGCCATCGGCGGCACCGGCATGCCATCGATAGCCACGAGTTGCACTGCGACGTCCTCGAGCCTGAGTTCCAGTGAGCGCGCATTGCAGGTATTGCAGAGCCGCATCCGCAGCCGCTCGTGCCGACGAACAGGAAATTGCGCAAGCGGCTGTCCATTGATCGTGATCACATTACCGAGGCGGCCGGCATGGGCGGCATCATGCAGACCGGCGAGACTGCGCGTTTCGATGCTGCCGTCGTTCTCCAGGCGCCAGTCGTCGATGACCAGCGCGAGGTCGCGGTCGACGGCGACGTGTTCGCGCTCCTCGACGACGAGGAGGCCATAGAGGCCTCGCCCCTGCTGCATCGCCCTATGGGCGTGGGGATGATACCAGTAGGTGCCGGCGTGAGGCACGTGGAAGCGATAGTCGAACGTGGCACCCGGTTCGGTGAGCGGCGTCGTCAAGTGAGCGACGCCATCCATTGCATTGTCGATGTGGACGCCGTGCCAGTGAATTGTCGTCGCCTCGTCGAGGCCGTTCACCAGCGTTGCCTCGATCTCGCCGCCACGCGCGATCCGGATCGTCGGGCCGGGCACCGTTCCATTGTAGCCCCAGATGCTGGTTCGCGGCTCGCCGGCGTCGAGTAATTGCGCATGGCCGGTGCGAGCTTCGAGGCGGACGGCCAGTCTGGCCATCGGCAAGGTCGCGCGTGCGGGACGAAATGCTACAAACAAGGGGCTGAGACCTGCCGAAGCGGCCGCCGTGAGCAGAGTGCGCCGATCCATCTGCGAAGCGTAGCGCGTCAAGCTGTTCCTGGTCATGTCCGCTCCCGAACCCTCGATTGCTCACTTCTTGTCGGTAAAGCGCTTGTGACAGCCTCCGCATGTGCCGCCGATCGCGGCAAAGGCGGCACGGAAATCGAGATTCGGCGCCTTCTGCGTGACCCCGTCGATCGGCGGCAAGGGACGTTGGACTGATTGCGCCAGGACTTCCGCAGCGCGTGCCATGTCATATGCGTAACCGGAGAACGTCTCGAACTCCTGCCAGATGAGCGCACGCGCCTCGCTCGGATGAATGTTGCTTCCCTTGGGGAATAGTCCGGGAATTGCGAGCGCCTGCTGACGCAGCGTTCCTGCATGGTCGGCCACACGCTTCGTCGAAAGCGCGCGTTCTCCGCGCACCATCGCCGCAAGCTCCTTCATGATCTTTTTCATCGACGTCATCGCAGCCATGCGCTCACCAACCACGCCCGTGGCGCCGACGTGGGCAAGCGTGGAGACCGCACCGCCTCCAATGCACGCAATCAGGGTCAATGCCACGACAACGCACAACCGGCCTAGTGGTTGACCGCCTGCGAAGGTTGGAGTGTTGTAGCCTTTCACAGTGCTCTCCCTGCGCGAAGGAACCGTCGCCATGCCGTCCCCGTCCTCGACGTCTAGCACATCTACCGATCCGGTCGTCATCGTCTCGACGGCACGCACGCCGATCGGATCATTCCAGGGCCAGTTCAAGGACGTGACGGCAACCGCCCTTGGCGCCGTGGCCGTCAGAGCGGCGCTGGAACGCGCGAAGCTCCAGGGCGACGACGTCTCGGAGATACTTATGGGGTGCGTGCTGCCGGCTGGCCTCGGTCAGGCACCGGCCCGTCAGGCGGCGCGTGGCGCGGGCCTGCCCGACCATGTGCCGGCGACGACCGTCAACAAGATGTGCGGCTCCGGCATGAAGACGGTGATGATGGGCTACGAGGCCCTGCATGCGCGACCGCGCGACGTGATCGTGGCGGGTGGACTCGAGAGCATGACGAATGCCCCTTATCTGCTGCCGAAGATGCGCGCGGGCGCCCGGCTGGGGCACGCCGAGGTGCGCGATCACATGTTCCACGACGGCTTGGAAGACGCTTACGAAAAGGGTCGCCTGATGGGCACCTACGCCGAGGAGACGGCGACCGCTTACCAGTTCACGCGCGCTGCACAAGATTCTTTCGCCATCGAGAGCCTGACACGCGCGCGCAGAGCGAACGAGGACGGCAGCTTCTCACCAGAAATCGCGCCTGTCACGGTCGAGGGTCGTCGCGGCAATACAGACTATGCCCGCGACGAGCAGCCGTTCACCGCAGACCCTGCGAAAATTCCAACGTTGAGGCCCGCTTTCTCCAAGGACGGTACAGTGACGCCCGCAAACTCGTCGTCGATCTCGGACGGCGGGGCAGCACTGGTTCTGATGCGGGCGAGCGAGGCGGAACGGCGCGGGCTGACGCCGCTTGCCCGCATCTTCGGTGTCTCCAGCCATGCGCAGGAACCAGCGAAGTTCACCACGGCGCCGATCTACGCCATTCGCAAAGTGCTCGAGCAAGTCGGCTGGGCGGCTAGCGACGTCGACCTCTACGAGATCAACGAGGCGTTTGCCGTCGTCACCATGGCGGCGATGCGCGACCTCGACCTGCCCCACGACAAGGTCAACGTGCACGGGGGCGCGTGTGCTCTCGGCCATCCGGTCGGTGCGTCGGGCACGCGCATCATCGTCACTCTGCTTACGGCAATGGAGAAGCACGGCCTGCGGAAAGGCATCGCTTCGCTCTGCATCGGTGGCGGCGAGGCGACCGCTGTCGCGGTCGAGCGCATGACCTGATACGACGGCTCGGGATTTTACTTTCGGTTAACCGGATCATCACAGTCTCGCCCCGCTACCCCGAGGCTGGACCTTCCATGACCGAAAATGGCGATGACTTGATACCCGTCCAGCGGCTGGCGCGTGCCCTCGAGGCCTTGGCGGCTACGCAGGCTGACCTGTCGGCTGCCCTCGACGCGGCAAGCGACCGCGCCTGCCGGCTGATCGAGGCGCTCGAGCTCAATCTCAGGGTCGAGGCAGCGAGCGTCCGTCACGCGGTGCACACCGGCAGCGGCGGTTAGGCGCCGCTGCTCGGGGCAGGCCTCAGAGCCAGAGGACGGACTTGCGCATTTCCAGGTCCTCGAGAAGCTGGATTGCCGGACCCTGGTGGAAGACCGAACCGCGCTCCAGCGCGAAGACGCGATCGGCGAGTGCCAGAACGAGGTCGAGGTTGTGCTCGACGATCACGA